>NZ_SUMC01000036.1 GCF_005047355.1 Actinacidiphila oryziradicis
GGCTGATCTCGGGGTGGCGTCCGGTAATGGCAAGGGGCAGATCTTCGTCAAGGGCGAGGTGATCAAGACCGTCCCGGAGTCGAAGATCGTCGAGACCCTGATCGAAGAGGCGATGAAGATCGCCGAGGAGATGGAGGCCGACGGCATCGCCTCGGGCGAGCCCCAAGTCAGCGTGGGCTGAAACCAGCAATCTGCGCAGGGAACGAGGTCCCAACGTGTCGATGCTCGAGAACGTCCGAGGTCCGCGTGATCTGAAGGCGCTGCCCGAAGGGCAGCTCGACAACCTGGCGGCCGAGATCCGCCACTTCCTGGTCCAGGCGGTCGCCCGAACCGGCGGCCATCTGGGACCCAATCTCGGCGTGGTCGAACTGACCATCGCTCTGCACCGTGTCTTCGACTCACCGGTCGACCGCATCCTGTGGGACACCGGCCACCAGAGTTACGTCCACAAGATCCTGACCGGCCGCCAGGACTTCTCCAAGCTCCGCGGCAAGGGCGGCCTCTCCGGCTACCCCTCCCGGGCCGAGTCCGACCACGACGTCATCGAGAACTCCCACGCCTCCACGGTCCTCGGCTGGGCCGACGGCCTCGCCAAGGCCAACCAGGTCCTGGGCCGCGCCGACCAGGTCGTCGCCGTCATCGGCGACGGTGCCCTCACCGGCGGCATGGCCTGGGAGGCCCTCAACAACATCGCCGCCGCCAAGGACCGCCCCGTCATCATCGTCGTCAACGACAACGAACGCTCCTACGCCCCCACCATCGGCGGCCTCGCCAACCACCTCGCCACCCTCCGCACCACCGACGGCTACGAGCACTTCCTCGCCTGGGGCAAACAGCTGCTCCAGCACACCCCCGTCATAGGCAAGCCGCTCTACGAATCCCTGCACGGCGCGAAGAAGGGCTTCAAGGACGCCTTCGCGCCCCAGGGCATGTTCGAGGACCTCGGGCTGAAATACGTCGGCCCGATCGACGGCCATGACATCCCGGCTGTCGAATCCGCCCTCCGCCGGGCCAAACGGTTCCACGGCCCGGTGCTGGTGCACTGCCTCACCCAGAAGGGCCGCGGCTACGCCTTCGCCGAGCAGGACGAGGCCGACCGTTTCCACGCGGTCGCCGCCATGGACCCGCTCACCTGCGCGCCTCTCACCCCGTCCAGCGGCCCGAAGTGGACCGCCGTCTTCGGCGACGAGATGCTCCGCATCGGCGCTGAGCGCCCCGATGTCGTGGCGATCACCGCCGCGATGCTCCAACCGGTCGGTCTGCAGAAATTCGCTGACGCCTTCCCCGGCCGGATCTACGACGTGGGCATCGCGGAACAGCACGCCGCCGTCTCGGCCGCCGGACTGGCCACCGGCGGGCTGCACCCGGTCGTCGCTGTCTACGCGACGTTCCTGAACCGTGCCTTCGACCAGGTGGTCATGGATGTCGCCCTGCACAAATGCGGCGTCACATTCGTCCTCGACCGGGCGGGCGTCACCGGTGACGACGGCGCCTCCCACAACGGCATGTGGGACATGTCCATCCTCCAGGTCGTCCCCGGCCTGCGGATCGCCGCCCCGCGCGACGCCGACCAGCTCCGCGCCCAGCTCCGGGAAGCGCTTGACGTCGACGACGCCCCGACCGTCATCCGTTTCCCGAAGGAGACCCTCGGCGAACCCCTCCCCGCCATAGACCGCATCGGCGGCCTGGACGTCCTCCACCGCGGCGACCGGCCCGAGGTGCTCCTTGTCTCCGTCGGCGCCCTCGCCGCCACCTGCCTCGCCGCCGCGGCCCTTCTGCGAGAACGCGGCATCGGCGCCACCGTCGTCGACCCACGCTGGGTCAAGCCCGTCGACCCCGCGCTCGCGCCGCTCGCCGCCCAGCACCGCATCGTCGCCGTCGTCGAGGACAACAGCCGCACCGGCGGCGTCGGTTCTGCCGTCGCCCAGGCCCTCCGGGACGCGGAGGTCGACATACCCGTACGCGACTTCGGCATCCCCCAGCAGTTCCTCGCCCACGCCAAACGCGGCGAGGTGCTGGCCGACATCGGCCTCACCCCCGCCGAGATCGCCGGGCGCATCAGCGCCACCCTCACCCGCCTCCGCCCCGACGACGAGGCGCTGCCGCCGACGTGACGCCTCCACCCCGGACTCCGAAAGGGTTCCCGACCGCCGGCCCGCGCCGCGTCGGCCTCGAATCGGCCGTGGCCAAGCGCCCGAGGACAATTGAAGAAGCAGCTGCAGAAGCTCTGGAGAAGCTAAGGAGCCCGCAAACCATGGAACCGGCGGAGCCGAAACCCTTTGACCTGGCGACGCTGCTCGCCCAGCGCGGCGGCGAGCGCTATGACCTGCACACCAACTACCTCAATCACCAGTTGCCGCGCATGCTGCACACCATCGGCTTCGACAAGGTCTACGAGCGAGCCGAAGGGGCGTACTTCTGGGACGAGGACGGCCAGGACTACCTCGACATGCTCGCCGGATTCGGCGTGATGGGCCTCGGGCGCCACCACCCGGTCGTCCGCAAGGCGCTCCATGACGTACTGGACGCGGGCCTGGCCGACCTCACCCGGTTCGACTGCCAGCCGCTGCCCGGGCTGCTCGCCGAGAAGCTGCTCACCTACGCGCCGCATCTGGACCGGGTATTCTTCGGCAACAGCGGTACGGAGGCGGTCGAGACCGCCCTCAAATTCGCCCGCTACGCCACCGGCAAGCCGCGCGTACTGTATTGCACGCATGCCTTCCACGGCCTGACCACCGGCTCCCTCTCGGTCAACGGGGAGGACGGATTCCGCGACGGCTTCGCTCCGCTGCTCCCGGACACCGCCGTGGAGCTGGGCGACCTGGCGGCGCTGGAGAAGGAGCTGAAGCGCGGTGATGTCGCGGCGCTCATCGTCGAGCCGATCCAGGGCAAGGGGGTGCATGCCGCGCCGCCGGGGTATCTGCGCGCCGCGCAGGAGCTGCTGCACCGGTACAAGGCGCTGCTCATCGCCGACGAGGTGCAGACCGGCCTCGGCCGGACGGGCGAATTCTTCGCCTACAGCCACGATGAAGGCGTCGAGCCCGACCTGGTGTGCGTGGCGAAGATGCTCTCCGGTGGCTATGTGCCGGTGGGGGCCACCCTCGGCAAGGAGTGGATCTTCAAGAAGGTCTATTCGTCCATGGACCGGGTGCTGGTGCACTCGGCGAGCTTCGGAGCGAACGCGCAGGCGATGGCGGCCGGGCTGGCGACGCTCGCCGTCATGGAGGACGAGCAGGTGGTGGCGAACGCCCGGCGCACCGGGGATCTGCTGCGTACCCGGCTCGCGGCGCTGGTGGACCGGTACGAGCTGCTCTACGAGGTACGGGGCCGGGGCCTGATGATCGGGATCGAGTTCGGGCGGCCCAAGTCGCTGGGGCTGCGCAGCCGGTGGACGATGTTGCAGGCGGCCAGGAAGGGGCTGTTCGCGCAGATGGTGGTGGTGCCGTTGTTGCAGCGGCACCGGATCCTGACACAGGTCTCGGGCGACCATCTCGAGGTCATCAAGCTGATCCCGCCGCTGATCATCGGCGAGCGGGAGGTGGATCGTTTTGTCGACGCGTTCACGTCCGTGATGGATGAGGCGCATTCCGGTGGCGGGCTGATGTGGGATTTCGGCCGCACCCTGGTGAAGCAGGCGGTGGCGAACCGCTGAGGGGTTTTGCCTGACAGGCAAATCTTTTGCCTGTCAGGCCGGACGTGGCTATACCGGAGACATGACCTCTCCACCGGCGGAGCCGGATCTCGCCCCGCAACTGCGAGGACTGCGCCGTCGCAGTGGCCTGACGCTCGAGGCGGCGGCGGCGCGGGTCGGTATGTCACCCGCGCATCTCTCCCGGCTGGAAACCGGACGGCGCCAGCCGTCGCTGCCCATGCTGCTCGCCCTGGCCAGGCTCTACGGTACGACAGTGTCCGATCTGCTGGGGGAGACCGTTCCCGCTCAGCAGCCGATCGTGCGCGCCGACCGCATGGAGCCGGCCCGCGCGGGCGGCTGGACGTACTGGCAGGCCGGAGGTCCCGGCCGGGCGATGCAGGCGCTGCGGCTGCGGGTGCCGTCCGGCCCGCAGGACGGCCTGGTCCGGGTCCATCCGGGTGAGGAGTGGCTGCATGTGCTGGACGGCGAGCTGCGGCTCACACTCGGCGAGGCCGTCCATGTGCTGGGGCCGGGGGACAGCGCGCACTTCGACTCGCTGACACCGCACCGTATCGCCGCTGCCTCGTCCGGCGCCGTGGAGCTGCTGTTCGTCCACACCCTGTTGCAGAGCGCGCCCGCCGAGCTGTGCCTCGGCGGCTGAAGGAGCACCCTGATGTCCGTACCCCCCTCCGTGGGAAATCCCCCTGCCG
The DNA here is from genome assembly GCF_005047355.1 of Actinacidiphila oryziradicis. GTDB lineage: Bacteria > Actinomycetota > Actinomycetes > Streptomycetales > Streptomycetaceae > Actinacidiphila > Actinacidiphila oryziradicis. The sequence goes on from NZ_SUMC01000036.1 coordinate 4,342, forward strand.
GAAATCCCCCGGTAGAAAATCCTTCCGTACGCCATTCCGACGAGGGGACCAAGGCACCGCTCGGGCTGACCGTCCGGGTCGGGATCTATCTGGTCGCCGTCCATGCCATCGTGGGCTTCTTCATCTGGATCTTCTACCTGGCGGGGGCCAAGTAGCCGGTGCCGGCTACTCCAGCAGGAGGGCGCCCAGCCGCTCGCGGCGCTCCGGGATGCAACCGAGCCCCTCGGTGAGGTAGCGGTCGACGGACCCCCAGCGCTCCTCCATGGTGTCGAAGGCGGCCGCCAGGTACTCCGCGCGGGCCTCGAAGAGCGGGCTGAGCAGCTGGCTGACCTCCGGGTGGGCGGCCGGCTCGACGGCGGCGACGCGCTGGACGCTGTAGCGGCGGTGGGTGGCGTTGCTCTTGAGGTAGTCGCGCTCGATGGCCTCGCGCCCGACGCCGAGGGCGAGCAGGATGATGGCGATCGAGGTGCCGGCCCGGTCCTTGCCCGCCGCGCAGTGCAGCAGCGCCGGCACGGCCTCCTCCTCGGCGAGCAGCTCCAGCATCCGGCTGTGCTCGGCGTTGCGGTCGAGGATGAGCTGCCGGTACGCCTTGATCATGCGGCCCGCGCCCCTGCCGTCGCCGAGGGCGGTGCGCAGGGCGGCGAGGTCGCCGCGCCGCACGGTGACCCAGAAGTCGGCGCCGGCGGCGGGATCGCTCAGCGGCATGTTGACGTTGCGCACGCCGGGCAGGGCGATGTCCGGGCCCTCCAGCTTGATGTCGGAGGTGTTGCGGAAGTCGAAGATGGTGCCGAGGCCGAGGGCGGTGAGGATTTCCGCGTCCTTCTCGGTGGCGTGTGCCAGATGTCCGCTGCGGAAGAGCCGTCCGTGCCGTACCCGGCGCCCGTCGGCCGTCGGGAGGCCGCCGACATCGCGGAAGTTGCGTACGCCGGTGAGCTCGGGTTCGGGTTCGGTCGAGGCGGTCTGCGGCAGCTGCTGGGTCACACGCGCTCCCTGGGGTCGCGGCCCGCGGTGTGGTCACCGCGGGTCAAAGCCAAAGCCGACGATACGACAGCCGTCCATTGTGCGTACCAAGAGGTATGTGTCCAGCTTCTACCGGGCCGCTGCGACGGCCCGATGGTGGTGGTCTCTCACCTCCACTCGGTCACACAGAACTTCGTGGCGCACTATCTCGTCGTTGAACACGCCACGCCGGTATGTGGTCACAAAGACCAAGTGAACGTGCATCGCCGAAACCACATGCCTGCCACGCCGAAACCCGTCATTTGTCTCCCTCGGACCAGCCCCAGTACGGTCACTCACATGCAGTTACGGTACGACTATCGGGTGTACCCGGACGCCCTCCAGCGCCAGCGCACCGCGCTGGCGAGCGCGTTCGGATGCGCCCGCGTGGTGTGGAACGACTGCCTGCGCGCCCGCACGGAAGCACACGCGGCGGGCTGCCGTACGTGACCTCGGCCGAACTGTCCAAGGTGCACATCACCCAGGCCAAACGCACCATCGAGCGCGGATGGCTCGCCGAGGTATCCGCTGTCGTACACCAGCAGTCCCTGCGCGACCTGGACACCGCCTACAAGAACTTCTCCCTCAAGGGCCACCGCAAAGGCCGAAAGACCGCGCCGCCCGGTACAAATCGAAGAAAGACACCCGGCAGTCCGTCCGCCTCAACACGAACGCCTTCTCCCTGAAGGAGAACGGCACGGTGTACGTGGCCAAGATCGGCAACCTCAAGGTCACGTGGTCCCGGCCCTCTACCGGCTGCGTCCGCCCGGCGGCCCGGACGGCTTCAGGGCGCTCCAGCACATGCGCGGCGACGAGACTGTCGTCCTCGCCTACCTGCACGCCCAGCGCTTCGGCGAGCTGATTGGAGCAGAAACCCAAAACTCCGGCGGCCTATTCCGACATTTTCCAAACCGTTGCCAGTGGCATTAATCACGCCCCGTCAACCTCTGGTTACGGTGGCGTAAGTTACTTCGCGGGGAGAAGTATGTGCTCTCGTGGCAGACGATTCGAAGACAAACAACATTGGCGTGATCGGGTCGTACACGGCAATCGGCGACAGCTTCACCGAAGGCGTCGGTGACCCCGGCCCCGACGGGTCCCTCATCGGCTGGGCCGACCGGCTCGCGGTGCTGCTCTCCGACCGCGGGTCCGGCAGCGATCTCCTGGGCGGCTCCGCTCCCGGGGACTTCCGGTACGCGAACCTTGCCGTACGAGGCCGGCTCCTCGACCAGGTCGTCGCGGAGCAGGTGCCGCGCGCCAAGGAGCTCGGCCCGGACCTGGTGACCTTCTGCGCGGGCGGCAACGACATCCTGCGGCCCGGCAGCGACCCGGACGATGTCGCCAACCGCTTCGAGGCCGCGGTCGCCGACCTCACCTCCTCGGTCGGCACAGTTCTCGTATGCACCGGCGTCGACACCCGCGGGGTGCCCGTGCTGCGTCATCTGCGCGGCAAGATCGCTACCTATACGGCGCACGTACGCTCCATCGCCGACCGGTACGACTGCCCGGTGCTCGACCTCTGGTCGCTCCGCCCGATACAGGACCGGCGGGCATGGGACGGGGACCGGCTGCACCTGTCCCCGGAGGGGCACACCCGGGTCGCGCTGCGCGCCGGGCAGGTGCTTGGCCTGGAGGTGCCGGCCGACCCGGACCAGCCGTGGCCGCCGGAGCCGGCGCGGGCCCCCGCCGAGGTGCGCCGGGACAACATCCAATGGGCCCGGGAGTACCTGGTGCCCTGGATCGGGCGGCGGCTGCGCGGCGAGTCCTCCGGTGACAACGTCGAGCCCAAGCGCCCGGACCTGCTGCCTCTGCCGTAGGCAGGACGCCCGGGCCGACGGCCTCTTGGGGCCGCGTTCAACGGCAGACAGAAACGTTCACGGGAGGATGCGGACCGGGGACAATTCGGCCCATACGACGCGACCCGGGCCACGGTCGTTGGGCCGGGAGCCCCATTCCTTTGACAGCGCGCCCACCAACAGCAGCCCGCGCCCGGACTCCTCGTCGGCCTCCGCCTCCCGCGACCGGGGCTCCGTCTGCGTACAACCCTGGTCGGCCACTTCCAGCCGGAGCAGCGTGCCGGTCAGCCGCAGGGTGCAGATGACCCGTTCGCTGTCGGTGTGCCGCACGGCGTTGGTGAAGAGCTCGGAGATCACCATCTCGGCGTCGTCCCGGGTTTCTTCGTGGACTCCCCAGTCGCGCAGCCGCGTCCGTACCCGCTGCCGCGCCTCGGCGACCGAAGCGCCCAGCGCGGGCAAGTGAAACGTGTACTGGCAGCGACGGGCGTCGATGTCGCCACGGCGCTCTAACCGGAGAGCGTCTTGGGGGGAAGCCACTTCGCTACTATGCGGGCCGCACCGAACGGTTGGCAAGATGCGATCTGTAAATTACAGAATCATCGCAACAGGCTGTTCGCTGCGCTGACGACATGACAGACTGCTCCCCCGCGAGGGAAGTTGGGGAGGGAGTGGGTCGTGACGGACGCGCGATCGGGCGGCGCACCCACCGTCCTGCGAGTAGTCCTGGGCAAGCGGCTCCAGGATCTGCGCGAGAAGGCCGGCTTCTCCTATCAACAGGCCGGCCGGGCCCTGGACGTCACCCACGCCACTATCCGCCGGATGGAGAAGGCCGAGGTCGGCCTGAAGATCCCGTACGTGGAGAAGCTGCTCCGCACTTACGGCGTCACCGACCACGCCGAGATCGACATCTTCGTGTCACTCGCCCGCGAGGCCAACCAGCCCGGCTGGTGGCACCGCTACCGCGACGTCCTTCCCGACTGGTTCAGCGCCTTCGTGAGCCTGGAAGGCGCGGCGAGCGTCATCCGCGCCTATGAGCCGCACTATGTCCCCGGACTGCTACAGACGGCCGACTACGCCCACGCCGTACTCCGGGCCGGCCTGCCGACCGCGTCCGAGGAGGAGATCGCACGCGGCGTCGCGCTCCGTATGGAGCGGCAGTCGCTGCTCACCCGCCGGGACGCGCCACTGTTCTGGGTGGTCCTGGACGAGACGGTGCTGCGAAGACCCATCGGCGGACCCGGAGTCATGCGCGCCCAGACCGCCCGGCTCATCGAAGCCTGCGCGCTGCCGAACGTCCGCCTGCAAATCATGGAGTTCTCGGCCGGACCGCACTCCGCGATGTACGGACCGTTCCACATCTTCCGGTTCCAGATCCAGGAACTGCCGGATGTCGTCTTCACGGAAAGCCTGGTCGGCGCCGCCTACTTCGACGAACGCGACGATGTATCGGCCTATCTGGAGGCTCTGGACCGGATGTGCGCCCAAGCGGCACCGGCCCTGAGCACCGAGGCCATTCTTAGTGGCATTCACAGGGGGATCTGAACCATGGACCGGATATACAACGGCATGCCAGCCACCGACCTCGGGATCGAGGGCTGGCGCAAGCCCTGGAGCGGCGGCAACGGCGGCTCCTGCCTCGAGGCCAAGAAGCTCAACGACGGCAGGGTGGCGCTGAGGCAGTCCACCGACCCGGACGGCCCGGCGCTCATCTACACCGACCACGAGATCAGCAGGTTCATCCAGGGTGCGAAGAACGGCGACGCCGACTTCCTGCTCGCGGGCGACACCGAACGGCGCACGGCGTGACCGGTGCGGGCTTCCGCACCGGCCGGCCAGTCGTACACCGCACGCTGCCTGACCCGCGGGGAATCAGGACCTGCCCGGCTCGGACAGGTCCACCTCCACCCCCTGCGGTTCCAGGGCCTTCCGGATCCGCTGGGCCGTGTCCGCGCCGATGTATTCGGAGCGCAGGTCCAGCCATTCCAGATGGGTCAGCGGCACCCCATCCAGCAGCGCCTCCACTCCCTCGTCGCCCAGCGTGCCCAGGGAGAGGTCCAGGGATTGGAGCCGGGCCACGACTGGGGCGGAGGAGACCGCGATGGCGATCTCGTCCTGGAGGTCGCTGTGCGCCAGGCCCAGGTGGCGCAGCGCGGGAAGGCCGTCGCCCGCCAGGATGGGGGCGAGGTCGTCGGCGGTGTAGTCGCCGCCGCATTCCTCCGCCCCCAGCGACAACTCCAGATACTCCAGCGCCGGCAGCTCGCTCGCCGCGACCCCGCGGACCACCTCAGCCGGCAGCCCGTCGGCCTCGATGCCCAGGGTGCGAAGGCTCGCGTGGCGGACGGCGGGAAAGCGCAGACCGGCACCGCCCCGTATGCCGAGCTCACGCAAGGCCGGATAGGCGTCGAGGACCGGAGTGACATCGCACTGCTCGGCCTCCTCGCCCTCCACATCACCCAGGAAGACCGCCTGGAGCGCTGTCAGCCGGTCCCGGGCGGCGGCCAGCAGCTGAACGGCGGCGCCCGAGTCGCTGCCCTCCAGCGCGTCCCACTCGCCGATGATCAGAGCCCGGACCCGGCAAGCGTCCATCGCACCGAGAAACCGCTCCCACAGCTCCTCGAAATCCGTCGTGCCGTGGCCGCCCTCCGGGGCGACGGAGAGCCGCCACGCGACCGAATCCGGTTCCGGCAGACCGCCCTCCTCCGGTGCTGCGGGAAAGTCGAAGGCAAGCAGGCCGTGCAGCTCCTGCAGCTGCTCTACAGCGGACATGTCGCGGGTCTCCTGACGCCGACGGGGCAGAGTCTGACTCGACAGCAGATATATCAAGCCCCACTGACAATCGACGCGCGCGCGTAGCCCTCGGCCAGTCCCGCCGGGTCGATCAGCGAGGTGTGCGTGCCTTCGGTGACGCACGCGTACGCCCCCGCGACCGAGCCCAGCAGCGCGCACTCCCGGGGCGAGCGACCGCGGGAGCGGCCGTGCAGAAAGCCGGAGACGAAGGCGTCGCCCGCGCCATTGCTGTCCACAACCGGGCCCGGCGGGGCGACCGAGGGGATGTGCCGGGGCTGCCCGCCGGCGCCGTAGCGGGTGAGGAGATAGGCGCCGGCCGCCCCGTCAGTGGCGACGACGGTCTCGGCGCGGCCGTCGCGCAGGATGCCGCGCATGATGTCGGCGGTCCGCTGCCCGGCGCGGGCGGCGCTGAAAAAAACCAGGTCGGAGCGGAGCGCGAATTCCCTGTGGTGTTCGGAGACCCCGTCCCAGTCGTGGAGATCGGTGGAGACGGGGATGCCCAGTGTCTGGACGTCGTCGTACAGGAACCGCGCGTAATGCTGGATCGAGACATGCACATGCCGTGCGCGCCGCAGCTGAGGGAGGTAGAACTCGGGCGGCATCCGCAGGTCGAGCGGGTCACGGCCGTCGTAGAAGGACATCCGCCGGCCGTCGGCCGAGACCAGGTTGACAGCGCGGCGGGTGCCGGCGGGGGAGATCAGTGGGTAGAACTCCACCTTCGCTTCCGCCAGGCGCTCGCGGACCAAGTCGCCGAGCCGGTCCTCACCGACGAAGTCGATGAACCCGGTGGTCATGCCCAGCGCCCGGCAGCCCAGCGCCACTCCCGTACCGGTGTGCCCGGCCCATTCCCGGATCGGCGGCACCTGCACCGAGTCCTCGTACGGCACCGGCAGAGCGTCGACGTTCACGATCGTGTCCACCCCGGCCCCGCCGACGACAAGGACGTCGTACGGCTGCATCGCCGTGGTCATATCGGCCCTCCCGCCAGCTTCCGCACCCCGTGCTGGCCCATGCTAGGGCCTGTCCGGCCGTCTCCGTGGAGACTCGACGCCACGGAGACGGCCGGACAGGCCCTCGGCCGTGTCCGGCCTAACCGAGCAGCGCCGCCGCGACCGCGACGTCCGTACCGGCCAGGCCCACCGAGCAGAAAACGGTGATCTGCCCCGCCGAGGTCCGGCCCGGCGCCGCGCCGGCCAGCACCGCGCCGAGCTCGGTCATCGTGGACAGGCCGAAGATGTGGCTCTCGGCGTATCCGGCGACCTGGGCGCGTGAATCGGTGACGACGACGTCGGCGCGCTCTGCGAGGGCCGCCGGGATCTCGTGCTGGGAGACCGTCTTGGGACCGAGGGTGGTGAGATGGGTGCCGGGGGAGACCCACTCCTCGTTCAGGACCGGGGTCGGGCTGTTGGTCGCGACGATCACGATGTCCTGGCCGCGGACCGCCCGCTCGGCCGAGTCCACCGCCCTGACCTTGAGGTCGAGCTCGCGCCAGGCCCGCTCGGCGAACGCCGCCGCGCGGGCCGGCCGGGAGGCGCTGACGACGACCTCGTCGATGTGACGGACAGCGGCGAGCGCCCACAGCTGCGTCCAGGCCTGTACCCCGGCCCCGACCAGGCCCAGCCGCGACGCCTCCGGCCGGGCCAGCGCGTTCACCGCCAGGGCGCCGATCGCCCCGGTGCGGCGCGGCCCGAGCTCACCGCCGTGCACCAGACCGCGCAGGCGGCCCGTGCCGGTGTCCCAGACGGCGACGAGCTGGTCGCTGTTCCTGTCCCAGTCGTCGTACACCCGGAAGCCGTGCAGGCCCTGCTCGCGCAGCTGGCCGGCGGTGAAGACCAGATCGCCATCCCCGAGTCCGGTACGGACCCGCGGCGGGGCGGTGAGCGTCCCGGCGTGGTGCGCGAGAAGGGCCTGCCGGACTGCCGTGACGGCGGTGGGCGCGTCGAGACGGGCGCGGACATCGTCGTCGCCGAGCAGCAGTGGTGGCATCGGTGCTCCTTGTTAGCGGTGGTTCAATTGCTGAGCGCATTCTGGGCTTCCCCGGGGAATTGTGTCGACTGCCCGGTCGGGGCTGATTCTCCCTTCGGGCAGGCCCCGTTGACGTGGGCCGACGTCAGCTCCACCGGCCGTCATGGCGGCGCAGTACGGGGCCGCGGAGCCCCTCGGTACCGTGTCACCCATTCGAGTGAACTCTCAGGCGGGTGTGGGCACTTGAAGGACCCGCACCGCCGCCCGGCCGCGCCCACTGGCGGACCGGCAGTATCCGGGAACGCGGTATCAGTCCTCCCAGTCCAGCTGCGGCTCGGGCACCCCCACGGATCTGCCGTACTCCTGGGCCCGTCCGCGGCCCGCCGGGTCACCCCGTGGATACCGGAACACCTGCTCGGCGAAGACCACGAACGCCTCGGCAGGGGTGTTGAAATTGGCGTACCGGCCCCCATCGGAGGAGAGGCATCTCGCCAGGCACTCGGCCAGCCGCCCCACCTATTCGCGCGGCCTCTAAGAGCATGGTCCGCTGCGGCGGCTGTCCGGCTGCCGCGATCCCCGCCTCGCTCCGCCGGATCCGGTTGACCCGCAGCGGCACATCCTCCAGCGCGCCCCCGGCCCGTCCGACGGTAGCGCGAGGGTCTGGCAATCACCCCCCGACCCGACCACCCGACAGCTGCCCGTCCGGCAACCGCACGCGATCAGGCGATGCGGGCCAGATCCGCCCGCAGCACCCGGTGCCGCAGCACCTGGCCGGACAGCAGCCGTTCCATCTCGTCGACGACCACGGAGCCCAGCCGCTCCAGCTCGTTGCCGAGCGCGCCCGCGATGTGCGGGGTGAGCAGCACATTGGGCAGCTGGAAGAGCGGCGAGGCGGCGGGCAGCGGCTCCGGATCGGTGACGTCCAGGACTGCCGAGATCCGGCCCGTCGACAGCTCCGTGGTCAGGGCGGCGGTGTCGACGAGGGCACCGCGTGCGGTGTTGATGAGTGCCGCGCCGTCCGGCAGGAGGGCCAGCCGCCGGGCGTCCAGCATGTGGCGGGTCTCGGGCAGATCGGGGGCGTGGACGCTCAGCACCTCGCTCCACGCCACCAGTTCGTCCAGTCCGAGATGCCGCACACCGAGGGCCGCCGCGTCCTGGGGCCCGAGATGCGGATCGTAGACCGCGACCTCCACATCGAACGGCCGCAGCAGTTCGATCACCCTGCGCCCGATCTTCGACGCGCCGACGATGCCGACGCGGCGCCCGTGGTTGCCCAGCCGGGCGGTCTCGCCCGGCGTGGGAGAGCGGTGTTCGGCCGCGTAGAGAGCGCGCATCCGCAACGCGTCCTTGCCGCTGAGCAGGATCGCGCCCAGCGTGAACTCGGCGACCGGCAGGGCGTTGGCGGCGGCGGCCGAGGAGACCAGCAGTCCGCGTTCCCAGCAGGCGGGGGTGATGTGCGACTTGACGCTGCCCGCCGCGTGCAGCACCGCCCGCAGCCGGGGCAGCCGGTCCAGTACGTCCGCGGTCAGCGGCGTACACCCCCAGCCGGTGATCAGCACCTCCGCGTCCTGCGACGCACGTGGCACGGGCTCGGCGGCGCGCGGGATCCGGACCAGCCCGGAGAGCCGGTCCAGCACGGGATCCGGGAACAGCACGGGCAGATGGACCGGGTCCATCGCGAAGAGCGCGCCGGTCATGCGCCCACCCCAAGCGCAGCCGCCCGGACCGAGGCACGGAGCACCACATGCGTACCCAGCATCCGGTGTTCGTCCCCCGCGTCCGGCCTTCTGCCGAGCACAGTGCGCACCGCCGTGCGGCCCATCTCCTCGTACGGCACATGCACCGTGGTGAGCGGCGGATGCAGGTCACGCGCGAACGGGATGTCGTCGTAGCCCGCGAGCGACACCTCGCCGGGGACGTGGATGCCCGACTCGTGCAGCGCGGTGAGCGCGCCGGCCGCCACCATGTCGGTCGCGGCGAAGACGGCGGTGAAGCGCCGCCCGCCCGCCAGGGCCTCGCGGACGCGGCGGTAGCCGGAGTCGCGGGTGAAGTCACCGGGGCGGAGCAGCGCCGGGTCGGGCTCGGTGCCGTAGGCGCGGTGGGCGGAGCGGTAGCCGCGCTCCCGGCCGAGCGCGGTGGTGGATCCGGCGCCGCCGAGGAAGAGGATGCGGCGGTGGCCCATGGACAGCAGATGGCTCGTCATGGCGTAGGCGCCGCCTTCATTGTCGTACTCGATGACCGTGGCAGGAGTGCCGTCGCCCAGCGGCGGCCGCCCGCACAGCACCAGGCGGGAACCGGCCGACTGCAGGGCACGGGCGATCCGGGACATGCGCTCGCGGTACTCCGGGGTGTCGACGGTGCCACCGACCAGGATCACGGCCGCGGCCCGTTGCGCCCGCATCAGCTCGACGACGGCCAGCTCCCGTTCGGGGTCGCCCTCAGTGGTGCACACCAGGCAGACGTGGCCGCGCTGCGCCGCCTCCCGCTCGACGCCCTGTGCCATGTGCGCGAAGGACGGGCCGGTGATGTCGTCGAGCACGAACGCGATGGTGGCCGTCCCGGCGCCGGCGACCGCACGGGCCCGGGCGTCGGCAACATAGTCGAGGTCCTTGACCGCCCGCAGGACGCGGGTGCGGGTGGCGGTGCTCACCGGGTAATCGCCGGCCAGGACGCGGGAGACGGTCGAGGCGGAGACCTGGGCGCGGGCGGCGACGTCCCGGATGGTGTTACGGCCGTGGGCCTCGGGACTCTTCCTCGTCACGGTGCTCCTCGCGGGTCAGCTGGACACGTGGACAGGGGGACAACCGGTTGCTGGAACGGACGTTAGCAGCGCCGGGGCCCGGGGAAAAGGTCTCGTCCATCTGGCTCCGATCCGAAACTTTCGCCGGACGACAACCGGTTGGGAGGGCCCTGGAACGGGACGGGAGGACGGCACCGTATGTGCCGCGTGGAGAATGTCCCCGCACGGCACAGGAGGAAGCCGATGAAGGCACGCGTTCCTGGGCGTTGGCGTTTGCCGCCTGCTTAGGTCGGTGGAGGCCCGTGATGTCGAGGCACTTGCCGCTGTTGCGGGACACCAGTTGGTAGTAGCCAGTAGCCTCAGACCGCGGCCCTGACGGCCCTGACGCCATGGCCGTCGCGCTACGCGTCGCCGCGTCCGTACCTCCGTACGGCGAGCGGCGCGAACACCGCTGTCAGCAGCAGCGACCAGCCCAGCGCGGCGGTGACCGGGTGGGTCATCGGCCAGGCCGCGCCCGGGGCGTCGTCCAGGCCCGGGACGGTATTGCCGAACAGCTCGCGGCAGGCGGCGACCACCGCGCTGACCGGATTCCACTCCGCGACGGTGCGCAGCCAGCCCGTCATGCCGGCGGTGGGGATGTACGCGCTGGAGAGCAGCGTCAGAAAGAAGGTGGTGCTGCCGAGCTGGCCGGCGGCGGCCTCGTCCTTCAGCACCAGCCCGACGTAGATCCCGGCCCAGACGGTCGCGAAGCGGAACAGCAGCAGCAGTCCGAACGCGGCGAGCGCCGGGGCGGCCCCGTCCTCGATCCGCCAGCCGACCGCGAGGCCGGCCAGGGCCAGTGGCACCAGCCCGACCGCCATCGCGAGCACATCCGCGGCGGCCTGGCCGAGCGGGACAGCGGCCCGGCTCATCGGCAGGGTCCGGAAGCGGTCCATCCCGTAACTACGATGTGGGCGAGGTGATGACACATGGCAGCCGGCGGCAGCTCCGCCCGACCCGAAGTGATCTGGGCACGCCCGGAACGTGCCGGCCGCGGGCCCCGTCCCACGTACACGCGCGGCGAGATCGCGGCCGCCGCGGTCCGCATCGCCGACACCGACGGCATCGGCGCGGTCTCCATGCGACGAGTGGCGGCCGAGATCGGCTGCGGCACCATGTCGCTCTACAACTATGTGCCGCGCAAGGAAGACCTCTATGAGCTCATGGTCGACGCGTTCAGCAGCGAGTACGACCTTCCCGAGCAGCCCTCCGGCGACTGGCGCGCGGACATGCTCATGCTCGCCGTGCAGGCCCGCGCCCTCATACACCGTCACCCATGGCTGCCCGGCCTCCTGTCGCCCGTCCACGGCTTCAGCCCGAACGGGCTGCGCTACCTGGAGTTCTGCCTTGCCGCCCTGGAGGGCCTCCCCGCCGGCAACGGCACCAAGATGGAGCTCATCGCGATGATCAACGGCCTCGTCACCGCCTTCGCCGGCAATGAACTCGCCGCGGCGGAGCGCGCCCGCGCCTTCCCCTGGTCGCCGGACGAGGAACAGGCGGCCCGGGGCGCTTACCTGGCGCGGCAGATCGGCAGCGGCCAATACCCGCGCCTCGCCGGGATCCTCGCCGAGGCCGCCGGGCCCATCGACTACGACGCCGCCTTCGGCCGCATGGTCAACCGGGTGCTCGACGCGTTCGAATTCGAGAGCGGCCAGGACAAGCCCTAGGGGCTGCCCGGTCGATCTCCGCGAGCGCTGGTGCCAGGGCACGCGACGCCGCGGCCACGCCGCGCTGGGGGCACCACCCAGCGGTAGCTGGGGGAGGCATATCAGCCGCAGCGACCGGGCAGCCCCTAAAAACCCGCTGGCGGCAGGCGCCCCCGCACGGCACCCTGGGCGCTGTGCTGATCCGAGAAGCGACCTCCGAGGACTGGCCCGCGATCTGGCCCTTCCTCCGCCGCATCTGCGCCGCCGGCGAGACCTTCACCTACCCACGCGACCTCGATGAGGAGCAGGCCCGCTCCATGTGGCTGCTCCAGCCCCCGGGCCGGACCGTCGTCGCCACCGCCCCCGACGGCACCGTCCTCGGCACGGCCAAGATGAACCCCAACCAGATGGGCCCCGGCGCCCATATCTGCAGCGCCAGCTTCATGGTCGACCCCGAGCACTCCGGGCGCGGCACCGGGCGCGCCCTCGTCGAGCACGCCCTGGACTGGGCGAGCGCCGAGGGCTACCACGCCATGCAGTTCAACGCTGTCGCCGAGACCAACATCCATGCGGTAGCCCTCTACCGCTCACTGGGCTTCGAGGTGCTGGGCACCGTCCCCGAGGCCTTCCACCACCCCGCCAAGGGCTATGTGGGGCTGCACATCATGTACCGGCGCCTCGACTGACGTCGACGCCTCAGCCGAGGAATCCCGCGACCGCGCCAACGAACCACCCGGCATCGTCGAGCCACGGGAAATGCCCGCCGTCTCGCTGCACGACACACTCCCCCCTGGGGAACACCCTCGCCACCTCACCCGCCACCCGTGGCCTCGGCCCGCCGTCCAGCTCGCCCGCCAGGACCAGCACCGGCGCCCCGAAACCTGCCAGCGCCGCCCGTGTGGACTCCGGATCGAACGCGCCCTCGGCGGCGTACCGCGCGGCCGCGTCCGCATTGCGCTGCGCGGCACCGGACGCGGCATGCGCCCGCGCCGCCGCGTCCCAACGGCCGTAGGTGAACGGCCTGACGCCCTCCCAGTCCGCGTCGGTCCCCCTCCCCGTCCAGATCCGTCCCAAGGCCCCGTAGGCCTCCGTGAACCATGGCTCGCCCATACGCAGCCCGGCCGCCTCCCGACGGTCCCGCTCGGTGAACTCGATGCCCAGGGCCTGGGCGCTCGGCGTGATCAACGCCAGGCTCGCCACCCGCTCCGGATACCGGGCCGTGTACAGCACCGCCAGATCGCCCCCGGCCGAATGCGCGAGGACATCGATCTGCTCCACCCCGAGGTGCTCCCGCAGCGCCTCCACGTCGCCGACCTGACGGTCGCACCGGTACGTGGCCGGGTCCGCCGGGGCCGCCGACCCGCCGCTCCCGCGCAGGTCGAGCCGGATGAGCCGGCGCTGCGCCCCCAGCCCGCCCAGGTCCCCCAGATAGACCGAGGCGCGCGCCGGCCCTCCGGGCAGGCAGATCAGCGGGCGGCCCGAGCCGATCACGTCGTACGAGAGCTGGGTTCCGTCAAACGCGGCGAAGGTCGGCATAGCGCTGATCCTCGCCGCGCGGGGCGGACCAGTGCAAGGGGGGCCGGCGGGGAGCGCTCGCCCTACGCCGGGGTGGTGTCCGGGCCCGTAGAGCCGAGCAGCTCGGTGAAGCCGCCACTGCCTGCGAGCCGTTCGAGCTCGTCCAGCGCTTGACGCGCCTGGGCGGCCGCGCCGGGATCGCGGTCGGTCAGCCCGCTCTCCTCGAACTCGTCCTCGTCGAGCCGCAGCACCGTGGCACCGTCGGCCGACACCCACAGATCAAGGTCCAGATCCGCCACGACCAGCGCGCCCGGCTCCACCCGCGCGGGCCGCGCCACATCGCAGTACCAGCCCTTCAGACTCCCTGTCGCGGCCCTGACCTCTTTGACCGAGTACCAACGGTCCCGCCAGTAATGTTCGGTGAACACATCCCCGGCCTCGAACCGCACGAACCCGAAGTCGCGTGTCGCCGCCCCGGCCCAGGGAGCGCGTACGACGGCATGCGTTCCGTCGTCGTGGACCACGACCGCCGGGTAACGGACATCGGGGCGGGGGTGCTTGACGAGCCTGACAGTCACTTCGCCGCCCGGGGTCAGCGACGCGGTCTCGTCTGCGGAATTCGTGGAGTTCTCGCCAGTCACGGGTCTGAGCCTGTCTCACGGGGACCGTGCCCCGCCACTCCTTTTCCCGTGACCTTAGAGGCCGCGCGTTCGGCGGCGCTGCGCTCGACGCAGAACTCGTTGCCCTCGAGGTCGGCCAGCGTCGCCCATCCGGTGCCGTCGGGACGCCGATGGTCGGCCACCAGGGTGGCCCCCGAGGCCAGGAGCCGCTCAACCTCCTCGTCCCGGGTGCGGTCCTGGGGCTGCAGGTCCAGGTGGACGCGGTTCTTGGTCGTCTTGGGCTCGGGGACCGTGATGAACAGGAGCGTCACACCTGTGGTCTTGAGCAGCACTTCCGGATCGCCGGGCTTGTCGCCGTCGGCCAGTGAAGCGTCGAGAACCCCGGCCCAGAAGCCGGCGAGCCGGTACGCGTCGGCACAGTCGATGGTCACAAGTCGCACCAGAGAAGCCATGGCCGCCAATGTGGCACCGCGGGACACCGCGGTCCACCGGGTTTCAGCGGGCGGCGGCGACCTCGTCCTTGCCGCGCTGCAGCAGACGCTGGTACGCGTAATCGGCGAGGCCGGGGCCGGCGGCCGTCGCGATGGGGTCCGCGGCGGTGCCCCCGGCCTTCGCCGAACCCGAGACGGTGAAGTAGCCGTAGCGGCCCACCGCCGCGTGGGTGTTGGCGCAGCCCGCGCTGGTGCAGAAGGAGATGGCCCCGCCGGCGCTCAGCCCCTGGATCTGGCCCTGGTCGTGCTGACGGGCGAGATCGGCCTGTGCCTTGTGGTCGAAGACCGCCACTGCGACGGTCACGACGCTGTCGCCGGAGACGTAGGTGGCCCGGAGCAGGGAGCGGCAGGCGGAGGCCTCCAGCACATTGCCCAGACCGCCGGTGGTGGCCTTCCAGCAGGGTGTGATGGTGCCGGTGAGGCTCCGGGTCCAGGTGCGGCCGCCTATCGACCGGGTTTTCGCCGGGAAGAGCCCGGAGGCGGTGAGCGGGGCGGTGTCGGTGCCGAGGTCCGAGATCATCGTCAGCGGGTCAGGCGGCGCCGCGGTCCGCGAGGCGGCGGCGGAGGACTGCGCGGGGGACTGCCCCGACTTCGGCGGACTCTTCGTGGCGGACGCCGAACGGGAAGGCGAGTTGGAGGGGGAAGCCGACGGCGACTGCGTAGCCGATGCGGTGAAGGAGGCGGCGCCGTGCGACACCCGCCCGGGGGTGCTTGCGTGGGCGGCGGCGACCGTCTGCTCCTTCTTCGGGCTGTGCCCGGAGACCAGTACGGCGGTTGCCACCAGCGCCCCGACGGCACAAGTGCCGAGCACGCCGCCACCGACCATCAGCCGCCTGCGCCGCCGGCCTTCGGCCTGGTGCCGGTCGGCGAGCGCGGCCCAGTCGGGCTCTGCCGCGGGGGACCAGCCGGGCGCGGTGGTGGGCGGCTGATTCCGCGGAACGGCCGGGCCGTTCCAAGGGTTCGGTGTCCCCGGTCTGTCCGTCATGGGCCCCGATCGTAGGGCATGGGCCTGCGACCGGCGCCATGACGTCCGGGCCTCGTGGGCGGGCCGTGGCCGGTGCCCGGGCGCCGGCGGCGGTGTGCCGCGCGCGCCCGGGCCGGCTGGTGGTCAGCTCACGTTGAGCGCGGTGTCGTCGATGACGAACGAGGTCTGGAGCGTGGACCCCTCGACGCCGGTGAACTTGAGGGTGACGGTCTGGCCGGCGTAACTGCTCAGGTCGAAGCTGCGCAGCGTGTAGCCGGTGGCGGCGTTGAGATTGGAGTAGGTGGCGAGAGTGCCGAGGACCGTGCCGGAGCTGTTGAGGACCTGGGCTTTCAGGGTGTCGTAGGCGGTGCTGGTGGTGGTCTCGGCGGTGTCGACGTGGAGGTAGAAGGTGAGGGCGGCGGCGCAGCCGGAGGGGATGGTGACGGATTGGGAGAGGGTGTCGGTGGTGGCTGAGCCGTAACCGTCGAGCCAGGCCTTGTAGGAGCCGGTGCGGGCGGCTTCGCTGCTGCTGGTGGTGATGACGCCGCTGCTGGCGGTCCAGGAAGTGTTGCCTGACTCGAAGCCCGGGTTGGCGAGCAGTTGTGCGGCGGTGCAGGTGCCGCCACCGCCAGTGCTACCGCCAGTGCTACCGCCAGTGCTACCGCCAGTGCTGCCTCCGCCACCGCTGCTGGTGGCGCCGGAGAGCCACTCGGTGGCGTTCAGGGCGAGGGCGGCGTTGGTGGCGCCGGAGTCGTTCCAGCCGTCGTAGAGGGTGTTGCCGGACTGGCCGGTGCCGTCGTCGATGGGGGAGCTGTCGCCCCAGAACGCGACCCGGCCACTGCCGAAGGTGCTGGTGGCGAAGAAGGCGCCGGTGTTGCCGGAGTAACCGGTGCGGTAGAGCAGGCCCTTGACGGCGGAGTTGTCGGCCGGCTTGAGGGTGGCGGTGGTTCCGTTGGCGAAGAGGCTCTTGGTGACGGTGCCGAAGGAGCCGTTGAGCACCGCGTTGGTGCTGTCGCTGATCGCGGCCGGATAGCCGGAACTGATGTTGAGCAGATCGACGGAGAAGCCGAACGGGTCGGTGCTGTCGACGCTGTTGTTGGTCATCAGGTCGTTGATGATCGCGGGGGAGTCGTAGCCGTCGTTGTTGCGGTCGCTCCCGGTGTGGTCGGAGATCAGGAAGAGGCCGCCGCCGTTCTGCACGAACGTCATCACGGCGGTCTTCTCCGCCGTGGTCAGCAGGATGTTGGGCTCGGGCAGTACGAAGGTGTTGAAGTTCTGCAGGTCCGTCGCGCTGGAGGTGCCGTAGGTGATCGAGCTGCCCGACGGCAGGGTCTTGAGGCTGTAGTTGCCGGTCTTCTGCAGGGTCACACCCCAGGAGGAGAGGGCGCCGGTCCAGTCGGTCTCCGATGACGGGCTGGCGTTCTGGGCCAGCGGGTCCGGCTTGCTGGTGCTGATGATCCAGTCGGCGTTGCCGGCCTCCTCGGCGTGCGCGTCGTCGAAGAGCACGCGGTTGGTGGTGGCCGCGGCGGCGGTGGGGGCGGTCTGGACAGCGTGCACGGCGGCGCCCGTGGTGAGGGCTCCGAGGACGGCTATTGCGCCGATGAGTCTGCGGCGGCGGGACTTACCGGATCCGAGCATCCGTCGTACCTCCATGTGGGGGGTGGGTGGTGGCGGTGCGGGTGCCAATTCTTCGCGCGTAGACCATAGGCCGGGATGCTGCCAGGCCACGAGCTTTTGAACGGTACATGGCGATAATGGTGTCGGGCAACGGCCCCCGTCCAAGGAACTGTTAAAGTCGCGCCGCAGTCTCCCTCAGCTGCTGGTGCAGCCCCCGGTGTGGATCCCCGGCCGGCAGCCATCCCTTGCGGAACTTCGCCAGTGCCGTGTAATTCGTGTCGCAGACGTTGGCGAGCGGCGACTCCACCCCCTGTGTCACCAGCTGGTACGCGTCCAGCTGCGACAGCCCGTAGTCCCGCGCCAGCCACTGGACGAGGTCGAGCTGGGCGATCCGGAAGGCGTCCTCCAGCGGGCGTGCCGAACCCGTCGACATGATGTAGCCGTCCGACTCCAGCCGGGGCCAAGGCGTCGAGACACCCTTGAGCAGCTCCACGATCACCACCGAGTTCATCGCGCACTCCACCGCGACCCCGCAGGTCTCGCCCTCCCCCTGCCGGGCGTGCCCGTCGCCGAGGCTCAGCAGCGCGCCCTCCACATTTACACCGAGGTAACAGGTGACGCCCGCCCTCATCTCGGGCGTGTCCATGTTGCCGCCGTGCGCGTCCGGTACGAGCGCCGAGCGCACCTCCAGGTTCGCCGGGGCGACCCCGACCGTGCCGTGCATCGGGTCGAGCGGCAGCTCGACCGTGACGTCGCTGTCGCGCGCCGCGAACAGGCAGGTCCGGCGCTCCAGGTCGAGCTGCCACATCCACACCACCTCCGGCAGCGGCGGCTGGAGCGTCGCAGTGGCGTGGGTCGAGGTCAGCGCCCCGAAGAACGGCACGGTGGTGGATGCCGCCCAGTCACGCGCCGGCTCGATGGACACGAAGTGCACCGCCACTGTGTCGCCGACCTCGGCGCCCTCCACGTAGAACGGACCCGTCTGAGGATTGAGGAACGGAAAATCGCACACTTCGGACACCAGGTCCTTCTCGGACCGCACCCGTCCCGCGAAGCAGTCCTCCGTGTACAGGTCAAGCACGGTGCCCGGCTTGATCCGCGCCACCGGCGGCGCCCCGCCGAAGGTCCAGGCGTACTCGCCCGGCCCGGGGCGAACGGTGATGATTCTCGGGTCGCTCATGGCTGTGCCGCTCCACTCTCGTCGAGGCCGGCCGGGTGGCCGTCCGAGATACCTGCCAGACAGGGTGGCGGCAAAATCTGGCGCCGGTCCAGCCCATGACGTGGGACGCTGTGCGTATGACCGACGCACAGCAGGAGGAGCCCATGGCCGCCGAGGCAGCGGACCTCGAAGAGTCCGAGGTCCCGGAGGCCGCAGAGGCTCCCGAGGACGATGTGAAGCGCAAGTTCCGGGAGGCCCTGGAACGCAAGCGCGGGCTGAAGGCCGGTACCGCCTCCGGCGGCACCGGACCGGACCGTACGAAGATCCATGGCGCCCACGGCCGGGCCGGAGGGGCGCGGGAGTTCCGCCGTAAGAGCGGCGGCTGAGCTGAGTGGAAGTCACCGCTTCAGCAGGAGCGCCATGATCAGTCGGTCGCCGCCGCGGCCGAAGTAGCCGTCGCGGCGGCCGACCTCGGTGAACCCGAGGGACCGGTACAGGGCTACGGCGTCCGCATTGTGCGGTTCCACGCTGAGCCGCACCTCGCCGACCTGGTCGTCCGTCAACAGCCGTAGCATCTCGGCCAGCAATACCCGGCCGTGTCCCAGACCCCGGTACTGCTTCAGCACCCCCAGGCCCAGTATCCAGCTGACCTGACCGCGGGGGACCGTGGCCGCCAGTACGTACCCGGACAGCCCGGCGCCGTGGTCGAGGACCAGGAAGCGGTCCCCGTGGACGTCGAACAGCTGCCGCAGGACGAAGTACGGGTAGGCGGCCCCCACGAAGATCGCCTGATCGAGCAGGGCCAGTCTGGGCAAGTCCTCCTCGGCCACCATTCTCACCCGGAGTCTGCCCTCCGGCCTGCCCTCTTCGCCCTGCCACTCGCGCCGATCACCGGGACGAGCCCTCACATCAGTCCTCCTCGTTGGCCCACCGACCAGTGCGGGTAAGAGCGTCCGCCCGGCGGACGCTCCAAGTGCGACACTCCGGTCAAACATAGGGCAACGTGCGCCAAGGGTGAATAGGGCGTGCGGCTGCTTGACGCCGGAGCCGTATCCGTAAAGTGGCCGCAATCGCCGGTTGGGGTCATTTTCTCCACAGCGGCGGGCCGGGAAGGTTGCGGAGCGCTACAGTTGCTACATGGAGCAGCCGTCGGCAGAGGCCGAGTACGCGTCGGGCATCAGTAACAGTGACGCCCCTTGGGACCTGTTCGACTCCCGTGCGTATCTCGATCACAACTACCAGGATCTGCGGCAGGACGACCGGCAGATCATCATGGCCGTCCGCGACTATTTCTGCGAGCACTTCCGGCATCGACAGCCGGCAGGGAAACTGTCGGGAATTGATGTGGGATCCGGCACCAATCTCTACCCCTCACTCAGCCTGCTGCCATGGTGTTCCGACATCACTCTTTATGAGCGGTCGGCGGGCAATGTCGTATGGCTGGAGAGAGAGATCCAGCACTATTCGTCGAACTGGGACCGCTTCTGGCAGCTGTTCACCGATCGGGAGCCCTATCGGCGGGTCGGGGACCCACGTGGCCGGCTGTCCGGCCTGGCCACGGTCGAAAAGGGCGATCTGTTCGACCTCCGGCCCGGCGGCTGGTCCATCGGCACCATGTTCTTCGTCGCCGAATCCCTCTCCACCGCGCGTACGGAGTTCGAGGAAGCGCTGGCAAAATTCATCGCCGCCCTCACTCCGGGGGCGCCTTTCGCCGCCGCGTTCATGGAGAATTCGGAGGGCTACCGGGTGGGGGACCTGGAATTCCCGGCCTATCCGGTGGAGGAGCCACAGGTCCGCGACTGCCTGGCGCCACGCACCGACGATCTTGTGATCACCCGGCTCGGATTCCCGGGAGAGCCCCTCCGGGACGGCTACACAGGAATGATCCTGGCCTGCGGAGTGACCTCGTAGTCCGTCTGAACGACCGCAACACCGCATGAAATCCGCATGTATGTCACACGGAAATACCAACGGGAGAGGGGCGGGGGAGAGGATGCGGATCCGGCCACGCCAGCAGCTGCTCGAAATCTGGCAGGCGATCGCCCGCCATTCCTTCTCGGACGGCGTTCTGGACTGGGGGAAGCTGGGCGGTTCCAGCAGTGTGAGCGACGCGGAGCAGTTGCTCTGCCTCATGTACCCGGCTTCGGAACTGCCGCCCTTCCGGCTTGACGCTCCTGACGAGACGGCAGAGGACGTACTGGCCGCGCTCAAGGGCATCGGTGACAATGTCGAGATCCCCACCAGGCTGATCAGTGCCCTGGCCGGGTTCATGGACATGCACACCAGCGACACGGCCACACCCACTTTCTCCGCGGGTCACTACCTCTTCCCCGTGGATCCCGACGAGGAGTTGACGCCGGAGCAGCGAGAACTGGGAGTCGTCGACTCGTACTCCATGTCCATCTCGCTGGCGCTCTCCACCCTCGGATTCCTGAAGATCTTCAAACGGGAGATCCGCCGGGACGATCTGAGGGACACGGCGGACGCGTTGTACGAGGCCACCAGCGTGCGTCTCACCGCGGCCATGGTGAGCCTCCTGCGCAGCTTCACCGTGAATCTCTTCGACGCCGATTCACCCCGGGGCCATACGCTCTGCCGCACCGTGAACCAGTCGAACATGTCCAACCGCCTTGTGGTCCAGGAACTCCAGCGCGAACTGAGACCGCTTCGTGCCTCCATCAAGGAGTACTTCACCCTCGGGCTCAACATCGTCGGAGACCTGGACAACAACAACCTCCTCATGGAATGCGGCTGGTCCTGGGGAATCGTCCAGGACGCGCCGCAGGTCGACACCACGGACCCCGTCGGAACCCAGCCCAAGGGCGTGGCGATTCCCGCTCCGTACCTCTATTTCACCGTGGTCGCGCTCGACGGAATCGCCGACCTGTTCTCGGAGCGGACGCTGATCCTCGGTCTGCTCAACGAGGAACAGCAGCGTCTCGCCCAGGCACTGCGACTGCGCTGGGAACTCACCCAGCAGTACTGGTCGATGATCGCCCGCTTCGGCGACGAGAAATGGCCACTGGAGGACATTCCCTGGCGCACCACCGGGCAGCAGCAGGAATCGGAGTACTTCAGCCTTCTGGTGGCCTCGATTCTCGTCCAGGACCTCGACCGGCGCCGGGCGACGGACGATGACCTCACCCGAACGGTGGCGGTCATGGAGGAGCTCGCGGTAAGGGCCAAAATCACCCGCCGGATGACATCGGACGACCCGACGGTCTCCCTCCTGCACAATCCCGGTGTACGGCTGCCGCTCACCGGCGGTGAGAGCCTCGGGCCCGCCATGCAATGGTCCGTGCCGGACTTCTCCACCCAGCTGCTCAAACGCACCCTCCAGCTCTGCAGCATGTCGCGGCGCAGCGAATCGCACGACCGGCTCCTGGGCCTGGCCGAGCAGGTAATGGACCACCTGTGGCTGCGGCGTATCAGTTCCGGCCCCGGAATCAGGCTCTGGGACAATATCAGCGCCGTCTTCCCGGATCTCGAGACGGCGAAAGCGCATTTGTCGTGGAACATGACCGAGCGCGTCGTCGAATGTATGGTGGTGGCCGCGAATCTCTTCGGGCAGCCACCGATCCGCAGCCCTCAGCTGACAGAACTCGCCACGTCCTTGCTGAGCGAGGCCGGGCACATTTTCGACAGGGAGATGATGGAGCCGTCCTCCGCCGGGAACAATTCCCTGGACAGCAGCCTGCGAATCGCCGAGATGAAGATGGCGCGGGCACGCCAGATTCTCGACGACCGTCCCGGGACGTCCTTCGCCCTGACCATGCAAGTGCTCACCTCGCTGGACGAGCTGGTCGTCGCCCGGCGAGCCGCGACGAAGCGGGCGTGAGCGATGCTGGTCTTCGCCGCCTCCGACAAGGGAGGCACCGGACGGTCGGTCACCAGCGCCAACATCGCCTTCCGGCGCGCCCTGTCCGGCGATGATGTCGCCTACCTCGACTTCGACTTCGGCTCGCCGACCTCCGGCACCGTCTTCGACATCCCCGGCTCGCTCCGGGGAGTGGAGCACGGCGGTATGCACTCCTACCTGCAGGGCAGGGTGAGCGAGCCCGACCGGGTCGATGTGTGGGCCGAGACCGAGCGCGACGCGCTGCGCTTCCGGCCGCCCGGCGCGGGACAGCTGGTGCTGCTCCCGGGCGACCGCGGCGGCGGAGAGTTCGCCGTCAACCGGGAGATGGTGCGCCGCTGCACCGACCTCTTCCTGCGCCTGGAGGAGGAGTTCGACGTCATCCTCATCGACCTCAGCGCCGGCCGTTCCTACGCGGTGGAGCTGGTCCTGGCGGCGACGTCCAAGCCCGAGCTCAGCGGCATCACCGTCCGCTGGCTGGTGTTCCACCGCTGGACCCGGCAGCACATAGCGGCAGCGGCCGGACTGGTCTTCGGGGACCGCGGGATCCTCGACGCGGGACTGGCACTGGGCCACCAGGAGGAGGGGCTCCGCGACTCCATCCGCTTCGTACGGGCCGCGGTCCCCGACCCGGACTCCCCGGAACTGGCCCATGTGCGGCCGGCCCAGGCCGCCTGGCTGCGCAAGTGCGACCAGGATCTCAAGGACTTCGCCGCCGAGCTCAAGCTGGGACGCAGCAAAACCCTCGGAGTGGTGCCGCTGGAACCCGTCCTCCAGTGGCGCGAGCAGCTCATCACCGACGATGACGTCCTGGCGAGCAGGGTGGCCAACATCGAGACGGTAAGGGCGCTGACGGCGCTGGCGGACGAACTCACCCGCGACAAGTCGTGGGAGGCACTGTGATGGGAGGCGCTGTGAACGGCCCGGCCTTCCGCGAGGCCACCGCGGACCCGAACACCGAAGCCGTGCCGCTCTCCCATGTCTCCCTGGAGATCGGGCACCTCTACATGGAGGACTTCGCGGCCGGGCCGAAGCGGCTGCGCAGCCAGTTCGAGCAGGTCAAGCCGTGGGCCGACGCGGCGCTCGCGGCCGGTGCGAATGCCGCGGGCGGACGCCGCCCCCGGTTGAGCACCTGCTTCCTGGTGGACGACTACTTCACCCGCTTCTCCACACCGGCGGAGGTGCTGCCCACCCTGCTCTCCGAAGCGGAGGCCGCGGGCCTGCGCATCGACTACCTGGCCCGCGAATCAGCCTGCGCCGGAACCGACCGGCTGCCCCTGGCACGGTGGGCCCAGCACCGGCTGGTGGAATCCCCGGCGCCGGGGAACAACGGTTCCCGGCCCGCGGTGACGAAGACCGGCTGGCTGAGCAACGGCGAACGCTCGCCGTCCTCCGATCCGCTGGAGGCCATGAGCCAGGGTGGCGGCTGGCGGCCGCCCTCCGAGAACGGCGCGCGCCGCCATTCGGTCTTCGTGGACGTCGAGCTGTGGGACGAGCACGACAGCCACGACCATCACCGGGACGCCGACGGCCGTACCTGGTCCTGCCCCTTTCTGGCCACCGTGTGGCAGCTGCTCCGACTGGGCCTGGTCCGGTACGAGGGGAAGGCGGTACTGCGCCCGCAGCCGCAGACCGGGGACTTCCCGGGCCAGTGGGACGACCTACCGCCGCTGATCCAGCTCAATCCCGCGGCCGCGCCGTTCGCCGCCTACCGTTCGGTGTCCGTGCTGCCCACCCGCTTCCTTCCGGTCGAGCACGCGGTGCGCGTCATCCTCGGCCAGTTGGCGGTGGAGGAGCCGGCGCTGCTCCAAGTGGCCGAGCGGGCGGCCCGCGAGGGCTTACCGGTGCCGCGTGAGCCGGCCGACCGGATCTCCTACGCCTTCTACGGCGAACCATGACCGCCCCTGCGGCCGGCGCCCCGGTGGTGGCCTGCGGCGAGGTCCGGACCTGTCTGCTCCAGCACTCCGCCGCGCTCGCGGACGGCGCCGCCAGTCAGCTGCTGCAACTGCGCTCCGGGGAACGCGTACGGATCTCCAAACGGCCCAACACCGCACTCACCTCGCCCGATGTGCTGACGGGCGTGGACTGCCAACTGGCCACCGGGTCGGGCAGCCGGGTGCGTGGCATCGGCACCGTACTGTCGCACGCGACACTGACCGACGGACGGGTGCTCCAGGCGTCCGCGCACCTTCGGGTGCTCGCGGCGGAGGCCGCTCACCGGCAGCCGTGGGGGCACTACCTGGTGCGGCCGGGCGTCGTCGAGGCGGTGGGCCGGGCAGTGCCGGAGGACTTGGCCGACGGGTTCCTGAGGGGTGGTCAGGCGTCGCTGGCGGGGACGGCGGACCTCGGAGCGGTGGGGGAACGGCTGCTGGCGGAAGTACTGGCCCGGCCGCAGCTGGACCGGCGGCCCCCGTTCAAGTCCCGCCGCACCCGGCTGCGCTGGTCGGCCGTGCGATCCGGCGACACGGACGGGGTGCCGCGCGGTCGCTTCACCATCGTCGACGACACCGAGCGCACCCTGCGACTGGAGGTGGGAAGCGTCGACCCGGAGGCCCTGGCCCGGCTCTGTGAGGATCTCGCGCTGCACGACTGGCTGCTCACCACACTCATCCAGATGGTGGATCGCAGTGGCCTCGGCACCACCCCCGGACCGGACGCCGTCATCCGGCTGAGCCCGGCGGTGGATCATCTGTTGCATCTGTGGATGCCGATGGCCCGGGTGGACCTGATCTTGATGCCGCTGTGGGAGAGCCTGGAGACCAAACCCGGGTTCACCCGGCAGTGGCAGGCACTGGTCCAGCGGATCCGTGACCAGCTGGCTCTGCAGTCCGTCACTTTACAGGGGAAGCCGCATGCGTTGACCTAGCCCGGAGCGGGTAATTGATGGGTTCGTCGTCCGAAGGGGGAGTAGGGATGATGCGGGGTATATCGCCCATCCTGCTGAAAGCGGTGGTCGCGCTGATCACCGGTGGGGTCGCCTATCTGATCACCAATTTCGCCAACCAGCCAACGATATGGTCGATCACCATCTCGACCTTCATCGGCGGGGCGATCCTGATCGTCCAGTTCATAATGGAGTTCGAGGACCGTCTGGCCATGCTCGAAATCTCGCTCGGCAAGCACTGGGACGAGATGGGGAGTCTGGTCAGCGGGGGCTTCGCCAGGGTCAACGAGGCGACCCAGCTGTTCAGCCTCGTGGAGCAGTCGGCCATCCGTACGGACGCGGTCACCCAACTGGTGCGCAGCGCCGCTGAGATCGGCTCTGAGGCGCCAGCCCTCCTCCACAGCTTTGCCCGGACCGAGGTCAGCCGGCTGGCCACTTTGCTGCAGGACCTCCACGCCGGCGAGGCGACCTATGAGGGCGAGGACCACGAATGGCTGCTGGCGCTCGCCCAGAACGCCGAGACGGCCATCGACGCGACCAGTACCGAGGTCGACGCGGATCTGTGGGTGAGCGAGTTCGGCCGGCGCTATCTGGTGGCGCAACGTGAGGCAGTCGGCCGGGGAGTGAAGATCCGCCGGGTCTTCATCCTCGATGATCCGGGCCTGGTGAATGACGCGGACGTCCGCAGACTGTGCCGGGAGCAGGAAGATCTGGGAGTGGAGGTCAGGACGGTCGTGAAGTCCGCGCTCCGGTCCACGGAGCGGCTCGACCCCATGTTTGACTTCATTGTGTTCGATCACGCGATCAGCTACGAGGTGACACCCGAACAGACGGATGACCACCCGGTCATCGCCACCACCCGGCTGGTGCTGCGGCAGGACAAGGTCAACCGGCGTATCCGCCGCTTCAACGACCTCTGGGAGGCCGGGACCGAGGCGGACCAGAACGCTCCCGCCGCGTCGTGACGAGCAACGGAGCCCGGCGGGGAGCACGGTGCCGCCCCTGCGGCGCAGTGTCCCGGCGGTGACGACCGCGCCGGCAACGCAAAGGGACAGCAGGAGCCGAATGCGTCGAACGCAATGGACGATGCAGGGTTTATCCGATGCGTTCTTCGGGCCCTTCGGCTGCTTCGAGCGGGGCTGGGCTGCCCTGGACGACGCCGACCGTTCCGACGGCGGCCTCGGAGCGGTGCCCCGGCACGCACCCCGGACGGATCGGCATGAGCGGCGAGGAGGTCCCCCTGGCGGCGAGCCCGGGCGCGGAGGTCCGTGCGGCACGCCCCGTGGGCAGGTGAACAGGGCGCCGAAGATGAGATGTTCCAAAGAATCATGAGTAAATCCCAAAAAAGGTCCTTCGCCCGTCCTCTCCGCTCAGTTGTGGACTTATGTTCGTCCGCATGACGGAAGAACAGCCGGTGCCGCCGGCCGGCCATGCCCCTGGCCACGCCCCCGGCACCGACCCCGACGGCGCGCGAATACGACGCCGATCACGCGTCTTCCTTACTGCCGGCATCGCGCTCGGCTGTGTGCTGGCGATCGGCGGGACGGCGGCCGGGCTGGCGTACTGGCATCTCGATCACCGCATCAAAGGCGTCGACATCAACAGCGCGCTCGGCACCGACCGCCCGACGACCGGCCCCACGGCCTCAGCCTCGTCGTCCTCCTCTTCCCTGGCCCCTGTCGCGACCGGCGCGATGAACATCCTCGTGCTGGGCTCCGACTCCCGCAGCGGCAGCGCGAACCAGAAGCTCGGCGGCGGCAACAGCACCGGCGCCCGCTCGGACACCGCGATGGTCGTACACATCAACAACGCGCACACCCGGGCCACCGTCGTCAGCATCCCGCGCGACACCCTCGTGTACCGGCCGTCGTGCCCCACTTCCAGCGGCGGTACGACGGCGGCCGCGTACGGCGCCATGTTCAACTCGGCTTATTCGGTGGGCGGTCCGGTCTGCGCGGTGAAGACGGCGGAGAAGCTGACCGGTGTGCGCATGGACCACTACATCGAGATCGACTTCTCCGGCTTCGCGAAACTGATCGACTCGCTCGGCGGCGTCACCGTCACCACGACGAAGGACATCAACGACGACAAGAGCCATCTGAACCTGAAAGCGGGCACCCACCACCTGGGCGGCACCCAGGCCCTCGCCTTCGCCCGCACCCGGCACGGCGTCGGCGACGGTAGTGACCTCGGCCGCATCCAGCTCCAGCAGCAGCTCATCAAGGCGATGCTGAAGCAGGTGATGAGCATCAATCTGTTCACCAGCCCGACCAAGCTCTACGAGGTCGCCGACGCCGTCACCGGGAGCCTCACCACCGACACCGGCCTCGACTCGCTGAGCGAGCTGATGAGCCTCGGGCAGAACCTGCGCAAGATCGGCACGAAGCATCTCACCGCTGTCACCATGCCGGTGGTCACCGCCCCGTCGGACCCCAACCGGGTGGTCGCCTCCGAGCCATCGGCCACGAAGGTCTGGACGGCGCTCAGGAACGACACCGCACTGCCCAAGGGTGTCGTCAACTGAGACCGTCATCAGCCGTCAGCTGAGGGCGTCACGGAGTGAGTCGGGGCTCAGCCGGGCGGGCGGCCTTCGAAGGCCGCCCGCAGAATGGCCCGGAGATCGTCGGGACCGGCGTCGCGCGGGTTCGCGTAGGGCACCGCGGCGGCGGTCTCGACGGCCCGGTCGATGCCGGCGGCGGACAGACCGAGTTCGGCGAGCGAGCGCGGAGCGCCGAGCCGGCCGCCCAGGCGGTACAGCTCGAGCGCCGGGTCGTCGGTGCCAAGGGCGCGGCGCAGGGCCGCGACCGCGTCGGGCGCGGCGGGGGCGTTGAAGGCCAGGACGTGGGGCAGCACGATGGTGTGCGTCGCGGCGTGCGGCAGGCCGAAGGTGCCGCCGAGGACATGGCAGAGCTTGTGGTGCAGCGACATGGTGGTGGCGCCCAGACAGGCGCCGCACAGCCAGGCCCCGTACAGGGCGCGGCCGCGGGCGTCGAGACCGCCGGGGTCGGCGGCGATCTCGGGAAGGGCGGCGGCGAGTGCCCTGGTGCCCTCCTCGGCCATCAACGACACGATCGGCGAGGCATCGGGGGCGTAGAGCGCCTCGACGGCGTGCGCGATGGCGTTCACACCGCTGGTGCCGGAGAGGGCGGGCGGCATGGATAGGGTCAGCTCGGGGTCGTAGACCACACTGCGCGGCAGGACGACGGGATCGCGGCCGGTGCGTTTGACGCCGTCCTCGGTGAGCCCCCAGACGGGCGTCATCTCCGACCCCGCGTACGTGGTCGGGACCGCGATCAGCGGCAGGCCGAGGCGCAGCGCGACGGCCTTGCCGAGGCCGATCGCGGAGCCGCCGCCGACGGCCGCGCAGCCGTCGGCGTCCGCCTTGAGCGCGGCCTCGGCGGCGGCCTCGGCGACCGGTACGGGGACATGCTCGGCGGCCTCGGTATGGACGCCCGCGTTGGCGGCGCCGAGCGAGTCCGCGACGGCCCGCGCGGTGTCCGCGCCGCGGGGGCCGGACAGGACGAGCACCCGGCGCAGGCCGAGGTGTTCGGCCTCCGCCGCGACGGCGGTCCTGGCGGCGCCGGCCCGGAAGACCACCCGCATGGGCTGGGCCTGGTACGTGAATTCCAGGCTCACGACGGCACCGCCGCCGGATGGAGGACGATGTCGAAGCGGGCCCGCCGGAACGGATTGGCGACCCCGTACTCGGCAGCCTGCCCGGGGTCGTCCACCTCGCTGAACTCCTGGACCAGGTTCTTCTTCACGGCGAAGACCGCGTCCGACTCCAGGTAGGGGCTGTCGGCCACGAAGATGTGCGTGGTGACGGGGATGTGGCCCTCGGACCCGGCGATGAAGTGGATGTGGGCGGGGCGGTAGGGGTGCCGGCCGGCCGCCTTGAGCAGGTTGCCCACCGGCCCGTCGGTCGGGATCGGGTAGTGGCAGGGCACGACGGTACGGAACCAGAAGCGGCCCTCCCCGTCCGCCGTGAACAGTCCCCTGCCGTTGCCGAGCGGCTGCACGCCCGGCTGCTGGACGTCGTAGAACCCCAGTTCGTTCGCCTGCCAGACATCGAGCAGGGCGCCGGGCAGCGGGGTGCCGTCCGTGCTGATGACACGCCCGGTGACCACGCAGGGCTCCCCGGTATTGACGTAGTCGATGGTGTCGCCCAGGGCGCGCGGCGGTGACTCGACGACATGGAAGGGGCCGAGAACCGTGGAGTCGGTCGCACCGGGCACCTTCCGGTCGTTGATGGTCTCCACAAGCATCGACACGCCGAGGACGTCCGACAGGAGGATGAACTCCTGCCGGGTGTCGTCGCACATCTGCCCGGTGGCGGTGAGGAAGCCGATGGCCTCTTCCCACTCCTGCATCGTCGGCTCGATGTCCCGCACGAAATCATGCAGATGGCGGGTCAGGCTGCTGAGGATCTCGCGCAACCGGGGATCCGGGGTGCGCGCGAAGCTCTCCACGACAGCGGGGGTGGCGGTCTGCTCGGTGAAGTCGGTGGTCATCGGGAAATCCTTCTTTCCTCAGTCCCGTCCCAGGATGCGCTTCAGAGCGGCGCCGAGCAGCTCTGCGGCATCCGGGGCCGCACTCTCGTAGCGGAAGGCGACATGGTTGTCCGGACGCAGGAGAAGGGCACCGGAGTCCGCGATGCCGCGTAGTCGCGCCCAGTCGCCGTACGGGTCCTCGTATGCCTGGCCGGGACCGATGGACGCGGTGGCGAGCTCCAGGCCCAGCTCGTCGCCGACGCTGCGGGCCGCCTCCAGCCAGCAGTCGCCGCCGATACCGGTGATGAGGGTGAACCGGCCCTTGCCGCCGAGGTCCAGGGTGGAGAGATTGCGCCGCCCGGCGGTGATCCAGGCGTGCGGAAGTTTTGCGCCCGGGCGTGTCGTGGGCTGGTGGTACAGCTCGGGATCGCGGTCGAAGCCGGGGTCGGGGGTGCCGTCGGGAACGATCGCGGCGGACTCGTAACGCTGGTTGAGGTCCACGCCGTGCGCGTTGAATTCGTACACCTTGTAGGCGATGGCCTCGCGCAGCGCCTGGCGGCGCTTCTCGGCGACCGGAGTGGCGTCCTTGCGAGCCTCGATGTTGGCGAGGAGCTGGGCCGGGTCCTGCGGGGTGAGCAGGTCCAGGGACTCGAAGACCGGCCCGGTCTCGCCGATGGACTTGTTGGCGCGCTGCACGATCTGCTTGCCGACGGGGGCGCGCTCGGCGTCGTAGGTGTCCAGCAGCGACGGGGACGCCGTGCCGTCGAGCACCAGCTTGAGCTTCCAGGCGAGGTTGTAGGAGTCCTGGATGGAGGTGTTGCCGCCGAGCCCGTTGGACGGCGGGTGGCGGTGGGTGGCGTCTCCGGCACAATGGACACGGCCCTTGGAGTAGCTCTCCGCGTACATCTCGTTGACCGTCCACGCGGACGACGACTTGATGGTCACCGGAAGGTCGTCGTCGCCGATCAGCTTGCGCACGACGGACAGCGCGTACTCGTCGGTGAGATCCGGCGGTGCGCCCTTGACGTCGTAGCCCCACACGATCAGCCACTCGTTCCAGGGCCGGACGCACCGCACCAGGCCGGCGCCGATGCCACCGACGGTCGCGCCGGTGGTCAGCACCCAGTAGAGCGTGCTGGGCCGGTGTGCGACATACGGCGTCAGGTCCGCCTCGAAGACGATGTTGATGCTGCCCGCCACGCCCATCTGGCCGCCCATGGGCAGCCCGGCGTGCTCGGCGACCTTGCTGCGGCCGCCGTCCGCGCCGATCAGGTACTTGGCGCGGATCTGGTACTCGTCGCCGCGCAGCCGGTCCTTGACGGTGACCGTCACCCCGTGCTCGTCCTGCGTGTGCGCCAGGTACTCCGTGCTGAAGCGCAGCTCCGTGCCGCGCGCGACGGCCGCGTCGGTCAGCACGGGCTCCATCAGGTGCTGCGGCATGTCGCACATCCGGGTGGGGCTGGCGAGCTCGTGCTCGGCCTGCACCAGCGGGTCGTTGCCCCAGGAGCGCAGCCGGCCGAGCTCCTCACCGGCGATGCTGGTGCAGAACACCGTGTTTCCCATGAGGTGCTGGGGGGTGGCCTTGGCGATGATCTCCTGCTCGACACCCAGGTCGCGCAGCGCCTCCATGGTGCGCTGGTTGGTGATGTGCGCACGCGGTGTGTCCGCCAGCCTGCTGTAGCGGGTCACGATGATGTTCGGGACACCGTAGGTACTGAGGGCAAGCCCCGCGCTCGCCCCGGCCGGCCCGCTGCCCACGATCAGTACATCGGTCTTGACGGTCTCCATTGGTACGGCTCTCCTGGAATGCAACTGCTGGAACGCAAACGACGGTCAACAGATCGATCTTGAGTCATCGCGCGGATGGAGTGGTGTCTCAATTCGATACAGCGAGGGGCACCATGGTGGGATGGAAGCTGTGAGCTCCATCGAACAACTGCTGCTGGACGCGTACCTCCGCGAGGGCCCGGACACCCGCCCCGTCGTGGCGATGAACGGCAGGACCCGGATCGTCAGCGCGGAAGCCGCCCGGCAGCTCTCCGACGAAGCGCTGGCGGCACTCGAACTGGGCGCCGCCCGCATGGTGCGCGACGGTCGCGCCGAGCCGCGGGTATGTCCGGTGCCCGACGCCGACGGGCTGATCGCGGGGCTGCAGCCGGTCGTGAGCTCCGGCACGGTCGTCGGAGCGGTGGCCGTACTGTCCGAGTCCGGCTTCGCCGCTGCCGGGGGCCATGGGCGCGGTGCCGGGCCCGACCGGCTGCTGCCGGGGCTGGCCGGCAGCTCGCTGCCATGGCGCAGCGCCGTCTCCAGGGCCGCCGCGCTCGCCGCCGAGAGCGGTCCGGTGCTGATCGCCGGTGAGCCGGGAGCCGGGAAGACCGCCGTGGCCCGCGCGCTCCAGGCCGGTCCGCCGCCGCTCTTCGACGCGGCCGGGGCGACGGCGGCGGAGACCCGCCAGTGGCTCCGCTCGCTGGAAGGCTCGCCGGACGGCGGCCCCGTGCTGCTCCGGCATCTGGAGGTGCTGGACCCGTCGGCGGCCGCCGTGCTGGTCGGGATCCTGGAGAAGCGGCCGCAGGCCCGTATCGTCGCCACCCACACCCCGGGCGGGCAGCCCGGCCCCTGCCTGCACCGGCTGGTCGAACATCTCTCCGCCCGCATGGTCACCGTCCCGCCGCTGCGCGAACGCCCCGAGGACATTCCCGCCCTGCTCCGTGCCCTCGCCCCGCGCCCCGCTCCCGGCTACCCGCCGCTGACCTGGTCCGTGGAGGCCAGGCACACCCTGGAGCAGCACACCTGGCCCGGCAATGTCGCCGAGCTGGCCCTGCTGGTCCGCCACCTCGCCGACAGCCGCCGGCTCTCCGGCCCGGTCCGGTCCGAGGAACTGCCGGACGCGGTCCGCGGCGCTGCGGGCGCCCGCCACCTCAGCAGCCTGGAGAGGGCTGAGCGCGCGGCGATCCTGGACGCACTGAGGACCTACGGCGGCAACAAGGCGCGGGCGGCGAAGGCGTTGGGCATCGCGCGGGCCACGGTCTACCGGAAGCTGCGCAGCTACGGAATATAGTTCGGATTTCAACATGTTACGTTGGCTGCAAGCGCCGGTACCCCCCTCCCGTCAAGGAGAGTCATCAGTCATGAACACCCAACTGGACATCCGCCGGGCCGACGACCGCTTCCACACCCGCGCCGGCTGGCTGGACTCCCACCACTGCTTCTCCTTCAGCCGCCACTACGACCCCGCCAACACCCACTTCGGGCTGCTCCTGGTCTCCAACGACGACATCGTCGCCCCCGGCACCGGCTTCGAGACCCACCCTCACCGCGACATGGAGATCGTCACCTGGGTGCTCGACGGCGGCCTCGTCCACCAGGACTCCGAGGGCCACAACGGCGTGATCTACCCGGGTCTCGCCCAGCGCATGAGCGCCGGTGCCGGCATCCTGCACAGCGAGAAGAACGACTCCTGGAAGCTCACCGGCCAGGCCGAGCACCACGACCCGGTGCACTTCGTGCAGATGTGGGTCTTCCCCGACGAGCAGGGCATCGAGCCCGGCTACGAACAGCTCGACATCAACGAGGAGCTCAATCGCGGCGGTTGGACCACCGTGGCCTCCGGTATGCCCAAGCACCGCGACCACCGTGCCATCTCCATCCGGCAGAAGCACGCCGCTCTGCAGGCCGCCCGCATGACCGCGAACGAGACCCTGCAGATCCCCACCGCGCCCTTCGTCCATGTCTATGTCGCCAGGGGCGAGGCCGCCCTGGAAGGCGCCGGTCTGCTCACCCCCGGCGACGCCGTGCGCGTCACCGCCGCCGAGGGACAGCGGCTGACCGCCGGGGGCAGCGGTGCCGAAGTGCTGCTGTGGGAGATGGACACCTCCGTCCAGTTCGGCTGAACAATTCGGCTGAAATCCTGGAACGCGCCGCTCATGGCGCACGTTCTTCAGCCATGAGCGCAGAACAACCCCAGGCAGAACAACCCCAGGGGGACGACTGGGACGACGTCGTCCTCGACGCCGAATTCATCCGTTCCGCCGGAGCGCGCGAGCCCGCTGCCCGCACCCGTATGCTCGCCGCCCGCTGGCGCCGCGAAGGCAGTCCCGATCCGCAGCCATGGCGCGCCGACGAGCCCCCGGCCGGCTGGTTCTGGAGCAGGGCCCGCCGGCGCCGGCGCCGCGGCTGACCCGGTGGCCGCCATCGCTCCGCCACGGGCGCGACCGTCCGCCCGTGAAACGCGTCTTCATACCTGCCGCGGGGGCAATCCGTAACGAGCCTTGGGTCTACTCACGTGAAACGTAGCTTCATTTCACTGGACCCGGCCCAGCGGAGATCGTGGCGACATCCTGGTCCCCGCCGGGCACGGTGTTCGAGACGATCTCGTGGCGACGGCCATTCCGGGCGCCTCTCGGCGAGACTCGGCCAGGCTTACAAAAGCCCTGGCCGCAGGCATTGCCTTCCCGGTAGCGTCGGTGAAATGGACCTGCATGCCGGAGTAATCCTCTTTCACGGTGAGCGGCTCGCTTTACATGACTCCTACGCTCTGCCCGGCGGCCTGGTGCCGTGGGGCGGCGACTTGGCCGCAGCGGCCGTCGACGCGGCGCGCACGACGCTCGGCTGCGAGGTGTCCGTCGACTCCCAGCCGTGTCTGGAGGTGCGCGGCTCCGCTGTCACCACTGTCTACTTCCGTGCGACGTCGAGGGATGCCCCGGGCCGGGGCCAACTGCTGACGCGCGAACAGGCCCTGCACGCCCCGCTCGCGCCCTGGACCGCCAGCGAGGCCATCCTGCGCTCCTGGTCCGGCACGCCATGGTGGAAGGGCCGCCTTGTCGTGGAGGACCCGTACGGCCGGCCTCCGCAGCGGACCCGTGCCGGGGCTGTCGTCATCCGGGACGCCCGGATGCTGCTCATCGAATACCGCGACCGCCGCGAGACCGGGTACGAGATCCCCGGCGGCGGCGTGGAGCGTGGTGAGACACCCGAGATGGCCGTCCTGCGTGAACTCACCGAGGAGACCGGGCTCTCGGGACGGGTAGGCCGCGAGATCGCCCAGGTCAACCGTTCCATCAGGGGCTCGCACCCGGGCCACTACTTCCTGGTGAAGGCGGAGGGCGAGATCGCTCCTCGCGAGACCCTGGACCTCGACGGCGACGCCTGCCCCGTATGGATCCCGGTCGGCGAGCTGCCCGCCACCCCGCTCTGGCCCAAGCGTCTCGGCTGGCGCATCGCCCACTGGTACCGGCACGGCTGGCCCGACCCGCCCGCCGTGCTCTGCGACTCCCTGCGTGACCTGCGCCTGCCGTGCGACTGGTGACCGCCTGAGAGCCTGTCGGGTGACCTTCGATCGGGCGGAGGCGGTCTGGTGCGTGCGATTCCAAGGCGCCGGGATGTCCTCGATGGGGTCCCCCCTGCTCGAGCGAAGCCGAGAGCCTGGGGGTGGGGGTACCTCCCAGCCGAAGGCTGGGGGAGAGCTACTAGGGCATTTCGGCAACGCGGGAAGCGTGCGTGCCAGGGCGTGGCCGCCCGATCAGAGGTCACCCGACAGGCTCTGAGCCGCCGGAGCGCCGGTCGTCGGTCCCTAACGGCGTAGACCGGCGGTGCCAAGCCCACCGCGACCCAAAAGCCCGGCCGCTCCCCGAAGGTCCGCCGGAGGGGCCCGAGGTGACGGCACCACTGGTGCGGATATGGGCGTTCGCACCGCAAGGAGCGGCGGTTTCCGGTCTGCGCGGAGCGGGTCGTGGGCGTACTACGGATGGCAGAGGGGCCGGAAGCGCCGGTTCCGCCGTGCCGAGGAGGCATCATGCAGCAGGGACAGATGGCCGCAATGAGCAAGGAGATGCAGCGCTGCGTGGAGGCGTGCATGGCCTGCCACACCATGTGCGAGCAGGCGATGAGCTCCACCCTGCAGATGGGCGGCGGCCAGGCCGAGATGCAGATCATGCGCGCGCTCATGGACTGCACCGAGCTGACCCGGATCTGCGCGGACATGATGATGCGCAGGTCGCCGCTGATGGCGGAGATGTGCGCGATGTGCGCGCGGGCATGCGAGATGTGCGCGGAGGCGTGCATGTCGATGCCGAACGACCCGCAGATGGCGCGATGTGCGGAGTCCTGTCGTAAGTGCGCCGAGATGTGCCGCTCGATGGCGGGCGCGGCTGCCTGACCGGGCCTGTCCTGGGTGCCGTCGGGCCGGTCGGGGCCGGCGGCACCCGTCGGTGCCGGAGCGCCTGGCGGCCGAGGTCGTGCTCTGGGTACGGCGAGAGCGTT
Organism: Actinacidiphila oryziradicis; assembly: GCF_005047355.1. Classification (GTDB taxonomy): domain Bacteria; phylum Actinomycetota; class Actinomycetes; order Streptomycetales; family Streptomycetaceae; genus Actinacidiphila; species Actinacidiphila oryziradicis. The sequence continues at coordinate 40,168 of NZ_SUMC01000036.1, forward strand.
GACAGTCGGCAGGGAGGGGCGGACACTCGGGCCCATCGACAGTGAATAAAAGTTCACTGGACGAACCTTCCTGGCAGCGGCGCCGGAAGGGACGCCGGATCCCGCTGCCCCGACGTTCTCGAGGACAGCCATGACCATTTCCCGCGGGCTCATCATCAATGGCCAGGAGGTCCCGGCCTCCTCCGGCCGCACCACGCCGGACATCAGCCCGTGGACCGGGGACACCTACGCCGAGATCGCAGCCGGCACGGTCGCTGATGTCACCCGCGCGGTCGACGCCGCCGAGGCGGCCTTCGAGGAGTGGGCGGCCACCGCGCCCTCCCGGCGCCGCGAGATCTTCCTGCGGGCCGCCGAGATCCTCGCCCACCGCACCGAGGAGATCATCGCGCTGATGGCCGCCGAGGTCGGCGGAGCCGCCCCCTGGGCCGGCTTCAACGCCCACCTTGCCGCGAACATCCTCTTCGAAGCCGCCGCCGCGGTCTCCCAGCCCACCGGCCAGACCCTCGCCACCGACATACCGGGCGCCTACTCCCTCCAGATACGGGTACCGGTCGGCGTCGTCGCCGCGATCGCGCCGTGGAACGCGCCGGTCATCCTCGGGGTGCGTGCGGTCGCGCTGCCGCTCGCCGTGGGAAATACGGTCGTGGCCAAGCCCAGCGAGGACGCGCCCATCGCCTGCGGGCTACTGATCGCCGACGTACTCCACGAGGCCGGTCTCCCTGCCGGTGTGCTCAATGTCGTCACCAACGACCGCGCCGACGCTCCCGCCATAGTCGGCGCCCTCATCGGCGACCCCCGGGTGCGGATGGTCAACTTCACCGGTTCCACCGAGGTCGGACGCGCCGTCGGTGTCCAGGCCGCCCAGCACCTCAAGCCCGCGGTCCTCGAACTCGGCGGCAAGAACGCCCTGCTCGTCCTGGAGGACGCCGATGTCGACTACGCCGTGGACGCCGCCGTCTTCGGGTCGTTCATGAACTCCGGCCAGATCTGCATGTGTATCGACCGCGTGATCGTGCACCGCTCGGTCGCCGAGGAGTTCACGGCCAAGTTCGCCAAACGCGTCGACTCCCTGCCCTACGGCGACCCCTCCGACCCGGCCACCGCGGTCGGCCCGGTGGTCAACACCCGCGCCGCCGAGCGCGTCTCGGCTCTCATCGACGAGGCTGTGGCGAAGGGCGCGACCCTCGCCACCGGCACCGGAGCGGTCGAGGGCAATGGCACCCTCATCAAGCCCGTCGTCCTCACCGGTGTCACCAAGGACGCCAAGATCTACTACGACGAGATCTTCGGCCCCGCCACCGTCGTTCATGTGGTGGACTCGGCCGACGAGGCTGTGACGCTGGCCAACGACACCTCACACGGGCTGACCGCCGGTGTCATCACCGAGGACCTACGCACCGGCATCGACGTCGCCCGCCGCATCCGGACCGGCATCGTCCATGTCAACGACCAGTCGATCGCCGACGAGCCCCAGGCGCCCTTCGGCGGCGTCAAGAGCTCCGGCTACGGGCGCTTCGGCGGCCAGGCGGGAGTCGAGGCCTTCACCGACACCCGCTGGATCACCGTCCAGGCGCAGGGACACGCCCACTTCCCGATATAGGACATCCAGGCCGTATCCTCCTGCCCGCAGAGCCCGCCGTCGGCGGCTCTGCGGGTGCCGTTCAGGTCCTGCGCGCACACCCCGGCGAACGCCCCGGAGAAGCGCAGCCCGTTCCCGTAGTCGCCGGAGAGCATGGTCGCGTCGAGGACCGGGCCGACGAGGCGCCGGTGACCCGCACCGAGCTGTCGACCCGGCTGGCCGAGCGGGCGAGCACAGCGCCGCCGAAGGAATGTGCCCGGGCTGCGCGGCCTCCGGCCGTGCCCTCCTCAAAGCCGGACGGGTTCGGTCTGCTCGGGCCTCACCTCTTGTGAGCGGCAATCCGGGACGGCCATCCTGCTCCGCATGACTCCACAAGCGGTGATCCGCCCCTACCGCCACGAGGACCGGGCCGCCCTCTACGACATCTGCGTACGCACCGGCCACGAGGGCGGCGACGCCCGGCACCTGTACTCCGACCAGGAGTTGCTGCCCAGCATCTTCGCCGGTCCGTACGCGCGGTTGGAGCCGGATCTCGCCTTCGTGGCCGACGACGGCTGCCGGGCGGTCGGCTACATCGTCGGCACCGCCGACACCGAGGCGTTCGTCGAGCGCTACCGGAAGGAGTGGCTGCCGGCGCTCGCCTACCGCTATCCGCCGCCGGAGGGGCCACCGGTGACGCCGAGCGAGGAGATGACAGGACTCATGCACTGTCCGGAGCGGATGGTCCTGCCCGAGCTGGCCGGTTACCCGGCGCATCTGCACATCGATCTGCTGCCGTCCCACCAGCGGGCCGGCCATGGGCGGGCGTTGATGGAGCGGTTCCTCGGCGCGCTCGCGGACAAGGGAGTCAAGGCCGTGCACCTGGGGATGCTCACCGCGAATACCCCGGCCCGGGCGTTCTACGATCGCCTCGGGTTCCACGAGATCCCGGTGGCCGATCCCGGGCCGCTCACCTATCTCGGGCGCAGTACCGGGCAGTGAGGAGTGAACCGTTTCACAAACCTGCGGCACACCTCTAGGAAGCGCTTGCCGGGCTGACGTACCGTCCTGGCGGCCGCTCATGTTCGGCGGGGACGGCGCCCCCATGCACCAAGGGCGTTCACTCACCTACCGCATGGCCACCACCGCCCCGCTCTGGCTCGGCGCCCTCACCGGCCACACCCCGCTCCCCCCCGGGACCACCCGCCGGCTCGCCGAAGGCGTGCTGCAGGCGTACTCCGGACCGGCCTCCCCCTACTGGGCGAGCAAAGGCTTTCTGGGCCTGCTGCTCCCGGCCGGCCACGGGGTGTGGACCGCGGTCGAGGAGGCCGGGCCGGCCGAGCTCGCGGACGCGGTCACCCCGTTCCGCGGCCCGAACTGGCTGATCCAGTCCACCGCCGCCGACGGCCTCGTACGGCTGCACAACCACGGCAGCCAGGACGCACGCTACGACCCCCACTACAGCCGTCTCGCCTATTCGACGGCCACCGGCCCGGTCCCGCAAGGCCGTCCCCAGGACAACCACTTCGGCCTGCTCGGCGCCGACGGCCTCGCCTCGCCGCGCACCCGTATCGAACCCCTCGGCACCGGCGACGGCTGGGCCGCCTCCCGCTCCCGGGCCGGCGACGCCCGCGTCATCAGCCTTGTCCTCGCACAGGGGCCCACCGAGGTTCGAGTCCACCTCGTCACCGGCGCCCCGGCCGGCACCCCCGTCCGCCAGACCGGCTGGGCCGCCGACGACGCCCTGCGCTCAGAACTCCACCCCGTCCACGGCCTCGCCGCAGCCCCCGGCCTCCCTCCGGCCCCCACCGCCTACGCCGACGCGGTCACCGCCCCGGCCCTCGCCGGCACCAGCGTCAGCGCCGGTGACGGCACCGTCGGCAGCCTCCACGTCTGCCTCGCCCGCCTCACGGCCGGCCCCGACCCGGCACCGCTGCGCACTCTCGTCCAGGTCCAGGTCCGGGTCCAGGCGCAGGGCACCGGTCACCACATCACCGCCCGCTGGCCCGACGGCACCGTCCACCGTGCCCGGCTCACCCCCGACGGCGTAACCGTGGAATCGGCGGCGGCGAACGGTCGTTGAGCAAGCCATGACGGACACCGACGCACTCCAGGACGCCCTGCTCCAACTGCTGGCCGACACCAAGGGCGGCGTACTGGTCACCCTCAAAGGTGACGGCCGGCCCCAGCTGTCGAACGTAACGCACGTGTACTACCCCAAGGAGCGGATCATCCGGGTCTCCATCACGGATTCCCGCGCCAAGACCAGGAACCTCCGCCGCGACCCGCGCGCCACCTACCACGTCACCACCCCGGACCGTTGGTCCTACGCCGTCGCCGAGGGCACCGCCGAACTCACCCCCGTCGCCGCCGACCCGCACGACGCCACTGTCGAGGAACTCATCACCCTCTACCGCGACGTCCAGGGGGAGCACCCCGACTGGGACGACTACCGCCGTGCCATGGTCGAGGACCAGCGGCTCGTCCTGCGACTGCATGTGGACCGCGTCTACGGCCAGGCCCGGACCTGAGCGGAGCCATTCGGGTATTCGGGTATTCGGGTATTCGGGTCCGAACATGTCCGAACGGAACCGAATAGGAGAAGGAGAAGCTGAGCAGATCCGCAAAACCTGGTCGCAGCGCCCGCCGCTGGTTTGCCACCATGGAAGCGCAAGAAAACGGACAACGCCGAACGGGGGCGGTACATGAGTACCTGCCGCGGAATCGACCTCTCCGTCTATCAGGGCGTACAGGACTGGGACGCGCGCAAGGCCGAAGGCGTGGTCTTCGCCTTCGCCAAGGCCAGCGAAGGCGAGCACACGCGCGACACGCACTTCAAGACCCACATCACCGGCATCAAGAACGCCGGACTCATCCCCGGCGCCTACCACTTCGCCTGGCCGAACCAGGATGTCGCCACCGAGGCCGCCAACTACATCGCCGCGGTGAAGGCGTACGCCGGTGACGGCTTCATCCACTGGCTCGACCTGGAACCCAGATCCGACGGCACCAACTACGCGGGCCGCACCAACGCCCAGATCGCCGCCTGGGCCGAACGCTGGATCGCGCTGGTCCAGGAGGCCTACCCAGACCGGCGGGTCGGCATCTACACCTCCGGCGACGACATCGCCAAGGGCCACGCGCCCGCCGACGCGCCCCTGTGGTATCCCGCCTACCCCTGGAGCGGCTCGCCCTCCTACGCCGAGGCCGAGGCTGCCACCCGCCCCAGCCCCTCCGGCCGGACGCCGCTGTTCTGGCAGTTCACCTCGAGCCCCCTCGACCGGTCCATCTGCTACCTGACATCCGACGAGCTGCGTGCCTGGGCGGGCTCCGCCGCCGCCGAGGAGGACGACGTGCCCATATGCACCAGCCTGGGCAAGACGCTGGACCAGGCCCCGGTGCGGGGCGCGGGTACTGCCCGATGGGCGGAATTCAGCACAGCGGTCGGCGGGCGTCGGCCCGTCCGCCAGGACAAGTAGCAGCCAATGGCCTGGAACATCACCGGCGACCTCGACGCCTTTCTCGCGGCAGCGGGCGGCTTCCTCCGTGCGCGGCCGGCGCAGAACACCGTACTTCTCACCCTCACGGACCAGCTCCGTACTCGTGGCCTCACCGCTTATGGGAACGAGCCACCGCTCTTCGGCTGGTGGACCGGGATCGACGGTGCCGTCGGCGGCGCGTTCATGCAGACTCCGCCGTACCACGTCAACCTCGGGACCGTGCCCGAAGCGGCGGCAGTGGCCCTGGCCGGGACCTGGGACGCGGCTCAGCCGCTGCCGGGCATCGCCGCGGAAGACCGCACCGCCGAGGCGTTCACCGCCGCCTGGCAGGCCCGCACCGGCGCCGGGGCCCGGATCGCCCAGCGCCAGCGGCTCTACCGGCTCGGCGAGCTGACGCCGGTACGCCCCGCGCCTCTGGGGCGCGCCAGAGTGGCGGGACCCGCCGACCGAGAACTGCTCGTCCGCTGGTACGACGCCTTCGCCGACGCCCTCCGGTCGCCCAGGGGCAACCACGCGGACTCTGTCGACGACCGCATCACGCACGGCGGCCTCACACTCTGGGAGGCCGGCGGCCAACCCGTGGCCATGGCCGGAGCCAGCCGGCTCATCGCGCGATCGGTACGGGTCGCCCCCGTCTATACTCCACCTGGGTTACGTGGCCACGGCTACGCGGGCGCCGCCACCGCCGCCGTCAGCCAGGCGGCCCTCGACGCCGGTGCCGATGAGGTACTGCTCTTCACCGACCTCGCCAATCCCACCAGCAACGCCCTCTACCAGCGCCTGGGCTACCGCCCGGTGGACGACCGCACCGTTGTGATCTTCACTTAGGTCCTGGGACCCGGAACCGGAATGCCGGTCGTGGGAGTTGTTGCTGTACATACTAAATCTGCATACGTATGCGATCCTTCAGCATCCAGGAGGTGCCGTGACCGGCTCCAGCCCGAAGCGCTCCCGCCTCTTCGCCGCACTGCGCCCCGCCGCCTTCGGCGCGGACCCCTCCGGAGACCGTATGGAGCGGATCCGGCGGTCGCCGAACTTCGCCGACGGCGTGTTCACGAACCCGGTGACCGCGCGGGTGACCCCGTCCTCGGGCGCCCTGATGAAAATGGCCTCCTCCTACCTCAGCAAGGCGGAGCGTGCCCGCCGGGCCCCGTCCGGCCCCGTCCCGCTTTACGCGAAGACCCTCGCCGAGCTCGCCGAGCCTCCCGCCTCCGGGCTGAGGCTGACCTGGATGGGCCATTCCTCCGTGCTCGTCGAGATCGACGGGCGCCGGGTGCTCATCGACCCGGTGTGGGGCGAGCGCTGCTCACCGTTCTCCTTCGCCGGGCCCAAGAGGCTGCACCCCGTGCCGGTTCCGCTGGCGGACCTGGGCCCGGTGGACGCGATCGTCATCTCGCACGACCACTACGACCACCTCGACATGCCGACCATCCGCGCCCTGGCCGGCACCGGTACCCGTTTCGTCGTCCCGCTCGGCGTGGGCGCCCACCTCGACCGCTGGGGCGTGCCCGAGGACCGTACGACCGAGCTCGACTGGAACGAATCCACCGACGTGGCCGGCCTCACCCTCACCGCCACCCCCGCCCGGCACTTCTGCGGCCGAGGGCTGCGCAACACCCAGCACACCCTCTGGGCCTCCTGGGTCGTCGCCGGGCCCGAGCACCGGGTCTTCCACAGCGGCGACACCGGATATTTCCCCGGCTTCGCCGACATCGGCTCCTCCTACGGGCCCTTCGATGCCACGATGATCCAGATCGGCGCTTACGGTGAATTCTGGCCCGACATTCACATGACCCCCGCCGAGGGCATGCGCGCCCACCTCGATCTCCAGGGCGGCGCCCCCGCCGGCATCATGCTCCCCATTCACTGGGGCACCTTCAACCTCGCCCTGCACCCCTGGGAAGAGCCTGCCGAAGGCACCGTCGCCGCCGCCCGCCAAGCCGGCGCCCCGCTCGCCGTCCCCCGCCCGGGCGAGCCCTTCGAGCCCGCCGCCGGACTCCCGCTCGACCCCTGGTGGCGGGGAATCGCCGCCGTCCCCGCCGGCACGGTATGGCCGCCGATCAGCGACGAGCAGCCGGACACGGCCAATGCGTAGCCGCCTGCGGCTGGCATAGCGGGTGGTGTTTCCCGCCCGCCCACCCGTGCGGCTCCGTCGGTAGGTGCGGGTCTCCCACTGGGTGGTTGCGCGCCATCGGTGGCTGCGGGAGTCGATCGCGGTCGACCAGGCCTGCCCTCAGTGGTAATGGCGGGAGTGGCGGGTCCCCACAGGCTGGTAGCTTCCGATGGCGCTCGGCCGCTGGCGGCCGGCCAGGCGCCGCAGGCGTAGCCCGCCGCAGGCGGTCAGGTGTTCGAGGCGGAGCCAGTCCGCTCGGCTGTAGCGGTGTGGGGGCGGCCGGACGGTGCCTCAGCCGGGCGGCCGGGTGGCGGTGCGGGTGAGCCAGAGGGTTGTGGCCAGGCTGGCCGCCGACAGGGCGAGAAGCATGAGCGGAACGGCGGTGACGCTGGTCCACTCGATGCCCTGGCCCAGGGCGGGTGGGGCGGCGACGCCGCCGATCATGGAGGCGGCGATGACCCAGGCGCCGGCGCGGCGGGCGGTGGGCACGGCGCGAGTGAGCCAGGGGAGGCCGGTCGGGAAGATGGGGGCGATGAAGAGCCCGACCCCGGCGTAGGCGTAAGGGGCCAGGGCAGGGACGGTGGCCGGCGCGAGGCAGGCGGTCATGCCGGCGCAGCAGACGGTGATGATCCGCTCCGCCGACCAGCGAAGCGTCAGAGGCACGATGAGGAAGCGCCCGATGGTCATCATCAGCCAGTACACGGATGTGGCGGAGGCGGCGAGGGTCGCCGAGCGCCCCAGCGACTCAAGGTGCGTCGGCTCCCAGCCGCCGACCCCGGCCTCGACGCCCACGTGCAGGACGTAGAGGAGGATGAAGCCGAAGAGGAGGGGCGGCAGCGGAACCCGGCCGGCGGAGGAAGCGGAGGAAGTGGCCGAAGGCGCTGCGACGGGATCGCGATTCGTACGCACACCGCGTGTGCACAGCGCCAGCGACGCGGCGAGCACGGCGAACGCGCCGAAGGCGTACGGGTAGCGGTCGGTGCCCAGTACCGCGAGCAGCGCGGGTCCGGCGACGGCGCCGATGCCGAAGTGGGCGTTCAGGATGTTCAGCATGGCGGGGCTGCGGTCACCGAAGCCGACGGCGAAGAGCTGGTTGAGGCCGTAGTCGATGCCGCCGAAGCCCAGCCCGGTGAGAAGGGCCGCGGCGAGGGCGGAGGGCCAGTTGGGGGCGAGGGCGAAGGCGGCGGATCCGGCCGCCATCAGCCCGTACGAGAGGGTGAGCAGGGCCCGGTTGCCGATGCGGCCGTGGATGGCGTTGAAGGAGAGCACTCCGGCGACGCCGCCGATGAAGTGGGCGCTGAGCCCGAGCCCGGCCAGCGCGGGGGAGAGGCCGTAGTCATGCCGGAGGGCCGGGATGGCGGGGCCGTAGAGGGCTTGCAGGGCGCCGATGAGTATGAAGCCGACGCAGGACGCGGCCACGGCCGGCCGCGAGAAGAGGCGGCCGGTCGTGGGGGCTTCGGCGAGGGTCGTCACTGACCGTTGTCCGGGACGGAGAAGGTGAAGGAGAAGGAGGCCGGGGCGGCGTCCAGCCGGTACCGGGGCAGGATGCCGGGCCCGCAGGACGCGCTGCCGATGCCCTGCTGGCCGTGGTCGAGGTTGAGCCAGATCCGCTCGCCGGGCACCAGGCCTGGGGTGTGGCCGGCGGCGTCGAGCTGTTCGGTGGTCCAGCGCCGGGCGGTGAACCAGAAGGCGGGCTCGCCGTCGATCCGGATGCCGGCGCCGTCCTCGCCACGCAGGTGTGCCCACCGCACATCGGCGCGGGCGCCGTTCTCCTGCGGGCGGACGTACGGGGTCTGCAGCGCGTCGACCGTAGCGGTGTAGCGGCCGATGCGGGAGGCGGCCCGGGTGTCGGGGTATGCCTCACCGGGGCCGCCGCCGTACCACGCGGCGTCGCCGAGGCTGCCGGGCAGCCCGAGTCGGACGCCGAGCCGGGGGAGCGGGACCTTCCAGTCGCCCTCGGGGGTGACGTCGACGGTCAGTCGCAGCCGGTCGTCGGTCGCGGTCCAGCGGTACACGGTGCGCAGTGCGAGGTCGCTGGCGGCGGGCGCGACGCGGGTGGTGACGGTCAGCGCGTCGCCGGACATCTCGACCCCGGCGATCCGGTGCCGCATCCGGTGCAGGCCCAGCTTGCGCCAGAGCAGCGCGGGCTGTCTCCCGGCCGGTGAGAGGGCTGCGACGTCATTGTCGGTCGGGGCCCGCCAGACGTCCAGCCGGGGGCCGGTGACCTGGAAACCGCGCAGGTGACGCAGCTCGCCCGTCGCCGCGTCGAAGGTTCCGGGCCCGAGGACCAGCACCCCGCCCTCGCCCCGGCGCGGGGCGGCGGGCGGCTGCGGGGCGGGCGGTTCCGGGCGGACGGCGGCCAGCTGTGCCCAGGCCACCTCGTGCCCGGCCGCCGCCCAGGCCGTGTCGGCGGCCAGCACGGCCCGTACGGTCCACCATGCCTCGCCGCCGTGCGTGTGCGCCGGTGAGGGCAGCTTCAGCTCGGTGGACTCGCCGGGGGCGAGCGGCGGCACAGCCAGGGCGCCCTCGGCGACGGTGCCGTCCTCCGCCTCGTAGGCCCAGCCGAAGGCCAGATGTGACAGGTCCGCGAAGTCATGGCCGTTGGTGATCCGGACGGTGCCGGATCCCGGGTCGCCCTCGATGCGGACCGGCTCGATCACCTTCTTGTACTCGATGAGGCCGGGGGACGGCGTGCGGTCGGGGAAGAGCAGCCCGTCGCAGACGAAATTGCCGTCGTGCAACTCCTCGCCGAAGTCGCCGCCGTATGCGAAGTACGGCGTGCCGTCGGCGATGCGTTGCGCGATGCCGTGGTCGATCCACTCCCAGACGAAGCCGCCCTGGAGGCGCTCATGGGTCTCGAACAGCCGCTGGTACTCGCTGAGTCCGCCGGGCCCGTTGCCCATGGCATGGGCGTACTCGCACAGGATGAAGGGCATCGCGCGCCGTTTGGCGTCCAGCGCGGGGTCCTCCAACGGGGTCTCCTCGCGGCGGCCGATGAGTTCGACCTCGGCGTGGTCGGCGTACATGCGGGAGTAGATGTCGGTGTCGGCGCAGGTCCTGTCGCCCTCGTAATGGATGGGGCGGTGCGGGTCGCGGGCCCGGATCCACTGGGCCATGGCGGTCAGGCCGCGACCGGTGCCGCACTCGTTGCCGAGCGACCAGATCACGATGGCGGGGTGGTTCTTGTCGCGCTCGACCATCCGCGCGGCACGGTCGAGCAGCGCGGGGGTCCAGCGGTCGTCGTCGGCGGGGTTACCGCGCCAGTCCTCCAGCTTGACGAAGCCATGGGTCTCCAGGTCGCACTCGTCGATGACCCACAGGCCCAGCTCGTCGCAGAGGCCGAGGAAGGCGGGGTGCGGCGGGTAGTGGCTGGTGCGCACCGCGTTGATGTTGTGCTGCTTCATCAGCAGCAGATCGGCGCGCATGGTCGCCAGGTCCACCGCCCGGCCGTGTTCGGGGTGGAACTCATGGCGGTTGACGCCGCGGAAGAGGATCCGTCTGCCGTTGACCTTGAGGACGCCGTCCTCGATCACGATCGTACGGAAGCCGATCCGCAACGGGACGCGCTCGCCCGCGGTGGCCAGCTCGGCCTCGTACAGGCGCGGCGTCTCCGCCGTCCACGGCTCCACGGCGATGCTCGCCGCCTCGCCCGCGGCGATGTCCAGGCCCAGCTCCGGGACGGTGATCCGGCTACCGTGGTTCGAATCCACCAGCAGGGTGCCCTCGCCGGTGCGGTGGTCGTAGTCCGCGTGCACGAAGAAGTCCCCGGCCGCCTCCTCCGGCCGGTGCAGCAGGGTGACATCGCGGAAGATGCCCGGCAGCCACCACTGGTCCTGGTCCTCCAGATAGCTGGCGGCCGACCACTGGTGCACCCGGACGGCCAGCACATTGCCCTCCGGCCGCAGCAGATGCCCGACGGAGTACTCGGCGGGCAGCCGGCTGCCCTTGAAGACGCCCAGTTCCTCGCCGTTGAGCCAGATCTTGGCGGCGGATTCGATGCCGTCGAAGCGCAGTGCCGCGTCGCCGCCGCCCGGCCAGTCCCCGGGGAGGTCGAAGGTGAACCGGTGGTCGCCGGTCGGGTTCTCGGTGGGGACGTACGGGGGCTCCACCGGGAAGGGGTAGAGGGTGTTGGTGTACGCGGGCGCGCCATGGCCGTGCAGCACCCAGTGCGCTGGCACCGGCAGGGTCTCCCAGTGCGCGGCGTCGAAGTCCGGCCGGGCGAAGGACTCGTCCTCGGCCTGCGCGGCCGGCGCCAGGCGGAATCCCCACCGGCCGTTCAGACTCAGCCGTGCCGCGTCGGAAGCCGGGTACCAGGCGCGCGGTGGCAGGGCTCCGGTGCCGGGGGCGGGGTCTTCGTAGTAGGGCAGGGCGAGGGGTTGTTCGCGGGTCATGGATCTCCTGGAATACGGGACGGTCAGCCTTTGATGCCAGTCTGTGCCACACCCTGCACCAGCCACCGCTGGAGGAAGGCGAAGACGAACACGAGCGGAAGGATCGATACGGCGGAGGCGGTGAACAGTTCGTGGAGCGTAGACGAAGCCAGAGGGGAGGGACTTTGACGGCCTCTCGGGAGCGGGCCCGGTCGTTCGGCGGCTCGAACGACCGGGCTGCGAACGGCGGTTGTCCCGCGGACTGCCGACGCCAGGACTGGTTGCCGCCCCCGCCGCAGGTCCAGAGGATCACCGGGGTGCCGTCAGCGGTGCCTCAGTCGCTGGCGTCGAGGCATTTGCCGGTCTTCTCGTTGACGTCTGGCCGCTGGCACTGGTCTGCCATCGCATCAAGGCGGTGCCGGCGCAGACGGCCGGCGGCCGCGCCGTTCGCCGTGCCGGCGGCTGCCAGGCAGCCGCCGTCGCCGTCGGTGAGGCGGCCCCGGGCGTCGTACGACCAGGCCTGGCCGCCTGCCGCCGGGCAGGAGGCGGTCTGCGCGGCCGAGGAGTCGCGTCCTAAGGTGTGCTGCGGGTCCTTGCCGTCGTGGTGGTGCGGCGTGCTGTCTTCTGGGTGATCTGGGATTTCTGTCCCACCGACGCGAGCGACCCTTCGAGAGCCAAGGTCGCCGCGCCGAGGCTCACGGGGTTGGACGAGATCGGGCACAGCACGATCTCCGTGCTCGCCAGCGGGCGGCGCAGTGCGTGCCGGGCGACCGCCTCGCGGACCTCGGCGAGCAGCGGCGGCCCGAGATTGCTCGCCACCCAGCTGCTGAGCACGATCATCTCCGGATTGAGGAGGTTGACGAGATCGGCGACGGCGGCACCCAGATAGCGGGCGGTGTCGCGGACCACCTTCACCGCCACCGGGTCGCCCGTCCGCACCCCGTCGGCCAGCGCGGCGATGGTCGCGGTCTGGTCGCCGGGGTGGAGCAGCGGGCTCTCGGGAGCCAGTTCCCGGAGGTTCTGCATAATGCCGGGGGCGCCGACATACGTCTCCACGCAGCCGTGGTTCCCGCAGTGGCAGAGCCGCCCGTCCAGGACGAGGGTGGTGTGGCCCCACTCGCCCGCGCTGTTGGTCACCCCCCGGTGCAGGGCGCCGCCGAGCGCGATCCCGGCGCCCACTCCGGTACCGAGGTTGACGACCACGACGTCGTCATGGCCGCGTGCGGCGCCGAACCACAGCTCGGCTATGGTGCAGGCACGCAGCGGGTTGTCCAGGTACAGGCGGTACGGGATGTGCTCGGCCAGCAGGCTCAGCAACGGCACGTCGTGCCAGTCCCAGTTGGGCGCGAAGACCGACACCCCGCCCTCGGGGTCCACCATCCCGGGCATGCTGATCCCGACCCCGAGCACCCGCGTCGTGGGGATTGCGGCCTGCGCGACAACGCTCGCCACGGCCGAGGCGATATGGGCCACGGCCTGCGCCGGTTCGTTCTCGCCCGGACGGAGTTCCTCCTCGGCGCGGGCGACCACCGTGAGCGTGAGGTCGAAAAGCTCGACGTGGATGTATGTCTCGGCGACGTCCACCCCGATCAGCGCCCCGCCATCGGCGTTCACCGCGACCAGGCCGCGCGGCCGGCCGCCGTCGGAGTCCTCGTAGCCGACCTCGAGCAGCAGCCCCAGCTCCAGCAGCTCGCCGACGAGATTGGCGACGGTCGCCAGGCTCAGCCCGGTCGCGGCGGCGAGTTCCTGCCGGCTGACGGGGGACTCGGCGACGATGTGCCGCAGTACTCCGTAGCGATTGGCCGTACGTATGTCCCGGGACGTCCGCTTCATGGCGCAGCCCCCTCCGTCCCACGTCGTGCCACCCCTGATGACCGGCAAGGCTATTGCTTTGCCCAGACGTTGGACAACCCCTTAGGAAAAGCACTATTGAAAGTCCCCGGGAGTCAGGAGGCGTCGGCGATCCGGGCTGCCAGCGCCGCCACGTCCACCGGCCGGGTGGTGTCCACCCGGTGCACGGCCCCCAGCCCGAGCGGCTCGGCCACCCCTGCCCAGAACCGCCATTCCTCCTCGAAGAAGAGCGTGCCTTCGGCGTGCACGCTGTGCCTGCCGGGCGCCCGTTCCTGGAAGCGGCGGCGGGCGGTCTCCAGCGGCACCTCGCACCACACCTCGTGCACCCCGCAGGCGCCGGCGCGCCGCAGGCCCGCGGCGGCGACGGGCCGTAGATGCGCCAGCCACGGGCTCTCCAGCACCGCGCCGACGGGGGCGTCGGCCAGCAGGGTCCACAGCGTCTCGGCGGCGGCGATACCGAGGACGCGGCTCCACTCGCGGGCGGTGCTGCCCGCGGGCCGGAGGGCGGCCATGGTGTCCGCCAGGGTCTCCTTCACCGCGTCCTTGCTGAACAGTGGCAGTTCCAACTCGTTGGCCAGAGCCCTCGCCAAGGTTGTCTTGCCGGCCCCGGGGAGCCCGTTGACCAGAACGGCTAGCATGCGGCGACCATAACGCCCGGATGCCCGGAAGTTCATGACGAACTACCGCCGGGGAAGCCCTCGCCTCAGGACACGATGTCCTTCTTCCGGAAGCCGCGGAACGCCAGGGCGAAGAAGACAATGGCGAACGACACGGCCACGGAAGTGCCCTGGAGCATCCCGGCCCACTCCAGGTGCGGCTGAAGCGCGTCCGCCCAGGCGTACTGGAAGTGCGTCGGGAGCACGTCCTGCAAGGACCCCAGCGCGGTGATGGCGTCCAGGATGTTGGACAGGATGGCGACGCCGACCGCACCGCCGACGGCGCCGAGTGGGGCGTCGGTGGCCGTCGAGAGCCAGAAGGCGAAGCCGGCGACGGCGAGCTGGCTGACGAAGACATAGACGGCGATGATGGCCAGCCGTTGCACCGCCGTACCCGCCGGAAGGCTGCCGGCCGTGGTCAGTTGCAGGTCGTGCCAGCCGTAGGCGATCGTGCCCACGCCCAGGGCGACGGTCGGCAGCGCCAGTACGGCGGCGGCGCTGAAGCCGAGCGAGACCAGGAGTTTGCTGGCCAGCAGCCTGTCCCGGGGTACCGGAGCCGCCAGCAGATACCGCAGGGACGACCAGCTGGCCTCGGAGGCGATCGTGTCGCCGAAGAAGAGGGCGACGGGGATGGTCAGCAGGAACCCGGAGGCGACGAAGAGGACGGCGAGGGAGAAGTTCAGCCCCGATCCGGTCGCGACGTCGATGAGGGTCGGCCCGGTATCGCGGCTGCTCGGGGTGCCGCCGATGGCGAAGGCGGCCCAGACGACCACCGGCAGCAGCAGCATCACGGCGAAGGCGATCAGGGTGCGGCGGCGCAGCAGCTGCCGCACCGCCTCCACCCGCAGCGGAAGCGTGCGGCGGGGCCGGTAGCCGGGCGCGGCAGCGGTGCCGGAGTCCGGCGCGGTACCGGGGTCCGGTGCGGTGCCGGGGTCCGCCGGGGCGGTACCGGTGGTGGTGGCGGTCATGCCGGGCCTCCGATCAGGGTGAGGAAAGCGTCCTCGAGGCGGCGGTGCGGGCCGATCCGCTCCACGGGTACGTCGAGCCGGAGCAGCTCCGCGAGCAGTTCGGGCACCGGCATGCCCTCAAGGCGGAGGAGCAGCCCGCCTTCCGCGGGTACGGCCGAGCCGACGCCGGGCAGTGCCGCGACCTTGGCGGCGGTGGCCTCCAGGTCGGCGACGGCCGCGGTGGGCGCACCGACGAAGAGCGCGTCGCCACCGCCGGAGATCTCAGCGACCGGCCCGGCGGCGATGAGCCGGCCCTTGTCCATCACCACGAGATGCGTGCAGCTCTGCTCGACCTCCGACAGCAGGTGACTGGAGACGATGACGGTGCGGCCGGTCGCCGCGTACCGGGTCACGACGGCGCGCATCTCGCGGATCTGCGGCGGGTCGAGGCCGTTGGTCGGCTCGTCGAGGATGAGCAGGTCGGGCATGCCGAGCATGGCCTGGGCGATGGCGAGCCGCTGCCGCATGCCCTGGGAGTAGGTACGGACCGCGCGGTCCAGGGCCTCGCCGAGGCCGGCGATCGTCAGCGCCTCCTCGACGTGGGAGTCCTCGGCCGGACGGCCGGTGGCGCGCCAGTAGAGGTCCAGGTTCGCCCGCCCGGTGAGGTGCGGCAAAGAGCCCGCGCCCTCCACGAACGCCCCGACTCGGGACAGGACGGGCGCGCCGGGCCGGATCGCGTGGCCGAAGATCCGGATCGTCCCGGCGTCGGGCCGGATCAGGCCCATGAGCATGCGCATGGTGGTGGTCTTGCCGGCGCCGTTGGGGCCGAGCAGGCCGAGCACCTGGCCGCGTTCGACGCGGAACGAAAGATCCCGCACCGCGTAGCGGTCGGCGGCCCCGTGGTAGCGCTTGGAGAGCCCGGAGATCTCCAGCGGGACGGCCGCGAGCTCCGCGTCGTAGGAGCCGGAGCCGGACCGGCCCGTGCGGCGGCGGCCGGTGAGCAGCAGGGCGGCGGCGAGTGCCAGGGCACCCAGCGGCAGTCCCCAGGCCCAGGCCGGCAGGCCCGCCTGTGCGGTGCTGAGCGCAGTGTCCGTGGGCACGGTGAGCGCGGTACCGGCCGGGAGGGAGATTTTGTACGTGGCCGGGGCGGCGGGGGAGGAGTAGGCGAGATCGGTGGTGGCAAGGACGAGCCTCAGCCGGTGCCCGGCGGCGAATTCGTGATCCAGGGCGGGGAGTGTGATGGTGCCGGTGCCGCTGATCCGCAGTGGGGCGACCAGCTGGTGGGGGAGTGTCTCGCTGCCGCCGGGTGCGACGTCGTACACCTTGGCGAAGAGCACCGCGCCCCCGGGCGTGTCTGTCTGGACGGTGATGCGGGTCCGGGGTGCGCCGGTGAGCTGCAGTGAGGTCTTCAGCGGCGCGGAGTCGAAGACGGCGTGCTGGCCGGGGAAGTCCACGGAGAAGCTTTGGCCGAGGCTGCTGAGCTGGGAAAGCGCACTGACGCCGGGGACGGTGGAAATCGCCGGCGGTGAACCGCCGGCCGGGTTGGACACGGTCTGCGCGCGACCGCTCAGCGGGATGTCCCGCTCCTTGGTGCCGTCCAGACCGGGGTACCGGGCGGCGCTCGCGCCGCGCTGGACCGCGATGCCCTTGGTGGTGTCGACGCCGCCGGTGCGGGTGACCCGGAAGGCCGGGCCGGTGTCGGCGGATTTGTCGCCCTTGAGGTAGCGGTCGAACCACGCGACCGTACGGGAGTCCAGCCGCGTTGTCTCCTGGTCGCCGCCGTCGTGGCCGCCGGAGGACCAGTCGACGGAGACGGGCGCTCCGTTGGCGGCGACGGCGCGGGCGATGGCGTCGCCCTGGCCGAGCGGGAAGAGCGAGTCGTTCTGGCCCTGGACGACCAGGGTCGGCACCTTGATCCGGCTCGCGACCGAGGACGGGCTGGACTTCTCCAGCAGCTTCACGGTCGCGGCGTCCGCCTTCCCGGAGACGGCGGCCCGCTGGTACACCCCGCACAGCTCGGCGGTGAACCGGCCGCAGGCGGAACCGTTCTTCGAGGTCGTACTGGTGGTGAAGAAGATCGCGGCCCACAGCTTCTTGAAGACGCCGGAGTCGGCCGGCTGCCCCTGCGCGCTCTGCGGGAAGAGTGAGTCGGCCAGATTCCACCAGGTGATCTGCGGGGCTATCGCGTCGACCCGCTTGTCGTACCCGGCGGTGAGCAGCGAGATCGCGCCGCCGTACGAGCCGCCCGCGATGCCGACCCGGGGGTCGTCCGGCCCGTCCTGCGTGACGTCACTGCGCCTGCCGAGCCAGTCGATCAGCCGCCGGACGTCCGCGACCTCGCGGTCCGGCGCGTTCAGTGAGGTCTCCCCGCCGGAGCGGCCGAAACCGCGCGCCGACCAGGTCATCACCGCGTAGCCGTCACGTGCCAGCTGCTCGGCCTCGCCCTTCATGTCGTCCTTGCTGCCGCCGAAGCCGTGTGCGAGCAGCACAGCCGGGCGCCTGCCGGAGCCTCCGGAGGTGAAGTACGAGGTGTCGATCCGCACCTGTTCCTTGCTGCCCGGTGACTGGGGCATGGAGAACATCTGGTCCGATTGGTGGACGGGAGCCGGGCTGTCGGCGGCGGCGACCGACACGACGCCGATACCGGCCAGCGCGACGATCGCGGCTGCCCCGGCGGCGAGCCGGGGCCTGCGCAGGGCCAGTCGCATGCGGTAGATCCTCAAATCGCGGAGAGAAGTGCCTCCTACTCTGCCTTATGGCGATCACCCGAACGTCACCCCGGGGCACGGTATCCGCGTACTGCGCCGGGAGTACGGTGACGATGCCGCCGCCGTTCCGGCACTCCCGGCAGTCCCTGCCCCAGCGACCAGGAGGAAATCCGACCGTGCCATTGAGACGTCTCGCCGCCGCCCCGATCACCCGAATCGGGCTCGGCCTCGCCGCGGTGGGCCGCCCCGGCTACATCAACCTCAGCCGGAAGACGGACCTGCCCGCCGAGCGGACGGTCGAGGCGATGCGGGAGCGTGCCCACGAGGTGCTCGACGCGGCCTACGCCCAGGGCGTGCGCTATTTCGACGCGGCCCGCTCCTACGGCAGGTCCGAGGAGTTCCTGGCCGAGTGGCTGCGGGGCCGCCCGGAGATCCGCGACGTAGTGATCGGCAGCAAATGGGGCTACACATACACCGCCGACTGGCGCCCCGACGCCGAGGTGCACGAGGTCAAGGACCACAGCACGGCCACCTACGACCGTCAGGTCGCCGAGACCCGGGAGCTTCTGGGCGAGCGCCTCGATCTTTACCAGATCCATTCCGTCACTCCGGACAGTCCCGCCCTCACCGACCGTGCGCTCCACGACCGGCTCGCCGACCTCGCCGCCGAGGGGGTCACCATCGGCCTGTCCACCAGCGGTCCGGAGCAGCCGGCCGCCATCCGCGCCGCGCTGGCGGTCACCGTGGACGGCATCCCGCTCTTCTCCAGCGTCCAGTCCACCTACAACCTGCTGGAGCCCTCCGCGGGCGCCGCGCTCGCCGAGGCGCACGACGCGGGCTGCTCCGTCATCGTCAAGGAGGCCATGGCCAACGGCCGACTCGCCCAGCCGGGTTCCCCCGTCCTGGACCGCCTCGCCGCCGACACCGGCGCCACCCCTGACGCCCTCGCCCTCGCCGCCGTCCTCCACCGGCCCTGGGCCGACATCGTCCTCTCCGGCGCTGCCACGGCCGGGCAGCTCGCCAGCAACCTCGCCGCCTCCGCCGTACGCCTCGACGCCGACCAGCTCGGCCTGCTGGCGGCCCTCGCCGAGCCCGCGTCCGACTACTGGCGGTACCGGGCGGCCCTGCCCTGGACATAGGCCTGCCCCGGCGGGAATTTCTCGAAGGCCCTGGCCAGGACGGGGGACACCTGGCCAGGGCCGGCTTGGGGGTGCGGGCGCGGTGAAGGTGGTCGCCTCTCGGCGGCAGGCACTGCGGGGCTTCAGCCGAACGATCTTCCCCGCAGGCAATTGTTGAGGCCCGGGGACACTGTCCCTCCACCGTCACCCGCATGTAGTTGAACCGGCAAGCAGCGCAGGTTGTTCCCGCTGCTCCCGAGGCGGCCACCGCACTGCGGTCCCATCCGGCCGCCGCCGCGGCCTCTGACGCCGGCCCGTTTCGGGCCGCCGTGGCGGGTACGCGAAGGGACGGAACGGCAATACCGCGATGAGGACAGGTGATGTCATGGCCGAGTTTGAGCGCTCTATCGACGGAGCCGCGGCCTCGGCCGAGGAAGCGGCCGTCCACGTCGTTCCCGACCCGGAGGAACCGGCCGGCTGGAACGGCTGACCACGGTGCCCCGGCGCGCCCCGGGGACCCCCATCTGCGGGAAGAGGGGGCGCCGGGGACGGCTGCGATCTCCGGGGGAGTACGGCGTGTGTCAGCTGGGTACACGTTCCGAGCGCTGGACATGCGGAGCTTCCGGGGCGCGGGCATGCTGGAGAAGAGCCTGGCGACGCACCCTTGAGCGCTCCCCGCCCAGCGGCTTAGGTGGAACGGACACCGCACGGCAGCCCGCCGCGCGGACCCCGCGCCACACGTCCACGGGAGGTCCCGGTCATGCCCGGCAGCCAGCGTACGGAGACAACCGAGCCGATCAGCGAAACAGCGGCAGAAGCCCATGTCCACGGGGTCTGCTTCAAAACCGGTCCACCCCGGCTCCTGGGAGTGGAGCTCGAATGGTTCGTCCACGATCTCGAAGACCCCGCACGACCCGTCGACGAGGGCAGGCACACCGCCGCCGTCGAGGCGCTGCGAAACCTCTCTCTGGGCTCCCTTCTCACCTTGGAGCCCGGCGGGCAGCTGGAGCTCAGCTCGCTCCCCGCCAGTTCCATCAGCCAGTGCGTGGAATCCCTCACCGCCGACCTGGACGCCGTCCGGCAGCGTCTGCGCGAGCACGGGCTGGGCCTCGCGGGCCACGGCATCGATCCGTGGCACAGTCCGCGCCGCCTGCTCGACCTGCCGCGTTATGCCGCGATGGAGCGGTACTACGACCGTGACTGGCCCATCGGCCGGGTCATGATGAGCAGCAGCGCGTCCGTCCAGGTCTGTCTGGACGCCGGCACAGAGGAGCCGGGCCCCTTCGGCCAGCAGCGGCGCTGGCTGCTGGCCCACCTGCTGGGCGCGGTGCTGGTGGCGGCGTTCGCCAACTCGCCGCTCCAGGACGGCCGCCTCACCGGCTGGAAGTCCACCCGGCAGGCCGTGTGGGCCTCCATGGATCCGGGGCGCAACCTGGCCCCCGCCGCAGACCGCGACCCGCGGGCCGCCTGGGCCGCGTACGCCATGGAAGCACCGGTGCTGTGCATACGGGACGACACCGGGCCCTGGGCCGTCCCCGAAGCCCTGTCCTTCCGCGAGTGGATACGGACCGGAGCACCCCGGCCCCCCACCACCGCCGACCTCGACTATCACCTGACCACGCTCTTCCCGCCGGTCCGGCCGCACGGCCACCTGGAACTGCGGATGATGGACGCCCAGCCCGGCCCCGACGGCTGGACCGTGCCGCTGGCGGTCACCGCCGCGCTGTTCGACGACGCGAACGCCAGCGAGACCGCCTACCGTGCCGTCAAGCCGCTCGCCGAGACCGCGGGCCCGAGCCCCGCGCCGTGCAATCCACTGTGGCGCGGCGCCGCCCGCCACGGCCTGGACGACCCCGAACTCCGAGCAACCGCCGTGACCTGCTTCACCGCGGCCCAGGAAGCACTGCCCCGGCTCGGCGCGAGCACCGCCGTCCAGGCGGCGGTCGCCGACTTCACCGAACGCTACGTCCTACGCGGGCGATGTCCTGCCGACGACATGCTCGATCACCTCTCATGGAAGGGCCCCCTCGTATGACGGCTCCCGCGACCGACACCGAGGCACTCCGGCAGCGCGCCCTGGCCGCGCTGCTCACCGCCCGTGACCGCACCCGGGCCCTCACCACCTGCGTCGAGGACCACGACCTCACCGCTCAGCACTCCCCGCTGATGTCGCCCCTCGTCTGGGACCTCGCCCACATCGGCAACCAGGAGGAGCAGTGGCTGCTCCGCGCCGTTGCCGGACGCGAGGCCATGCGCCCCGACATCGATCCGATCTACGACGCCTTCGAGCATTCCCGCGCCGAGCGGCCGTCCCTCCCGCTGCTGTCGTCCACCGAGGCCCATTCCTACGCCGCCGAGGTACGCGGCCGGGTCCTGGACGTCCTGGAACGCGCCCCGCTGCACGGCAGCCCCCTCACCGACGCGGGCTTCGCCTTCGGCATGATCGCCCAGCACGAGCAGCAGCACGACGAAACCATGCTCATCACCCACCAGCTGCGCCGCGGCCCCGCCGCCCTCACCGCGGCCGCACCCCCGCCGGCTCCCGGCGACGCCGCCCTGCTCCCGGGTGAGGTCCTTGTGCCCGGCGGCCCGTTCACCATGGGCACCTCGGCGGAGCCCTGGGCCCTGGACAACGAACGCCCCGCCCACGCCCGCGACGTCCCCGGCTTCTTCATCGACACCGTCCCGGTCAGCAACGGCGAGTACCTGAACTTCATAGCGGACGGCGGCTACACCGACCCCCGTTGGTGGGCCCCCGAAGGCTGGGCCAATCTGCGTGAGCACAGCCTGGCCGCGCCGCAGTTCTGGACCCGCGAGGGCGGCCAGTGGCTGCGCCGTCGCTTCGGTGTCACCGAGCCCGTACCGCCGGACGAGCCGGTGCTCCACGTCAACTGGTACGAGGCCGACGCCTACGCCCGCTGGGCCGGCCGCCGGCTCCCGACCGAAGCCGAATGGGAGAAGGCCGCCCGCCACGACCCCGCCACCGGCCGATCCCGCCGCTATCCGTGGGGCGACACCGACCCCACGCCCGACCACGCCAACCTCGGCCAGCGCCACCTCCAGCCCGCCCCCGCCGGCAGCTACCCCGCCGGCGCCTCCGCGCTCGGTGTCCGCCAGCTCATCGGCGACGTCTGGGAATGGACCGCGAGCGATTTCCTGCCCTACCCAGGCTTCGCCGCCTTCCCTTACCGGGAGTACTCCGAGGTCTTCTACGGCCCCGGCCACAAGGTCCTGCGCGGCGGCTCCTTCGCCGTCGACCCCGTCGCCTGCCGCGGCACCTTCCGCAACTGGGACCTCCCCATCCGCCGCCAGATCTTCTCCGGCTTCCGCACCGCCCGCGACGCTTCCCCGGAGGCCGCATGAGGACCCGCCCCAGCGCCCCGACCGGTCCACGCCGGGTGCCCGCGGGCTGTTCTTCCGTGCCTGTGCCCGGCATGGGTGCGTTCGGCGAGGGTGCGGTGGTTGGTGCTCCGGGCTCTTCCGGTCCGCCGCGGCGGTGGGAGCCGGGGCGGCGTGGTCCGGCGGATTCGAGCCGGCCGCAACCGGTGGCCGCCGGGCTCGGGCCCGGGGTCCCTGGCGATGGCCCGGCTGGTGGCGAGCGGCGGTCCGGGAAGGTGCCGCCGGGCACCGCAAAACGGCCGGGACTGCGCACCCGGCGCGGGAGGCGCTGATGTGCCGGCACCTGGCATACCTGGGGCCGTCCGCGCCGCTGCGGGAGATCATCGGCGGGCAGCCGCACTCGCTCTACCGGCAGTCGTGGGCGCCGCGCAGGCAGCGCCATGGCACGGTCAATGCCGACGGCTTCGGGGTCGGCTGGTACGCGGACGGCGACCCGGTACCGGCCAGGTACCGGCGGGCGGGGCCGATCTGGGCGGATCCGTCGCTGGCGGACGTGTCGAGGGTCGTCAGGTCGTCAGCGGTGCTGGCGTCCGTACGGGACGCGACCGAGGGGACGGCGCCCGACGAGTCGGCGGCGGCCCCGTACACCTCCGGGCCCTGGCTGTTCAGCCACAACGGGGCGATCCGGGGCTGGCCGGAGTCGGTCGCCAAGATCGCCGAGGAGCTGCCGGCCGAGGCGCTGCTGAACCTGGAGGCGCGGTGCGACTCCGCGCTCGCCTGGGCGCTCGCCCTGCACCGGCTCCGGGGCGGGGCCGAGCCGGGCGAGGCGCTGGCGGACACCACGGGGCGGCTGGCCTCGGGCGCCCCCGGGTCCCGGCTGAACTTTCTGCTCACCGACGGCCGCACGATCGCCGCCACGGCCTGGGGCGACACGCTCTGGTACCTGGCCGACCCCGGCCGTTCCCTGGTCGTCGCCTCCGAGCCGTACGACGACGACCCCCGCTGGACCGAGGTCCCCGACCGGTATCTGCTGACCGGCGACACGGGCCCCGACGGCGTACTACTCATCCCGCTCAAGGAGCCGCGCCTATGAGCCCCACCGCTTTCACCCTCACCCGTACCCTGCCGGCCGACGCCACCGCCGCCGCCCTCCGCGCCGACGTGGCGGACGGCCTCACCCACGACCCGAAGCGGCTGCCGCCCAAGTGGTTCTACGATGCCCACGGCAGCGAGCTGTTCGAGGAGATCACCCGGCTACCGGAGTACTACCCGACCCGCGCCGAGCGCGAGATCCTGAACAGCCACGCCACCGGTATCGCCCGCGCCACCGGCGCCCGCACGCTCATCGAGCTCGGCTCGGGATCGTCCGAGAAGACCCGCCTGCTGCTGAGCGCCCTGGGCGCGCCGCTCAGCTACCTCCCGGTGGACGTCAGCGAGTCCGCGCTCACCGGCGCCGCCGAGGCGCTCATCGCCGATCACCCGGGGCTGACCGTGCACGCCCTCGTCGCCGACTTCCAGCACGGCCTGGCCCTGCCCGACACCCCCGGGCCCAGGCTCGTCGCTTTCCTGGGCGGCACCATCGGCAATCTGCTGCCGGCCGAGCGCGCCGCGTTCCTGGCCTCCGTCCGGTCACTTCTCTCGCCCGGCGACGCCCTGCTGCTCGGCACGGATGTGGTGAAGGACGAGGCCACACTTGTCGCCGCGTACGACGACGCGCAGGGCGTCACCGCCGCCTTCAACAAGAATGTCCTCTCCGTCATCGACCGTGAACTCGGCGCCGACTTCGACCCGGCCGACTTCGATCATGTGGCGCTGTGGGACCCGGAGCAGGAGTGGATCGAGATGCGGCTGCGCGCCCGCAGGGAGCTGACGGTCAAGATCCCGGCACTGGATCTCACCGTCGATTTCGCCGAGGGGGAGGAGCTGCGCACCGAGATCTCGGCCAAATTCCGCCAGGAAGGCATCCGGGCCGAGCTGGCGGAGGCCGGATTCGAGCTGCGCCACTGGTGGACGGATTCGGCGGGCCGCTTCGCGCTGTCGCTCGCGTTCCCCGCCACGTAGCGAGTACGTTTCGGCTTCGTTTCCGTCGATGTCCTGGGCGGGGAGTTTGGTCTCGAATTGGATTCAACCCTTGTGACCTGCGGGAATAGCGATGGACTATGTGCCGCACATGTCATCGCTTGTCCTGTAGGAGGCCCGGGTGTCCGTTGGTCTGTCCAAAGTTCCGGCGGACGGTAGCGGTTCCGTCTCGGCGGCTGAGTCCGAGCGGAGCAAATTCCGCAAGCACTTCGGCCGGTTCGACATCCTCTTCTTCCTGCTGTGCACCATCGTCAGCGTCGACACCATCGGCACCGTGGCCTCCTCCGGGGCAGAGGCGTTCACCTGGCTCATTGTGCTGGCCATCGTCTTCTTCGTGCCCTCCGCGCTGCTCATCGCGGAGCTGGGCACGGCCTTCGCGGAGGAGGGCGGCCCGTACATCTGGACCAGCCGGGCTTTCGGGCGGCTGGCCGGAGCCGTCAATAATTTCCTTTACTGGGTGACCAACCCGGTCTGGCTCGGCGGCACCCTCTCCGTGTCCGCGGTCACCGCCTTCACCACCTTCTTCAATAACGGCAAGGATCTGAGCACCCCCGCCTTCTATGTCTTCACCCTGCTCTTCGTCTGGGTGGGCGTGCTCGCGGCGATCCTCTCCTTCGACATCGGCAAGTGGATACCCACCGCCGGGGCCTGGTCCCGATTCGTGCTGCTCGGGCTCTTCACACTCACCGTGGTCATCTACGGCATCAAACACGGCCTGCACGGATTCGGCTTCGGTGACTTCTCCCCGACCTATGCCGGCTTCGTCGGCCTCGTGCCCGTCCTGATGTTCAACTACGTCGGCTTCGAACTGCCCAACACCGCGGGTGACGAGATGACCGACGCGCAGAAGGACGTCCCGTACGGGATCTTCCGCGCCGCCGGGCTCAGCGTGCTGCTGTACGGCCTGCCGATCCTGGGCATCCTGCTCGTCCTGCCGGTCAAGGCCGTCACCGGCCTCGGCGGCTTCATCGACGCCATCCGGCAGGTGTTCACCGTTTACGGCGGGAGCGTCGCCGCCGACGGCACGGTCACCCTGAGCGGGGCGGGAACCATCCTGGGCGGGCTGGCCGCGGTGATGTTCATCCTGACGGTGCTGTCCTCGGGCGTCACCTGGATCATGGGCTCGGACCGCGCGCTGGCCGTCTCCGGTTACGACGGGGCCGCGCCGCGCTCTCTCGGCGTGATCTCCGAGCGCTTCGGGACGCCGGTGCGGGTCAATCTGCTCAGCGGGCTGGTCTCCACCGGGGTGCTGATCCTCGCCCACCAGCTCACCAGTGGTAACACGGGCAAGCTCTTCGGGGCCGTGCTGGGACTGGCCGTCTCCACGACCCTCGTCAGCTACCTCGGCATCTTCCCGGCGCTGCCCGTGCTGCGGCGGAAGTACCCGCAGGCGGACCGCGTCTACCGGGCTCCCGCCGCCTGGCCGATCACGATCGTGCTGACGCTGCTCATCCTCTTCGCGACCGTGCAGCTGCTGGCGCCGGGCGCCTTCTACGACTGGTTCGGCGCCGACTTCCGGCCGGACGGCTGGACGCAGGGCGAGCGGGTGAAGTATCTGCTGACGGAGGCCGTCCCGCTGGCGGTGTTCATCCTCATGGGTGTGGTGTTCTGGGCCCTGGGCGCCCCGACCCGGGCCCAGGCCAAGGCGGCGGCCGCTGCCGGAGCCGCCGGGAGCTGAGCGGCTCCCTTTCCCGGAAAGCCGGCCGGCGGGCCCGTCCGGCTTTCCGGGATCGCCCGGGCAGGGCCCAAGGGTTTTCCCCCCTTGTTCCACAACCTCTCCAGTAACGACAATGAGCATGACAATTACCGAACAATCTTCGGTCTGGAGAGGATCCCCCACATGTTCCGACCTCTCAAAGCCGCACTCACGACTGTTGTTGTCGTGGGAGCGGCGGTTGCCGGCATCGGCGCGGCTCCCGCATCGGCCACAAGCCACAGTGCGGTCTCCGCCCCGCAGGCGAAGGCACCGGCGGCTGTCACCGTCGACTTCGCCGGCACCGTGTCGCTGAGCAACTGTTCCGGCTCGTTGATCAAGCTGCCGACCTCGGTCTCCACCGACCCCGCCCTCGTCATGACCAACGGCCACTGCATCAGCACCGGGTTCCTCAACCCCGGCCAGGTCCTGGTCAACTCGTCGTCCTCCCGCACCTTCGGCCTGCTGAACTCCTCGGGCACCAGGATCGGCACGTTGCAGGCCACCAAGGTCGCCTACGCGACGATGACCGACACCGACGTCACGCTGTACCAGCTCAGCAGCACCTACGCCGCCATCCAGTCGGCGTACGGGATCAGCCCCCTGGAGCTGTCCGCGACCCACCCCACCCAGGGGGCCGCGATCAAGGTCGTCTCCGGCTACTGGAAGACGATCTACACCTGCAACATCGACGCGTTCGTCTACCGCCTGGAGGAGAGCAGCTGGACCTGGAAGGACTCGGTCCGCTACACCTCCGCCTGCCAGACCATCGGCGGCACCTCGGGCTCGCCCGTCATCGACACCGCCACCGGCAAGGTGATCGCCATCAACAACACGGGCAACGAGGACGGCGAGACATGCACGCTGAACAACCCGTGCGAGGTCGACGAGTACGGCACCGTCACGGTTCATCAGGGGATCAACTACGCGGAGGAGACCTACGGGATCACCAGTTGCTTCGGCACCGGCAACAAGCTCGACCTGACCCTGACCGGGTGCGCGCTGCCCAAACCATAGCTCAGGTCCGCGCGTAGATCGCCTCGATCTCCCCGGCGAAGACCTCCTCGATCACCTTCCGTCTGAGCTTGCGCGAAGGTGTGATCAGGCACTGCTCCTCGGTGAAGGCGACGGGGAGGATACGGAAGGCCCGGATGGACTCGGCCTGTGAGACCCGGGTGTTGGCGGCGCTGACCGCCCGCCGCACCTCGGTCTCCAGGTCGGGGTCGCGCACCACGTCGCGGGGGTCGGCCGGGTTCTTCTCCCGGATCTTGAGCCAGTAGGCCATGGCGTCGGGGTCGAGAGTCACCAGAGCGGCCACGAACGGCCGGTCGTTGCCGTTGACGACACAGTGCTCGATCAGCGGATGCTCCCGGACCCGGTCCTCCAGCAGGCCGGGGGAGAGGTTCTTGCCGCTCGCGGTGACGATGATCTCTTTCTTGCGGCCGGTGATCGTGAGATAGCCGTGCGCGTCGAGGGACCCGAGGTCACCGGTGTGCAGCCAGCCGTCACCCAGCGCGCCCGCCGTGTCCTTGGGGTCGCCCAGATAGCCGGAGAAGACCGTCCGGCCGCGCAGCAGGATCTCGCCGTCGTGGGTGAGCCCTACCGTGGATCCGGGTACGGGCTGTCCGACGGTGCCGAACCGGACCCGGCCGGGAGGGTTGACATGGCCGCCGCCGTGCTCTCCGTCAGGCCGTAGCCCTCATGGATGGTCGCCCCCGCGCCGTCGAAGACCCCAGAAATCCCGCAAGAACGATGACCGGGATGCGTGCGTTGGTCACAGACTCGTCTCCAGTGAGCAGATGGCGGGCGGGGCGGCCGGTCCCCGATCGTACGCGGCAGCGCCGGTCAGGCTCCAAGATCCGCAGGCATCGGACCGCGTGAGCTGGGCAGTAGCCAAGATGCCCCCGGCGCGAACCCGCGCCATGCTGGAAGAGGCGGGGGCGGGAAGGAGTCGGCTGTGTCCAGCGCCAAGATCTGCTGTGTCGCCGGGGCACCCTGCTGGGTCAACCTCACCGCTCGCGACCTGAGGGTGGCCACCGAGTTCTACGGTGCGCTGCTCGGCTGGGAATTCGAGCACGCCCCCACCCGGTTCGGCGACTACGTACGAGCCGTGGTTCACGGTACCGAGGTCGCGGGGATCAGTACGGGCGCCCGGGACATGGAGCTGTCGGTCGCCTGGACCACCTTCTTCGGTGTCGAGAACGCCGACATCTCCGCCGCCGACATCCGCGACCGGGGCGGCACTGTGGCCGTCGGACCGCTGGACTTCGACACGGGGCGGATGGCGCTCTGCTCCGACCCCGGGGGCGCCTCCTTCGGCATCTGGGAGGGCGAGAAGGGCCTCAGCACCCGGCTGCGCAGGGTCGGCGCGCCCGTATGGATCGAGCTGCGGACCCGGGACGCCTTCGCGTCGGCGATGTTCTACGGAGAGGTGTTCGGCTGGGACAAGCGCGACCCGGAGCACTACGAGGTCCGCTGGGAGAACGACCGCGTCGTGCTCGTGGTCGACGGTCACAGTGTCGCCGGGATCCTCAGCGGCGGTGTCGAGGCCGCGGCCGACCCCAGGGTGCGGCCCCGCTGGCATGTGTACTTCGGCGTCGCCGACGTGGACGAGGCCGTGCAGCTCACCAAGGAGCTCGGCGGCGACATCACCGGCGAGCCCAGGGACAGCGCCTACGGCCGCGTTGCCGGGATCCGTGACCCGGAAGGCGCGCTGCTGTCGATCGTCAGCGGCTACGCCTAGCGGTACGGGCATGGAATGGTTCGCGGCGCCCGGCTCCTGGATGGGCAGGCTGCTCTTCCAGCGGGGGCTCGCGGCGCTCTACGTCATCGCCTTCCTCACCGCGGTCAACCAGTTCCGTGCCCTCATCGGTGAGAACGGCATGCTGCCGGTGCCGCGCTTTGTGTCCCGGACGCCTTTCCGGCAGTCGCCCAGCCTTTTCCACCTGCGCTACTCCGACCGCTTCTTCGCCGCCGTCGCCCGGTTGGGCGTACTGCTGTCCGCCGCGGTGGCGGCGGGGGCGGCCGACCTGGTGCCGCTGTGGGCCTCGATGCTGATGTGGGCGGTGCTCTGGGCGCTGTACCTGTCGATCGTCAACGTCGGACAGACCTGGTACGGCTTCGGCTGGGAGTCGCTGCTGCTCGAAACCGGCTTCCTCGCGGTTTTCCTGGGCAACGCCCGCACCGCGCCGCCCGTCCTGGTGATGTGGCTGCTGCGCTGGCTGCTCTTCCGCGTCGAATTCGGCGCGGGGCTGATCAAAATACGCGGCGACCGCTGCTGGCGCGATCTGACCTGCCTCTACTACCACCACGAGACCCAGCCGATGCCAGGCCCGCTCAGCTGGTTCTTCCACCACCTGCCGAGACCCCTGCACCGCGTCGAGGTCGCCGCGAACCATGTCGCCCAGCTGGTCGTCCCCGTCGCGCTCTTCGCCCCGCAGCCCGTCGCGGGAGTGGCCGCCGGTCTGATCGTGGTCACCCAGCTGTGGCTCGTACTCTCCGGGAACTTCGCCTGGCTCAACTGGCTCACCATTGTGCTCGCCCTCTCGGCGGTCGTCCCCGCGTCGAGCCCGCCCCCGGCTTTCGCGCCCGCCCCGGCCTGGTACGTGGGCGTGGTGCTCGCCGTCACCGCGCTGGTGGCGGTGCTCAGCTACTGGCCGGCCCGCAATCTGGTCGGCCGCGGCCAGCTGATGAACTACTCCTTCAACCGGCTCCACCTGGTCAACGCCTACGGTGCCTTCGGCAGCGTCAACCGGATCCGCCAGGAGGTCATCGTCGAGGGCACCGACGACGCCGAGATCACCGGCAACACGGTCTGGAAGGAGTACGGCTTCAAGGGCAAGCCCGGCGATGTCCGGCGCATGCCGCGCCAATTCGCGCCGTACCACCTCCGCCTGGACTGGCTGATGTGGTTCGCCGGGATCTCCGCCGGCTTCGCCCAGCCCTGGTTCCTGCCGTTCGTCACCCGGCTCCTGATGAACGACCCCGCGACCCTGAGGCTGCTGCGTACCAACCCCTTCCCGGACTCCCCGCCGACTTATGTACGGGCCAGGCTCTACGTCTACCGCTTCACCGGCTGGCCGAAGCTGCGGGCCAGCGGGGCCTGGTGGGAGCGCACCTTCATACGCGAGTACCTGCCGCCGGTGACGCTGTCCTCCATGGCCCCGACCGACGGGCAGGCCTGACTTCGCCGAGTGGCGGGGTGCGGGGATCGCCCATAGCTTCAATTTCGCGGGGGTCCCTGGGAGAAACGGGACATGAACCATGCAAATACGCCAATCAAGAAATATGGCCACGATTACCTCCATTGTCATCGCCACCGCCGGACTGGGGTGCACCGCTCCGGCCGCGCAAGGCGCGGCCCGCCGGGTCGTCAAGGCGGGGGAATCCATCCAGCAGGTCGTGGATACCGCACGGCCGGGGGACACCGTCGCCATCGGCCCGGGCACCTACCGGGAGAGCATCCAGGTGACGGTCCCGGGCCTGACACTGACCGGCGCGGGCGCGGCCACCGTGATCTCGCCCGGAACCGCCGGATCGAAGAACGCCTGCGCGCTGGCCGGCCACGGGATCTGCGTCACCGGAACGGCGGATACCAAGCTCACCGGAGTGAACATCCGGGCGCTGACCGTCCGGGGATTCACCAAGAACGGCATCTGGGGCACCGGAACCGACCGGATGAGCGTGCGCGAGGTCCTCGCGCAGGACAACGGCCAGCAGGGCATCGGCCAGGAAAAGTCCATCCGGGGCGACTTCCGGGACAACACGTCAAAGAACAACGGCCAGTCCGGGATCTACCTGGCGAACACGATCAGCGAGGAGGGCGGAGCCACCGACACCCAGGGCACCGTCATCCAAGGCAACAACCTCTCCGGGAACCGGATCGGCGTCGGCATCCGCCGCCTCAGAAACCTCACCGTCGATGGCAACGACATCACCGGCAACTGCGCGGGCGTGATGGTCGTCGGTGACGAAGGCAAGCCCCGGGCGGGCGCCCTGGCCGTCACCCGCAACACGGTGTCCGCGAACAACAAGTACTGCGCGGCCAGCTCCCGGCTTCCGTACTTCCAGGGCACCGGCATCCTCCTCACCGGCGTCGAGGACACGACTGTGACCGGAAACGTGGTGCGTGACAACACTGGGGCCTCGTCGATGTCCGGCGGAGTCGTGCTCTTCCCCAGCATGGTCGGTATCGCCAACACCCGTAACACCATCAAGGACAACGTCCTGCAGGGCAACGGGCCCGCCGACCTGGCCGACCGGGACAAGGGCTCGGGCAACTCCTTCACCGCAAACGCGTGCAAGATCTCGGAGCCTACGGGCAAGTGCTGACGCCTGTCGTGCGTCCCTCGCCCCCGGCGTGTGCCAACCCGCGGACGACCGGCTCGTCGGCGGGTTGGCGGCAGCAAACTTTCTGCGTCAGAAAGGCGGTCCCATGGCCACCGTAGGCCCCACCACCAACACCGCTACGGCCATCCCTCCTGCCCCGCCACCGGTCATGCGGCTGCGCGAGATCGTCTTCGGTGCCGCGTGCGCCGCGGCCGTCCGTGCCGCCGCCACACTCGGCGTCGCGGACGCACTCGGGGAGGCCCCGGCCACGCCCGACGAACTGGCCGTGGCGGTGAACGCCGCGCCGCAGCCGCTGCACCGGCTGCTGAGCGCGCTGTGCTGCTACGGGATCTTCGAAGAGACCGAGGACGGCCGCTTCGCCCACACCGAGCTGTCCCGGCTGCTCCGCGAGGACGCCCCCAACAGCCTGCGGTACATCGCCCTGTGGTGCACCGAGCCGTGGACCTGGGCGGCGTGGCCGCTCCTGGACCAGGCGGTCCGGTCCGGTTCGCATGTCTTCGACAGTCTCTACGGCAAGGAGTTCTTCGAGTACCTGCACGAGGACGCGGCGTCATCGGCTCAGGTGTTCAACAAGGCCATGACCACCTCCAGCAGGCAGTCGGCGGCGGAGGTGGCCGAATTCCTCGACCTCGCCGGCGTGGAGACGGTCGCCGACATCGGCGGCGGCGAGGGACACGTCATCGCCAGCCTGCTGGAGAAGCACCCGCACCTGCATGGAACCCTCCTGGACCTGCCCAAGGTCGTCGCCAACGCCGACCCGCGGCTGCGCGACGGCGGCGAGTTCGCGGCACGGGTCCGGCTGGTGCCCGGCGACTGCCGGCGGGAGATCCCGGTCCGGGCGGACATGTACATCATCAAGAACATCCTGGAGTGGGACGACCAGAGCACCCTCGCGACGCTGCGCAATGTCGTCCGGGCCGCACCCCCCGGCGCCCGGGTCGTCGTTGTCGAGAACATCGTCGACGACAGCCCCTCGATGAAGTTCACCACGGCGATGGACCTGATGCTGCTGCTCAACGTAGGCGGCCGCAAGCACTCCAGGGACAGCCTTGTCACCCGGATGACGGAAGCGGGTCTGAGCATCGGGGACATCCGTCCGGTCAACGGCTACCTGCACGCGTTCGACAGTACGGTCGGTGCCGCTCAGACCTTCCGGTAGGAGACCAAGTGCGCGAAGACGACGACATTGGACAAGTAACCCCCCCGCGTGCGGTCGTACTGCCCGCCACAGGTGATCAGCCGCAGCTGCGCGTCCGGGGTGTCCCCGTACACCGCCCGGTCGGGGAAGCCGGCCTTGCTGTACGTCTCGACGTCGTCGACGAAGAAGGCCGCGATGGTCCCGTCCGCCCGGGTGATCTCGACGATGTTGCCGGCATCGAGCATCCGTAGCAGCAGAAACACCGCGGGGCCGGTCCTGGTGTCCACATGGCCGGCCACGATGGCCGGGCCGCGCTCGCCGGGTGTGACCCCGTTCCCGTACCACCCGACCAGGTTGGGGTTGTTGCTGGGCGGAGGAATTAGCACACCCGAGCGGTCCAGCCGCAGCCTGGTGAACGGCGCGCTCAGCCCGAGCTGCGGGATCTCCAGGCGCACCGGACGGGACCTGCTCATCGTCGGGCCCGACGGGGCCAGCCGCGTGGCCGCCGGGGCCGACGCCACGGGCAGCGACGCGGCCGACGTGGTCGAGGAGGTCGACGTGGTCGAGGAGGTCGGGGAGGCTTCCACTGAGTTGTAGATCAGGAGGAGGCCGACTAGGGCCGCCGCGGCGGCCCAGCGGAGCATGCGGACGCTGCTGTCCATGAGGAGAGGCCTTTCTTCGGACGGCACCGGCGTTCTCCGGCGCATCGTGGCCACCGGCGCCGAGCGAGGGTGGCCACGACAGGACGGGTGTGCGGCAGCGGCATGAATCAGGCCACGCTGCCGGCCAGGGGACGGCGGCGCAGGGCGTACGCCCCCGCGCCGAGGCCGCCGATGAGCAGGACCGCCCCGGCCGTCATACCGCTTCCGGACATCGCCATGCCGCCGCCACCGGTGTGCATACCGCCGTGCGGACTCTGGTGCTCGTGCTCCTTGCCGCCCCCGGAGTAGTCCTTCTCCTTGCCGCCGCCGTAGGAGTCGTCCTTTTCCCTACCGCCGTCGGAGCTGTCCTTCTCCTTACCGCCCGAGGAACTGCCGCCGCCGTCGCTGTTGCTGTCGCCCTTCCAAGAGTTGTTCGATTCGTAGCCGCCCGACGATCCGTCCTGGCCGCCGCTCCAGGACTGGCTGTCGCCGCCGCCCGCATCGGAGACAACGGTGGCAGCGGCGTAGGCGGCGGGGGCTGCCAGGGTCAAGGTCGCGGCTAGCGCGGCGCCGGCGAAAAGAATGCGAGCGGGACGCATGTGGGTATTCCTTCCGGCGCTCCGGGCGACTGCCGACCCGACGTCAGCTGGTGGTATCGCGGAGGCGCCACCCTCACCGTCAGCCAGCTTTCGCGGCCCTGCCACCCGAGAAGGCTGCATTCGGGTGGGTATGTGCACCCTTCGGGTGGCGGGGGGCCCTGGTTCACCCGTTTGCGGAATGTCCCTCTGACGCCGGGTCAGTTTTATCGGCTGGACGGCCGGGGAGCGGAGGGCATGGCACCGCGAGGCGGAGCGCCGGCCGGTGCCGCGCCGTGCCCCCATTGCGAGGGCGGGCGGCGCGGCACCGGCACCGGCTCACGTCCGTCTTCAGCCCGCGGCGACGACAGCCGGGTCGCCGGGCTCCGCGCCACCAGCCGCCCCCTCGGCGGACATCGTGGCGACCAGATCCGTGGTGTGGGTCGCGGACCGGAATTCCGGGCGCGCCAGTGTCCGGCGCAGGAAGGGCAGAGTGGTCCGTACACCGCCGCCGTCGACGCGGAACTCGCTCAGGGCCCGGTCCATTCGGGCGATCGCCTGCTGCCGGTCCGGCGCCCACACGACGGTCTTCGCCAGCAGGGAGTCGTAGTCCGGCCCGATGAGCCAGCCCGGATAGGCGTGCGTGTCGACCCGTACGAACGGGCCGCCCGGCGGCACGAACTCGGTCAGCAGGCCGGGCGCCGGGGCGAAGTCCCGGGCCGGGTCCTCGGCGTTGACCCGGCACTCCACGGCCACACCCCGGGCGACGATCTCCGACTGGCGGAAGGACAGCGGCAGGCCGGCGGCTATGAGAATCTGCTCCCTGACGATGTCGATCCCGGTGACCATCTCGGTGACGGGGTGCTCCACCTGGAGCCGGCAGTTGATCTCCATGAGGTGGAACTCGCCGGACGGCGCCAGCACGAACTCGAACGTGCCCGCCCCGACGTAACCCACCGCGACGGCACCGCGCACCGCCGCCGCGCACATCGCCTCCCGCACGGTGTCCGGGAGATTCGGCGCGGGCGCCTCCTCCACGAGCTTCTGGTGCCGCCGTTGCACCGAGCAGTCACGCTCGCCCAGGTGGACCGCCGAGCCATGCTGGTCGCAGAGGACCTGCACCTCGATGTGCCGGGCGTCCTCGATGAACCGCTCCAGATAGAGCCGGTCGTCCCCGAACACCGCTCTCGCGTGCGCCCGGGTCTCGTTGTAGGCGCGCGGCAGCTCCTCCGGCTGGCGTACCACGGCCATACCGCGCCCGCCGCCGCCCGCCACCGCCTTCAGGATCACCGGGAAGCCGGTCCGCCGGGCGGTCTCCTTCGCCTCCGCGGACGAGGCCAGCGCGTTCCTGCTGCCCGGCAGCACTGGCAGCCCCGCC
Organism: Actinacidiphila oryziradicis; assembly: GCF_005047355.1. Classification (GTDB taxonomy): domain Bacteria; phylum Actinomycetota; class Actinomycetes; order Streptomycetales; family Streptomycetaceae; genus Actinacidiphila; species Actinacidiphila oryziradicis. The sequence continues at coordinate 75,181 of NZ_SUMC01000036.1, forward strand.
TCCGCCATCACGGCGCGGGCCACCGCCTTGTCGCCGAGCTGCTGCATGACGTGCGGCGCCGGGCCGATGAAGGTGATGCCGTTCGCCTCGCAGATCTCCGCGAAGTCCGGATCCTCCGACAGGAATCCGTAGCCCGGGTGGACGGCCTGCGCCCCGGTGCGCAGCGCCGCCTCCACGATCGCCGGCACGCTGAGATAGCTGCCCTTCGATGGCGGTGGCCCGATGTGCACCGCCTCGTCCGCGAACCGTACGACCGCGGAGTCGCGGTCCGCGGTGGAGTGCACGGCCACGGTACGGATACCGAGCTCACGGCAGGCGCGGGCGATCCGCAGCGCGATCTCACCGCGGTTGGCGACGAGGACGGTGGAGAACATGCGGATCACTCCTCGGCCTGGTTCGCGGGCGCTATGGCGATGAGCCGTTCCTGGTACTCAACGGAGTGCGCGTCCGGCGCGAGGATCTCCACGATCCGTCCGCCGGAGTCCGCCTGGACCGGGCTCATCATCTTCATCACCTCGAGGATGCCGATGGTCTGTCCGGGCCGGACCACATCGCCGACCGAGACGAAGGGCGGCGTGCCCGGTTCGGGGCAGTGGTAGAACGTGCCGACCATCGGGGCGCACACGTACCGCAGCCCGTCCCGCACCTCCTGGCCGGAAGCGGGCTCCGGAGCTTCGGGGAGCGTGACGGTCACCGGCACCGCGGCGGCCGTCTCCGGCTCCGGCCACTCCACCTCGACCGTCGTCTGCCCATGCTGGAGCCTGATCCTGCGCGGCGGCTTCGGCGCTGCCCTGGCCAGCTCCGTCACGCTGCGGCACACCGACTCCAGCGTCGTCGGGCCCGGCGGGGTGCTGTGGTTCACGACCACCGGCGGGTGGCTGTGCTCGTGGTGATTCTTCTTCTCACTGCCCAGTGTCACGACGCACCTTCTCTTTCGTCTCCATCGACGCCGAAACGGCCGAACCGGCCCCTGCGGGCCCGCACCAGCCGCTCGGCTTCCCACGGCACCAGTTCGCCGAGCGCCGTGGCCAGCGCTTCGCCGAGCAGCCCGGCCGCCGCGGCGTGATCGCTGTGCGCCCCGTCCGGCGGCTCCGGTACGACACCGTCGACGACGCCGAGCCGCAGCAGCTCGCGGGGGTGCAGCCGGAGCGCCGCCGCGGCGGCGGGGGCCGACTCGGAGTCCTTCCACAGGATCGCCGCGCAGCCCTCGGGGCTGATGACCGAATACACCCCGCCCTCGCTGACCAGCACCCGGTCGGCGACCGCCAGCGCGAGCGCGCCACCGCTGCCTCCCTCGCCGGTCAGCACCGCCACGATCGGCACCGGCAGCCGGGACATCAACCGCAGATTCTCCGCGATCGCGACCGCCTGGCCGCTCCGCTCGGCGTCCGCTCCCGGATTCGCACCCGGTGTGTCGATCAGCGTGACCACGGGCATCCCGAGCTTCGCGGCGAGCCTCATCAGCCTCGCCGACTTCCGGTAGCCGCCCGGCGTCGGCATCCCGAACTTCCGGCGCTGCCGTTCCGCGAGGTCCGGGCCGCCCTTGTGATGGCCGATCAGCATCACCGGCAGCCCGTTCAGCCGCCCCGGACCGCCGACGATCGCGCCGCAGTCCTCGGCCAGCCGGTCGCCGTGCAGCTCGTGGAAGTCGTCCAGCAGATGTCCGGCGTAGTCCAGCGTCGTGGGCCGCTCGGCGTGCCGCGCCAACCGCACGGCCTCCCACGAGTCGCGCTCCTGGACCTCCTCGACCCGGCGCACAATCGCACCGGGCCGCGGCTCGCGCAGGCCGGCGGCCTGGTCGTGGCCGTGGTCCTGCTCGGGCGGCAGGCCGAGGAGCTTGCCGAGCACCGGGCGGAGCGCGGAGCGGGGGACCACGTCGTCCACCATGCCGTGCTTCAGCAGGAACTCGGCGGTCTGGAAGCCCTTCGGAAGGCGCTCACCAGTGGTTTGTTCGATGACGCGGGGTCCGGCGAAGCCCAGGCGGGCGCCGGGCTCGGCGATGATCACGTCGGCGAGGGTGGCGAAGGACGCGGCCACGCCTCCGTATGTCGGGTCGGTGATGAGCGAGACGACCAGGATCCCGGCCTCGTCGAGTTCGGTCAGGGCCTGGGAGGTCTTGGCCATCTGCATGAGTGCCAGCACGCCCTCCTGCATACGGGCGCCACCGGAGGCGGTGACCAGCAGCAGCGGGATCCGGTGCCGCAGACTCGTGCGGGCCGCCTCCGTGACGAGGGCGCCGACCCCGCAGCCGAGGCTGCCGCCGAGGAACCGGAAGTCCATCGCGGCGGCGACCACCGGCCGGCCCTCGATCCGGCCCCGCAGACAGAGAACGGCCTCCCGCAGACCGGTGGCGGCGCGAGCGTCCGCCAGCCGGTCGGCGTACGGGCGGGTGTCGGTGAAGCCGAGCGGGTCGTGCAGCGGCTCCACATGGTCCACGGGCGACGTGGAGCCGGGGTCGAGCAGTTGCTCGAGCCGCTCCTGCGCGGTGAGGCGGGCGTGCCAGCCGCACTCCGGGCAGACGTTCAAGGTCCGCCTGAAGCGCTTGCCGTAGATCAGGACGGAACAGCCCTCGCACCGTACCCAGTCGGCTGCCGAGGCGGTGGGCCGCTCATCAGGGACCGCCATGACCGTCCTCCCGTCCGTGCCGTCGCCCGTGGAACCCCATCAGCGTTCCCAGCGGTAGAACTCGTTGGCCATGGCATCCTTCGGGGTCCGCCAGGTCGCCGGGTCGTACGCGCTGACGTACGGGCTGAGCCGCTCGCTGATGTCGCGGAAGGCCGGGTGGCTGGCGTACTGGGCGACGGAGGGCCCCGGGGGCTGGTCGGCCTCTACGAGGTGGACGTACACCTCGCCGAACTGGAAGAGGCTGCGGCCGGTGACCCCGATCAGCCCCGGCAGCTCGCCGCGGTCGGATGCGGCGAAGACCTCGGCGATGCCGTCGGCAGCGTCCGGCTTCATACGGGCGATGATCAGTGCACGGTGTGACATGGTCAGGCCTCCACGGTGAGTGAGGAATTGACCCGGTCGACGAAGTCGGCCGGGGTCCTGGCGCCCTCGGCGTCGCCGATGATGGGCATGCCGTACCGGTGCTCCAGTTCGGCCACCATCCCGAGCAGGCCGAGCGAGTCGAGTCCGAAGTCGGCGAAAGGGGTGTCGGGCCTGCTCTCCAGCAGCAGCGGGTCGGCGGTGAGGCCCGCGCAGCTCTTCATAAGCGAGGCCACGTCGGCGTAAGTCAGTTCACTGATCATCACAGGGACTCTCCTTCGGGGTGGCGGAGCACGAGCGCCGCGTTGGATCCCATGAGGCCGCGGCTCAGGACCAGTGCCGTCCGCAGCTCGACGGAGCGCGGGCGGCCGGTCACGAGATCGAGGTCGTGGCACACATCGGTGACATTGGGAGTGGGCGGTACGAGGCCGTGTTCCATCGCGAGCACCGCGGCCGCGGTGTCCAGCGCGGGGGCGCCGCAGTAGGCCCGGCCGATACCGGTCTTGGGGGCGGTGATGGGGACATGTCCGGCCCGCGGGCCGAGGACGTCGGCGAGCGCCAGCGCCTCGGCGCGGTCGGCGGCCGCGACACCGAGGGCGTCGGCGAAGACGACATCGATATCTGACGGCACACACCCGGCCTGGTCCAGAGCGCCGCGGATCGCATGGCCGAGCCCCTCGCGGGACTCCTCCCAGGCGCCGGCCCCGGTGAAGGTCGCGGCGTGCCCCGCGACCACCGCCCGGATCCGGGCCCCGCGCCGGCGGGCGGCCGACTCCTCCTCGACGACGAACATCGCGCCGCCCTCCGCGGGCACGAACCCGCAGGCGGCCGAAGTGAACGGCCGGTAGGCGAGGCCCGGGTCGGCGGAGCGGCTGAGCTCCTCGTAACCGAGCTGGATGACGATCGAGTACGGCACCAGCGGCGCCTCGGCGGCGCCCACCACGATCGCGTCCACGCCGCGCCGGATGTTCCCGGCGGCGTGCCCGAGAGCGTCGAGGCCGCCGGCCTCGTCACTGCACACCACACCGCAGGGGCCCTTGAAGCCGCCGCGGATCGAGATCTGCCCCGTGCTGGCCGCGTAGAACCAGGCGATGGACTGGTACGGGCCGACATAGCGCGGTCCCTGCACATACAGGTGCTGCATCTCGCGCTGCCCGAACTCGCTGCCGCCGGACCCGGTCGCCGTGACCACGCCCACGTCGAACGGCGAGCCACTGGCGGTGTCGAGCCCGGAGTCGGCCAGAGCGAAGTCCGCCGCGGCCATCGCGAAGTGTGTGAACCGGTCGGTCTGGACCAGGAGGCGCTCCTCGATGACCGAGGCCGGATCGAAGGTCCGGACCTCGCCCGCGACCCGGAGCGGCAGATGCCCGCACCCTTCGCGGGAGATCAGGTCCAGGACGCTGACTCCCTCCCGGGTCGCCTTCCAGAAGGCGTCCGTGCCGATGCCGTTCGGGGCGATCACGCCCATGCCGGTCAGGACCGGGCGCCGTTTTGCCCCGGTACTCATCGCGAGCTCCCTTCCGCCCGGTTCAGCACCACGGCGGACTGGAAGCCGCCGAAGCCGCTGCCGACCGAGAGCACGGTCCGGAGCTTCATGGCGCGCGCGACGCGCGGCACGTAGTCCAGGTCGCACTCCGGGTCGGGCGTCTCGTAGTTCGCGGTCGGCGGCACGACACCGTTGGCCAGAGCCAGGGTGCACGCGACGACCTCGAGCGCGCCGATCGCCCCGAGTGAGTGCCCAACCATGGATTTGATGGAACTCATCGGGATGTCGTACGCGTGCCGGCCGAGCGACCGCTTGACCGCCGCCGTCTCATGGCGGTCGTTCTGCTGGGTGCCCGAGCCGTGCGCGTTGACGTAGTCGACCGCGGAGCTGTCCAGCCGGGCGTGGTCCAGCGCGCGGTCGATCGCCCGGGACATCTCCAGGCCCTCGCGGGTGAGGCCGGTCATGTGGTGCGCGTTGCCGAAAGTGGCATAGCCGCCGATCTCGCAGTAGATGGCCGCGCCGCGGCCGAGGGCGTGCTCCATCTCCTCCAGGACGAGCACGGCGGCACCCTCGCCGAGGACGAAGCCGTCCCGCCCGGCGTCGAACGGCCGGGAGGCGTGGGCGGGATCGTCGTTGTTCGTGGACGTCGCCTTGATGGAGTCGAAGCAGGCCACCGTGATCGGGGTGATCGGCGAGTCCGCCGCGCCCGCGATGTACACATCGGCCCGGCCCTCCTCGATGGCGTGGAAGGCATAACCGATCGCGTCGAGCCCGGAGGTGCAGCCCGTGGAGACGGTCTGTACGGGCCCGTGGGCCCCCGTGCGCTCCGCCACCTCCGACGCGAGCGTGCTCGGTGAGAACACCCGGTGGAGATGCGGGCCGGCCTGGCGGTGGTCCACGTCCCAGTGCTGCCCGGAGTCGCTGACCGCGATGTAGTCCTGTTCGAGGCGGGTGCTGCCGCCGACTGCGGTGCCGAGCGACACCCCCACCCGCCAAGAGTCCTCCTCCCGGAGATCCAGTCCCGAGTCCCGGACCGCCTCGTCGGCGGCGGCCATCGCGAACTGCACATACCGGTCGGCGCGCTCGGTCTCCTTGACTCCGAGGCCGCACGCCGCCGGGTCGAAGTCGCACTCGGCGGCTATCCGCGAGCGGAACCCCTCCGGGTCGAAGAGCGTGATTCCCCGGGTCGCCGTACGCCCGGCGGTGAGCAGATCCCAGAACGCGGGTACTCCCACGCCACCCGGGGCGATGACGCCGACCCCGGTGACAGCCACTCTCCGGCTGCCCCGGTGTTCGGAGTGAGTGGTCATGGTTGCTCCCTCCAGTTGGCAGTACAGGGGCTCAGGACTCCTCCGGCGGCCGGCGGTCGGTGACCAGGTTCATGTCGCAGGAGGCGAGGAAGCGCCGCAGCCCGTCGGGGGTGGTCAGCACGCGGCTGTCGGAGAGCTCCAGCAGCCGGCCGAGCACCGCCGCCGTACGCGTCCCGTTGACACCGGCCGTCAGGACCGGCACCTGCTCCAACTTCGCCCGCATGTCCACCATCCGTACGAGGATGTCGCCGCGCAGGAAGATGGTGCTGGACGCGACCGGGCTCTCCGGATCCCCTCCCGCCAGCTCGTCATGGCGGGCCAGCAGCCGGGCCGCCGCGAGCCCGCACCCGGGCTTCACCGGGTACAGCAGGGCGTGCCGCGCTACCGTCCCGGACTTCCCGGCCGCCGGCATGTGGTGCACCGACGGCAGCGCGGCCTGGGTGAAGAACACGCGCGCCGACTCCGGGTCGGTGAGATCGCGGTCCGCCTCCAGATACGGGTTGATGGCCTCCTCGACCGCCCGGACCTCGGGCTGCTGGGCGACATGGCGCATCGCCGCGATGAGGTCGCCCTTGATCTCCACAGCCCGCACGACCCGGTTGCCGTGCATGAAGAGCGAGGTGCGCAGAAGCCGGGTGCGGTCGTCGACCCGCGCCTCGGGAGCGGTGTACCCGGCGAGGATCTTGGCGACCTTCGGCTCGCTGCCGGGCTTGACGGTGAAGGTCAGCGCGTGGCGGACGACGCCGTCACCCACCCGGGGAGCGGACTGCAGCCGGCCGCGCTGCCTTTCGGGCGGGGGAGCGAACCCGGTCTCCCGCATGATGCTGAACCGCAGCGACCGGGTGTCGCGGACGCACCCGTGGAGTGGCTTCACCATCTCCATGTGCTCCGGGCTCTCCACCCAGGCCAGGAAGGGCGGGGCGCTCTCCCACTCGCTGGTGATCAGCCACTGCGAGGGGTCCTCGATGGACTGGCACAGCTGGTCGGTGACGTGCCCCGGGACGCCGGCCACCTGGTGGCGGAGTGCTTCGTAGGCTTCGAGGAACCGGTGCTGCTGGCCCTCGTTGACCTCCACAAGCAGCACCACGCGGAGCCGAGTGGTGTCGAGCGCCGACTGAGGTGTCCGTTCGGACAGGGTTGTTGTCATGTTCCACATCTCCTTCGGGGCCCGCGCCTGGGGACGCCGTCGCCTTTGGCGGCACCCGATTGGGTGGCGGGGCCGGTGCGCGTGGCCTGGTCGCCCGCCGAAAATCCGACGGCGAGGCCCGGTCTCGATCGTGGTCCGTTGGTACGGATGGCGCGAGATCTGTGGTCCATACGAGCGAATGAGTGGTCCGGGCAGAGCGGGACATCCCAGGTCGGGCAAGGAGAAGCTGGATCGGGCGGACCCACCTTCGTAAGCGCTGGAGCGACTGATGACTGCCAAGACCGACGACCGGATTCCGGTCCTCATCGCGGGCGGATCCCTGGTGGGCCTGTCCACCTCACTCTTCCTCGGCCGCCTGGGCGTCCCGCACCTGCTGGTCGAGAAGCACGCCGGCACCTCGCACCACCCCCGGGGCCGCGGCAACAACGTACGCACCATGGAGCTGTTCCGGGTGGCCGGCGCCGAGCAGGGGATCCGGGACGCCGCCTCGGTGTTGGCCGAGAACCACGGCATCCTCCAGGCCGGGTCACTGACCGGGGCGGACCAGGAGTGGCTGTTCAAGGAGATCGACCCCGGCGGCGGGCTGGCCCGCTTCAGCCCCACCGGATGGTGCCTGTGCAGCCAGAACGACCTGGAGCCGGTGCTGCTGGAGCACGCCCGGGAACTCGGCGGCGACCTGCGGTTCTCCACCGAACTGGTCTCCTTCGAGCAGGACGCCGACGGCGTCACCGCCGTGCTGCTCGACCGCCCGACAGGCGAGCGGCACACCGTCCGCGCCGACTACCTCGTCGCCGCCGACGGGCCGCGCAGCCCCGTCCGGGAGCGGCTCGGCATCGGGCAGTCCGGCCCCGGCGACCTCTTCCACAACGTCAGCGTCACCTTCCGGGCCAAGCGGCTGGCCGAAGTGGTGGGCGAACGCCGCTTCATCGCCTGCTACCTGACCAACCATCAGGCCGGCGGGACACTGCTCCCGGTGGACAACAGCGAGCAGTGGGTCTTCCACATCCCCTGGCACCCCGACGCCGGCGAGACCCTTGACGACTTCACCGACGAGCGCTGCGCAGCACACATCAGCAACTCCGTCGGCGTACCCGGACTCGAGATCGAGATCACCGGCAAGGCTCCCTGGCACGCGGCCCAACGCGTCGCCGAGCGCTACCGTGAAGGCCGGGTCCTGCTCGCCGGTGACTCCGTTCACGAGATGTCCCCCACTGGCGCCTTCGGCTCCAACACCGGCATCCAGGATGCCCACAACCTCGCCTGGAAGCTCGCTGCCGTCCTCGGCGGCTGGGCGGGCCCCGGCCTGCTGGACACCTACGGTGCCGAACGGCAGCCCGTCGCCGAAGCCACCAGCGCCCGCGCCGCCTCCCGGGCCGCCGAACACAGCCACCCCGGCTACTCCGCCCTCCCCGGCATCGGCCGCCAGGCGGGCGTCCTCGCCGTGGCCCTGGGCTACCGCTACCCCCGGGGCGCCGTCTTCGGCACCGACCCGGACGCCCCGCCCGTGCCCGAGCGCTTCGATGCCGGCGGCGAGCCCGGCAGCCGCGCCCCGCACATGTGGCTGCGCCGCGACGCCGGGAATGTCCGCCCGACCGGAGCCGGGGGGCGGCTTTCCACCCTGGACCTGTACGAGAGGTCCTTCGTCCTGCTCACCGGCCCGGCCGGCCGGCCGTGGCTCGCCGCGGCCCAGCGGGTGGCCGGCCGGCTGGGTGTTCCGCTGGACGCGTACGGCGTCGGACCGGACCAGGAACTGGTCCCCGAGCCCGGAGCGGACTGGGCGGAGATCCACGGCACCGCCGACGACGGCGCGGTGCTGGTACGCCCCGACGGCTTCGTCGCCTGGCGGGCGCCCGGAGCCGCGCCTGATCCGGACCAGACGCTCGCCGGTGTTCTGGAGACGGTGCTCAGCCGCCACTGACCGGCCGTCAACGGTCAAAACCCATTGGGGAAAAGTCTTTGAGATTGGTGTGAACGGGCCCACGTATCCCGCCGTACTTACGACGTGGTGCTCGATTGAGGTCGGGCTGTGCTGGCCTGGCGGGTTGGCTGGTGGTTGATTACCGCATGGCCGCGCGGTCGGAGACCAGGCCGGCGATGGCTTGGTAGGTCTGGTCGAAGTACTCG
>NZ_SUMC01000360.1 GCF_005047355.1 Actinacidiphila oryziradicis
CAGGGGATTGACAAGTCCGAGGTAGTCCTCGGGCAGCAGAGGCGTGGTCAGCCACTCGGCTGCCCGGGCCAGCCGACGGCCGCACCAGGCTGTGGCGATCAACGTGACCTCCTCTCGCGATCCCGTCTGCAGCGCACCGCGCCGCAGATGCAAGGGCGGACGGGCCGGCGATCCCGGACGACGATCGTAGGAGACCCGGCCCTTTTACGGTCGAAGGCGCGCGGACCGGGGTATTGGGGTCATGCATTCACGCCCCATGTGGGGGCGGCCCGAACGGACAGACCTCGTGGCCAAGGCCCCCTGGTACATCCTCCTGCCGCCGGCGGCCACCGCAAACCGGGAGAAGCAAAGCCGGCCGACCGCATCGGCCCCGGCGCCCCTGTAACGGGGCTGTACATACCGCTTCAAGCCGCCGGCTCGCCCCGCGCCGGGCCGGCGGTCGGCACCGCCCCGGCAGGCTGCAGCCAGTGGCCCGGTCAGGTGAACGCCGCCAGCCGTCGCTCCAGGTCGGCAGCGCGCGGCTTGCCCGCTGCAGGGCCAAGTAGGCCTTCACGCACCCATAGGTGTCCCGGCCGGTGAAGAACGGGTGCCCGGCCACGGCGGCGGCCAGCTCGGCCTGCGTGGCCCACAGCGCGTCGATCACCTGCTGCTCGCCCGCACCCGAATGGGCGCCGCCACGCGTGGTAACGGAGTCGCCAGCCGATTTGGTTTTCCGGTAGAACGGATGCTTACCCCGGATCCTGGGGAGCGGGCGCGCATGCGGTGCGCCCAGCGCCTGACCAGCCGTGCAGGTGTGCACCTGTCAACCCTCATGGGGAGGCGACGACGCCTCCCCATAACCAGACAAAGGGGTCACCCGTGGCAGCGGAGATTGTGAATCCTCGCACCGATACCAGCAGCGACAGCGACAGCGATCTGGATCACTTCCCGATCGACCCGGCCTTCGCGCTGCACCGTGGCGGCAAGATGGAGGTGTCCGCCACCGTGCCGGTGCGTGACGCCGAGGACTTGTCCCTGGCCTAC
>NZ_SUMC01000361.1 GCF_005047355.1 Actinacidiphila oryziradicis
AGTCCGATGTCGCGCAGGCTCATGTCGGCCAGTGATTCGCGGCGTACGAGGACCCGGGCGCGGCCGTCGGTGACCGCGACGACGGGCGGGCGGCCGACGAGGTTGTAGGCGGAGGCCATGGCCAGGTGGTAGGCGCCGGCTACGGGGACGGCGAGCAGGTCGCCCGGGTGTATGTCGCCGGGCAGTGGTACGCCGTCGGCCAGGATGTCGCCGGCTTCGCAGTGCCGGCCGACCACGGTGACGGGGCGGTCCGGCGCGGCCGGGCGGCGGCTGATGAGCCGGGGGGCGTAGCGCACGCCGTAGAGGGCGGGCCGGGGGTTGTCGCTCATGCCGCCGTCGACGGCGACGAAGGTGCGGTCCCCGGTGCGTTTGACCGCGAGTACCCGGTAGAGGGCCACTGCGGCGGGGCCGATGAGCGCGCGGCCGGGTTCGAGGGTGAGGCGGGGCACGGGCAGTCCGGCGCGGGTGCATCCGTCCGTGAGTTCGGCGCGGATGCGCAGGCTCAGGGCGGCGATGTCGAGTGTGTCCTCGCCGGGGCGGTAGGCGACGGCGTGGCCGCCGCCGAGGTCCAGTTGTGGCAGGGTGATGCCGTGCTGGTCCCGTATCCGGGTCATGAGGCCGATCAGCCGCCGGACCGCCACTACGTAGGGCTTGACGGTGGCGATCTGGGAGCCGATGTGGCAGTGCAGTCCGACCAGGTTCAGGCGTGGCTGGCCGAGGATCTTGTCGATGGCGTGCTGGGCTGAGCCGTCGGCGATCGACAGGCCGAACTTCTGTCCGTCGGTGCCGGTCCGCACCGCCGCGTGGCCGCCGGCCGTGATGCCGGGCACCACCCGCACCATGATTTGCTGCCGGGCGGGTGCGGGCACGAGGGCGGCCAGCCGGGCGATCTCCGAGGTGCTGTCGATGACGATGCGCCCCACTCCGAGCCGCAGTGCGGTGGTCAGGTCCTCCGGGCTCTTGGCGTTCCCGTGCATCACGATCCGCTCCGGCGGGAACCCGGTGGTGACGGCGAGCTCCAG
>NZ_SUMC01000362.1 GCF_005047355.1 Actinacidiphila oryziradicis
ACGACGTCGTGCGCGGTAGCTGAGACCCCGGTCTGAGCATGCAAACGGCCGTGCGAGACGATCATGATTGTGACGTCAAGAGGGGCCCGCACGGCCTTGAGCCATCGTATCTGCACCGGGATCCCGCGCCGTCGCCTCGGCAAGCTGATCGCGGAGTTGGCCGAGCCGTGGGTGGCCGGGCAGGAGTCCCAGCTGCGTGAACGCCGGGGCCATGACCGGCTGCGCGCCGCCGGAGCAGGTCCGGACCACCAACTCGTCTTCACCGACCGGGTCGTCGCCACCCTGGTCATCCTGCGCTTCCAGCTTCCGCATGCCGCCCTCGCCCTGTTCTACAAGGTGGACCGCTCCACGATCACCCGCGCCGTCCACGAGATCCGCCCCCTGCTCGCAGCCCGTGGCTTCGCCGTCCCCGGAAGCCCCGACCTGCGCCTTCTCACCCTGGCCGATGTCTTCGCCTACGCCGCCTCCCACGGCGTGGAACTGCGGATCGATGCCACCGAGGTCCGGGTCCGACGTCCACGGGCAAACCGCCCCGGACGCCGGGCGTTCATCTCCGGAAAGATGCGGCAGAACACCAAGAAGGCCACCGTCATCACCGACGAGAAGGGCCGGACCCTGTGGGCGGGGGCCTTCCGGCCCGGCCGCCAGCACGACCAGACCGCGCTGAAGACCGAGGGCATCTGCGACCTGTTCGAACGGTTCCCCCAGGTGAGAGGCAAGGTCGACGCCGGCTACCGGGGACTGGCCAAGCAGTTCCCCGACCAGGTCCAAGCTCCACCGCTGAAGCCGAAGCAGGATGCCCCGCCCGAGAAACTGGCGGCCTGGGAGGAAGCACGCAAGCAGCAGTCCTCCGAGCGGATCTGCGTCGAGCACGCCAACGCCGAGCACAAGCAGTGGCGGCCCCTCCAACGCTGGATCGGACGCCGCGAGTACTTCGACCAGACCTACCAAGCCATCGCCGGCCTGGTCTCCGACCGCGCGGCCATGCGGTAATCAACCACCAGCCAACCCGCCAGGCCA
>NZ_SUMC01000363.1 GCF_005047355.1 Actinacidiphila oryziradicis
AGCGAGCCGGCGGCACCCGTGTACTCGGCGGGGAGCAACAGGGAGTCGAGTTCCGCTGGAGACAGCACGCCGTCCAGCGCGGGCAGTGCGGCCAGCACCGCCCGCAGACCGGTGCCGGCGGTGTCGGCAGTCCGAGAGGCATCGGTCAGCAGTGCGCGGGCCCGGGCCCGGCCGAGCGCCGGGGTGAGCACTGCCACGAGTCGTTCGGTGACCACCTGGCTGCCGGTGAGCTCCAGGTTGGCGCGCATCCGGGTCGGGTCCACGGCGAGACCCTCGGTGAGTTCCACCGCGGTAAACGCCGCGCCCCCGGCCAGCCGCAGGCACTCGCGCAGCAGCGCCCACTCGGCGTGCCAACCGCCCGCGGACCGCTCGTCCTCGGCGACCAGGCACTGCGTCAGGGCCCCGGCCAGCGCCGGGACCTGGAGCGCGGCGCTTCGCACCAGGACGGCCAGCACCGGGTTGCGCTTGTGCGGCATGGCCGATGAGGCGCCCCGGCCGGCCGGGGCGGGCTCGGCCACCTCGGCGATCTCGGTCCTGGCCAGCACCAGTACGTCCACCGCGATCTTGCCGAGCGCGCCGGCGGTGAATGCCAGGGCCGCCGCCAGGTCCGCGATCGGGGTGCGCAGCGTGTGCCAGGGCAGTACCGGCCGGGCAAGTCCGGTCTCGGCGGCGAAGGCGTCGGCGAGTTCGCCGGCGTAGGCCGCCGGGTCGGTCGCGGTGCCGTCCGCCTCGGCGAAGGCCAGGTAGCCGGACAGCGTGCCGGCCGCGCCCCCGAGTGACACCGGCAGCCTGCCGTCGAGCAGCGCCGCCAGCCGGGCGTCGGCGTCCACCACCAGCGACCGCCAGCCGGCCGCCTTCAGCCCGAAGGTGGTCGGAACCGCGTGCAGGGCCAGGGTGCGGCCGGCCATCGGAGTGTCGCGGTGTTCCGCGGCCAGCCCCGCGAGCGCCGCGGCGGTCCGACCGAGGTCGGCCCGGATCAGCCGCAGCGCACGGGCGGCCAC
>NZ_SUMC01000364.1 GCF_005047355.1 Actinacidiphila oryziradicis
GCCGCCAGCTCGACGGCCTCCGCCAGAGCCTGCAGCTCTATACCCATCAGCAGGTTGAGGAGCAGCTTCATCCGCATGCCCGAACCGAGTTCGCCGAGGTGAACAACCTCCTTGCCCAGCAGTTCAAGCAGCGGCCGCCTGGCGGTGAAGACCCGCTCCTCACCTCCGACGTACAGCCGCAGGTCGCCGCTGCGGGCATGGTCCCGGTTGCCGAGCATGCCGACGTCCAGAACGGAAGGCTCGTTCCCGGCGAGGCGGACGACCTCGTCGGGGGAGACGGTGCTGGCGCAGATCAGGGCGCCGGGATAGGACCCGCCGCTGAGGACACCGTCCGGCCCTCGCAGCACCGCGCTGAGGGCATCGCCGTCGGCCACCGTGCAGATGGCAGCGGCCGTGCCCTCGACGGCCTCGATCGGACGGGCCGCGGCGAACGCGCCGGCCTTGGCGAGCGGCTCGGTTCGCTCCGCGGTGCGATTCCAGACCCGCACCTGTACGCCCTGGTCGAGAAGGCGGCCGGCCAGGCTGATGCCCATCATGCCAAGTCCGAGGACAGCGACGGGGCCACTGGTGCACGTCATGACTTCACCCGCACGGTCTCCTTGACGACCCTGAACCGCAACGACTGGGTGGAGTCAACCCACTTGCGGAGCGGAGCCACCAGCGAGCGGTGCTCCTCGCTCTGCTGCCAGGCGAAGAAATGCTCGGGCGTCTCCCACTCACTGGTGATCACCCACTGACGGGAGTCGTCGGCGGGTTCTCCCAGCCTGTCGATGATGTGCCCGGGAGTGCGGGCGACGGACTTCCGGATCCGGTCGTACACCTCCAGAAACCCTTGCTCGCCGCCCTCGATTACGTGGACCGCGAAGACCACGGAAAGCTTGTCGGCCGACGGGCCGCTGTGCGCGGTGCCCATGTCTTCTCCTGATGGTGGGATCCGGTGGGAGATGACTCCTACCAACTCATGGGCCCCGTGGCCGCGCAACTCCGCCGTGGGAGGAC
>NZ_SUMC01000365.1 GCF_005047355.1 Actinacidiphila oryziradicis
TCCGGGTAGATCAGGGCCAGCACCAGGTACCCGAGCAGGCAGACGGCAACGACGAGTCCGACGACGTTCTCGATGCTCACAGCCGCTCGACCCCCTTGGCGATCAGACCGATGAGCGCGAACGCGACAACGGTGAGGACGATGAAGAGCAGGTCAGGCATGTGCGAGACACCCCGAATAGTAATAAAGGGAACATAACCGTCAAAATTATCGGGACATAAGGGAATCACGAAGACTATGAGTGGTGTCGGCGAGGACCGGCGCTCATAGCGAAGCGCCCACGGGTTCCCCTGACGACCCTCGTTAGCGCACCCCTGACGCCGCAACGGTCGACCTTGATGTCTCCTTGATGTGAGGGGGGTGGCACTGGACGGAGTCCTGCGAACAATCGGTCCGGCGGGTGCGTCGCCCTCGAAGGCACGGCGTACGCAGAGCGCAAGCGCCACCAAAGCCGTAGCGGTGAGCCAGCACCAAGCCGACGATGCAACCCCGGAGTCCTCGTCCGGTCGACGTGGCAGGGTCGGTGGCGCCGCACACCTCCTGCTGCTACACAGGACAGCAGGAGGTGCTACCTCAAAAAGGACCGGGCCGCGATCATCGCGGCCGTCGCGGCTCCGCTCGCCGTCGCCGCGGTGCTGGTGCCGTTCCGTACCAACTTCTCCAACGCCAACGCCGCACTCGTGCTGGTGGTGGCCGTCGTCGCCGTGGCCGCCATCGGAAACCGCCTCGCCGGCGCCATCGCCGCCCTGTCCGCCGCCGCCTGGTTCGACCTCTTCCTCACCCGGCCGTACGAGCGGCTCACCATCACCCGGTCCGCCGACGTGACGACGGCCATCCTGCTGCTCGCCGTCGGCCTGGCCGTCTCCCAGCTGGCCGCCCGGGCCCGGCGCCTTCAGATAGTCGCCATCACCGATGCCGACTACCTGGCGCAGATCCACGACACCGCCCAGCTGGC
>NZ_SUMC01000366.1 GCF_005047355.1 Actinacidiphila oryziradicis
TGACGCAGCCGTGGCAGCGGTCGCCGACCAGATCGCCGCCGAGCACGGCAGACTGCATCTCCTGGTGAACAACACCTGGGGCGGCTACGAGCGGCTCAACGCCGGGGCCTGGCAGGAATGGAACGCCCCACTGTGGGAACAGCCACTGGATCTGTTCGACCTCATGTTCTCCGGCGGTGTCCGCACGCATTACACCGCCCTGGCGATATGCGCACCCTTGCTCATCGCCACGCCCGGCAGCCTGGTAGCCACTGTCTCCTTCGCCGTCCCCGACAGTGAACAGCACGCCTACGGGGCAGCGTACGGGATGGCCAAAGCCGCCGACGACCGCCTCGCCCTCGCCGCTTCACTCCAGCTACGCCCGCACCGCGTGACCTCGATCGCCGTGCATCCCGGGCTGGTGCGCACCGAAGGGGTCATGCAGTTCGTGGAGCACCTGGACCTGGCCACCTCGCAGTCCGCCGAAGGGGTCGGACGCGCCATCACCGCTCTGGCCGATGATCCGGACGTACTCGACCTCAGCGGCCAGGCTCTGAGCGTGGACTCGCTCGCGACCCGCTACGGCATCGACGTATCAACCTGACCGGGGCCTCCTGATCCACAACCATGGTTCAAAGCCCGCCGAGAAGCGGCTGCGCCCCGCACCCGCGGGGATGGTCCCCGCGCCACCTATCTGGACCTGCGCGCCTGGCACTGCTCCCCGCAGTCGGTCACCGTCCCCGCGGACGCGGGCACGCCCAGGCGCAGCGTCCTGGACTACGACGAACTCAACAAGACGCTCGCCGCCCCCGTCGCGGGTGAGACCAAGGCCGCGGGTCGCCGGACCGTCGTCACCGTGGACGGTGACCTCTCGACGCCGCGCCTGGCGCAGCAGGTCACGCGGCAGCTTGCCGACACCGTCGCCGCATGGGGGGCACGCCGTCGCCGACGTGCGGTACTTCGAGGAGACCGC
>NZ_SUMC01000367.1 GCF_005047355.1 Actinacidiphila oryziradicis
ACCAGGATCTGCGGCCCCTGCGTGACCCGAACGCCGAGGCCGAACCAGAGCGATGAACGGTTCTTTGCCTCATCTGGCCCTCCTCGGCCCACCTATGCTGAAGAAGTCCGTACGGGACCCGTCAGGGTCCAATCGCCACCTCGGGAATGCCCTTGCCGCCTGGCACGATCTTCGCGTGGACATTTCCTGCTGCATTCTGCAGCGCCTTGACGAACTCCAGGTCGGCGGCCGCCTTGGCTTCTACGGCGGCCTGGATGCCGTCGCCGACAGGGGACAGCCCGATACCGTACACCGGGTACTTGAACCGGTGTGCCCTTTGCGCCTCGTAGATCTTGTCCCGGGCGGCGTTCTCCACCTTGGCAGAGTATGCGGCCTGTTTGACCATGACCTGGACGCCTGCGGTGTCGGGGTGTGCCTTGTGAGCAGCGTTAATCATCGCCTGTGCTTTTGAGGTGTCGGTGACGTACAGCACCACCTCGTTGTTCGCCCCGTTCATTGACAGAGAGGCGTAGATGTCCGCGTAGGCCGAGCGGCCCTGCGCGCCCAGCGCCGAGGCCGCGTTCTCGACTTGCACGTTCACAGCCGGGGTCTCAACCACCGATGGTGCCGTGCTCGGCGCGGTGCTGCTGCGGGTGGCCGAGCCGCACCCGGCAGCGAGAATCTCGGCTGCAGCGACAAAGATGGTGGCCAGGCGACGGTTCACAGGATCTCCTTGGGTGAGCAACGGCAGCGGCGGCGTGGTTTTGACGTGAGCGGGGCGTCACCGGTTGCGTTCGGCATGGCACAGAGCAAGTTCGACCGGCAGGTCGAAGAGGCGGCCGAGGTCCTGGCCCATGTGCCTCGGGTGGCGCCCGTCCTCCGGGACGGCCGAGGCGCCGAGCACGCGGAGGACTGCGCCGACTGCTGGGAGTGGCGGCCGTCCTCTC
>NZ_SUMC01000368.1 GCF_005047355.1 Actinacidiphila oryziradicis
CGGTGGCGGCGCTCATCTGGGTCTCCGCAGGCATGTGGCTGGCGACACTCCTGATGGGATTCGGCCTCCTGCGCAAGTGGACGGGCCGCCCACGCGAGTGAGACTGGGCGCACCGTGTGCAGCGGCACAGGTCAGGGCACCCCGTACAACACCTCCCCAACCGGGCTGGCGCGACGCCGCGAGCGGCGGGACCGTCGTGAAAGCGGTGCCGAGCGTCTGCGTGAGGAGGGACGTGGTGCGCTGCCCCGGCGCCAGCGGCGGGTTGTCGTCCACGCTCACCTGGCGAAGTCCGTCCCGGGCCGCGTCGAACACCCGGCTGTCGCCGACGTTGAACGCGAGCAGCGATTCCGGCAGCACGACGGCGCCCGCGACCGTGGTCCCCATGGTGGCCAGCTCCGGATCGGTATCGGCGACCTCGTACACCGCGTGATTGCAGACGTCCAGAGCGTCACGGATGGCTTCTCGCTGTCCGATGAAGGGCCGATCGAGGCGAGTTGGCGGACGACCCGTGCACTGGCCACCTCGCCGCCCGGCTGCCCGCCGAGCCCGTCGGCGACCGCCACGACGAGCGGTGTGCCGAGAGGGAACTTCGCCTGCCCCGTCAGTTGGCCCAGCGCACATGTGCCTCGAAGCGTCGTGTTCATGCCCTGGCGGCAGGACCCGTCGGGGCGCTGCTTGCGTTCAAGCTCGTCAGGCGCAGCGTGTGGTGAGGGTCTGTTCACGGCCAGGCGCGGGACAGCGGTGGTGACGTGGCCGTACACAGTGATGCGGGGGACAGTGAACAGGTCAGCGATCTGCTGCACGGTCCGCTCGCCGGAGTCGTGGAGCTGCTGCGTGAGCGTGGCCTGCTGGGCTCTACCGCCAACCTCATCAGCAACGCCGCCCCGGACCGGGCGCAC
>NZ_SUMC01000369.1 GCF_005047355.1 Actinacidiphila oryziradicis
AGCAGCGCACGTCGGGGCGGGGACTGATCACATGGACACTGATCAGGATCTACACCATCGACATCGTCGAACCTCCAAAGGTGTACTCACTCACAAACGTGCGACCTCGCGTCGCACCTCCGCCTTGAGGAGTTCCCTCATCGGTGCGGGTGAAGCGTCCGTCGTCGACCACTCCCGCCTTCAGCCACTGGCGGACCAGTTCCCTGGCCGGGAACCCGCCGACACTGCCGAGCAGGTAGTCGTGGTCGATGCGGTCGAACGCGGCGGCCAGGTCGGCGTCCAGTACCCACTGGCGCTTCGCGGCCTTGCCCTTCGCAGTGCTGAAGATCGCCTGGATGGCGTCGTGGCATCCGCGGCCCGGCCGGAATCCGTAGGAACGTGATTCGAACCGGGCTTCCCACTCGGGCTCCAGCGCGTTCTTTACGCGTGCCTGGACTACTCGGTCACGCATGACCGGGATACCGAGTGGACGTTGCTTTCCATTGCTCTTCGGGATGTAGACCCGCTTGACGGGCCTGGCTCTCCAGGGCTGGGTTTGCTGATCGATGTCGACCGCCATACGAGCTCTCGCCTGGGGGGTGAGTGCGAGTTCCCTGTCGATGCCTGCCATCTTGCGGCCCTTGCTCTGCTGTGTCACCCGTTTCACGCTTACGAGCGTGTTACTACGGCTCCGCAGCATGAGCTTTTGCAGATTGCGGACCCTTCCGAGGTCCCCTTCCTGTGTCGCTTTGAAGATCCGTTGTCTCAGGCGCCGTACGTTTTCCTCGGTGCTGGCCCAGTCGATTCTGTGCCAGTCCAGTGGTTCGCCCTGCGGTCCGTTCGCTCCGGAGGTGCGTCGGGCGGCAGCAGGTGCCGTCTGTCGCATGTTCCTCCTTCGCGTCTAACTTGTCCGGC
>NZ_SUMC01000037.1 GCF_005047355.1 Actinacidiphila oryziradicis
GAACACCGCGGGGCGGCTCTCACGCGGAACCTGTCGACGACGCACCAGCGCCGCCGAGCGGACCGGCTTCCACCACCTGTACGCCACCGGAGTCCACACCCTCACCCCGAGGTTCGGACCCCACCGCCACGACAGACGGCCACGCCGCGCCCGAAAAGCCTGAATCACTCAGGCACACACAGAGTTCCAGAGACGCTGCGGTGCGCAAGATTGAGCAGGGCAGGAACCCGGCGGGCGTCACGGTCGAGCTCCGCGACGGCACATACCGGTTGAGCAAATCGTGGGAGTTCGGTGCGGCCGACTCCGGCAGCGCCGGTCACCCGGTCGTGTGGCAGGCAGCGCCGGGCGCGCACCCGGTGATTTCCGGCGCCACCCGGGTCACCGGCTGGTCCCAGGTCGGCAGCACCGGCGTGTGGTCGGCGAGCATGCCCGTGGCAGCGCCAGCTGGCAGCTCTACGTCGACGGCACGGAAGCGTCCATCGCGCAGGCCACGCCGGCGGGCTGCTGTTCACCCAGCACACCACGATTGCGCACAACGACCTCTACGACCTGCCGTACACCGGCATCACCGCGGGCGTCATCGAGGGCCACGTCGACGACGCCAACCACCCACAGAACTCCACCAACATCAACGCCGACAACACGATCAGCGACAACCTGATCTTCAACGTCATGCAGGTGCTCGCCGACGGCGGGGCGATTTACATGGAAGGCCACCAGGCGCAGTACGTCTACCAGGCCGACGGCACGATCGACGCGGCGGCCACGCTCGCCAACGGCCTGCACGTCACCGGCAATGTCGTGTACAACGATGGCGCCAGATACAACGCGTTCTATGACGACGCGGGTTCGGAATGGATCACCATCAGCGGCAACGCGGAGTTCCACCCGCTGAGCTCACTCGGCCAGGGCGGCTGCTCGGCCACCGGCCACTTCTAGCGTGGATGGGCGAGACAGGAGTACACCCCAGCATGGTCAGCACCACCACCCCCGCTTCGGCTCCCGGAGAGGATCCGGCACCGCGCCCGCTCCGGTTCCGGCTGACGCGGACCCGGAAATCGGCCGCCCAGCAATCCTGCAGCTCGGGGACGGCCATTCCGCCGACCGGACCGCCGAATACCGAGCCGGTGCCCCGTGGTCGGCCGCTTCACCGTACGGGCGTGCCCGTTGCCCCCGTGGGGAATTCCTCGATGCCGAGTACCCGCAGCAGCTCCAGCCGCTCGCGGGCCTCGGCGTCCCCCGGGGTGAGCACCAGCAGTTGCTGGCCCTGGTCGGGAGTGACCAGGGTCTCGCAGTCCATCAGCAGGCGGCCCACCCTCGGGTGCAGGAAGGTCTTGCGGTCGGCGCGCCGGACCGCCACCTCGTGCTCGGCCCAGAGTCGGCGGAAGTCGGCGCTCGCGGCCTGCAACCGGTCGACGAGTCCTGCGACCGTGGGGTCGCCGGACCGGCGGCCGACGACCGCGCGCAGGTCGGCCACGAGCTGGCGGGCGTGGTACTCCTGCTCCTCGGGCGGGTGGACGGCGCGGGCAGCGGGGTCGGTGAAATAGCGGTGCACGACGTAGCGCCGGTCGCCGGAGAAGCCGGTGTGGTCGCCCATCAGCAGGACGGCTGCCCGGTTCTGGGCGAGGACCTCGCCCAGGTCGGACAGCACCAGGGCCGGGGTGTCGCCGAGCAGGTCGAGCATGCGGATCAGGCCGGCGCGGGCCAGGCGGGCCACCCCGTCGGCGGGCGGGGGCCGGTGGCCGGCCAGGTGGAACAGGTGGTCGCACTCGTCGTCGGAGAGGCGCAACGCCCGGGCCAGCGCGCCGAGCAGCTGGGTCGAGGGCTGACTGCTGCGGCCCTGCTCGAGGCGTACGACGTAGTCCACCGACATGCCGGCGAGCATGGCCACCTCTTCCCGGCGTAGGCCGGTGGTGCGGCGGCGGGGGCCGTCGGCGATGCCGACCTCGGCCGGGCGGATCGCCTCGCGGCGGCGGCGCAGGAAGTCGGCGAGCTGGTCACGTTCCATGGCCCCATGGTCCCTCGCGAGGGCGAGCCGAGCCAGGGAGCGGCTCTCCCATGATGAACGCTCCGCTCCCGTACGTCGCGGCGCGGGCGCAAGGTGGGTGACAGATCGACGACGAAGGAGAACGCGATGCAGATACGAACCCTGGGCAGCACCGGCCCGGCCGTTTCCGCGCTGGGCCTGGGTGCGATGGGCATGTCGGGCGCCTACGGCGCGGCCGACCGCGCGGAGAGTATCGCCACCGTGCACGCCGCGCTGGAGGCCGGCGTCACCCTGATCGACACTGGCGACTTCTACGCCATGGGCCACAACGAGTTGCTGCTCGCCGAGGCGCTGCGCGGCCGGGACCGGGACAGCTACAGGCTGAGCGTCAAGTTCGGCATGCTGCGCGGGCCGGGCCCGGAGTCCGGCGGGACTGATGGCCGTCCCGAGGCGGTGAAGAACTTCCTGGCCTACTCACTGACCCGGCTGGGCACCGACCACATCGACATCTACCGTCCCGCCCGGCTGGACCCGGCGGTGCCGATCGAGGAGACGGTGGGCGCGATCAAGGAGATGATCGACGCCGGGTACGTGCGGCACGTCGGCCTCTCGGAGGTCGATGCGGCGACGATCCGCCGGGCGCACGCCGTGCATCCGGTCGCCGACCTGCAGATCGAGTACTCGCTTCTGTCCCGCGCGGTGGAGGCTGAGATCCTGCCCACGCTGCGGGAGCTCGGCATCGGCCTGACCGCGTACGGCGTCCTCAGCCGCGGCCTCATCTCCGGGCACTGGTCCGCCGGCCACACCGCCGGCCCCGGCGACTTCCGCGCCTTCAACCCGCGGTTCTCGAGCGGGAACGTGGAACACAACCTCGCCCTCGTGGAGGCGCTGCGCCGGGTCGCCGAGGCGAAGGGGTGCACCGTCGCCCAGCTGGCCATCGCCTGGGTGGCTGCACAGGACGAGGACATCGTTCCGCTGGTCGGCGCTCGCACCCGCGAGCGGCTGGCCGAGGCGCTGCCCGCGATGGAGCTGAACCTCACGACGGACGACCTCGCCGAGATCGAGAAGGCGGTGCCGCAGGGCGCGGCGCGCGGCGACCGATACCCGTCCGCGTTCATGTCCAGCCTCGGCGTGGGGAACTGAGTCCGGCTCTCCGGCGGGGCCCGCTCCGGCGCGGGTTCCGCCCTGAAGTCGGCACCCTGGGCAACGAGGTTCTGTCCCGCAAAGTGTGAGCCTGGGCAGAGCAGGGCCACGGCGGCAAGCGTCCGGCCGTAGCCAGCGGCATCCCGGTTCCGCAGGACGCACCAGCCTGGACCGTCTTGATCAATCACGGTTGAGGGGACAGAGCCCTCTTCTCGCGAACGGAGCCAACCGTTGACGCGGTTCGCGGATGGGACCACCTCGGCGACTGCCGCTCCTGACTGGCGGCCAGAATGCCATCGGCGTCCGGTCGAGGGTCAGAGCGCGCTGGTCGGGGCTGCGGTGGTCGCGCAGGCGACGCGCGGCGTCGGCGCAGCGCATCGCAGTGCGTTCGCCGATGCCGAAGACAGAAGCCAGGTGCAGCGCGTCCGGTCCGTGGCTCAGAGCTTCTTCCAACTGGCGGTCCATGCTGCAGTCGGCGGTCCTGCCGTCGGTGGCGGGATGCGTCAGGCGGCGGTGCGTTCGCTGACGGGTCGGCGGCGGAGGCTCGCCTGCTGGAGAGCCGGCGGCACGTATGCCTGGTCGGCGTGCCGACGTCGGTGCCCGGCGGGACGATCTCGTCGATCCGGTCGAGGATGTCGTCGGTGAGTGCAACGTCGATGCCGGCGAGAAGGTCGTCGAGGCGGCAGTGGCGCAGGAAGTCGGCCAGTTCGGTTCTGTCCACACCTCCCCCATGCCCCGGGACGCCGGACGCAGCCAGGGACTGCCCGTCCCCGGATAAGGACGTCTCTCCCGCCGGCGCCCGCACCGCCGCACGCTGGAAGCCGGCTCGGCGGACCGGCGGCGCCCCGCAGGTGCGACGAGACGAGCACCGGAGGGGTGTCGCGTGCCACAGGTGCCGAGGGCTGGCCCGTCGCGGGGTTGAGGGCCTTCATCGTGCCATCGGATGCCGGTACGGACGACGAGCCGATCAGCATGTCTCCGGTCAGTGTCATCTCAGTGCTCTCCCTTCTCCAGCGCCTGCAGGAGTTCTGCGGTGGTGGTGATGGTGTGGGCGTAGGCGGGGCCGTTGAGTTCGTGGGCGGCGTGCATCATCTCGGGCTCGAAGGCGGCGGTGGCGTCGCGGACGAGGGTGACGTGGTAGCCGAGTTCCATGGCGTAGCGGCCGGTGGTGCAGGTGTTGGCGAGCATGCCGATGACGATGACGTGGGTGATGCCGTGCTGCTTGAGCTGGAAGTCCAGGTCGGTGTTGGCGAAGCCGCTCTGGGCCCAGTGCTCCTGGGCGATCACGTCACCGTCGGCGGGCCGGAAGTCCGGGTGGAACTCCCCGCCCCAGGTGCCCAGCGCGAAGATGTGGCGCTGCTGCCCATGCACCCGCTGGCTGGGGCTGGGGTGGTCCCAGTCCTCGTAGTCGCCTTTCTGCCAGCGGCGGTGGGGGATGAAGAGGATCTGCAGGTGTGCCTGGCGGCCGGCGGCGACAACGGCGCGCAGGTTGTCCAGCAGGCCGACGTCGGTGGCCACGGGCTTGGCCTGGGGCCAGAGCTTGCCTCCCTCGGACAGGAAGTCGTTGTAGGGGTCGACCAGCAGGACCGCGGTGCGGGTGGGGTCGTAGGTGTCGGTCACGGTGCGTCCTTTCCCAGCGTGGATGAATTTCATCATCCACATTCGGGGCGCTAGACGTCATCCCGAATGTCAAGGGAGGGTGTACCTCCCTCGGGAAACGTGTATGATGTTCGTCATCCACATTTGATCGGTGCAGCCTGCCGGATATCGGGGAGGTCACGAGATGGGTCACTCCCAGGCAGCCAAGACGGAGTCGCGTGAGCGGGTCCTGCGGATCACCGCCCGCCGTATCCGCGAGGAGGGGATGACCCGCCCGGGCGTCGCGGACCTGATGAAAGAGGCGGGTCTGACCCACGGCGGGTTCTACAAGCACTTCGCATCACGCGACGACCTGATGAATCAGGCTGCGGCGCTGGCTCTGGCCGACGGGGAGACCAAGATGACGGAGGCCGCTCGTCGGAACCTCGAGGAGCCCCGCACGGGATTGATCGACGATTACCTCAGCACCCGCCACCGTGACGCTCCTGGAACAGGCTGCGCCGTGGTGACGCTCGGCGCTGCGGCAGGCCGCGGCGGTGCCGAGATGAAGGAGGCGTACGAAAAGCAGGTACAGAGCTATCTGGCGCTCATCAGCGAGACGGGGGACGGCGACGACTCCGATGAGGCGCAGGCCGACGCCATGCTCACGCTCAGCGCGATGGTCGGCGCGTTGCTGATGTCGCGGGCGGTTGCCGACCCGCAGTTGTCCGATCAGCTTCTGCAGACGGTCGCCGAGCGGCTCAAGCGCTCGACCGCGAAGGTCTGACCCGGCCGGCACCGACGCCGACCGAGCCGCCGTCTACCAGCTGGCTGCCGTCCTCGCCCCGACCACCCGTCCACCGGCCTGACCTGCCACTACTCCACCCCGGACAGCCTCATATGCTCCGCAACCAACACGTCTTGGAGAAGAATCGTGGCTTCGACTTCGGTAAGCCGGGTTGTCCCCGCCTCCTCTGAGCGCGTGTGGCAGCTCATCGGCGGCTTCGGCTCCCTGCCGGACTGGCTCCCCTACATCCCGCAGAGCACGGCACTGGAGGGCGGCCGGGTACGCCGGCTGAGCAACCCCGGGGGAGAGGTGATCATCGAGCGCCTGGTCGAGTTCAACGAGCAGGAGCGCTGCTACTCCTACGCCATCCTCGAAGCGCCCTTCCCCGTCACCGGCTGCATCTCGACGTTGCGCGTGCACGCCGTGCCCGGCGAGGCAGAGGTCGCCGAGTGCAGTGGTCCGGACGGTTCGTCCCCCAAGGGGTGACCGACGCCGAGGCGGTCGACCTGTTCACCGGCATCTACCGCGGCGGCCTCGACGCCCTGCACAATGCATTGGGCTGAACGCCCTCTCGCACAGCAGGCGCCAGGCGGTGGGGGGTCGGTAACTGGTGGCGGTTGAGTGTCCATGAGTGTCCTTTACTGGTCATGAGTGGTGTATGGGGTTTGCTTATGAACCTGACGGAATGGGCACGGGCGCAGGGGATCGCTCCCCGGACTGCGTACCGCTGGTTCCGTGAGGGCACGTTGCCGGTCCCTGCGGAACGCGTGGGCCCGCGCACGATCCTGGTCAGGCCCTAGGCGTATCGAACGCGGGTCGTCGGATTCACGGCCGCGGAGATCGGCCGGAGCGACGGGGCGGTCACCTCGGTCATCATTAGCTCCCGCCCGCAAGCCGTCGCGGGATCTGCTGGCCGACGTGGAGGTCGAGCTGATCGGGAAGATCTTCGAAAGGAACCGCGATCACGCCGCCGGGCGTCGACGCCTGCCAGGGAACGTTCACTGCACGCCGCGCAGCGCGATCCGCGGCGGACGATCCGTGGCGGCAGTTCCACTGGGAACGCGCTGTCAGGATCTTTGGCCCTGCAGGAGCCGGCGCCTTCCGGGACGACCTCTCTGAAGCGGAGATTCTGGAGCTGGGCGGCGGGCACTTTCTGCTCGCAAGCCATCTGGACGGGAGGCTGACATGGATCGGTTCGTGATCGCCGGCAGTGTTCGACGGCGACCGGCTACTGGGCCAGGTCGACGTGCGGGTGGCGGATGGGCTCATCACCGAAGTCGGCGGCCGGCCCCAGGATGGCGAGCGTGTGGTCGACGGCTCAGGGGCAACTTTGCTGCCCGGCCTGATCGACGCACACACCCATGCCGACCGGGACGCGCGGCGAGCGGCGCTGACCTTCGGGGTGACCACCGAGCTCGACCTGCTGTCGATGCCCGAGGTGATGGGTGCGCTGCGCCGCGAGGTCGCCGCCCGTACCGAACCTGGCCGACGTCCGCGGCGCCTCGGTGGGCCTCAATGTGCCACACGGCCAACCGCACCAGCTACGCCGGGGAATGGGCGATCCGGTCTGGCCGACCGCGACACGGCCGGACGAGGTGCCAGGCTTCGTGGCCGACCGGCTGGCGGAGGGAGCCGACTTGTGGGACTCTGTCGCCCGATCCGCGGTGAGAGCCGATTCGATCAGCCTCACCAGCACGTTCACCGTGAGCCGCCGGTCGGTTGCGTCGAACTCGAAGAGGCCTACCGCCTCGCGCCGCGGCTGCGCTCCCACGAGATGTCCGAGGAGACGTCGTTCGAGCCCGGCGACGTGGTCGCTCACTGCAGTTGGGTCGTGCACGGCACCGACGCCAACGTCGGCACCCGGCCGCGGTGGGTGTACCGGCCGCTGTTCTTTCCCGCCGACGCGGTCTACATGGGCGTGCCGTCGCCGACTATCGCGGGACGCGGCATCGGGCCGTTCGAGATCCTCGACCATCCCGACTTCCCGATCACCTACGAGCCCACGGCGGCTCGTGCGGGCGGATGATCGCACGAGCCGGTGCGGTCACTTGCGGACGAGCATCACTTCGGTATCACCAGGCCAGTCCCAGAAGACCCCTTCGGGGGAGCGCTCCTTCAGTAGTTCGCGCACCTCGTCGGCGAACTCTTCGATGTGATCGCCGAACAGGTGCGGCGCCGCGAAGGACATGGAAAAGTAGTTGGACAGCACGCCGTCGATGTCCTGCACGTGGTCGGGGATGCCGGGGGCGAAGAGCACCCGGGGCGCGCCGAACCGGCTGCTGGCTAGGGCGTCCTGGAGGCTGAGGGCCTGAACCGGCGCAGTGCTCTGACCCGCTCGCCTCTTCGATCCGAGGTACTTCCGCACCAGTTCCCGGATCTCGTCGTGCGGGATGCGCGGCGGCCCGGGGCTCGCCGGGACGGCCCGCCCCTCGGCCTGATGCCCGACCAGGATCAGGGCGCCCCCGGGCTCCAACATGTCGTAGATCGCCTCGGCCACAGGAATCTCGTTGGTCCAGTAGAACGACTGGCCGAATGTAACCAGTCGGTACGGCCCGGGTGCCGCCGCGGGGAGCTCCTCGGCCCTGGCCTGGACCCAGGTGATGTTCGCGATGCCCCGTTCGTCCGCGGCCCGGCGGCCCTCGGCGAGCATAGCCGGATCCGGATCCAGTCCGACGGCCTCCCCGAACAGGTGGGCCAGCCGCACGGTCAGGACGCCGGGGCCGCACCCGACGTCCAGGAGTCTTCCGCTGCCGTCCAGGCCGAGTTCCTCAGCGAGGAGTGCCTCGAGCTGGGGAGAGTACGGGGGCCTTCCGCACCGATAGTGTGCAGCCGCGCCATCGTAGAACGTGGGGTCGTATTGCACCGCAGAACACTACAGGGACCCGCGTCGCGGCCGCTACCTCACGCGATCTCGACACGGATGAGTATGGACCCGTTGCAGTCGTCGCATTCGGTCCGTTGGAACGTCACGTCACGTCACGCCCGTCACGCGCCCGGCCGACGAGAAGCGCTGTCCAGCGTGTGGGCTGCCCAGGTCTCGACGCTCATGCCCACGTGGGCCGCGATGTCCCTGAAGCGCCCCAGTTGCTCAACGCTGACCTCTAAGTGCAGGTCTGCCCCCTCGGCTTGGGAGATTGCGGCCCCGGTCTCGTCGGGCGCGGCCGACTGCGCCGCCGCGCGGAGCAGGTCCCGCAGCATCTCCTTGGCCTGCAAGGCGGCCAGGTCTGCTTGCCGAAGGTCACCGTGAAGGTCAACCCGCGTATGAGGAGCTCGCGTTGGCCGCTGCAGAGGTCTTCGGCGTTGCGGCGCAGGAGCTTGCGGACCTCCCAGACGGGGTTGCCCTTGCGGGGGCGGCGTCCGTGCTGTTTCCAGGCGGCGCGCCGGCCGGGCGCCGGCCGGACAGCGCGGACCTGCCCAGTTACTCTGCGAGTTCGCCCGCTTCCTGGCGACTTCGATGAGCTCACCGAGATCCCGCCGCCGGGCCTGCTGCCCCGCAGCGCCGGGCGAGCGCCGCCGCCGTATCTGTATTCGCAGGCGGAGATCACCGCGCTGATCCACGCGGCCCGGCATCTGGCCCACCCCCTTCGCGCGGCGACGTTCGAGTCCTTCATCGGGCTGATGGCCGCGACCGGGATCCGCACCGGAGAGGCGATGGGACTGGACCGGGCCGACCCGGACCTGGACCGCGGTGTCCTGCTGGTGCGGGGGACCAAGTTCGGCAAGTCCCGGCTGGTCCCACTGCACCCCACCACCGTCGAGCAACTTGCCGGCTATCAGCGTCGACGCGACGAACTGTGTCCGCGCCCTTCACGGTGCCGATCAGCAGCGTGGGCAGGTCAAGCAGCTGCTCGGGGGTCACATCCGTTCCGTGCGGCTGGAGTTCGCGGGCCGCTCCGGCGCGGTCGCTGGTCGGGACGACGCGCTGCACGAGGACGTTGAGCTCCGGGTCGGTGCCGTACTCCGCGGTGAACCGCCGCGCGGTGGCCACCCGGTCGGCGAGGGCCTCCGGGCCCAGCAGGCGCATCGAGCCGTCCGTCTTCCCTGGGGCCGGCTCACCGCCGGTGAAGGCCACGATGTCGGCGTGCCGCGCGGCCAGCCGCAACAGCCGGTTGCCGTTGCCACCGAGCAGCAGCAGCGGGCGCGGGCGCTGGGCGGACGCCGGCTCGTGGGCCTCGTCGGACAGCAGCCGGTCCAGCTCCTCCACGGTCCGCTCCAGCCGGTCGGCGCGGTCGCGCGGGGAGCCGTACTCCAGACCGGGCTGCTCGAATTCCGCCCGTACGTACCCCGCGCCCAGCCTCAGCTCCAGGCGGCCGCCGGTGAGCTGGTCGGTGGTCCCCACCTCGCGGGCCAGCAGTACCGGATTCCAGAACGCCGCGTTGAGCACGAAGGTGCCGACCCTGGGCCGCTCGGTGGCCTGCGCCGCCGCGACCGGCGAGGGGAACGGCGCCGGCCAGCCGAGGTGGTCAGGGACCAGCAGTACGTCATAGCCGAGCGTCTCCGCGTGCCTGCACTTCTTCGTCCATTCCGCGCCGGAGGACGGCGATAGGAAATTGCCCCCGAACCTGAACCGCCGGCAGCCCCCTGAACCCTGGTACCCGCTGCCGTCGTGGACACCGCGACCCTAACTGTTGCCCCTACTAGCGGCAGAGCGCTAGCGTGGAGATATGGCCAAGACCCAGTTGAATGTGCGGGTGGACGAATGCACCGCCGCGACGGCCCGGGCGCGAGCCTCGCAGCGAGGGATCAGCGTGAACCGCTACATTGAGGAGCTTGTCCAGCAGGACGCGGGGGAGAGCGGCCGGATGTTCGTGGAGGCCGCTGCCGATTTCATGAAGCAGTACGAGGCCGTGTTCGCCGACGAGTTCGGAACCGAGCGCGAAGGCCGCCGTTGAGCCTCCGTATCGACCTTGCCTGGCTTCTCATGGTCGCCGAGCACAACACTCCCGGCGATCCGCAGGTCACCGACTGGGGCTCGCTGCTCGCCGCGGTCAGCCGCCATCAGGCCGAGATATTCGGCGTCCCCGTCTACCCCGACGCGCACGACCGCGCCGCCGCACTGTTACAGCTGCTGGTGCATGTACCCGCGCTGGAGCGCTCGAATGTCATGTTCGCCTCGGCGGTTGCCTACGCCTACCTGGTGGCGAGCGGGCTCAAGGTCGCCACATCGCCAGAGCAGGTCCGCGAACTGGCCCGAATGGTCAAGGACGGCACGGCCGGGGTCGGTGAGATCGCGGACGAACTGCGTGGCTGGGGCGTCTAGAAAAACGGCGGGAAGTTGATCGTCCGGTAGGACAGGCCCTAGTCCCACTGCCTGCCGACGGGGATCTCGTCCAGATGCGGCGTCGACAGATGCAGCAGCTCATAGCGCACTGCGTCCGCCTCCGAAGCAGCGTGTTCCCAAAGGGTGAGGCGCACGACCTCCCAGTGCCGGGGGTCGACCGCCACCACAGTGGAGTGCACCCCGGGCTCACCGGCCCGCTTCTCAGCCTCGCCCAGTGCCCGCCCCACCACCACCGCCGGATCCGCTCCGGCCGGGACGGGCTCGCTGTGGCGGCTGGCCGCCCGTGGGGCCGCGCGGCGTGCCGGGCCCTCCAGGAAGGCGGCACCTGTCCAGTGGTGGACCGCGGGCCGTCCGAAGTCGTCGATGATGCCGTTGAATCCGCCACCGCCCCACAGGAAGCGGTTCATGCCGGCGGTGTCGTCCCAGAGGTAGCAGGGCGCGTACTGATTGACCGGTGACCCGTCGGTGCCGCGCTCGCGGATGAGGTACGCCTTGAAGCCGAGGCCCTCGTACGCATCGGTGAGGTGGCCGCGGGTGGCCACCCGACGGCGGATGATCTCCATGTCGTAGTCGGCGGGCAGTGTGATTTCGTACTGCATGGCGTACATCAGCGGGCCCCCTGGGCCAGTAGAACGAGTATTCCGTCCACTGCCTGGTCGAACGGTTCCGTGGAATCCGCCGCACGGGCCAGCACATAGCCGCCCTGGAGTACGGCGACGATCGTGGCGGCGGTGCTTGCCGGATCGAGAGCGGACGCGATTTCGCCGCGCTGCCGTCCTTCGGTGAGGACCTCCGCGAGCCGCTGCCGCAGTCGGCCGAAGGTCTCGTCCACCGGCTGCCGCAGCGCTGGGCTGGCGACAATGTCAGGGTCCTGGGTAAGCCGCCCGATCGGGCAGCCCCGCAGTACGTCGCGCTCGCGCCGGAGATAGGCCGTGATGCGTTCCAACGCGGTGCCCGGCTCGGAGAACTGCTCCTCGGCCTTGGCCCGCATCTCCTCGGCCGTGCGCCGGATGGCGGCCAGTGCGAGGTCGGGCTTGCCGCTGAAGTGGTGGTACATGCTGCCCTGGCCGACGCCCGAGCGTTGGAGGATCGCTTTGGGACTGGTGCCCGTGTAACCGCGCTCCCAGAGCAGCTCCCGGGTGCTCTGGATCAGGCGTTCAGGAGTATCCATGGCCTGGACTGTACATACTGGTAGTTACAGAGGGCAAGACCTGGAGTCCGGCCGGTCGGTCCGGGCATGGCAGGTTCCCCGACGCCGGGGAACCTGCCATGCCCGGGACCGCCGGGCAGGCCCTGGCGGCACGTCAGGCGATGAAGTCCCGCACCTGCTGGTAGACCGCGTAGTCGCTGTTCATGTTGGTGTGGGACACACAGCCGACGTCGACATTGGTCGCGCCGGCCAGAATCGCGCTCGAGTTGGGGATCACGGCCTCGTCGCAGTCCGACCAGTAGCTGCCGTAGGTGACGCTGCCCGGCGTCTCGTCACCCGCGTTCAGCGTGGTGAGGAAGCTGCTGCCGGTGTACATCTCGGCACACGAGGTGTAGAGCAACGAGCACAATGAGGCGAGCGAGGTGCCGTGGTTCGTGCCCGCCAGGGAGACAAAGTCATCGACGTAGGAGGTCCCGCTGTCGAACTTCAGATACCAGCGCCCGACCAGGGCGCCCATCGAGTGGGTGACCAGGTCGACCTTGGACGCACCGGTCTTCGCGAGTACCGTCTGCACCTCGGTGGCGAGTTGCGAGGCCGAGGTCTTGTTCGACTGCGTCCAGTCGTAGGACCAGGCGTACAGCTGGTCCGAGGTGTAGCCGTCGGCCTTGAAGTCGGCGACGAACTCGTCCCAGCTGCTGGCTGAACCGCTCAGACCGTGCACGAAGATGACGGGGTCGTGTGTGGCGGCCTGCGCCGGGGGAACGGCGAGTAAGACAAGCAGAGACGCGAGCACGGTGGTGAAGACCGCGGCCGCTGAGCGGGTGAGGCGGTGCATGGTGCCTCCTGAGGCGTGGGGGGACGACAGGAGTGTGAGGGGCGGCCGGAAGCGGCGCCATCGGTGAAATCGCCGGTCTTTACAGGCAGGTGACTCACCAGTAACGTCCACTACGTGGTGAACCCCCCGCACCCCCCACCGCAATCGCCACTGTCACTGTCCCCGCCAGCGGGGGCGGAGCTCCCGGAGGGCGTCCGGGCACGCCTTTTCCACCTCGCTTACGGCGATCCCCGGATGGCCGCCGCCCTCGCCGCCACGTTGAACGCGCGTCAGCTGTCGGGAGCCGAACCCCTGCCGTCCGAACCGGCCGACTGGGACCCCGGGTTGCTGCGCGAGCACCGACAGCGGGTCCGCGGGCTGCCGGACGACACCCGCTATCTGCTGATGCTCGCCGCCGCCGACCAGCACCCCGTACCGACCCACGCCTTCCTGCGTGCCGTGACCGCCGCCGGGCTCGACACCGGCGTGCTCGAACCGGCGGAGGCGGCGGGCATCGCCCACACCGCCACCACCGGCGTCGTCTTCCGCGACCCCTGGACCCGCATCGCCGCCTACGAGACGGCTCCTGCCGAAAACCGCCGCGAGGCGCACCAACTGCTCGCTCGCGTGCTCGGCGGCGACTGGGAGACCCCGCAGCGCGCCTGGCACCGTGCCGCCGCAGCGCTCGGCCCCAGCCGCCGGCTCACCGCCGCACTGACCGCAGGGGCGGCCGAAGCCCGCCGGGGCGGCCGGCCAGCCATCGCCCGGCCCCTTCTCCAGCGCGCCGCCGAACTCTGCCCGGACCCGGGCGCCAGACCCGGACTGCTCGCCCAGGCCGCCGCCGACGCCTGGCGGTCAGGGCAGTCCGACCGCGCCCGCCACCTGATCACCGGCGCCAGGGACGGCCTGCTGCGAGGCATCCTCGCGCTGCGCGGCGGCGACGCCACCGACGCCTTCGCCGAACTCCTGCGCGCCGCCGACGCACTGGCGCCCGCCCACCCCGACCGGGCCGTCCATGTACTCGCCCGCGCCGCCGAAGCCGCCATCTACACCGGCGACCTGCGCCGTGTCCGCCAGGCCGCCGCCGTCGCCGCCCGCCACGGCCTCGAACCGCCCGGCACCATCAGCGGCCTCGCCGTCGCGGTCGAGGGCCGCTACGACGACGCCCGCGACGCCCTCCGCACCGCTCTCGGCCGCTGCGCCACCGGCGAGGACCCCACCCTCCTCATCCACGGCGGTCTCGCCGCCCTGCTACTCGGCGACGACGACCAGGCCGCCTCCGCCACCGTCCGGGCCGTCGCCGCGGCCCGTGCCCAGGGCAACGCCGTCGCTGTGCCCCAGGCGCTCGAATTCCGTATGTACGCCGAATTCTGGACCGGCCGCCCGCACGCCGCCGAGGCCGCCGCCCTCGACGCCCTCCAACAGTCCCACGAGACCGGCCAGGACAACGGCGCCTGCCATCTCCAGGCCGGCCTGGCCATGTTCGCGGCCATCACCGGCGACGAAGCCACCTGTCGCGCCCGCGCCGAGGCCGCCAGGGCTCACGCCCTGCCCCGCAGCCTCGGCCTCGCCGCCGCCCTCAGCGTCTGGGCCCTGGCCTTCCTCGACCTCACCACCGGCCGCCCCGAAGCCGCCGCCGCCCGTCTGCGCGCCCTGGCCGGCTTCGGGCCCGGCCACGGCCACCGCGCCATCCGGCACCTGGCCACCCCGCATTACGTGGAAGCCGCCGTGCGCACCGGCGATACGCGCGTAGCCCTGGCAGCCCTGGCCGACTACGAACACTGGGCCACCGTCGTCCGCAGCCCCTCAGACCTCGCCCTCGCCGCCCGCTGCCGCGCCCTCCTCGCCACCGGCCCGGACGCCGACGAGCACTACCGCACCGCTCTCGGCCTGCACGCCACCAGCCCCCGCGACTTCGAACGCGCCCGCACCGAACTGCTCTACGGATCCGCCCTCCGCCGCCTCCGCCGCCGCGCCGAAGCCCGTGACCGCCTCCACAGCGCCCTGGAGGCCTTCACCTATTTCGGCGCCCCCCACTGCGCCGCCCAGGCCCGCGCCGAACTCCGCGCCCTCGGCGAGCCCGCCCCCCACGGCCGCACCCCGCCCGGCATCATCCGCACCCTGACCGCCCAACAGCTCGCCATCGCCCGCATGGCCGCCGACGGCGCCACCAACCGCGAGATCGCCGCCAGCCTCGTGCTCAGCCCCCGCACCATCGACCACCACCTCCGCGGCGTCTTCGCCCGCCTCGGCATCCGCTCCCGCATCGAACTCGTCCGACTCCTCGCCACCGTCACCGACCCCTTTGTCTAACGCCGCCCTCGCCCCGCTCTGCGGACTCCGACCGGCGAGCGGGGGGGGGCGCCGGCGCGTGTTCCCGCCGACGGTGAGAGGCGATACGGCGCGGCAGGGTGGTTCGGGAGCGGCGGCCGTGCAGGGCACGTATGCCCCCGCAGGGGAGTCGGTTCGGCGACCGCTGGTTCAGCACCGCCCGCCGTGAGCCCGGCGGCCGGCCGCGCGGTTGGCCGCGCGGTTGGCCGCGGGGCCGCAGCGCCGGGCGGAGGAGTTCCTGTCCGCCCGGACCGGCAGCCGCCGACGGCGGGCGTTCACTTGCCCACTCGGAAACAGTCGGTGACGTGGCTCTCCGCCCAGCGGGGCCCCGGGGCCCGGTTATTGGCCGCCGCCGGCACGAGGCACGTGCTCTGCCGCCCGGCGCGGGATGCGGCTCCCCCGGGCGGCCGAAACCCGCGCCGAGGGCGCGGCCCCTCACGCTCCCGGCGTCCACCTCGCGGCGAAGCCGTCCGCGTCCCACACCCCGCCGAGCTGTGGCGCCAGCCACCCCGGCGCCGCCGAGCGGAAGCCCTCCGGCGGCAGCCCACCGGCACCGTCAGGCACCGCGCCGAGCAGCGGCGCACCAGCCGACTCCGGCAGATCGGCGAGGTTGCAGCGGGCGGCGAGGTCCGGGTCGTCGGGCCAGCTGCCGATGACAACGCCCGCGCACCGCAGTGACCGCGAGCGCAGTGCCTCGGCGGTGAGTGCCGCGGAGTTGAGCGTGCCGAGCCCCGCCGGGACGACCAGCAGGGCCTGGGCGCCGAGGATCCGGGCGGCGTCGGCGAGGGTCGAGCCCTCCTCGTCGTAACGTACGAGCAGCCCGCCCGCACCCTCGACCAGCACTACATCGTGGATGGCGGCCAGCTTGGCCGCCGCCTCGGCGATCTCGTCGGGGTGGACCGGGGCCAGCCCGGAGCGCCGGGCGGCGGTGGCGGGGGCCAGCGGCTCGGGGTAGCGGGCGAGTTCCACCGCGGTGACCGGCCCCGCGAGCCGGGCGGCCTCGGCGGCGTCACCGGGCTCGTCGCCGAGGACGCCGGTCTGCGCGGGCTTGAGCACGGCCACGCTGAGTCCCTGCGCGAGCGAGGCCGAGGCGACGGCCGCGGTGACCACGGTCTTGCCTACCCCGGTGTCGGTGCCGGTAATGATCACAATTGCCATGACGCTCCTCTGTTCCCCGTTTCAACCAGCTGCCGCGGCGTCGCATACCGACGCGCAGATCCGGGCCACGTCCTCGTTCCCGGTGACATACGGCGGCATCGTGTACACCAGGTCGCGGAACGGCCGCAGCCACACCCCGGCGCGCACCGCGGCCCGCGTCGCCGCCGCCATGTCCACCTCATGCTCCAGTTGTACGACGCCGATCGCGCCCAGCACCCGTACATCCTTCACTCCCGGCACTCCGGCTGCGGCAGCCAGCCCTTCGCGCAGCCCGGCCTCGATCCGCTTGACCTCCAGCGCCCAGTCCTGGCCGAGGAGCAGGTCCACGGAGGCGCAGGCGACCGCCGCCGCGAGCGGGTTGCCCATGAAGGTCGGGCCGTGGGCGAGGACCGGCACCTCGCCCCGGGCGATGCCCTCCGCGACCCGCGTGGTGCACAGGGCCGCCGCCATTGTCAGATAGCCGCCGGTCAGGGCCTTGCCGACGCACATGACATCGGGGGAGATCCCGGCGTGCTCCGCCGCGAAGAGCGTGCCTGTACGCCCGAAGCCGGTCGCGATCTCGTCGAGGACCAGCAGCACCTCGTGCTCGTCACAGGCCTCACGCAGCACGCGCAGATACGCGGGGGAGTGGAAGGACATCCCGCCCGCGCCCTGCACCACCGGCTCGACGATGACCGCCGCCAGCTCGTCGGCGTGACGGCCGATCATCTCCCGCAGATGCGCCTCGTACGCCGGGTCGGGACCGGCGTCGAAGCCCGGCGGCGGAGCGTCGGCGAAGACCTGGCGGGGCAGCACCCCGGACCAGAGGCCGTGCATTCCGCCGTCCGGGTCGCAGACGGACATCGGCTGCCAGGTGTCGCCGTGGTAGCCGCCGCGCCAGGTCAGCAGCCGCTGCTTGGCGGGACGGCCGAGCGAGCGCCAGTACTGGAGGCACATCTTCACCGCGACCTCGACCGACACCGACCCGGAGTCGGCGAGGAAGACATGCCGCAGCGGCTCGGGGGTGATCTCCACCAGCCGGGCGGCGAGCCGCACGGCCGGCTCATGGGTGAGCCCGCCGAACATCACATGGCTCATCCGGTCCAGCTGGCCGCGTACAGCCTCGTTGAGCACCGGGTGGTTGTAGCCGTGGATCGCCGACCACCACGACGACATTCCGTCCACCAGCTCGCGGCGGCCCTCCGCCGGCTCGGCCAGCCGCAGCCGGACTCCGGCCGCCGACTCGACGAGCAGTGGCTGCTGACGGCCGGGCATGGGTCCGTAGGGGTGCCAGACATGCTCCCGGTCCAGCGCCAGCAGGCCGGCCGTGTCGTGTGCCAAGTGCGGCTCAGGCATTGGGGGGCAGGTCCGTGCCCGCGCCGCGCCGGCGCACGGCGACCAGGTCCGTACGCGCACCGGCACCGGCACCGGCACCGGCGCCCGCGCCTGCCGCCACCGGCTCCGAGGAGCCGGCGTCATCGCACGGCGCGCAGCCTCTGCCCGATCCGCACCCGGCCGCGGCGGTGTCCGCCCGGTGCTCGGGCAGCGTCACCGTGTCCGTCCCCTCCACCTCGAAACCGGCGTCGGCGATCATCTCCAGATCCGCCCGGCCCGCCTGGCCCTCGCTGGTGAGGTAGTCCCCGAGGAAGATCGAGTTGGCGAGGTGCAGTGCCAGCGGCTGCATGCTGCGCAGGTGCACCTCGCGGCCGCCCGCGAGGCGTACCTCCACATCAGGGCAGACAAACCGCACCATGGCCAGGATCCGCAGGGCATGCCGCGGGGTGAGATTCCACTCCTTGGCGAGCGGAGTTCCCTCGAACGGGATGAGGAAGTTGACCGGCACCGAGTCCGGGTCCAGTGCGCGCAGCGCGAAGACCACGTCCACCAGGTCCTCGTCCGACTCGCCCATCCCGGCGATCAGGCCGGAACAGGCCGAGAGCCCCGCCGCCTGGGCCTGCTGCACCGTATCCACCCGGTCGGAGAACTCGTGCGTGGTGCAGATGTCGCCGTATGTCGCTTCCGAGGTGTTGAGGTTGTGGTTGTACGCGTCGGCCCCGGCCTCGCGCAGCCGCTCGGCCTGACCGCCGCTCAACAGCCCGAGGCACGCGCAGACCTCGACGCCCTCGTTCTGCTCCTTGATCGCCTCGATGGTCCGCGAGACCCGGTCCACGTCGCGGTCGCTCGGCCCGCGCCCGCTCGCCACCAGGCACACCCGCTTCGCCCCGCCGGCGACCCCGGCGGTCGCGGCGGCGGCCGCCTCCTCGGGCTTCAGCCAGGTGTACTTGAGGATCTCGGCCTTGGAGCCGAGCCGTTGCGAACAGTACGAGCAGTCCTCCGGGCACAGCCCCGACTTCAGGTTCACCAGGTAATTGAGCTTCACGCGCCGGCCGAACCACTGCCGCCGCACTTTGCCGGCCGCGGCCACCACGTCCAGCACATCGTCGTCGGAGGTCGCCAGCACCGCCAGCGCCTCGTCGCGGGTGGGCAGCTCACGGCGCAGCCCCTTGTCCACCAATGTCGTCAGCAGATCCATTCCTGAATCTTCGCAGGGAATCCTGGCCTTCAGGTCGCAGGGAACGTGATCCTCGGCTTGTTGGCTCGGAGCGCCACTGCTCCGCTACAGTCTGTATTGCGCCGTTGGCGCCGGTCAGGGCTTGGCCGTCATGCAGGTCGCCACGGTGGCCGAGTGAGAAGGCCCTTCCGTCGGGAGGGGAAGGAGTCACAGGGGCGATCCTGGCGTACTGCCCGCCCTGGGCCGAGGACGGCCGCACAACGTGGGCCGTTCGGGGTCGACGCCCACACCGTGACGGACCGGATAGCGCTACGTTGCTGATCCAGGGCCCCGCCGACCTCAGGGACGAACCGATGAGCCGCCACCCGTTCGACTGGATCGACGCCCGTGCCGAGCAGCGTGCCCGCGCCGGACTCGTCCGCACCCTGCGCCCCCGTCCGGCCGAATCGCCCCTGCTGGATCTGGCGAGCAACGACTACCTGGGGCTGGCCCGGCATCCGGAGGTCACCCGGGCGGGCGCCGACGCCTGCCTGCGCTGGGGCGCCGGCTCCACCGGCTCCCGGCTGGTCACTGGCAGTACCGAGCTGCACGCCGAACTGGAGGCGGAGCTCGCCGGATTCTGCGGCTTCGAGGCGGCCCTGGTCCTGGCCTCCGGGTACGCCGCCAACCTCGCCGCCGTCACAGCGCTCACCGGATTCGGCACCCTGATCGTCTCGGACAGCGGCAATCACGCGTCGCTCATCGACGGCTGCCGGCTCTCCCGGGCGGTGACCGAGGTCGTCCCGCACACCGATCCCGAAGCGGTGCGCAAGGCCCTGGACGGGCACGACGGCCCGGCGGTCGTCATCACCGACTCCGTCTTCTCCGTCGACGGCGACGCGGCCCCGCTCACCGAGCTCGCCACCGCCTGCCGCCGGTACGGCGCGGCGCTGCTGGTGGACGACGCCCACGGGCTCGGAGTGCTCGGGGACGGCGGCCGGGGCGCCGCGTCGGCCGCCGGGCTGGCCGGCGCGCCGGACGTCGTGTGCACCGCGACCCTCTCCAAATCGCTCGGCAGCCAGGGCGGTGTGGTGCTCGGACCGGCGCGGGTGATCGAGCACCTGGTGAACTGCGCCCGCACCTTCATCTTCGACACCGGTCTCGCCCCCGCCGCCGCCGGGGCCGCGATGGGGGCGCTGCGCCTGCTGCGCCGCGAGCCGGAACGGGCGGCCAGGGGCCGGGCTGTCGCCCGGGAGCTGTACGAGCGGCTGACCACCGCCGGCCTGGACTCCGTCGCCCCGGACGCCTGCGTGGTGTCGGTACGGGCGCCCTCCGCCGAGGCGGCGGTGCGCTGGGCGGCCGACTGCCGGGCCGCCGGTCTCGCGGTCGGCTGCTTCCGGCCGCCGTCAGTGCCGGACCGGATCTCCCGGCTGAGGCTGACCGCCCGCGCCGACCTGACTGACCAGCAGATCGCGGACGCCGCCCGGGTGATCGTGACGACGGCGCCCCGCGGCTGAGGTCGGTGCCGTCCGCCGGGTGCTGTCTGCCGCGTGAATACGCCTGCGCGTCGCAGTGTTCACCGTTTTGAGCGACAGATGGATGCGTATCGCTGTGGATCGTCCCGAATAGCGGCACGATGGGTGGACTCTGGCGCGAAGCAGCCGCCCGTGGCCGCACCGCTTGCCGGAGGCCCGGTCACGGCGGGAAAGGGAAGCGTCGCCATGGCAGACCGTCAGGAAGCATCCATCACTCTGCCGAGCGCTCCCGCCTCGGTCGCCGCCGCACGCCGCTACGTATGCGAACTTCTGACGGAATGGGGGATGCCGCAAGACGCCTCCGCCGTCCACACGGTGCGGCTCATCGTCTCGGAACTCACCACCAACGCCGTACTGCACACGTTCGGCCAGTCCCCGACCTTCACCGTCGACGTCCGGCTGGAGCGTGACGAGCGGCTGTGCGTCGGTGTCACCGACAGCCATCCACGCTGGCCCCAGCGGCTCCCGGCGGCCGTCCAGGAGGACAACGGACGGGGCATGGTCATCATCCGGCACCTCGCCGCCGAATCCGGCGGCAGGCTCTCGGTGACCCCGACCGCCGAGGGCGGCAAGACCGTCTGGATCATATTGCCCTGGGCCGCCGCCGCGCGGTGACCCAGGGCGCGGTGACTCGCGGCCGGCGGCTCACCGCACCGGACGGTCGCGGCTCAGCGTCCACGGCAACACCGCCCACAGTCCGGCGCACACCGCAAGCGTGGCCACGGCCGCCGCGATGCCCGCGGCCCGGCCGAGAACGACGTCCACGACGAGCAGCACCGCTCCGGTGAAGGAGAGCGCCAGGACGCCCAGCCCGATCCCGGCCAGACGCGAGGACACGCTCACGAGCTCGTGCTTGGCCCTGCGGCGGAACAGCACCCGGTGCAGCGCCGCCGGAGCGGTGAACAGCGCGGCGGCGAGCATCGCCAGCAGCAGTGCCGCGACATAGATGCCGCGCTGCATCGCGTCCAGGGAGGGGAAGCGCTGGGTGAACGCCAGGGTGAGCAGGAACGCGAACAGTATCTGCACCCCGGTCTGTGTCACCCGCAGTTCCTGCAGCAGCTCCCCGAAGTTGCGATCGTCACGCTCCGTCGCCGTCTCATGGCGCTCCGCGCCCGCTGGGATATCGTTCATACCCTGCATCCTGCCCGGAAGGACCGTGCCGGATGTCCTCCGGCACGAGCAGCGCCTCCGCGCCGACGGGTACGAACCCGGCGGCCAGCAGCGCCCGTACGCTCGCCGCGTTGCCGGGCGCCACCTGGGCCCACAGCGGCCCGGCGTCCGGTACGAGGTGCCGGGCCGCCCGGGCGAACAGCCGGCCGAGACCGGTGCCGCGCGCTTTCGGATCAACCTCGACCGCCACCTCCCATCGCCCCGCGACTCCCTGCCCGACCAGCACCATGCCGCCGGGCGTCGTCCGGGCCCGTACGTTCTCGCGGTGGCGCAGCGCCCGGTCGATCCTCGGGTGCTCGTGGTCCACGGCCGGCTCCAGCCGCAGGCCCAGTCCGGACGGCGGTGGTCCCTGCGGGGCGGTGGTGAGCATCAGGATGTCGATGTTGTTCACCCGGCGGCCGATGCGCTCGCACAGCGCACCCAGGAACGGCGGGTTCAGCGGCGCCGAAAGGCTGTCCGGCGGCAGCAGCCCCCGTATCCACCCGGGATCGGTGTCCGCGAAAACCACGGTGTGCCCGGTGAAGGAGATCACCCCCGCGTCGCGTTCCGACGGCTGTGGCACGATGCTCACGCTGCCGTCCGTCGGCGGGAAGACGCCCCGGGCGGCGTCGGCCAGTATCCGGCGCTGCGGCAGCCACCGGCCCGCGGGCGCGCGCGTCGGACGTGATCTGGCGGACGGGATCGAGATACCGCACGTGCACCTCTCGGCGGACGAGGAGGTTCCCGGGCGGCCTCAACATATCCGCCGACAGCTTCCGGCCGCCCGGGAATAGGTTTCGAGGGGCACCGGGGCCGGGACGGCGCCGCCCCGGCCTCCGCGCTACTTCCCTCGGTTCACGTCAGGTCACATCAGTTCACCCGGCCGTACCAGACGCTCCGCGTCCAGATCTTCTCCAGCCGCACCCTCGCCCCGGTCTTGGGTGAGTGCCAGATCTTCCCGTGACCAGCGTAGATGCCGACGTGGTAGACGTAACGCCCGGAGTGAAAGAAGACCAGGTCGCCGCGTTTGCGGTTCTTGCCGGAGATGTGATGGGTGCTGTTGTACTGCGAGGCCGCGGTGCGCGGCAGCTTCTTCCCCGCTTTCTTGTACGAGTAGAGCGTGAGGCCCGAGCAGTCGAACCGGTTGGGACCGGCAGCACCGTACTGATAAGGGGATCCCTTCTTCGACGCCGCGATGTTGAGCGCTTTCGTCGCCAGTGTCGCCGCGTCGGCCTGTGGGGTGAGCCCCGGCAGGACTGCCGGGCCGACCACCGCTGCGGCGGTGAGGGCCGAGGCGGCCCCCATCCGGGAGAGAAGTGCGGACACACCTGTGAGCGCGGTCATTCGTAACCCTTCGTCGTCCGCCTGCGAAGGATGACCTGTCGGGTTCGGGCAGGCGAAGATGCCCGGCCGCAAAGGCGGCTTCACCCCAAGAGGTCGGCCCACAATCCCGTTGGCCGGCCCCGTCGTGCTGGGTCCTCCGCTCCTGCCGAGCCACTCATGTCGACCTGGCATCCGCGGCGGCGGCAGGATTCGGCGTCCGCGCGGACCGCCCCGTCTGGATGGCGGGGGCTTGTCGGTCGAAATGATGATCACCCATAGATGTGCCCGGTTCACAGCTGAAAGGGAGGAATGTGAGTCTCTTCACGGCTCACCTATCCGGGTGAAATGCCGGTGATAACACCATTGTTGTAGGCCCCGTAACAAGCCCGTTACCAGGGCGGTAACACCGCGCTTAGCACACCATGCGGGCGGAGCGCTCGGCTTGAAGCCGCCAAAATACCCGCCCACCGGTACTCCGAAGGGGGTATGGTGCCCGATCCCGCCGCCCCGGAGTGCCTCAGCGAGGCGGTTCCTGAGGCGGTGTCACCAGCCGTGTGCGCCGTTCGCCGTCCAGCACTTCCAGGGCCCGACGCAACGTCGTCGTGTGCATCTCGCTCTCGCCGCGCGTGTGCATCAGCGTCAGCGCGTCACGCAGCTCCGTGGCGCGCCCCACCAGTGCCTGCGCGGCACGCAGCCCGCTGTAGGTGTCGGTGGCCCGGGCGGGGTTGATCCTGCCCAGCAGGTCCACGATCGCCAGATAAGCGTCTATCAGTTCGCCCTCGGCCCTGGTCAGCGCCGGGAGCGGCGGAAGTTCCGGTACCACGACGGGTCACCGCGTCTTGCGGCTGAGGGTGAGCTGGTCGACCAGCCCGTACCCGAGCGCCGCCTCGGCGTCGAAGATGGTGTCCCGCTCGATGTCGGCACGGATCCGGCCGGGGTCCTGGCCGGTGTGCCGCTCCAGGAACATCTCCAGCTGCTCCCGCATGCGCGTGATTTCCCGGGCCTGGATCTCCAGGTCGGAGGTCTGTCCCTGGACCATGTCGTCGAACGACGGCTGACGGATGAGGACCCTGGCGCCCGGTGTGGCCATCCGTTTGCCCGGGGCGCCGGCGGCCAGCAGTACCGCGGCGGACGAGGCCGCCTGGCCGATGCATACCGTCGCGACATCGCAGGTGACGAACTGCATCGTGTCGTAGATCGCGGTCATGGCGGTGAACGAGCCGCCGGGGGAGTTGATGTAGAGGTTGATGTCCTGCTCGGGAGCCGAGCTCTCCAGATGGATGAGCTGGGCCATCACATCGTTGGCCGAGGTGTCGTCGATCGGTGTGCCGAGGATGACGACACGCTCCTGCAGGAGCTTGGAGTAGGGATCCATGGTTCGAACCCCGCTGCTGGTGCGCTCGGTGAACTCGGGCAGGACATAGCGGGCGGCGGGGCGGAGCATGGTGGTACCTCCATGTAAAAAATGTACAGGACGTACATCTCGTTATGATGGGGAGCATGGCCCATGAAGTCCCGGTGACACAAGCGCGTGCAGAGCTCGCGGAACTCATCAACCGTGTTGTCTATGGCGGTGAACGCGTGGTGGTGACCCGCCACGGCAAGCCCCTCATCGCCCTGGTCTCCGCCGCTGACCTGCGGCAACTCGAGGAGGCCGAAACGGCCCCGGAGGAGCAGGTGATCAGCACGATCTCCGCGGTACGCCCATCGGTGTCCGCCACGGGCGAACAGCGGCGTTTCGGCATCGCTGCCGAGTACCGCGGCACGGTGAACGCGCGCCGCGACGACACCTGAACGCCGTACCGCACCAGGGCGCGCGTAGGACGACGCGAGCGCGTGCCCTGTATCCGTCGTGGCCGCCCG
Source organism: Actinacidiphila oryziradicis (assembly GCF_005047355.1). Lineage (GTDB taxonomy): Bacteria > Actinomycetota > Actinomycetes > Streptomycetales > Streptomycetaceae > Actinacidiphila > Actinacidiphila oryziradicis. The sequence continues at coordinate 24,570 of NZ_SUMC01000037.1, forward strand.
GGCCCGGGTTGCGCGTCGCTCTACGCGCGCTGACAGGGCGCGCCGGGAGCACTTGAGTTAACGCGTACGAAACCCTGCCGAACTAGCCTGCGACTTCCGGACAACGGAAGCTCGGATCCGCGGACCAGGGAAGTTCTGCGGTTTCCGCGCGCCGGGACGACAGCGAGGTGTGGCCATGCAACTGACTCCCCACGAGCAGGAACGCCTGCTCATCCACGTCGCCGCAGACGTGGCGGAGAGGCGCCGCGCGCGGGGACTGAAGCTCAACCACCCCGAGGCGATCGCCCTGATCACCTCACATATTCTCGAAGGCGCGCGGGACGGCCGCACCGTGGCCGAACTCATGGCCTCCGGCCGCAAGGTGCTCATCCGTGCCGACGTCATGGACGGCATCCCCGAGATGATCCACGACGTCCAGGTCGAGGCCACCTTCCCGGACGGCACCAAGCTGGTCACCGTCCATGAGCCGATCGCCTGACGGGGAGGAACCGCGCCGATGATTCCCGGAGAGATCCTGTACGCCGATGACCCGGTGCCGCTGAACGCGGGCAAGCCCGTCACCAGGCTCACCGTCCTGAACGCGGCCGACCGCCCCATCCAGGTCGGCTCGCACTACCACTTCGCCGAGGCCAATCCCGGCCTGGAGTTCGACCGCGCCGCTGCCCGCGGCCTGCGGCTGGCCATCGCCGCCGGAACCGCCGTGCGCTTCGAGCCCGGCATCCCCGTCGAGGTCGACCTGGTGCCGCTCGGCGGCGCACGCATCGTCGCCGGACTGCGCGGCGAGATCGGAGGCGCGCTGTGAGCACTGCCCGACCGCCCGAGGGACACGGGGCGCACGAGGCGCACGCTCGCCGAACGGGCGACTGTGACATGAGCCGCTGCCGCGGCGGAGCGAACGGAGCCGAAGGTGCCTGAGCTGTCCCGCGCTGTCTACGCCGACCTGTTCGGCCCGACCACCGGCGACCGTATACGACTCGCCGACACCGACCTGCTGATCGAGATCGAACGCGATCTGTCCGGCGGCCCCGGCAACGCCGGCGACGAAGCGGTCTTCGGCGGCGGCAAGGTGATCCGCGAGTCGATGGGCCAGTCCCGCGCCACCCGCGCCGACGGCACCCCCGACACGGTCATCACCGGCGCCGTGATCCTCGACCACTGGGGCATCGTCAAGGCCGACATCGGCATCCGCGACGGCCGCATCGCCGCCATCGGCAAGGCCGGCAACCCCGAGACCATGGACGGCGTCCACCCCGGCCTCGTCATCGGCCCGGAGACCGAGATCATCGCGGGCAATGGCAAGATCCTCACCGCCGGCGCCATTGACGCCCACGTCCACTTCATCTCCCCGACCATCGTCGACCAGGCGCTGACCGCCGGCATCACGACGATCGTCGGCGGCGGCACCGGCCCCGCCGAGGGCACCAAGGCCACCACCATCACCCCGGGCCCCTGGCACCTTGCCCGCATGTTCGAGGCGCTGGAGGCGTACCCGGTCAACATCGGCCTGCTCGGCAAGGGCAACACCGTCTCCTCCGAGGCGATGTACTCCCAGCTGCGGGGCGGCGCCGTCGGCTTCAAGATCCACGAGGACTGGGGCTCCACCCCGGCCGCCATCGACGCCTGCCTCACCGTCTGCGAAGCGACCGGTGCCCAGCTCGCCATCCACACCGACACCCTCAACGAGGCAGGTTTCGTCGAGGACACCCTCGCCGCGATCGCCGGGCGCGGCATTCACGCGTACCACACCGAAGGCGCCGGCGGCGGGCACGCGCCCGACATCATCACCGTCGTCTCGCAGCCCCACATCCTGCCGTCGTCCACCAACCCGACCCGGCCGCACACCGTCAACACCGTCGAGGAGCATCTCGACATGCTGATGGTCTGCCACCACCTCAACCCCTCCGTACCCGAAGACCTCGCCTTCGCGGAGTCCCGGATCCGGCCTTCCACGATCGCCGCCGAGGACTTCCTGCACGACATGGGCGCGATCTCGATCATTTCCTCGGACTCCCAGGCCATGGGCCGGGTCGGCGAAGTGGTCCTGCGCACCTGGCAGACCGCGCACGTCATGAAGAAGCGCCGCGGCTCGCTCCCCGGTGACGGCCGTGCCGACAACCACCGCGCCCGTCGCTATGTCGCCAAATACACTATCAACCCGGCGGTGGCCCAGGGTCTCGACGGCGAGGTCGGCTCGGTCGAGCAGGGCAAGCTCGCCGACCTCGTGCTCTGGCAGCCCGCGTTCTTCGGCGTCAAGCCGCAGCTCGTGATCAAGGGCGGCCAGATCGCCTACGCGCAGATGGGCGATGCCAACGCCTCCATCCCCACCCCCCAGCCGGTGATGCCCCGCCCCATGTTCGGCGCCATCGGCCGCGCCCCGGCCGCCAACTCCGTCAACTTCACCACTGCGACCGGACTGGACGACGGCCTCGCCGAGCGCCTCGCGCTGGGCAAGCGGTTCGTGCCCATCCGCAACACCCGAGCCGTCACCAAGGCCGACATGCGGGAGAATGACGCCCTGCCGCGTGTCGAGGTCGACCCGGACACCTTCACCGTCCGTATCGACGGCGACGTGATCGACCCCGATCCGGCGACCGTGCTGCCCATGGCCCAGCGGTACTTCCTCTTCTGACGGCCGCCGACGACTGCTGACGATGACCATGAACGCATCCGCCCGCGCCGCGCTGCTCGTCCTCGCCGACGGGCGGTTCCCGGCCGGGGGCCACGCCCACTCCGGCGGGGCCGAAGCCGCCGTCAAGGCGGGCCGCATCACCGGTCCCGGCACGCTCGAAGCGTTCTGCCGGGGACGGCTGCACACCTCCGGGCTTGTCGCCGCGGCACTCGCCGCGGCGGCGGCCGCCGGACTCGACCCGCTGCTGCTCGACGAGGCCGCCGACGCCCGCACCCCATCACCCGCCCTTCGCGCCACCGCCCGCAAGCTCGGCCGCCAGCTGATGCGCGCCGCCCGGGCCGCCTGGCCGTCGCCCGCCCTGGACGCCCTCGCCGCCGCCCGGCCGCGCGGCGCCCACCAGCCGATTGTGCTGGGCCTCACGGCCCGCTCGGCGGGCCTCGGCCCGCCGGACGCCGCGCATATCGCCGCGTACGAGTCCGTCACCGGCCCGGCCACCGCCGCCGTACGCTTGCTGAGCCTGGACCCCTTCTCCGTCAGTGCGGTCCTCGCCCGCCTCACCCCCGACCTCGACGACATCGCCGGCCAGGCCGCCGAGGCGGCGGTCCACGCGCTCGACGAAGGAGCCGACGCGCTGCCCGCCACCACCGGGCCGCTGCTCGACATCTACGCCGAACAACACGCCGGCTGGCCGGTACGGCTCTTCGCCTCCTGAGCCTTCCCGAGCCGCCCCCACCCCCGGAGCCGACCATGCACCTCGACCACGACCACACCTACCCCGAACGCCACACCTACAGCACCCCGGCGAACCGCCCCGACGGCACCCGTCGCGCCCTGCGCATCGGCCTCGGCGGCCCGGTCGGCTCCGGCAAGACCGCCACCGTCGCGGCCCTGTGCCGCGCCCTGCGCGACAAGCTGTCCATCGCCGTCGTCACCAACGACATCTACACCCGCGAGGACGCCGAGTTCCTGCTGCGCAACGCCGTCCTGCCGCCCGAGCGGATTACCGCCGTCGAGACCGGCGCCTGCCCGCACACAGCGATTCGCGACGACATCTCCGCCAACCTCGAAGCGGTGGAGGACCTGGAAGATGCCCTCGGCCCGCTCGGCGGCCTCGACATCGTCCTCATCGAGTCGGGCGGCGACAACCTCACCGCCACCTTCTCCAAAGGCCTCGTCGACGCCCAGGTCTTCGTCATCGATGTCGCGGGCGGCGACGACATCCCCCGCAAGGGCGGCCCCGGCGTCACCACCTCGGACCTCCTGGTCATCAACAAGACCGATCTGGCCCCCTACGTCGGCTCCGATCTGGCGGCCATGGGCCGCGACGCCAAGGTCCAGCGGGGGGATCTCCCCGTTGTCTTCACCTCCTTGGTGACCGAGGGCGGTATCGCCCCCGTCGTCGACTGGATCCACTCGCAGCTGGCGGCGTGGACCGCCGCGGTTCCGGCGTGACCGCGCCCGGCGCCCTGCGGGCGGCGACCGGCTGCCACGGCGTACGGGCCACCGCCCGCATCGTCGCGGAATCCGACGGCCGTGGCCGCACCGCGCTGCCGGTGCTCGCAGGGGAGGGTCCGCTGGCCCTGCGCCGCACCCGCGCCACCGGGCCGGAGGCCCGCGTCATCATCGTCGGAGCCATGAGCGCCCCGCTCGGCGGCGACCGGCTCGCCATCCACGCCACCGCCGGGCCCGGCGCGGTCCTGCACATCGGCTCGGCCGCGGCCACCGTCTCCCTGCCCGGCCGGGCGCGGGAGCAGGCCCGGTACGACGTGACGCTGGCCGTCGGCGACGGCGCCGAGCTCCATTGGCTCCCCGAACCGCTCATCGCCGCCGCCGGCAGCGACCTGCGCATGACCACCCACGTCGAACTCGCCCCCGGGGCCCGCCTCGTGTACCGCGAGGAGCAGATCCTCGGACGCACCGGCGAGCAGCCCGGCCGGCTCACCACCCGCCTCACCGTCCGGCTGGCCGGCCGGCTCCTGCTCGACCAGCAGCTGTCCTTCGGCCCCGGCGCCCCCGGGTGGTCCGGACCGGCGGTCCTGCACACCCACCGGGCGGCTGGGCAACTCCTCGTTGTGGACCCGGCGTTCGCTGAGAAACCCGCGCAAATCCGAGTCCTCTCCGACGATGAGGGCGAAGCCGTCCTCACCCCCCTCGCCGGCCCGGCCGCCCTGGCGAGCGCTGTTGCTCCGGACGGGCTGCGACTGCGGCGGCTGCTGTCGGCTAGCGTTGCCCCGTGACCAATACGATCAACGACGATTCCCCCGGACGCCACGGCTCCACCGCCACCACGGAGGCCGCCCCGGACCGTGTCGGCCCGGTGCGTACCGAGTACTCCCCGGCCCACGACGGCGACCCCGACCCCGGCGAAATCGTCTGGACCTGGGTCCCCTTCGAGGAGAACGACGGCCGCGGCAAGGACCGCCCGGTGCTCGTCGTCGCCCGCGAGAAGACCGGCACCCTGCTTGCCGTCCAGCTGTCCAGCAAGGAGCACGACTCCGAGCGCGAATGGGTGCCCATCGGCATCGGCCCGTGGGACAAGGCGGGCCGCGAATCGTGGGTCAACCTCGACCGTGTGCTCCGCGTTCACCCTGAGGGCATGCGCCGCGAGGCCTGCGCCCTCGACCGAGGCCGCTTCAACCTCGTGGTCAACCGCCTCAAGGAGCGCTACGGCTGGCGCTGACCGTCACTGCGCCAACAGCCTTGCGATTGCGTTTCTTTGAACGAGCTGTGCCGGGACGATCCTCCTGCGATTCTGTGATCACGCCGCCATAGGCGGTTCGTCACGGCAGGGGGAGGAACCATCGTGAGACGCACAGTCGTGCTCGGCGTCACCGGCGCCCTGATAGCGGGCGCGGTGGCCGCCGCACCAACGGCCACCGCCACCGCTACCCATCGCGCACCGAACAGCCCCGCGGAAGCGTACGGAGTGAAGACCGCCGCGGCGCGCGCCGCCAAGGCGGGCATCGACTGGGCCGCGTGCCCAGCCGACTGGGGCTTCGAGACACCCATCCAATGCGGTTACGTGACCGTCCCGGTCAACTACGCGAAGCCGAGCGGCAAGACGATCAGGATCGCCGTCGACCGCATCGGCAACACCGGCACCCCGGCCGAACGCCAGGGCTCCCTGATCTACAACCCCGGCGGCCCCGGCGGCTCCGGCATGCGCTTCCCGCGCCGGGTCACCACCAACAGCGCGCTGTGGACGAGCACCGCCAAGGCATACGACTTCGTGGGCTTCGACCCCCGCGGCGTCGGCCCACTCGGCGCCCATCTCCTGCGCGGACCCCCAGGAGTTCGTCGCGGCGCCCAAGGCGGACCCGGTCCCGGACAGCGAGGCGGACAAGCTGGCGCAGCGCAAGCTCGCCAAGGAGTACGCGGAAGGCTGCAAGGAGCGCACCGGCGCCGCGATGCTCTCGCAGATGACCACGGCCAACACCGCCCGTGACCTCGACGTCATCCGCGCCGCGCTCGGCGAGAAGAAGCTCAACTACCTGGGCGTGTCGTACGGCACTTACCCGCGGTGGAGTGCACCGATTCCAACTGGCCGACCAGCTGGAAGAAGTGGGACCGCGACAACACCGCGCTCCACAAGAAGTACCCCTTCCTGACCTGGGCCAATGCCTGGATGAACCTGCCATGCGCCACCTGGGGCGTGCCCCAGCAGACCCCCGTCGACGTCAAGTCCCGCCACGGGCTGCCCAAGGTGCTCATCGTGCAGAGCACCCGTGACGCGGCGACCCCGTACTCCGGCGCGGTCGAGGCGCACCGCCGGCTGAAGGGCTCGGAGCTCATCACGGAGAAGGACGCCGGCTCGCACGGTGTCACCAACCTGGTCAACCCGTGCATCAACGACCGGGTGACCGCTTACCTGGTCAACGGCGCGCTCGACGGCCACGACGTGACGTGCGCCCCGCACACCGCCCCGGTGCCGGCCACCACCGGCTGACGCCGCGGTCCCGCACCCCGGAACCCCGGGGTGCGGGACCACAGCCGCTCCAGGGGTACGGATTCTGAACTGCGGGCCAATTCTGGCCCATCCTCCGGTCAGGAAGAGCGTTCCGGCCCGAGGGGATGCTTAACATGACCGGCGTGTTCGATATAGAACCCGGCCCGATATCCCCTCCGGCCGGCCCCTCCACCCGGCGGCGCCAGGTGCTGGTCGCCGGCGGGGCGGTCCTGGCGGCCGGGGCGGTGATCGCGGGAGTGCTGACGGCCGGGAGCTCCGGCCACGGCCGGGCCCAGCATGCGGCGGTCACCTCCGACGGTCTGCCGCACACCTCCGTCGAGGTCTCGCCCAGCGCCTGCGGGCACGGATGGAGCCGCCCGAAGACGGGGCAGCAGGTCTTCGACCTGCGCAACACCTCCAGCGCGGCGTCCGAGGTGGATCTTACCGACCCCAGGACCGGAGCCGTTTACGGCGAGATCGAGGGGCTGGCACCCGGCACCGCACGGCCGATGCAGGTGACGCTCGGTAACGGCACGTACGCCTTCAAGTGCCTGCCCGACGACGCGGACGCCGTCACAGGCCCCACGGTCCAGGTGACCGGCGCCACCGGGAAGAGCGGTCCGGCCGCCGTACCGGTGACCCAGCAGGACCTCATTCCACTCACGCTCAGTTACCAGAAGTGGATCCAGGCCCGCACCGTCGAACTCGCGAAGAAAACCGAGGCCCTGAGCGCCGCGATCGACCGCGGTGACCTCAGGGCTGCCCGCGCCGCCTGGCTGTCCGCACACCTGGTGTACGAGCGGATGGGCGCCGCGTACGGGACCTTCGGCGCTGCGGACAAGGCGATCAACGGCACCACCGCCGGGCTGTCCGGCGGTGTCCACGACACCCGTTTCACCGGCTTCCACCGCATCGAGTACGGCCTCTGGCACAGCGAGCCGGCCGGGAGCCTGCGTGGCCCGGCGGACCGCCTCGTCAAGGACGTGCGCGCCCTGCGCGACAACTGGCCGCAGCAGCGCATGGACCCGGCCGTCCTGGGTCTGCGGGCGCACGAAATCCTGGAGAACACCATGCAGTCCGAGCTCACCGGCCGCACCGACTACGGCAGCGGTACGAACCTGGCCACGGCCCGCGCGAATCTCGACGGCACCCGCGTCCTGCTGGGCTGTCTGCGCCCGCTGCTGAAGACCCGCGACACCGGGCTCACGCTTCTCGACTCCTCGCTGAACCGCACCCAGCAGACACTCGACGAGCAGCAGCACGACGGCCGCTGGACCCCCGTGGCACAGCTGGACCGTACCCGGCGCGAGAGGGTGAATTCCGCAGTGGGGGCACTGCTCGAGCAGTTGGCCGATGTCGCCACGCTGACCGACGTACGGAGGACAGCGTGAACGAGGTGAGACGCCGCGGCTTCCTTGCCGGCGCGGCAGCCGTGGCCGGCGCCGGACTCGTCACCGCCGACCGCAGCGCCGCGGCCGCCGCGACGGTCTCCGCGGCCACCGCGCAGCAAGTACCGTTCCACGGCGCTCACCAGGCCGGGATCCTCACGCCGGCGCAGCGCGCTACGGCGTTCCTGTCGTTCGACGTCACCGCCGACGGGCGCCGGGAGCTGACCGATCTGCTGCGTACGGTCACCGACCGGGCCCGATTCCTCACCACCGGCGGCACACCGGTGTCCGACGGCATAACCGCCCCGCCGACCGACTCCGGCACCCTGGGCCCCCAGGTCGAGGCGGACGGGCTGACTGTCACGGTCGGTGCGGGTGCGTCACTCTTCGACCACCGCTACGGGCTCGCGGACCGCAAGCCGCGACGGCTCGCCACCATGTCAGCCTTTTCCGACGACGACCTCGACCCGGCCTGGTGCCACGGTGACCTGAGCGTGCAGTTCTGTGCGGGCGGTACGGACACGGTGCTGCACGCCCTGCGCGACGTCGCCCGGCACACCCGGGGCGGCATGCAGGTGCGCTGGCGTATGGACGGCTTCGCCAGCCCGCCCCGACCATCCGGCACCCAGCGCAATCACCTGGGCTTCAAGGACGGCATCGCCAATCCGGATGTGCGCAGCGCGCGCGAGACGGACCGCCTGGTCTGGGCGGGGAAGAATTCCGGCGAGCCGGACTGGGCGGCGGGCGGCAGCTATCAGGTCGTACGGCTGATCCGGATGCTGGTGGAGTTCTGGGACCGGGTGTCGATCAACGAGCAGGAGCGGATATTCGGCCGTGCCAAGGACACCGGTGCGCCGCTGGACGGGACGCACGAGTCCGACACACCGCAGTACGCGCAGGACCCGAAGGGTGACGTGATCCCGCTGGACAGCCACATCCGGCTGGCCAACCCGCGTACCGCCCGGACTGACGACGAGCGGATCCTGCGCCGTGGCTACAACTACGACCGCGGCATGGACACCAACGGCAACCTCGACATGGGGCTGATCTTCTGCTGCTACCAGCAGGATTTGGTCCGGCAGTTCGAGACCGTGCAGAAGCGCCTGGCCGGCGAGCCGCTCGTCGACTACATCACGCCGTTCGGCGGCGGCTACTTCTACGCCCTGCCGGGCGTCCGCGACCGGAACGACTGGTTCGGCAGGACCCTGCTGGCGTAGGGGCCGGCCGGACAGGTTAAACACAGGGTCAAGCTTTCCCCTTGTGTTCATGACCACATGTTCACCAATGCGCCACCGGCGCGATTCTGAAGCGCTGTGCGGCAGGCGGAGTATCCCGCTCGTACCGTTGGGAACGCACGCGAAACACTGGAGAGCGAGCCATCATGGCAAGACCAGCACGCTGGGCAGCATTCGTCGGAGCTGCGGCGCTCACTGTACTCGGCGCAGCCGGGCCGGCCGCGGCGTCCGGTCAGGCGGGGCAGAAGTCCGGCGGTGGCACGGCCACGCCGATCAAGCACGTGGTGGTCATCTACGGCGAGAACATCTCGTTCGACCACTACTTCGCTACGTACCCGCAGGCCGCCAACACCGATGGAACGAAGTTCACGGCATCGAAGCGGACCCCCAAGTCCGACAACCTCCTGAACGCCGGACTGCTGAAGACCAACCCGAACCTGTATCTGCCCAAGCGGCTTACCTCCTCGCAGGCCATGACCTGCGACCAGAACCACTCCTACGGTGCCGAGCAGTACGCCGCCGACGGCGGCAAGGCCGACAAGTACGTCCAGAACACCGAGACCAGCAAGTGCAGCGCCGGTCTGTTCGGCGAGCCGGGCCTGGTCATGGACTACTACGACGGCAACACCGTCACCGGGCTGTGGAACTACGCCCAGAACTACGCCCTGAACGACAAGTCGTTCAGCTCGGTCTACGGTCCGTCCACCCCCGGCGCGATCAACCTGATCTCGGGGCAGACGCACGGCGGGATCTCCGTCGACCCGAAGACGGGGCAGCAGACCGCCACGCCGGACACCTCGGTCCTGGCGGCGGGCTCGGTGAACGCCAAGGGTGTGGGCACTGTCATCGGTGACCCCGACCCGGCGTACGACGACTGCTCGGGCAAGGACCACACCTCCACCAGCAACCTCCTGGCGATGCAGGGCAAGAACATCGGCGACCTGCTCAACGCCAAGGGCGTGACATGGGGCTGGTTCCAGGGCGGTTTCCGGCCCGGCACGGCCTGGAACGGTACGTCGGGCACCTACGCCACGTGTGCCAATGTCACTCACACCAACCTCGGCGGCGCCGCGGTCGAGGACTACAGCCCGCACCACAACCCCTTCTCGTACTACAAGTCCACCTCCAACCCGCACCACTTGCCGCCTAAGAGCATCAGCGAGATCGGCCACAACGGGCAGGCCAACCACAACTACGATGTGACCGACTTCAACTCTTCGTTGAAGGCGGGCAACCTCCCGGCGGTCAGCTTCCTGAAGGCGGCCGAGTACCAGGACGGCCATGGGGGCTACTCCGATCCGATCGATGAGCAGCATTTCGTGGTCAACGAGATAAACGCGCTGCAGCAGTCCCCGGAGTGGAAGAGCACCGCGGTCATCCTTGCCTACGACGACTCCGACGGCTGGTACGACCACGCGTACGCCAAGCCGAAGAATGGCTCGACGGACACCAGCCTGGCCTCCAACGGCCTGGCCACCGACAGCCCCGCGTGCCAGACCGGCCCGGCCGCCGCGGCCGGTTACAACGACCGTTGCGGTCCCGGCACCCGGCAGCCGCTGCTGGTGGTCTCGCCCTACAGCAAGGTCAACGCGGTCGACCACACCGCGACCGAGCAGGCCTCGATCACCCAGTTCATCGAGAACAACTGGGGTACCGGCCGGATCGGTGACGCTTCGTTCGACAAGGGGGCCGGCACGCTCACCAACATGTTCGACTTCAAGCACCCCAACAACAAGCAGGTGCTGCTGAACTCGGACGGCTCGGTCAAATCGGTGAAGAAGATCCCGCACTACACCGCCACGGCCGCCAGCACCTTGGCCACGGACAACATCGCCGCACAGCCCCTCGCCGCCACCAGCACTTCCTCCCAGTCCCTGCCGATCGGCATCGGGGCCGGGGTCCTGGTGGCCGGGGGAGCGGGCGTGGCCCTGGCCATGCACCGCCGTCGCGCCCGCGGCGCCTGACCCGGCGCACCGCCAAGCCGGTTCCGGCCCGTCCCGAGGGGGCGGGCCGGACCGGCGCGGTGCCCGGCTGTTGGCGTGCTGGCTCCGCCCCGTCTGCCGGGGGTGGCGGTCCTCCCCCAGCTACCTCCCCCAGCCTTCGGCCGGGAGGTGCCCCCAGCCTTCGGCCGGGAGGTGCCCCAGGAGGTGCCCCCGCAAGCGCCGGACGGGCTGGGTGGTCGTGCGTGCCGGCACGCGATGTGGTGGTGGGGGTCGGGGCCGCTGTGGGGTGATCTCCTCGGGGCTCGCGCGTACGGGTCCGCAGTGAGGGCGCCCGGGGTGTATGTGCCTCCCCTGCGGGGACACCCCGGCGCGTCCCCTCCCGGCCGGACAGGCGCGTGACGTCCTCGCCGTGGCGGAGACCGTAAAACCAAAGGCACCGCACCCCGGGGTTCGGACCGCAAGGAACACGCACCGTGAGGCGTTGAACCGGGCTGAGGGTGGCCGCGGGTCTGCCCGAATCCGGCGGTGCGGAGGGTCTGCTGGAAACATAAGGCCGCGGCCACGCGAATCTGCGGGCCGCGGCTGAGGTACTGGCAGGCCACCATCGGGTCTGAAGAGAACCGAGGACAAGCTTGCGCCTACGAGGTGGGCTTCCTTCGTCGGCATTGTCCGAATCAGGTATTGGAGGTCGCCTTCTGGTCTCACTGGCCGTCCGGCCTCTCAGCGCTTCCTTGGCGACACTTTCCAGAAAACCGTAGCTCTCCAAAAAAACCCTGCCGCTTCGGTCGAGCTCCCTCGCTCGCCCCGCAGGCTTAAACCCAGGATAGCTCCGTCCATATTGTCTGACTAGTCCGAATCGGAATAAATCTCGGATTTATTCCGATCCCGGCCGCCCCATCACCTCCGTGATGCCACGTGCGTCGAGGTACGACGCGTCGTCCGCCCGTGCGGCCAGGACGACAGCCGGCCGGACCCCTTCCGTACGCAGCCGCATCCACGCCTCGAAGTAGCCTCCGCCGGGTCCGGACACCGAGCGGGTGGACGCAGTGCAGTCCAGGGCCAGCGCGGTGGTGCGCGGCTGCGGGGCGGGCGGCTCCCTGCGCAGGTCAGCGACGGTGCCGGCCAGAGCGTGGGCAATCGGCTTGGCGCTGCCCGACGAGTCGAACAGGCCCAGGGTGTACTCCAGCTCCGGGTAGTCGGCCAGGGAGCGGTCCACGTCGTGGGAGGACCACCAGGTCACTCCCCAGAGCCCGGCGCAGCCGGAGGCGTTGAGTAGGGTCTGGCGGGCGAAGTGCGGCGCGTCCGCCGCCGGGATGTGTGGCTCGGGGGCGCCGGTCTCCTGCACCCAGACCGCGCGCCCGGTGTCTTCCGCGTAGGCCTTGGCCAGTTCGACCCCGTACTCCGCGAGGTGCAGCACCTGGGGGGAGCGGGGGCCGTAGCGGCGGGCGCAGTCGCTGGAGAAGACCCACGGGTGGACGGTGGTCACATCGCCCTTGCGGGCCGAGGCCTCCGGGGTGAAGGGATGATCGTCGTCGTACCAGGCGGCGTCGAAGGCGGAGTGCGTGGCCAGCAGGCCCGGCCGCCCCCCGGAGAGCCCCTGGCGGGCCGCGGCGAGCAGTGTGTCGAGGTAGCGGTCCACTTCCCCGGCGGTCACCGGATTGTGCTCGACCATGTTGTTGAGCTCGTTGCCCAGCTGCAGGCCGATGAGATTGGGCCGGCCGGCGAGGGCGCTGCCCAGCACTCGCAGCAGTTCGGCCTGTGCCTCGATGGCCTCGGCATCGGTGAAGACGTTGCGGTGGTGCCAGCTGCGAGTCCACTCCGGGTAGAAGTCGAAGCTGGACAGATGGCCCTGGACGCCGTCCACCAGGACGTCGAGACCGGCCTCGCCCGCGAGGTCGACCAGCTGGACCAACTGGTCGACGGCGCTGCCGCGGATCATGGTCCGGTTGGGCTGCAGCAGTGGCCACAGATGGAAGACCCGGATGTGATCGAGGCCGAGACCGGCGATCTGCGCCAGGTCATCCCCGGCATGCGCGGGGTCGAAGTCGTACCAGGAGTGGAACCAGCCCCGGCGGGGTGTGTAGTTCACGCCGAAACGGAGCGCGGTGGCAGAGTTCACGGTGGCTCTCCAGAGTTTTTGATGTCCGCCGGGGCTTGTCCGCGCTGAATGTATCAACCACCATGGTCGCCGATGAAGAAAAATCTGAACCAGGATTTCGTCGTCGGTGTGGACGCGGGCGGTACCCGCATCCGTGCCGTCCTGGCCCGCGCTACGGACGGCAGCCCGCTGACCGAAGGAGCAGCCGGACCGGGCAACGCCCTCACCGTCCCCCTGCCTGAACTCACCGACCACCTCGCCACGGCCGTCGCCGAAGCCGTCCCGCCGGAACTGCGCCCCCGCGTCTCGGTCGTCGTCGCGGGGTTCGCCGGAGCCGCCCGTACCTCTCCGGACGAACCCGGCCGGCTCGCCGCGGACTCCGCGCTGAACGCCGCACTGCGGCGGCTCGGCATCACACCGTCGGTGACCGACATCTACGGCGACACCGAGGTCGCCTTCGCCTCGGCACCCGGCGCCCCCGCCGACGGACTCGCGCTGGTGGCCGGCACCGGCGCCGTCGCCGCCCGGATCACCGCACGCGCATGCGCGGCGACCGCTGACGGCAACGGCTGGCTGCTCGGCGACGACGGCAGCGGCTTCTGGATCGGCCGCAGCGCCGTACAGGCCGCCCTGCGAATGGCGGACGGGCGCGGCGGGCCCACCATGCTCGCCGAATCGGTCGCCCGCACGCTGCTGCAGTCCGGGACGCTGCCCGGCACCCGGCCCGGATCGTGGTCGGAGAAGGAACGCGAGGCATACCGCATGTGGCTCGTCCCGGTCGTCATGGCAGAACCGCCGGTCCGGCTCGCCCGGCTGGCGCCGCTGGTCGTCGACGCCGCCGGCCGGGGAGACGCCGTGGCCGGGGCGATCCTCGAAGAGGCCGCGTGGCTGCTGACCGCCACTGTACGGGCCCTGGACCCCCGGCCCGGCGAGCGGCTCGTCGTCACCGGCGGGCTCCTCGGCCCGAACGGCCCCCTGACGAACGGCCTGGAGCGCCGCCTGGAGCCTCTCGGGCTGCGCATCGACCGGGCCGAGGACGGCCGGCGCGGCGCCGTGGCCCTCGCCCGCCTCACCCATGGGGCCGTGCTCCAGTGAGCGGCACCGACGTCGGGAGCAGGGTCCGCGTCCTCCTCGCCAGGATGACCCTGCGTGAGAAGACAGGCAGCTCAACCAGCGGACCGACGCCTTCCCCGCCGGGACCGACCGCTTCGCCGGGTCCGGCGCCCTGCAAGGCCTCTTCCGCGCCGACGCCTGGTCCGATGTGGACCAAGCCCCCGGACCGGGCGCCGGCGCCGAAGACAGCGCCGCCCTCGCCGAAGGGGTGCAACACCATGTGGTGGAGAACAGCCGGCTCGGCACCGGGCCCGCGAGGCCCCGCACCTCGCTTCGCCGGACAGGGCGCCCCCATCGGCGGCCGCAACTTCGCGGAGACCGAACTCGGGCCCGGGGAGTTCCACGAGATCCACCTACCCGCGCCGCCGCTGGGGCTTCGGGGCCTGGTCATGGCAGACGGCGTCGCGATCGACCGGCTCGCCCGGATCACCGGCGACACCAGGCCGGTCGTCAAAGGGCTGGGCGCAGCCAGGGCGGCCCCAGGGGAAAGCTGCCGTCCCGCCGTGGCCGCCGCAGCCTCCGCGGGCGGACCCGGCCGGTCGCCCTCCGCCAAGTCTCCAGTGCCGTGACTGCGATGTTCGCCCGTCGGAGAGCGGTGTCCGGCGGTCCGGTCGCAAGGCCGGGCCGGAGGCCCCCGTAGCGGCTGAGCCACCTGGGCTTTTGTCCAACGCGGCGAGCGCGCGCGGGCCGGCTGTCGCGCCGGGGGACTCCGGCTAACGGGGCCGGAGAGAGCACTAAGCTGCACGCGTGTCCACCGAACATAGAGTGAATTTCCAGTCGGCGCCCCGTCGGGCCCTGCTCTGGCTGGTCGTGATCGCAGCCGTATTCATAGTGGCGCAGGCGGCGTCCGGAGCCGTGCGGCTGCCGCTGGGCTGGGACGAGGCGGTGTACGTCAGCCAGGTCAGCTCGCGGGTGCCCGCCGCGTTCTTCAGCGCGCCGCGCGCCCGGGGCATCACATGGCTGGTGGCCCCGGTGGTGGCGCTGACGTCGTCGACGGAGGCGTTGCGTCTCTGGATGATGCTGCTGGCTGCCGCCGGTCTGGTCGTGGCGTTCTGGCCGTGGCTGCGGTTGGCAGGCCGCCGGGTGGTGCTGGTGGGGGCGGCTGCCTTCGCCGGGCTGTGGGTGGTGGAGTTCTATGCCGCGTCGGTGATGCCCAACCTGTATGTGGCGTATGGGGCGCTGGCCGCCGCGGGGTGGTTCCTGCGGGTGGCCGACGACCGGCGGCGGTGGCCGCTGGCCGCGCTCGCCGGGAGTGTGGCGTTCACCGCGGTGCTGCGGCCGCACGACGCCGGGTACCTGATGCTGGCCCTGCTCGCGGCGGTCGCGGCGGTGCGGGCCTGGCGGCGCTTGGCGCTCGTCGTGGCGGTGGTCGCGGGGCTGGTGGCCGGCATCGTTCCGTGGCTGGTCGAGGCGTACATGAACTACGGTGGTCCGCTGGCCCGGCTGCGGGCCTCCAGCGGTGTGGAGGGCGGCCTGGGCTGGCACCTGGCGGCGTTTATGCAGCTGCGCTCCGTCAACGGGCCACTGCTCTGCCGGCCGTGCACCAACGGGTGGCCGCAGGCGGCCGTGCTGTCGGTGTGGTGGCTGCTACTACCGGTGCTGGCGGCCGGGGGCCTGGTGTTCGCCGCCCGCGCCGGGCGGCTGCGGGTGGCCGGGCTGGCGGTGTGGTGTGCGGTGGTGCTGACCGTGCCGTACTTCTTCCTCATCACCTACGCCGCCCCGCGTTTCCTCATCCCCGCCTACGCGCTGCTCGCGGTGCCGGTGGCCGAGTGCGTCATCGGTCTGGCCGGCCTGATAAGGGGCCGGTGGCGGCCGTACGTTGTCGGGGTCGCGGCGGTGTGTGTCCTGGCCCAGCTGGCCGGCCAGTACCTTGTGCTGGAGAGCCGGGTGGCCGGTCAGCAGCGTGCCCGCGCAGGCGACCAGTGGATGGTCGCCCGGCTGGCGCGGCAGTACGGTATCCGCCCGCCTTGCGCCATCACCGGCGACCAGTCCCCGCTGCTGGCGTTCTACGCCGGCTGCTCCTCACCGGCCGTCGGCGGCAACAACGCTTCCACCACCTCTGCGGGCCTGCTGAAGATAACCCGCACCATGCCCCTGGCGCTCGCCCGCCACAACCCGCACCCGCCGACCTACGCCCAGCACTGGCCGCGCCACCAGCTCACCGCACCCAGCGGGGAGAAGTGGTACGTCTTCATCGCCCCCCGCTGAGCCTGCCGTTCGACCAACCCCGACATCGTTGTGCCCACACCCATCGTCGGGCGGGACAAACGGGCCAGGCCGACTTGGGGCGATGTAGAGGTCGTCCGGTGGTTCCACCAAACGCCGCAATCCGCGAGCCCCTCCTGGAGGAGGGGCTGGAAGGTCCGCGCTTGTTGCGGTCGCCGTAGACTGCGACTTCACCGGCTCACAGACGTGTCAGGACGCGGATTCCACGGGAGCGCTCTGCCGCCTACCGGCCGCTCTGGCGTCCAGAGCCTTGCGCAGACACTCCAGTTGCCGCATGGTCTGCTCCGCCTGATCCGCGGAGGACTCCGGGAACAGTGTGGCGACCAAGGGCAGCGCCTCCTGCTGCCTGGCCTCAACCGCCACCTCCTCGGCCCGGGCGCCGAGAACCACCATGGTCTTCCGTCCGTCCGTAGCGTCCCGCTCTATGTCCGTGTACCCGCGTCTGCACAAGGACGCCACAGCGGTGGAGACACGACTCTGGGCGAAGCCGGCGTGCTTCGCGATGTCGCCGATGGACAGCTTCCCGTTCGCGAACAGCGCCGTCAGCACGGTCACTTCGGTCGGCTTGAGGTCAAATCCCGCGGTCTCGGTCATGGCGGCTTCCGTCTCAGCCACAAGCCGCTTGCCGAGTTGGCGCAGGTCGGTCAGGTTCATACCGGCATTCTTCCATCCCTGTACCAATCCCAGGAGATGTATCCCCTCCATATGCATCTTGTCGGATGCATATGGACACCGCTCTCTCCCGGGCGGGCCCTCCCTCCGGCGAACAGTGGCTCCGGGAACGTTTCGCCGGGGCTGCACCCCGGACCGGTGGCGTTTCGCCGGGCCTGGTGGCCGGGGAGGTGGGCGAGATCGACCAGCAGAACCGATGTGACGCGCATGCGTTGGGCTCAAACAACCACTTGGCGCGAATTTTAGTGGCTCAAACATGCAGACTTGGAGCGCGCCGAGTGAATGGGCGTACCGCTTCAGTGGCCGCGCCGGGCCTTGACGGCGTGCTGGGGCGTGATGTGGTCGGTGAGCGCCAGGGAGGCGCTCGCTCGCGCGTACGACAGTTGGGCGACGCGCACGTACAGGCAGTCGATCAGCACGAGTACGGAGTGCCGGGCACTGATGCTGCCGGTGCGGAAACTGGTCTCGGCGGACGAGGAGATGAGCCGGATGTCCGCCGCGCGGGCAAGCGGCGAGCGGGGGTCGGCGGTGATCGCCAGGGTGGTGGCGCCGCGCGTCTTGGCCAGCTCGAAGGGCTCTATGGTTTCCCGCGTCGATCCGGAGTGGGAGATCCCGATGGCGAAGTCGGCGGGCGTGAGCAGGGCCGCGGAAGTGGCCGCCGCGTGCACTTCGGTCCAGGCGCGCACAGTGCAGCCGATCCGGAACAGCCGGACCTCGGTCTCCAGGGCCACCGCCCCGCTGCCGCCTACGCCGTACACATCGATCCGCCGGGCGCGAGTCGCCGCCTGGGCGGCGCGCTCCAGTGACGTCAGGTCGATCCGCTCGACCGTCTGCTGCAGCGCGCGTAGATCTGCCTGGCCGACAACTGCGACGACGCGTTCCAGGCTGTCATCGGGGGAGATGTCCGGGCCGATCTCGGCGGTGCCCCAGTTGGAGGACTCGCCGCGGCCGTGCTCCTGGGCCAGCTCGATCAGCAGATGCTGGTACGAGTCCAGGCCGATGGCCCGGCAGAAGCGGGTCACCGTCGCCTGCGACGTGCCGGTGCGGCGGCCCAGTTCGGCGGCCGAGCAGTGCGCGATGGCGGCCGGATCGGCGAGGATCAGCTCGCCCACCTTGCGAAGCGAGCCGGCCAGGCGGGGCAGCTCCGTCCGGATCAAAGTGGTGACGTCCGTCGGTGCCATGGTGTCCCCGGTCTTCGTTGTCTGCGTACGGCAAACTCAGAATGTACCAGCCACCCATAGGGTGGAGGATTGAAATTCACGACCAGCCTATGGTTTATTGAATCGGTAGAGGCAAAGTATCCGGTGGTTCAAGCCACCTAAGGAGTGTGACGTGTCCGACGATCCCGCCGTCAGTGCGAGCGGCTTCGCACGTGAGAGCCTGGCCGTCCTCCAGAACATCACCGGGGCTGCTCAGCCCCAGGTGGCAAGCGCCGCCGAACTGTTCGCCGAGTGCGTCACCAACAACGGTGTGATCCAGACCTTCGGCACCGGCCACTCCCAGGCCACCGTCATGGAGATCGCCGGCCGCGCCGGCGGGCTCGTCCCGACCAACCGGCTCAGTATCGCGGACCTGGTGCTCTTCGGCGGTGAGGACCCCGCCGTACTTGACGACCTCCTGCTCGAACGGCGCCCGGGCATCGCCGAACGGCTCTACGCTCTCGCCGCACCCCGCCCCGAGGACCTCTTCGTCATCGTCTCCAACTCCGGCGTCAACAGCGTCATCGTCGAGATGGCGCTCCACGCCAAGGGGCGCGGCCACCGCATCCTCGCCATCACCTCCCTCGCCCACACCGACTCCGTCCCCGCCACCCACCCCAGCGGCCGCAAACTCGCCGACCTCGCCGATGTCGTCCTCGACAACGCCGCCCCACGCGGCGACGCACTCCTCCCCCTCCCCGCCGGCGGCGCCGTCTGCGCACTCTCGACGCTGACCGCCGTCATGCTGGTCCAAATGGTTGTCGCCGAGGCCGCCGCCCTGCTCATCGCCGCCGGCCAGCGGCCCCCCGTCTACGTGTCCGCCAATGTGCCCGGCGGCTTCGAGGGCAACCTGGAGCTCGAGCAGCGCTACGAAGGCCGGCTTCGCCGCACCGCGAGCTAACGCCTGCCGCGGCCCCGCGCGGCGTCCGGCGCCTCCGCCCGGGTGTCCGTGTCCGGGCCCACGCTGGAAACGGGGCCTGGGCCGGAGCCCCGGTTTCGGGAAGGGGCGGGGAGGGGAGAGCGCCGCAGGTGCCAGGGTCCGCCGGACATGGCTGGCTGGCGCCCGGCCCGCGCTGGTCCCGCCTACGCCGCCCCGCCGGTATCCCGCCGGGGCGGCCTGAGGCGGGACGGCGGGGTCAGGAATTCAGCGTCCCGCCAGCCAGCGGTCCTCGGCCGCGTAGTCGAAGATGCTGCCGTAGAGCGTGGCCATCCGAGGGAACACCTCGCGCCAGTCGCGCTCACGCAGGGCGTCCAGGGTCCAGCCGATGGTCTCCGGCAGCGAGTCCTCGTAGGTCGTCACCGCGCGGTAGCCCAGCTCCCGCTCCGCCGCGGACATGTCGGACACCGCCGGCCGCGGTACGGACCACGGCGAAGCCCCGACATTCTCCGCGGGCGGGGGACCGTCCACGAGCACCGTCTCGCACGAATACCCCAGCACCGCGTCGATCGCCGCCCCGATCTCCGCCACCGTCGGGGTACGCGGATCCACGGCGTTGAGTACCCGGGAGCCCGGCCGGTGTGCCGCGAGCCGCACCAGCTCGGCGATGTTCGAGGTGTGCGCCGGGCTGAAGAGGCTCTCCCCGTTGTAGGCGAGGACCCGCACCGGCCGCTTGTCCAGTGCCCGCTTGATGAAGTACAGCTCACGCAGCATCGGGCTGTACCGGCCATGGATCGCCCCGGCCCGCAGCAGCGTCGCCGGCAGCCGGTCGCCCGCCGCGAGCAACTCCTGCTCCAGGGCGACCTTCTTCGTGCCGTAGCTGAGCTCGCCGGGCTCCACGGTGCGGTACGTCTCCGGAATCGGGACAGGGTAATGGGGGAAGCCGTCCGGTTCCTCCTGGGTGTCGAAGCCACGGCCCTGGTCGTCCTCGTACACCGCGCAGCTGGAGATCACCACGGCCGATCCGATCCGTTCCGCCAACCCGGTCAGCTGCCGCGCGTGTTCCTGTCCGTACGCGACGCAGTCCAGCAGCACGTCGGTGCCGTCCCCGAGCGCCGCCGCCAGCGCCGCGGTGTCCTCGCGGTCCACGGCGACGCTCCGCACCCCCTCAGGCCACTCACTGTCGGCGCCACCCCCGCGTGAAGCCGCCCGCACCTCCCAACCGTCCTTCGCGAGCGCGCGTACCGCTGCCCGGCCGATCTGCCCCGTCGCCCCGATCACAAAAGCTGTTCCCCTCATACCCGGGACGCTATGGCGAGTGGGGCGCCCGCGGCCAGAGGAGTTCGCCCTGCGCTGATCAGCCGGCAGCGCAACCGCGCCGCGTTTGACCGCCGTTGCTCCGAAGCTGAGGATTCGTCGGGCATTCAACAAATACTGTGACGCCTCTCGACTCCCGCGCGGCGATGGCGGAATACTGCTTCCGCATGCCGGGCACATTAACGCGGAGGCACAGATGAGTTCATGGGGCGTCCCCCAGGTCCTGCACCGTTCCAGGACCGTTGCACCCCCGGGCTGGAGTCGCTGGCTGGTCCCGCCTGCCGCGCTCTCCATCCACCTCGCCATCGGCCAGGCCTACGCCTGGAGCGTCTTCAAGCCCCCGCTGGAGTCCTCGCTCCACCTTTCCGGCACCCTCAGTGCCCTCCCCTTCCAGCTCGGCATCGTCATGCTCGGGCTCTCCGCCGCCTTCGGCGGCACACTCGTCGAGCGGAACGGCCCCCGCTGGGCGATGGCCGTCTCGCTGGTCTGTTTCTCCTCCGGCTTCCTGATCGCCTCCCTCGGCGCCGCCACCCGCCAGTACTGGCTGGTCGTCCTCGGCTATGGATTCGTCGGCGGCATCGGACTCGGCATCGGCTACATCTCACCGGTCTCGACCCTCATGAAGTGGTTCCCCGACAGGCCTGGCATGGCCACCGGAATCGCCATCATGGGCTTCGGCGGCGGCGCCCTCATCGCCTCCCCCTGGTCCGGCCAGATGCTGTCCTCCTTCGGCAGCGGAAACGGCGGAATCGCCGAGGCCTTCCTTGTCCACGGGCTGGTCTACGCCGCCTTCATGTCACTCGGCGTCCTCCTGGTCCGCGTGCCGCCCGACGGCTGGACCCCCAAGGGCTGGACGGCCCCCACCGCCACGCTCCGGCTGGTCAGCGCCGCCAACGTCTCTGCCCGCAACGCCATCCGCACCCCGCAGTTCTGGTGTCTGTGGGTGCTGCTCTGCTGCAACGTGACCGCCGGCATCGGCATCCTGGAGAAGGCCGCCCCCATGGTGACGGACTTCTTCACCGGCACCTCGCAAGCCGTCGGCGCCGGCGCGGCCGTCGGCTTCGTCGCGATGCTCTCCCTCGCCAACATGGCCGGCCGGTTCATCTGGTCCAGCACCTCAGACGTCATCGGCCGTAAGAACATATACCGGATCTACCTCGGCGCCGGAGCCCTGTCCTACCTGGTCATCGGCCTCGCGGGGAACGCCTCCAAACCGCTCTTCATCATCTGCACCATGCTCATTCTCTCCTTCTACGGAGGCGGCTTCGCCACCATCCCCGCCTACCTGAAGGATCTCTTCGGCACCTACCAGGTCGGTGCCATCCACGGCCGTCTGCTCACCGCCTGGTCGACAGCGGGCGTCCTCGGACCGCTGATCGTCAATGCCATCGCCGACGCCCAGAAGTCGGCCGGCCACACCGGGCCCGACCTCTACACCGTCTCCGTGTACATCATGGTGGGCCTGCTGCTCGTCGGCTTCGTGGCGAACGAGCTGATCCGCCCCGTGAACGCCCGATACCACGAGCCGTCCGTCGCCGCCCAGCCCGCGGTCGGCGTCACCGTCACCGAAGGAGGCAAGGCATGAGCGGCCCCGCCCCGTCCCCCGCCCCCGACACCGCCGCGCCCGCGAAGGACCGCCGCCCGCTGATACTGCTGGCCTGGCTATGGGTCGCCGCCCCCCTCGCCTACGGCTTGTACGAGCTGTTCCAGAAGGTGGCCAAACTCTTCAACGGCTGACCGACTCGGCCCGACCGGCCCGCCGACCGACCTACCGGCCCTTGCGCAGCCGCGCCCTGACCCCGTGCGGCTGCAGCTCGGCTTTGACGTCCGAGGCGTACTGGTCCACATACTCCTGTCCCGACATCGCCAGGATCGCGTACATGATCTCGTCGGTGGCAGAACGCACCACATACCGCTCGCTGTCCATCCCGGCGAACCGCGAGAACTCCAGCGGCTCACCGAACCGGATCGTCACCCGCCCGATCCGCGGCAGCCTCCTCCCCGGCGGCTGGATCTCGAACGTTCCCACCATCGCGCAGGGAATGACCGGCACTTGCGCCTTCAGCGCCATTACCGCGACCCCGACGCGCCCCTTGTAGAGCCGGCCGTCGGGCGAGCGGGTGCCCTCCGGGTAGATACCCAGCAGCTCCCCCCTGCTCAGTACCCCGAGCCCTTCCCTGATCGCGGCCTGTCCGGCGCTCCCCCCGGAGCGGTCCACCGGGATCTGCCCCGCGCTCCGGAAGAACGCCGCGATCAGCCGCCCCCTGAGTCCGGGACCGGTGAAGTACTCCTGCTTGGCGAGGAAGGTGATCCGGCGGGGCAGGATCGCCGGCATCAGGAAGTGGTCGGAGAACGACAGATGATTGCCCGCGACGATCGCCGCGCCCTCGGCCGGGATGTGCTCCATCCCTTCGATCGCGGGCCGGAACAGCAGCCGCAGCAGCGGCCCGAGGATCACGTACTTCAGCAGTCGGTAAAACACGGCAGGTCCCCCTATGCTCCCGGTGACTTCCGAAACCGTAGTGCGGAAGTCACCGCGAAGGGAGAGGACGCGCGGCCCGCGAGCCTCCCCCCGTCCCCAGTGGAGGGCGCCGCCACGCCGGAAAGGGCAGGCACGCGGGGACACTGACCCCCTGCGGCCTCACCCGCAACGGCATCAGGAACGCACGAGGAACGCCACAGCGAAGGCGCCGCCCGAACCGCCCGGCCGCTGCACGGTATTCGAGAAGACCGGAAGCCGAGCCGGCCCCGAGGCCGCGGACTCCGGCGACCGCGATATCGAAGAACGGCGTCATCACCAGGCCCATGGTGAAGCCGGTGGCCTGACCGGGGTGAGCTGACAGGCGGTGGCGCCTGTGCCTGCGAGGCACACGGACAGCGACAGCGCGGCGACGGCGACCGTTCTGGCCCGCCGCATAGCCGAGCCAGGCCTGGCCGCGCCGGGAGGCGCATAACGTACGGTCGGCGCGGCCCGCAGCCGTCAACGCTGCCCACCGGTCGCGAACACGCCCACCGTCGCCAGGCCCAATACCACCCAGGCGAACCACAGCCAGCCGTTCGCGCCCAGCGCAACCGAGTACGCGCTGATCACCACCAGGCACGCGACGGTGCACACCGTCATCGTCTTCGCGGATGTCGGCATTCGCGCCCTCTTCCCCGGCGGCCTGCGGCAGCCCGGACTCCATAGTCCCCCGGGCGCCGCCCGCGCGCTACCACTCGCCGTCCGTCACCTGTCCCTTGTCCCTGCCCGGGTTCGAGACCTGGCCGGGCTGCGGTTGCGTCCACGGCTGCTGGTCCTCGCCGAGCCGGTCGCCGACGGGACGGACGTCCGCCAGCGGCCCCGCCGCCGGCAGATCCTCCGCGTCGGCGTCGTAGTAGTCGAACCACGGCAGTCCCGCCTGGGTGTACGCGGCCCGGTCCACCGGGGACGGCGGCGGCCCCTCGCCGGTGATCTGCCGCCACTGCGGAGCTGTCGCCAGATGCACGAAAACCCGGCCCGACGAGCGCTCACGCCAGTCGCCGGGCCCGCGCTCGTCCCGGTACACCTCCTGCCGCATCCGGCCACCGGCACCCAGCCCCATCGCCGCCGCGGGCGCCCGCGGCGGCCCTCCCGCCGGCGCAACCATCGGCACCGCACCGCCGTGCGCGGCCTCCTCGGCCGCGACCCCCCACGGCCCGCGCGAGGACACGCTGCGCCGCGCCTGCTCGGCCCGCCATGCCACCAGCGGCCCCTCGCCCAGCTCGAAGACCTGTAACTGCACCCCGCCCCAGACCTCCTCGCCGGAGAACTGGCCCTCCACGGTCGCCCCGAGTCCCAGCGGCACCGCGACGAACTGCCGGATCGTCCCGGAACCGGAATTGATGCCGTCCAGCCATGGCTGGCGGGGGAGTACCACGTAGTTCTGCGGATCCTGCGAGAGCTGGTCGCTCCACGGCCGCCCGGACACCGCGCACACCTTGCCCACCCCGACCTGCAGCGCCGCGGGGGCCGCGGCCGAGAAGCTCAGCCACATCGCCTCCCGCTGGTACACCGGCAGGAACACGCCGCCGCGCGTCATCCACTCGGCGGGTGCCCGGTCCGGATAGTCCGCCACCGCCCGCAGCGGGAACGCGCCCAGCCCCGGTGGCAACGGATGTGTGCCGGTCTCCGGCAGCCGCAGCGTACGCATGAAGCGCACCGTCACCCCGCCCGGCAGCTGTAGCGCAGCCCCCGATATCCGCACCGCGCCGCCCATCCGGGCCTCCGTCCCCTCAGCCGCGGCTGCGCCCCTGCAACGATGCCAGGTAGTCGTTGTAGGCGGTCAGTTCCGCGTCCCCGTCCCGATCCGCCGCACGGTCCTGGCGCCGCGTCTGGCGTTGCTCGGAGGTGTACCACTGGAACAGTAGCGCCACCAGCACGATGACCGACGGGATCTCGCTGAACGCCCAGGCGATCCCGCCGGCCGCGACCTGGTCGCCCAGCGGATCGATGCCCAGCGACGCCGGCGGGTGCAGGAAGGTCGTCACCATGGGCTCGCTCGCCATCATCAGAGCGATTCCGAAGAACGCGTGGAACGGCATGCCCGCGAACAACTCCAGCATGCGCATCACATATCCCGGCCGGTGCGGCCCTGGGTCCACGCCCATGATCGGCCAGAAGAACACCAGGCCGACCGCCAGGAAATGAACCATCATCGCGATGTGCCCGGCCCGGCTGCCCATCAGGAAGTCGAACAACGGAGAGAAGTACAGCCCGTACAGGCTCGCGATGAAGAGCGGGATCGTAAACGCCGGATGCGTGATCACCCGCATATAACGGCTGTGCAGGAAGGCCGCCAGCAGCTCGCGCGGGCCCTTGTGTCCTCGCGCTGCCGTCGGCAGCGCGCGCAGCGCGAGGGTGACCGGCGCGCCCAGCAGCAGGAGGATCGGGGAGACCATGCTGATTATCATGTGTTGCACCATGTGCACGCTGAACATCACCATGCCGTAGTCGTTCAGCGCGGTGCACATCGCGACGCCCACCGTCAGCACCCCGCAGACGAAGGCGATCGTGCGGCCCACCGGCCAGCGGTCGCCGCGCCGCCGCAGCCGGACCACCCCGTACCCGTACAGGGCAAGGGCCAGCAGGCAGCCGACGAAGAAGAACGGATCCGCGCTGAACTCCAGCCCCCGCCCGAGAGTGAACGGCGGCAGGTCCGTGTTCATGTGCATGCCGTGTCCGCCGTGGTCCATCCGTCACTCTCCTGATACGCGCCCGCGGTGGCCGCCGCCCGAAGTCCGGCATTGTGCCGATTCGACCGGTCCGCCCGCACCAGCCTAGAGCCGCCCCCGCTCGCCGCCCGCGCCGGGGCCCTGCGGCACGCCGCCCGCCCACCGGGCGGCGGCCGACAGCGGACGCACCGGCCCCCGGCCCGCCGTCGGCCGAGCAGCCGGCGTCAGAGCACGCACTCCGCCTCGGTGTACCGCTCGGCGGGCACCGTCTTGAGGTGGTCGACCGCCTCGGCGAGCGGCACCAGCTGGATGTCCGTGCCGCGCAGCGCGGTCATCATGCCGAAGTCCCCGTTGTGCACGGCCTCCACCGCGTGCCATCCGAAGCGGGTGGCCAGCACCCGGTCGTACGCGGTCGGGGTGCCGCCGCGCTGCACATGGCCGAGGATCACCGGGCGGGCCTCCTTGCCCAGCCGCTCCTCCAGCTCGACGGCGAGTTGGTTGGCGACCCCGGCGAAGCGCTCGTGCCCGTAGATGTCCTTGCCGCCGCTGGCGAACTCCATGGAGCCCGCGCGCGGCTTGGCCCCCTCGGAGACCACGACGATCGCGAACTTCTTCCCCGCCTCGAAGCGCTCGCCGACCCGCTGGGCGAGCTCGCCGATGTCGAACGGGCGCTCCGGAACCACGATCGCGTGGGCGCCGGCCGCCATGCCGGAGTGCAGCGCGATCCAGCCGGTGTGGCGGCCCATCACCTCGACGATGAGCACTCGTTGGTGGGACTCGGCCGTGGTCTTCAGCCGGTCCAGCGCCTCGGTCGCCACCATCACGGCGGTGTCGAAGCCGAAGGTGACATCGGTGGAGGAGATGTCGTTGTCGATGGTCTTCGGTACGCCGACGATCGGCAGCCCGCTGTCGGAAAGCAGCCGCGCCGCCTTGAGCGTGCCCTCGCCGCCGATCGGAATGATCGCCTCCAGGCCGAGGTCGGCCACATGGCCCTTGGCGCGCTCGACGCCGTCACGCAGTTGCTCGGGCCGGACCCGCGAAGAGCCGAGGATGGTGCCGCCACGGGCCAGGATGCCGCTCACGGCGTCCAGGTCCAGCTTGCGGTAGTCGCACTCGAGCAGGCCCTTCCAACCGTCGTGGAATCCTATGACCTCGTCGCGGTGATCGACGACGGCGCGGTGCACAACGGACCGGATGACAGCGTTCAGGCCGGGGCAGTCGCCGCCGCTCGTCAGTACACCAATACGCATTGCTTTCGTAACTCCCGCAGCTCAACCGGAGGACCGGACCCCGTTGTCCGGCTGGACCGCGGCGCGACGCCGCATTTCTCACGATACCGAGCCGGGTGCGGGCGGCGCGGGGCCGCCCGCACTACGGACAGGTGCGCGCGAGTGAACATCAGGTGCCCGGGGCCTTAAGAGGCCGCGCGAATAGGTGGGGCGGCGTCGCGTGCCGAGCTGTGACATCAGCCGACTCCGTCGGCGGGGGCGCCTGGAAGTGTTGCCGTCGGTGTCGGTCGACGACTCTCCCCCAGACTCCGTCCGGGAGGTGCCCCCACCAAGCTCTCGGCTCCGCTCGAGCAGGGGGCACCCCCATCGCGTCGCCTCGCCCCCAGCCTTCGGCCGGGAGGTGCCCCCACCTTCCTCCGCCCCACCTATTCGCGCGGCCTCTTAATGGCCGCGCGCCTCTTACGCGGGCTGGCTCGCCGCCGCGATCCGCTCGGTGCGCAGCGCCTCGTACCACTGGTCGTCGACCGGCGGCAGGGCCTTCACATCCAGCGCAAGCTTGATCAGCATGTCGGCGATGAGGGGGTTGCGGGCCATCACCGGGCCGTGCATGTAGGTGCCGAAGACGGTGTCGTTGTAAGCGCCCTCGGTGCCGTCGCCAGTGCCGTTGCCATTGCCGTAACGCGTGGTCGCGAAGGGCCGCGCGGAGGGGCCGAGGTGGGTGATGCCCTGGTGGTTCTCGAAGCCGGTGAGCGGCGGCAGGCCGAGCCGCGGGTCGATGTCGGCCAGTACGTCGCCGACGCAGCGCTCGCCCTCGCCGCGCACGCTGACCACGTCGAGCAGGCCGAGGCCCGGCTCGGGCTGCCCGAGGTCGTTGACGAACTCGTGACCGAGAATCTGGTAGCCGGCGCAGACCGAGAAGACGATGGCGCCGTTCCCGACTGCCCGGGCCAGCCCGCCGTCCCGGCGCAGCCGCTCGGCGGCCAGCCGCTGCGGACGGTCCTCGCCACCGCCGATGAGGTAGATGTCGCCGGAGGTGGGCACCGGCTGATCGGACCGTACGTCGGTCCGGGTGACGGGGACCCGGCGCTGCTTTGCGCGGCGCTCCACCACCAGGGCGTTGCCCTGGTCGCCGTAGGTGCTCAGCAGGTCGGGGTAGACCCACACCAGGCGCAGGCTGGACTCGCTCATGCTCTCTCTCCTTAGCCTTTGGCCGTCCGGCGGGCTGGTCAGTTGCCGACCCGGCGGCGCAGGTCCTGGAACGCGGTGTAGTTGGCGATCGTCTCGATCCGCCCGGCCGGGGCCGCCCGCACCGCCTCGTCGATGTCGGCGCAGACCCGGAACTGCAGTCCCGCGACCTCCAGACGCACCGCGAGGTCGAGCTTGCGGTCGCCGATGACGAAGATCGGGTGGCCGGCGAGCCGGGTGTAGTCGACGTCCCACAGCCAGGAGGTGTCGGTGCCGTCGGCGCCACGCGCGTTCACCGACAGCAGGACCGGGGCGGGCGGGGCGTCGATGAGGGAGAAGGTCTCCAGCCACCCGGCCGGGTTCTTGGCCAGCAGCAGCCGCAGTTCGCGGCCGAGGTAAGTGACCACGTCATAGCGGCCGGCGACGGCCTGTACCTTGTACATCCGCTCCAGGGCGACCTTGGGGTCGATGCCGAAGACGGCCGCCGCCGCGGCGGAGACGGCGGCGTTGGACTTGTTCGCCCGGCCCGGCAGCTGGAGGTGGATCGGCCAGGCGGCGCCATAGGGATCGATGACGTAGTCGCCGGACAGGGCCCAGGTGGGAACGGGCCGCCGGAAGCCGCACTCGCCGCAGAACCAGTCGTCCGAGGGGCGCTGCAGGACGCCGCCGCAGGAGGGGCACGACCAGGCGTCGTCCTTCCACTCCTGGCCGGCCGCCACCCACACCACGGTGGGGCAGGACGACGCCGCCCAGGTGATCAGCGGGTCGTCGGCATTGGCGATGACGACCGCCTCGGTGCCGGCGAGGCCCTCGCGCCACTTCTCGGCGAGCATCCGGGTCTCCGCCGCCCGGTCGAGCTGGTCGCGGGAGAGGTTCAGCAGGGCGATCGCCTTCGGGGTGACGTCCCGGGCGACGCCGGCCAGGTACTTCTCGTCGACCTCGATGACGCCGTAGCGGGCGTCGGAGCCGCCGGCCAGCGCAGAGGTGATGCCGGCCGGCATGTTGGCGCCCAGCGCGTTGGAGACGACGGGGCCGCCTGCCCGCAGGGCCTCGGCGAGCAGACGGGTGGTGGTGGTCTTTCCATTGGTCGCCGATACCAGCACGACGTCGAGGTGTGTGGCCAGCCGGGCCAGCAGGTCAGGGTCGAGTTTGAGGGCCACCCGGCCGCCGATCACCGATCCGCTGCCGCGGCCCGCCGCGCGCGACACCGCTGCCGCGGCCCTGCCCGCCGTCACGGCCAGTTTGGCCCGCGGCGACAGCGGCTCCGAGTTGCCTGCCATCGTCTCCACAACCTCCTAGTGTCCGCTCCCGCGCGTGCCCCGCGGGCCGTCCGCGGATCAGCCTATCGACTCCGCGCGCCGCCCCCGCACGCGCCGCCCCCGGGACGACCGGCGGCAAGTCCCCCGTCCCCGTCCGCGACGGGTCTCAGAACCCCACCCCGCAATAGCCGGGTGCCCTTACGCTGGCCCGCATGCGAAACGGCACCATCCCCGGCAGCACCGGAACCGTCCGCCCGATGCGGCTGCTGGGCGACCCGGCACTTGGAGCGACCTGCCGCGAGATCACCACCTTCGACACCGGCCTCGCGCGCCTGGTCGAGGACCTGTACGCCACCATGTACGCCGCCGGCGGTGTCGGTCTCTCCGCCAACCAGATCGGCGTGCCGCTGCGGGTCTTCGTCTACGACTGCCCCGACGACGATGACCGGCGCAACCTCGGTCACATCGTCAACCCCCGCCTCATCCGGGCCGACGGCATCACGGTCACCGGCCCCGAGGGCTGTCTGTCGCTGCCGGGCATCAATGCCGGGACCACCCGCTTCGACGAAACGGTGATGGAGGGCACGGACCTCCAGGGTGCGCCGGTAAGGATCGAGGGCACCGGGTTCTTCGCCCGCTGCCTGCAGCACGAGTACGACCACTTGGAGGGCACGCTGTTCACCGACCGGCTCACGGGCCTGCGCCGCCGCCGGGCACTGCGCGCCGCCCGGCGGGCGCCCTGGGCGACCTAGGTCCTGCCCGGGCCCAGGGTCTGTCCGGCTACAGCCCCGGGCCGCCCGGCAGGTCGGCGGCGGCGGCCAGCCGGCCCCACAGCAGGTCGGCGAGCTGGCGTACCAACTCGTCGCGGGAGCAGGGGCGTTCGCCCAGCCACCAGTCGCCCGCCGCGTGCATCATGCCGACGATGCCGTGCCCCCAGACCAGGGCCATCTGCCGGCTGTCCGGACCCAGGTCGAGGCGCTCGGAGATCCACTCGGCCAGTTCCTCGCCCATCCGGCGCAACAGGGGGGCCGAGTGCTGGCCGGCGCCGAACCCCTTCTCGTCGTCCGGGACGCTCTCGCCCGGGTGCATCAGGAAGCGGTACATCTGCGGATTCGTCTCGATCGCGGCGAGGTAGGCGTGCAGGGTGGCCTCGACCCGCTCACGGCGCTGGTTGGGGGAGTCCAGCGCGGCCCGTAGCATGGCGATCAGGGCGTCGGTGTGCCGCTTGGCCAGCGCCCGGTAGAGGCCTCCCTTGTCGCCGAAGTGCCGGTAGAGAATGGGCTTGGTGATGCCCGCCTCGGCGGCGATGGCGTTCATGGAGGCTTCTGGGCCGTCCCGCATGACAACGCGGTCGGCGGCCTCCAAGAGCTCCCTCCGTCGTTGCTCCGTAGCCGTCCGGCGGCCGTGCCGCTGGCTGGTGTCCACCCGAGCCTCCCCGCCCGTTCGAATCGCATCACGCCTGCGCAACGTAACACCCCGTGCGCCGCAGTCAGGTCCGCCGGACCCGGGTTGACATCGCTTACCGGCGGGTAACAGACTGTTGTTACCGCTAGTAACAGGTACGTGGAGGGGATCGATGGGCGACTTCACGCTCGAACTCAACGAGGACCAGAAGGCCTTGCGCGACTGGATCCACGGCTTCGCGGCCGACGTGATGCGCCCGGCCGCCGCGGAGTGGGACGAACGCGAGGAGACCCCCTGGCCGGTGATCCAGGAAGCCGCCAAGATCGGCCTGTATTCGATGGACTTCTACGCCCAGGCGTTCTTCGATCCCACCGGACTCGGCATCCCGGTCGCCATGGAGGAACTCTTCTGGGGCGACGCCGGCATCGGCCTGTCCATCGTCGGCACCACCCTCGCCGCGGTCGGCGTCCTCGCCAACGGCACCGAGGAGCAGATCGGCACCTGGGTCCCGCAGATGTTCGGCACGGCCGACGACGTGAAGGTCGCCGCCTTCTGCTCTTCGGAGCCGGACGCCGGGTCCGACGTATCCGCGATGCGCACCCGCGCCGTCTACGACGAGGCCAAGGACGAGTGGGTGCTCAACGGCACCAAGACCTGGGCGACCAACGGCGGCATAGCCAATGTCCATGTCGTTGTCGCTGTCGTCGACCCGGCGCTCGGCTCCCGGGGGCAGGCCTCCTTTGTCATCCCCCCGGCCACCAAGGGTCTCTCCCAGGGCCAGAAGTTCAAGAAGCACGGTATCCGGGCCTCCCACACCGCCGAGGTCGTCCTCGAGGACGTGACGATACCCGGCTCCTGCCTCCTCGGCGGCAAGGAGAAGCTCGACGACCGCCTCGCCCGCGCCCGTGAGAAGCAGAAGGCCGGCGGCGAGCGCTCCAAGAACGCCGCCATGGCCACCTTCGAGGCGTCCCGCCCCGCTGTCGGCGCCCAAGCCGTCGGTATCGCCCGCGCGGCCTACGAGGTCGCCCTGGAATACGCCAAGACCCGCGTCCAGTTCGGCCGCCCCATCATCGACAACCAGGGCATCGCCTTCGCCCTCGCCGACATGCGCACGCGCATCGACGCCGCCCGGCTGCTGGTCTGGCGCGCCTCCTGGATGGCCGCCGCCGGCCGCCCCTTCACCGCTGCCGAGGGCTCGATGTCCAAGCTCTACGCCGGCGAGACCGCGAAATGGGTCACCGCCTCCGCCATGCAGATCCTCGGCGGCAACGGCTACACCCGCGAGTACCCGGTCGAGCGGATGCACCGCGACAGCGCCATCTACACCATTTTCGAGGGCACCAGCGAGATCCAGCGCCTGGTCATCGCCCGCACGATCTCCGGCTTGCCGATCCGCTGACGGCGTCTGGGGCCTGCCCGCTCTCAGGCGTCGGACGGGCTCGGCTTCCCGAGGCCGTCCGACGACGGGTCCAGTGGCCTCGTCCAACGGCTCCGGGCCGAGGGGGCAGCCGGGCCGTGCCGCAGCCGTCGCGCGTGGCCGGCTCGGCGGCGAAGGCGCTGGCCAGGGCGCCGCGGCGAGGCCCCCGGCGAAGTGCTGCCAGCCACCGGCGCCCGGCGCCCGGCGCCCGGCGCCGGCAACGGGCGAGGCCGCCTGCCGCGCCGGAAGGTCGCGCTGCCCGAGCAGAGAGCGCCGAACGCCGACGACACGAGTGGCTCCACAGCGGACCGGAAACCCCACTTCGGCGACCCTCTGCCGCTCGCGGCGCGATTTCTGGTTCAATGGGTCCCATGGCCAGCTTCATTGACACCGCGACAGCTCGCAGCGCAGGGCGCAGCGACCTGGAGCCGTTCTGGCCGTCTCGGCAGGAGAATCAGTTCGACCGTGAGTGTTGCCGCGCGACTTCCGCGCGGACCCGCGTCATCCGCTGACCTGCCGATCCCGGCCGCCTCTGTCAGCATCCCGGTCCCGCGCACCTCGTCGTCATCCGACCCTTCGCGCGAAAGAGCCGAGACTCCATGCCAACGACCCAGACTCTGCCCGTACCCCCGCAAGGCCGCCAGCGGCTGCGTGCCGTCCGGCCCGACGAAGTACCACCCGTCCCCGACTTCCTGCCGCCCGGCGCGACCTGGCTGCCGGCTCCGGGGCATGTGATGCCCGACGTGGCCGGCCAGACCCCAATGGTCGGCTATCTCGTCCTCGTCCCCGCCGACAGGGTGCCTGCCACGGTGGCCGCTCCGCCCCCGGCGGATCCGGCCATCTCCGTCCGTATCGACAGTGAGCGCCGTATCGCGCAGGTGTTTGGCCGCTCCCTCGACCTCACCTACCTGGAGTTCGAGCTCCTGTCCCACCTGGTCGCCCACCCGCACCGGGTGCACACCCGCGACCAGCTGGTGACCACGGTGTGGGGCTACGGACACGTCGGCGACGGCCGCACCGTGGACGTGCACATCGCCCGTTTGCGCCGCAAGCTGGGCCCCGATCACCGCGGCAGTATTGTCACTGTGCGTCGTGTGGGTTACAAGTACGCACCGCCGGCCTCGGGCTGAGCCGGTAGCCCCGCGCACGGGCCGTGCCTGTCGTACCCTTCGCGGTACGACAGGCACGGCCCGTCTTGTTGCTCTCTGCGATGCGGCAGATTCCGGCGGGTGCAGAATGTCCCTTTGTGGGGTAGACCGGAGAGCGGCATGGCTTATCAGGAGGAATGGACCGTTACCGAGCATGTGCTCGGCGCGTGGCCCGCACCGGCCGCCGCGTACCTGGACCTCAACAACTTGGGGGGCTTCGACTGGGACCTCGACCGGGGAAGGGTGCACCTCGACCCGCCCGGCCTGCGTGTCCTCGGCCTGGCCCCCGCGGACCACGACGGGGATCCGCGCAATCTGCTGTCCCGGCTGGCGCCGACCGAGGCCGATCGTCTCAGACGGGAGGTCGCCCAGGCTCTGGGGAACGGCCACGCCTCCTGGAGCGTCCACTTCCGCCTCACCCGCCACGACGGCATCCTCAGCTGGATCCACGCCCGCGGCCGGATCATCCGCGATGCCACCGGCAGCCCCTGCCGGGTCATCGGCATCGTCAACGACGCCACCGACGATCTCGACCGGGCCGCCGCGTGCCTCCGCGAGGACGAGGAGCGCCCCCGGCAGAGCGATCTCGTCATGGAGGTCACCGCCTCCCTCGCCGAGGCCGTCACCGTACGGGACGTGACCGCCGCCCTGATCGACAGCCGCCGGGTGAGCCGCCTGGGCATCGTCAGTCTCTTCCTCGGTCTGGTCGAGGGGGGCCGGGTCCACGTCGTCGCCGAGGGAAAGTCCGACAGTTTTGTACCGGAGCTGCAGTACACCCGGATCGACGACAACTTCCCCATGAGCGAGGTCGTCCGCACGCAGGAGCCCCGCTTCATCACCTCGAAGGAGGCCTTCGCCCGCCGCTACCCCAAGATATGGCCCTTCCTGGAGCCCCTGGACGCGTCCGCCGCCGCCTACCTGCCGCTGATCGCCCAGGGACGGCCGATCGGTGCTCTCGGCCTTCTCTACCGCAACAAGCACTCCTTCGCCGTCCAGGAGCGCGACCTCCTCATCGCATTGAGCGGCAGCATCGCCCAGAGCCTGCAGCGAGCCATGCTCTTCGATCAGGAGCACGACATCGCGCAGGGGCTCCAGACCGCCATGCTGCCGCGCAGCATCCCCGAGGTCCCCGGCACCCGGATAGCCGTCCGCTACCGCTCCGCCCGCCTCGCCCGCGACGTCGGCGGCGACTGGTACGACGTCGTGGCGCTGCCCGGCGGCCGGGTTGCCGCCGTCATCGGCGATGTGCAGGGCCATGACACCCACGCTGCCGCCGTCATGGGGCAACTCCGGATAGCCCTGCGGGCCTATGCCGCAGAGGGCCACCCGCCCGCCACCGTCATGGCCCGCGCCTCCGCCTTTCTCACCGAACTCGACACCGACCGCTTCGCGACCTGCCTCTACGCCCAGATCGACCCCGCCACGGGTGCCACCGCCATAGTCCGGGCCGGCCACATCAGCCCCATGCTCCGCCACGCCGACGGCACCTGCTCGCAACCGGCCGTCGCCGGCGGGCTGCCGCTCGGACTCGCGGGCCGCCTGGACGACGCCGGCTTCCCCGTCACCACGACCGAGATCGGGCCCGGCGAGATGTTGCTGATGTTCAGCGACGGGCTCGTCGAACGCCCCGGCGCCGACCTCGACGACGGCCTCAAACTGCTCGCCGACGCGCTCCGCGACGGCCCGGACGACATCCAGCTCCTCGCCGACCAGCTGTGCGAGGCCGTGGGCGACCAGGGCTCCGACGACGACATGGCCCTGCTCCTCCTGCGCCGTGACTTTGACGGCTCGCCCACCCCCGCCCGCCGCCTCCGCCACCACATCGGCCCCGGCGATCCGAAAGCCCTGGCCACCGCCCGGACCATGATCCACCAGGCCTTGGACATCTGGGAGCTGCCCGAACGGGCGGACGACACCGTCCTCGCCGCCGACGAACTGATCACCAACGCCCTCGTCCACACCGACGGCGGCGCCGTGCTCAACGTCCGTCTGCTCCCCGGCGCCACCGCCCGCCTCCGGGTCGAAGTGCACGACCTCGGCGGCAACTGGCCCCGCCGCCGCGAAGCAGGCGACGGTGAGGTGTCCGGCCGTGGTCTGCTCCTCGTCAGCCAGCTCGCCGACGCCTGGGGCGTCGAGCCGCACGGCGGCGGCAAGGTCGTCTGGTGCGAGTTCAGGACCGCACAGCCCCGTTAAGGGGGCGACTGACGAATCCCGCTGGGCCCCACGACGTACCGGTACCGCCCCGGCGCGCGCCGTCCCGCCCGGCGCTTCTCAGGGGCTGTCTGAGTGCCGCGCCCGAACCCGTGTCGTCGCCGTGACATGAGCATCCCCCAGCCTTCGGCCAAGAGGTGCCCCACGGCTGGACGCCGCAGGCCGACCGCGGGGTATCCCGCCGGCCGCCCCCTCGGCCCATCCACCCGGCCGGAGGCCGGCAGCTTGCGTCCCCGGGCAATGGGTGGGCGGCCGGGAAACCCCGCGCCGCAGCGGCGGAAACACCGCCCACCGGCTGCTTTCCGAACGCGCGCCCCGGCCCGCCCCGGGCCGGCCCGGCGCGGCGCCCGTCACCCGAACGGCCCACTCGCCACGACACGCTGCGCATTCGGCCGCAGGCTTTCCGTGAAGAGCCAGAGAGAACACCCGTAATCGCCAGGCTCTCGGGTCCGCCGGCACGCCGGCGTGCAATCCCGTCCCGAAGCGCTGTCACGACGCCGGCCAGCCCGGCACCGGGGAGGTTCGCGATGCCGACGGTGTCCACGAGCACAATCGTGCCCCGCCCGGCCGAAGAGGTCTTCGACTTCCTGGCCGACGCACGCAACCTCGCCCTGTGGAGTTCCGGCGTCGCCGCCGTGGCGCCGGACGCCGTACCGCCGGGCGAGAACGCCGAGTATCACTACCACTTCCCCGGCCGTCACCGCGAGCACCGCCTGGTGTGCTCGGTCTTCCAACCCGGCCGGCGCATCACCTTCCGCGGCCGCCGGATGTGGAGCCCGCTGGGCACCCAGGTCCCGGAGTACGGCTTCCGCCTCGTCCCGCACCCCCGCGGCACGCTCGTCGGGCTCACCGTCACCTGCATCCTGCACGGCCCGATGGTGCTGCTCGCCCCGGTGATGGCCATGGCCTGGCGGCGCGACCTCCCAGAAGACGCCCACAAGCTCCGTGAGCTCCTCCGCGGCCCCAGCACCGCCCCTCCCGCCCCCTCCCTGTCTGCTCTGTCCGCCCTGCAGGCCGACGGCGCCTACGGCATCGCCCCGGCCCGGCCCGCCCCCTCGGTCAGGGCGGGCATCGGCACGTAGAACCGGTACGAACACCGCCCACGACGGCAGCCGGCGCACCACCACACCGGAACCCGCACAGGTACCGCACCCACCACCGGAAAGGAACCCGCAGATGGCGCAGCAGGCGGCGCAGCAGGCCCGGATCGGCGTCACCGGACTGGCGGTCATGGGCCGCAACCTAGCCCGGAACCTGGCGCGCCACGGTCATCCCGTGGCCGTCCACAACCGCACCGCGGCCAGGACCCGTGCGTTCATCGAGGAGTTCGGCGACGAAGGCGTCTTCCTGCCCGCCGAATCGATCCAGCAGTTCGCCGACTCCCTGGAGCGCCCCCGCCGCGCCATCATCATGGTCAAGGCCGGTGCCCCCACCGACGCCGTCATCGACGAGCTCGCCGCCGTCCTCGAACCCGGCGACATGATCGTCGACGGCGGCAACGCCGCCTTCCAGGACACCCGCCGTCGCGAAGCCGCACTGCGGAGGCGGGGACTCCACTTCGTCGGCACCGGCATCTCCGGCGGCGAGGAGGGCGCCCTCAACGGCCCGTCCATCATGCCCGGTGGCTCCGACGAGGCGTACCAGGCACTCGGCCCGCTCCTGGAGGACATCGCCGCCAAGGCCGACGACGGTACCCCCTGCTGCACCCACGTCGGGCCCGACGGCGCCGGGCACTTCGTCAAAATGGTCCACAACGGCATCGAGTACGCCGACATGCAGCTCATCGCCGAGGCCTACGACCTGCTCCGGCACGCAGCCGGCCTGCGCCCCGCCGAGATCGCCGAGATCTTCCGCGGCTGGAACGAAGGCCGCCTGGAGTCCTACCTCATCGAGATCACCGCCGAAGTCCTGGCCCATACCGACGCCGCCACCGGCGGCCCCTTCGTCGACATCGTCCTCGACCAGGCGGAACAAAAGGGCACCGGCCGCTGGACGGTACAGACCGCGCTCGATCTCGGCGCCCCTGTCTCCGGTATCGCCGAGGCCGTCTTCGCCCGCTCCCTGTCCGGCAGCGCAGAACTGCGTGCGGCGGCCCGCGGACTGCCCGGACCGGGGGAGACCTGGCTCGACAGCGCCGCCGGAGACCGCTTCGCCGACGACGTCGAACAGGCTCTGTACGCCTCGAAGATTGTCGCCTACGCCCAGGGCTTCAACGAGATCCAGGCCGGCAGCGCCGAATACGACTGGGGCATCGACCCCGGCGCCATGGCCGCCATCTGGCGCGGCGGCTGCATCATCCGCGCCCGCTTCCTGGACCGCATCAAGGAGGCCTACGACAGCGACCCCCACCGCCCCACCATCCTCACCGACCCGCACTTCTCCGATGCCCTCGGCGACGCCCAGGCGGCCTGGCGCCGCGTCGTCTCCACAGCCGCCGAACTCGGCGTCCCCGCCCCCGGCTTCTCCGCCGCCCTCGCCTACTACGACGCACTGCGCGCCGAACGCCTCCCCGCCGCGCTCATCCAGGGCCTGCGCGACTACTTCGGCGCCCACACCTACCGCCGCACCGACCGCGAGGGGTCCTTCCACACACTCTGGGGCGGCGACCGCAGCGAGGTACCGGCGGGCTGAGGCCCCGCCGCCCGCCGCCCGCACCGTCGTGCAGGATGGCTGCCGTGCAGCTGAACCCGATCTCCTGGCCCGCGTTGACCGAAGCACTCGCCGACCGCATCACCGATCTCACCCCCGCCGACGGCAGCCCCTGGCCACGCGTCGCCGTCGACGGCGCCCCCGCCGCCCGCACCGGCGAACTGACCGAGGCTCTGGCCGCAGCCCTGCGCACCCGCGGCCGCCCGGCCCTGCGGGTCAGCACCACCGGGTTCTGGCGCGCCGCGTCGCTGCGCCTCGAACACGGCCGCCACGACCCGGACTCGTACTACGACCTCTGGCTCGACACCGGAGCCCTGTGGCGCGAGGTACTCGGCCCCCTGTCCCCGGACGGCACCGGCCGCGTGCTGCCCTCCCTCCGCGACCCGGCCACCGACCGCGCCACCCGCGCCCCGTACACCGAACTCCCGCCCGGCGCCGTCCTCCTGCTCGACGGCTCCCTGCTCCTCGGCCACGGATTCCCCTTCGACCTCGCAGTCCACCTCCGCCTCTCCCCAGCCGCCCTGGCCCGCCGCACCCCCGAAGCCGACCGCTGGACCCTCCCCGCCTTCGCCCGCTACGACAACGAGCTCCACCCGGCGCAGACAGCCGACATCCTCGTCCACGCCGACGACCCCCGCCGCCCCGCCTGGACCACCTGACCCCGGCAGCCGACCCCCGCCGAGGGGCGCCGCACGCCCGCCGGCCGCTGAACCCGGACCGGCCCGACCCGCCGCCGGAGGCCGTCAGCGTGAAGGTGCCGTAATGGCGGCAGGGGCAGGCCCGGGCAGCGCCGCCGCAGAGGACCGCACCCTCCTTGCAGCCGGGCGCCACAGACCGTTAGCGTTCGGCTGCACCATGACTCTCGCCATCGTGCCGCTGACCACCGAGCACATACCCGAGGCCGCCGCCCTCCACGACCGCTGGTACGCCCGGGCCCGCAGAAGCCTCCCGTACCAGTCCGGCCGGACCACCGCGCCGCCCACCGGCGAGGAACTCCTCGGCAAGATCCTCGCCGAACCGCACGTGGAAGCCGCCTCCGCCCGCGCCGCCACAGGCGGCTTCGGGGGCTATCTCGCTGCCGTCCCAGTCGACCTCGCCGAGGACGAGCGCGCCGTGCTCGACACCCACCCCCGCTCGGCCCTGATCCCCTTCGGCGGCCACGCGCTGCGCGCCGGACAGGAGACCGAAGCGCTGCGCGGTCTCTACGCCGTCGTCGCCGAACGCCTCGTCGCCCAACGTCGTCTGGTCCACTACGTCGACCTGCCCGCCGACGACGCCGCCGCGCTCGCCTGGTTCCGGCTCGGCTTCGGCCTGGAACAGGTGCGCGGCCTCATGCCCGTAAAGGCCCGGGGCCGCCAGCCCCGGGGCGTGGACGCCTTGACCATCCGCCGGGCCGGCCCGGGTGATCTGCCGCAGATCGGCCGGATGGCGGTCGAGTCGGCCCGCCACCGCCAGAGATCCGCCGTTTTCCTCCCGCAGCCCGAGCCGGCCCTCGCCACCCTGCGCACCCACTACGTCCGCGCCCTCGCCGACCCCCGCAGCGCCGCCTGGGTCGCCGCCCGCCGGGGCGAGGAGGTCGCGATGGTCGTCCTCACCCCGGCCACCACCGGCCCCGTAGTCCCCGAGGCCAGCGCCGAACTCGCCGAGTCCTATGTCACCCCGTCGGCACGCGGCGAGGGGGTCAGCCGGGTCCTGCTCGCCACCGCCCTTGCCTGGGCCTACGACAACGACTACCGCCACATCACCGCCCGCTGGCACGCCGCGTCCCTGCCCGCCGCCGGGCACTGGCCGGCGGTCGGCTTCAAACCGGTCGCTCACCGCCTGCACCGGGTCCTCGACCCGCGAATCGCAGCGGGCTGACATTTCCGGCAGCACAGGAATAACGACCGGT
Organism: Actinacidiphila oryziradicis; assembly: GCF_005047355.1. GTDB lineage: Bacteria > Actinomycetota > Actinomycetes > Streptomycetales > Streptomycetaceae > Actinacidiphila > Actinacidiphila oryziradicis. The sequence goes on from NZ_SUMC01000037.1 coordinate 64,796, forward strand.
TGGCGAACCGGACACAATTAATTGATCGTTAGAAGATATGTGTGTCCCCGGGTGAATTCTCCCCTTCGGCCGCCCGGGGCTCCGCCGCCACCAGCCGCGCCAACCGCCGGTAGGATTCCAGCATTTCCTCCCGGTCGTACGTACTAAGGGTGACCAGCACCTCATCCGCGCCGGTTTGCTCCAGAAGAGAGCCCAGCGACTCGGCGACCTCGTCCTCCGTGCCGCTGATGCGGCCGCTGCGGGCCTGCTCGAACAGCGTGCGCTCGCGCGTGGACATCTCCAGCCCCAGCACCGCCTCCGCCGGCATCAGCGGCGGGAACACCCCGTGCGTCCGCGAGTACGCGCTCGACCAGGCCTCCGGCACCAGCAGCCGCCGCGCGGCCCCGCCGCTCCCGGCGACCGCGACATCGGCCGCCACGACCACATAGGGCCGCTGCGCCCACGACGACGGCCGGAAGGCCGCCCGGTACGCCTCGATGGACCGCAGCATGGCCTCCTCGCCCCGGGCCGCGGTCATCACCAAGGGCAGCCCGGACGTCGCCGCTTGGTCCGCCCCCGAGCCGGTGGCCAGTACGAAGGCCTGGACCCTCAAGCCCTCGGCGGGCACCGCGTGCACCTGCGGGTACACCCGCTGTTCCCCGGTGAAGTACCCGAGCAGCTCGTCCAGTTGCTCGCCGAAGTCCTCCGCGGCGTTCTTGTCCCGGCCCAGCGCCCGCCGGATGCCGTCGGTGAAACCGACCGATCGCCCCAGCCCCATGTCGATCCGCCCGGGGAAGAGCGCCTCCAGCACCCCGAACTGCTCCGCCACCACCAGCGGCCGGTGATTGGGCAGCATCACACCGCCGGTGCCGACCCGGATCCTGGAGGTCGCCGCCGCCACGGCCGCCGCCAGTACGGTCGGCGCCGACCCCGCGACCCCGGGCACACTGTGGTGTTCCGAGACCCAGAACCGGTGGTAGCCGAGCCCCTCGGCCTGTCGCGCGAAGTCGACGGTGTCCCGCAGTGCCTGCGACGGATCCTGTCCCTGCCGGGTGCGCGAGCGGTCCAGTACCGAGAACCGCGTCGCGTGGAGTACTGGGGTCACCCCCGTTTCAACACCGTCCCGGCCAAAGGATTCCCGCGTTCCAACTACCCCCGTCTACCCCCGCTTTGAGGAGACGGTAATCACAACCTGTAAATTGCAAACGCACCGGTGCAGGCTGTGGTCTCCATCAACGGCATGGCAGACTTCTGGTGCGCCGCGCAGGCACGGATCGCCGAGGCAGTCCTCGGTGCACTTCGCAAGGAGATCTGAAAGACGTGGATCGGATATACAACGGCATGCCCGCCACGGACCTTGGGAACGAGGGCTGGCGTAAGCCGTGGAGCGGCGGCAACGGCGGCTCCTGCGTCGAGGCGAAGAAGCTCAACGACGGGCGGGTGGCGCTGCGGCAGTCCACCGACCCGGACGGCCCGGCGCTCATCTACACCAACCACGAGATCACCAGCTTCATCCAGGGTGCGAAGAACGGCGACGCCGACTTCCTGCTCGCAGGCGAGACCGGACGGAGCACGGCGTGACCGGCCCGGGCCGCACCGGCCGTCCGCCGAAGCGCCACAGCCGGCCTCAGGGCCCGTCAGGTGGCCGGTTAAGAACCACGGCACAAGGCGGCCCCCCTTGACGGACGATCCCGGCAGCATCGGCCACCACCCGCGCGCCGACCGCAAGACCGCTTTCGACTAGGCACTTCGCCGCCCGCAGGACCGGAAAAGGGGGACCGACCGTTGACCCAAGACCTCGCACGGCTGCAGGAACCGGGGATGGCATATGTGTTCATCGCGGCCGCGGACGCGGCCACGGCGCACCGCATCGCCGATCTGATCGCCGCCCGCCATCCGAAGACCAGCCCGCCGCGGGTGCGTACCGCCGCGGACGGCACCGTGGAATTCGACCTCTACACCTACACGCTCGAGATCTCCTCGCAGCACCCGTCCAACACCTGAGCCGAGCTCACCCCGGGGCGGCGGGCACGGGCAGCGGCCTGGACGTCGGCCGGTGGTCCTTCTTGTTCGCCCTCCGTGCGCCGATGCCGGGTGGTCTTCCTCTCCGGAGGGCCCCCGGACGCGGCCGGCGGTCGCCTCCGGCGGTTCCCCGGCGGCCCGGCCGTCCTGTCACGACCCGGCATTCCGGCCGTGTGCGGCACCGGGACCCGGGGACGACTGGTATGGCGTGTGCGGGTTGGAGCCCGGACCGGTTCGCCTACGATCACCTCGTGGCCCTGATCCGTGTTGAGCGTCAGTCGCGGCTGTCCGTCGAGGAGGCGTGGCGACGGCTCACGGATTGGCAGCGCCATGCTGCCCACGCACCCCTCACCACGATCATCGTGACGACGCCGCCGCCGACGGGCCCGGGCACCCGGTTCGTGGCGCGCACCGGCGCCGGGTGCTTTGGGTTCGACGATCCGATGGAGGTCGTCCGCTGGGAACCGCCTTCCGGGGGCCGGCCGGGGCACTGCACCCTGGCCAAGCGGGGTTCCGTGATCACCGGATGGGCCGAGATCGAGGTACGCCTCCACGCCCGCGGATCACAGGTCGTCTGGCTCGAGGACCTGCGGGTGGCGAAGCTGCCACGGCTGTTCGACACCCCGACGGCCTGGTCCGGCCGTCTGTTCTTCGGCCGCGCCGTCGCGGGCCTGCTCTCCGAGCAGGCCCGCGACGTCATCTGACTCTGGTTGTCCGGTGGTCTGCGGTCGTGGGGGTCGTGGAGCGTCTGGTGCTGCCTGCTCGCCCGCCCGGCCGAGGAGTTCGACCGTGCCCGGCTGCTCCAGATAGACGTTCGAACTGACCGTGTAATCGCGCCAGCTGGTGTCGCCGAGCAGCGCGAAGGCATCGCTGTCGTCCTGCCACTCGATCGGCTGCTGCGCCGCCATCTGCCGGACACAGCGCCCCGGACGGCCGCCGTCGCAGCTGGCGATCTGGAAGGAACCCTGCATGTCGGAGAGGTACTTGGCCTCCCGGCCCGGGCTCTTGTGATCGAAGCTGTCGGCGTAGGGGAGGGCGAGCCGGCTCTCGGACGGGCCGGCCACGCGGCCCTTGCCCTGCCCCGAGGTGGTGGTCAGCGAGTAGATGTAGCCGGGCTTGAGGGTGAGCGAGAAGTGCCCGCCGTCCGGCGTGATGTCGCCGGTGTGGACGAAGTCGCCGGCGGTGTCGGTGGGGTTGAGGCCGGTGGCCCACACGTGCACGGTGCCGGTCGGCAGGCCGCCGGCGACGGTGAAGTTCGCGGTCTGCGCGCTGCTCGCGGTCGAGGTCTCGAGGATGGTGCTGTACGCGGAATCGTCCGGTGACTTCGGCGTGACGTAGCTGCCGTTGGTCCGGTCGCCGCTCAGGTAGCCGCTCGCCGAGTCGATGAATGCCAGCCGGGCCGGGTCACCTGGGTGACCTGCGCGGTCGTGAGCGGTGGTGGTAGAGGCGGCGGGGGGCGCCTGGGCGCGAGCGGTGCCTGCCGGTCCCGCGCACAAGGACACGAGTAAGGCCAGCGCGGTGAGGGCCGCGCCGTTCAGCCGGCGAGCGCGACCGCGAACGGACTGAGGCATGCGACCTCCCGGTGCGACGGGGCGACGGAGGACAAGCCTCCGCGCTGGACCGCCCAAATAGCTACAGCAATCCAAGCATGCGAACAATAGAACTCACAGGATGCAACAAACCGTCTCGTCAGACCTGTTGACGGAGCGGGTCCAGACCGAAGCGCGGACGCCCATTTCTGCGCGGCGCGAGGGCGCTGGTCGTGGGTGGCTCGCGGCGTAGCGCGCGGATCGCCCTGCTGCCCGTACGCGAGGACACCCGCACCGGCCTGCCGGTGATCCGCCGCTCGATCAAACCGCGGCGTGGCCCGCTCGCCCCGCCCGGCGGGTTCATCGACTACGGCGAGACCTGACAGCGACAGCAGCCCGTCATCCGGGAACTCGCCGAGGAGACCGGCCTCAGCCGAAATCGCGATGACGAACACGCCGGTCCGGTGCTCGGGGCCAACGGCTGCCCCGTTGTTCCCCGAGGCCGGGGATCACCGTCCAGGACTTCGCGGTCGTCGCTCATGCCGCCATTATCCCGGCCACGGCCGGTAAGGGAGGGCGTAGGAAGGCGCCGTCGAAGGCAGCACCGATGGAACGGCCCGCGAGAGGCGAATCCATTCCTCGTGATCAGTCCCCGCCGCCGATCGGGCGGGCTGAGGGGTGAGCCTCGGCGCGTAGCCGATGGTCTGTCCCTGCACCCAGTTATCTGGAGTGGTGGTCTGCGCTGACACATGGCCTTCTGGCCTTCGTCGCCGAACTGGATTGGTGGGTGACCGTGGTACACGGAGCGAAAAAGGGATCTTCCTACAAGGGGACCTCGTCGCAGGCGATCCTTCATACCTACGATTTCTTGGGTGACTTCTACCGGCTGACGCTTGGCCCAGAGCTGGTCTATTCCTATGGAATGTGGGAGGAGGGCGACACGCTTGAATCGGCTCAGCTGCGGAAGCTCGACTACCACGCCGAAGCCGCGCACGCCGCGGGCGCGGGGCGTGTGCTCGACGTGGGCTGCGGGTGGGGCAGTCTCATGCGCCGACTGGTGGAAACGCACCACGTCGATCACGTGGTAGGGCTCACGATGAGTCCCGGACAGGCCGCTTGGGTGGACGACCAGCGGTGGCCCGGCTGCGAGGCCCGGGTCGAAAATTGGTTTGATCACGAACCGGATGGGCCTTATGACGCCATTATCGCCATCGAAGCAATCGAACACTTCGCTGGAAATACCATGTGGCGAGCAAAGCGCATCGCTCGCTACCGCGAGTTCTTCCAGCGCTGCCATTCCTGGCTGCGGCCGGCCGGACGTCTGTCGCTCCAGGCCAACGCGTGGAGCGACCGCGGGTGGCTCGCTTCCCTGGTGCTGCCTCCGCAGCAATTGCTCCCGCAGGCTGGGACGCGCGGCAGCCAGGAGCGCCCCGGTCTCAAGGCCATCTATGGCGGTGTCAAGAACGTACGCGAGGGCCTTCATGCTTCACGGAAGGTGTTCCCCGAGTGCTTCCTTCCGACCCGGGCCGAACTGACCGAAGGCAGCCGCGGCTTGTTCAATGTCCTGGAGACGCGAAGTGACCCCCGCGACGGCGTATCCACGGTAAAGAGCTGGTTGGAACGGGCGGAGGCCAACCGGACGCGAGGTGCCGAACTCATCGGCGAGAGCGCAGTGTCCGACATCATCAGGGAGCAGAGGACAGCACTCCGATTCATGAGTGAAGGCCGCTTCACCGTCGTTCGTATGGTCTTCGAGAAGGCGTGACTTGGCCCGCATCCATGCGATGTGGCTACTGACGATCACGATCGCGGCGGCCGTACCCGTCCCCCCAGCGACCCCTACCACTGCTGATCAGCGGCAACACGCTACAGATCACGTTCCACGACCTGGGTCTGACTCAGACATACCGGACCACTCATCAGCGCTTCGAGATCGACGGTGCGAACGAGGCGCGTCGGAGGGAGGTACCGGGACCGACCCCATGCGTGCCACTCTGCGGTGAGCCGCCCGCTCACGCCGGGTAGTTCATCCTGGCGGGACACCATGCCCGATGACCAGCACGTACGGCCCGATAGCCGAGTCCGGCACCCGGCGCCGAGACCGACCCGCCGCCGTTTCTCCCCGGAGTACAGGGTCTTCAACCGTTGGGCGCTTCGCTTATGGATCCTTGTTGATGCTGCATAGCAGGGTTGGGGTGGATCTGTAGGTAATCCGGCGGTCTGTCATGCGATTGTGGAGGGTTCACGCTGGTTTGGGCTGTTTGGTAGTGATGCGGTCGTAGGGTCCGTGGCCATGGAGCTTCTTCGTTTGGCGGTGGCCGCGCGCAGGGTGGGTGTGCACCCGGGGACACTGAGCGCGGCCCCGATCGCCCAGGACGTGCGAGGGACTGTCAGGGAGCGTCAGCGACGGCCGAGGGCGGTACGGGGCGTTCCCTCAGCAAGAAGGTGAGCCCTTCGGATGCCGTGGGGTGGGCGAATATCGCACTGCGCAGCGCCGTGTACGGGGTGCGACTGATCATCGCCGTCTGCACGGCGGCCATGAGTTCGCTGGCTTCGGCCCCGAACGCGGTGAATCCGAGAATCTCGTCACCGTCCGCGGCGATCAGCATCTTCATGAACCCGCGCGGCTCGGACAGCGTCCTGGTCCGCAGGACGGCCGCCATCGGCAGGGTGAGCACGCGGTACCCGATGCCGCGGTGCCTGGCCTCGGACTCGTTGCAGCCGACCCGCGCCAACTCGGGATCGGTATACATGCAGTACGGCACCAGGCGGTCGGTGGTCGTGCTGCCGCCTCCGTGCAGATTGTCGTGCACCACCCGGAAGTCGTCGAAGGCCACATGGGTGAAGTGCGGGCTGCCCGCGCAATCGCCCATGGCCCACACCCCAGCCGCTGTGGTGGCGAGGCGCTCGTCGACCGCGACGTAGCCCGTGTCGGTCAGCTTCACCCCGGCCCGCTCCAGCCCGATCCCACCGGTGTTCGGCGTGCGGCCGACACCGACCAGCAGGTCAGTGCCCTCGATCATGTGCTCGCCGTCCGGCCCGTCGGTGACGGCGCGCACATCACGGCCGGAGTCGCCATCGACCCTCCGGAGGTGTGTCCGGAGGTGGACGGTGATCCCCTCGTCGCGGAACAGTTCGAGGATCGCCTCCGCGACGTCGGCGTCTTCGCGGCCGGCCAGCTGCGGTCCATACTCGATGACGGTCACCCGCGCGCCGAAGCGGCGCATGGCCTGCGCCAACTCCAGCCCGACATAGCCGCCGCCGATGACGATCAGATGCTCCGGCAGGCGGTCCAGATCCAGCAGCTCGACGTGGGTCATCGGCCGGGCGGCAGCCAGACCGGGCACATCGGGCACGGTCGCGTGCGTGCCCAGGTCCAGGAACACCCGCTCACCACGGATCCGGCGCTTGCCGCCGTCAGCCGGCTCGACATCGACCGTCCTCTCGCCGACGAAGCGCGCCTCGCCCATGATCAGCTCGGCGCCGCTGGCCTGGAAGCGGTCCAGATGAAGCCGGCGCAGGCCCTCGACCATCGCCCGCTTCCTGGCCTGTACGCCCTTCATGCTGGTCGCCGCTGACTCCAGCTCGACCCCGAATTCGGCGGCGCGCCTGGTGAAGGAGCGCACCTTCGCCGAGTGGATGATGTTCTTGCTCGGCAGGCAGGCGATGTTCGGGCAGGACCCGCCGATCAGCTTCCGCTCGACCACAGCCGTACGGTGCCCCTCACCTGCCATCGTCCAGGCGAGGTATTTCCCCGCTTCGCCGCTGCCGATGACGAGGAGGTCGTAGTTCTCGGTCACGGACATTCGACCGGCTCCTCCCGATTGAAAGCGGCACCCTTCCGGCGATCCGCGTCTCGCGCCGCGGCCTGGTGATGCCGCCGGTGTACTCACCACGATCGCGCACAGCGGGCGGCCGGACAAATCCGAGCAAAGAGGCACCTCGCGGTAGCAGCGTCACCCTGCCCGATCAGCCGGGGCGCCCGGCGGGAACCGCCGGCACGGTGCACCTGACAACGGCTGACGAAGGCGCGCGGGCCTTCCCGGAGCGCGGGGTGTTCGCCTCCCAGGTCAGGGGTTTCGCCCGGACCAGGCCCCGCGATCTGCCCTGTGGCGGGCGGGGGCTGGAGTTGGTATGGCGCAAACGAAACGCCGCTGATTGTGCGCCGAGCCGCGATGCCCCAGGAAGCCATTGAGCATTTTCTACCTGAAGTTGCAGGTCGCGGGGCTGGTGTGAGGTGGCGTGGGGTGCTCGTGCCGGTCGGGGCCTGACCGGTAGCAAGTGATCGTTCGTCGTGTGGCCGGTTCGCGGGAATCGCGGTGCGGGGCTGTAGCGGCCTCCTGTCTCTCCGAAGGAGAGGACCCCGGTGCGGGGAGGGGCTGCTGGTGGCGGATGTGCTGGTGTGGGTGATGGAGCGGCGGGTGGTGCTGGCCGAACGCGCGGAGCGGCTGCGCAAAGAGCTCGCTGAGATCGATGCCGAGGTGGGTCGGCTGGAGGCTGCCGAGGTGGTGATCGGGCAGTTCATCGAGGCCGAGCGCAACGGGCAGGCCGACGACCGGCCATGGCCGAGGAACTGGAGCGGGTCACGACCGGCCCGGGAGCGGGTGGAATGTTACTGGTCCCGCACCGCGAGCTAGGGCATGGATGCGAGTGCGCTGCCCGCGGACCACCCGGCGATCATGGAGATCGTGACCGCGACGGCGGAGCCGCTCCCGGCCAAGGACGTCAGCATGAAGCTCGACAGGGGCACCGGGCCCGGGCAGGTCGAACCGGTACGCGACAAGCTCAGGCGCCTGGCGGACCGGGGCTGGCTGCACCGCATCCCGCCGGACGCTTCACCGCCGTGCCCCCACCGCCCGCCTGACCGAACCTGGCCGGACTTCGACGTTCACGTATGCCCAGGCTGGGGATTCCATGCGAAAGAACACCAGCCCCGCCGACGGCCCTGACGGGTTTGTCTACCAGTGCCGACTTCCGCTGTCGAGCGCCACCCTCGACCTGGTGTCCGATCTGATCCGCGGCCACCTGAAGAAGATCGGCTCGCGCTGGCGCAAGCTCCCGCCCGGCCGGATCGCCTTAATCGTCCTGGCCGTACTCCGCCATGACCAGCGGCTTTCCGACATGGCAGGCGGCAACGGCGTGTCGGCCACCACCGTGCGCCGCTGGCTGCTGGAAGTCATCGGCCTGCTCGCCGCGCGGGCCCCGCGCCTGGACCGTGCCTTGAAGAAAATCGCCCGGAAGGGTGGCGTCGTGGGGCTGCTCGACGGCACCCTGGTCCGCACCCGCAGACGCACCGGGGACGAGAACCGGCCGAACTACTCGGGCAAGCACAAAGCCCGCGGCCTGCTGTTCCTCGCCATGACCGACGAGCGGGGCAACCTGGTCTGGATCTCGGCGGCGAAGCCGGGGCGCTCCAGCGAGGTCACCACCGCCCGGCACAACAAGATCACCGCCCACCTGGGGGAGGCCGGCCTCGGCGCCCTGACGGGCCTCGGCTTCACCGGCCTGGACGACGACCCCGACGACCCGGTGATCGTCACCGGCCGCAAGGCGACCCGGGGCAATCCGCTGACCGCCGCCCAGAAACAGGCGAACAAGCTGGTCAGCCGCGAGCGCGACGAATGAACACGGCTTCGCCGATCTCAAGAACTGGCGGATTCTCACCAAGGTCCGCATGAACGCACGACACGCGACCACACTCCTGCGGGCCCTGCTCGTGCTGATGAACACCGAGGTACAGCGCTGACGGGCGATCACCTACCGACTATCACGCCCCCGACCGGCACGAGCGGCCCACCTCCGACTCGCACCAGGCCCCGTGACCTGCAACTTCAGGTTGAACAATCCTCAACAGGGAGTCATCAGCCGCAAGAACCCCCGGTCGCCTCCGACCCGTCCGCCGCGGAACGTGGGCGGGGCACGGTGACCTGTTGCAGCAGCAGGGCATCGATATGGACGAGACCGCTCTGGAGCAGCTGGAGAGCGAGCATCGAGGTCGGTGTTCCCGCCGTTCCAGTTCTCCACGACCCGGAGCCCGCCGTGGATCTCTCGGCCTGGGCACCCTCGTCCGAGGGCTTCAGGATTCCGTCGGCTCACGGTTTCCTGCCTACGCCGCACAGCGCGTCAACGGGTTCGGGCTCACTCCACGGGCCGTCTTCGAGACGCCACTGGGAGACCGAGACGACGCCGGGTGGCAGCACCTCCAGACCGTCGAAGAACCGGGCCATCTGTTCAGGGGTGCGTAGGCGATAGGGGTCTCCCGCCTCGGCGCGGCGGCGTTCAGCCTCGGCCGCCGCTTCGTGGTGGACCACGTTCGTGCCGTCTTCGAAGACCAGGTAGCTGCCTGGTGCCAATGCATGCAGAAGGCGGTCCTCGATGGCGTAGGCCTCTTCGTCGTTGAGGACGTTGCCCATGACCCCCAGTTGCATCAGCGCGATGGGCTGGCTGAAGTCCAGCGTGCGGGCGGCCTCTCGCAAGATCCGGTCGGGGTCGCGCACGTCGGCTTCGATGTAGTCGCAGGCGCCCTGCGGGCTGGAGGTGAGCAGGGCCTGGGCGTGCACCAGCACGAGCGGGTCGTTGTCCACGTAGACAATCTTGGATTCTGGCGCGACCCGCTGGGCGACCTCGTGGGTGTTGTCGGCGGTCGGCAGCCCGGTACCGATGTCCAGGAACTGGCGGATTCCGACCTCGCCGGCCAGATGCCGCACGGCCCGGGAGAGGAACGCCCGCGAGTGGCGGGCGATGTCGACGATCCCTGGGTAGACCTCACGAACCTGGTCACCGATCTGGCGGTCAATGGGATAGTGGTCCTTGCCACCCAGAAAGTAGTTCCACATCCGGGCCGAGTGCGGCACGGTGGTGTTGATCTTGGATAAGGGCTGCTGGCCAGCCGATTCATCTGTCACGAGCTCATGATCCCTTGGCGCGCGGGTAACTTCTGTCTGTCACCGCACAACCTAGTAGACTCACCAGGTGGGCCGCGTCCGAGGTCTTGTGTTTCCTGGCCCCCAGCCAGCCATGCTCAGAGCGCGGGTTCGGTTCCCGTCATCCCAGGCAGCATCTGGCGACCGGCTGTCGCGGCCGGGCCGGCGGGCTCCGGCGGGACCGCGAAGGCCAAACTCGAACAGCCTCCATCTGCCCGGCAACGCCAGCCACGGCTTTATGGACTTCATGCTGATGATGGGCGTCGCGGGCGAGGGCCGGAAGGCCGACTACGTCGACGCCTTCGACCTGTTCCACACCATGGAGGCGTACTTCACCTGGTACCCGGACGGAGGACGGTCGTGAGCAAGTACCTGCTGAACAAGTTCCTTTTCACCGTGGACCGGGACCCGGATCTGATCGAGCGCTACCGCCACAATCCCCGGGAGACCGTCGCTGAGTGGGAGGCCGAGCACGCCAACCGCATCCTCAACTGCATCGACGCCGAGCACTCCACCTGGCTCAAGTTCGACGGAACCGAACGGGAAGCGCTGGCCACCCACGACTATCCGACCCTGTTCGAGCTCGGCGGGCACCCGTCCTCACGCTCACTTTGTTCATCGGCATGTTCGAGCGTGACTACGAGCCCATGGGATTCCAGACCGAGTACGCCCAGCGGCTGGCCCACGCGACCATGCCCCATCCCGACATCGCCACCTGAGTGCGCGCCGCAACGAATCCACGAGCCGGGCCGGCCACGCGGGTCGCTTTCCAACTGCGCATTAACCAGGAGGTAACTTCATTGTTGCGGTGACGAAACCACTACTCAGTTAGCTGTTCTCGATTCACCCGACGGGTGAGGCGCACCTAGGGTTCCGCCGCTGCAGGCAATGCAACGGGTTTTCTGGTCCGAGAGGTGCAGGCGCGGACTCAGTGTTCGCGTTCCACGGCGGGAGAAAAGCCCGGGAGACCAGGTAGATCCGGCAATGCCGGACCCCGGCCCTGGGAGATCGATTGGTTTCTTCACACCATCGCCGCCTGTTGACGGGCCGCCCGACGATCCCGCCAGAAGCTTTCTTGTCGTCAGGTCACGGGCCGGTCAGCGAAGGAATTTGGAAGTGAGAAAACTCGTTGCCGAGGTGATCAACCGCGACCAACTGGTCAAGGACGCCTACGGCTCATACGGTCGCCCGACGGACACCACTGACCCGCAGGGGATTGTCAAAGGCGCGGCGGCACCGGTCAGCTGTCCGCCGAGCAACCCGGTGCCGTACTCGGGCGGTCCCGGGCCTGACGGTGCGCGTCGCCGGCTCACGCCCGGGCCGGAGGTGACGCCCGGATGAGTGTGGTGCTGTCCTCGGCGGGGATCACGCCGGAGGAGGTGGCGGCAGTCGCCGCCGGGAGGACGTTGACGTGGGCGGCTGACCTTGCTGGCACCGTAGGCGCGGGCCAGGCCGCGTTCGACAGGGTGCTGGCCGGTGGTGCCAGGATCTACGGCGTGACCACCGAGGTGGCGGGCCGGTCCTCGTTCGACGTCCCGACGGGGAGTCGGGGCGCCTACCAGATAGCGATGCTGCGCAGCCACGCGTGCGGAACCGGTCCGCTGCTCGACCGCCACGCTGCACGGGCCGCCTGGGTGACCAAGGCAGCGAGTCTGGCGGCCGGCCGCGCCGGATGCTCAATGGCGCTGCTGACCGCCCTGACCGATGTGCTCAACCGCGGCCTGGCGCCGGCGGTCCCCGTGACCGGCTCTCTTGCCGCGTCAGGGGATCTGGTCCCGAGTGCACACGCCGGCCTGCCGCTGCTCGGCGAAGGAGATCTCCTGGACGAGTCGGGAGACGCGGTGCCCGCCGGGCCGCTGCTGGCCGCTTGTGGCCTACACCCGTTGACTCCCGGTCCCCGTGACGGGCTCTCGCTGGTGAACGGCACGTCCGTCACCGCCGCGCTCGCCACGCTCGCCTTGCTGGACGCCGAGCGGCTTGTGACCACCGCGGACGTGCTGGCCGCTGCTGGGGTGGAGGTACGGCGCGGGCACCGGGACGCCTTCGCGCAGGCGATCGTCGACGCCCGTCCCCACCCTGGTGCGCTCCGAACCGCCGACACCGTCGAGCTGGTACTCGGCGCCGCCGAGACGGCGCGGCGCGAATCGGGGCGGAGCTTTCACGACGCGTACGCCTGGCGCTGTGTCCCACAGGTTCACGGCGCAGTGCACGACGCTTTGGTCCCCGTGCGCGCCGCTGTGTCGACGGAGTTGCGTAGCTGCACCGACAATCCGATCCTCGACGGGGATTCCATCGTCTCCGGAGGGAATTTCCACGGGGCCCCGCTCGGCATTCCGCTCGACTCCGCCACCACGGCGATGACCGTGCTGGCGGGCCTGTCGCGGCAGCGCCTGGTCGGGCTCATGTCCAGCCCCGGCCTGCCCAAGTCGCTCGTGGGGGCCGGCGGCAACTTCGGCCTGGGCATGCTCGTCACCACCGTGACCGCCCACGTACTCCAACTGAGCGGGCTGGTACCGGCAAGCACGCGCTGGCTGCCTGTCGACGAGGCGGAGGACCACGTCGCGAACGCGACTGTCGCGGCCTTCCAACTGCGCACTGCCCTCGACGGAGTCCGGCACGTGCTCGCCGCGGAGGCGATCGCCATAGCAGCCGCCGCAGATCTTAGCGATCGGCCGGCCGCCGGACCCGCGCTGCGCGCCGTCCATGCGCTCACCCGCCGGACTGTCGCACCTCCCGGCCCCGACCGGGCCATGTCGGTGCCGTTGACGGAGCTTGCGCCGCACATTCACGAACTGGCCGCGTTGCCCGACTCGATCAGGCGCCCGGTGTGACCCGCGCCGGCGCGGCGGCCGCCACTCGGGCAGAGGCGTGTCCGCACCGCGTCCCCATCGGGGCAGGAGGGCCCGGCGGCCGAACTGCTCGCCGCGACGATGGTGTGGGGCTCAAAAACCCGAATCGTCGTCCGGCTTTGAAGTCCTTCGCCGTGAGGAACCGGGAGCGAAGATCCCCCGCGCTGTGATCAGAACGGCTCTCACATCGACTCATCAGCAGCTCTCGCGTCGTTACCGTGCCCGTGGGGACGATCGTTTGGCTGAAGCCCCACGGAGCCTTTCGCCGAGATCACTTGAACATCGCCATGCTCTCCGAGGGGGGCCCGGCGGTCACGCGTCCCAGCCACCCCATAGGTGGTCTGGACGGAGGAGGCCACACCACAGCTGCTGCTCCACCTCCAAGCCTGGTCCCTTAGGACCGGGTCAAGTTGACTGCGTATTCAGCGGTGGTTTTGTGGCTCGTTCTCAGCCGAAGACCTTGAGCTCGTAGATGCGGGTTGCGGGGTCGGTGCTCTGGGTGGGAGTGGTGACGTTGAGCCGGACGTAGCGGGCGGAGGTGCCGGTGAGGCTGTGCGTGGTGGCGCCGGCGGTGTTGGCGTTTGCTTGGGCGACGGTGATCCAGGTGGTTCCGTCGGTGGAGGCCTGCACGGTGTATGCCCTGGTGTTGTAGGACGCGGACTCGCCGCCCGCGCCGGCGTGGTCGATCTCCAGGCTGGTGAGGGAGTACGCGGAGCCGAGGTCGACGGTGAGCTGCGAGGGGGAGGCGAAGGAGCAGAATTTGTCGCTGTTGCCGCCGCTGACAGTGCCGTTGACGGCTTTGGCGGGGGTCTCGTTGCTGTTGCACGGGGCGCTGCCCGTGACATTCTTGCCGATGGCGAGGTCGGTGGGGCCGGTGCCGCCGCCGCTGCCCATGGCGGCGCTCACCGAGGCGGCCCACTGCCAGGGCGCGCTGGTGCCGCCGGGCTCGGAGTTGAAGTACTCCCAGCCGGCGACGCCGCCGAAGGAGGGGTACTTGGCGGTGAGCGCGGCGAGGGTGCTGCCCAGAGTGGTGGGATCGACGTAGCCGCTGCCGCAGTTGGCCGCATTGGTGAGGGTGCCCGCGACGACTTTGTCGGCGGGGACGACACCGTGGTTGATGATCGCGTCGTAGCCGCTGGTGGAGCTCAGCGAGCCCCAGCCGCAGTAGAACTGGGCATTGAACCAGCCGATGGAGCTGCCGCGGTCGCGATAGAGCTGGTCGTAGCTGAAGCCGGAGAGGTTGCCGCCCCCGCTCAGCGCGGTGGCCACCGGCGCGAGGGTCACGATGAAACCGGCGCCGAAGTCGGTGTGGAGCTGGTCGATGAGCCGCTCCACACCGCCAAGGGACATGGACTCCTCGACGTCCAGGTCCAGGCCGTCGAGGTGGTACGTGGACACTACGTTCTTCAGCAGCGGGTAGTAGGTGGCGAAGTCGGTGTCCAGGCGCTGGAAGCTGCCCGCGGCGGCCCCGCCGACCATTCCGAGGGCGTGCACGCCCTTGGCCTGCATCGCGGCGACGTCCGTCCACATCTGGCTGAACTTCGCATCGCCGGGCGGGTTGTCGTTCAGATGGACCGAGCCGTCGCTGTTGAGGTGGAAGGCGCCGATCAGCAGGTCGGTGGCCCCGGTACTGTGGTCGGTCAGGCCCAACGGGGAGACGTATGAACCGTTGTAGTACTGCGTCTGGTAGTAGACCACGACCCGCTTGCCGCTTGCCGCCGCCGCCGGTGTCCCGCTGCCGAACAGCACGGCCGCGGCCGTGACTAATGCGGCCACCAGCCCGGTGAGAGTTCTCCTGACAGTCATGCCTTGGCCTCCTTGGACGGGGGTGCTCACGCTGCCTCACGTTCCCAGTTGACCATGTTGTCATCGATGTTGCTGATGTTGTAGAGGCCAGCGGGCGGCGACGGCCGGCTCGAAGTCCTGACCCCCCGGCATCCCCACGGCACCGGCACCCTGCACGCCCTCCTCCTCACCCCGGCCGCACACGCCGCGGGACGTCATGGGCTCGGACAGCACGGCCTTCTCTGTTGCTGCCGAGTCACGCGCTGCTCCTGGGGGTCCCGCAAGGGCCGTGGGTGAAAATCCGGGGTGTCGCGGACAGCGACCCCCTCATGTGCGTATATAGTCACCGCTGCTTGTGACCTGCTCTCCCGGACCGCCCTCAACGCCGTCCGGGCGCTGATGAGCGGGCTCATGGTCGCGGCGATCAGCGAGTACTGGGAGGACGAGCACTTCGCCCCGAACCCCGACTTCGCACCCGGTGACGGCGGTGCCCGCAGGCAGAGCTTCGGCGCCTGCGCCTCAAGGTGTTGACTGCAGCGGCGAAGATCAGGTGACCCGCGCTCTGCGGGTGTCCGGGACCTGCTGCGCCGCCTGGACGGTGACAGCGTTAAGTTCGGCGTGGACGGCCTGCCCGCCGACACGGTGGCGGAGCCGTGTGAGGCGTTCGTGCGGGAGGGCTGCCGCCTGGACAACGACTTGCGCCTGCGCACCGCCCGGGTCGCCCGCCTGACCGTGCACGCCGAGACCCTGAGTGAGGCATCGGGTGTCCACGCCGAGCTGAAGCGGGTCCGCTCGGCCGTCGTCCTGTGGGAGAGGCGGCATCGCAAGGGGCCGGTCAACGCCGAGGTGCCCGGCCTCTAAAGTTGAGGCGTGCGCGGAATCGCACAAGGCGCTTCACCGTGGAAGCACACTTTGCGCGCACGCGCACTTCAGAGCACCCCCCATCGCGTAGACGTGATTCGAGGAGCCCCGCACATGGCGCTGCCGCAAGGCACGCTCAGCCACCGCTACCGTGGCGAGCACCCCCTCCATACTCTCCTCTACCTCTTCCAGCCCGACCGGGGCCGCGTCGTGCTCGCCATGCTCGCGTTCTTCGGCAAGCACACCCCGGTATGGCTGCTCCCGCTCATCACCGCGAACGTCGTGGACGTCGTCGTCCAGCACCGCCCGATATCCGTCCTGTGGTGGAACTCCGCGGTCCTGCTGGTGATCCTGCTGCTCAACCTGCCGCTGCATCTGGCCTACGTACGCTGCATGCAGGGCTCGATCCGCAGGACCGGCACCCGGCTGCGTACCGCGCTGTGCCATCGGATGCAGCAGTTGTCCATCGGCTACCACTCCCGGGTCAGCGCCGGCGTCCTGCAAGCGAAGGTGATACGGGACGTCGAGAGCATCGAGACCGCCGCCCAGCAGACCGCCGACAACGCTCTGGCCGCCATCGCCACCCTCACCGGCGGTCTGGTGGTGATCGGCATCCAGGCGCCCGCCTTCCTGCCGGTCTACCTGATCGTGGTGCCCGTCTCGGCGCTGCTGGTCGTCAGGCTCCGCCAGCGGCTGCGGGACCGCAACGAGCTCTTCCGCCGGCAGGTCGAGCAACTGTCCTCCCGCGTCACCGAGATGACCACCCTCATCCCCATCACGCGCGCGCACGGCCTGGAGAACACCGCGCTGCACCGAGTGGACCGCACCCTGGGCGAGGTGCTGCACGCCGGGCTGCGGCTGGACCGGCTCAACGGCTGGTTCGGCTCGATCGCCTGGATCCTGCTCAACGCCATCGGTGTCGCGTGCCTGTCGGGGTCGGCGCTGGTCGCGTACTACGGCTGGCTGCATGTCTCGCCCGGCGACGTGGTGATGCTCAGTGCGTACTTCTCCACCCTCACCGGCTCGGTCACCACGCTGCTCACCCTCACCCCGCAAATCGGCAAGGGCCTGGAGTCGGTGCGGTCCATCGGCGAGGTGCTCCAGGCGCCCGACCTGGAGGAGAACGACGGCAAGGCCGAAGTGACCGCAGTGGTGGGCCGGTTCGAGTTCCGCGGGGTCGGTCACACGTATCCCGACAGCGTCCGGCCCTCGCTGGTGGACTTCGACCTGGACGTGCGGCCGGGTGAGACGATCGCCCTGGTCGGCGGCTCGGGCGCGGGCAAGTCTACGGTGCTGAACCTGGTGATCGGCTTCCTGCGGCCCTCCGAGGGCCGGATACTCCTGGACGGTGTCGACATGGAGACCATGGACCTGCGCGACTACCGCAGCTGGCTGTCGGTCGTGCCGCAGGAGTCGATCCTCTTCGAGGGCAGCGTCGGAGAGAACGTCACCTACGGCATGGAGGACGTGCCGGAGGATAGCGTGCGGGCGGCGCTGCGGGACGCCAACGCGCTGGAGTTCATCGACCGGATGCCGCACGGCCTGGATACGGTGGTCGGGGAGCGGGGCGCCCGGCTGTCCGGCGGGCAGAAGCAGCGGCTCGCGATCGCCCGTGCGCTGATCAGGGACCCGCGGGTGCTGATCCTGGACGAGGCGACCTCGGCGCTGGACTCCCGCTCGGAGGCGCTCGTGCAGCAGGCGCTGACCCGCCTGGTGCGCGGCCGTACGGTGTTCGTAGTCGCACACCGGCTCTCCACAGTCAGGAACGCCGACCGGATCGTGGTCCTGGACGACGGCCGGATCGCGGAGATCGGCTCGCATGCGGAGCTGCTGCGCAGCGGTGGCGCGTACGCGGGGCTCCAGGCCGCCCAACTGGCCTGACAGCCTTCGCCGGGCTCCGGGCCCGAGGCCCGGAGCGGACAGGAAGGGGCGGGAGGAGACCGGAGCGGGCCGGAAGGTGGCGCCACCGCCCGTTCTTCACCGACAGCCCGTTCGCCACCCTCCAGGCCGAGCGCCCGCACCGCCACCACGCGCTGCATGCCCTGCGGGTAGCCACGCTGCCGCCGCTCCCAGGATCGACGGGCGTCGGGGTCTGACCGGCCGAATATATTAGCCTGCGTCGTTGGGGGATGGCGGCCGGGTCGGGATGCATCCGTGCAGGAGGAGGTTGACGATCTGATCGATCGCCACGTCGTCCAGTGGTTCTCGGCTCACCGTGGCGCGGTAGACGACGGTTCCTGCATAGAGGTCGACCATCAGGGCGGTGTCGGTTTC
>NZ_SUMC01000370.1 GCF_005047355.1 Actinacidiphila oryziradicis
GCCAGCTGGGCGGTGTCGTGGATCTGCGCCAGGTAGTCGGCATCGGTGATGGCGACTATCTGAAGGCGCCGGGCCCGGGCGGCCAGCTGGGAGACGGCCAGGCCGACGGCGAGCAGCAGGATGGCCGCCGTCACGTCGGCGGACCGGGTGATGGCGAACCGCTCGTACGGCCGGGTGAGGAAGAGGTCGAACCAGGCGGCGGCGGACAGGGCGGCGATGGCGCCGGCGAGGCGGTTTCCGACGGCGGCCACGGCGACGACCACCACCACCAGGACGAGAGCGGCGTTCGCGTTAGCGAAGGTCGTACGGAACGGCACCAGCACCGCGGTGACGGCGAGCGGGGCCACTACCGCGGTCACGATCGCCACCCGGTCCCTTGCGAGGTAGTGAGGCATGCTGCACCTCCTCCTTTCCTGTCTAGCAGGGGCCGGTGCGCGGTGCCACCGACCGGGCGGGCCGTACTCCCGGGGCGGCGGCGCGATCTCGTCGGCGAAGTCCGCGGGGTCCGCGGGGTCCGCGGGGTCCGCGGGTCCACCGGGCGTCAAGGGGGCGTCAAGGTGCTCCGTCATGGCGTCAGGGGTGCGCTAACGAGGGTCGTCGGCGGAACCGGCGGGCGCTTCGCTGTAAGTGCCGGTTCTCGCCGACACCGCTCAGTTCCGCTCGTGGTCTTCCTACATCCGAGAGGATTGGGTGATATGTCCCTTTTCCGACTTTCCGGGGTGTCTCGCACATGCCTGACCTGCTCTTCATCGTCCTCACCGTCGTCGCGTTCGCGCTCATCGGTCTGATCGCCAAGGGGGTCGAGCGGCTGTGAGCATCGAGAACGTCGTCGGACTCGTCGTTGCCGTCTGCCTGCTCGGGTACCTGGTGCTGGCCCTGATCTACCCGGA
>NZ_SUMC01000371.1 GCF_005047355.1 Actinacidiphila oryziradicis
CCAAACCCTTCACCTGGACCGCGACCGCCGACGAGATCCTCGCCAAGGTCCGACTCGTCCAGACCAACATCAAGAAACTCGTCGACAACAACGCGAAGTGACACAAACAGGATCACGAGACACTAGACGACGAACTGCGTTTGCATACCGCTCGCGTCGCCCGCCTGGTGGTGCACGCTGACTCCCTCACCGAGGCGTCCGGGATTCATGCCGAACTGGATCGGGTGGTCGTGTCCCGAGTGGTGTAAGCGATCATGCGCTTCTCGTTCCGGTACTCGACCCACGAGGCTCTCTGTGGCGAGCGCGACCTGCGAAGGGCGCAGGCCGGGCAGCGGGCATTCCCCGTCGGCGGCTACACCTGCCGCGACCTGGGAATTCAGGTCTGTTGATCGGCTACACCACGTGGCGGGACACCATCGATCGGGTGCGCAGGTTCGGTGCCGAGTACCCTGACGATGCCATCGGTGCGGCGAAGCAACTCATCGAAGCCACAGCCAAGTTCGTCCTCCTCAAACGCGGTCTGCCCGTCGATGAAAGCCTCAACCTGCCGGCTCTGATCAAGCAGGCCCAGCAGGCGCTCCAGTTGCATCCCGCCGCGCCGCCTGCCTCAACGCGCGGCGTCAGCCCGGACAATGCTGACAGCATCAAGCGGATCCTCGGCGCTCTGGCCTCTGCTGCGACCGGGGTCGCCGAGCTACGCAACCGATACGGCACCGGCCACGGAAGGCTGGCCGCACCGACAGGACTTGGCCCTCGGCATGCGGGAGTGTAAAACTAACGGCGGATCTGCCGATCAAGGAAGAGACGCCAAGTGACTGTGCAGAGTGTGGAGTTGAAGTCAATCGAGGCCGCTGGTCCGGCGGTGTCCGGAGGGGTGCCGGATGAC
>NZ_SUMC01000372.1 GCF_005047355.1 Actinacidiphila oryziradicis
TTCGTGGCATTTCTGAGGAGACGTTGCTTGTCACGCATCCCTTCCATCCCCTGTCGGGGCGCCGGGTGCGGGTGTGCCGGACGGTGCGTCGCTCCGGCGGGCTGGTCTTCATCTGCACTGCCGGTGACGGCGTGACGGTGACTCTGCCACAGGGATGGACGGACCGCGCCCCTGACTCTGGTGAGAACCGGCTCGCGACCGAAGGGCTCGTCGCGCTGTCTGCGCTGATGGATGCCCTCACGCGCCGTGGCGTTGACCATGCGGAGGGAGGATCGTCATGAGGGGAATCCTGCGTGGCCTTTCCGCGGGAACTCCGGCTGCGGTGACAGGTGGTGACGAAGTTGGAGAACGCGAACGGGATGGTCGTGCTCCTCGTCGCCAACATGATCGAGTCTGTACTTCGCGGGGAGGCGCTCGGGGATGAGCGGGCAGCAGAAGATCACCTCCGCGCATCGCTCGAGGCTGGCGTTGATCTATGTGCGGCAGTCGACTCTGCTCCAGACCAGGGAGAACACCGAGTCGACCACGCGTCAGTACGGCCTGGCCGATCGTGCGCGGGAGTTGGGCTGGCCCGAGGGCGGCATCAGCGTCATCGACACGGATCTGGGTGTCTCGGGCCGGTTCTCCGGTCTGCGCGCCGGGTTCCAGCAGCTGGTGGCCCGGGTCTGCCTCGGCGAGGTCGGGGCGGTCTTCGGCCTGGAGGTCTCCCGGCTGGCCCGCTCCTCGGCCGAGTTCGGCCGGCTGCTGGAGTTCGCGCGGCTGACCGACACCCTCCTGATCGACGCCGATGGGGTCTATGACCTGGCCGATTTCAATGATCGCCTGGTCCTCGGGCTGAAGTCCACGATGAGCGAGGCC
>NZ_SUMC01000373.1 GCF_005047355.1 Actinacidiphila oryziradicis
AGAACAACCATGATCACGGACGCCTGCGGGCTCACTGCGTCCAGGGCGCCGGAACCCCAAGACCGTCGCTCAACGTCACAACCGGGCCAGCGATCCGCCACGTTGCCCGCCTAAATTCGAAGATCCGTGAAACCTCTGGAGATCCCGGACAGCATCCCGGTCAACACCGCCCGAGCCTTCGCCACCGCGCGAGAACTCATCCGGTTCAGCTACTACCACTTCGAGTTCGCCGCAGTCGCCGTGTCCACATCCATCATCGCGATCGAGACCGCTCTCCGAGAACGCTATGGGGGAAATAATCTGGCCGCGATGATCCGCATGGCTCTGGCTGACGGGACGATCACCGCCGAGCAGGCCGACCACCTGCACACCGGCCGGAGTATCCGGAACAGGTACGCGCACGGCAAGACCATGCACCCCGCGCTGCCGATCCCGTTCGCCACTCACCTGGTGAAAACGTCCCTCGACGTGATCGCCTTGCTCTGCGGGTCCCCGTAGTAATCGCCGAAAAAGCACCGGATATCCCTGGCCTGACCCCGCTCCCTGACCATCGCGCGGTCGAAACCGCCACTCTGGACTGCACCGTGGTCAGTACCGTCTACCCGCGTGGTCTCGTCGGCCTGAACCACGATGAGATCGACTACCTCAGCGGCCTGCCCCACCTTTCCCAGATGCGAATCGGCGTCCAGTCCCTGTCTGTGAGGAGTACCAGCGGACCGGCGGGGCTGGCGGCGGTCTCAAGTGGTGAGCGCATCAAGCTGACGCGATGAATTCCTGCAATTTTTCTGCCGGAGTCCGCCATCCCAGCGTTTGCCGAGGGCGTCCATTCAGTCGCGCAGCGATCTCATCAAGCT
>NZ_SUMC01000374.1 GCF_005047355.1 Actinacidiphila oryziradicis
CAGATTCCGGTGATCGCGGATATTCATTTCCAGCCGAAGTACGTGTTCGCGGCGATTGACGCGGGTTGTGCGGCGGTGCGGGTGAATCCGGGTAATATCCGGCAGTTCGACGACAAGGTGAAGGAGATCGCCAAGGCGGCCTCCGCGGCGGGTACGCCGATCCGGATCGGGGTCAATGCCGGGTCGTTGGACCGTCGTCTTCTGGAGAAGTACGGCAGGGCGACTCCTGAGGCGTTGGTGGAGTCGGCGTTGTGGGAGTGCTCGTTGTTCGAGGAGCACGGGTTCCGGGACATCAAGATCTCGGTGAAGCACAATGACCCGGTGGTGATGGTGAATGCCTACCGTCAGCTGGCGGCGAAGTGTGATTATCCGCTGCATCTGGGGGTGACGGAGGCGGGGCCGGCGTTCCAGGGCACGATCAAGTCGGCGGTGGCTTTCGGGGCGTTGTTGGCGGAGGGGATCGGGGACACCATCCGGGTGTCGTTGTCGGCGCCTCCGGTGGAGGAGATCAAGGTCGGTATCCAGATCCTGGAGTCGTTGAATCTGCGGCAGCGGCGTCTGGAGATTGTTTCGTGTCCGTCCTGTGGCAGGGCGCAGGTGGATGTGTACAAGCTCGCGGATGAGGTGACGGCGGGGCTGGAGGGTATGGAGGTGCCGCTGCGGGTGGCGGTGATGGGCTGTGTCGTCAATGGTCCGGGGGAGGCCCGGGAGGCTGATCTCGGGGTGGCGTCCGGTAATGGCAAGGGGCAGATCTTCGTCAAGGGCGAGGTGATCAAGACCGTCCCGGAGTCGAAGATCGTCGAGACCCTGATCGAAGAGGCGATGAAGATCGCCGAG
>NZ_SUMC01000375.1 GCF_005047355.1 Actinacidiphila oryziradicis
GGAAGGGTGCCTCCCCTGCACGTGATCCAGTCCTAGAGAAGCTGAATCATCGCAGGTCGGAAGCACCCTTCCTCCATGAGGTGACTGGCTGTCACTGAAGTGCCTGGTGCCGTGAATTCGTGAGGCCAGGGTCCTGGACCCGGTCCTGAGCGACGGTGGCGAAGGCCGCCGGGCGCAGTTCGGGATGCCCGTCGGGGTGGTGAGGCGTGCGGGCCATGACGCGCGCCCGCAGGACCCCCAGGCGTACCTTTGGACGTTCGCGCTGGCAGGGCCTCGTCCCAGCACAGCCACAGGATGTCGAAGGTCTCCGCGACCACCCACCCGGCCTGCTGATCGGTGAGCAAGAAGACCCGGGCGAACTCGGTGTACGGGCCCCGCACACGGTGTCAGTGAAGCCCTGGTGGGTGCAGGGGACCGTCCGGTTCGCATGCGGGCTCAGATGGTGGCCGCATTGAATACTTTTGGGGGCGCATTTCCCGGTTCTCCTTGCACATCGGGGGCCGTCACCCGCCAATAGGAGAGCAGGCGCCGCTGGCGTCGGACCTTCCCGTCCGGAAGGCCGTGCCCTCCCCGTGCTGAGAACCAAAGGGGGGACCGCACACCGCTCCCACCCGGCCCCCGTCCGGGCGGGAGCGGCACCCACCCGGGCAGATCGCCCGCTTCGCCACGCGGTTTCCGAGATACGGGTTGTCCGTCCTTACTGAGATCGTTTCATCCTGAAGTTGCTGGTCGGGGGTCTGGTGTGGTGGCGGTGGGGTGTACTCGTGCTGGCAGTGCCGCATGATCGTCGGTCTTGATCATCCGTCAGCGGGTGCTCTGGAGCTGGGT
>NZ_SUMC01000376.1 GCF_005047355.1 Actinacidiphila oryziradicis
TCCTCGTAGGCCGCGATGACTTCCTCGGTCGGGCCGTCCATGCGCAGCTCGCCCTTTTCGAGCCACAGGGCGCGGTCGCAGGTGTCGCGGATGGATTTGTTGTTGTGGCTGACCAGGAAGACGGTTCCGGCTTCCTGGCGGAGTTCGCGGATGCGGTCCTCGGAGCGTTTCTGGAATTTGCGGTCGCCGGTGGCCAGCGCCTCGTCGATCATGAGGACGTCGTGGTTCTTGGCTGCGGCGATGGAAAAGCGCAGCCGGGCGGCCATGCCGGAGGAGTAGGTGCGCATCGGCAGTGAGATGAAGTCGCCCTTTTCGTTGATGCCGGAGAACTCCACGATGCCGTCGTACTTCTCGCGCACCTCTTCGTTCGACATGCCCATCGCCAGCCCGCCCAGGATGACGTTGCGCTCGCCGGTGAGGTCGTTCATCAGCGCGGCGTTCACACCCAGCAGCGAGGGCTGCCCGTCGGTGAACACCCGCCCGCTCTCCGGTGGCAGCAGCCCCGCGATCGCCCGCAGCAGCGTCGACTTGCCCGAACCGTTGGAGCCGATGAGGCCGACCGCCTCACCCCGGTAGGCGGTGAAGCTGACACCCCGCACCGCGTGGACCCTGCGGACGTTGGGATTGCTCTTGCGGCTGACGATGCGCGACAGCGCGGCAACGGCGCTGCCACGGCCGGTGCCCGCACCGTGCACCGTATAGACAATGTGGACGTCATCGGCGATGACCGTCGGAATCAGCTGCTCAGCCACGACCGTACTGCTCCTCTGCCTTCCAGAAGTACACAAAGCC
>NZ_SUMC01000377.1 GCF_005047355.1 Actinacidiphila oryziradicis
CGGCGCGCATTGATCCGCTCCAGTATCGGCTCCACCGATCCCCCTGCTACACGAGTGACTCCACTGTCACGGATGGTAGCCGCGCCCGTGCTCGGCGCGCATACAAAACAGACAGCGCCCAACGACCACTGACGGATGATCAAGACCGACGATCATGCGGCACTGCCAGCACGAGTACACCCCACCGCCACCACACCAGCCCCCCGACCAGCAACTTCAGG
Organism: Actinacidiphila oryziradicis; assembly: GCF_005047355.1. Taxonomy (GTDB): domain Bacteria; phylum Actinomycetota; class Actinomycetes; order Streptomycetales; family Streptomycetaceae; genus Actinacidiphila; species Actinacidiphila oryziradicis. The sequence continues at coordinate 222 of NZ_SUMC01000377.1, forward strand.
ATGAAACGATCTCAGTCGGCCAGAACCCATCGACCGTCAAGCCGGAGCACGTTGGACGGCTTGATGTCCCGGTGCACCCACCCGTGGGGGGAGCCTGGTGCCTGGATGCCATGTGCAGCGGCCAATGCCGAGCACAGGCTCTCCACCAGATCCCGCAGTGCGGCCGGATCTCTGAGGTCGTCAAGGCATTCCGTTGCGACGGCCTGCGCCTTGGGCATGACGAACCACTTGCCGCCCTCGGAACCGGAGTCCCAGACCGGCATCGCGTTCGGGTGATCGCTCAGGAGGCGGCCAACCTCAATCTCACGAGCCATCCGGGCTCTCTTAGGAAGGGGCGGGTGCTCGCCGCGCAACTGCTTAACGACGTCGTGCGCGGTAGCTGAGACCCCGGTCTGAGCATGCAAACGGCCGTGCGAGACGATCATGATTGTGACGTCAAGAGGGGCCCGCACGGCCTTGAGCCATCGTATCTGCACCGGGATCCC
>NZ_SUMC01000378.1 GCF_005047355.1 Actinacidiphila oryziradicis
GTGCTGGCCCAGTCGATTCTGTGCCAGTCCAGTGGTTCGCCCTGCGGTCCGTTCGCTCCGGAGGTGCGTCGGGCGGCAGCAGGTGCCGTCTGTCGCATGTTCCTCCTTCGCGTCTAACTTGTCCGGCAGGTTCTGGCGTCGTTACTCGGGATGCTGCAATGGCTCACCCGGCCCACGTGGGCACCCTTTCGGGTCAAGTCATAGAGACCTGTATCCGGCGAGTTATGTCCAAGAGGTGAAGAGCCTCCGGGGTTTCCTCTGATCTTTCGATCGACCGGCATTCGCTTTTTGGGCCATCCTGTTCCCGCTGAAGGGTTGGGCTTTCCTTGCGGTCGGCTTACCGGGTTAGACCCGGACTCCAACGGGGTTTCCACGTTCCACACACGTAAGTTGCGGCTGGGGTGGGTGCCCCCTGTATCCCGGAACCGGCGGTGCCCTCCTCCCGGCATCAAATCTCCGGGAGTCGCCTGGCGTCTTTCAACGCCGGGTTCTGTAGCCGCTGATTGCAGACCATCGGGCGGCTTCAACATTACGAGACATCAACGGGGGTTCACGTAATTCACCCGTCCAGCCTTTCCCTCGCCTGTTGCTCCCCGATGGCCGGAGAACTCTTGGGCTTGAACGCTCAGCTTCACACCCCGCCGTTACCGGCAACGCATGTGAGCGCGGGA
>NZ_SUMC01000379.1 GCF_005047355.1 Actinacidiphila oryziradicis
GCCGGCGAGGTCGGCCCCCAGCCTGCGCCGTGCCCGGTGCAGTCTGGACTTCACGGTTCCGACCGCCACCCCCAGCGCCGCCGCGGCCGCCTGCTGATCCAGGCCCGACCACATGCACAGCTCGACGACCTCGCGTTCGTGGCGCGGGAGCCGGGCCAGCGCCCGGTGGATCTGCGACATCCGACGCGCGTCGTCGACCAGGCCGGCGACGCGGTCCGCGTGGTCGCCCACTGGCTCGTCATGCGAGACGAGCCGGTGTAGCAGCGCCTCGGCCCGCCGCAGCCGCCGCCTGGTGTTCGACAGCAGGCGGTCGGCGATGCCGAGCAGCCACGGCAGGGCCGATTCGCGGTCCAGCACAGTCTCCGACCGCCGACGCCAAGCATGAAGGAACACGGTCGCCGTGAGATCCTCGGCCTCGGACCAGTCGGCCGTCCGCCGGAACAGGTGGTTGTAGACGGTCTTCGCATGACGGTCGAAGATCCGACCGAACGCCTCCCGGTCGCCGTCGACTGCCCGTGCCCACAACTCCCGGTCGGATATCCCTCCCATAGGTGCGGTGGGACCAGCGTCGTTCAGTTCCATGCACTGTATGTGTCCGGCACC
>NZ_SUMC01000038.1 GCF_005047355.1 Actinacidiphila oryziradicis
ACGTAATTCACCCGTCCAGCCTTTCCCTCGCCTGTTGCTCCCCGATGGCCGGAGAACTCTTGGGCTTGAACGCTCAGCTTCACACCCCGCCGTTACCGGCAACGCATGTGAGCGCGGGATGGGAGCAGGCCCAAGAGGCTGTCCTGCCCCGGGACGAGCTGTACTCGTGGCGCCTGGGAGAGCCCATCTCCATCCTCCGCGAGTCCCGCCTGACGGAGTGGCTGAAGATGGGCATCTCGTCCTTCGCGGTTGCCGAGTTGGCCGGCGTGACCCCGGATTGGCTAGCGCTTCGCTACCCGTACTGCTTCCACGACAAGGATGTCGACATCGACTGGGATCGCCTGGCCAAGGCCATGGCCCTTCCAAAGCTCAAGCGGTGAAACCAGCCCGCGCTCCGGCTGATTCACGGAGCGCGGTTACCCACTGATTTCTTCCTCCGCCCCCTCGCCGGCCCTCACGTCAACGACGCCGTCACGTGACGAGGTCCCTCTCTGCGCCGTACTGCTGCCACGTGGCCAATGCCATGACAGAGCTGGTTGACCTTCGGGGAGCCGGTTCTCCGCCCGCCCGGGTTCACCCCCGCCCGCACCTCACAGAGAACCTCACATGCCTGCACAAACGTTGCTCGCCCCATCCGCTACTCCTGCTTCCCCGGGCGTGGCACGCACGGCGTTCCTGACCGTGAAGGACGCCGCCGAGTACCTCGGCCTCTCACCCCACACCCTCTACGTCTGGCGCCACCGACGGCAGGGACCCCCGAGCTTCCGCATGGGTCCACGCGGCCGCGTCATGTACCGGCTGAAAGCCCTTGACGCTTGGGTGCGCGAACAGGAGCAGGCCGACTCACGGTCCAACTCGGGCCTCAACCCGCTGAACGTGCCTCCCCAGGAGCGGTCCGCCCGCTTCCCCAGCGCCTGACGCTCCCAGGGCCGCAGAGCGCCGTTTCCACCCCTTCGTCAAGGAGTTTCATTGGCCGGCTACATAGAAGACCGATGGCTGAAGAAGCGCCCCAACCCGAAGACCGGCAAGCGCGAACGTACGACCATGTACGGCAAGTGCACCCGCTACCGCGTGAAGGGCATCCCCGGCGTCAAGGACCGTTCCTTCGACGCACTCCAGGACGCCAAGACCTGGCTCGCCCAGGCTCAGACCGACGCACGCCGAGGCGAGTTCGTCGATCCACGCGATGGAGCCATCTCCCTCAAGGACTACATTGCGACCCACTGGTGGCCCACCCAGAGCGGTGACCCGTCCACCCTTGAGCGCATCGAGCAGCGGGTGCGCCGGCACATCGTCCCGCATCTCGCCGCCTTGCCGCTCAACAGCGTCGGCACCGAAGCGCTGCGGAGCTGGAAGAAGCGGCTGGAGAAGGACCTCGGCCCCACTTCGATCCGTCTCGTCTGGGCGACGCTGTCCGGCGTTCTGCAGGCTGCCGTCGAAGACCGCCGGCTTGCACGCAACCCATGCCGCGCGAGTACCGTCCGCCCTCCGGCAGCCGCACCGGGGCGGGTCGAGGCATGGCCACCCGAGCGGGTCCTGGCGGTACGCGCCGCTCTGTCCGAGCGTTACCGGGTCCTCGTCGAGATCGGCGCGGGCCTGGGGCTCCGACAGGGAGAGGCGTTCGGTCTGGCTGCAGAGGACATCGACTTCGAGGCGGAAGTCGTCTACGTCCGACGCTAGGTCAAGGTGGTGCGGACGAAGCTGTGCTTCGCGCTCCCGAAGGGCCGCAAGGTCCGCGATGTGCCCCTGCCCCCGAGCGTGGCCAGAGCCCTGCGGCAGCACATGGAGCTCTTCGCACCTGTGCCGGTCACCATGCCGTGGGACGATCCGAGCCCGCCGCAGACCCCGGTGGAGGCCAAGCACCGTCGGCCCAGGACATATAACCTCCTGGTGACGGAGCGTGAGCGCAAGGCGATCAACCGGAACTACTTCAACTCCTACGTCTGGAAGCCCGCCCTGGCCGAGGCCAGTGTTATTGCGACGTTGGAGGAGAGCGCTCTGGACGGGTCACGTGTCTGGGAGCCGTCTCGGGAGCACGGCTACCATGCCTTGCGCCACTTCTATGCCTCCGAGCAGTTGGAGGCCGGCGAGTCGGTGGTCTCCCTGGCCCGGTGGCTCGGCCATTCCGACCCTGGGTTCACGCTCCGGAAGTACGCGCACTTCCTGCCCCGTGCGGGTGCGCGCGGCAGCGCCACCATCGACGCGGTCTTCGCGTTGCCGTAGCCCCGGGCGACCGGGACCAGCCCGGTCCCGGCCCAAAGTCCCAGAGAAGTCCCAGAGATGCCGCCGCACCCTTCCTTGACCTGTATTCGAGCAGGTCAGACAGGGTGCGGCGGCATCCTCATATCAGATGTCCCGGAAGGTCTCGATCTGCGCTCCGATCGAGGTCAGCCGGTTTGCCAGGTCCTCGTACCCGCGATTGATCACGTAGACGTTCCGCAATACGGAAGTACCCTCGGCGGCCAGCATGGCCAGTAGTACGACCACCGCCGGCCGCAGCGCGGGCGGGCACATCATCTCCGCGGCGCGCCAGCGCGTCGGGCCCTCGACCAGCACCCGGTGCGGGTCCAGCAGCTTCACGTTCGCGCCCAGCCTGGTGAGCTCGGTGAGGTAGATGGCGCGATTGTCGTAGACCCAGTCGTGGATGAGGGTGGATCCCTGGGCGGCGGCCGCGATGGCCGCGAAGAACGGCACATTGTCGATGTTCAGCCCGGGGAAGGGCATCGGATGGATCTTGTCGATGGGGGAGCGGAGCTTCGAGGGGCGCACCGTCAGATCGATCAGCCGGGTGCGGCCGTTGTCGGCCGGGTATTCCGGGGAGCGCTCGTGGTCGAGGCCCATCTCCTCCAGGACGGCAAGCTCGATCTCCAGGAACTCCACCGGCACCCGCCGGATGGTGAGTTCGGACTCCGTCACCACGGCCGCGGCGAGCAGGCTCATCGCCTCGACCGGGTCCTCCGAGGGCGAGTAGTCGACATCGCGGTCGATGGCGGCGACGCCGTGCACCGTCAGCGTCGTCGTACCGATGCCCTCCACTTTCACGCCGAGTTGCTCCAGGAAGAAGCACAGGTCCTGGACCATGTAATTGGAGCTCGCATTGCGGATGACTGTTACACCCTGATGCCGGGCGGCGGCCAGCAGCGCGTTCTCCGTCACGGTGTCGCCGCGTTCGGTCAGCACGATCGGGCGGTCCGGGGTGACCGACCGGTCGACCCGGGCGTGGTACATCCCGGTCGTGGCGGTCACTTCGAGCCCGAAGCGCCGCAGCGCTGTCATGTGCGGCTGGACGGTACGGGTACCGAGGTCACAGCCGCCCGCGTACGGGATCCGGAAACGGTCGGTGCGATGCATCAGCGGGCCCAGGAACATGATCACGCTGCGGGTACGGCGGGCCGCGTCGGTGTCCATGGAGTCCAGGTCCAGCCGGGCCGGCGGGATGATCTCCAGGTCGTTGCCGTCGTTGATCCAGCGGGTGCGCACCCCGATGCTGTTCAGCACCTCCAGGATCCGGTAGACCTCCTCGATCCGGGCGACCCGGCGCAGTGTGGTGCGCCCGGCGTTGAGCAGGGAGGCGCACAGCAGCGCCACGCACGCGTTCTTGCTGGTCTTGACATCGATGCTGCCGGAGAGCCGGCGCCCGCCGACCACCCGCAGATGCATGGGACCGGCGTACCCCAGTGAGACGATTTCGCTGTCGAGTGCCTCACCGATTCTGGCGATCATCTCAAGGCTGAGATTCTGGTTACCGCGTTCGATGCGGTTCACCGCGCTTTGACTCGTGCCGAGGGCCCCCGCCAACTGCGACTGTGTCCAGCCACGATGCTGACGGGCGTCACGGATGAGCTTGCCGATACGTGCGAGGTAGTCGTCTCCCATGGGGACAGGATATCTCACGTGTGAGATAGCAGCCCGCGCTCAAGGTTCAACAGATACTGCTTCCGGCCGACCCCGCCCCCATAGCCGGTGAGGCTCCCGTCCGACCCCACGACACGGTGGCACGGAACGATGATGCCGACCGGATTGCGGCCGTTGGCCAGCCCCACCGCACGGGAGGCCCCGGGCTGCCCGAGACGGTCCGCGAGCTGGCCGTACGAGAGGACCGACCCGAACGGGATCTCCTGGAGCGCGGCCCACACCCGCTGCCGGAACGGCGTGCCCGTCAGCACGAGCGGGATATCGAAGCGGGTCAGCTCACCTTCAAAATACGCCTTCAGTTGTTCGGTCACCTGCTCGAACGCCATGGGATCGCGCTCGCCGAAGGACGACTCGCCCGGCCGGTGGCGTTGCTCCGTCATATAGAGGCCGCTCAAAACGCCGTCATCGGCGACAAGGGTGAGCGGGCCGAGCGGGCTGTCGGCGACGCTATGGGTGCGGCGGGTCATTTGCTCACGCTCCAGGCAGAAGGTTGATGGGATGGTCGCCCGTCGCCCAGAGGTACTGGACGGCATAGGCACGCCAGGGCCGCCAGGCGGCGGCACGACGGGTCAGCGCCGCAGGCGTGGCGGGCAGGCCGAGCCGGCCGGCGGCCAGCCGCACACCGAGGTCGGTCGGGAGAAAAGCGTCCGGGTCACCCAGTGCCCGCATCGCCACGGCCTCGACGGTCCAGGGGCCGATGCCCGGCAGAGCGGCGAGCCGCGACCGCGCCAGCTGCCAGTCGCTGCCGACATCGAGATCGACGTCCCCGGCCGCGAGCGCCGCCACCAGCCCGGTCAAGGTCGCCACCCGGGTCCGCGGCATCGCCGGCACGGCCGGATCCAGCTCCGCCAGCGCGGCCGGCGACGGGAAGAGCCGGGTCAGCCCGCCGGAAGGATCGGGATCGGCCACCGGCTCACCGTGCGCCGCCACCAGCCGCCCCGCGAGCGTCCGCGCCGCCGCCGTCGACACCTGCTGCCCCAGCACCGCCCGCACCGCGAACTCCGCCCCGTCCACAGTCCTCGGCACCCGCCGCCCCGGCGCCTTGTCCACGTACGGCGCGAGCACCGGATCCCCGCGCAACAGCCCGTCCACCGCCACCGGATCGGCGTCCAGGTCCAGCAGCCACCGGCACCGGCTGATCGCGTTCGACAGATCCCGCCAATCGGTGAGCGACAACAGGCACGCGATGTGCCCCGCCTCCGGCCGCAGACTTACGACGCCGTGCCCGTGCGCCAGCCGCAAAGTGCGCCGGTAGGCGCCGTCCCGCCACTCCTCCACCCCGGGCACAGCGGTGGCCGCCAGGTGGCCGAAGAGATTGTCCGGGCACAGCGGCGCCCGGTACGGCAACCGCAGCGGCAGCACACCCGAGACCGGCGCCGGGGTACGCCTGGTGCGCGCCCGCAGCTCGCTCGGCGTCAGTGCGAAGACCTCGCGCACCGTGTCATTGAACGTACGGATACTCGCGAATCCGGCTGCGAACGCCACCTCCGCCATCGACAGCGCCGAGGTGTCGATCAGCAGTCGCGCCGTCTGCGCCCGCTGCGCCCTGGCCAGCGCCAGCGGCCCCGCCCCCAGCTCGGCCAGCAACTGCCGCTCCACTTGCCGTGTGCTGTACCCCAGCCGCGCCGCCAGCCCCGGCACGCCGTCCCGGTCCACCACCCCGTCCGCGATCAGCCGCATCGCCCGGGCGACGAGGTCCGCCCGCTCGTTCCACTGCGGCGAGCCCGGACTCGCGTCGGGGCGGCACCGCTTGCAGGCCCGGAACCCGGCGGCCTGGGCGGCGGCCGCGCTGGGGTAGAAGGTCATGTTCTCCGGCTTGGGCGGCACCGCGGGGCAGCCCGGGCGGCAGTAGATCTTCGTCGTCAGCACAGCCGTGAAGAACCACCCGTCGAAGCGGGTGTCCTTGGACTGCACGGCCCTTACGCAGCGTTCGAAGTCTTCATGCACAGCCCCCAGCATTGTCGGTTGCGGACGCCGGGGCTGGCGGGAATCCGACGTCAGCGTTCCGAGACGCTCAGAAGCCGGACGTGTCCAGCTCAAGGTCGAACGGCTCGGGGAGCTCGACGGGCGTGCCGAACGGATGCGGGCCGTCGACTCTGGTGTAGCCGAGTTCCCCGGGACCGGCGTAGAGGGTGCAGGTCCGCTCCTGCCGGTCGACCAGGAGATACAGCGGCGCCCCGAACTCGGCGTAGCGGCGGCGCTTCACCGTCCGGTCGGTGTCTCCGTTGGATTCGGAGGTGACTTCGACGATCAGCAGGGTCTGGTTGGGCAGCAGAGCGTCCTGGTCCGCCAAGTGTTCGGGTACGACGGCTACGTCTGGCACGTACCAGTTGCTGGTACCCGGAAGATCAATATTGCCTCCGCCCGACAGGCAGCCCAGCTTCTCCACGATGGGCTCGATTTGCTTGCGGATCTTGGCTGCCGCTTTCTCATGGCCCCAGGTTGGTGACAACGGTTCGATGACCCCCTCGACGATCTGCACTCGGTCTCCCTCGATGTGCTGGATCGCATACTTAAGTGCGGTTTCGGGGTCGTCAGCCGTGTACGAATGCGCCTGCGCGTTTGAATGGGGCTGTGCGCTCATCGGTCCTCCAACGGACATCGTTACTGCAGCATGACGACTACCTCCGATCTACCGCAATCCGCACCTCACAGTCGGCGATCCCCGCCCTCGTTCCCCCGAACCAGTGACCTCCATGGCGGAAATCCGCGTGACTGCCCCGGCGCCGCCTGATGAACTCCCCTGTGTGACGACAGACCTGAAGGCCAAGGCCGAGCTCTTCCACTCCCTGCACACCGCCGCCCACCGTCCCCTGATCCTCCCCAACGCCTGGGACGCCGCCGGCGCACGCATCGTCGAGGAGACCGGCGCCACCGCGATCGCCACCACCAGCTCCGGAGTCGCCTGGAGTCTCGGCGCCGCAGACGGCAATCACGCCGACCGGGACGAGGTGGTGCGGAGCGTCGCCCGGATGACCGCCGCCGTGGGCGTCCCGGTGAGCGCCGACATCGAGGGCGGTTACGCGGCGGACACCGATGGCGTCGCGGAAACCGTACGGCGGGTGCTCGCGGCGGGAGCCGTCGGCATCAACATCGAGGACTCCTACGCCGGAGGTCCGCACCCCCTCCGCCCGGTCGCCGACCAGGCCTCCCGCATCGCCGCCGCCCGCGAGGCCGCCGATGAGGCGGGCGTACCACTGTTCATCCACGCCCGCATCGACACCCTCCTCCGCCAGGCCGGCGGCATCGGGGACACACTGGACCGTGCGGCGGCCTATCTCGCCGCCGGAGCCGACGGCATCTTCGTCCCCGGTACCACCGATCCGGGCGTGATCGCCGAACTCGCCGCCGCAATCCCGGCCCCGCTCGGCATCCTCACCGGCCCCGGCGCGCCGCCGGTCACCGCACTGGCACAGGCCGGTGCCGCCCGCATCAGCGTGGGCGGCGCGATCGCTGAGGCGGCGTACGCCCTGGTCCGGCGCGCCGCGCGCGAGGTGCTGTCCACGGGAACGTACGAGGAGCTGAGCGGGGCGCTGGGTTACGCCGAGCTCAACGCGCTGATGCGCGGCTGACGCAGGAGCCGCGGCACCCGTCCACAGGCCGCCGGTGGCCCGGGCCCGGACAGTTGCCGCAAGCATGGGTTCCTCCACCGCGCGGCCAGGGAACGCCAGACCGGGCGGTCGTGGTCAGTGACGCGGCAGGACCGGCTCGCCATCGGGGTCCAGCGGACGTTTCGAATCGCTTTTTGGCTGACGGGACGTCGGCAGGTCCCGGGTACGCCGGATCGGCGAGAAGAACAGGATCAGTGCGGCGAGCGGGACCCCCGCTGTTGTGATCCACATCGCTGTGCGGATGCCGACGGCGGTGCCGAGCGTGCCGCCGAGCAGCGCTCCCAGCGGGATCGTTCCGTAGTTGAGGAAGGCTGTGCTTGCGGTGAGGCGGCCGAGGAGATCCGGCGGGCAGTAGCGCTGCTGGAAACTCGCCTTGATCACATTGCCTGCCACGACGCCCGCGGAGACGCAGAAGCCGCCCGCTACGAAGAGCAGGATCCCGGCTCCGCCGACGGTCAGCGGGATGAGCAGGGCGAACACGGGAAGACCCAGTTCGAACAGCAGCGTCGCGCGGGCTGTGCCCACCCGGGCGGCGACCCTGCGTGCGACGAAGGCCCCGGCAACGCCCCCGGTGCCGGCCGCCGCGATGAGTCCACCGACCACTCCGGGGACCAGGCCGACGTTCCGGACCAGGAAGATCACCAGGAGCGACTGGTATCCCATGAGGGCGAGGTTGGAGGTGGCGCCGAAGAGTGTCAGCGTGCGGAGCCAGGGGTCGTCCGCGACCAGCCGCAGGCCCTCGCCGACTTCGCTGACCAGTGCTTTGGGGCGACGTTCGGTCCTGGTGACGCGTGGCTCGCGGTACTGGATGCCGCCCAGGCAGAGGAGGGACACGAGAAACGTCGCGGCGTTGGCGAACAGCCCGTTCACCGCGCCCGCCAACTGTGCGATCAGGCCGCCGGAGCCGAGCCCGGCGATCTGTGCGGCGGACGCGCTGCCGTGCAGTTTGGCGTTGCCCTCGGGCTGGTCATGGGGTTCCAGAATGCTGGGGAGATAGGCGCTGTAGGCGGTCTGGAAGAACACCGCTGCCGTGCCCGTCAGCAGTGCGACGGTCAGCAGCAGGCCGATACTCAGCCAGCCGAACCGGGCGGCGACCGGGACGCCGGCGAACAGTAAGAGGGAGACCGCGGCGGCGGCCAGCATGATCGGCCTTCGCCGCAGCCGGTCCACCCAGACACCTACCGGAAGACCGATGATCAGCCAGGGGGTCCAGGAAGCGGCGGTGAGCAGGCCGACTTCGAACGTGCCGGCGTGCAAGTTGGAGACGGCGACCAGCGGCATCGCCACCCCGGTGACGGACGCGCCGAACTTGCCGGCGGTCTCGCCGCACCACAGCAGCCGGAAATCACGGTGGCGCCGCAGGAGGCCACCGCGTATGCCCTGGCTCATGCGGTGCCACGCTCCTTGCGTGGGAACGACTGGAGTTGGACGACCACGGGGAGCGCGCCCGGGGCGGGCTCGGCGTCCGGAGCAGGAGTGTGACGGGCGATGACGGCCATCAGTTCCTCGTTGAGCGCCTCCAGCTGATCCGGTGTCATCCGCAGGTCGCGCCAGTCCGAGATGGTGCCGACGCTCCGCCACTCGTCGTCCCAGTCCTCGCTGAAGTAGTTCATGACCCGGCTGAAGTACTGCTGCACCAGTTCGTGCATGTAGACCGACAACGCACCCCGGGTGTCGGGATCGTCGCGGAAATCGGCGGTGTTCAGCACGTTCGTGACGCCGACCGTTCTCCACCAGCGCTCACGTTTTGTGCCCCGTCCGGTCTCCTCCTCGATGAAGCCGTGCTCGGCGAGATGGCGCAGGTGCCAGCTGACGGTGCCGGTGTTCTCTCCGAGGCGTTCGGAGAGCCCGGTGGCGGTGGCGGGCCCGTCGAGACTGAGCAGTTCGAAGATGTTCATCCGCAGCGGATGGGCCAGCCCCCGCAGGCTGCGCGCATCGATGCGCCGGGTGGGCCTGGCCGGCTGGGGTGTGCGTTCGGGTTCGCGTTCGTCAGGCATGTCCGCATCATATATTGCAGAGACTTCTCTGCAGAGAAGTCTCTGCAATTGATCTCAGACGGCGATCGTCTTGTGCTCCAGGTACCCAGAGCAGCACCAAGGGCGACGCCTCCTCCCTCGCTGCGCGTGTCCTCGAACTCATCGCCTCCGGGCAGGCGACATCGCGCACCGAACTCGCGGAACACCTCGGTGCCGCGCCGTCGACGATCTCGCTCACGATCAGTCACCTCGTGGACCGGGGACTCGTCGCGGAGCAAGGCACGCGCACATCCACCGGCCCGTTCGACCCGGACCTGGCAGACCCGGACCTGGCGGCCCGGATCGTCGCGCCCTCGAACGAGCCGCTCACCGGGGCAGACGAGTGAGCCGGTCCGCAGGCTCACGTGGGGGGTGCGGTCACGGCCGCGGCCGGTCTCGCCACCATCGGCGAGATGGTCGCAGCGGCGCCGGGGGTCGAGGTCATGGCCGGTGCGGGCGTACGACCGCCCGACGTGGCCCGGCTCGCCGCCGTGGGCGTCGCCGCGGTGCATCTCTCCGCGGAGCGCGCCGCACCCGCCCACCGTGGCGGCACCTGGGTGCCCATGGGAGCCGCAGGCTCCTCCGCCGACGCGGACACCCATTTCGTCACCGATCCGGACACCGTTGCCGCGGCCCGGGCCGCGGTCGACGCGGTCGGGCCGCCGTCCCAAGGTGGTGCCCGGGCCGGCCTTGGCCTTCCCGGGCACCTGGCTCCGGACTTCTAATCCACGAGTTCGAAGGTCCACGCCTGGCGCTTGTCGCCGACGTCGAGTGGCCTCAGGGCGATGCGCGGCGGAAAGATTCTCAGCATGCTGAGGTCCGCGGCCAGCTCCTCGCCGTCGATGGGGCCTCCGGGAACGACGAGGTGGAAGGTGTGAGGAGCCGAGCTCTGGTAGAGCGCCCATTCGCGGCGCTCGGCGTACCCGCCGACCGGCTTGTTCACCTCGGGGTCGCCGTCGAAGCCCAGGTACGTCCCGCTCTCGAGGTTGCGGATCGTGAAGTTGCCGTTGCTGAGTCCCTCCAGTGACCATTCCTGCTCACCCGGAGTGCCGGTTGGGGGCAGTAGCACCGCCGGTGTCTTGGGCTCTGCCGACCCGCCCTCCATGGTGAGAAGCTGCTCGCCAGGGCGGGCGATCGCGTAAGTGCCGTTCGGTACAGCTGCCAAGGCCGGCTCCATTTCCGATGTGCGGCACCTGTGCGAGGTGCCACCGATCTACTGGGTGGGCCCATCCAATCCCGGCCAAAGCGCCGGATAGCGGGGGAACACGCCCGCATCGCCCTTTAGGGCTACCAACAGCTTCGCCCCGCAGGAACGCGCATCGGACCGGCACCGGGTCGCTGCTGTCACAAGGGCAAAGGCAAGGCCCCAGCGCATGACCGTGCGACGGTGATGTACTAGAGTTATCTCGACATCGAGATATCTACCCGAGGCGCACCACCGCCCACCGGGCAAGGGCAACCTGACTTAGCGTGACCTTACCCGGATCGGCCAGTGGCCGCAGCGGCAGCATCATGGTGGTACGCGCGAAATCACGCACGAAGGCAAGAAGGAGACTGTCGTGTCGGCGAACAGCTTCGACGCCCGCAGCACGCTGCAGGTGGGCGACGAGTCGTACGAGATCTTTCGGCTGGACAAGGTGGAGGGCTCGGCCCGCCTTCCGTACAGCTTGAAGGTACTGCTGGAGAACCTGCTCCGCACCGAGGACGGCGCGAACATCACCGCCGACCACATCCGCGCGATCGGAGGCTGGGACTCCCAGGCGCAGCCGAGCCAGGAGATCCAGTTCACCCCGGCCCGCGTGATCATGCAGGACTTCACCGGTGTGCCGTGTGTGGTCGACCTCGCCACCATGCGTGAGGCCGTCAAGGAACTGGGCGGCGACCCGGCGACGATCAACCCCCTGGCCCCGGCCGAGCTGGTCATCGACCACTCGGTCATCGCCGACCGGTTCGGCACTCCCGACGCCTTCGCGCAGAACGTGGAGCTGGAGTACGGCCGCAACAAGGAGCGCTACCAGTTCCTGCGCTGGGGCCAGACCGCGTTCGACGAGTTCAAGGTCGTCCCGCCCGGCACCGGGATCGTGCACCAGGTGAACATCGAGCACCTGGCCCGCACCGTCATGGTGCGCAACGGCCAGGCGTACCCCGACACACTCGTGGGCACCGACTCGCACACCACCATGGTCAACGGTCTGGGCGTGCTCGGCTGGGGCGTCGGCGGCATCGAGGCGGAGTCCGCGCTGCTCGGCCAGCCGGTGTCGATGCTGATCCCGCGGGTGGTCGGTTTCAAGCTGACCGGCCAGCTGCCGACCGGCACCACCGCGACCGACCTGGTGCTCACGATCACCGAGATCCTGCGCAAGCACGGTGTCGTCGGCAAGTTCGTGGAGTTCTACGGCGAGGGCGTCGGCTCGATCCCGCTGGCGAACCGCGCCACCATCGGCAACATGTCGCCGGAGTTCGGCTCGACCGCCGCGATCTTCCCGATCGACGTCGAGACGGTCAACTACCTCAAGCTCACCGGCCGTTCCGCCCAGCAGCTCGCGCTCGTCGAGGCGTACGCCAAGGAGCAGGGCCTGTGGCTGGACCCGGCCGCCGAGCCGGACTTCTCCGAGAAGCTGGAGCTCGACCTCTCCACGGTCGTGCCGTCCATCGCCGGCCCGAAGCGCCCGCAGGACCGTATCGTCCTGGCCGAGGCCGCCGAGAAGTTCGCCCAGGACGTCCGCGGCTACGTCCCCGTCGCCGACCTCGACGAAGCGGGAATGGAGTCCTTCCCGGCCTCCGACGCCCCGGCCGTCACCAACGGTGTACCGACGCATTCGGTCCTGGTCACTGCCCCCGACGGGTCGACGTACGAGATCGACCACGGCGCTGTCACCGTCGCCGCGATCACCTCCTGCACCAACACCTCGAACCCGTATGTGATGGTCGCGGCGGCGCTGGTGGCCAAGAAGGCGGTCGAGAGGGGCCTGACCCGTAAGCCGTGGGTCAAGACGACCCTGGCGCCGGGCTCGAAGGTCGTCACGGACTACTTCGACCGGTCCGGCCTCAGCCCGTACCTCGACAAGCTGGGCTTCAACCTGGTCGGCTACGGCTGCACCACCTGCATCGGCAACTCCGGCCCGCTGCCGGAGGAGGTCTCCAAGGCGGTCAACGAGCACGACCTGGCGGTCACCGCGGTGCTGTCCGGCAACCGCAACTTCGAGGGCCGGATCAACCCGGACGTCAAGATGAACTACCTGGCCTCGCCGCCCCTGGTCGTCGCGTACGCCATCGCCGGCTCCATGAAGGTGGACATCACCAAGGACGCCCTGGGCGTCGACCAGGACGGCAAGCCGGTCTACCTGGACGACATCTGGCCCTCCGAGCAGGAGGTCAACGAGGTCGTGGCCTCCGCGATCGGCCAGGACATGTTCACCGAGTCCTACAAGGACGTCTTCGCGGGCGACGCCCAGTGGCAGTCGCTGCCGATCCCGACCGGCAACACCTTCGAGTGGGACCCGCAGTCGACCTACGTCCGCAAGCCCCCGTACTTCGACGGCATGACGATGGAGACCACCCCGGTCACCGACATCACCGGCGCCCGGGTGCTCGCCAAGCTCGGCGACTCGGTCACCACCGACCACATCTCCCCGGCAGGTGCGATCAAGGCCGACACCCCGGCCGGCAAGTACCTCACCGAGCACGGTGTCGAGCGTCGCGACTTCAACAGCTACGGCTCCCGCCGCGGCAACCACGAGGTCATGATCCGCGGCACCTTCGCCAACATCCGCCTGCGCAACCAGGTCGCGCCGGGCACCGAGGGCGGCTTCACCCGCGACTTCACCCAGGAGGGTGCGCCGGTCTCCTTCATCTACGACGCCTCCCAGAACTACCAGGCCGCCGGCGTCCCGCTGGTCATCCTGGCGGGCAAGGAGTACGGCTCCGGCTCCTCCCGCGACTGGGCAGCCAAGGGCACCTCGCTGCTCGGCGTCAAGGCTGTCGTCGCCGAGTCGTACGAGCGCATCCACCGCTCGAACCTCATCGGCATGGGCGTCCTGCCGCTCCAGTTCCCCGAGGGCGCCTCGGCGGCGAACCTGGGCCTCACCGGTGAGGAGACCTTCTCCGTCACCGGGGTCACCGCGCTCAACGACGGCGGCATCCCCGAGACCGTCAAGGTCAAGGCCGCCGCTCCCTCCGGGGCCGTTACCGAGTTCGACGCCAAGCTGCGCATCGACACGCCCGGCGAGGCGGAGTACTACCGCAATGGCGGCATTCTGCAGTATGTGCTGCGCAGCCTGATCCGTAAGTAAGCGCATATAGACCCCGCTTTCCGGGCCTGCATCCCTTGCCGGGGGTGCGGGCCCGGAGATGTTTCCGGAAGCCCGCGGACCCGGGCGGAGCCGGCTCCGCGTTTCCGGGAGGTCTCAAGTAGGAGAAGCTGTCCGCCAAACGCGCGCATGACCTTGCTCACCCCACCAGAATTGGACTATACCTGTCGAAAGCCAGGGGGCCCGTGAATGCGGGCCGTAGGCGGGGGGAACGACGGGCATGTGGCCCGCGTACGGTGCTCTCCGCACCGCTTCAGTCCCTGGAGAATGCGAGGGCTTGAACGTGGCATCCGACGTAAATCGACGCGATCTGATCAAGCGGGCGACGGCAGCGAGTCTGCTTGCGGTCCCGTCCGCCGGCGTGCTGAGCGCGTGCGCTTCCAGCGGTGGCGGCACCAGCAGCGACAAGACGGGGGCCAAGACCAACACCAACCCCTTCGGCGTCACCGACTCCGCCGCCCTGGATATCGTTATCTTCAAGGGCGGCTACGGCGACGCGTACGCCAAGTCGTTCGCGACGCTCTACGAATCCAAGCACAAGGGTGCCAAGGCGGCCGTTCTGTCCACCCAGGACATCACGGGCAAGCTGCAGCCGCGTTTCAACGCGGGCAACCCGCCGGACGTCATCGACGACTCCGGCGCCGCGCAGATCAAGCTCGACGTGCTGCACAAGAACGGCCAGCTCGCGGACCTGACGCCGCTGCTGGACGCTCCGTACGCCGACGACCCGACCAAGAAGGTCCGTGACGTGCTGCAGCCCGGCACGATCGACCCGGGGTCCTTCGGCGGCAAGATGTACGCCCTCAACTACATCTACACCGTGTGGGGATTCTGGTACTCCGGCAAGCTCTTCAAGGACAAGGGCTGGACCGAGCCCAAGACCTGGGCCGACTTCCTCTCCCTCTCCTCGGAGATCAAGAAGACGGGTATCGCGCCCTTCTGTCACCAGGGCAAGTACCCGTACTACATCAACATGGTGATCATGGACCTCATCGCCAAGAACGGCGGTCCGGACTACCAGAAGCGCATCGACGCGCTGGATGCCTCGGTCTGGGACGAGGCTCCGGCGAAGGCGGCCATCGACGCCGTCTACTCGATCGTGGACAAGGGCTACCTCCTGCCCGGCACCAACGGCCTGACCCACATCGAGTCGCAGACCGCGTGGAACGAGTACAAGGCGGCTTTCATCCCGTGCGGCTCGTGGCTGGAGAACGAGCAGCTCAAGTCAACGCCGACGGACTTCGACATGAAGTTCATGCCGCTGCCCTCGCTCGCCGGTGACAAGATGCCGTTCGAGGCCATCCGGGCCGGTGCCGGCGAGCCGTTCATCGTGCCGGAGAAAGCCAAGAACAAGGCCGGCGGCCTGGAGTTCCTGCGCATGATGCTGACGAAGGAGGGTTCCGGCAAGTTCGCGGCGGCCGCCAACTCCCTGACCGTCCTCAAGGACGGCGTTGGCAGCGATGTGCAGTTGCGCCCGGGGACGGCGTCCAGCGTGGTGGCGCTGAAGGCGGCGGGCACCAACACCTTCAACTATGCCTACCCCAACACCCAAAGCCAGTTCGACGTCGACGTGCAGAACGCCAGTGGTGAGCTGATGGCCAAGCGCATCACCCCGACGCAGTGGCTTCAGCGGGCCAAGACCGCTGCGCTGAAGGCCAAGAAGGCCTGATCGCAGCAACGCCAGGTGCCGTGGGGGCCGAAACCAGCGGCCCCCGCGGCACCCAGCCCCTCGACCAGGAGCAGGATCATGCGCCACCGTAAGTACCCGTTCATCGCAGGATTCCTCTTCGTCCCGCTAGCGCTGTACCTGATCTTCGTGATCTGGCCCTATCTGCAGACCTTCGGGTATTCGTTCACGGACTGGCAGGGCCAGTCCCAGACGATGAATTTCATCGGGATCGACAACTACAAGGCGCTGTTCTCCGACAGCGTCTTCATGACCGCGCTGGGGCACAACCTCCTGTTCCTGGTCTTCGTGCCGGTGGTAACGATTCTGCTGGCGCTGTTCTTCGCGTTCATGCTGAATGTGGGCGGGCGCGGAAAGTCCGGGGGAGTCAAGGGCGTCACCGGCTCCCCGGTGTACAAGGTGCTCTTCTTTCTGCCGCAGGTGCTGTCAGTTGCGATTCTCGCGGTCCTCTTCGGCGCGGTGTACCGGAGTGACCAGTCCGGTCTGCTCAATGGCGTCCTGATAAAGCTGCACCTGGTCACCGCGGCCAACCCGATCGAGTGGCTGAACGACCCGAACCTGGTCCTCTGGTGCATCCTGGCGATCCTGGTCTGGTGGTGGGTCGGCTTCTATCTGGTGCTGTTCTCCGCAGCGATGCAGTCCATCCCCAAGGACATCTACGAGGCCGCGCTGCTGGACGGCGCGGGCCGCAGCCAGACATTCTTCAGGGTCACCCTCCCGTTGCTGTGGGACAGCATGCAGACCGCCTGGGTCTATTTGTCCATCGTCGCCATGGATGTCTTCGCGCTGGTCTCGACGCTGACCCCCGGGACCGGTTATGGAGGCGGCCCCGACCACCACAGCGAGGTCATGGCCACCGATCTGATGCGTAACTTCCAGTTCTTCGGAAAGAGTGGCTACGCCTGTGCGATGGGCGTGATCATCCTCCTTCTGACCCTGATCCTTTCCGCGATCACGCTGCGGGTCTCCCGCCGTGAGCGCATCGAGTTCTGAGTGGGGCACCGATGAGCACACCCATCAAGGAGTCCAGGGCAGGGCTGCTGGACAATGTGCCGGCCCAGGGCGCGGCGAAGAAGAGCCGGGGCGGTGCGGCGGACCCGGCGGGAGGCGAGGGCCGGGTCCTCAATGTCTTCTCGCACGGTTTCCTCGCTCTGTGGGCCGTGCTGATCGTCCTGCCACTCCTCTGGATCATCCTCGGCTCCTTCAAGAGCGACGCGGAGATCGGTGCCAGCGCCTGGTCCTGGCCCTCGCACTGGGGCCTCGACGCCTTCACCCGGGCCTGGGACAAGGGCATCGGGGACTTCTTCGTCAATACCGTCATTGTCATGGCCTTCTCGGTCCCGCTGACGATGCTCTTCGGATCGATGGCCGCCTATGTGCTGGCCCGCTACGACTTTCCCGGCAACAGGTTCATCTACTTCCTGTTCGTCGGCGGTGCGATGTTCCCGGTGTACCTGGCTCTGGTGCCGCTGTTCTTCATGGTCAGGAACCTGGGGATGCTCAACACCTACCAGGGCCTGATCCTGGTCTACATCGCCTACTCGCTACCGTTCACCGTCTTCTTCATGCACTCGTTCTTCCGGACGCTGCCGACCGCCATACACGAGGCCGCAGTGATCGACGGCGCCTCGCACACCAGGGTGTTCTTCCAGGTCATGGTGCCCATGGCGAAGCCGGGACTGCTGAGCGTCGGGATCTTCAACGTATTGGGCCAGTGGAACCAGTACATCCTGCCCGTCACCCTCATGCAGCAGCAGAGCAGCACCGACCCCGATCACTCGATGCTCGCCCAGGGCCTGGTGAACCTGGCGCTCAGCCAGGGCTACGCCGGTGACCAGCCCGCGCTCTTCGCCGGGATAGTGATCGCCATGCTTCCGGTTCTCGTCGTCTACCTTTCCTTCCAGCGTCAGGTCCAGGCCGGCCTCACCGCGGGCACGCTCAAGTAACTTTCCGTACGTATCCCCGCAGAGCGGCCCTGCGCCACCGGGGCCGCCTGCGGAGTTTTCGGCCGTTTCCGATAACGGAGTGCCTCCGCCCCTTGACGGGACGCAACCCAAAACGCTCAGCTTAGAGTTCACATGTTGTAGACGACGGGGTCTCATCGGTGCGACCCCGTCCGGTTGGGCGGTGGTCGTGCTGCCTGCCGAGGCAGGAGTGGATGAGCGTGGAGACTCCGGGATCGCAGTCGTCGCTGCACCGGGCCAACCTGGAGCGCGTGGTCCGGGCTGTACGGCTGGCGGGTTCGCTCACCCAGGCGGAGATCGCCCGAGGCACCGGTCTTTCGGCCGCGACGGTCTCCAATATCGTCCGGGAGCTGAAGGACAGCGGCACGGTGCAGGTCACGCCGACCTCCTCGGGCGGCAGGCGGGCCCGCAGCGTGGCGCTCTCCGGCAACGCCGGGATCGTCGTGGGTGTCGACTTCGGCCACTCGCATCTGAGGGTGGCCGTTGGCAATCTGGCCCACCAGGTGCTGGCCGAGCAGTCCGAGCCGATCGATGTGGACGCTTCCGCTTCGCAGGGCTTCGACCGGGCGGAACAACTGGTCGGACGGCTGATCCAGTCGACCGGCTCCGGGCCGGACAAGGTGATCGGGGTGGGCCTGGGCGTACCCGGGCCGATCGATGTGGAGACCGGGGCGCTCGGCTCGACGGCGATCCTGCCGGGCTGGAGCGGGATCAACCCGCGCCAGGAGCTCGCCGAGCGGTTGCGAATGCCTGTCCAGGTCGACAACGACGCCAATCTCGGCGCCCTGGGCGAGCTGGTCTGGGGCAGCGGCCGGGGCGTCCGGGACCTGGCGTACATCAAGGTCGCCAGTGGGGTCGGCGCCGGGCTGGTGATCGACGGCCGGATCTACCGCGGCCCTGGTGGCACGGCCGGTGAGATCGGGCACATCACGCTCGACGAGGCGGGTCCGGTCTGCCGCTGCGGCAACCGCGGCTGCCTGGAGACCTTCACGGCCGCCCGCTATGTGCTGGAGCTGTTGAGATCCAGCCACGGACCTGATCTGACCATGCCCAGGATGGTCCAGCTGGCACGCGAGGGCGACCCCGGCTGCCGCCGGGTGATCGCCGACGTGGGCCGCCATGTCGGAATGGGCGTGGCGAGTCTGTGCAACATCCTCAACCCCAGCCGGGTCGTGCTCGGCGGCGATCTCGCCGAGGCCGGGGAGCTGGTGCTTTCCCCGATCAGGGAGTCCGTGGCGCGGTACGCCATCCCCAGCGCCGCCCGCCGTCTCTCGGTGGTGCCGGGGGCGCTCGGTGCCCGCGCGGAGGTGCTCGGCGCTCTGGCGCTGGCGCTCAGTGAAGTGGGCGATTCGTCACTGCTTGACGGTAATATCCCCGCCGTCGCTCCGGCTTGACGAGAGATCAGGCGTGTTCACCTAGATAACGAATCAGACTGTTGCCATCTCGTTAAGGATTTACTTCTTGACGGCATGGTGCGGCCGGGAGTTGACTCACATCCACCTCGGCCGCAGCGTTGCGGCCCTGTCAGGGAGGCAACCCTCATGAACGCAATGATGCGTAGAGTCGTGATCGGTACGGCGGCGGTTTCCATGGCCTTGTCCATGGCCGCCTGCGGCAAGGCCGGCAGTAACAAGTCCAGTGGGGCGAGCGTCTCGAACGGCTTCAAGGTCGGTTTGGCGCTTCCCGAGAATCAGACGGCCCGCTACGAGGCCGTCGACCGACCGATGATCGTCAAGAAGGTCAAGGAGCTGTGCCCGAAGTGCACGGTGGAGTACCAGAACGCCAGTCAGAACGCGAACACGCAGCAGCAGCAGATCGACACGCTGATCAATGACGGCGTCAAGGTCATCATCCTCGACTCGGTCGACTCCAAGGCGATCCAGTCCTCGGTCACCAAGGCCCACAACAAGGGCATCAAGGTCGTCGCGTACGACCGCCTCGCCCAGGGCCCGCTCGACGCGTATGTGTCCTTCGACAACACCAAGGTCGGCGAACTCCAGGGCCAGGGCCTCCTGACCGCCCTTGGCTCCAAGGCCAGTTCCGACCAGATCGTCATGATCAACGGTGACCCGGGTGACCCGAACGCCGCGCAGTTCAAGGCCGGTGCCCTCAGCGTACTGAACGGCAAGGTCAAGAAGATCGCGGCCACGTTCGACACCACCGGCTGGCTGGCCAACAAGGCCAACGAGGAGATGGCCGGTGCCATCGCGAGCGTGGGCAAGAGCAACATCGCCGGCGTCTACGTCGCCAACGACGGCATGGCAGCCGGTGTCATCTCCGCCCTCCAGGCCGCCCACATCAGCCCGCTCCCGCCGGTGACCGGCCAGGACGCGCAGCTCGACGGTGTGCAGCGGGTCATCGCCGGCACCCAGACGCTGACCATCTACAAGCCGTACCTGGAAGAGGCCAACACCGCCGCCGAGATGGCGGTCGATGTGGCCACCGGCAAGTCGCTCAGCAGCGTCGCCGACACCAAGGTCAGCAGCCCGACCAACAAGGACATCGCCTCCAAGCTCATCACGCCGAGCATCATGACCAAGGACAAGGTCCAGTCCACGGTCATCGCCGGCGGCCTGTACAAGGTCAGCGACATCTGCACCAGCCTGTACGCGGCTGCCTGTGCCACGCTGGGCCTGAAGTAACGATCCGCCCCTCGCGGGCCGGTACGTCACCTGCCTCCAGCCTGTCCGGCGCGCCCCGTCCCCGTACCCCCTTCCCCGCCGGGGCGGGGAAGGGGACGGGGGCGCCGGCTGGACCGTACAAGCAAAAGCCTCGATTTCTCGCCGGTCCGTCAGGCGGCGAAGGAGATGATTCACGTGTCCGCTACGCCCGTACTGGCGTTGCGCGGAGTCTCCAAGCGATTCGGTGCCGTTCAGGCGCTCACCGACGTCGAATTGGAGATCCACACCGGTGAGGTGGTCGCCCTGGTCGGCGACAACGGAGCCGGTAAGTCCACCCTGGTCAAGACGATCGCCGGGGTGCACCCCATCGATGAGGGCATCATCGAGTGGGAAGGCGCGCCGGTCAGCATCAACCGGCCGCACGATGCCCAGGCGTTGGGCATCGCGACCGTCTACCAGGACCTCGCTCTCTGCGACAACCTCGATGTCGTCCAGAACCTCTTCCTCGGCCGCGAGATCCGCCGGTTCGGCGTACTCGACGAGGTCGAGATGGAAAAGCGCGCTCTGACCCTGCTGGACACACTGTCCATCCGGATCCCGAGCGTGCGGATCCCGATCGCTTCGCTCTCGGGCGGCCAGCGCCAGACTGTCGCCATCGCGCGTTCCCTGGTCGGAGAGCCCAAGGTCGTCATCCTTGACGAGCCGACCGCCGCGCTCGGCGTCGAACAGACCGCACAGGTCCTCGACCTGGTCGAGCGGTTGCGCGACCGCGGCCTCGGCGTCATTTTGATCAGCCACAACATGGCCGACGTCAAAGCGGTCGCCGACCGGGTCGCCGTACTGCGGCTCGGGAGCAACAACGGTGTCTTCTCCGTGAGGGACACCAGCCAGGAGACGATCATCTCCGCCATCACCGGTGCCACGGACAACGCCGTGACCCGTCGTCAGGCGCGCACCGTGGAGACGGCCTCGTGAGCGGCGCACACGAGGCCGCCGGGCCGCAGACGACCACGAACGCAGCGCTTCTGCGCCGAGTGCGCGGAGAAGCGAACGGAGAGACGCAGTGAGCAGCAACAATCCCGACCTCGCCGAGGGCGCGGAGGGCGCCGGGGAATCCGCGGTCACGGGGGGCACCCCGACCGGCGGGGACACAGCGGCCGCAGAGCCGGCAACGTCCCAGGCGCAGGCACCCGGGCCCGAGACGTCCGAGGCCGCCCGTGACGCCGTCGCCGCTCCGGCGGTCGCGGAGCAGGCGATCCCGGCGATCGACCCGCGGCTCCTGGTACGCGAGCAGGGCCTCCGCGGCTATCTCACCGTATTCCAGCGCCGGGTACGCAGCGGTGACCTCGGCTCCATGCCGGTGATCGCGGCGCTGATCATCATCTGGGGGACCTTCCAGGGACTGAACAGCTCCTTCCTGTCGGCCAGCAACCTGTCGACCATCGCGGTCAACATCGTCGGCACCGGCATGATCGCCGTCGGCATCGTCTTCGTCCTGCTGCTGGGCGAGATCGACCTGTCCGTCTCCTACGTCAGCGGCCTGTGCGGCGCGGTCTTCGCGGTGCTCAGCGTCGAGCACGGGGTGACGCCATGGCTCGCGCTGGTCCTCGCCATCCTCGCCGGTACGGCCATCGGCGGCCTTCAGGGCTTCTTCTTCGCCAAGGTCGGCGTGCCCGCGTTCGTCGTGACCCTGGCCGGCTTCCTGGCCTGGAACGGCGCCATGCTGTGGGTCCTCGGCAAGAACGGCACCGTCAACCTGCCGCCCAACGGCATCCTCTACAACCTCTACAACTACACGTTCACCGATGTCGCCGCCGCGTACGGCCTGGCCCTCGTCGCCACGCTGGTCTACCTCGGGGCCGCACTGAGGGAGGTCAACCGACGACGCAAGGCGGGCGTTCCCTACAGCCCGCTGAGCGAGGTGGTGCTGAAGACCGTTCTGCTCGCGGTCGTGCTCTTCGTCTCGGCCGCGGTGCTCAACCAGTCCTCCGGCCTGCCGCTCGGCCTGGTCATCTTCCTGGCGTTCATCGTCGTGCTGGACCTGGTGCTGCGCCGTACCACGTACGGCCGGCAGATCTTCGCGGTCGGTGGCGGCATCGAGGCCGCCCGACGGGCCGGTATCAACGTCCCGTGGATCCGTATCTCGGTGTTCATGATGTCCGGCACCATGGCGGCCATCGGCGGCATGTTCCTGGCCGGCCAGGTCAACTCCGCGCAGTCCACCCAGGGCGGCGGCAACACGCTGATGAACGCCATCGCGGCGGCCGTCATCGGTGGTACGAGCCTGTTCGGCGGCCGGGGCAAGACCTGGTCCGCGCTGCTGGGCGCGCTGGTGATCGTCTCCATCCAGCAGGGCATGTACATCCTCAACCTGAACACAGCCATCCAGTACATGATCACCGGCGCGGTGCTGCTGGCCGCCGTGGTCATCGACTCCCTCTCGCGCAGGACGCAGAAGGCCTCGGGGCGCGCATAGGGTCTGTCCCGCGGAGATCCGCTGGACAGACCCTGGGGGATGCCGCTGCGGGCGGGCCGCTTGTGCCCCGCGAACGCCGGGCGGGCTTGAGGACTTCAAGCCCGCCCGGCGTTCGGCGTATGCCGCCCTCCGCGGCGCCCTTCCGCGGGATGGTTCCGGCCGGAACGGTGAGATGGATCTCACGATGCCTGAGCCGACACCGCAGACGGAACATTAGACTCGGCAGACCGACAGGTTCGACCAGCAAGGAGGCACGGGTGGCGCTGCTGACCCGTATCAAGGGACCGCGCGACCTCGACCGGCTCAGCCAGGAGCAGTTGGTGGAGCTGGCGGACGAGATCCGCGTCTTCCTGGTCGACGCGGTATCGAAGACCGGCGGGCACCTGGGCCCGAATCTCGGTGTGGTCGAGCTGACGATCGCCATGCACCGGGTGTTCGACTCGCCCAAGGACAAGGTGCTTTTCGACACAGGGCACCAGAGCTATGTGCACAAGCTGCTCACGGGCCGCCAGGACTTCTCGAAGCTCAAGGCCAAGGGCGGCCTGTCCGGTTACCCTTCGCGGGCCGAGTCCGAGCACGACATCATCGAGAACAGCCACGCCTCCACGGTCCTGGGCTGGGCCGACGGCCTGGCCAAGGCCAATGAGGTGCTCGGCCGAGCCGACCATGTCGTCGCCGTCATCGGCGACGGCGCGCTCACCGGCGGCATGGCCTGGGAGGCTCTGAACAACATCGCCGCCGCCAAGGAGCGGCCGCTCGTCATTGTCGTCAACGACAACGAGCGCTCGTACGCCCCCACCATCGGCGGCCTCGCCGACCATCTGGCGACGCTGCGCGTCACGGACGGGTACGAACGTTTTCTGGCCCGCACCAAGGAGCTGTTGGAGCGCACGCCGGTCATCGGCCAGCCCCTGTACGAGACATTGCACGGCGCGAAGAAGGGCCTCAAGGACTTCATCGCCCCGCAGGGCATGTTCGAGGACCTGGGCCTGAAGTACGTCGGCCCGATCGACGGCCATGACATCGAGGCCCTGGAGTCCGCGCTGCAGCGCGCCAAGCGCTTCGGCGGCCCGGTGATCGTGCACTGCCTCACACAGAAGGGCCGCGGCTACCAGCCCGCCGAACAGGACGAGGCCGACCGCTTCCACGGCATCGGCCCGATCCACCCCGACACCGGTCTGCCGATCTCCGCCGGCGGCGCCGACTGGACGTCGGTCTTCGGCGAGGAGATGGTCAAGCTCGGCAAGGAGCGGGCCGACATCGTCGCGATCACCGCCGCGATGCTGCAGCCGGTCGGCCTGGAGAAGTTCGCCAAGGCCTTCCCCGACCGGGTCTACGACGTCGGCATCGCCGAGCAGCACGCCGCCGTCTCGGCGGCGGGCCTGGCCACCGGCGGACTGCACCCGGTGGTCGCCGTCTACGCGACGTTCCTGAACCGCGCCTTCGACCAGGTGCTGATGGACGTGGCCCTGCACAAGTGCGGCGTGACCTTCGTGCTGGACCGGGCCGGGATCACCGGCACCGACGGGGCCTCGCACAACGGCATGTGGGACATGTCGATCCTTCAGGTCGTGCCCGGCCTGCGGATCGCCGCCCCGCGCGACGCCGACCAGGTCCGCGCCCAGCTCCGCGAGGCCGTCAAGGTCGATGACGCCCCGACTGTCGTCCGCTATTCCAAGGGCGCGGTCGGCCCGGCCGTCAAGGCCGTCGGCCGGATCGGCGGCATGGACGTGCTCCGCGAGGCGGAGACCGACCACCCCGACGTGCTACTGGTCTCGGTCGGCGCGCTCGCCCCGATGTGCCTGGAGATCGCCGGCCTGCTCGACGCCCAGGGCATCACCACCACCGTCGTCGACCCGCGCTGGGTCAAGCCGGTCGACGCGGCCCTGCCGCCGCTGGCGGCCGGGCACCGGGTCGTCGTCACCGTCGAGGACAACGGCCGGGTCGGCGGCGTGGGTTCCGCGGTCTCGCAGGCGCTGCGCGACGCGGACGTGGACGTACCGCTGCGCGACTTCGGCATCCCGCAGGAGTTCCTCGAGCACGCCTCACGCAAGGAGATCCTGGACGCGATCGGCCTGACGGCTCCGGCCGTCGCCCGTCAGGTCACCGGCCTGGTCGCCAAGCTCGACGGCCGCTACGAGGACGAGCCCGCGAGCTTGGCGGGGGAATAAGAGCGTCGCGTACGGACGGGGGCACAGCAGGATGAGGCGCGGATAGCCGCCGACCCCGCACAGCCGGGACCGGGTTTCAGGGCCGTACGGAACGCGGCCCGGCCACCTCCGCGCCGTGGGCGGCGACCCGGCCCCGGAGCTCCCGGTCGGCGGTGATGACGAGGCGGGGCCGGTCGGGGGTCTCACGGGGGGCCCGGGCGGCGAGGTCGACGATGAGATCGTCACCACTACCGGGGGCGGCGACCACCCGTACGCCCGGGACGGAGGCGACACCGTGAGCGGCGCCCTCGACCACGAGGACGATGTCCAGGGGGCCGTGCTGCGCCCAGTCCGGCACGCCGGCCCGTGCGGGCAGCCCGGTGGCGGCCAGGGGCGCGAGGGCGTCGCGCAGGCGTTCAGTGGCGCCGTGGCGGTCGCGCCACCAGCCGTCGGGCACAGAGCCGACGGTGTTGGCGGCGTCAACGATAACCAGGGGGAGCTGGGCAGTGTCCACAGTGGTCACCCTGCCACGGGTGGCGGGCGGAGACGGTGCTATACAGGGCCGGTAGAGCGGTACGGCTATCGAGGTGACGATTCATGACGGGGTCCAAGGGGCTCAAGGCACGGCGCGGCAGTCGGCTGAAGCCGTACATCGGGACAGTGGCGGTGCTGGCCGTGGTGTTCGGCGGCTCCGCGCTGATCGGCGCGCATGTACGCGGCGCGAAGGAGGACAAGGTCAAGGTGCCGACGGGGGCGAGCGGCCAGGAGATGCTGGCGGTGCCGGTGAATCCCACGGTGCCGGTCACACTGACGGTGTACGAGGATCTGCGGAGCCCGGCGTCGAAGGCCTTCGCGGCGCAGTACAAGGACACTTTCGCCACGCTGCTCGCCGGCGGCCAGGTGCGGATCGAGTACCGGCTGGTCACCCAGTCGGACACCGAGTACGGCGGCCGGGGTGCGCTCGCCGTGGCGAACGCGGCGGCCTGCGCGCAGGACCTGGGTCGCTTCAAGGAGTACCTGGACCAGGTGTGGGCCGCGCAGCCGACGGACCCCAAGGATGACGCGCTCGCGAGCCAGAAACTGCTGAAGGAGCTCGGCAAGAAGGCCCACAAGATGGACGAGGCGAAGTTCGTGCCGTGTGTGCAGGGCGGCGACCATGACGGCTGGGTGCGCAAGTCCCAGAAGGCGTTTGCCGCCGCCGGCTTCACAACGGCCCCTGTGGTTCAGCTGAACGACCAGACGGTTGCCGGCGCCGGCGGCAAGACGCTCACTCCGGCCGCTCTGCGCACTCTCGTGCGCAAGGCCGTCAAGGAGGCGGCCGCGCACCCCTCGGCGACTCCCTTGCCGAGCGCCTCCGCCTGACGTTCGTCCGGCCTTCACCGGTATCTCCACCTGACCTCCGCGGTCGGGCGCGCTACTGCACATGCAGATGAATATCACTTTTCGTCAAGTTTCGGGCGAAATCGGGTATTAAGGGCATGTGGCGTCCGATCGCGGAGGAGTGTTGCCTGTGTCCACACCGGTGTTCGTCGAGTTCGAACCGCTGCCCGGCTGCGTCTGTGAGGACTGCGCCCGGCGGCGGCTCACCCAGTTGGCTGCCCGCAGTCCCGGCGGTTGTCGTGTTCCGCCTCCTGCGGCCGCCCGGGTGCTGGTGGTCGCTGCCGCGGGGGCGGTCGCCACCGCGGCAGCGGTCCCGGCAGCGGCCGAGGCGCGTGCGCCGGCCCCCCACCAGTCGTCCAGGCCCATGGTCCTGACGCCCAGCCAGATCCTGGGCCGGGCCCGGACCTGGGTGGACGCGGGCGTGCCGTACAGCATGGGCAAGCGCTGGCGGGACGGCTACCGCCAGGACTGCTCCGGCTTTGTGTCGATGGCCTGGGGTCTCGGCAGCAATCAGTGGACCGGCAGCCTGCCGGAATACGGGGAGCGGATCCACTCGTCGGAGCTGATGCCGGGCGACATCCTGCTCTACCACAACCACGCGAATCCGATCCATGGCTCGCATGTCGTGATCTTCGGAGGCTGGGCGGACTCCTCGCACAGCCGGTACATCGCGTACGAGCAGACCAAGCCCCGTGCTCGGATCAGGACTATCCCGTACCCGTACTGGTCCAACTCGTCCCAGTATGTTCCGTACCGCTACCGGTATGTCCGGGACGGGAGCGTCCCCGATCCTGGCGGCTCCGACATCTCCGACACCTCCGACGACTCCGACGACTCCGACGGTTCCAACGGCAACCGCCCGGGCGGGGGCGAATACCCGGGCTCCGCATCCTTCGGTCCCGGCGCGTTCAACGACCACATCACCCAGCTAGGCAGCATGCTCATGAGGAGCGGCGGCCGCCCGTACTACCGCAGCGGTCCCGGTCCGCGCTGGGGCGAGGCCGACCGGCGCGCGGTGGTGGCGTTCCAGCGCGCCCAGGGGTGGTCCGGCGAAGAGGCGGACGGCATCCCCGGACCGGGTACCTGGCGCCTCCTGCTGCACGGCGGGGGCCGGGACGCAAGGGCCGGCGGCGGCACCGGCAGCCGGTCTGCGGACACTCCGGCGCCGCCCTACCCGGGGGCCGCCCGCTTCCGTCCCGGCCAGTCCGGCGACGCCGTGCTCGCCCTCGGGCGGCAGCTGGTGGCCAAGGGCTTCGACAAGCACTACGACGAAGGGCCCGGCCCCGCCTGGGGCGAGGCCGACCGGCGCGCGGTGGAGGCCTTCCAGCGCGCCCAGGGCTGGTCCGGCGACGACGCGGACGGCTATCCCGGACCCGAGACATGGAGGCGACTTTTCTCGTGACCAGTAACACCGCCGACACCGTGCCCCTCGCGTACCCCGTCGCCGACGACCTCGGCGAACACCCCGGCCGCGCCCTGCCCGGCTGGTCCGCGGTCCTCGCCGTTCTCGCCGCGGCCGCCGGCGCCGGCTGGGTCCTGTGGCGTGCGGCCGTCCTGCCGGTGGCCGTCGCCGGCGAGCAGTTGCTCCCGGAACCGCCCGACCGGGCAGGCCTCAACGGCGTCTGGGGCGCCATCGCGCTGCTGGCCGCCCTGGTCGCTTTCGCTGTCGGCGGCCTGTGCCGGGGCCGCCCCGGCGTCGTCTGGGTCCTCACCCGGCACGGTGCCTACCGGGGCACGGTCCGGGCCACCGGCCTGCTCTGGATCAGCCCGCTGCTCGTGCGGCGCCGGATGGACGTCACCCTGCGCCACTGGCGCAGCAGCCCCATCGAAGCAGTGGACTCCGCCGGCACCCCGGTGCTCGCCACCGTCCTGCTGGTCTGGCGGGTCCGCGACACCGCCCGTGCCACCTTCGCCGTCCACGACCACACCCGCTACCTCCGCGAGCAGGTCGAAGCCGCCGTCACCCGTGCCGTCTCCCGTTTCCCCACCGACGACTTCCGCGACGGCGGTCCGACTCTCCGAGACACCGACAGCCTCGCCAACTCCCTCACCTCCGGGCTCGCCGCCGACCTCCGGCCCATCGGTGTCGAGCTCTTCTCCGCCCAGCCCGTACGGCTCTCGTACGCCGACGAGGTCGCCGCCGCCATGCAGCGCGCCCAGATCGCCGCGCTCGACGCCCAGCACCGCCGCGCGGTCCTGGACGACGTCCTGACCGCCGTCCAGGAGACCGTGCGCGGCCTCACCGACCGGGGCATGGTCCAGCTCGACGACTACGAACGCAAGGCACTGGTCAAGGACTTGACGGTGGCCTTCTACACCGCCCGGGGCCCGGTGACCGAGGCCCCGCACAAGGACGTGAGCCGGCAGAGCGCTTAGCGGTCCGCCGGACAGACTCACGCCGGGAAAGGGTTTCCACCTCATACGCCGGACGGGCCGCGCGGGATCTGCTCCCACGCGGCCCGTCAACGGCCGGGACCGGCCTGCTTACGCCGGCACGCTGGCCACACCGGGCGCCAGGAACGGCTTGCCGTTCACGCGCTCGGAGACGCCCTCGCGGTCCAGGTACGGGGTGACGCCGCCCAGGTGGAAGGGCCAGCCGGCACCTGTGATGAGGCACAGGTCGATGTCCTGCGCCTCGGCGACGACGCCCTCGTCGAGCATGAGCCCGATCTCCTGGGCGACGGCGTCCAGCACCCGCGCGCGGACCTGCTCCTGCGTCAGGACCGTGTCGCCCTGCACCAGAAGCGCGGCGACCTCCGGGTCCAGCTCCGGCTTCGCCGGGTTGCCGCCGGCATAGACGTAGAACCCGCGCTTGCCGGCCTTGACGATGGCGGCGAGGTTCGGGGAGACCGTGAAGCGGTCCGGGAAGGCGCCGTGCAGGGTCTCGGAGACGTGCAGGCCGATGGCGGGGCCTACCAGCTCCAGCAGCACCAGCGGGGACATCGGCAGGCCGAGGGGCTCGATGGCCTTCTCGGCGACCTCGACCGGAGTGCCCTCGTCGATGACGGTCTGGATCTCGCCCATGAAGCGGGTGAGGATGCGGTTGACGACGAACGCCGGGGCGTCCTTGACCAGCACCGCGGTCTTCTTGAGCTTCTTGGCGACGCCGAAGGCGGTGGCCAGTGAGGCGTCGTCGGTCTGTTCGCCACGGACGATCTCCAGCAGCGGGAGGATCGCGACCGGGTTGAAGAAGTGGAAGCCCACGACCCGCTCGGGGTGCTCCAGCTTGGAGGCCATCTCCGTCACCGAGAGCGAGGAGGTGTTGGTCGCCAGGACGGTGGTCGGCGAGACCACGGCCTCCAGCTCGGCGAAGACCTGCTGCTTGACGCCGATCTCCTCGAAGACCGCCTCGATGACGAAGTCCGCGTCGCCGAAGGCGGTGGCCTTGTCGAGGTGGCCGGAGACCAGGGCCTTGAGGCGGTTGGCCTTGTCCTGGTTGATCCGGCCCTTGCCCAGCAGCTTGCCGATCTCGTCGTGGACATAGCCCACGCCCTTGTCGATGCGCTCCTGGTCGATGTCGGTGAGGACCACCGGCACCTCCAGGCGGCGCGCGAACAGCAGCGCCAGCTGTGAGGCCATCAGGCCCGCGCCGACCACGCCGACCTTGGTGACCGGGCGCGCCAGGCTCTTGTCCGGGGCGCCGACCGGGCGCTTCCCGCGCTTCTGCACCAAATTGAAGGCGTAGATTCCGCTGCGCAGTTCGCCGCCCATGATCAGGTCCGCGAGAGCGGTGTCCTCGGCGGCGAAGCCCGCCTCCAGGTCCCCGTCCTTGACCGCCGCGATGATCTCCAGCGCGCGGTAGGCGGCCGGGGCCGCGCCGTGCACCTTGGAGTCCGCGATGAAGCGGCCACGGGCCACGGCGGCGTCCCAGGCCTCCCCGCGGTCGACCTCGGGACGGAGGATCTCGATCTCGCCCCTGAGCACGGCAGCGGTCCAGACCAGGGACTGCTCCAGGAAGTCCGCGCCCTCGAAGATCGCGTCGGCGATCCCGAGCTCGTAGACCTGCTCGCCCTTGAGCTGCTTGTTCTGGTTGAGCGAGTTCTCGATGATCACCGAGACCGCCCGGTCCGCGCCGATCAGGTTCGGGAGCAGCGTGCAGCCGCCCCAGCCCGGTACCAGGCCCAGGAAGACCTCGGGCAGCGAGAAGGCGGGCAGTGCGCGGGAGACCGTCCGGTACCGGCAGTGCAGGCCCACCTCGACGCCGCCGCCCATCGCCGCGCCGTTGTAGTACGCGAACGTCGGCAGGGCCAGCGCCGCGATCCGCTTGAAGACGTCGTGGCCGCCCTTGCCGATGGCGAGCGCGTCACTGTGGTTCTTGAGCAGCTCCACGCCCTTGAGGTCGGCGCCGACCGCGAAGATGAACGGCTTGCCGGTGATGCCGACGCCGGTGATCGTGCCGTCGGCGGCTTCCTGCTCCACCTGGTCGATCGCGTCGCTGAGATTGGCCAGCGACTGCGGGCCGAAGGTGGTCGGCTTGGTGTGGTCCAGGCCGTTGTCCAGCGTGATGAGCGCGAAGCGCCCGGCGCTGGGGAGGTCGATGTGGCGTACGTGCGCGGACGTCACGACCTCACCGGGGAACAGCTCGGCCGCTCCCTTGAGAAGCTCGGCGGTGGTGGTCACTTGTCCCCCTCGAAGTGCGGGTTCTCCCAGATGATGGTCCCGCCCATGCCGAACCCGACGCACATGGTGGTCAGGCCGTAGCGGACCTGCGGCGCGTCTTCGAACTGGCGGGCCAGCTGCGTGATCAGGCGTACGCCGGAGGAGGCCAGCGGGTGGCCGAACGCGATGGCCCCGCCGTACTGGTTGACGCGCTCGTCGTCGTCCGCGATGCCGTAGTGGTCCAGGAAGGCGAGCACCTGGACGGCGAACGCCTCGTTGATCTCGAACAGGCCGATGTCGGAGATCGACAGGCCCGCCTTCGCCAGCGCCTTCTCGGTCGCCGGGACCGGGCCGATGCCCATCACCTCGGGCTCGACGCCCACGAAGGCGTACGACACCAGGCGCGCCTTCACCGGCAGGCCCAGTTCCAGCGCCACGTCCTCGGCGGCGAGCAGCGACGCCGTGGCGCCGTCGTTCAGGCCCGCCGCGTTTCCGGCGGTGACCCGGCCGTGGGCGCGGAAGGGGGTCTTGAGGGACGCCAGGCTCTCCAGCGTGGTGCCCGGGCGCATCGGCTCGTCGGTCGTCGCCAGGCCCCAGCCGGTCTCGCCGACCTCCGGGTTGCTGCGACGCACCGAGATCGGAACCAGGTCCGGCTGGATCTTGCCGTTGGCGTAGGCCTTCCCTGCCTTCTCCTGGCTGCGGACCGCGTACTCGTCGGCGCGCTGCCTGGTGAGGTGCGGGAAGCGGTCGTGGATGTTCTCGGCGGTCATTCCCATGAACAGCGCCGACTCGTCGACCAGCTTCTCCGACACGAAGCGCGGATTGGGGTCCACGCCCTCGCCCATCGGGTGGCGGCCCATGTGCTCCACGCCGCCGGCCACGACAACGTCGTACGCGCCGAAGGCGATGCCGCCGGCGGTCGTCGTCACCGCGGTCAGCGCGCCCGCGCACATGCGGTCGATCGAGAAGCCGGGGACGCTCTTGGGCAGCCCGGCCAGGATCGCGGCCGTCCGGCCCAGGGTCAGGCCCTGGTCACCGATCTGCGTGGTGGCGGCCACAGCGACCTCGTCGATGCGCTCCGGGGGGAGGCTGGGGTTACGCCGGAGCAGCTCCCGGATCGACTTGATCACCAGGTCGTCGGCGCGGGTCTCGTGATAGATGCCCTTCGGGCCCGCCTTGCCGAACGGGGTGCGGACACCGTCGACGAAGACGACGTCCCTAGCGGTACGAGGCACTTTGGCTCTCCTCCTGGGTGCGGGTTCGCTTGCCGCTGGTTTTCGTCGCGGCGGCTCCGAAGGCCATGCTACTCGTGGGTAACCGGTGTGCACAGCACCCCACGTCGGAGCGGCGAACGTCACAGGTTTTCTGGCTGCCCGCCTGCCCCTTTTTACGCCCTCCGGACGGGCTGCGACGCGGTCCGCGACCGGCCCGGCGCTGTTCCTCTTCCTCGCCGGGCGCCAGACCCACGTCGCTGCGTGCCATCTCCCCGGCGCGCAGGCACTCCCAGCACGGGCCGTTCCCGGGAACGCGGTCCTGTGGTGGCAAGCGGCTCGTCCAGCAGGCCCGCGCCCAAGCCAGGACGCATTTCTCCCGGATCCTGGAACAGGTCGCGCGCGGCGAGAAGGTCGTAATCAGCAAGGCAGGAGAGCCGCTGGCCCACAGCCGTCACACGCGGGGCGGATCCGGCGAGAGTGAGCCACATCGAGGCAGGCCGCCCCGTGCGGCTCGCTGGCTCACGGCACGTCGGCGTAGCTCAGCGGCGTCGTGAAGTTGCCGGTGGGGGTGAGGGTGACAGTGGGGGCGGGGCCGTTGATGGCGGCGATGGCGAGGGTGTTGCGGCCGTGGGTGTGCAGGAGGCCCGGGGGGACCGGGAAGGCGGTCTGGGGGCCGAGTGCGGGGATGTAGTGGCCGATGAGGTAGCCGTTGAGGTAGAGCTGCGCGCGGGAGAGGCCGGAGACGGTGAGGGAGACGGGGACGTCCTGGCCCGGGGGGAGGGCGAGGGAGAAGGCGGTGCGGGCCCAGAGGACGCCCGGGGCGGTGGCGGGTGCCGTGATGGACCAGCCGGCGTCGGGGCGGGCGGGGAGGTGGAAGCCGTGGTGCTCGCCGTAGAGGCCGCCGTTGTTGAGGGGGCCGCGGACGGGATCGGGCAGGCCGCCCCGGATACGCCAGCTGATCGGTTGCGCGGAGCCCAGCAGGGATGCCGAGACCAGGCCGCGGGGCTGCTTGTGGGAGTCGTTGTCGTGGAAGTCCTGCTCATGGCCCATGTTGACGGTGAGGACGGACAGGACGTTGTCCTGGCCGGGCTTCAGGGCCTCGGCCGGGAAACCGAGATCCCTGCCGGTGCCCAGGTAGTGGCCGTTCAGCCAGGCGAGATGGGTGCCTGCCTTGCCGGTGGAGACGGTGAGGGCGGCGCCGGTCTCCTCGCCGGTGGCGGTGAAGTGGCCCTGGTAGCGGACGGCGCCGGCGTGGTAGCCGTAGAGGTCGGCGTTGAGGGACGGGCCGGCGGCGGTGCGCCACGTGCGGTCGTCCTCGGTGGCGGGCTCTTGGGCGTACTTCCAGCCGGAGAGCTCGGGCATCGTGACCGGCCCGGGCCCGGGGAGCTCGCCGCCGAGGACCGGTCTGCCGTTCCAGGTGACGGCGGCGGCGCGGGCGCCGTCGAAGACCGCCAGCCGGGTCGGCCGGTCGGTGTCGCCGGTCAGCTTGAGCACCCCGTTCCCGTACGCCGCCGTACGCACCAGCTCCGGGCCGCGCACCAGCGACGGGCCGACCCGCCAGAAGGTGTCGGCGGTCGCGTCGTCCGCCAGCAGGAGCAGCAGCGGGGTGCCGCCGCCGGTCGGCTGGACGAGGACCCGGGCGAGGCCGAGGTGGGTGTAGTCCAGCATCAGGTCCCCGGCGTTCCAGGTGTGCCGCACCGCGCCGGACAGCACTGTCACCCGGGGCTGCGCGCCGTACCGCAGGACGGTTCGGCCCGGCTGCCCCGGGCGGCCGTACAGCAGGGCGATGTCGCGGTCGCCGAAGGTGCCGTGCGTCATGATCTCGGAGGTGGAGTACTGGAGCCGCTGGTGGTCCATCGTGTAGTCGGCGACCAGGAGCTTTGAGTCCCGGCCGGCGATGGTCACCGGGATGTCCAGGTGACCGCCGAGGGTGATGAGGGCGGTGTCGGTGGCCTTGTCGTTGACGTCCTGGTGGCGTACGACGGCGAAGGTCGTGCATGTGTCGGGATTGCGGCGGGTGCGTTGCAGCACGGCGGTGCTGCTGGGCGCCGGGACATCGGTGACCTCGTCGGTCTTGGTCAGCGGGGCGACGGACTGGACGAAATAGCCGAGCCGCTTGTCGACCAGGTACTTCTCGGTCAGCGTGCGGTCCTCGCGGATCGGCGCGCCGTAGTCGTAGGAGGTGTAGACCGAGCCGGGGGTGGCGAGGTAGCCCCAGGAGGTGCCGCCGTAGGCCATGTAGAAGTTCTGCATGGTGGCGCCGGAGGCGATGTTGTTCTCGTACGCGGCCTTCTCGAAGTCGCCGTCCGTGAGCTGCCGGCACTTGTCGTAGCCGGGGCCGCCCCACGGGTCGAAGGCGCCGCCCTGGAACTCGGGGAGGAAGAGCGGCTCGCCCGGATTGTGGGAGAAGGCCATGTCGGGGAGCTTGTTCCAGACGTCGGGGTGCGAGCAGTTGAACTCCTGCGGATACCGGTCGTACCCGTCGATGTCCAGCTCCTTGGTGAAGATCCCCTTGTGGTTGCCGGTGAGCGGCACGCTGATTCCGTCGGCGCGGGCCTTGTCGCGCAGGTGCTGGATGTAGGCATGGCCGTCGGGAGTGTCCCGGTAGTACTCGTTCTCCACTTGGTACGCGATGACGCTGCCCTTGCCGTCGGTGAGCTGGTGGCGGGCGATGACCGGGTCGATGTGGGACAGCCACTCGTCGGCGGCGGCGAGATAGCCGGGGTCGGTGGAGCGGGCATGGCCCTTCTGGACGGCCAGCCAGCCGGGAAAGCCGCCGCCGTCGGTCTCGGCGTTGATGTACGGGCCGGGGCGGGCGATGACGTAGATGCCCACCTCGTCGGCGATGTCGAGGAGGCGGTCGACATCCCGGATGCCGGTGAAGTCGTAGACACCGGGAGCGGGGGAGTGGAAGTCCCAGTCGAAGTAGATGGAGGCGGTGTTGAAGCCGCCGGACTTCATCTTCTGCAGCACGTCGCGCCAGGCGTCGGGGCTGGGGAGGCGCCAGTAGTGGAAGTCGCCGGACCAGATGTAGAGGCGACGGCCGTCGATGCTCAGGGAGTGGTCGTCGTATGTGATCGTGTGGGCCTGGTGCGCGGCGGCGGAGTAGGCCTGCGCCGGGCCGAGGGCGGCCAGCAGGACGGGCGCGAGCAGGGCCGCCGCGCGGCAGGCTTTTCGGGGGCGCACTGGGCGAGCGTAGGTTTGCGCGCCGGGGGTGACAAGGCGCCGCGCGCCCCGTCGGGTGCCCGGGCCCCGCATGGCGCAGGGGCGCCGCCAGTGGGCCCCTGCCTCCTACTGCGGTGCCTGCACCGGGCCTTCCACGGCCAGCGCGGCGGTCAGCGGCACGGTCACCAGACCGACCTGCCAGGGGCGGGCGCCGAGGCCGGAGAGGATGGCGGAGACGGCCTCCGGGGAGATCTCCGCCGGCGGCTCCCAGCAGAGCCGGCGGACGGTGTCCGGGGTGATGAGGTTCTCCTGGGGGAGATTGAGCTCCTCGGCGAGGGCGGAGACGGAAGCGCGGGCCGCGGAGAGCCGGGCGGCGGCGGCCGGGTCCTTGTCGGCCCAGGCGCGGGGCGGCGGGGGGCCGGTGAAGGAGGGGCCGGGCTGGGGGAGCTCGCGGTCGGGGAGGGCGCGGGCGCGGTCGATGGCGGCCTGCCACTGTTCGAGCTGGCGGCGCCCCATGCGGTGCCCGAAGCCGGGCAGGACGGCGAGCGCGTGGACGTTCAGCGGCGAGTCGAGCGCGGCGGCGACGATCGCGGCGTCGGTGAGCACCCGGCCCGGCGAGACGTCGCGTTCACGGGCGACACGGTCGCGGGTGTTCCACAACTCCCGTACGACGGCGATCTGCCGGCGCCGCCGCACTTTGTGCATGCCGGACGTACGCCGCCAGGGGTCCACCCGGGGCGCGGGCGGCGGGGCGGCGGCGATCGCCGCGAACTCCTCCAGGGCCCAATCGAGCTTGCCCTGCTCGCGCAGCTCGGCCTCCAGCGCGTCGCGCAGGTCCACCAGCAGCTCGACGTCCAGGGCCGCGTAGTGCAGCCACGGCTCGGGGAGCGGGCGGGTGGACCAGTCGACTGCGGAGTGGCCCTTCTCCAGGGCGTACCCGAGTACGTTCTCGACCATGGCGCCGAGACCGACCCGGGGGAATCCGGCGAGCCGGCCGGCCAGCTCGGTGTCGAAGAGACGGGCGGGGCGCATCCCCGTCTCCTCCAGGCACGGCAGGTCCTGGGTCGCGGCGTGCAGCACCCACTCGGCGCCGTCGAGGGCGGCACCGAGGGTGGAAAGGTCGGGGCACCCCACGGGGTCGATCAGCGCGGTCCCTGCTCCGGCGCGGCGCAGCTGGACCAGGTAGGCCCGCTGCCCGTAGCGGTAGCCGGAGGCGCGCTCGGCGTCGATGGCGACCGGTCCGGAGCCCGCGGCAAAGGCCGCCACGATGTCGGCAAGGGCGTCCGGGCTGGCGGTCACCGGCGGGATGCCCTCGCGCGGTTCCAGCAGCGGGACCGGCGCCGGGGCAGCCTGGGTCGCGGTCTCTCTGGCGTCGGTCACGTGTAAAGGGTAGCTGTGCACAGCAAGCGCCCGCCGACGGAACGTTCCGTCGGCGGGCGGAGATGTGCGCCGGTACACGTCGTGGGGGAGCGGAGGCGGGTTCCCCGGCCCTCCAGGGCACCTCAGGTCACTTCGGATCACGTGGAGTCACTTGGAATTATTCGGAGTCATTGGGAATCGGCTCAGTGGATGATCCCGGTACGCAGCGCGACCGCGACCATGCCGGCCCGGTCGCCAGTGCCGAGCTTGCGGGCGATACGCGCCAGATGGCTCTTCACCGTCAGCGCGGACAGCCCCATCGAGACGCCGATCGCCTTGTTGGACTGGCCCTCGGCGACCAGTCGCAGTACCTCGACCTCGCGGCCGGACAGCTCCCGGTAGCCGCCGCCGTGCCCCGGGGTCCCGGGCGGCCGGCGCTGGATCCGGGCGCCCACCGCGCCGATGGGGGCGGCGCCGGGGCGGCCGGGGAATCCCAGGCTGTTGCGGGTGCCGGTGACGACATAGCCCTTCACGCCGCCCGCGAGGGCATTGCGTACGGCGCCGATGTCGTCGGCGGCGGAGAGTGCGAGGCCGTTGGGCCAGCCTGCCGCGCGGGTCTCGGCGAGGAGGGTGAGGCCGGATCCGTCGGGGAGGTGCACATCGGCAACGCAGATGTCGCGGGGGGTGCCGACCCGGGGCCGCGCCTCGGCGATGGACGACGCCTCGATCACATCGCGCACTCCGAGCGCCCACAGGTGGCGGGTCACGGTGGAGCGGACGCGGGGATCGGCGACGACCACCATGGCGGTCGGCTTGTTCGGGCGGTAGGCGACCAGGCTTGTGGGGTGTTCGAGAAGAACCGACACCGGGCCTCCTGAGGAGTGGCTTTGGAAGGGTCACAGTTCCCTTCGGCAGCTCTAGGGCCCGGCTTTAGAGAAAGATCACGATTTGTTGGTAACAATTCCGGCAATTCGGACGCGCTTACGATCCTCTGTGGTAAGCGGTGCCACTTGGGCCTGACGGCCGCCGCAGCTGATTTGCCTCCCCCGGATACCTCCCCCAGCCTTCGGCCGGGAGGCGCCCTCAGCGCGGCCCGGCGTGTGGCCGTGGAGCGCGCTGGGGGCACCTCCCAGGCAGTAGCTGGGGGAGGCAATATCAAGCCGCAGCGGCCGGACAGCGGGGAGCGCCTGCTACGGGCTTCACGTTCCGCCCCGCGCGATGCCTGCCCGCCACCACCCCGGGGCGCCCCGGCCGTCAGCCGCGCGGGCCCCGGCGGTTGGGGAGCGGCAGCACTGTCGGCATGGCGCCGGCCGGCGGCAGCCCCGCGCTCGTACACAGCAGATCGCACCACGCCGCGAGGTGCGCCGCCGCGTCCGGCACCCCGCCCGGCCCCTCGCGCGGGGTCCAGGACGCCCGGATCTCGATCTGGGTCGAGTCCGCGCGGTCGGCGAGCGCGCCGAAGTAGTGCGACGAGGCCCGTGACACTGTGCCGCTGGGTTCCAGGTGCAGGGCGCCGTGCGCCTCCAGTGCGCCCATCAGCCACGACCAGCTCACCTCGGGCAGCAGCGGGTCGGCCGCCATCTCCGGCTCCAACTCCGCCTGTACGAGGGTGACCAGCCGGAAGGTGCCGCGCCAGGCCTCCGGCCCGTCCGGGTCGTGGAGCAGTACCAGCCGGCCGTCGGCCAGCTCCTCGCCCTCCGGCTCCGCGGTGACGGCCGCTTCGAGCGCGTACGCGTACGGCGCGAGGCGCCGTGGCGCCGGGATCGGGGTGAGCTCCACCCCGGGGCGTACGTGCGCGCGCAGCAGCGCGTCGACCGCGTGCTGGAACGGGAGAGGGGCGTCGTCCCCGTCCGAGAGGTGCCCATGAGCCGTTGCCATGGGCGGAAGACTAGGCGGAACGAGGGCCCCAGTAGTGGAGGAAGGCCCGGGTGGGCGGGTCGCCCGGTTGGCGCATGCGAAGATTTCGGGGTGAGTACGCACCAGCAGACCGCTGCTTCCCCCTTCATCCTCGCCTGCCGCCGTGAGCCCGTGCCGCACACCCCCGTGTGGTTCATGCGCCAGGCCGGGCGCTCGCTGCCGGAGTACCTGAAGGTGCGCGAGGGGACCGCCATGCTGGACTCCTGCATGCGGCCCGATCTCGTCACCGAGATCACACTGCAGCCGGTGCGCCGGCACAAGGTCGACGCGGCGGTCTACTACAGCGACATCGTGGTGCCCCTCAAGGCAATCGGCCTCGACCTGGACATCAAGCCCGGAGTCGGACCGGTCGTCGCGCAGCCGATCCGCTCCCGGGCCGATCTGGACCGGCTGCGGCCGCTGGACCCGGACGACGTCAAGTACGTCACCGAAGCCATCGGCATGCTCACCGGGGAACTGGGCGCCACGCCGCTCATCGGCTTCGCCGGGGCGCCCTTCACCCTGGCCAGCTATCTCGTCGAGGGCGGCACCTCGAAGAACCATGAGCGCACGAAGGCGCTCATGTACGGGCAGCCGGAGATCTGGGCCGAGCTGCTCGACCGGCTGGCCGATATCACCGCTGCCTTCCTGAAGGTGCAGATCGAGGCCGGGGCAAGCGCGGTACAGCTCTTCGACTCCTGGGTCGGCGCGCTGGCTCCGGCGGACTACCGGCGGTACGTCATGCCGGCGTCCGTGAAGGTCTTCGACGCCGTCGCGGGCTACGGCGTGCCCCGGATCCAC
This sequence comes from Actinacidiphila oryziradicis, assembly GCF_005047355.1. Lineage (GTDB taxonomy): Bacteria > Actinomycetota > Actinomycetes > Streptomycetales > Streptomycetaceae > Actinacidiphila > Actinacidiphila oryziradicis. The sequence continues at coordinate 39,164 of NZ_SUMC01000038.1, forward strand.
TTCGGGGTGGGCACCGGTGAGCTGCTCGGCCTCATGGGCGAGGCCGGTGCCGATGTCGTCGGCGTCGACTGGCGGGTGCCGCTGGACGAGGCCGCCCGCCGGGTCGGCCCCGGCAAGGCGCTCCAGGGGAACCTGGACCCGGCGGTGCTCTTCGCCGGGCAGGAGGCGGTCGAGGCCAAGGCACGCGAGGTGCTGGACGCTGCGCGCGGCTTGCCGGGGCATGTGTTCAACCTGGGGCACGGGGTGCTGCCGAGCACGGATCCGGACGCGCTGACGCGGCTGGTGGAGTTCGTGCACGAAGCGACTGCGTCGAGCTGAGCGTTGCGCTGCGTTGTGCTGCGTTGGGCATGGAAGGGTGCGTTTTCGGCCTGCGGGCCGGTGGTCGGTGCCCGCGCCTGGGGCGCGGGAGTCGCCCGCAGTAACGGGTGGGCGGGAGGGCGGGGTAGGCCCGCCGGAGGCGAGGCGGGCCTACGTACGCCCGTCAGGTGTCGTCGCTGTGCGGCTCCGGGTGTGCCGGGAGGCGTTTGCGGACGGCGCGGTAGACGAACCACCCGGCCAGGCCCAGCGCAGCGAAGGGCAGGACGGCCGCCAGGGCCATCAGGACGCCCCGCAGGGCGACGTAGAAGGCGTGCCAGCCGCCGGTGAGGGCGTTGCCGACGGAGGCCCAGAAGCCGTCGGCGGCCTTCGGCTTCGCGGATGCCGGCTTGGCGGCGGGTTCGGTCAGCACCAGCGTGACCGTGGCCATGCCGGTTCGTTCCTTGAGGGACGCTTGCTGGGCCTGGAGGGACTCCAGGTCGGCCTCGCGGGTGCTGAGCTGGCCTTCCAGGCTGACGATGTCGCTGATCTTGGTGGCGCGGTTCATCAGCTCGCGGACCCGGGCGACGCTCGCCTGCTGCGTCTTGATGCGGCTCTGGACATCGACGACCTGCTCGGTGACGTCCTGGGCGCTGACGGTACGCCCGAGGAGTCTGCCGAGCCCGGCGAGGTCGCCGAGGACCCTGTCGTACGTGTCCGGCGGCACCCGCAGTTGGAGCCGGGAGTGCTGGAGGCCCTTGCTGTCGAGCGAGGTGTTCTCGTCGCCCACATAGCCGCCGGCGCCGGCGACAAGGGTGCGGGCCTGGGCGAGCGCGTCGGCGACGTTGTTCGCCTGAACGGTGAGTGTCGCCGTACGCACGATGTAGGACTGGGCGAGGCTCGATGTCTTGCTGTCGGTCTTGGTACCGCTGCCGGTACTGCCGGCGCCGGCAGTACCGGCAGCCGCGGGAGCGGCCTGCCTGCCTGCGGCGGCCTTGCTGTCTGCCGAGCCGCCGCTGCTGGAACCGCCACTGCAGCCCGCGAGGGCGAGTGAGGCGGTTATCAGTACTGCGGCCAGAGCGGCGAATGGTCGTCTCTGCATCACGGTCCCCCCAAAGGTCCGGTTGTTGTGCCGATTCGACGTACTGTCCGGTCTGGGCGTTGCGTATCGCTGATCCCGAAGAGGTCACGGTTCGGGCTCGTAATGGCGTCTGAGACAGTGGAGACATGAGCTCAGACGTGGTCGTCGTGGGCGGCGGGATCTCCGGACTCGCCGCGGCATATTTCCTGGCGGAGCGCGGGGCGCGGGTGACCGTGCTGGAGTCCACGCCACGGCTCGGCGGGAAGCTGTACGCGGACGAGATCGCGGGCGTACCGGTGGACCTCGGGGCCGAGTCGATGCTGGCGCGGCGGCCGGAGGCGGTCGGGCTGGCGAAGGCGGTCGGGCTCGCGGACGCTCTGGAGGAGCCCGCGACGGCGAAGGCGTCGCTGTGGACCCGGGGGCGGCTGCGGCCGATGCCCAAGGGCCAGCTGATGGGCGTGCCGGGGGACATGACCTCGCTGGCGGCCTCCGGGGTGCTCTCGGGTACCGGGCTGGCGCGGCTGCCGCTGGATCATGTGCTGCCGCGCACGAAGGTCGGCGAAGACGTGGCGGTGGGCGGGTTCGTGGCGGCCAGGATGGGACGCGAGGTCGTGGACCGGCTGGTGGAGCCGCTGCTGGGCGGCGTGTACGCGGGCAACGCGTACGAGATCTCGCTGCGCGCCGCGGTACCGCAGCTCTACGAGGCCGCGCGGACCGGCCGCTCGCTGATCGAGGGCGTACGGGACATCCAGCGGCGGGCCGCCGCCCAGCAGGACGGGCCCGCCGCCCCGGTGTTCGCCGGTATCCGCGGCGGCGTCGGGCGCCTGCCGCTCGCGGTCGCCGACGCGTGCCGTGCCGCCGGCGCCGTTATCGAGAGCGGCACGCTGGTGCGGGAGCTACGGCGGTCCGCCGCGCACCGCTGGCAGGTCGTCGTGGACGGCGACCGGGTGCTGGACGCGGACGCGGTGGTGCTCGCGGTGCCCGCCGGCCCCGCGGCGCGACTTCTGTCGGCCGAGTCGCCAGGGGCGGCGGCGGAGCTGTCGGCGGTGGAGTACGCGAGCATGGCGCTGGTGACGATGGCCTTCCGGCGCCGTGACCTGGCCCTGCTGCCGCCGGGCAGCGGTTTCCTGGTGCCGCCCGTCGACGGCAAAACGATCAAAGCGTCCACCTTCTCCTCCCGTAAGTGGGGCTGGATCGGTGAGGCGGACCCGGAGACCTTTGTGCTGCGAACCTCCGTCGGCCGGTACGGCGACGAGGCGGATCTGGCCTGGGACGACACCGATCTCGTGCGGCTGTCCCGGCGCGACCTGGAGGAGGCCGTGGGCCTCACCGCCGCACCCGTCGCGGCCCGCGTCACCCGCTGGGACAGCGGGCTGCCGCAGTACCCGGTGGGGCACCTGGGGCGGGTGGCCCGGATTCGGGAGCATGTCGGCAAGCTGCCCGGTCTGGCGGTATGCGGGGCGGTCTACGACGGCGTGGGCATTCCGGCGTGCATCGCGAGCTCCCGGAAGGCGGCGGACGCGGTCCTGAGCGGCCTGCGGCCGGTCTGAAACGAGACCCTGGCGACCGAACCCTCCCGTCGCGCGGGAGAATGGCTGTATGAGCGATTCCACTGAGGCTGCCCCCGCCAAGACCCCGAATGCCGGCAAAAAGGCCAAGGACATCAATGAGGTCATCCGTTACACACTGTGGTCGGTGTTCAGGCTGCGCGATGTGCTGCCCGAGGACCGCTCCGGGTACGCGGACGAGGTGGAGGAGCTCTTCGAGCAGCTCGCCGCGAAGGACGTCACCGTACGCGGCACCTATGACGTATCGGGGCTGCGTGCCGACGCCGACCTGATGATCTGGTGGCACGCCGAGACGTCCGAGGAGCTCCAGGACGCCTACAACCGCTTCCGCCGCACCAAGCTGGGCCGCGCGCTGGAGCCGGTGTGGTCCAACATGGCGCTGCACCGCCCGGCCGAGTTCAACAAGTCGCACGTCCCGGCGTTCCTCGCTGACGAGACAGTGCGCGATTACGTGAGCGTGTACCCCTTCGTGCGCTCCTACGACTGGTACCTGCTGCCGGACGAGGACCGCCGCCGGATGCTCGCCGATCACGGCAAGATGGCGCGCGGTTTTCCGGATGTACGTGCCAACACCGTGGCGTCCTTCTCGCTGGGTGACTATGAGTGGATCCTGGCGTTCGAGGCGGATGAGCTGTACCGGATTGTTGATCTGATGCGTCACCTGCGGGCGTCGGAGGCGCGGCTGTATGTGCGTGAGGAGGTGCCGTTCTACACCGGGCGGCGTAGGGCGGTCGCTGATCTGGTGGCGGGCCTGGCCTGAGGGACGGAGCAGGAAACGGCTGTGGGGCAGGGCCGAAGCCCTGCCCCACAGCCGTGTCTACCGGAGGGGATCCGGGGTCAGCAGTTCTTGCCGCTGTTGATGCAGCCGACGATCTGGTTCATGAGGGTCGCGCCGGTGAAGTTCGCGAAGTCCGCGTGGTCGGTGACCGGCTTGTGGTTCTGGTCCGGGAAGCTGTCGACCGCGAAGTTCGGGCCGGCGGCCACCGTGTAGACCAGCCGGTACTCCAGCGCCGGGACGGCCTTGAAGCCCGCCTGGCACTGGCCCGCGCCATCGGGGAAGACGATGTGGGTGCGGTGGTTGGCGCTGTCGGTGTTGACGCCGTCCCAGCAGCTGGGGAAGTCCAGGGTGCGGACGACCTTGCTGCCGCTCGGGCACAGCGGGTACTTGTCGGTCAGCTGCACCTTGTCCTCGAAGCCGGTGCAGCTCCACTGCGCCTTGGCGTTGCCGGTGCCGTTGGTGAGGGCCTTGGCGTCACCCGTGATGACCTTCAGGGTCTCCGGCATCGCGGTGACCTGGGAGTTCGCGCTGCCCTTGAACTTGATGGTGACGGAGTCCGCCGTCAGGATCGTGCCGGTGTTGTTGTCGGCGCCGGGCGTGTCGTTGGCGCTCAGGTTACGCAGCACGGGCCAGAAGTACGCCGACTTGTCGTTGTTGGCGCAGGTGGTGCCGCCGGCGGCGAGCGTCTGGTTGGTGGAGAAGCCGTTGGTGGTGAGGTTGCCGACGTAGTCGTGGGTGTGCTGGGCGCCGTTGGCGACGCCGGGTGCCACGATGAAGTTGTCGGGGTTGAAGTGCTTGTTCTCGTTCTTGCCGCACTGCGCCACGAATGAACCCGTGGAGCCTCCGGCCAACTTCTGGGGCTTCACCACATTGGGCGTGACGGTGGTGATGTCAACGAAGTCGGCGTCGACGGGGCCGTTGGCCCGGGCGCCGGCCTGGCCGGTGCCCCCGGCGGGGGCGGAAGAGGAGGCGGAAGCACCGGCCGAGGCCGAGGCGCTGGCCGAGGCACCGGCTCCGGCGCCTGCGCCGGCGTTGTTGCTCCCCTGGTTCTTGTTCGTGTGCCCGTGTTGTCGGCCGTTGTGGCGCAGGGCCGCGTTGGCGGTTCCGTTGACCAGGGCGAAGGTGCCGCCCGCGCCGAAGAGGGCTAGTACGGCGATCAGCACAAGGTGCTTGGAACTCAACCGGCGGCGACGGTCGTAGCTTTGTCGTTTGGACATCAGACGCTCATTTCTACTGCGACGCGGGGGCTGAAGCCGCTGGGGGGAGGGAGAATGTGGCGGACGGGGTGACGATGACGGTCGGCGAGCCGGGCGGCGGTGTTGGCGCCGCCTGGGTGGCAATGCCCGACGGGCTCGCTGTCGTGTCGATGGCGATCTGGTCGAAGTTGACCAGGCCCGTCGCCTCAAGGACGGTCATATGGTCCAGGACGGTGGTGTTGGCCTGGTCGGCCAGCATCCGGACCAGCGAGTTGCGCGTTTGGGCCCGCACCTGCGAGACGAGTGAGAAGACCTTGCCGTGCTGGAGCCGCAAGAGGTTGGCGAACTTCTGGTCGAAGTCCACGCCGGTAGCGGCCGACAGTGTGACGAGGAAACTCTGCTGCAGCGGCGAGGGCTGGTTCGGCAGTGTGATGCCGAGCTGTGGCGCGATCTTGCGGGCCGTGGTGTCCAGATTCGTATGGCCGCCGATCAGATGCTGCCCAGCTGTCTTGACCGCGGCGGTCGTGCCCTTCTGCTCGGCCATCTGACCGGCTGGGAATTCCCACAGTCCAGCGAGTCGTACCTTAGTGACGAACTCGCGGTCGAGTGGTGTCATCGGTCCGAACTGGGTAGCCACGGTTTGGGCATTGATGTTGGATGCGGCATTCCCGATCACCCCGCTCTTGAACGTGGTCATGACGGGGTACAGCAGCGCGGCGAGTGTTACCGCCAGCGCACCGACAACAAGGCCGGTTCCCGTGAGGTACCGGGTGGATCGCATCAGGCCTCCTGGGTGTGAGCCGCCCGGCTCAGAGAGCTCAGGGAGCTCGCACTCGGCTTTCCAAGGTGCGACCGCACGCTAGTGCGTTTGATGCGTTCCCATCGCCGAATCGTCACGTCCCAGCGAAACTCGGGATTTCAGGGGCTGATGGTTGGTATGTTGCCCGGTTAACCCTCTGTGGCCTGAGTGTGCGTCGGCTGTGTGTCAGCGCACCCCCCGGCGGCCCCGTCCACGCAGCCGCCCGCGCCACGTCGGGGCCGGACCCGACCGCTCCCGCCACCACGCCGCAAGTTTTTTTCGGGCCCCTGCATCTACGGGCTGACCTGCGGAAAGAAGGTGTTCGGCGAAGCTCAGCGCATCCCGCCGGTAACCCCCGTTGAACGGACTCGCGGCCGCGTACGTAAGGAATGCCGGGCGGTAACTCTCGCCCAGGATGAGCGGGAGCTCGGGTGCGACCTTCGCTACGACGTCGCTGCGTTTGGCGGCGAGGGCCGAAAATTGTACCCGGATCCGCGCTCCGTCAAACCCTGCCGGAATCGGGGTGCCGGCGACAAGGGAGGAGAGCAATGCCGTTTGCGCGAGCGCGAGGCGGCTCCGCGAACCCGGCGTCGCGGTCCCGGGCCGGCGCGGTCCGATCCCGGCGGCGCGCTCCGCCGGGCGGCCGGAACCGGCGGCCGTCACCGCCCGTATCGCGGTCAGTTCCGCCCCCAGTTCCGCCGCGGGCGGGAAGTTGTCGTCCCGCTCCAGCAGCACTCCCGGCGGGCGGGTCCGCTCGCACAGCGCCGCCAGCACATCGAGGACGGGCCGGGTGACCGGGTGCGCGTGGCTGTCGTGCCACACGCCGTCCTTCTCCACCCCGCCCGCGACATGGACGTACGCGATCGCCTCGACCGGCAGAGCGTCCAACGCCGCGACCGGGTCCTCGCCGCGGTTGACGCGGTTGGTGTGGAGATTGGCCACATCGATCAGCAGCCGCACGCCGGTGCGCTCGACCAGCTCCGCGAGGAACGCCCCCTCCGACAGCTCGTCGTCCGGCCAGCCGAACAGCGCCGCGATGTTCTCCAGCGCCAGCGGTACCGGCAGGGCGTCCTGGGCGATCCGCACGTTCTCGCACAGCACGGCGAGCGCGTCGCGGGTCCGTGGCACGGGCAGCAGATGTCCCGCCTCCAGCTGCGCGGAGCCGGTGTGCGGGCCGCCGGCCCGTACGAACGCGATGTGCTCGGTGACGAGCGGCGCGCCCAGCGCCTCGGCGCGCTCGGCCAGCGCCGCCAGCCGCGCCGGGTCCGGGCGGTCGGCACCGCCGAGGCCGAGCGAGACGCCGTGCGGGATGACCGTGGTGCCGCGGTCGAGCAGGCGCCGGACGGGGTCCGGGAGATGGTCCGGGCAGATGTTCTCCGCGACCACCTCAACCCAGTCGACGTCGAGGGCCTCTACCGCGTCCGCGATTTCCGGGCGCCAGCCGATGCCTGTGCCGAGTGCCAGCTCTCTCGTGACGGGTTTCGTAGCGGCTTTCGTGGCGGCTTTCATAGCGGGGTCATGGCCCCGGCGGGGCCGGGCGAACCCTGCCGGGGCCGGATTCAGAGGTTGATTTGAGCTTAGAGGCCGCGCGAATAGGTGGGGCGGCGTCGCGGGGCGATGGGCGGCGCCTGGCGGCGTTGTCGTCGGTCGACTCTCCCCCAGACTCCGTCCGGGAGGTGCCCCCACCAAGCTCTCGGCTCCGCTCGAGCAGGGGGCACCCCCATCGCGTCGCCTCCCTCCTCCGCCTTGCCAGACTTGCCCCTCGCCCCGCTCCTTCCTCCACCCCACCTATTCGCGCGGCCTCTTATGAGCTTCGGCCCGGTGGCCGACCTGCCTGGTGCCGGTCACCGTGTGCGCAGCGCCGGGTGATCGGCGACCACGGTGCAGGAACCAGGGGCGATCTCGGTGAAGCCCGCGTCGCGGACGACGGGGAGCCCTGAAGCGGTGAGAGTCGACCAGCGGGCGGCGGACGGGGTGCGTACCGCCAGCGGGAACCCGGAGTCGCGCCAGGCGGCGCGCTCGTCCGCCGGGAGGTCCCACCAGGCGAGCTGGGCGCCGTGCCCGGCCTGTGCCATGGCCTTGCCCGCGGACATGTCCAGGCCGGGGCTGAGCCAGAGCACAGCACCGGCGAGATCCGGGCCGGACGGCGGCTCGGGGTCGTCGAGTTCGGTGCCGGAGACCTGGAGCTTGGCGAGATCCTTGGGCCAGCCGTCCAGCGGAACCGGCGGGAAGACCCGCACCTCGGCCGACTTGCCGGTGACGGTGATCCCGGGGAGGGCCTCCGCGCGACGCCATTCCGAGCCGCGGGCACGACGTACGACCTTGCGGATGCGGGCGTCCTCCCAGCCGCGCACGGCCCCGGCCCATTCGCCCTCGCCCAGCGCGCGTTCGTCGGAGAGGAACGTGAGCACGGCCCGCGCCGCTGTCTCCAGCGCGTCGGTGCGCGCCGGGGGAGCGGCCCGTTCGATACGGACGACGAGCGGGAGGACGTACTGGGGGGCGGCATCACGGTCGGTACTGGTCACCGGCCCAGTCTGCCAGGAGCCTCCCGGCGGGTGCGTCCGTGATGTGATGATGTCCTGCGTGCACAGCGACCTCTTCGCCGCCGACAACACGGCGCAGCCGGCCACCGAGCCCGGCATGACTCTCCAGAACGCCAAATCCATCAAGTACGCCGTCAACGGTGAGTGCTACGCCCGCCAGGGCGCCATGATCGCCTTCCGCGGCAACCTTCAGTTCGAGGTCAAGGGGCAGGGCGTCGGCAAGTTCCTCAAGCGCGCCTTCACCGGCGAGGGACTCCCGCTGATGTCCGTACGCGGCCAGGGCGAGGCCTGGTTCGCCCACGACGCCGCCAACTGCTTCGTCATCGACCTCGACCCCGGCGACGCACTCACCATCAATGGCCGCAATGTGCTGGTCTTCGACCCCACCCTCAATTACGAGATCAAGGTCGTGAAGGGCGCCGGCATGGTCGGCGGCGGCCTCTTCAACAGTGTCTTCACCGGCCACGGGCGGCTCGGCGTCATCTGCGAGGGGAACCCGATCGTCATCCCCGTCACCCCGCAGGCACCCGTCTACGTCGACACCGACGCCGTTGTCGGATGGAGCGCCCAGCTCCAGACCTCCATCCACCGCTCCCAGAGCTTCGGCTCCATGCTGCGCGGCGGCTCTGGAGAGGCTGTGCAACTCATGCTCCAGGGCGACGGCTTCGTCATCGTACGGCCGAGTGAGACCAAGCCCGAGCAGAAGCCGGCCAACTGACGTGCGCCTGCTTCTGGAGGGAGTCGGCCGGCGCTACGGGGCACGCGGGCCCTGGGTGCTCAAGGACGTCGACCTTGAGGTGGGCGGCGGCACGCTGCTGCGGGTCGAGGGCGCCAACGGCACCGGCAAGTCGACCTTCCTGCGGATCGTCGCCGGCATCGACCGGCCCAGCGCCGGGCGGGTCAGCGGGCGGGGACGTACCGCGTACGTTCCCGAACGGTTTCCGGCCGCGCTGCCCTTCAGCACGCACGGCTACCTCGTGCACATGGGACGGATCCAGGGACTGGGCACCGCGACCGCTTCCCGGCGGGCCGACCACTGGCTGGAGCGCTTCGGCATCGGTGCCTATGGCGGTACCCCGATGGACCAGCTGTCCAAGGGCACCAGCCAGAAGGCCGCCGTCGCACAGGCGTTCCTCGCCGAGCCGCAACTGCTGGTCCTCGACGAGGCCTGGACCGGGCTCGACCACGACGCCCGTACGCTCCTCGACGACGAGGTGCGCTCGCGGGTCGCGGCGGGCGGCACGGTGGTCTTCGTCGACCACGATCCGTGGCGGTTGGCCGGCGAGGCGACGGCCGTGCAGCGGGTGGCGGGGGGCAGGGTGACGGTCGTGGGAGGAGCGACGGCGGTCGGTGATCGTGTTGCCGGCCGTGTGCTGGTCGAGGCCACCGGATCCGGCGAGCCGCCCGTCCTGCCCGGGGGCGTTGTCGTGGAGGAGCCGGTCGTGGACGGGCTGTTGCGGCTCGCCGTCCCGGCCGATGAATCCGACGCCGTGCTGAGGGCGCTGCTCGCCGCGCGGCCGCCATGGCACATCCGTGCCGTACGACCCGAGGCCGGGGGCCGATAACCGTCATGACCGCTCTACTGCGCTACCAAGCCGCCCTGCTGCTCCGCTCCCACCGCTGGCTGCCGCCGCTCCTTCTCTACTGCGGCCTGATGACGATCGGAGTCTGGGCCACCGGCCAGCCGCTGCTCGACTCGCTGGGCTTCGCGGCCGCCGTGCTTCTTCCGGTGGCCGCCTGGTTCGTCCGGGTCTGTACGACCAACGAGCCGCCGGCCGCGCGTGCGATCGCCGCTGCCGCGACCTCCCCGGAGCGGGCGCATCTGGCCTGTGTTCTGACCGGCTTCCTCGCGGCCGCAGCGCTGGGGGCCGTTGGCACGCTCGTTGTCGTGGCTGTCAGCGATCCCCACACTTCCGATCACGTCAAGGAGATTCCGGTCGGGTCCGCGGCCGTCGCCGGGCTGCTCGCCGCGCTGGTCTCCGCCCTCCTCGGCACGGCTGTCGGCGCTCTCACCAACCCGCCTGTCCTCCGCCACCCGGGCTGGGCCGTCCCCGTGACCGGTTTGACGGTCCTGATCGTCCTTGTCACCTCTGGCTCGCCCGCGAACGCCGCCGTGAGCGGCCTTGTCAGTGGGTCCAACACGGGGGCGGTTTCGCTTCCGCTGCTGCCTTTTGCCTTGGCGGCGGCGATTGCCGGGGTGGGTACGGGGGTCGCTTGCGCGCTCAGCTCCAGGCGGGGGTGATCTTTCCGATCGGTGCTCTGCGCCGGGGTTTGGGGGCGCTTTGTTCGGTGGGTCCCAGCGCGGGGCGGGTCAGCGGCCGGGCCGGCGAACGCCGCCGTCGGCGGTCTTGTCAAGCGGGTCCAACACGGGGGCGGCCACCGGGGTGGTGTGCGCGCTCAGCTTCTCGGCGGGGGTGTTCAAGAAGTCCCTGTCTGGATCACCGTCCGGTGGTATGATCTTCACTGATAAATGAGGTGGGCGGTCCGGTACCGCCGCACCGGATCGCGCCAGAACGGGCGTGAGAGCCCCGGCCAATGGCCGACCACGCAGTTCGATTCTCGTCGTCCGCACCACACTTGAGCTCCAGGCCCGCGCCTGGAGTCTTTTTGTTGTTCCGGTCAATCTGAGAACCGTGCCGCACAGTGCCCCTGCAGAGATCACGGAGACCATGGATACCAGTGGATTCCCCCGTCAGTTCGCCCGGACCCGCCGCTTCTCGCTCGGTGTCCCCCGGCAGTTCACCGTCTCCCCGGACGGTGAGCGCGTGCTGTTTGTCCGGTCCGTTTCCGGCACCGATCCGCGCAGTTTGCTGTGGATGTACGAGAGGGGAGAAGAGCGGATTCTCGCCGACCCGGCAGCGCTCGGCGGTGACGAACAGGTGCCCGACGCGGAGCGGATACGCCGAGAACGGGACCGCGAGACCGCGGCGGGAGTGGTGGCGTACGCGGCGGACCGGGAGGCACGAGTCGTGGCGTACGCCCTGGGCGGCGCGCTGTGGACCGTACGGACGGACGGTGGCGCGCCGCGCTGTGTCCCCACGGCCGGCCTGGTGACCGACCCACGGCCGTCCCCGGACGGGACCCTGATCGCGTACGTATCCAAGGGCGCACTCCGGGTTGTTGGGACCGACGGGACGGGGGACCGGCTGCTGGCGGAGCCCGAGGGCGCAGAGGTGACGTACGGGCTGGCTGACTTTGTCGCGGCGGAGTTGCGCGGCTATTGGTGGTCGCCGGACAGCGACGCGCTGCTCGTGGCCCGTATCGACACGTCGATGGTGGAGCGCCGGTACGTCGGCGACCCGTCGAATCCCGGCCAACCGCCCCGGTCGGTCCCCTATCCGGCGGCCGGCACGGCCAACGCGGAGACCTCGCTGCGCCTGGTCACGATCGACGGCGGGCACACACCGGTCCGGCTCCCGCACCGGGCCCCCGAGGAAGACGCCCCGGTCGGTGCGTGGCAGGACCTCGCCTTCGAGTACGTCGTCAACGCCAGCTGGGAGAGCGTCGGCCCGGTGATCAGCCTGCAGACCCGGGACCAGCGCACGATGTGGGTCGTTCGCGTCGACCCGGCGACCGGCGATGTCGATCCGCTGTCCCGGCAAAGCGACGACGGATGGGTGGAGTTCCCGCCTGGGGCTCCATTGCACACTGCGTCCGGGGTGCTGGTGCTGCCGTGCGTGCGCGGCGACGTGCGGACGATCCGGATAGGGAACGCCTTCGCGCCGGCAGGTCTGCAGGTTCGCGCGGTACTGGGGGCGGTGGGCGAGCGGGTGCTGTTCACGGCGAGCGAAGAGCCGACGGAGACCCATGTCTGGTCGTACGCGGCAGAGAGCGGCTTCGAGCGGCTGTCGGAAGAGCCAGGCGTGCACACGGCCGCCGCAGGGGGCGACACGGTCGTCCTCGACAGCCGGACCTTGGACGGGCACACAGTGACGGTGCTGCGAGGCGGGAAGCCGTCCGGCCGGATCACGGTCCTGACGGAGGAGCCGCTGGTCACGCCCAGGCCGGTCCATCTTGTGCTCGGTGAGCGTGAGTTGCGCAGCCGGCTCCACCTACCGTCCTGGTACGAGCCGGGCTCGGGCAGGCTGCCGGTGCTGCTCAGCCCATACGCCGGTCCCGGCATGCAGGTCGTGACCAAGGCGCGGGGGTGGTACACGGCGGTGTGCCAGTGGTACGCCGAGCAGGGCTTCGCTGTACTGGCCACGGACGGCGCGGCACTCCCGGGCGAGGAGTGGATTGGCAGCGGGCCATCCTCGGCGACCGGCTGAGGCCCGTGCTGGAGGACCAGATCGACGCCCTGCACGCGGCGGCCGAGCGCTACGACGTCCTGGACCTGGGGCGGGTGGGCATCCGGGGCTGGTCGGCCGGCGGATATCTGGCGGCGGGCGCCGTGCTGCACCGCCCCGATGTGTTCCACGCGGCGGTCGCAGGCGCGCCGCCCACCGACCGGCGGCTGTACAACGCGTACTGGGAGGAGCGCTACTTGGGGCATCCGGACGTCCAGCCCGACAATTACGAGCGCTCGTCCCTGATCCCGTACGCCGACAAGCTGACCCGTCCGCTGATGCTCGTCCACGGACTCGCCGACGACAACGTGGCCCCGGCCAACACTCTGCGCTTCTCGGCGGCGCTGCTCGCGGCGGGCCGGCCGCACACCGTACTGCCGTTGTCCGGGGTGGGCCACCTCGTCGCCCGGGAAGGCGTGGCGGACAACCTGCTCCAGCTTGAGCTGGACTTCCTGAAAAAGTCGCTCGGCGGTGAGGAAAGGTCGGCACCGTAGTTATTGCGCGCCCGCCGGCTCGCAGGCCGGGAGGCCGTGGCTCGTCGGAGTGCTTTGGCACCCGGTCACCTGACGCTCCCGGGTAATGGGCGGGTGGGTGGGGCACTCCCGCGCTGCAGGCGCGGGCGGTCCCACGGCATCCTGGGCCGCACGGGCCAGGGCGCGCCGGTCCCCGTACGTCCCGCAGGGGAGGGCCGGAAGGACTCGGACCTCCGCCACCAGGCCCCGGGCGGCGGTCACCCGGCGCAGGGAGGCGAGGAGCGTGTCGTCGCCGACGAAGGCAGCCAGCGTGGCGGGGGAGGCATCGCTGAGCCGGTAGCGGATGCGTACCGGCTGCACGGGCACCCCGGCGTCCAGGGCGGCCTGGAAAGCGGCCGGGCGGAAGCGGCCGTGGCCCCGGCCGCACCAGGTGCTGCCCTCGGGGAATACGACGACGGTGGAGCCGGAGCGGAGCGCGTCCGCGAGGTCGGAGACGACCTGCGGCAGGGCCCGGAGGCGGTCGCGGTCGATGAAGAGAGTGCCGGCGCGGACGATCAGCGGGCCGAGTACGGGCCAGGTGCCGACCTCGCGCTTGGCGAGCATACGGGCGGGCCGGACGGCGGCGAGGAGCGGGATGTCGAGCCAGGAGATGTGGTTGGCGACGATCAGCACGCCGCCGGAGGGCGGCAGCGGCTCGCCGGTGATGCGTATCCGTACTCCGAGAGCAGTCGGCACGGCCTGGGCTCCGGACCGGATCAGTTTGGGGGTGCGGCGGGCGAGCGGCAGCAGCAGGAGTCCGAGGAGTACGACGGTGAGGAAGGCGGCGGCCCGGGCCAGCCGGCGCGGGCGGCCGACGGTGGGCGGGGAGCCGCCGGCCAGGCAGAGCACGGGTGTGCAGGGCGCGGTGGGGAGCCAGAGGCTCATCAGGCCGGGACGAGTGAGAGGAAGTGGCGGAGGTAGCGGGGGTTGGTCTGCCGCAGCGACAGGAGTACGTAGAGGTCGGCGACCCCGAAGTCGGCATCGAGCGCGGGCTCGCCGCAGACCTGGGCGCCCAGCCGTATGTACCCGCGGAGCAGTGCGGGCAGCGGGGTGCGGCCGGGTGTCCGCGCTATGCCGGAGGCGTCCCAGGGCAGGCGCGGCCGGACCCGGTACTCGGCGGGGGCGAGGTGCTTGTCGCGCACGGTGTCCCAGACGCCGGCCGCGAACGCCCCGCCGTCGGCGAGGGGGACGGAGCAGCAGCCGGCGAGCCAGTTGTGTCCCGTACGGACGAGGTAGCGGGCGATGCCGGCCCACATGAGGCCGATGACAGCCCCGTCGCGGTGGTCGGGGTGGACGCACGAGCGGCCGACCTCGACCAGGTCGTGGCGGATCGCGGCGTGCGCGCTGATGTCGAACTCGCCCTCGGCGTAGAGCCGTCCGGCGATGGCCGCGCGTTCCGGGGGGAGGAGCGGGTAGGTGCCGACGACGGCCCCGGAGTTGTCCTCGCGGACGATCAGGTGGTCGCAGTAGGCGTCGAAGGCGTCGATGTCGAGGCCGGGCTCGGGGGTGGTGAGCAGGGCGCCCAGCTCCATGGCGAACACGTCGTGGCGCAGCCGCTGTGCCGCGCGGACCTCGGCCTCGTCGCGGGCGAGGGACACCGAGTAGCGGGGTGCGGCGGGGTGAGCTGCGGTTGGGGCGAGGGCGGTCGGGGCGGTCATCGCTGTCTCTCCAGTGCCGTTCCGGTAGCGGGTTTCGCTTGATCCCTCTCTTCATCCCCGTACCGGCTTGCCTCGACGTGGCTGATGTAAGGCGCGGTGATGTGCGGTGGCTGAATACGGCGGGCCAAGCCCGGGGCGGTCAGGACGGGGCAGAACCGCCGTCGGTTGCCGTGCGCTGACGCCTGTAGTGGCGAGCCGCCCTGGTCCTGTTCAACACCCGCTACGTGGACGCCGGCCGGACGGTGGGTGACGGGCCCGGCTCGCCGACGACCGTTCCAGCGGGCGGAGCGCCGCAACGGATTTCTGACTTCGAGGAGTGATCGGCCGAGTACGCAGATAGCCTGACCGGATCGGCGGAATGACGTCCTTACCGGGACGAACTGGGGACGGGGCGCGCATGAGTAACCGGCAGCCGAGGAAGCGGAACAACGATGACGACCGGCCGGGCATTTGGAAGGGCTACGGCAAGCTGGTCAAGCTCTTCCGGGAGCGGGCCGGGATGACGCAGCAGGTGTTGGCCGACGTGGTCGGCTACTCGATCGAGCAGGTCTCCTCGATCGAGCAGGGGCGGCGGCCCGCCAAGTCGGCCTTCACAGCGGCGGCGGAGGAGGTGTTGCAGGCGGGTGGCGTGCTGGTGGCACTGCAGGAGGAGGTGGATCTGGCCAAGCTCCCGGCGTTCTTCCTGGACTTCGCGCTGATCGAGATGGGGGCGGTGAGTCGGTTTGAGTACGAACCCGTGCTGATTCCCGGCCTGTTGCAGACCGAGGAGTACGCGCAGGCCGTGTTCACCGGGCACTGCCCGCCGCTGGAAGAGGAGATCATCGAGCAGTACGTCGAGGCGCGTATGGAGCGGCAGAAACTGCTGACGCGGTCCCCGGTAGTGGCGCTCAGCTTCATCATCGGGGAGCAGGCTCTTCGCAACCCGGTGGGTGGTCCCGAGGTGCTTGCGGCCCAGCTCCATCGGCTGCTGAAGCTTACGGAACTGCGCAACGTGGAGATCCAGGTCATGCCTGCTTCCACCGGGTTCCATCCGGGCCTCAACGGCCCGATGGTGCTGCTGGAGACCGATGAGCACCGGCAGGTGGGATACATCGAATCCCAGGGCGTTGGTGTGGTGGTCACCGATGCACACAAGGTCAGCGTGTGCGGGCTGCGTTATGGCAAGCTGCGTTCGCAGGCTCTCAACGTAGAGGAGTCAGTGCGTCTCATCGAGCGTGTAGCGGGAGAACTATGAGCGCCGAGCAGGGAACGAACGCAACCGCCGAGCTGACCTGGTTCAAGAGCAGTTACAGCGGCAGCGACGGCGGCAACTGTGTCGAAGTGGCCTGGTTCAAGAGCAGTTACAGCGGCACCGGCGGCGGCGACTGTGAGGTGGCGGCAGCCCCCGGCACGGTCCACGTACGCGACTCGAAGGTCAAGCAGGGCTCCACGCTCGCCTTCGCGGCTGAAGCTTGGGCCCCGTTCATAGCGTTCGCGGCCGGGCGCTAACGCGTCGCGCGGGGGAGTCACGGAGCGCCGTCGGCCGCGCGGGTGACCCGGGCGCCCAGCGCGCGCAGATACTCGGCCAGTTCGGGCGGCTCGTTCCCACCTGCCGCGGTGTCGCCGGACGGGCTCTTTCTGAGCCCGTCCGGCCGGGGGGCGGTTCCCTCAGACGCCGGCCAGTTGCTGCTCGCTGAGCGCGATCGCGGCGTCCTCTCCGGCCCGGTCCGTGGTGCGGGCGGCGGCGAGGAAGACCAGGGCGCTGACCGCGAGTCCTACCAGCCAGGCGATGTCGGTGCCGGCGAGCTGCTTGGCGAGGGGGCCGGTGTAGTTCCAGCCGCCGAGGTCGGGCAGGACCATGAAGGGGATCTCGGCCACGATGCCCACCGCGTAGGCGGTGAGCCCGCGCCAGGACCAGGCGCCGTAGATCCCGGACGGGGTGAAGAGATCGGTGACGGCGTAGTGTCCGCGCCGGACGAAGAAGAAGTCCACCAGGTTGGTGGCCGTCCACGGCACCAGCAGGTACAGCATCAGGGTCAGCGCGGTGAACACCGTGGCCACCGCGTTGGCCGAGATCAGCGACGCGATCAGGTACCAGACCACCGCCAGCCCGAGGATGGCGACGATCCGGATGCGCCGGGTCGGAGTGATCGGCCGGAACGAGTCGATGCCGGTCAGCACCGTGAGCATGCCGCCGTACGCGTTCATGCCCATCGTCGCCACCAGGCTCAGCGCCGAGAGCACCGCGGCCGCGGCCCCCAGGCCCGGCAGGAAGTGGTCGCCCGCCTGCCGCAGCCCGACCAGCCCGTCGCTGACCCCCAGCTTCAGCGCAAGCCATCCGCCGAGCGCGATCAGCCAGACCGCGGAGCCGGAGGCGCCGAAGAAGACGGACGCGATGAGGGCGCGGGCGGAGGTCGTACGCGGCAGATAGCGCGAGTAGTCCGAGACATACGGGGCGTACGTGATGTTGTACGCCGCTGCCGCGGAGAACTGGGCGAAGAAGGCGGCCCAGGTGAATGCGAGGTGCTGGTTCGCGACGTGGGCGCCGCCCGCGTGCCCGGTCAGCACGCCGACGGTGACCAGCACCATCAGTGGCAGCGAGACATACAGCAGCCAGCGGAAGGCCCGGTGCAGCCAGTCGTGGCCGTAGATCGCCAGCAGCACCGCGATCGCCCCGGCCCCGAGCGCGACGGCGGTCTCGTTCCAGCCGAAGATGCCGTTCAGGCCCTGGGCGAGCAGCACCTGGTCGGCGACGTTGAAGGCGATGTACGTGAAGATCGTGGCCGCCAGCGCCACGATGACACCGCGATAGCCGAACTGCGCCCTCGACTGGATCATCTGCGGCAGCCCGAGCACCGGCCCCTGCGAGGCGTGGAAGGCCATGAACAACGTCCCGACCACGATCCCCAGCGCCCCCGCGAGCACCGTCTGTCCGAGCGGCAGGCCCAGCGACGGGCCGACGAAGCCGACGGCGATGGTGAAGTACTGGAAGTTGCCCAGGAACCACAGCGGCGCCTGATGCCAGACCTTCCCGTGCCGCTCCTCGTCCGGCACCCAGTCGATCGACCGGGTCTCCACCACCCCCAGCGCCCCGCCCGGCCTCGCCGGCTGCGCCACAGGAGCGCTCTGGGAATCCACCATTTCCGGTTCCTCCATATACCCGCCGTTGCCGCTTGCTGTGCGGGGGACGCTATCCGGCCATCCAGCATGCCGGAAGGGGATGTTTCATCCAAAAATGCGATGACGAATGGATGAACCGCACATCCGGGACGGCCGGCGACAGGACCCGGCGCCCCTGCGGGTAACTTTCTCCCACATGGACATAACAGGCACTGCACGATGATCCTCGCCGAGCCATTGCTGCTGCTCGTCGCCGGAGTCGCGGCCGGTCTCGCGGGCACAGTGGCCGGCCTCGCCTCGCTCGTGTCGTATCCCGCGCTTCTGGCGACGGGGATGCCCGCCCTGTCGGCCAATGTCACCAACACCGTCGCCCTGGTGCTCGGCGGCGTGGGTGCGGCGGCCGGCTCGAAGCGGGAGCTCACCGGCCAGGGCGGGCGCGTGCGCCGCTACCTGGCGCTCACCGCCGCCGGAGGTGTCACGGGTTCGGTCCTGCTCCTGGTCACCCCGCCCGGCGCCTTCGAGCTCATCGTGCCCTGGCTGGTGGCCGGTTCGTCCGTCGTACTGCTCCTCCAGCCGCGCCTGCGGAGCCTGCGGCCGGAGGGCCTGGGCGAGACAAACCCGGCGGTCATGCTCGCGGTGTTCGCCATCGCGGTGTACGGCGGGTACTTCGGGGCCGCCGCCGGGGTACTGATGCTCGCCCTGCTGGCGACCGGCCTCGGGGAGACCCTCGTACGGGCCAACGCCCTGAAGAACGTGATCCTGGCGGTCGCCAACGGCGTCGCCGCACTGGGTTTCGCGGTCTTCGGGCCGGTCCATTGGCTGGTCGCCGTGCCGCTCGCCGCGGGCTTCCTCATCGGGGGCCGGCTCGGCCCAGTAGTCGCTCGCCGGATCCCCGCGCATGTGCTGCGCACGGCCATCGCGGTCGGCGGCCTCGGGCTCGCGGTGCGCCTGTGGACTGTTGCGACCGGATGAACACATCGCCGCCCCGGGAATAGGCGCCCCGGTGCGCGTGCTTTGACCTGCTGTTCCTTTTGAGCTGCTGTTCCGAAGTCGGAGTGAGGGATCGAATGCCCAAGGCCTATGTCTTCAACGCACACGGTGGCCCGGAGACGGAGTCCTTCATCGACCGCCCACGGCCGAGCCCCGGACCGGGGCAGCTGCTCGTCGCCGTCCGGGCCGCGGGGGTGAACCCCGTCGACTGGAAGCTCCGGACGGGCTACCGCCGCCCCGGCTCATCGGCGCCGGAGCTGCCCGCCGTATTCGGCAACGAGGTCGCCGGTGTCGTCGAGCAGGTCGGCGCGGGCGTCGAGGGATTCGCTCCCGGGGACGAGGTCTTCGGCAACCCGGTCGGCGGCGGATACGCCCAGTACACGCTGCTGCCGGTCACGATCGCCGCCCACAAGCCCGCCGGACTGTCGTTCGTGGACGCCGCGGCGCTCCCGGTCGCAGCGGCGACCGCGTACGACGGCGTACGGCAGCTGGCGCTGCCGCCCGGCGCGACACTTCTGATCACCGGTGTCGGCGGCGGGGTCGGGGTGGCCGCCGCCCAGATCGCCCGGCACTTCGGCATCACCGTCATCGGAACGGCGAGTGCCGGCAAGAAGGAGTTCGTCGAGTCGCTCGGCGCGGTCCACATCGTCTCCGGGCCCGGTGTCGCGGAGCGGGTCGCGGCCGCCGCGCCCGATGGCGTCGACGCGGTCTTCGACCTCGTCGGCGGCGCGGACCTCGAAGAGGTCGCTCGGCTGGTGGCGGACCGGTCGAAGCTGATCAGCGCGGCGGACCGGGGGACCGTGGCCCGCCTCGGCGGCTCACCCGTCGAGCGGGCCCGTACCGGCGCGATCCTGGAGGAGGTGGCGAAGCTCGTCGTCGACGGCGTACTGCGCCCCTACGTGACACAGACCTTCCCGCTCGAGCAGGCCGCCGACGCACTGCGCACCGTGGAAAACGGCCACGCCCGCGGCAAGATCGTGATCGAGGTCGGCCCATGAGCGCCGTCCGGGCCCCGCACCCCCTGGACAACCCTGCCCGCTCCTCGCTCACCGGCCCCCACGCCCACCTCGCCGAACGACGCGGCCGGGTGCTCCGCTACCCCGTCGACATAGCCCCTTGGGTCGCCCTGCCGGACGAGCCGGACGCCGCCGACTGGGATGACATCGCCGCCCTCGCCGGACCGGGCGCCCTTGTCCCGCTCGCCGCCGTCAGCGTTCCGCCCCCGGACGGCTGGGAGGTGACCTTCCGCCTCGCAGGCGTCCAACTCGTCGACGACGGCGTGGCAGCCGCCCCGGACGCCGAAGCGATACGCCTCGGACCCGCCGACGTCCCGGAGATGCTCGACCTGGTGGACCGCACCCAGCCCGGCCCCTTCCTGCCGCGCACCATCGAACTCGGCACCTACCTCGGCATTCGCCGGGACGGCGCCCTGGTCGCGATGGCCGGCGAGCGCATGCACCCGCCGGGCTGGACGGAGATCAGCGCGGTCTGCACCGACCCGGCCTTCCGCGGACACGGGCTGGCCACCCGGCTCGTCCTCGCCGTCGCCGCCGAAATCCGGACCCGCGGTGAGATGCCCTTCCTGCACGCTTCCGCGGCCAACACGGGCGCGATCCGCCTCTACCAGTCCCTGGGGTTCCGGCTGCGCCGCACGACGGCATTCTCCGCCGCCCGGGTACCGGAACCGGCGGGCGAGGCACTCGTACGGTGACCACGGTGACCGTGCCCTCGGCCTGACTCCGGCCCGGCCCCCGTCGGGGCCGGGCCGGAGGGGGCGCGGTGGCCAGGGACGCCGCTCAGGCGGCCCCGATGGTCCGGTCGCCGTACTCGATGGACACGGTGATCTTGGCGCCCAGAGCCGCGGCGTATGTGCGCATGGTCTCCAGGTTGTGGATCTCCCCCCGCTCGATCTGCGAGACCCGGGCCTGGGTGATCCCCACCGACGCCGCGACCTGGGCCTGAGTGAGGCCCTGCTCCTCCCGGATCTCGCGCAGGTGGTGTCCCAGCACGTGCGCCTCGGTCGCAGTGCGGGCGGCTTGCCTGCGGGCCTCCCACTCGGCCTCGGACACCTCGGGATGGGCCTCGCGCATCCGGCGTTTCACCTCGGCCCAGCTACTGTGCCGGCTCATCGGGCACCCCCGTCCTCTCCTGCGGCATCCGCCAGGTACTCCCCATAGTGGGCCTCGGCCACCGGTATCGCCTCGCGATACCACTGACCCCAACGGCCCGCCATGTCCCCCGACACGAGCAGCACCGCCTCCCGCTCGGGAGTGAACACAAACAGAATGCGGACTTCCGTGCTGCCCGTGCTCCCCGGCCTCAGCTCTTTGAGGTTGTGGATCCGGCTGCCGCGGATCCGGTCGGCAAGCGGGCGCCCCAGCATCGGGCCGCTCTCGGCCAGCAGGTCGACGGCTTCCTCGACGAGATCCGCGCTCACCGGATCCTCCTCTGCCAGTTCGAGCAGCCACAGCTCCACCGAAGGATGGAGATTGATCTCCCAGCTCATGGTCCGCATCCCAGCGTACGACGCGAAGCATCAGAAGGAAATCCTTATATCTTCAGCTCAAATGGGTAATGAGAGGCTGCTCGGTTGACGCGGACTCGGTCCCGGGGGAGGCGCGGTCAGTGCTCGCCGATCGTCAGGCGCAGGTACTGGGAGATGGCCGCGCCGCGGTTCTCGGCGCGTAGCTTGCGCAGGATCCGCTTGGAAACGCGCGGGTTCGGGAGATTGGAAGCCGAGGGGTCTGCATGTCTCGGCCGCTACAGCTTCACCGCCTCCAGCCTGGGCGGTGGCGGCTGCGCCCGCTGCGCGACCCGGATGCGCCGGAGCCGGGCGAGGGCGACGACGGTGAAGAGTGCTGAGCGTCAAGAGTCGGCCAGGGCGCTGATGGCGCGGCGATAGCCGCGCTGAGGCCGCAACGGCGGGGAGGCAATAAGGCATTGCCTCCCCGCCCGGTTCCGGGGCGCTGAAACCATCGTGAAACCGCGCTGAATGCGCCCTGCCGCACGCTCTGCGGCATGACGACAACGACTTCGCACTCTCTCGCCATCGCGGCCAAGGGGCTGCGCAAGGCCTACGGGGACAAGACGGTCCTCGACGGTATCGATCTGGCGGTGCCGGCCGGCACGGTCTTCTCGCTGCTCGGCCCGAACGGCGCCGGTAAGACCACCGCCGTCAAGATCCTCTCCACCCTCATCACCGCCGACGCCGGCGACCTGCACGTCGGCGGCCACGACCTGGCGGCCGACCCGCAGGCCGTGCGGGCCGCGATCGGCGTCACCGGCCAGTTCTCCGCCGTCGACGGCCTGATCACCGGCGAGGAGAACATGCTCCTCATGGCGGACCTGCACCACCTCTCGCGCAGCGAGGGCCGCCGCACCGCCGCCGAACTCCTTGAGCGCTTCGACCTGGTGGAGGCCGCGAAGAAGCCCGTCTCCACCTACTCCGGCGGCATGAAGCGCCGCCTCGACCTCGCCATGACGCTGGTCGGCAACCCGCGGATCATCTTCCTCGACGAGCCGACCACCGGCCTCGACCCGCGCAGCCGCCACAACATGTGGGGGATCATCCGCGAGCTGGTCTCCGGCGGCGTCACCGTCTTCCTCACCACCCAGATTCTGGAGGAGGCCGACGAGCTCGCCGACCGCATCGCCGTGCTGAACGACGGCAAGATCGCCGCAGAGGGGAGCGCCGACGAGCTGAAGCGGCTCATCCCGGGCGGGCACGTGCGGCTGCGGTTCGCCGACCCGGCCGCCTACCAGTCCGCCGCCGTCGCCCTGCGCGAGGTCGCTCTCCCCCAAGCTCTCGGCTTCGCTCGAGCAGGGGGCGCCCCCATCGACGAGACGCTGTCGCTGCAGATCCCCAGCGACGGCAGCCCGCGCGAGCTGCGCTCCATCCTCGACTGGCTGGATGCGAGCAGCATCGAGGCGGACGAGCTGACCGTGCACACCCCCGACCTCGACGACGTGTTCTTCGCCCTGACCGGCGGCACCAAGGTCCCCAACGTCCCCAACCAGCCCAAGGAGAACGTCCGATGAGCGCCCTCTCCCTCGCCGTACGCGACTCGAACACGATGCTGCGCCGCAACCTGCTGCACGTACGGCGCTACCCGTCCATGACCCTGAACCTGCTGCTCACGCCGATCATGCTGCTGCTGCTCTTCGTCTACGTCTTCGGAAACGTGATGAGCGCGGGCATCGGTGGCGGCGGCGCGGACCGCTCCGACTACATCGCCTATCTCGTCCCGGGCCTCCTGGTGATGACCATCGGCAGCACCGTGATCGGGGCCGCGGTGTCCGTCTCCATGGACATGACCGAGGGCCTCATCGCCCGCTTCCGTACGTTGGCGGTCTACCGCGGCTCTGTGCTCATCGGGCACGTCGTCGGCAGTGTGCTGCAGGTGCTCGCCAGCCTGGTCCTCGTCGGTGCCGTCGCCGTGGCCATCGGCTTCCGGTCCACGGACGCCACGGCCCTGGAGTGGCTGGCGGCGTTCGGACTGCTCGCGCTGTTCGCCCTGGCGCTCACCTGGATCGCGGTCGGGATGGGCATGGCCAGCCCGAACCCCGAGGCCGCCAGCAACATGGCAACGCCGCTGATTCTCCTCCCGCTCATCTCGAGCGCCTTCACCCCGGCCGACACGATGCCGGGCTGGTTCCAGCCGATCGCCGAGTACCAGCCGTTCACGCCGGTCATCGAGACCCTGCGCGGCCTGCTGCTCGGCACCGAGATCGGCAACAACGGGTGGATCGCGATCGCCTGGTGCGTCGGCCTGGCCGCGCTCGGCTACCGCTGGTCGACGTCACTGTTCAACCGCGACCCGAAATGAGCGCGCGGGCTGCCTCCCGCAGCTCGTCCCGCTCCAGGGCGGCGTACTCCGACACCGCGTCGGCGTACGCCGCCCTGTCGGCGTCCTCGGCCGCCTGCCGGGCACGGGCCGCCGACATCGTCGGCTGGAAATCGCGCAGCACCCGCAGCCGTTCGGCCAGCGCGATCATCCGTACGGCACCGGCGTCGCCGGACGCGAGCCCCGCCATGCCAAGGGCGTGCAGCACCGTCCCGAACACGGGGAGCTCCATGGGCGAGCGGGACGGACCGGAGAGCAGGGTCCGCAGCCGCTGCCGCAGCCGATCGACCACCTCCGCGACGAGCCCGAGCCGGCCGGCGTGCGCGTGCGCCGTCACCGCCGCCGACTGGATCTGCAGCACCCACCGGTCGAGGAAGGGGTCGACGCTGTGCATCGAGCCGGCCTCGGGCATCCGCTCCACGTTCTCCACGTTGCGGCGCCACAAGCCGAGCCCGACCTCCGTCAGTCCGCGGGCGAGCGCGATCTCGGCGCGGCCGCCGAAGTCGGGGCTGTAGAAGTCGTCCTTCTGCGGGGTGTTGTCGCCCTCCGCCTGCCACAGCCAGTACTCGGCCTCGTCGGGGTCGCCGCGCTGCAGGCAGGCGAGGGCGAGGCCCCAGCGGACGCCGATGGAGTCGTGCTCGTCGCCGAGGCGCGGCAGCGCCTCGAGCGCCGCCTTGAGGTGCCCGTACGCGGCCTCGCCCTGCTCCATCTGCAAGCACAGTTCGCCGAGCCGGGCATGGCCCATGACCTGCAGGAACGGGTTGTCGACCGGCGCCAGGGCGGCGATGCTCCGGCGAGCCGAGGCGAGCGCGCGGTCGATGTCGTGCTCGTTCTCCCAGACGTAGGTGGCGACGCACTCGGCGATGCCGGTGAGCAGCGGCTGCTCGCTGCCGCAGAGCCCCCGCAGCACGTCGTAGTCGGGAGGCAGCATCTCGGGGACCGCGCTCAGCACTACCGCGATGGCGCGCACCAGCGTGTCCGGCGGGGCCGGGGGCAGCCGCCGGAGGGTGACGAGCTGGCGTACGACGTGCGGACCGTAGCCCATGAACAGGCTCGCCGTGCACAACACCGCAGCGGCGCGGGCGACTTCGACGTATTCGGGCTCGGGGTAGTAGTGCGACAGCGGCGGGCCGGTGTCCGCGGCGAGGGCGGTGAGGCGGGGGTAACTGGAGCCGGTGGACCACAGGGCGGCGAGGACGGCGGTGAGGGCGGCGATGGTGGGACCGTCCGTACGGGCCAGGGCGTGCCGCAGGGCCAGCACGAGGTTGTCCTGCTCGGCCCTGATCCGCTCCCAGGCGGCCAGCGGTTCCGAGCCGAAGTACCAGTCGTGGTACGCGACCCCGAAGTCCCGTGCCCAGGCGAGGAATTGGCCGACGGCCTCCTCTTCCTCGCCCGCCTCCGCACGCCGGGCCGCGCTGAACTCCCGTACGGTCTCCAGCATCCGGAACCGCACGCCGGCCGGGGTGTCGGCGACGGTGAGCAGCGACTGATCGGCCAACTGCTCCAGCAGCGACAGCGCGTCCTCGCCGAGCACCTGCTCGCCCGCCTCGCCGGAGAAGCCGCCGGGGAAGACGGACAGCGTGCGCAGTGCCGCCCGGGCGTCCTTCGCGAGCAGGTTCCAGCTCCAGTCCACGACCGCGTGCAGCGTGCGGTGGCGCTCCGGGGTGTCCCGCGCCCCGCCGCGCAGCAGCGCGAACCGGTCGCCGAGGCGGCGGGCGATCTCCGGCACCGAAAGGACCCGCACCCGCGCGGCGGCCAGCTCCACGGCGAGCGGCAGCCCGTCGAGGTGGCGGCACAGCCCGGCCACCGCGTCCGGCGGCAGCCGCACGCCGGCCCGGGCGGCCCGGGCCCGCTGTGTGAACAGCTCGACCGAGGTGTCGAGACCGAGCTCCGGCAGCGCGTACACCGCCTCAGACGTGAGGCCCAGCGGGGCCCGGCTGGTGGCGAGCACCCGCAGGTCCTTCGAGGACGAGACCAGGGCCTGTACGAGGTCGGCGGCGCCCCGGACGACCTGCTCGCAGTTGTCCAGCACCAGCAGCGCGGGCCCGGAGCCGAGCACGCCGAGGATGCCGGACACCGGGTCGGCCGGGACGTGGCCGCTCATGGCGCCGGGCCGCCCCTCGCCCGCGCCGAGCGCGGAGGCCACCTCCGCGGCCACGTCCTCGTCCGTTGTGACGCCGGCGAGCGGCACGAAATACACCACGCGCTGCCCGGCCCGGCGGCTGACGGCGTGCGCGAGCCGGGTCTTGCCGAGGCCGCCGGGGCCGCCGACGGTGACGGCGCGGGAAGCGCGCAGCAGCCGCTCCACCGCCGCGATGTCCTCGTCCCGTCCCAGCAGCGGGTTCGGCTCGTGCGGCACGCCGTGCCTGACCACAGGCGACTCGCCGCGCAGCAGCTCCTGCTGTACGGCCCTGAGCCCGGCGCCCGGATCCGTGCCGAGCTCGTCGCGCAGCTCACGGCGGTACGCCTCGTACCGCATCAGCGCGGCGGACGGGCCCGCCGTCGCCGCCTCGCCGCGCAGCAGCTCGGCGAGCACCTCCTCGTCGCGCGGATGCTCCGAGGCGGCCACGGCCAGCGGCCCGGCCGCCTCCGCGTGCCGCCCCAGCCGGGCGAGCGCGAGCGCCTGCGCGCGTACGAGCGTGCCTCGGGCAGGGGCGCGCTCGGTGCGCAACGCGGCTACGGGGTCGTCGGTGTCGCCGGCCCCGTCAGGGGTGCCCTTCCACAGCGCGAGCCCGGCCTCGGCCGCAGCCAGCGACCCCGCGTGGTCCCCGGCCCTGGCCCGGTCCGCGCTCGCGGCGGCGTGCAGCAGCAGGGCGGAGCTGTCGGCCTGGTCCTCGGCGAGTGTGAGCCGGTATCCGGTCGGTGTGCTGACGATGACGTCGGCGCCCAGCTGCGCCCGGGCCCTGGACACGAGGACCTGCAGCGCCTTTCCCGGCCGCTCCGGCAACTCGTCCGGCCACAGCCCTGCCACCAGCCGCTCGGTGCTGCAGCCCGTGCGCAAGTCGCCTGCGAGCAGCGCGAGGAGACCGCGAAGCCGGGGCGCGGTGACCTCCTGTCCGCGATAGGCGACACGCGGCAGCAGGGTCAGGTCGGTAGTCACCCGTGCAGATTAGCCAAGGCGCCGGCCGCCGGAACTCCCGCTGCGCTGACCGCTCCCACCGCGGGCCGAACTCCCGCTGCGCGGGCGGCCCTCGCCTGACGCGCGCCCGCCGCCCGGGCGGCTGCCGCAGCCGCGCCGACCGTTCCTTCACCCGCGCCAACCGATCCCGCCGCCGCCGGTCCGTTCTGGCGTGGCTGCGCTGTCGTCGGCGCACTCGTGCTGTTCGTTCCGGACTCGCAGATGCGCTATCAGCGCACGGCGACCGCCTGCTGCTCTACACCGACGGTGTCAGCGAGACCCGCGACGGTACCGGGACCTCTACCCCCTCACCCAGCGCGTCCGCCTATGGGCCTCCACCCCGCCCCGACGGCTCCTGGACCACCTCCACCAGGACCTGCGCGCCTACGTCCACGGCACCCGCGACGACGATCTCGCCGCCCTGGTCGCCCAGCGCGTCACCCCGCCCGACCGGGAAACGGCGGAACTCGATCTCGCTGTTCCCGCACAGCGCGGCCGCTGATTCACGGACTCCAACGGCGCGCCGACCCGCGTCGACTCCCGCGCGAAGGTCTACACGCACATGCCCACGGAGGAGATTCGCCGGGCCCTGCGGAAGCTGGGCAAGCTGTCGGCGGCCGAACCAGTAGGGCAGGAAAACAAGAAGAAGCGCGAGACCGAGGATGCGCAGTCATAGCGGGTGCTGTACTTCGCTGCTGTACGAAAGCGTCAGGACCCCGATCCGCGATGGGATAAGGGCCCTGACCTGGTTGGTTCCAGGTGGCGGGATTTGAACCCACGGCCTCTTCGTCCCGGAGCAACTCCAGCGACACTGTGACCTGCAGCCGACCGCCCGTGACCTGCGACGACCGTCCGCGACAGTCCGTGGTTACTGCCGAGTGGCCATGCCCGTCTCCGCACCACAGGCATGGCAACCACGTCATGTAGCGAATTGAAGAATTCTGCAATGCATCTTATATGCTAATAAACGGGGCACATGGTTCACTGCGGCGCCGGGGCTGGTGCCCCGCGGTGGCGGCCGTCTGTACGGTCCGATGCTGGGGCCGCGCACGTGAGGGGCCCGCTCCGTCCGGCCGCGCGAAGCATGGGTCCAGCCACGAAGCCCTGACGGCGAGGTCGCAGCAGCGTCACCTTGTCTCGTAGGGCAAGCGCGCAACCGGGCGCCGGGAGGTCCGTGATGATCGAGGCCTACATCCTGATCCAGACCGCAGCCGGCAAGGCACCCGCTGTGACCGAAGCGATCTCAGCAATCCCGGGGGTGGTGCGGGCCAAGTCCGTGACCGGACCGTATGACGTGATCGTGCGGGCCGAGGGCCCGACGGTGGACGACCTGGGCCGCCTGGTGGTAGCGCAGATCCAGCGGGTCGAAGGCATCTATCGCACCCTGACTTGTCCGGTGGTGGAGCTCTAACTCCCTGGCCCGAGACGAGGCGTCACGGCACTGTCCCCCCTCACGCCGCCCGAGCGGGCATCAGCCGTAAGGCGGCTCACTTCCGGCGCAGTGACTGCCGCAGGCCGGGCCGCTGGCCACACCTCGGTGCGTACGCAGCCCGTCACGATGGTCAGCGCGTTGAGCAGGAACAGGTCGATCACGGAGAACGCGCCCCAGAACTTCCCGAACCGCTCCAGGATCAGCCGGGCGTGCCCACCCCGGTGACCGCGCCGGGTCGCAGCACCATCTCCTGGTTGACATACAGCACCGGGACCAGCAGCAGGGTCCTTAAGCAGCGCACCCGCGTCACGCGGGTTCGGCCGTCGACATGCGCGGGTGTCAGTCGTGCGGTGGCAGGGCGTTGAGTTGGTGGTCGGCGGCGTTGAGCGCCTCGTCGACCAGCCGTCGCAGGTGCCCATGGCGCAGGGCATAGATCACCCGGCGGCCATCCTTGCGGGTGGTGACCAGTCCGGCGAGTCGGAGTCTGGCCAGGTGCTGGCTGACCGAGGGGCGGGCCGCGCCGCAGGCTTCGGTGAGGGTGCTCACGTCGGCCTCGGCCTCGGCGAGCTGGCGCAGCAGGGCCAGCCGGGTCCGGTCGGCGAGCAGGGCAAGGATCACGGCGGCCATCTCCAGCCGTTCGCCGTCGTCGTGCTCCTGCAAATCATGCGCACCTGATAGGTGCATGCGTGCACTCATACGCACATAATGAGAGGCTGGACGTCCGGTGTCCAGCCGGACCGTCCTGCCCGTCCCCCGAACCGGAAGGCTCTGAGCCCGTGAGCGACCACGATCACGACCACACCCATGAGCCGCGCGCAGCAGACAGTCACGATCACGGTCACGGCGGGCACAGCCACGCGCACGGCGACAACGACGGACACTTTCGCGGCCACGGCCACGACGGGCAAGAGCACGGCGGGTCGCGGTGGTCGCGGCTGCGGCACGGGGCCGTCCACGTGGTCACCCCACACAGCCATGAGGCCGGGGACAAGGTCGACTCGGCGATGGAGTCCTCAGCGGAGGGCATGCGGACCCTGTGGATCTCGCTGTCTGTACTCGGCGTCACCACGGTGCTGCAGGCCCTAGTCGTCGCCCTGTCCGGGTCGGTCGCACTACTCGGCGACACCATCCACAATGGCGCCGACGCGCTGACCGCCGTACCGCTGGGCATCGCCTTCATCCTCGGCCGGCGGGCGGCCACCCGTCGCTTCACCTATGGCTTCGGCCGTGCTGAGGACCTCGCGGGTATCGCCATCTTGTTGACCATCACCGCGTCCTCCGCGCTCGCCGCCTACACCGCCATGGACCGGCTGCTGAACCCCCGCGAGATCTCCCACCTGTCCGCGGTGGCTGCCGCGGCGGTGGTCGGCTTCGTCGGCAACGAGTGGGTGGCCCGCTACCGCATCCGCACCGGCCGGAAGATCGGCTCTGCGGCGCTGGTCGCCGACGGGCTGCACGCCCGCACCGACGGCTTCACCTCCCTGGCCGTCCTGCTCGGCGCGGGCGGCGCGGCGCTGGGCTGGCAACTGGCCGACCCCATCGTCGGCCTGCTGATCACCGTCGCGATCCTGCTCGTCCTCAAGAACGCGGCCAAGGAGGTCTTCCGCCGCCTGATGGACGCCGTCGACCCGGCCCTGGTCGATACCGCCGAAACGGCCCTGCGCACGGTGCCGGGTGTGAAGAAGGTCGGCGAGGTACGGATGCGCTGGATCGGCCACCAGTTGCGCGCCGAGGCCACCATCGTCATCGACGGCTCCCTGAGCCTGTTCTCCGCCCACCAGGTAGCCGTCGACGCCGAACACGCCCTGCTGCACGCTGTCCCCCGCCTCACCGCAGCCCTGATCCACCCCGATCCCACCCGCACCGGGGAAGAGGACCCGCACGCCGCCCTCGCCCACCACCAGGCCGCTTGACCAACAGCGACCCGTTGACGAGTGAGTGCACAGCCGCGGGGCAGGGCGAACCTGCCATGAGTGCCAGCAGTGGAGGGAAGCCGCTCATCTGGTGACCTGGCACGCCCGCCTCACCCGGGTGCTGTCAGTACCCGACAGCTCCGAGCGCATCCTGACGGCCGTCCCGGCGGACCTGCGGCTGGTGCGCTGCGCCCCCGCCGTGACGGCCCCGCAGAGTGATCGCCGTCCCTGCGCTGGTCGGCCGGGCAGGCCCCAAGATATCCCTGCAAGCGGCACGGGAGCTCGCCGCGTTCAACGTCACGCTCCCGGTGGCCCTGCTGGCCGCGGCGGCGCGTCCGGCCCAATGCTGCGCCTGCATGCCCAGGCCGTCCAGCGGCTCTTCCGGTCGTAGGAGGTTCGCTCGGCGAGCTCCGCGCTCACGGTGTCGGTGGTCTGTTCATCCCTCGTCGGGGGTCAGCCGCAGCGAGATGGAGTTGATGCAGTACCGCTGGTCGGTGGGAGTGCCGTAGCCCTCACCCTCGAACAGGTGTCCCAGGTGTGAGCCGCACGTCGCACAGCGGACCTCGGTCCGCACCATCCCGAGGGACCGGTCCTCCAAAAGTTCTACGGCATCTGAGTTGCGTGCATCCCAGAAGCTGGGCCATCCGCAGTGGCTCTCGAATTTGGTGTCGGAGCGGAAGAGCTCCGCGCCGCAGGCGCGGCAGGAGTAGACGCCGGTGGTCTTGGCGTCGGTGTACTCGCCGGCGAAGGCGCGCTCGGTGCCTGCCTCACGGAGGACGGCGTACTCCTGGGGCGTCAGCTCTTCGCGCCATTGCGCGTCGGACTTCTCGACTTCGTAACCCATGACAGGGCCCTCCTCAGCTCTCGAGACGACGCAGGATCCATGGACCGAGATCGGTCACGTCTCCCGCGCCCATGGTGAGAACAAGGTCACCCGGCTTGGTCATTCCGGCGATGAGGTCCGGGATCGCGTGTCTGTCGTGCTCGGCGGTGACGTCGGCGCCCTTGGCGGTGGCGGCGTCGATGATCAGGGCGCTGGTGACGCCCGGGACCGGGTCCTCGCGGGCGGGGTAGATGTCGAGGACGACGGAGGCGTCGGCGAGGGCGAGGGCGTGGCCCATCTCGGTGCCGAGCTCCTGGGTGCGGCTGAAGAGGTGGGGCTGGAAGACGACGAGGATGCGCGGTCCCGGGCCGACGGCGCCGCGCAGCGCACCGAGGTCGGCGGTCATCTCGCTGGGGTGGTGGGCGTAGGAGTCGATGACCTGGACGCCGTTCGCGGTGCCCTTGAGCTGCAGGCGGCGCTTGACCCCGGTGTACGAGGAGAGGGCGTGGGCGAGGCGGCCCGGTGCGATACCGAGGGCGATGCCGGCGGCGAGGGCGGCGCAGGCGTTGTGGGCGTAGTGGCGGCCGGGGACGGACACGGTGAAGACGTATTCCTGATCTTCGACGAGGACGGTCACCTCGCTCGTCATGCCCTTGGGGGCGATCTTGACGATCCGCAGGTCGGCGTCATCGTCCTCGCCGACGCGGACGATGGACAGGTCCTCGCGGCCGGATACCCGGGCAGCCAGCTCGCGCGCGCCGGGGTGCTCGCCCACCACCAGAGTGCCACCCGGGCGGATCTTGGCGACGAACGCCTCGAAGGACTCGTAGATCTCCTCCAGCGAGGCGTAGTTGGCGTGGTGGTCCAGCTCCACATTGAGGACGATGGCGACCTCGGGGTCGTACTTCTGGAAGCTGCGGTCGCTCTCGTCCGCCTCGGCGACAAAGATCTCGCCGGTGCCGTGGCGGGCGTTGGAACCGGGGGCGTCGAGATCGCCGCCGATGGCGTACGAGGGGTCGAGACCCAGCCCGGTGAGGCTGACGGCGAGCATGGAGGTGGTCGTGGTCTTGCCGTGCGTGCCCGCGACGGCGATGGCCCGCAGGCCGGACATGAGGGCGGCCAGCGCGTCGGCACGGTGCACCACCGGCACGGCGCGGGCCTGTGCGGCGGTCAGCTCCGGGTTGTCGGCGCGGATGGCGCTGGAGACGACGACGCTGGTCGCGTCGGTGGCGAGGTGCTCGGCGGCGTGGCCGATGTGCACGGTCGCGCCGAGCGCGCGGAGGGCGGCGGCGGTGTCGGAGTCCTTCGCGTCGCTGCCCGCGACCTGGGCGCCCCGCTGGGCGAGGATCTTGGCAATGCCCGACATTCCGGCGCCGCCGATACCGATGAAGTGCGGTCGGTCCAGGGCGGGGGGAACGGTGGGTGCCATGCGCGGCGTCTCCCTGATCGTGGCTGCGGTGGCCGGGCGGGCGCCCGGCAGACTCGATTCTCGCACCTCGCCGTACACGCCCGGGCCGCGTGTGTCAGCAGCCTGAAAGAGGCTCTTTGTGATCACCGGCGCCGCCCAACGCCGTGGCGCCGGGCGGCACCCCTCAGTCCTCCGTGCCGTGCGCGAACAGCTTCAGCACCGGCACGCCGACCTTGTGGCGGGCCCGGGAGGTCCAGTCGCGGTGGAAGAACTCCTCGACGAAGTGCGGGGCGGTGAGCACGATGACCTCGTCGGCGTGCGTCTGCTCCACGACGGACTTCAGCAGGTCCAGCGGGTGGCTCTCGACCACCTCGCCGACCGCCTCGGCGCCGGTGCCGCGCAGCGACTGGAGCGAGTGGCTGAGGGCCCGCTCGGCGGGCAGGAGGGCGGTTTCGCCCTCGGGGAGCTCATGCTCATGGACGGCTTCGTCCAGATAGCCGAGGGCGACGTCGTCGACGGCCCGCAGCAGCCGGTCCTGGTCGCCACGGGGCTGCATGAGCACGACGAAAGAGACGGGCTCGTCTCCGTGGAGGCTGGTCACGAGCTCCACATCGCTGGGGACGAGCGGCTTCTCGATCATGAGTACGGTCGTGAACACGGACGAGTCCTTCTCTCCTGCCCCGACGGGTCGCGGGACACGCAGTGTAAGTGTTCCCGCACGGTGACAAGCGGAACGGGATATTCCGCAGTGCGTCAGCCGTGCTGGTGGCTTTGCCGATGGCTATGCGTGTAGCGGGTGAACAGGTAACCGTCCTCCTCCAGGATCGAGACGGGATGGAACCGTTCGGGTACGGCGATCATGGGGCCGTTCATGATCCGCGGGGCGCCTCCGGCGGTGACCAGCGGGGCGAGCGTCAGGCACAGCTCGTCGACCGCTCCCGCCGCCGCGAACTGCGCCAGCAGCCTGGGGCCGCCTTCGCAGAGCAGCCGCCGAAGGCCCCGGTCGGCCAGCTCGGCCACCGCCTGTGCGGGGTCCACGCCGTGCCCGGCGCCCGCCACCACGACGACCGCGCCCGCCTTCTTGGCCGCCGTCACCCGGTCGGGCGCGGCATCGGCCCCGGTGAGCAGCAGCGTCGGGGTCACCGGCGCGGTGAACAGCGGCGCCGAGAAGTCCAGGTCCAGGCTCGCGCTGACCACCGCGATCGCCGGCGCCGGCGGCTGCCCGGCCGCCGCCCGGCGAGCGGTGAACGCCTCCCTGACCCGGGCCGGTCGGTACCCCTCCTGGCGAACCGTTTCCGCACCCACCACCACGGCGTCCGCCAGCACCCGAAGCACCCCGAACACCCGCATGTCGGCATCCGATGACAACGCCTGCGACCGCCCGTCGTGCCGAGCCGCCCCGTCCAGCGACGCCACCATGTTGGCGCGCAGCCAAGGCGTAGGCGATGCCTCCGGATAGGCATACGCGTCAGCCAGGGCTTCCAATGTGTCGAGGGGCTCCTCGGCCCGGGATACGGGGTACAGACGGCGCATGGTGTGCAGTCTGGCACGGCGTACGCCGTCTTGAGCAGCACCCTTCACGCCCGCGCGGACCGCCGCGCGCGCCCCGCCAACCGGGCTGCCGCCCCGGTATCGCGTAGCGGAGCCCCTGCGGAGGCGCGGCCGCTGATCGCCGCCCCCGGCCCGGCACGGAGAGCGACTGTGGGACGTAGGCGCATCAGCCACGGCCCCCCGGGGCCCGACGGGGCGCCGGGATCATATTCCGCCGCGGCGGCGAGGGGCGGAACGGCGAGGTCCGGCGCTTTTGAGCCGCCAGGCCCCCGCGACTCCGCCGGAGAGGCCCGGAGGCGGGCGCGCCGTCCGCGCTCCGCGCTCGCGCGGAGCGCGGGGAGTGGGAGTGGGGTGCGCCACACCGTCGTAGGACCCTCTGCCGGAGGCACTACGCTGGGTGATTGTGTCGTCCTACGCTGCCGCTTCCGAAGCCGTCCCCATAACCGGGGAGGCCACCCCGGTCTCGCTCTGCGCCCGCGAGCCGCACGTTCCCGCCGACCGGCTGGTCGGGGAGCTGGTGCCGCCGCCGCGCTTCGACTCCGTACGGTTCGACAACTACATCCCGGACCCGCAGCAGCCGAGCCAGGCCGAGGCCGTACGGGTGCTCGCCGGCTTCGCCGGGTCCCTGGGCGGGGCCGGCTCGGCGGACGGGGCGCGGAAGCGCTGGTTCCGGCGGGAGGCGGCTGTTCCCGCCGGGCCCGGCGGGGTGTATCTGGACGGCGGGTACGGCGTCGGGAAGACCCACCTGCTGGCGTCGCTGTGGCACGCCACCCCCGCCCCGCGCGAGCAGAAGGCGTTCGGCACGTTCGTCGAACTGACCAACCTTGTCGGTGCTCTCGGCTTCCAGCACGCCGTGCAGGCGCTGAGCGGCCACCGCCTCGTCTGCATCGACGAATTCGAGCTCGACGACCCCGGGGACACCGTCCTGGTATCCAGCCTGCTCGGCAAGCTGGCCGGCGCCGGGGTCAGGCTCGCCGCCACCTCCAACACTCTGCCCGGCAAGCTCGGCGAGGGCCGCTTCGCCGCCACGGACTTCATGCGGGAGATCCAGGGCCTCTCCGCGCGGTTCCGCTCCCTGCGCATCGACGGCCAGGACTACCGGCACCGGGGCCTGCCCGAGGCCCCGGCGCCGTACGCTGACGCGCAGGTCGACGCGGCCGCCCACCGCACCCCCTACGCGTCCCTGGACGACTTCGACGCACTCCTCGGCCACCTCGCCCGCGTCCATCCCAGCCGCTACGGCGCCCTCTGCGACGGTGTCGACGCGGTCTTCCTGCGCGGCGTCACCCCCGTCGAGGACCAGGCCACGGCTCTGCGCCTGGTCGTCCTGGCCGACCGGCTCTACGACCGCGAAGTCCCGGTGATGGCCTCCGGCGCGCCCTTCGACCAGCTCTTCAGCGCCGAGATGCTCGCCGGCGGCTACCGCAAGAAGTACTTCCGGGCCATCTCCCGTCTCACGGCGCTGGCACGTGACGCCAAGGGCCTCGCTGGCGGCGCGGCCTGATCCGTCGCAGGATCGGATGGTGGCGAAGAATCCCCGGAAACCCGGGAAACCGCAGCGGACCGGTCTCCGTACGCTCTTGCGCGTTCCCCCCGGCGCCGGCCGCGTCGAGATCGGGAAGTACGACCCCTCCGGCTTTCCCGCCGGCCCGCGCAAGAAGGCCGAGGGCCTGGCCGCGACCGCGGAGCTGGGGGTACGTCTCGCTTCCCTCCAGGACAGGTTCTTCGCCCAGAGCAGCGCCGGCGACCCGCGCTCGCTCCTCCTCGTCCTGCAGGGCATGGACACCTCGGGCAAGGGCGGCACGGTCAAGCACGTCTGCCGGTACTTCAACCCCGCCGGCCTTCGGGTGCGCGCCTTCAAGACGCCGACCGAAGAGGAGCGGCAGCACCACTTCCTCTGGCGGATCCGGCGGGCCCTCCCGCACCCGGGCGAGATCGGCATCTTCGACCGCTCGCACTACGAGGATGTGCTGATCGCCAGGGTGCGCGGGCTGGTGCCGCCCGCCACCTGGCAGGAGCGCTACGAGGTCATCAACGGCTTCGAGCGGTCACTGGCGGACGGCGGCATGACCATCGTCAAGGTCTTCCTGAACATCAGTTACGAGGAACAGTGCAGGCGGCTGCTGGCACGGCTGGACAACCCGCACAAGCATTGGAAGTTCAGTTCCTCGGACATCGATGAGCGGGCGCTGTGGCCCGCCTACCAGGAGGCGTACGAGGCGGCGCTGGAGCGGTGTTCGACGGACGCGGCGCCCTGGTACGTGGTGCCCGCCGACCACAAGTGGTACCGCAACTGGGCGGTGGGCACCCTGCTGGTGGAGCATCTGGAGATGCTGGACCCGAAGTACCCGCCGGCGGCCTTCGACGTGGAGGAGTGCCGGGCGCGGCTTCTCAGGACCTGCCCGCCCGGCGCCTGAGGAAGGCGCTCAGCCCGAGCATGCGGTGCGTTGCGCTTCCTGCCACTCGCAGACGGGGCAGAGCGTGACGCCGCGCTGGGTGGCAGGGTACTCGGTGGACTTGCCGCACAGTACGCAGTCCGCGCGGGGTCCGGGCGTGTCGTCGTCCATGCGGCCACCCTAGGCCCTGTCAACGTCAACGTCAGCGCTCGCGCAGCACCGCGACCGAGCGGGCGGGCAGGTGGAGGTCGCCGCCGTCGCCCGGGGGCTCGCAGGGGACCCAGGAGGCGATGACATCGAGCGGGCGGGGCGAGAGCGGGATCTTGGCGTCGCGGTCGGAGAAGTTCACGGCGATGTGGAAGGGGCCGCGCGTGATGCGCAGTGTGCGGTCGCCCGCGGAGGCCTGGAGCCGGTCCAGGTGCGGGTCGGCCAGGGCCGGTTCGGCGTGGCGGAGGGCGATCAGGCGGCGGTACCAGTCGAGGAGGGCGGCGTGCGGGGCGAGCTGGGGCTCCGACCAGTCGAGGCAGGAGCGGAGGCGGGTGGCGGGGTCCTGGGGGTCGGGGATGTCGGACTCGGGCCAGCCGTGGGCGGCGAATTCGCGGCGGCGGCCGCGGGTGATGGCGGCGGCGAGGTCCGGGTCGTCGTGGTCGGTGAAGAACTGCCAGGGGGTGTGGGCGCCCCATTCCTCGCCCATGAAGAGCATGGGGGTGAACGGCGCGGTGAGGACCAGCGCGGCGGCGATGGCGAGTTGGTCGGGGGAGAGCCGGTCGCCGAGGGCGCGGTTGCCGATCTGGTCATGGGTCTGGGCATAGCCGAGAAAGCGGTGCGCGGGCGTTCCCGTACGGTCCAGGGGGCGGCCGTGGGCGCGGTCCCGGAAGCTGGAGTAGGT
This sequence comes from Actinacidiphila oryziradicis, assembly GCF_005047355.1. Taxonomy (GTDB): domain Bacteria; phylum Actinomycetota; class Actinomycetes; order Streptomycetales; family Streptomycetaceae; genus Actinacidiphila; species Actinacidiphila oryziradicis. Next base: position 76,342 of record NZ_SUMC01000038.1, read on the forward strand.
GCCGTCGTGGAAGAAGACACCGGTGAGGATCTTGGCCAGGGCGGCGGCCGGGTCCTGTGCGAAGTCGGCGTAGTAGCCGTGGGACTCGCCGGTCACTGCGGTGTGCAGGGCGTGGTGGAAGTCGTCGTTCCACTGGGCGTGCAGGCCGACGCCGCCGGCGTCGCGGGGGGTGGTGGTGTGGGGGTCGTTGAGATCGGACTCGGCGATGAGGAAGAGCGGCCGCCCGACGGCGGCCGACAGGGCGTCGACGGCCGTCGAGAGCTCCTCCAGGAAGGGCAGTGCCCGGTTGTCGACGAGGGCGTGCACCGCGTCCAGGCGCAGGCCGTCGAGGCGGTAGTCGCGCAGCCAGGCGAGCGCGCTGTCCAGCAGATATGTGCGGACTTCGTCGGAGCCGGGCGTGTCGAGGTTGACGGCGTCGCCCCAGGGCGTGTGATGCCGGTCGGTGAAATACGGGCCGAACGCGGGCAGGTGGTTGCCGGACGGCCCGAGGTGATTGTGGACGACATCCAGCACCACCCCCAGGCCGTGGGCGTGGGCGGCGTCCACGAAGCGCTTCAGGCCGTCCGGGCCGCCGTACGGTTCGTGGACGGCCCACAGGGACACACCCTCGTACCCCCAGCCGTGCCTGCCGGGAAAGGGGCAGACCGGCATCAGCTCTATATGGGTGATCCCCAGCCCGGCGAGATGGGGCAGCCGTTCGGCGGCGGCGTCGAAGGTGCCCTCGATCGTGAAGGTGCCGATATGCAGCTCGTAGAGGACCGCGCCCGGCAGCGGCCGGCCGTGCCAGGGCTGCCGCCACTGGAAGAGCCCGTGGTCGACGACCGCGCTCGGCCCGTCGGGGCCGTCCGGCTGGCGGCGCGAGCGCGGGTCGGGCAGCGGCGTGCCGCCGTCGAGCACGTACGCGTAACGCGTGCCGTGCCCGGCGGCCGGCCCCGGCGGCCCTGATGCCCGCCACCAGCCGGGGCGGACCGGATCCGGCCGCATCGGATGGCTGTCGTCCCCGATCCGCACCTCGACCCGGCCGGCCCGGGGCGCCCACACCTCGTATGCGTCCATGGGGCGATCCCTACCCCACCGCGGGCACCGCGTAGCCCCGTAACCTGCGGCCCGGCGCTCAGATGAGGTTGATGCGCTCCTGGGTGATCGGATATCCGGCCTTCGCGAAGTGGGCGGCCATCGGGAAGTTGCCCTGGTCGGTGGCGGCGAGGATCTGCTCGGCGCCTTCGGCTGCCAGCACATGTGTGGTCTCGACCAGCAGGTCGTACGCGTATCCGTGGCCGCGCTGCTCCGGTACGACGCCGATGTGGCCGACGCACGGGCCGGTCGGGTTGCGCCCGGGAATGTGCAGCCCGACCAGTTCGCCCCCGGGCGTGTACGCGAGCTGCCACCACTCGCGGGGCGAGGGCAGCCAGTGGAAGAACTCCAGGTTCTCCCGCGCGGCTGCCTCGACGCCCGACTCCTGGACGACCTTGCGGTCGTGCGCGTCCAGGGTGCCGTCGTGGAGGCGGCACAGGACGTCGAAGAACACCTCGTCGTCCGGCTCCGCCCGGAACTCCAGGCGCCCGGGCCGCTCCGGCAGCCCGCATTCCGGTGTCCAGGTGTAGCGGTACCGCTCGACCAGCGGCTTCATCCCTGCCGCTGTCGCGGCGTCGATACGGGCCTCGGCGGCGGCCCGCAGCTCGGGCCGCTCCCGCCAGCCGGGCGGCAGCAACAGGTCGTACTCGGCGTGTAGTGGTGCTGTGCGCAGCAGCTGGACCGCGGCGTCGGCGTCGGTGAAGTCGAACCAGTCCAGGGCGCCCGGCTTGTCGTCGCCGGGCTCGCCCCACCAGGCGGCGCGGGCGACGGTGGCGCCATTACGCAGCGCGACCCAGGTCCATTCGGGGCGGTACTCGCCGCCCTCGTCGGTGGTGCTGTAGGTGCCGCCGAGGATGGCGCGGCCGACGAGCCCGGGGTCGGGCAGGGAGGTGAAGAGGTGTGATTCGCCGGCGGTGAGCGGGCGGATGACCAGGTCAGTCATGATCGTCTCAGGTCCTTACGGGAGGATGACGCGCTCCCGGTCAGACATGGGACGCCCTGCGGACGGGGCGGGAGCGCGGGGTCGCGGATGTCGCGTTCACGGGCTCTCGCCTCCTTCCTTGGCCAAGGGCGTGCGGTGACTCTAGCCGTGCGGCGGCCTCGCGGTCCAAGGATTAACCGGCGGCGGTCAGGGCCGCCGTCGTGGCGGTGGCGAGCCGGTCCAGGTAGCGCTTGGTCACCGGCGCGCGGTTCACGGCGAGCCGCCAGTACAGCGGGCCGATGATCATGTCGAGGACGAGCTCGGCGTCGGTGTCGGCGGGCAGCTCGCCGCGGGCGACGGCATTGTGTATCAGGATCGCGCTCACGCCCTGCTGGGTCTCGCGCAGCGCCTTCTGCAGGGTCTGGGCGATATCGGGGTTGCGGGCCGCCTCGGCGAGCAGGTCCGGGACGATCTGGGACGCGAGCGGGTGCCGGAGCGCGAAGGAGATCACCCCGAGCAGCGCCCGCAGGTCACCCCGCAATGTGCCGGTGTCCGGGGCCGTGATGCCGTGCAGGGCGACGGCGGACACCACGTCCATCACCATCTGCAGCTTGGACGGCCAGCGCCGGTACACCGCCGTCTTGCCGACCCCGGCCCGGCGGGCGACGGCCTCGATGGACATCCGCCCGTACCCGACCGCTGCCAGTTCCTCGAAGACGGCAGCGCGGATCGCCTCGGTCACGTCTTCCTGGAGCACGGCGGCGCCGGCCGGGGCGCGTCTCGTCGGGGGCTTCGGTGGCGGCATCCGTTCAGTCTAGCGCGACGACGAAACGGTTGCGTTCCACCGTGCTCATGGCCTAACTTCAGCGATACGACGAAACCGTCCCGTCCCGTCGTTCCCCCTTCGCCGCCTGCAACGGATGGTCATGTCCGAATTGATCGAACGAGTCGCCCCCCACGACTCCCCTCCCACGGCACCGGCCGCGGCCGCTCACGACGGCCTGTCGGCCGCCGAACTTGCCGCCAAGTACGGCCTCGCGGTCAGCGGCGCCCGCCCAGGACTGGGAGAGTACGTCCGCCAGCTGTGGGGCCGGCGGCACTTCATCGTCGCCTTCGCCACCGCGAAGGTGCAGGCCCAGTACACCCAGGCGCAGCTCGGCCAGCTCTGGCAGGTCATGACACCGCTGCTCAACGCGGCCGTCTACTACCTCATCTTCGGCCTGCTGCTCGGCACCAGCCACGGCATCGACAACTTCATCCCCTTCCTGGTGACCGGTGTCTTCATCTTCACCTACACCCAGTCCTCGGTGATGGCAGGAGTCCGCGCCGTCGCCGGCAACCTCGGGCTGATCCGGGCGCTGCACTTCCCGCGTGCCTCGATGCCGATCGCCTTCACGCTGATGCAGCTGCAGCAGCTGCTGATGTCGATGGGGGTGCTGTTCGCCATCGTACTGATGACCGGCGAGGTGCCCACCTGGTCGTGGCTCCTGGCCGCGCCCGCGCTGCTCCTGCAGAGCGTCTTCAACGCGGGTATCGCGCTGGTCGTGGCCCGGCTCGGCAGCAAGATGACGGACCTGGCGCAGTTGATGCCCTTCATCCTGCGGACCTGGATGTACGTGTCCGGCGTCATGTACAGCATCAGCAATCTGACCGGCCGTGCCCCTCACGTGATCAAGATCCTGCTGGAGGTGAACCCGGCATCGATCTACATCGACCTGATGCGGTTCGCCCTGATCGACAGCTTCACCGCTGAACAGCTTCCGCCGCATGTGTGGCCGATCGCGCTGTTCTGGGCGGTCGTGTCGGGCATCGGCGGCTTTGTGTACTTCTGGAAGGCAGAGGAGCAGTACGGTCGTGGCTGAGCAGCTGATTCCGACGGTCATCGCCGATGACGTCCACATTGTCTATACGGTGCACGGTGCGGGCACCGGCCGTGGCAGCGCCGTTGCCGCGCTGTCGCGCATCGTCAGCCGCAAGAGCAATCCCAACGTCCGCAGGGTCCACGCGGTGCGGGGTGTCAGCTTCACCGCCTACCGGGGTGAGGCGGTCGGCCTCATCGGCTC
>NZ_SUMC01000380.1 GCF_005047355.1 Actinacidiphila oryziradicis
CCCCGAACGACGCGAACGCCCGAGCGGCGGGCCTGGACAGCTTCCTCACGGGCCGTATCCCGCACACGGAAGTCACTCTCGGCATGTCCCGACGGCTCTACGCAACCTGCGCCGAACTCTTCCAAGCCGACCGGGAGATCGCGGAGCGGACGCCGGGGCTACGCGCGGAGGACCGCACCACCGACGTCGAGGAGGAAGAACTGGAAGAACGATCGACGGCCGCGCGCCGCGAGTACCGCGAGCGCCAGGAGGAAGCCAGGCCCATCGTCCAACGCCGGCTCCGCGAGGTCTTCGCGGCCTCCCGCGACCAGCCCTGGGAGCACCGCCTGACGGACACCCCGCGCTTCACCCTCGCTCCGGTGGCCCTCGAAGCCACCACACCCGAGACCTGCCTGGCGGTCGACGCCGACGGTCTGTTCCCACGCTGACCGACGCCGAGGACCACGCCCGGCACTGAGGAAGGGCGCACGTGAGCGCACACCATGCAGGCGCACGCTGATTGGGGCCGCCGTCGCCGCTGGGAGCGCCCTGGGACTTTTCTGGGACTTCCGGCTGCATCAACGGGCACGAGTGTGAAACAGCCGAAAGGCCGTCTGCGCAG
>NZ_SUMC01000381.1 GCF_005047355.1 Actinacidiphila oryziradicis
CGCGGTCGAGGGGCCGGTTCTGCCACTCGGCCATGCCTTCCATGACCTTGTCGGTGATGTTCGAGATCGTCTGCTTCGACACCTCCGCGCCGTAGACCTCGGCCAGGTGGGCCGAGATCTCTCCGTGCGTGAGGCCCTTCGCGGACAAGGACAGCACCATCTCGTCGACGCCGGTCAGGCGCCGCTGGCGCTTCTTGACGATCTGCGGCTCGAAGGTGCCGGCCACGTCACGCGGGACCTTGACCTCGACCGGTCCGACGTCGGTCAGCACCGTCTTGGCACGGGTGCCGTTGCGGCTGTTGCCGCTGTTCTTACCGGCCGCCTCATGCTTGTCGTAGCCGAGGTGATCAGTGATCTCGCCCTCCAGGGCGGATTCGAGCACCCGCTTCGTCAGCTGCTGCAGCAGCCCGCCCTCCCCAGTCAGCTGCAGGCCCTCCGACCTGGCCCGGTCCACCAACATCGAGATCAGCTGGTCATCCGGCACCCCTCCGGACACCGCCGGACCAGCGGCCTCGATTGACTTCAACTCCACACTCTGCACAGTCACTTGGCGTCTCTTCCTTGATCGGCAGATCCGCCGTTAGTTTTACACTCC
>NZ_SUMC01000382.1 GCF_005047355.1 Actinacidiphila oryziradicis
CGCGGGCGGTCCGCGACGTGTCGAGGGCCGCGCCGACCTGGTCGGCGAGGGTCGCCGCGACCAGGCGTGCCTGCAGGGGCGGGACTGCGCCGGGTGTGGGCTGCATCATGAAGCGGCCGTAGAAGTGTCCGCCTGAGTAGGTACGTAGTTCGACCTCCTGGTCCGGCAGCCCGGACCGGTCGACGTCCCAGCGGGCGCGGCCCGCGACCACGGTGCCGTCCTGTTCGAGGCGTGGCGGGTGGCCCAGCAGGGTGCCGTACTCGTACCGGCAGCCGCGCAGCTGGAGCAGTCCGGTGAGCTGCCCGCGCACCTGGTCGACGATGGCGTCGGGCGTTGCGGCGGACTGGGCCAGCTGGGCGGTGTCGTGGATCTGCGCCAGGTAGTCGGCATCGGTGATGGCGACTATCTGAAGGCGCCGGGCCCGGGCGGCCAGCTGGGAGACGGCCAGGCCGACGGCGAGCAGCAGGATGGCCGCCGTCACGTCGGCGGACCGGGTGATGGCGAACCGCTCGTACGGCCGGGTGAGGAAGAGGTCGAACCAGGCGGCGGCGGACAGGGCGGCGATGGCGCCGGCGAGGCGGTTTCCGA
>NZ_SUMC01000383.1 GCF_005047355.1 Actinacidiphila oryziradicis
TGGTCCTTCTCGGTGCGGCCGAGGCAGGGCAGGATCAGGGCCTTCTTGCCGTGCACCAGGTGGCTGCGGTTGAGCTTGGTGCTGACATGGGCGGTCAGCTCGCACTGGCGCAGCCCTTCGAAGGTGTAGGGGGTGTCCGGGGCGGCCATGGCGAAGTTGCCGCCCATGCCGATGAAGACCTTCACCCGGCCCTGGTGCATGGCTTCGATGGTGCGCACGGTGTCCAGGCCCTCTTCACGGGGCGGGTCGATGCCGCACGCTTCGGCGAGCCGGTTGAGGAACTCCTCGGTGGGGCGGTGGTCGATTCCGCAGGTGCGGTTGCCCTGGACGTTGCTGTGGCCGCGGATGGGGCATGGACCCGCGCCCTCACGGCCCAGGTTGCCGCGCAGCAGCAGTACGTTGACGATCTCCCGCACCGTGTCGACGCCGTGCTCGTGCTGGGAGATACCCAGGCACCAGCTGAAGATGGTGCGGTCGGACTCGGAGTACACCTGGGCGGCCTTGAGGATCTGCGCGCGGGTCAGCCCCGACTGGTGCTCCAGCTCCTCCCACGGCGTGGCCTCACAGGCCTTCTGGTACTCCTC
>NZ_SUMC01000384.1 GCF_005047355.1 Actinacidiphila oryziradicis
ACCCGGATCACTGGTTGGCGAAGCGTTCTTCGAACTCGGCCATGGCTTTGCCGTAGATCTCGACGTCGGCTGCGGTGTAGCGGGCGAGGGTGTCCTCGATCTCCTGCTTGCCGTAGCGCTCTTCCATGGCCTGGAGGGCTTCGCGGACGTAGCGCACGTGCCACCGCTCGTCGAGCATGATCTTCTCGATGGTGGCCCGGACGGGTGCGGGGGTGTTGTCCTCGCGCAGGTGCTGGTTGTAGTGGCCGATGGTGCGCTTTTCGAAGACCAGCGTGATCGCCATGACCTCCATGAGGCTGGCGGGCACGCCGACGGCGTCCATGTAGCGGTCCTGGTAGGCGTCACGCATCGGGATGGCCCGCTGGTCGAGGCTGTCGATGCAGTCGGTCCAGTACGAGGCGTGCGCCGACTCGTCGGCGAAGTGGTGGGTGACGTCCTTCTGCAGCGGGCCGCGGATGGTCCGCGCCACCCGCCCGAAGAACATCGCCCCGCTCATCTCCGAGGACCGGTAGAAACTCGCTATCCACAACTCGTTCTCGGACAGTTGGATGTCACTCACGACGTCCTCCCCCA
>NZ_SUMC01000385.1 GCF_005047355.1 Actinacidiphila oryziradicis
CGCTTCGGCGACTGGCTGCGCTCCGGCGAGATCAGCTTCCCCCATGCACGGATCGCGGGCATCGATCGCGCACCGCAGGCGTTGCAGGAAATGATCGAAGGCAGACACTTCGGGGCCGTCGTCGTGGAGCTGTAGCGGTGGCGGTGGCATAGCACCCGTTCGGCAGCCGCGGGCGGACAGAGGACGGGGAGCGGGGCAGGATGCGGATCGGCGAAGCGGCAGCAGCGGCCGGTACTACGCCCAGGGCACTACGGTTCTACGAGCAGCGCGGGTTACTGCCCCCACCCGTCCGCACGGCCTCCGGCCAGCGCGAATACGGGCCCGGCGAAATCGCACGAGTCCGCATCATCCGCGACCTGCTGACCCTCGGATTCACCATCGAGGACCTGCGCAGCTGCGCCGACCGTCTCCATCTGCTCGCCCAGGACCCGCCGCCGCGGTGCGGTTCTGTCGAACCCGGCGCCCCCACCTCCGGGATTGTCGGCCGCAGGCTCGCCGCCCTCGACGCCGAGATCGACCGGCTGGCCAGACTGCGCGAGAGCCTCGCGCGGCGTGCGTCCGGAGACGACTGAC
>NZ_SUMC01000386.1 GCF_005047355.1 Actinacidiphila oryziradicis
CTGCGCGCGGCCGGCGTCGAGGCGTTCGGCGTACCGCTGGACGTGACCGACGACGCGAGCGCGACCGCCGCCGCACGGCTGATCGAGGAGCAGGCCGGGCGCCTCGACGTGCTCGTCAACAACGCCGGCATCACCGGTGGCATGCCGCAGGAGCCCACCCGGGTCGATCCCGCCACCATCCGGACGGTCGTGGAGACCAACGTGATCGGCGTCATCCGCGTCACCAACGCGATGATGCCGCTGCTGCGCCGCTCTGCCTCGCCGCGGATCGTGAACATGTCCAGCAGTGTCGGTTCCCTCACCCGGCAGTCAGGAACCGCTGGTGAGCAGACGACGGGTCCGGTGGCCGTGGCGTACGCGCCGTCGAAGACGTTCCTGAACGCCGTCACCCTTCAGTACGCCCGGGAGTTGAGCGGCACGAACATCCTGATCAACGCCGGCTGCCCCGGCTTCGTCGCGACCGACCTCAACGGCTTCCGCGGCGTGCGCACCCCCGAACAGGGCGCGGCGATCGCCATCAAGCTCGCGACCCTGCCCGACGACGGCCCGACCGGC
>NZ_SUMC01000387.1 GCF_005047355.1 Actinacidiphila oryziradicis
CAGGATGTTCCATGCGGCCCCCGGCTTCGGCCAGAAGCCGCCGACGCGCCTCGCGTGAGCGCATCCCGTACACGCGACCGGCAAAGGTGGCCACCAGCGACATGAAATCGTCCAGCAGCTCCTCCATCCCCCCGGCCGCTCCCTTGGCATGCAACACCTCGACAGAGACCCGGTGATGGGCCAGTACCTGGATCAACCAGCCCGCACCGAAACGAGCCAGCCGGTCGCCGTGAGTGACCCGCACATGGGTGAACTCACCCTTCGCGGCCCGCTTCAACAGCCGGTCGAGCCCCGGCCGTGACTCCCGCAGCCCCGAGGCACGGTCCTTGAAGACCGCGACCACCACGCCCGAAGCGGATGCCCGCAGCTCGGCCTCCTGCGCGGCCAGCGACGACTCCTGCCCGCTGGTGCCCGAAACCCGCACATACAGCGCCTCACGACGCCCGGCCACATCCGGGCAGCCGGTCAGGACATCCAACGCCTCGCTGGAGAAGCGCCGTTCACGCCCCACCCACACCACCGGAACCCTGCCCTCGTTCGCCCACAACCGCAG
>NZ_SUMC01000388.1 GCF_005047355.1 Actinacidiphila oryziradicis
CGCCGAGATCGGCGACGTGACCCGCTTCGCCGGCGCCCGCCAGCTGTGCTCCTGGGCCGGCCTGACCCCGCGGCACCGGGCCTCGGACACCAAGGTCCACCGCGGGCCGATCACCAAACAGGGCTCCCCGCTGCTGCGGTGGGCCTGCGTCGAAGCGGTGCAGCGGTGCAGCGCCGACACCCCGATGCGGCGCCTGAAGGACCGCATCATCGAACGCCGCGGCGTCCATGCCCGCAACGTGGCCAAGACCGCCGCGGCCCGCAAACTGCTCACCCTGGTCTACTACGCCCTGCGCGACGGCGAAGTCCGCTGCCTGGCGAAGACGGCTACGGGATGAGCAGGCCGGAACACGGCCGTCGCGCGATCGTTCTCTGTCTGGCCCCCGCCAGTGCGGCGCGGCCGTGAGTCTGATCGATCCCGTCGGCCGTCGCGAAACGCCCCCATGCAGAGGCCCGTCCGCGCCCACGGCCGGACACGAGCCCGCGAAGGGATGACCGGCAGCCGAGCCTGCCCGCACCACGACCACACCACCGGGGCG
>NZ_SUMC01000389.1 GCF_005047355.1 Actinacidiphila oryziradicis
GTGGCGGTGGGGTGTACTCGTGCTGGCAGTGCCGCATGATCGTCGGTCTTGATCATCCGTCAGGGGTCGTTGGGCGCTGTCTGTTTTGTATGCGCGCCGAGCACGGGCGCGGCTACCATCCGTGACAGTGGAGTCACTCGTGTAGCAGGGGGATCGGTGGAGCCGATACTGGAGCGGATCAATGCGCGCCGTGCCCAGCTCGCTGAGCAGGCCGAACTGCTGGGCAGGCAGCTGGCGGAGGTCGAGGACGAGCTGGCCCGGGTCGCCGCGGCCGGGCAGGTCGTGACGCAACTGCTCGCCGAGGACGAGGCGGCGGAGCCGGGCGGTGGGGGAAGCGATTCGGCCACGGCCGCCGTGGCGGAGCCGGGGCGGGTGGTGCCGTACCGCAAGGACGCATCCGGACCTGCGGATCTGTCGGCTGAGTACCAGCGGGTGCTGCAGGAGGTGGCCGAGGCCGGTGCCCCGGTGCGGTGCAAGCAGATGTGCGAACGGCTCGGCATCGGCACCGAGCCGCGCAAGGTGGAGGCGATGCGCGCG
>NZ_SUMC01000039.1 GCF_005047355.1 Actinacidiphila oryziradicis
AGATTGGTGCCCTGATTCTTGCAGCGGATACGACGTAGACACTCGCATCCTCGCAGGTCAGCGGCACCATTCTGCTATCGGGGCGTCAGATCACCCAATTCCGCTGAATATCCAGGGCTGACCGTGTCCGATGAAACCCAGCAGCCAGGCCGCGACCGCCCGGGCCACCCCGGCCAGGACCTGCTGGCAACCGCGAGCCGTACCCACGGGCCGGAGGCTGCGGCCCGCCCATCGCGCCGCGCTGCTGTCCTGTGGTTCGTGACCGTTCCCCGGCGTCGGCTTCGTGCCATGGCAATATCCCCTTCCTCGATGGGGTGGTCAGCTGCCCAGGGCAGCCGCGGCGACCACCCCCGAGGCATCGACGCCGCCGCCTACGTCCAAGCCCAGACCGAACAGGCCCTGTGCGCGCTGGCCGAGCAAGTCATCGCCATCACCGGCCTGGCTAACCTCTGCTTCGCCGGCGACCTGCCCGCCGCCCCTCGGCCACGACACTTCGGCCTCAGCGACACCGAGATCGAGGAAGCCCTGCATCGCGACCCCGCACCCCGGCCTGGTCGAGCGGCGCCGCACCGGGTTCCGGTGGCAGCGCGAGACGGACATCGCCGACATCGCCGCCCAGCTGCTCGCGGACGGCCCTGGCCAGTCCGTGACCGACGCCCCTGTGAAGGTGGCCGGCGACACATCCCTCCCCGCGGTGGCAGGCGCTGGCCTGGCACGATGCGGCGGTGCGGCCGGTATTCCGGCACTCAACCTGTCGCGACACCCGGCGGATTAGTTGACAGGTAACTGGCCGACTACGACTCTGTTAGTGCAACGAGTTGTGCATGCACTACTTGGTGCAGTGCTCCGGACGGCCTTCGGCCTGTGGAGCCGTGGTGGCCCCCCGCCCAAGCTTTCGAGGCACGAGCAGGGGACCCAACGGGAGCTATCCCCGCAGTCGGCCCCTGGCGTTCCAGCGCCAGGGCCGGTTTCGTTTAGGCCCCGAACCGGGGCCAGACGAACCAGACGATCGCTTCCGCCGCCAGCAGCGCGCACGTGTGCACCGCCACTTGCGTCAGAAATCGACCAAGCCAGCTGCGAGGCTCCCGGCATTTATGGCTGTTGCAGCCGTTCGTGCCGGTCAACCTCCCATCACCTCCTTTCCCTGCTCGGCCATGAGCCCTGCGGGTGCCCCGTCTCCGACGGGGCACCCGGTGGACTCACGCCCCAAGGAATGAAGATGGACACAGCTTGGTACACGCGGGGGGAGTGGACAAAGCGCTCCAGCACGGTCCGGTCGGCTTCTTAGTCCGACTGGCTCCGCGCTCACTAACGCTCCGGACGTGCGAAAACGCCCGTTGTGATTGCAACCCTAGGCGCGAGCAACTGCGCCCTTGGACTGTGAGTTACTTCACAGCAGTGCTCAAAATTGAGTACGGTACGCATCTGAATAACCACAGAGAGCAATGCTTCGTAAGGGGTGACATGGTATGCCGCCCGCTACCCGAAGGGCCTGAATTGCCACGCGGGGCGGTATGACCACACCGCTGCGCGAGGCCGCCCGCATCGTCGCCCTGGACGACGCCGACCGGGTGCTGCTACTGGCCTACAACGAGAACGGCGGCTTCTGGGCCACCCCCGGCGGCTCCCTGGACCCCGAGAGGACCACGAGAGCGCCGTACGGCGCGAGGTGCGCGAAGAGCTCGGCGTCGACGACGTCGACCTCGGCCCGCAGATCGCCGAACGCAGCCAGCACCACCTGGTCGGCGGCCGCCCCGCCCACCAAGTCGAGCGCTACTACCTCGCCCGCATCGACCCCGCCGCCGTCGACCCCGCCCGCGCCACCCAACCCGACGGCATCCGAGCCCGCCGCTGGTGGACCCTGGCCGATCTTCAGGCCACTCGGCAGACCGTCTACCCGGTCGGCCTCGCCGACCTCATCGCCGGCGTACTGGACCGAGGCGTCCCGCAGCGGCCCGTTGCCCTGCCCGGCTGACCTCCCGCGCGGCGCGCCGGTACGGGTTCGGCACCTGCTGCGCCGTAGGATTCGTACTCATGAGCGATGTAGTCATTCCGCCGGACCTGGTCGCTGCCCAAAAGCGTGCGGAGGAAGCGATCCGCGCCGTCGGTGCCTGGACTGAGAATGCGACCGATGCCGCCCACGCCCCTCAGCACGCCCCTGGTGGCTGCACACAGCTCCTGGGCAGTCACCTACGCACTTGGGCTCGCGATGCGCCAGGACGCTACCCCATAGCCGCTGTCCACGGACTGCGCACTGGCCGCCGGTGACCTTGCCGTGCGTTGATCGGCGACGTTAAGCAGCCGATGACGGCATCCCCGCCAGGGGACGAGCCAGCACCCCGGCAGCAGGAACACCACCGAGAGCGACGCCAGTCCGGGCCGCAGTGGCACCGCGCCCCCTTCGCTCAGGCCGCGAAGACGCATCACCAGAAGTGGACGTCGGTGGCGTCGTTGCGTGGGAGTTGAGGGTTGCGGTCATGTCGGTTCAGTTTCTGGCATCGGCGGGCGAGCGATCGATCGGGCAGGGCATGAAGAGCTCCACCCCGTTGTGCCGCGGGGCGGAGCTCAGACAGGTCCAGGCGGTGCGAGGTGGCGGCCGAACTGTGGCGGGGAACTGGGTTAGCGACGCAAGTCCACAGGTCACAGCCCTGAGTCGGAGGCGCTCGCGTTGCCAGGCCCGGCCTGTAGCACAGGCAGGGGCAAGCGGCGCAACCCGCAACAGGTGGCGTCAGCTGCGTGGCGCAAATCTTCACCGTGTGCTGCTGGCGTGAGGTGCCCGCTGCCGTACGGTCCGGACGGCTCATCGATGTCCTCGAACCGGCCGTCACTGTCCTCGACGATGCCGCCGCTGGGGACACGGTGGTGCAGCTGCGCGTCCTGATTGACGCTCTCACCGCCGCGCCCTGACAGAAGATCAGTCCTCAGTGCCGTTGCTCTTGACACTGATCCGGAAATGGGCTCAATGTGGCCGTTCGTGCGGGAGTTACTCCCGGAGGGGGTCCGGCTTTGTCCTTCGAGTGGCGCTATCTCGTAGAAGACGACGGCTCATTCAGCCGCATCAGCAATTTCAACGGTTGCCTGGACGCAAGCAGCGACGAGGACCTGAAAAAGCTGCACGATCGCCCCGACCGTCGCGATCGCCCCCTTCCGCCTTGTTCCCGGTGCGGCATGGGCCTGGTGCTGGGCTGGCATGGCCCGCTGTTCTCCGGGGTGTGGATGGAACTGTGCCCGGTATGCGACGCGGACGGCCTGGCCGCCCGCGCACTCGCCCGGTGGATCCGTAACCCCGAGCGCGACGTGCGCCAGCTGCCGCAGCTGTTCGAGGACTGGGAGACCGAGGTGATGCAGGCCAAGGGCTGGGTCCGCAGCCTCCCGGAGTCCGCGCCACCCGGACTGCCCATGTACGGCGGATCCGCCCCACGCGGCCGCGGCTGAGCTCACTTCACCACCCTGCCTGATGGCGCTGTACGCGACAGCCAACTGGAAGTCGTTTGTGGGCCACCGCACCCACTGCCAGGCTGTGGGGCGTGACCTCAGGAACTTTCTATTCCGACCGCGCCGGACAGTCGATCGCACGCACGAGCGAGGACATCTCCCCGAAGGCTTGGGCGGGCCTCACAGCTCTCCTCCGGGGCTGGATCGCCGACGGGTCGCTCGCGCGAGCCTTCCCCCAGCACGCTTGCAGCGACGGGTCCGGCTACATCACGGGCGTCGACGAGAACAGGTTCCTTGACCAGCTCGGATCCCACGTCCCAGAACTCACCGGATCGCCGTTTGACGCGCGCGCGCCCCAGAGCACGAGCAACGCGTTGGACATCATCGACTTCGTCGCGCAGTACATCGACCAGCCGAGCCGCCAGGAATTTCACCGGCACTGCGGCTGCCAGCATTTCTTCTTCGGAACGAACGAGAGCGAGCCGTTCTTCACCACGGACGCGCTCACGCTGGGGCAGATCAAGTTCCAACGCGACATCGACACGCTCTTCGCCCGTAACGGGATCGCGTTCACTGTCGGCGCTGACCTCCGCATCCGTCGGCTTGGCCCGATGGAGGCACGGCACGTCACCTCCGACTTCCGGCCCAAGACCGGAGACCCGGAACTCGACGCCTTGCTCGTTGACGCGATGACCCGCTTTCTGTCACGGAGCCCGGCTGATCGGCAAGATGCCCTGGAGAAGCTCTGGGACGGTTTCGAGCGCCTCAAGACGCTAGAACTCGGCGGTGACCAAAAGAAAAGGGATTCCGCTACCCGTCTGCTCACCCGGGCCGCCGCGGGCTCAGCCCCCTTCCTCGACCGGTTGGAGACGGAGTCCATGGCGCTGACCAAGATCGGTAACGAGTTCCGCATCCGGCACCACGAACACGACAAGCATGCCCTGCCCGGCGATGAGGCCCTCGACTACGTGTTTACCCGCCTTGCCTCGTTCATCGCTTTCTTGCTGCGCCAAACCGGCCGCCTGAGCCGGTAGGCGTCGCCGGGAGCAACGGCGACGGGGATCCGACGGGTCTTCCCGGGCGGGTTCGGCCGTTGTCAGTGGTGGCGGGCACGATGGCGGTCATGACGACCACCGATGCTGTGATTGCCGATGACCTTGCCTACGCGGAGGCGGTCGAGACTGCGGTGAAGGCCGCTGCCGCCTACTACGCGGGCGGGGACAGCGCGCTCGACGATGACGCCTACGACCGGCTGGTACGGGCGATCGTCGCATGGGAGACGGACCACCCGGAGCAGGTGCTGCCCGAGTCGCCGACCGGCAAGGTCGCCGGCGGCGCCGCGGAAGGCGACGTGCCGCACATCCAGCCGATGCTGAGTCTGGACAACGTCTTCTCCGCCGAGCAGTTCGCCACGTGGGCGGCCTCGCTGGAGCGGCGGATCGGCCGGCCGGTGGCGGCATGGAGCGTGGAGCCGAAGCTGGACGGCCTGGCGGTCGCCGCGCGCTACCGCGAGGGCAAGCTGGTCCAGCTGATCACCCGCGGGGACGGCACGGCCGGAGAGGACGTCTCGCACGCGATCGGCACCCTGGCCGGCCTGCCCGAGACGCTGGCCGAACCGGTGACACTGGAGATTCGCGGCGAGGTCCTGATGACCGCCGCCCAGTTCGAGAGGGCGCTCGCAGTGCGCACCGAGCATGGCGGGGAGCCGTTCGCGAACCCGCGCAGCGCCTCGGCTGGCACGCTGCGGGCCAAGGACCGGCCGTATCGGCTGGAGATGACGTTCTTCGGTTACGGCTGCCTGCCCCTGCCCGCCATCGATGCCGCGCTGGCGGAACGCCTGTCCGGCTCCGGGCACAGCGATCTCATGGCCTACATCGCCGACCTTGGCGTGCACACCACGGCGGCCACCCAGGTGCCCGCCCGCACCGCGACCGCGGTGGAGGAGGTGCAGGCCCGGGTGGAGGAGATCGCCGCACTCCGCGCCGAACTGCCCTTCGGCATCGACGGGATCGTCATCAAGGCCGACGCGGCCGCCGACCAACAGGCCGCCGGCTCCGGCTCCCGGGCACCGCGCTGGGCGATCGCCTGGAAGCTTCCGGCCGTGGAAAAGGTCACCAGGCTGCTGAACGTGGAGTGGAACGTGGGCCGCACCGGCATCATCGCCCCGCGCGCCGTCCTGGAACCGGTCGAGATCGACGGCTCCACCGTCACCTACGCCACCCTCCACAACCCCAACGACATCACCCGCCGCGACCTGCGCATCGGCGACCAGGTGATGGTCTACAAGGCCGGCGACATCATCCCCCGCATCGAAGCCCCCCTCGCCCACCTGCGCACCGGCACCGAGCAGCCCATCGCCTTCCCCGAGACCTGCCCGCAGTGCGGTTCCGGCATCGACACCTCCGAGCAGCGCTGGCGGTGCGAGCGCGGCCGCGACTGTCACCTGGTCGCCTCCGTCTCCTACGCCGTCGGCCGCGACCAGCTCGACATCGAAGGCCTCGGCCTGACCCGCGTCGTCCAGCTCACCGACGCCGGCCTCATCAAGGACTTCGCCGACCTGTTCACCCTCACCCGCGACCAACTCCTCACGCTGGAGCGCATGGGCCCCACCAGCACCGACAACCTCCTCGCCGCCATCGAGCAGGCCAAGAGCCGGCCGCTGTCGAGGGTGCTGTGCGCCTTGGGCGTGCGCGGTACCGGACGGTCGATGTCCCGCCGCATCGCCCGATACTTCGCCACCATGGACCACATCCGGAACACGGATGCGGAGGCGATGCAGAAGGTCGAGGGCATCGGAGTGGAGAAGGCGCCCGTCATCGTCGCCGAACTCGCGCAGCTGGCGCCCGTCATCGACAAGCTCGTCGCCGCCGGGGTGAACATGACCGAGCCCGGCGCCACACCACCCTCCGCCGACGGCGCTGAGGGCGCGATGGCGCTGGGGCCGCTGCACGGCATGACGGTCGTCGTCACCGGAGCCATGACCGGTCCGTTGGAGAAGCTCAGCCGTAACCAGATGAACGAGCTCATCGAGCGCGCGGGCGGCAAGTCCTCCTCCAGCGTCTCCAAGCGCACCTCCCTCCTGGTCGGCGGAGAGGGCGCCGGATCCAAGCGGACCAAGGCCGAAGACCTCGCGATCCGGATCGTGTCACCTGACGAGTTCGCCGAACTGGTCGCCGACCTCCTGCTGTGACTTGCTCGGCGCCGGGGGCCTGTCAGGGTTCCGGCGGATCCGGATCCGGGGCGGGGGGCTGGGGAGACGTCGACGGCGTTGGCGTGGCGTTTTTCGTTGGCTCGAACCGGGCCAGCGCCTCCAGCCGTTCGCGGGGATCGGTGATCGAGGCAAGCGTCGTGTTGACGAGACGTGCTCGGTCCGCCTCCGGACGTTGCTGCTGCCAGGCCAGAAGCCTGTCGATGAGCGGGACGGTCAGCCGCGCCAGGAGGAGGGCGCCGACCAGCCACGGGGAGGCGTTCCCCAGAATGCCGGCGATGGGCCCGAGGGCGGGGACAGCAGCGAGGTAGCGCACGACGGTGCCTTTCGATGGCGGACGGATCTCGGGGAAATCCGGGCGAATGCAGGTCAGCACAGTGACGGGACGGGGTGTTAGCCGCGCAAGTCCGCAGACTAAACCGCCCAACCGCCCAACCGCCCGCGCTCATAGCCGCTGACCTGCGAATTCATTGCCCGCTACCACGGACAGGGGTAAGCGGCGCAAGTTTCGGCGGTCCAGGTGGACGGTCAGCGGCGGTCCCCGGCCTTCCCGCGTCGCTGGGGCTGATGGCTGAGCTCCCGGCGCTCTCGGTGGCGCAGCAATGCCAGCCACAGGTCCCGCCTGTGTGCGGATTCCTCCGGTAGGAGGATCTGGGCCAGTCCGAGGGCGGCGGGCGCCACGATCGCGGCGGCTACGGCGATCGCCACGGCCCACCAAGGGGCACCGGCCAGGCTCAGGGCGGTGACCGTCGCGCCTCCGCCCAGGACTCCGACGACGCGGAGTGGCCCCCCGGTCCGGGCGGGCTTGCTGGGGCGGTGCGCTCATCGGACCGCCGCCTTCTTCATCCGCGCCCACTCGGCCCGGATCTCGGGCGGTATGTGCAGTTGGCCGCGGTGCACCTGGGTCCGGACCTTCTGCGGAACGCGTAGCGGGCGTTCTCGACGTCGCCGGCCTTGATGTCCAGGAGGTCGGCTATCTCGCTCTGCGTCCAGCCGTTGACCGTGAGCCGCATCACGGCGCGGTTCCGCGGCTTCGAGGTGTTGATCATCTCGGTGAGGGCGTCGCACAGTTCCGTGACGGCCTCGGGCACGGGCTCGGTGCCCGTCTGCCCCAGGGCGTGGGCGAGGATGCCGTCGGGCATGCGCAGCGCGTGGAGCAGGAAGCGGTCCGTGCGCTCGGTGCGCCAGGCGTAGAAGACCCGGGGGAAGACGAGCCCGCACCGGCCGTAGAAGAAGGAGGTGAGCCGCGCCGGCCTGCCGCCGGATCCCCGGTGACGCGCGGGCGCGTACCCGCCCTGCTCCAGCACCTGCGGGAAGGACTCCATCGCGATGTCGATCGTGTGGATGGCGAGGTTCTCGCGGTCCGGAGGGCTGCGGTGCAGTGTGGAGCGTTCTTCGTCGCTCATCTCCAGCGGCGTCGCCGACTTCGCTGTCAGCTCCACGAGCTTGTCGGTGCGGCGCATCGCCGTCAGCAGCGGCGGGAACGCGTAGGCGTACAGCTCGGAGGCCGTCTGGTGCCACAACGTCCCCTTGAAGCCCACGTCGATGAGTTCGGCGACGCGGTCCACGCCGTGCTGGACGTCCTCCGGCAGGTCCTCGGCGTCGCTGCCCGCGTTGTCCCGGTTCTGGGTGCCCGGGTCCCCCGTAGAGTTGGAGCGCATAATCTTCCTTGTTTTTCGTCGCCGCAAGGTTGGCTGTCGGTGCTGGTTGTAAGGGTCTGACGCGGAGCTATATGCAAGGCAGCAGTGAAATTCCTTAACTTCGGGTGCAATACATTTCTGGGCACTGCTCAATTGCAATGTCGGCCAGTGCGGAACTGTCCCGTTGGTCCCCACAGAACACTGTCCAGATGGTGTCCGGACAGGTGATCGGCTTGCATCCGGTTGCTGTCCGGACGGTTCCCGGACAGCGCCGGACAGCAGGTCGGTGGCCCTTCTACGCTGGGCGGGCACATCGCACCACCGGAGGTCTGGTTGACCGCAGTTCAGGGCTTCGGCCGCTACCTTGTCCAGCTGCACGCGAGGGCCGGGGCGCCCTCCCGGCGGGACCTGGCCGGGCGGACCGGTTTCGGCAAGAGCACGATCAGCGACGCGTTCGCAGGGCGGCGCCTGCCCACGTGGCCGGTGGCCGAGGCGCTGGTCGCCGCACTCGGAGGAGAGGTGTTGGAGGCGCGGGAGCGTTGGGGCGCGGCGAAGGCCGGCTCCAGCCGGGCGCAGGAGCCGCCCGGCTGGCTGACCTCCGTACGCTCCGACATTCCCGAGCTGATGGTGAGCACGGACTTCATCAAGGCGTGCGCGGCTGCCCCCGGCGACCCGAAGAAGGCCCTGGCCGCGAGCTGGGAAGCGCTCAGACTGTCCGCCGGACAACTGACGCGCGCGCGCTACAAGGTCGTCCCCGGGAACTGGTCCTCGGACATCGTCGCCACTTTCCGCCGAGCCGAGGACGACGGTCTCCTCCCCGCCGGAGTCACTGCGGTGGCCGATGCAGTGCACCGGTACCACGTCGACAACCAGTTCCCGGATCACGAGCCGTCGCCGACCGCCGAGGTGCTCCAGGTCGTCTTCCTCGCTTTCCGTCTGGCCTGGCAGGCGCGCGACGTCGTCGTATCGGCACGCGCCTGATCCGGTACCCGGGCGGTAGCACCTCGGCGGCCGCCTACGGCACCGGGCATGGACGTCGAGCTGGCGGAGCGCGGTGCTGCACGGAATCACTTGTCGTCAGAATGACGTAAAGTGGTGGAGGCGGCGCTGATGCGTCGTAACACTGCTCTGCCGGAAGGCCTGTGACGCTTGTGATGGAACCTCATGTGACGTTGGCGTTCGCCCTGCGCGCCACCCCGGGTACGTACGCGGTCCTGCTGGGCGCGGGGGCGTCGGTAGCCTCGGGCGTGCCGGCCGCCTGGGAGATCCAGCAGGATTTGATCGAGCGCCTGGCAGCCGCCGAGGGCACCAAGGAAATCGGCGATCCGTTCGACTGGTACAAGCGCCGGTTCGGCCACGAGGCGACCTATGACGGCCTCCTGGAGGCGCTGACCGCCACCACCTTCGAGCGCCAGGCGCTGCTGAAGACCTACTTCGAGCCCGACGAGCAGGAACGCGAGCAGGGCCGGAAGGGGCCGACGGCCGCGCACCGTGCCGTAGCCCGCCTGGCTGCCGCCGGACTCGTACGGATCGTCCTGACCACGAACTTCGACCGGCTCACGGAGGCCGCGCTGCGCGAGGCCGGCGTGGAGCCCACCGTGGTCTCCCACCCGGACGACATCACCGGCCTCGCGCCCCTGCATACCATCGCCTGCCTGGTGGTCCACCTGCACGGCGACTACCTCGCGCCCACCAGCATGCTCAACACCCCCGAGGAACTCGGCACCTACACCCCGCAGGCCGACAAGCTCCTCGACGACATCTTCGACAACTACGGACTGATCATCGCCGGATGGTCCGCCAAGTACGACCCGGCGCTACGCAACGCCCTGTCCCGGTGCACCACCCGCCGGTTCGCCACTTACTGGGCCGACCCCCGCCCCCTGGCCGACGAGGCCCACGACCTGCTCACCCGCCGGTCGGCCGCTTACGTCCAGGCCGACGCCGACACCTTCTTCGGACAGGTCGCCGACGCCGCCGACGCCCTCGCCGACACCGCCCGCGAACACCCGGTCAGCATCGCGATCGCCGTCGCCTCCGCCAAGCGCGCTCTCGCCGGCGCTCAGCTCGCCATCCCCCTGCACGACATGCTCCGCCGCGAGGGCAACCGCGTCGCTGCCCTCCCGCTGCGCACGAGCGGCCCCTTCGACGGCGTCGGCGATGGCAAGGCCGTCGAGGCTGAGCACGAGCGCCGCTTGCGGATGCTGGAATCGGAGACGGAGCGGCTGTTGGCGCTGGTCGCGACCACGGCGTACTGGGGCAGCGAAGACACCGACTCCTGGTGGCTCCCCGACATCGGGCAGCTCGCTCAGATCCCGGCGGTCAGTGGGGTGACAGCCTTGATCAATCTTGTGGGTGCGCCGGGCACCATGATGATGTACGCGGCGGGCACCGCTGCCGTCGCCGCCCAGCGCTGGCTCCTGCTCGTCCGCATCCTCACCGAGACCCGGGTCTTCAACCCGTACGAGGGCGAGCACCAGCCCGCCGCCGTACACGGCCCCCAGTCCAATGTCGGCCTCCGGGACGCCTCCGAGCGCCTCCACCGGCAGCTGCTCCCGGTCTTTACTGACCACCTCACGCTGAGCGAGACCGCGTACGCCGACGCCTGGGAACGCTTCGAGTACCTCCGCCTGATCACCCAGCATTCCGCCGGCCGGGGCATGGAGGCCGCCTACCTCCGGCGGACCGGGAGCCTCGGCCAGTACCGGGTCGCGCCCGAGTCCTGGCTCCGCGAAGACCTCGACCGCCACGGCGAGGACCACCCGTTGCTGCGCGCCGGGTTCCTCGGCGGCGACCTCGACCGGCTCAAGGCGGCCAAGGAGGCATTCGATACCGCGTATTCGGTGACGGCGTCGCGGGCGATGTGGGGTGCGTAGAGGCACCGGCCCGCTTTGGATGACCTACATGGGCCTGTGTCCGTGTCAACCTGACTACTTGGCGGCAGGGGTCGACCAGTGAGTGAGGTCGGGTGGAAGCATGATTGCCGCGGTGGTGCCGCCGGATTCAGCCGGGCTGAGGTGGACGCGGATGCTCTGTCGCCCCGAGTAGAAGCCAGCCATGATGATGCCCGTGTGACGTGAGCTGGTATCGGCCCATGGAGGGGGATCGATAAGGCGTTCGTTGAGCTCTGCCAGATCCTGTGGAGCTAGACCGATGCCGTTGTCGTGGATCTTGATCAGCACTCGGCCATCGGGCAGAGCGAAGCTGGTGACGCGCACCGTGGTCTGCGGGGCAGAGAACTTGGTCGCGTTCTCCAGCAGTTCGGCGAGCAGGTGCACTAGGTCGTTGATGCCGGAAGGCTTGACCTCGGTTGCCGCCACCGAGATGAGCTCGATGCGCTCGTACTGCTCCACTTCGGCCGCGGCGGCGCGCAGAATGTCGACCATCGGCACAGGGCGGTGCCAGCGTCGGCCGGGATCTTGATCTGCACCGGCGAGGGCTAGGAAATTCTCGCCGGTGCGGCGCATACGGGTGGCGAGATGGTCGAGTTTGAAGTAGTTGGACAACTGACCTGGGTCGCTTTCCTGTTCCTCCAGCTTGGACAACAGGGTTAGCTGGCGTTGCAGCAGGTCTTGGCTGCGGCGGGAGAGGTTAACGAAGATCTTCATGAGACTTCGCTGCTCCAGTGCCTGCTCCCAGGCCAGGCGGACCGCGCGGTCAAATGCCCGGGCCACCTTGCCGATGTCGTCCTGAGTCTGAAGGCCGACCGACTTGACCGAGATATCCAGGTCTTCATGCGGAGGCATCCTGGTGAGCCGCGTGAACGCCGTTGGAAGGTCGCCGTAGGCGATTTCGCTCGTTGCATCCCGTAGCTGGCGCAGGGCCGAGGACCTACTGAGTACGGACGGCCGAATTCTGACTGTGCTCTTGGCCTCCTCGATGATGGCTCTAGCCTGGGCTTCGGCTTCCTCGCGCTTGGTAGCAGCCTCCCGGGCAGCTGCAAGACGCACCTGGTCGGCTTCACGGCGAACGCGTTCGAGGTCTTCCAGGTGTTGTTCAGCGACACCGGTTGCCCTGGCCATGCGCAAGCGTTCCTCGCGGGCCTGCGCCTGCAGTGCTTCGCGTTCGGCCTCTTCCTGCACCTCGACGAGCTGCATTTCCAGTTCCTCGCAGCGGGACTGCGCGTCGTCGCGATCCTGTTCCGCCGCCTCCAGCTCCGCCTCCAGACGTTCGATCTCCTCACGCAGCTGTATGCACTGTTCTTCAAGGTCGGACTGCTCTCTACAGTGCAGTTCCAGTTCAGCCCCCAGCCGTTCCCGCTCCTGCACGCTGGCGGCCTCGATCTCGCCAATACGCTGCTCCAACTCGTACAGGTGGCGTTTCTGGTCGGAAACACCGAGCCGAAGCTCCTGAATCTCCAGCTCCGCCTGTTCCTTCTCCAAGACGGCTTGCTCCAGGCGGTCGCTGGCCATCTGGAGCCGGTAGCGGCCGGGCTGCTCCGTGAGTAGGGCTTCGCGGTGAAGCTGGTAGATGAAGGCCTGGATTTCCGGGGTGACCTGCTGGTTGTGCGTGTGACAAGCGGACTTCAGCAGACTGTCAATGAAGTTCTTCTCCGGGATGCGTCCGGCAGCGAGGTAGCGGGAGACCGAGGCCGGGCTGAAGTGGTGGTAGGCGGCGAACTGGCGCAGCGTCTTGCCTGTCGCTTTGAACAGGCCACGTAGAGCGCGAACGAACTCGTCTGTCTCTGGCCGCAGGCCTTCCGGCAGCGGGTGGAGGCCGGGAACATCGTCTCCTCCGCCGAAGAGCAGGTTTGTGACGCCGCCCTCGCCGCCGACACCGTGCTGATCCCCCATGAACCCCGTCCTCTGACGACATAAGTGTTTCCACCTGCGGAAACAGCAGGTGTTTCCATTCCGCAACGCTTCGCGTTCACCCCAGGCTTTCACCATCTCAGCCTCTGGGATGAGCGACAGACAGATTTCGATGGGACGCGAAGACCGTCCCCGAAACAGGAGCGTTACATGGGACAGAACCCGAACCGACCGCCGCTGCTACCTCAGCGGTCTGCCTTGATCCTCCTCTGCGGCGTTCTCATCGCCGCCACGGCCGGCGTACTCACGTGGCTGCCGGGCGCTGCCGCCGCGCCCGCGTTCTTGACCGCAGGGGGTAGCTTCGCCGGGGCCGTGATCTTCCTCAACAAGATCATCGACTGACTCTGCGTCTCTCCGGCGGTCTCGTATCTGCCGCAGGCCGAGCAGGAACCGCGTTCGGGGGAGTGAAGATGTGGCTCCAGGCGCTCGCCTAGAGCCACACAGCTTCAGCCGATGCCCACACCTTCGACGACCTCACGGCCGACCTGCTGGTGCGGGAGCTGGCGCCTATCGCGGCCGTGAGTCGAGCGGGTCCGGCTCCACCGTCGTCATCGCTGGAGCCGGAGCCCGGGTCTGCTCGCAGCTCGGCGTTATCGGGTGCCGCAGAGAGGGTCAGCGGCGGATGACGCTGAAGCCGCTGTCGTGCAACGCAGCGGTCCACACATCGCGGTCGAACCACTTCGTAATGTCTGGTTGCAGCTCGGTAATGGTCTTCATGTCGGCGTCGGGTGAAGAGTTCAGCCGCCGCCGACAGGGGGCACTCTGGCAGCGCCGAGGCCCGGTCGCCACTGAGATACGCGACGCGTCGTCGCGCTCATCCGCCAGCTCGAACGCTAACTCGCCAACTGAAGCGCTACCCGACCACATTTCCGGACCGGACGCCCTGCCGAACGGACGAAATCCCGGGGACGGTACCCCAGCGAGCCCTGAGGGCCGCTCTGGCGCCCCACTGGCCCTTGGGTAAGGGAATCACCCTACCCACCCCGCGAACGGCCGCCAGCGCGCAAATGGCCTGGTCAGAGGGCCTGTGCAGCACCAATTTTGGGTACACAAATCGGCACATAACCCCCTTCAGGATTGCGGCTCCGCACTCACTGCCGAATGGCCCAGGCACTCCCCCGTGCTTCGCATGGGGACGAATCAGCAGCCCGTCGAAGGGTGCCAAGGACCAGAGGAGTCGACGGGGCTGCCTCAGCTCTCGCACCTTCTCTAGTACTGAAGTTTCCTACCATCCGAACCCTGAACCGTCTCTGAGAGTCCTATGCCGGCCTGCCAAGCTGCATGCTTGATCGTCCTGCCTCAGAACGTCCCGAAGCGCTCCGGACTCCCCCGCGAAATGTAGCGGCCCGCGTTATTCGTAGCTCACGGCCCGGTCATCTCTAAGCCGTCGGCACCGACCTCATCCGATCAGCCGACGTTGCCAAGGGCCCGGAGTGGCGCCAGCGGGTGTCAGCCCCAGGACACGATCGGACACCAGGACCTGTCACTGGTGATCACTTGGCTTCGTCGTGTCTGCAAGCCCACACAGCAGCCTATGGACTCGATACCTGGTTCGACGGATGTTGAGCAGGCGAGTGGAGCAGAGTCGTGCCGGCCGGGCCCATAGCCTGCCGCTCCGGGAGAAAGGAGAACTCCCAACCTCGGATTTCCCGGAAGCGTGGAAGCAGTGCGGGCTGCCCACTGCTTTGCGGCGAGGCGATGACGGATACCCCGCTCTCGATCTTCTCAAGATGCCCGCTCCGTTCGAGGTCAGCTGTTTCGCGGCAGTCGGGTGCCAGCGATCTACGCTACGTCTTTGGGACCTGGCACCCTCTGGGAGATGGACCTAGGCCCCTGATGACCCAAGAACCTGAGGCGCCTGCTCGAGTGCTCCCGTAGAGGTCTGACTGCCGGGATCCGACACCGGGCACGAGAACAGGTCTGGTCTGCGGTCATACACGCGCTTCTTCCAGTTGCCAGGTTGCAGCCGAGGATGTGGCTCCACATCCAGAGGGCCCCGCTAGCTTTCCGAGATACACGTTCCGTCCTCGCCGGTACGCCAAGCGGACGGCCAGCGATGAAGGATGGGTGCAGGCCCCGCGCTCGAGGGTCGTGACTCGATGGTAGGAGCAATCCACCGTGCTGTCCGGTCTGATCGGGGTGAGCTGCCGATCCCTCGGGCTGTCGCCCTGCCGGAACTTCCGTCCGCCGTTCGTATTCCTGCCGCGGCCAGTCGGTACTCGTTGAGGACTGTGGAACGGCCACAACGCGACTCCGGATGTCCTGGCAGGTCGATCAGAGTCGGTCGCACCCTGCGCCTCTATCGGCTCCGACCACTCCCCCGAGTGTTGGGTGTGGGTTGCGCGATGCCTAGAAGGCCCTGGAGGGCCTTCTAGCGGGCAAACTCGGCCACCAGAAGGGAATCACATCACCCTCACGACGATCGGTGCTCAGATCGCATTTCCGCAGGCCAGAGGCCCTTTATGAAGGTTCTCAAAGGTGAATATATAGGGCATTTGGCTATCAGTGAAGGTGCTCACCGATGGCATCTTTGGTCATTCAGTAAGGTGTTGAAAACGCCTACTCCACCCTTGGGGAGATCATCGGACGAAGCCAAGATTTAAACGGACGTGAGAAAGTATTTCGACAAGGCTTTGTTGATTCATTGCGTAAGGCAAGGCCGGTTTGCTTTTGAGGCAGTAGGATCAATTGATATTCCATCCTGCTGTGCAGTCCACGATTAACTAGGGGAGAGTACGGATGATTTAACATCCTACTATCCGTGAAGAATTGCCGTATTCCTTAACGGTGCTCTCACCGTCGTAGGAAACGAAGTTTGACATGGTGTTTGTAACATAGTATCGCACCATGTTCATACGTCGGATTCAGTGTAGTTTGAAATGTGAGTTGATAAATACCGTTTGCTGCAAGTTAAAATAAGTGAGCTTGTCGGTGTTTCAATCCATGTTTTACATTGATTCACACACGCCGAGAAAGCGCACTGGAAGCCGTGGGGTAAAGCCGTGTTTGTGATCTATGGCAAGATGCGCATTAAATTACGAGTGGTAAGCAGCGGTCATATTACAATCGTAATGGGTATAATTATGCCCTGCTTGGTACACATTGTCGCCCATGGATTATCTTTAATGTCAAACTAAAGCTTAACGTTTGTATAATAATGCGTTAGAACTCACGCCTAAGTGGCGTGCTTGACGCCTGTGTAGTCATAGATTTCAGCCCGCATACTCACTGTGTTGTGAAGGGTCGATGTAACGGGCGGCTCAGTAGATGATTCAAACCGAGTGACACGGAGAGTAGTCAACGTGGGCTAGGCGTACGTGCCAGTGTGCTGCCTGATCCCTGTATGAGCCGAGGTGTGGAAGGACGTTGTGCAGGACGTTGTGCAGGAAGTTGTGCAGGAAGTAAAGCAGGATGTTCTTGCAGGTCAGAGTCCTTGTGTCTAAAGCAACTTACATACAAACTTTGACATCAACGTGGACGACTGTGATGGCATCGCCGTGAGGCGACTTGAGAGGCAGTGCGACTACAGGACGTGCTCAACGCCGGGGGAATCGCCTGGCCTTGGGTGCGGCGGAGCCTGGCTTGCCATCTCAACCAAGTCAACCTGTGCACCGTGGGATGGGCGCTGGGTCTCCGCGTGTCTGTCACACACGGGCGTGATCATCGTGGTTGAATGCTCTTTGCGTCCCGCTGTTACGGCTGTGACGTCTGTCTACGAGCAGGACCATGACCTGGAGCCGAGACTCTCCAGGGCCGAGCGGAGGTTGTTGAGTTGAGCTTGGTACTCCCCGGGAGCATCGTGCTCTCGAAGTACGACAAATACTCACCGGTCGATGTTCCATGGGAAGACCTGTGGCACATCTTCGTCATCGCGAACGACAAGGGCGGCGCTGGGAAGACCTCCGTCACGGCGAACCTTGCGTTGATGCTCCTGAAGAAGCTGCAGACCGGCGATCCGGCGAACGGCGTTCCCGGTGACCCTGATGCTCGTGTCCTGGTGATCGACCTCAATGCTCAGGGCAACTTGACGGTGCACGAGTTCGGAGCCTCGGACGAGCTGAACGATCACGGCCGTGGGATCTTGCTCGCGCTCAAGGACGGAACTCCCCTCAAGCCGGTCACCGTGCGCGCAGGTCTCGACCTCGTGCCTGGCGGCTCTGAACTGAAGGAAGACGTCACTCCGATCTACAACCGCCTGATGCAGTCGTTCACCCTGAACGCTGACCTACGTTTGCTCCAGTGCCTGCTTCCGATCGCTGGTGACTACGACTACATCATCATCGACACCCCGCCGGAGAACCCCACTCTTCAGCGGTTGGCCATGGGTGCCGGCAGGTGGGTGATCTCGCCCGCTAAGACCGACAGAGGCTCCCTTGACGGGGTGCTCGAGATGAAGAACCAGTTCGAGACCACTCGCGAAGTGAATCCGCTGCTGACGCTGCTCGGCGTAGTGCTCTTCGCGACAGGCCGCAAGGCCAAGCTGATTCACGCCAAGGCTGAGGAGCGTCTCCGGACGATCCTCGGCTCGGCCTACTACAAGTTCCCCACGAACATCGGTCACAGCGAGGCGGTTGCCCAAGAGTCGCGCGACATAGACAGTGAGCCCCTGGTGGCGCTCTTCGATCGGTCTGAGCGAGGAGACGCCAGCCTCCCTGAGACTGTCCGCACAGTGCACGACGACTACCTGAAGCTGACCGACCAGGTAATTGCTCGCTCGGCCGCGCTCAAGAAGATCATTGAGGAGTCCTGACGATGACGACTGAAGCGCCTACACAGTCCGACGTGTACGCTCCGCCGTCCCTCTCTGCTCTTAGCGGTCGTAAGAAGAAGCCGAGTGATGGGGATCAGGCAGCCGCTCCGGAGGCCCAGAACGGAGCTGTCCCGGAGAGTTCGTCTGCTGGGCAGTCGATCGGTGGAGCAGGGGGCCAATCGCTCGACGACATCCCTGACCGCGAAAGAGAAGCAGAGACTCCCGTCTCGCGCCGCCGGCCGAGGCGAGCACCTGTTCAGCGTCCAGATAGTGAGCAGGGTGCTGCTGAACCTACTGGCGTGCCAGTGAGCTTCTCGGTATCGGCAGGCGTCCGGCGCCGCTTGGACCGAGCTCAGGCGAAGGAGCTGACCGGAGGCCAGAAGCGCAAGGGGCACCTGGAGTTCATCTTCGAGGCGCTTGAGGCTGCCCACGGGTTCGGCTGGGAAAAGGTGGTGGCCACGGCAGTGCCCGAGGTCCAGCCAAGGCGGTTCGGCGCGAACCGCGCGCCCAAGGACCGGGAGTTCGCCGGTACCGGCCCCGAAGGGTTGTACGTCCGGATGTCGGAGGAAGACCTCCTGGAGATCGACAAAGCAGCCGAGGAGGCAAAGGTCCCCGACCGCAACAAGCTCGTGGCTATCTGCCTGAACTGGCATCTTCCCGGCCGTAAGGACAAGCCATAGGGCTGGATGCCGATGGACGATCCGTGAGGACGGATGGGCCCGCCGCTCGCGACCGAGTGGCGGGCCCATCCGTCCTCTCCGAGCTCTCCAGATCAGCTGCTGAGAGCAGAGACGGCCAGCGCGCCGACGACCATGTACGGGCCGAAGGCGAGGTGGCTTTTGCGAGTCGCCTTACCGGTCAACATCAGAACGAGGGCGATCGCAGCAGCGAGCACGAAGCCTGCGAAGACACCGCGGAATACTGCCGCCCAGCTTGACCAGCCAAGGAGTGCGCCGACCGCCGGCCCGAGCTTGACGTCGCCCATGCCCATGCCTGCAAGGACGAGGACGAGGTAGAACGCCGTTACGACGGCGGCTGCGGTGAAGACTCGCCCGATGCTGCCGGGTTCACCAGAGAGTCCGGCTCCACAGAGCAGCAGCAAAGTCCCCGCCGACACGGGGAACGTCAGGACATCGGGAAGGCGGTGGACCATGAGGTCGATGACCGTCAGGACCGCACCGCAGGCCAGGAGCCAGTACTGCGCGGCGCCGACCCAACCGGTCGCTCCGGCGGCGCCGAGGGCGGCGAAGGCTGCTCCAGTGAGTACTTCGGCGAGGCCGGCGGCCGGACCGATCTTCTCGTGGCACGACGGGCAGCGACCTGTCGTCGCTCGCAGCCAGCCGCCCAGCCCGGGGGAGGGGTAGGCGGCGGCGCAGGTGGGGCAGGCCCGCCGGTTCGGTTCGCCGCGGGGGACGGCGCGGGCGAAGATCAGCGGTCGGGATGCCGCACCGGCCACCAGTCCGGCGAGGAGCGCGACGACGACGGTGACCACGGGCATCGGGAGGCTCCCCAGGCGGTCGGTGGATGGTGATTTCAGCCAGCCGGGAGGCTGATCTACTGAAACGTAACGAAGCCGGCAAGGGCGGTTGCGGGTGGGGCAGATCGTGATCTTCGGTACAAACCGGCAGGTCGGGGAGGGTGCCGTGGGGAAAAGGGGGTGGTTCGTAGACTTCATCCCTCGTACCGTTCAGAGTCACCAGGGTGGCTCGAATGCGCGGGGAGGTCGATCCGTGTCACACCCGAGGCGTTGATCGCACCTCTATGGGCGATGCGCGCCTGCGCACGGACTCGACGAGAGGGAAGTACGTCCAATGACCGCTGGGTCCCTAGCACCGTCCTCCAGCCGCCCGCCCCGCACGGTCCTGCGGCGGGGCGCACCCGTGTGCGGTGGACCAAGGGACGCAAGGCGCTGTTCGGTGCCATCGGGTTCGGGTCGATCGCGATCGCGGGGGCGGGCTTTACCGGCTCCTACACCGCGGTCCGCGCGCTGGCGGAGGAGAAGGGCTTCGGGTCCTTCGCGCCGGCCTTCCCGCTCGCGGTCGACCTGGGGATCGCGGTGCTGCTGGCTCTCGATCTGGCTCTGACCTCGGTCAACCTGAAGTATCCGCTGCTGCGGTACATAGCGTGGTTGCTGACGGCCGCGACCATCACGTTCAACGCGGCGAGCTCGTGGCCGGACGTGCTGGGATCCGCGATGCACGCCACGATCCCGCTGCTGTTCATCGCGGTGACCGAGGCGATGCGCAACGCGATCGCCAAGGCCACCTCGATCGAGCTCGACCAGCACATGGACTCCATACGGCTGTCCCGCTGGTTCCTCTCTCCAGCGGCGACGTTCTCCATATGGCGGGACATGAAGCTCTGGGAGATCCGGTCCTACGCCCTCGCGCTCGAGCGCTATCAGGAGAAGA
Source organism: Actinacidiphila oryziradicis (assembly GCF_005047355.1). Lineage (GTDB taxonomy): Bacteria > Actinomycetota > Actinomycetes > Streptomycetales > Streptomycetaceae > Actinacidiphila > Actinacidiphila oryziradicis. Next base: position 20,256 of record NZ_SUMC01000039.1, read on the forward strand.
TGCTGCTGCGCCAGGACCTGAGGGCCGAGTACGGCCGCCGCTGGCGCAAGAAGGCGACCGGCGCGCAGCTGCGGCCCTTGCGCCAGGCCCGGCTCGGCATCCCGATCGACCGCAGCGGGGTCGATGTCGCGGTGGAACGGCAGCCTGATGAGGCTCCGGCCCCGGCTCCGGCTGCTGTTGCCGCGGTGGAATCGCCCGCACCCACCCTGCAGGGCCCGCCCGTTGCTCCGGTGCCCGCCGCCGTCCCCGCGGCAGCCGTCGCGGGGACGGAGCAGCCTGCGCAGCTCGTCTCAGCGCCAGCCTCTCAGTTCGCGGCCCCCTATCCTGCTCGGGCCCCGGCGGCGCGGGAGGAGTTCGCAGGGAAGGCCCGCGGGGCAGGCCTTCCGAATCCCGGCGTGGAGATGCCGGAGGAACCGCTCCTCAGCCCGGCGGCCGGGCAGCAGAGCGTGGAGGCCCCCGTACCGGTGGAGGCGGAGCGAAGGGCGAGGAGTTCGACGCGGAGGACGATGAGGCGGCTGGCGGCGAGATGGAGGAGCCCAAGGTCGACCTGGGCGTGGCACCGCCGAACGAGACCAAGGTGCAGCGGGCCGAGCGGATCTACCTCGCTCACCAGCAGGCCGGGGTGGAGCTGACCAAGCCTAACCTGGCCCGGTGGGCCGGCTACCAACAAGAGGGGTCAGGCCGCACTCAGTACAACAAGCTTGAGAAGAAGCACGGCCCGATAGTGGTCCGCGAGGGCGCTGACCAGCTCGGCCTGGACTGGCGGGCGCCCACCAGGCAGGACGCGGGTCTGAGGACGGCCGAGTCGGTGCGGTAGCGGCCCGGCACCGGGGGAGTGGGCCGTGAGGATCATCGAGTGGGGCGGCCGGGATTCGGCCAGTCCAGCAGAGTGGTGGCGGCGGCGAGCCGTTCGTGGAGCCGGGCCACGGTGGTGGCCAGCTCGGCCTGTCGCCTCCAGAGCTCGGCGAGTGCGTGCCGTTCCGCGCTGCCCATCTGCGCCGCGCGGTCGTGCGCGGCGGTCAGGCGCAGCTCGTCGATGTCCGGGCGGTTGGTGTAACGGGTGGCCAGGGCGCGTACGACCGCCCACCAGCGGTGCTTGGTGGCCTCCGGCACGGGTTGGGCGGAGCGGGGCTCGGCTCGTGAGGCGCGGGGGAGGGATTCCGGCGAGGACGGGGGTGATCTCCATGGGGCCGGTGTGGTCCCAGGCTCCGCACAGGCGCACGCCGTTGACGACGGTTCGTCGCTGCGGTTGTCGACGGCGCCGGTGCCGTACTGGACGCTGACGCCGCCGGGCACCGGGTCGGTGCTGTGCCGGTAGGGCCTGATGACGATGCTGCCGGTCAGCCGGGCACCGTCCACCCGGTAGGTGACCGTGCCGGGTGGCCGGTTGACCGCTGTTTCGCGGACCAGCGCGGTGCCCAGCACCTGGCCGTGGTGGTCGGTGTAGGGGACGCGAGTGGTCCCGGCGGCCGGCCCGGCCGGGGGCGGGGGAGTGGCGGACAGCTCCTCGAAGCGGAGCAGGCGTTCGTGGTGGTGGCGCAACTGCTGCCGGGTGGCAGAGAGTTCGGCTTCGGCGTTCGCCAGAGCCGTACGGGTGGCCTGGACGGCCTGCGGGGCGGCGTGCCGGGCGGCGGCCCGTACGCGGTCAGCATGGCCGGAGTGGGTGTGCCAGTACTGAAGGAGGGCGAGAACGGCAGCGTCCAGGAGGGCGCCGGCGGCGTCGGGTACCCGACGGGTCGCGTAGTTCTCGCCGAGGACGACGCCCTCGACCAGGACACACCCCGGATCGGGCAGCCGGCCGGGCGTGGTGCACGTCGCTGTGCCGTGGGCCCGTACCCGGAAGGCGACCGGCTCGTCCGGGCGCGGCTGGAATGGGCGGACAGGCGAGGCGCCGTCGCCGAAGCTGACCCGGACACCGGCGGGCACGAGTTCGTCGGCCACGGTGTACGGGCGGACCAGGAAGACCCCGTGCAGATGCGTACCGCGTACCGCGTACCGCACGGCGCCGGTGTCCGGGTCGGCGGTCACGGAGGCGGCCAGCGTGCCGATGCCGGGCAGGGTGATCGCGATCTGATCGGGGACGGCTGGAGCGGGCACGGGGAGTCTCCTCGGAGTGAGGCGGCCACCGGTGTCATCCGGTGTCGTCGGCATGGGGGGCGGAGCGGCGGTCCGCTCAGGACCTGGTGTCCGGGTCGTCGGCGGTGTCCTGGTCGGCTTCACGGACCCACTCGCGCTTCTCGCGGGCCCGTTCGGTGCCGTGGTCCAGTTCCTTGGGGTTGTGCCCGGGACAGCAGTAGTCCCGGCGCTTGCCCCGGCGGGTCATCGTGATCGCCATGGCGTCTCCTGTCATCGCTGGTCGAGCACTGCGGCGGCAAGAAACCAAAGAGAGAAAACTCGGACAGCCTGGGGTTCGCGATGCCGTACAGTCGGGTTCACCGACGCGGGGTGGAGCAGCTCGGTAGCTCGCTGGGCTCATAACCCAGAGGTCGCAGGTTCAAATCCTGTCCCCGCTACTGACCATGGCCCCGGCGCACACCGCGTCGGGGCCACTGCCGTTCCCCCCGTCCCCCCCCGGCTGGACCGATGCCCACGCCCAGGTCCTCAGGTTCGGCAGCCCCGTCCCGTCCGGCCATACGCCGGGCGGCAGTCACAATGAGGGGCGTGGACTACGAGAACCAGGAGACGGCCATCGAGCCTGGCGGCACGGCGCAACTCCTTCACCGTCGGCCGCGCACCGCCCGTCAGCACGACCGGCACCGGTCGCCCGCGGCGAGTGCCGCCCTCCCACCCCTTGCGACCACGGACCTCTCCGCAGCACCAGCCGCCCCCGACGACCCGCGGACTCCGGCACAGCGGCGTCCGGCCCGCAGCCAGGTCCGCCACGGTCAGCCCTCCTGCGCCGACTACGGCTGCACCCGCCCCGCCTGCCTGGACGCCGCCCGCAACCGCGCCGCGAACGCGACCGGGAGCGTGCCGCCGGCCTCCGCGGCCGGGTGGACGCCGGCCCGGCGGCCCTGCACGCCGTCGCCCTGCGCGATCGCGGCATGTCCGCCCAGGACATCGCCACCGCCGCCGGCATCTCCGTCACCCTGGTACGCCGCCTGCTCAAGCCCCCGGCACTCAGGCCGTCACACGTCTCCCGGGTGACGTCCGACGCACTGCTCGGAGTCCCGCTCCCGCCCGCGCAGTCACCGGTTCCCCTGGCCGGACGCGGCCAGGTCGACGCCGGTCCGGCCGCGGGCCGCCTCACCGAACTCGCCGAGCGGGGCTGGCCGGCGTCCCGCCTCGCCACCGGGCTGTGCGTCAACGTCCACACCGTCTCCGCGATCCGCGACGGCTGCCACGCCCGCATCAGCATCGCCATCGACCATCGCATCAGGAACCTCCACGCCGCCCTGCTACCCCTCGACCCGGTCACCGCCGGGGTACGGCCGGGCGACGCCTCCCGGGTCCGCACCTGGGCCGCGCGCCGCGCCGCCCAGCTGGGCCCCCTGCACCACGACGCCACCACGGATGTCAGGATGGAGCACCCCCTACCAGCACAAACGACAAGGAACGCGGCGTGAGCCCCACTCCCCACCCCGTCGCCGCCGAGCAGGAATGGGCGGCCCGGACCCTACGCCAGCTCCAGCTTCCACACACCGTCCGCAGTGAGGACGACCTGCTCGCCTTCGTCTCCCGGTACATCGGCCGCACGCTGGTCGTCGTGCCCACCGACGGGCCGATCATCAACGGGGCCCTGGACGACTGGACCGGCGGATCCCTCGCCGTCCGTGTTCCCCCGACCACCAGCGTCGCCGACCGCCGACGCCTGGTCTGCCGGGGCGCAGCCCGCGCGCTCTACCGGCACTACGGCGCACGCAACGGCCAGCCGGACTACAGCCAGCCGATCGAGCGCGAGATCGAGTACATGGCCATGGCCCTCACCGAGCACCTCGGACACACCTCGCGCGCCACGGGCCGCTGGCGCCGCAGGCGCTGAACTCGATGGCTCCCTCGTGGGGGAGCTGTCACACCGAGCGCCGGTTCGGCACCTCTAGCGGATAACCCCATGTGGAGAGGACCGTTGTCCCGCAGCGAATCCCCGGCGTTCGTCCGCCGCGACATCACCTCGGTCTACGAACCGCACCCCTGGACCGTCGAGCGCCTCGACCTGCGCCGCTGGGCCACCGGCGAGACCGCGCAGACCGCCCAGCGCGAGCTGGCCGCCTCCGATGACGTCGTGCCCCTCCCCGGCACCGCCCAGATGGAAGGAGAGGCCCAGGTCTTCTCCGCCCTCATCGCGAGCTACGGCCGCCACCGGCCGGCGCTCACCGGGGGCCCGTTCGGAATCATGAGCGTGACCCCGAAGCCCGGCGAACTGGTGGCGTGCCTGTCGCCGGACCAACCCACGCACTGGGCCCGGGCCCTCGCCGTTGCAACCGGGCCGCGCGGTCACGGCGTGGCCGCACTGCGGTGGGCCCACCGGGACGATGACATCGTGCTGACCCTGGACGGGATGCGGATCGTCCTCGCCCAGACCGCCGAGCACGCGTGGGAGCGCGCCGTCGACCAGGCCTCGCTCCCCGACGGCCAGCACCACCCCAACGCCCGGATCGCACCCGAGACGACACCGGTCGACGCCGCCGAGCGCGCCCACCGCGAGCGCTACCGGGCACGCCTTCGAGGCCTCGCGCCCCAGATGTCGGCGACGTTGCGCCGTATCGGGCTGCTCGCCACGGTGGCGGCCCGGCATTCGACGGTCGAACTGCTCGTCACGACCCACCGGGGCGTTCCGTACCTGCTCGACGCTTCGGCGGGCTGGCCCAGCACGATCCCGCTGTGGTCGTCGCTGTCGGTCCGCTGGACCTGTGGCCGGCCGCGCTCGCGCACCATGAGGTCCCGACCGTTGACCCGCGCGCCGCGGTGATCTGGGCGGCGGGCGCCTTCGGCGAGGCCCTGTGGGAGCAGGACGCCGCGCAGGCGCTGTCCGCCTGGCCGGCCTGGCGCCCGAACCGCTGGGACTGCGGGCCGCGCGCTGGGCGCTGGTGACCGCGGAGACGGTGCTCGCGGACCCGGCCTACATGTCGGTCTTCGACGGCGGGGGCTGGGCCGGGAACTGCCGCCGCTACGGCGACCTGGACATCGCCCACGAGAGCTACCGCCCGGTGCTGCCGCCCGGCGCGGAGCAGCTCCTGGAGCGCCACGACGTGGACCTGGCCGCCCTCGGTGAACTCGCCCTGGGGGAGGACCTGAGCGAATACCGTCTGCCCACCGGGGAACTGGACATCGACCTGGACAGGGAAGGACAGGGCACGCTGGTCGCACTGCTCGACTGGGTCCTGGCAGCGGCGACCCGGCCGGCGGCGGACGAGTGGGACTGGAAGAGCGGCCCCATCAGCGGGTCGTGGAACGCCCAGCGCGCGCTGGACAGTCCGGCCGGAGTCCTCGATCTCCACGTGCACCGCGACGCGAACGGCAGCAGCTACACGGTGCAGGTCATCTCCGGCGAGCTCGGCGAAGGCGAGTACACCTGTGTCTCGGAGTCGCAGAGCGGCCCCCTCCGCCACCGCCGCCGCGCTCCTGGCCCAGCACGCGGCGATCGAAGCCGGCGCCAGCATGCGGCACCGGCGCGACAGCCGCAAGGGCCGACTCCTCCTGCCCGAGCCGGTCCCGGCCACCGCGCAGCCGACCATCGCCGACGTCATCCTCGCCGCGTCCGCCGACCGGGTGCTGAGCTTCACAGGCTTCGCCGCGGGCCTGACCCGCCTGTGGGGCCGGGTCCATGAGGTGACGGGCGCCGCGGAGGGGCACTGGCTGCGTGACCCCCACTACCCCGAGGACACCTCCGACTACATCAACTCCCCGACCGCTACGTCACCGAATGGTGCGGAGTTCCCGGCACGCACCACGGCGAAGGGGCCAACACCGCTTCGGTGGACAGCGCCGCCTACCGCCGCCATCTGATGGCTCACCGCGCCGCCCTCGACCCGTTCGTCACGTGCTACCTCGCCGCGGCCGAACGGCCCACCGGCGATTCGGCGACGACCACGCCCGGCCCGGTGCCCCGCTGTTCCCCTCCGAGCGCAAGAACACCGACGGCTCCTCCCGCCGGGTGGGTGACGACGCACTGCGCAACGGCCTCGGCGCCGCGACCAAGCTGCATCTACCGACCTGGACCGACAAGTTGACGCCGCACGTCCTGCGGCACTTCTGCGCGTCCCAGCTCTATCTGAACGGGCTGGACCTGATCTCGATCCAGGAGGTTTTGGGACATTCCTGGATTGCTACGACGATGCGGTACGTCCACGTGCAGCAGACCCGGGTCGAGGACGCCTGGGCCGCCGGGACCGAGCGGGCCGCGAAGCGACTGGAAGGACTGATCCGATGAGGTGGAATCTGCGGCTGACGGCCGCGAACAAGGGCATCTGGAAGGCATCTGAGCTGCAACGCAGCCTGGCCGAGCACGGGCTGGTGATCTCGGCGGGCAAGATGTCCGGGTTGTGGTCCGGCCAGCCGGTCTCCCTCAAGCTCGACGACCTGGACGTCATCTGCGTCGTCCTGGGCTGCGAGATCGGCGAGCTGATGATCCCCGAGCCGCAGAAGGTAGTCCGTCCCAGCGAGGAGACCGCTGCACGGGCGGCTGTCGGTTCCTCCGGGGTGGCCCCGGCGGTGGTACCCCGCCGCCGTGACGGTCGCTCACTGCCACCGATGTGATCCGGAGGATTCGAATATGGGGCATATCGGCCAGGACAAGCCCGCGGCTTCCTGCGTGGGCTGCTTCGCCTGGGGCCAGTTACCAGGCCGTTTCTGCCGAGCCTGCTACACCTACGGCCAGCTCAACGCCCTTGGGGTGTGTCTCATTTGCCGACGTGACATACCCGTCCACGACGGTCACTGCCGACTCTGCCGGGCCCAGGCGAGTTGGGCCGTCAAAGCCGCAGGAGCCACCGGTGAGGCCGCCGCGCTCGCGATCTTCCTGCGCGGGGTGAAGCATCAGCAGTTGTTCTTCGCGAACCTGCAGCGGCCCCGCAACGGCGGACCTCCCGTCGGCAAGCAGGGGCGACGCGTCCGTCCGACTGCCGACGTTGAACAGGTGCGGCTTCACTCGCCATGGGTGCAGCCACGGCTCACCGAGACCCCGCAAGACTTCAGCCGGTTCGTCCGTCACCGCCGGGACCCGGCCAATCCCACCCTGGACCAGGCCAGACGTCGGGCCGGCGCGATCGGCGAGGCCCACGGCTGGACCAGATGGGTCGCCCGGGAAGTCGACCGCGCCCTGGTCATCCTCCTGTCAGGGCACCAGACAGGAGACAAGGTCTCGTACGCGCAGATGTCCGAGGGGCTGCGGCACTTCGGCCTCACCATCAAGCGCACTGCCGAGATCCTCGACCAGCTCGACCTCCTTGACGACGACCGCGTCCCGGTTTTCGAGTCCTGGCTGTCCCAGCGGCTCGACGGTCTCGCCGACGGGATCCGCCGTGACGTCGAGGACTGGCTGCGAACCCTGCGTGACGGCGGTCCCCGCAGTCAGCCCCGCGAGCAGGGCACCGCCATGAAGTACCTGACCGAGATCCGCCCGGTGCTGCTGGACTGGTCAGGCCGGCTCGACCACCTGCGCGAGGTCACGCGCGCTGACGTCCTGGCCGTCCGCGATCAGTTGGAAGGCTCGAAGCGGCACCACACCGTCAGCGTGCTGCGGTCCCTGTTCCGGCACTGCAAGAAGCAGGGCACCATCTTCCGCGATCCCGCCGCCCGGGTCCGCGTCGGCCGCCAGGACTACCGCGTCCTTCTTCCCCTCGAACCGCACGAGGTCCGCGCCGCCGTCGACGCCGCGACCACGCCGGTCGCGCGGCTCGCCCTGGCCCTGGCCGCTGTCCACGCAGCCCGGCCGAAGGCGGTGCGTGAACTCCAACTCGACGACGTGGACCTGGGCAATCGCCGCCTGGTCCTGGCCGGTCGCGCCCGCCCGCTCGACGATCTCACCCGTCAGGCGGTCCTCGCCTGGCTCGACTACCGCCGCCGGCGATGGCCCAACACCGCAAACCCTCACTTGATCGTCAGCCAGCACACCGCCATGGACACCCGTCCGGTCAGCGGCGTGTGGATCACCGAAGCCCTCCGCGGCCAGACCGCGACGCTGGAGCGACTGCGCATGGACCGCCAGTTGGAGGAAGCTCTCACCCACGGCCCCGACCCGCTCCACCTCGCCGAGGTCTTCGGCCTCGACGAGAAGACCGCCATCCGCTACGCGAACTCCGCCCGCCAGATCCTGGAACGGCCGCTGGAGAGCGACCCCGCAACTTCACCACGAACCCGAGGGTCCACACCCCAACAGCACGACGACGGACCCTCGGGTTCCTACTGAAGACCCTTCAGTTTCCCTGAACTCGCGGGGGTTACGGCCCTGTTCTCGTATAGCTACGGCGAACGGACATGTAGCGCGGAGCGCAGTTAGCGGGCGGCTTTGAGAGCACGGGTCTCAGTTGACGTTGCCGGTCAGCGGGCGGAGAGGGCTGACCGGCGGCGGTGCTCGGCTTGCTTACAGCGCCGCCGGTCAGTACACCCGCTCCGGCTTCGAGCCCGGCGGCAGCACAGCGCCGCAGACCGGACACAACCGATCCGGCCCACGTACCCGTAGTCGCGCGACCTTGCCGCCGCCCACCCCAACAGCGTAGATGGACGGGGCAGGCCAAAGACGATCACTCAGGGCACGGTGATGATGATCTTTCCGCGTGCGTGGCCGGCGGCGCTGACGTCATGGGCCGCGGCGGTCTCCTTCAGCGGGAACGCGGCGTGCAGGGGGACGGTGAGGCGGCCCTGATCGGCCAGGTCCGCCGCCAACGGCAGTCCTGCCCAGCCCGGTGACTCTCCTGCCTCGGAGCGGGAGAACCGCACTCCGTGCCGAGCGGCGTCGAAGTCCGCGATGGTCACCACGCGGTGCGGGTCGCCGACGATGGCCACCAGTTCGGCAAGGGAGCCCTTGCCGGCCGCGTCCAGAACCACGTCGACACCGTGCGGAGCCAGTGCAGCAAGGCGATCGGCCAGGCCCGGCCCGTAGGTGACCGGTACGACGCCGAGCCCCTTGAGGAAACCGTGATTGCTCTCGCTGGCGGTGCCGATCACGGTGAGGCCGCGGGCCCGGGCGAGTTGCGCGGTGATGGTACCGACACCGCCGGCGGCGCCCTCGATCAACAAGGTCATGCCCTCGACGGCGTCCAAGGCTTCCAGTACACGCGTGGCCGTGTCGATATTGCCCGCGGCGCCACCCGCTTCCCCGAAGGACCACGACCGAGGCTTGGGCGCCCACGCCTCCAGCACGGCGTACTCGGCCGCGGCACCGCCCTGGTCCACGAAGGGAACGAGACCGAAGACCGCATCTCCCACGGCGGTGCCGGTCACCCCCTCTCCCACCTCGTCGACGATGCCCGCGGCATCCATGCCTGGTACATGGGGCAAGTCCAGGGAGACGAAGTCCTGCAACATCCCTGAACGCAGGTACCAGTCGGCAGGGGTGACGCCGGTGGCACGCACGGCGATGCGGACCCGACCGGGCCCGGCGTGCGGCTCCTCGACCTCTTCGACGGCAAGAACCTCGGAACCGCCATAGCGGTGGTACTGCACAGCAAACACGGACAGCCTCCATACACACGGCACGTCGTTCGACAGGAGAACTCACAGCCGCTCACCTCCGCGGCCGGGAGCCGACCGCGGGAACCCGCGGCATCACGTCACGCTAACCCGCTAAACGGTCGACCTCTTCCGTTTGTGCTTAAGTGGGAGACATGCCTGACCGACTGTCTCGGAACCCATCCACCTCCCCCGCCGGCACCCCCGCCCCGGGGCAGCGAGCCGACGCCCGGAACAACCGCGCTCGGCTCCTCCAGGCCGCTCGCGACGCGTACGCCCTCGACGGCACCGACGTGCCCTCCAGCGCAATCGCCCGCCGAGCCGGTGTGGGTGCCGCCACCCTCTACCGGCACTTCCCGACCCGCGACTCGCTGATCGCGGCCGCGTTCTCCGAACAACTCGGCCAGTGCATTGCGACCGTCGACGAGGCCCTCAAGGACGACGATCCCTGGCGTGGACTTCGCACCGCCCTCACCAAGGTCTGCCGGATGCAGGCCGAGGACCGCGGCTTCAGTGCCGCGTTCCTCGCCGAATTCCCCGACGCTCCCGACGTCCGACGTGAACGCACCCGCGCCGAGTCGGGCCTTGCCCGGCTGGTACAGCGGGCGAAGGAAACCGGACAGCTGCGCAAGGACTTCGAGAGCAGCGACGTCACGCTGCTGCTCCTGGCCAACAACGGCGTCCTGCGAGACTCCCCGGCGGCCTCCATGGCCGCGTCCCGCCGCCTGCTCGCCTACTTCCTCCAGTCGTGTCGGCCGACGGACGACACACCGCTGCCCGAACCCGCGCCACTCCGTCTCGACGACCTGTACAGGGCACCGCGTCGAACGGGATGACCGGATTGTCGAAGACAAGTTCGGTGATCCGGTGGCTGGTCGGCAGGCGGTGTGCGGCCAGGGTGTGCAGGACCAGCAGGTGCGGCCGGGTCGGAAGGTCGTCAGGAAGGCGGCTCGGGAGGGTCTTCCCGAAAGCCCGGGTACGGGGGCACGTGTCGGATGTAGGGGTAGCGAGGTAAGCCCAAAAGCCGCCAGTACTTGATCTTGGCGGGTGTGGTGCTCGGTCCGCTCAAAGCAGGCTGACAGCCGGAAGTGCGTTGACACGGTGCTCGTACTCGCGGCGGGCCTTGCGCTGGGCCGGGACCGATGTGGTTCCGTCGAGGGCCTGGCAGCGGTCGAGGAGTTGGCGGTGGATCGCGGGTACGGCGGTGATGCGCAGGGTGTAGCCCTGGCCGCGTCGTACGGTCACGCCCTGGTCGAGCACGACGCGCTCGGCGTCGGCCAGTTCGGCGGTGCGGAGGAAGTCGGCGACCTTGCCTGGCATGTCGAGGACGACCGGCAGCTCCGGGGCCGGGGCGCCCGGGTCTGCGGCCGTGTGCTCGGGCAGGAGGTCTGCGACAGCGGTTCGGATGGCGCCGCGGCTGACGTCGTACTCGCGGGCGAGGGCGGCGATGGAGCGGCCCTCCAGGTACGCCGTGCGCACGGTGTCGGTCTTATCGGCCGCGACGGCTGGGCGGCGCCCGCCCTTGTTGCCCTTGGCCTCGGCGGCCCGCAGCCCGTCATAGGTCAGCTCACGCTGTAGGTCGCGCTGGAGTTCGCCGGCGGCGGCGAGGGTCTGCACCATGAACTTCACGGTGGACAGCAGCTCGCCGGTGCGCGGGTGGCGTGCGGTGAGGTCCATCGCGGAGAACGCGCCGTCGTGGATGCGCAGCGCGACCTGGTCGCGGTGGAGGACGTCGAGCACGTCGAGGATGTGTCCGGTGCCGCGCACGAGTCGGAACATCTCGGAGATGTGCACGGTGTCGCCCGGCCGCGCGTAGGTGAGCAGGTCGCCGAACTTCGGGCGTTCCAGCGGGTGGAGGCGGCTGGAGGTTCCGGCTTCCTCCTCGAAGACGACCGGGTCCTCGATCCCGGCCTCGGCGAGGACCAGGTTCTGGCGGCCGGTCGACTGCTGGTCGGTCGACACCCGCTTGTAAACGAGATTGGCCACGCTGTTCCTCGCTTCGGTCGGCGCATCGGACCCTGGCTGTCATCTAACCCTGTCGTTAACGTCCATCGGATCTCAATGGATCTGGACTGTCGTCAGGCCCCGGAAAGTCCGGGTTCATTGGACGCGTGTGGCCCCTGTCGTCATTCGATTGTTTGGCGACAGCATTGGACGGCGCGCGCCCGCCTCAGAGCGCCGGAAGCGGCTGAAGGCCGACGACCCGCTGCTCGATCCCTCACGGCGTACGACCGGGGCCTGATCCCGCTGGCGCTGCCCCCGGGGATGGCGTGTGGTCGCTCTCGGGGGTGCGCGGTCCGGGCACCGTGGCCCCGGCGGCCAGGTCAAGTTCGAGGCGTCTGTTCATGTCGGGAGCCATGTTACCTAAGCGTCTATAGCGGTGCTACATTGTAGCGATGCTACAGAATACAGCCGGTGACGCCCGCGAGCGACTGCTCGCCGCCGCCTTCGAGATCGCCACACGTGACGGTGTCGACGCGGTCTCCACGCGTGCGGTCTGCACCGCCGCAGGTGTGCAGGCCCCGTCGCTGTACCACCACTTCGGCGACCGGTCGGGACTGATCCGCGCGGTCGTCGACGTGGCGTTCGAGGAGTACTTCCACCGCAAGGACACCGCTACCCCGGTGGATGACGCGGACCCGCGTGCCCGCGTCGCCGCAGGATGGGACGCGCACATCGCATTCGCGCTCGCCTACCCGGGTCTTTACCCGGCGATGTACCCGACATCGGGCCCGCTGCCGAGCCAGGTCGAACGAAGCGGCGCGCTGCTGCGCGCCGGTTTCGACGAGCTCAAGCAGGCAGGCGCCCTCCGGCCCGGGATCACCGCAGCGCTGGCGACGAACGCGCTCCGCGCAGCCCTGCGCGGTGTCGCCCACGCCGTCGCCGCGAACCCCGACAACGGCGACAACGACGCGACGTCCGCCGTCGTCCGCGACGCGCTCATCCACGCGCTCGTCGGGGACCGGGCACATAACTGACTCCTAGCCGATCCGGCCCCGGACCGAGCGAGAACCCGCACGATGGAGCAACACCCATGACCGATCTGCTCGCAGGCAAGACCATCCTCATCACCGGCGCCTCGTCCGGCATCGGCGAATCCGCCGCGCGTCTGTTCGCCCGCGAAGGCGCGAACGTCGTCATCACAGCCCGCCGCAAAGCCGAACTCGACCGTGTCGCCGAGGACATCGCCGCCGGTGGAGGCAACGTCCTCGCCGTTCAGGCCGACACCACCGACGCCGGCGAACTGCAACGAGCCGTCGCGGCCGCGGTCGAGAGGTGGGGGTGCCTCGACGGTGCCCTGAACAACGCCGGCCGAACCCAGGGCGGCGGCCGCCTCGCGGAGGTCACCGACGAGACCTTCGACTCCGTCCTCGAGACCAACTTCAAGGGCGTGTGGCTGGCGATGCGCGCCGAACTGCAGGCGATGACCGCGGAGGGCGCTGCTGGTGGCTCGATCGTGAACATCAGCAGCATTGGAGGCACCTTCGGCGCTGCCGGGCAGAGCGTGTACGGGGCGACGAAGGCCGCCGTCATCGCCTTGAGCCGCGCCGCCGCAGCCGAATACGGCCGCGACGGTGTCCGCGTCAACGCCATCGCGCCAGGCGCCACGATGACCGAGATGATGGTCTCCTGGCAGCAGCGCGACCCGAGCATCGTCGAGCACCTCAGCTCCCTCGCCGCCCTGGGCCGCCCTGGCCAACCGGACGAGATCGCTGAAGCCGCCGCCTGGCTCCTCAGCGACCGCGCGAGCTACGTCACCGGCATGACCCTCGGCGTCGACGGCGGCACCGCCCCCTGGCCGCACTGAGTCATCCTGAGCCGCACTGCCACTCCATTCGAACAGCGCGCCACAGCCGGCGACAGCAACCGAACCGGGGCCACCCGACGCCAGCGAGACCTGCACCTCTTCGCGAACAGCGCCTGCGTTTTTGGCCCGTGGGTCAACGGCACACCCGAGCGCGGCGGCCGGTCACTGATGCGCCGGCGGTGGCAGCCGAGTGGATGGTCCGGGTGGAACTCCGGCCGCTCGGGCAGCAGGGCCACAAATTGGTTCCAGAGCGGTTCGGTGAGCCATGATGGAAGCGCGGGCACAGGTCTCCTCAGTGGTCACAGAGCGTCGCAACTCCATGATCACCGGGACCTGTGCCCGTTCTGCTGCCGAGGTCCCCAACCGCGCCTATCCGCGCGACCTCTTACGCGCGTTCCCGACCAGGTGTTCAGTCACCCCGACGACACCGACCTCATGCTCGATGTTCATCGCCCGGCGGCCTATCGCAGCGACCACGGGGATCTGCGGGTGCCGTACGACTACCGGTCACCCGCGCCCGACGGATCCGATGCCGACGGGTTCCCCCTGGGCATGTGGATCGCCGAACAGCGCCGGGCCCCCCGCACCGGGCGCCTCGCCACCGACAGGGTCAAGGAACGGACCAGGTGGCGTCACAGCGGGAGGGTTATGCCGAGCTCCTGCATGGCGGTGGAAGGCGGTCCGCCCTCGGAGCGTTCGGTCTTGTAGCCCTTCACCCGTGGCTCCAGGGTGCGGGGGTCGACGGCCTCAGCGGGGGCGCTCTTGGCGTACAGGCCCTCGGGTTCGCTGTCGCGGTCGTGGGGCAGGAGCCAGAAGACGCGGCGGCGGAAGGTGCCGGAGGCGCGGGAGGGTTTGGCGGTGGCGCCCAGGAGCGCGTATCCGACCATGCGGCCGTTGCGGTGGTAGGCCGGCTTGCCTTTTCGGGTGGGCAGCCGGTCCAGGCTCTGGCGGACGTAGTCCAGGTCGTCGATGTCCTCCAGCCACACGATGTCGGCTTCGTGGCTGATCTCGCCCTCTTCGATCAGGGAGCTCATGCGCTGGGTTCCCTTTCTTGGTTGGTGAGTAGTCCGATGCCGGGGTAGTGCTTGCGCTGGTTGGACAGGATCATCTCCTTGGGCGAGTTCAGTCCGACGAGTTCCCGGGTTCGGGCGGCGAACGCACGCGAGGACATGGGCGGTGCCCCTTCATTGTGGCACCAGGTCCGGTAGGCGGCGTAGAGCGCGGTCTGTTCGGCGCGCAGGTCGGGGCTTTGGGTGCAGCACTCGTCGTAGAAACGAGCTGTGTGGTCCTCGGTCTCCGCGTACGCGCTGGTGGCGATCCGTACCCGTTCGGGCCCGGTGAGGTCGCGGTCGCCGGAGAGGTAGCGGCGGGCGCCGTCGATGAGCCAGGTGAGGATGCCGGGGCCTTCCTCGGTGACGAGGATGTCCGCGAGGTTGTCGATCTTGCGGTGGTCGGGGACGACCCGCTCGAACGGGATCAGCCGCATGCGCCGCCAGAACGCGAAGCCGCCTGTGCCGACCTCGGGCCTGTGGTTGCCCAGCAGCCAGAGTTTGTGGGTGGGGTTGAATCCAAAGAAGTCTTGCCTCATACGGCGGGCTTTGATGCGGTCGCCGCCGGTCAGCAGCTTGACGCGGCCCTCGTCGAACTTGTCGCCCGGTTTGACCTCGGAGCAGACGATGACCCGTCGGCCGTGGAGTTCGGCGAGGTCGGTGGGGTGGCCTTCGTAGGGACGGGCCATCAGGAAGCCGGGCGGGGCTGCGTCCGCGTAGTCGCCCAGAAGTTTCATCAGGACGTCCAGGAGGACGGATTTGCCGTTCTTGCCCGAGCCGAAGAGGAAGGGCAGGACTTGGCCGCCGACGTCGCCAGTGACGGAGTAGCCCAGCATCAGTTGCAGGTAGGCGATCATCTGCCGGTCTTCGGCGTCCGCGCCGAAGGTGTCGGTCAGGAACCGTTCCCAGCGCGGGGTGGGCAGGGGCTGGGGGCCGACGGTGGTGGAGCGGGAGTGGAAGTCCTTGTTGGGGTCGGGGGTTTTGACCAGGCCCGTGCGCAGGTCGACGATGCCGTCGGGGGTACACAGGGCGTAGGGGTCGGCGTCCAGTCGGGTTGCGTTGAGGACCATGCCGGGGGCGGACTTGGCCTGTGTGAGCATGGCGTTGATGCCGGTGGTGGACAGAGCTCGGCGGCGGTGTGACTGCAGGGCCTGGGCGGTGAACAGGCCGCGGGGGTCGTGGCCGGCGATGGCTTCGGCCAGGTCGCCGGCAGCCCACAGCACGGTGTCGTCCTCGTCGATCTGCCAGCGGGTGGTGTCCCACCGGTACCAGCCGATCCCGGGGACGTGGCGGTAGTCGTTGGCGTACAGCTTGACGAACAGCTTGGCGTTGCCGCGGTCGGTGAGGGTGTCCGGCAACAGGCCGGCAGCTGTGGCTTCCCCTGCCGCCGCGCGGGAGGCGTCCACCTGGGCCGGCAAGGCCACGGTGGCCGCTGGGGCGAGGCGGGCCTGGTTACGGATCTGAGCGGCGACGGCTTCGGGGTCGAAGTGGAACAGAGGCTCGGTCTCGTTGCCAAGGGAGGTCATCGGGGGCCCCTTCCCGTATGGAGGGGGTGTTGACGGCCGGCGGTCATGCCGCTGCGGATGATTTGGGCGGCGCGGCGTTCCTGGCCCGGACGGGCTGCGGCGGCGGCCTCGGTGAGGGCGCGTTCGGCTTCCTCCTCGGTAAGGCGGCCTGCTGCGACCAGACCGCCGAGGGTGTAGGCGGCGCGGTTGAGAGTGTCGGAGAACCCGGCGCCTTCGGTGACTTGGCCGCATGCCTCGATGGGGGCGATCACGGTCGCGAGCATGCGTCGGGTGCGGTCGCGGCCGCCGCCCGCGGCGAGGACCGCCTGTTGGGCGCGTGGCGGGACCGGCCGCGGGGCGGGGATGCTGGGAGCGGGCAGGTGCCCGGTGCGTTCGAGTTCCTGCGCCAGCCAGGTGGGCAGGGCTACCGGCTCGCGGACGCTGTCGAGGGGGGTGTAGACGCCGGCCCGTGTGGTGGTGCCTGGGGCGATGATGTAGCCGCCGTGGGCGCGGACGTCGACTTGCCAGGCAAGCGCGGTGCCCTGGCTGGAGCCGGAGGAACAGCGCCAGCGGCGGTTGCCCGTGGCCCGGTACCAGACGTGCAGGCCTCCTGAGGGCGTGCGTACGCGCAACGTGGTGTCGTCGTCTGCGGGGCTGCGCCGGCCGCGCAGGGCGGCCAGGACGGCGAGAGTGTGGAAGCCGTTGGCCAAGCCGGTGAGGTCGACGTGGTCGCCGATCTCGATGCCGGGCAGGATCCGGTCCCGGGTCGGCGGCTGGGTGGGGTGGGCGTCGATGTCGATGACGACCAGGCCGGCCGGGCCACAGGCGATGCCGACTCCGAACTCTGGTTGGGTGCCCCACCAGTTGGCGATGCGGCGCTGGTCGAGGGTGGCGGCGTGGAAGCCGTGGCACCAGCGTCCCGCGGGCAGGCAGGGGCACTCGCTTGGCGCGTGCGGATTGGTCCGGCACTCGGTGCAGTTCGCGGCCGGGGTCTTGCGGCTGGCGGCGAGGGGGTGCACGGGCCAGCCACGGCGGGCGCACCAGCTCGCGGTGGCCAGGGAGGCAGCGACTGAAGCCCTGGGAGCGGACTGTTGTGAGTCGCTGCTGGAAAAGCGCAGCTCAGCAGGCATTCGCACCCCCTATCAGCGACCGAAGCGACTCAATGACGGACACAGCCTAACGAATGTGGCCCGTGAGGTTGTGGAGCACATGCGAGGGAAGCCTGTGCTGTGTTCGTGAGGCGTTCGGCAGGCGTCGGCAGCGACCGAGACGGACGGCAGCGACTGAGGGACGTTCAGTCGCTGCTGTTGAGCGAATCAGAGAACCGCAGGTCCGACTATGTCCAAGACTCAAAACAGCGACTGAAGCGACTGAAGCTCCTGTATATCACGCACACGCACGCACACGAAGGGCCTCACATATAGCAACCTTGAGTCGCTTCAGTCGCTGTCAATCCTTTGTCACCGCCCTGACCTGCGCATTTTGTGCGGGCCGAGGGTAGCGACTGAACAGTCGCTGAGTAGCTGCACCTTCAGTCGCTGTCCCTGTCTGCCGCGCAGCGACCGTAGCGACTGAAGTGACCGAGCCTCCGACAGTGGGCTCGCGACCGCGGTCCTTGCGGCGGCGAGCCCAGCCATGAGTCGTTACGGTCGCTCGGCCGCGACAGTGCCCGCTCCCTCCCAATCTGTCTCAAGTGCGGGCTTGGAGGGTTCTCCGACAATTTGGCGAGCTGGGCGAGCCATAGGTCGTTCAGGCGGTGGGTCCACGCGCGGGACAGAGTGTCGAGCGACTTGGGAGGCCGCCCCGGACAGCGTTCTCGATCACCACATCAGTGCCGCCCTCGACCTCCGTGAGCAGCCACGTCTGGTACGGCTGCACACCGGCACCGATTCCCAGCCAGCCGAGTCGAGAGGGCGGCACATGCTCCCCCACGAAGACCTCGAACCGGTGCCCGGCCCAGCGCACGTCAAATGTCTGCGTAAAGGTGTCGGTGCTCACCTCCTCGCAGTCCGGAACCCAACTCGTCGAGTTCGCCACGTCGGTGAGTATGGTGAAGGTCCGTTCCGGCGGGCCGTGCACGACGGCCCGCGCCCGGTAGAAGCAATGGGCCTCGGCAGGTGAGAAACCGAGGAAGACCCGCCGCCCGACAGGAGCGCCCCGCCCGTGCGGTGACTCAGAGTTCATGTGTCCGTTCTCCCCCCGGGTTCCCCGGACCAACTGCCGTTGGTCCGGGGCGGGGTGGAAATGCTCGGTGTCGTCCTGTCACTCACTGGAGCGGCACACCGACTGTGTGGCCGTCCTGAGTGCCTGGCGGTGGAGCGTGTCCAGGCGTTCCAGCGCTGCCCCTGACTCGGTGGCCAGGGCCAACTGCACCGTGCATGCGACGGGCTTGTCGCGCAATTCCTCGGTGTCCTTGAGTTCTTGGAGCAGGGCCGTGGTCAGTTGGTCGAGCTGCTGGCGGATCGGGCCGAGGTCGGGGCGCGTCGTGGGCGCTTCCTCCGGGTGGGCGGTCCAGCGGGCGAACAAGCCCTTCTGCACGACCTTGCTCGCGGTGATCTGGTCCTGGAAGAACGCCACCGCCGCGTCCGGGTTCACCCCGTCAGCCTCGGCCTGAGTCCGGACCTGCTCCAGTACCTGTGCCTCGCGCACGGGGTCTTCGATGGGTGAGTCGGTGCCGAACTTGGATGCCGCCACGTCATCGCTCACGCGGATGCGCTGGATGACGAGGTCCGTCAGCGGGCCGAGCGCGCCGAGCGGCTTGGCCGTACCTACTGTGCTGCTGACGGATTCGGCGTTCGTGGGGGCGTCCGTGGCCATGGCCTGAGGAACGGTCAGCACGGTCGCGGCTCCCAGAAAGCCGGTGATCGCGGCGTAGCGGGTCATATTGGTTCGCAGTTTCACTGGTCTGCCTCGGTTTTCCATGGACGCGGGAAGTGGGTCGCCTGCGTCAACGGGCCGTTCACCGGGTTCGGGACGGGTTCGGCAGGGGGGTCGCGTTGAAGGTGCGGTAGGGGTCGTATCGGTGTTTGGCTGTGAGCAGCCGCTCGGTGTTCGGGCCGTAGGCGTGTGTGATCTGTGTGGTTTCGTCCGGTCCGAGGAGGTTGGGGTAGCCGCCCGGCAGCGCGTCGGGTTCGAGGGCGTCGGCCACGGTGCCGGCCCAGGCTCGGTGCTTGGTCGCGCGGGGGTCGCCGGGTTCCCACTGGGCGATGATCTCGATCATGAGGTGCGGGTCGCGGTTGCCGAACGCCGTGTCCGTCACGGGTACTCGGGTCGCGGCTCCGTGCAGGCTGTGTATGGACACGGCCGAATGGGGCGAGGTCAGGGTGGCGCCCGCGAGGCTCAGCACGTCACGTACTCCCGAGGTCAGGGACGGTACGGAACGCGTGCGGATCTCGACGTGCCGGCCGAAGGGGAACTGCGCGTCGATGGCCGCGAGCATCGCGGGCAGGGTGGTGGGCGCGATTTGGGAGACGAGGGGTGTGCCGAGGGTGTCGAGCCGGGCCAGCGCGTGTTCTCCCGCCGTGGCGTCGTCGCCGCTCCAGGTGGGCGAGAGGAACACCACGGGCTTGCCGTCGGGGCCGGGCAGGACACCGGACTGCACGGTCAGTTCGTCCGGGCTCTCGCCCAGGACGTCCGACAGTCCGGCCAGTACGCTCGCGGCCTGCTCCCAGGGGAACAGCACCATGCCGGACAGCAGCGTCGGCACGGCGTGCAGACGCACGCGCATCGAGGTGACGACACCGAAGTTCCCGCCACCGCCGCGCAGGGCCCAGAACAGCTCCGGCTCCCGTTCGGCGTCGGTCGTGACGACCGAGCCGTCGGCCAGTACCACCTCCACGGACAACAGGTTGTCCAGGGCGAGTCCGAAGCGGCCGCTGAGCGGCCCGTAGCCACCGCCGAGGGTCAGGCCTGCCATGCCCACGGAGCCGGCGGTACCGGTCGCCGCGGTCAGGCCGAAGGGCTGGATGGCGGCGACGAGATCGGCGGCCGTGGCCCCTCCCTCCACCTCCGCAACCCTCGCCACCGGATCCACCGTCACCCGGCGCAGGCCGGAGAGATCGATGGTCAGGCCGCTGTCGCTCAGTGCCCTCCCGGCCCAGTCGTGACCGCCGCCACGCACCGCCAGAGGTATCCGGAACTCCCGCGCGGCCTGTATGGCAGTTGCGACCTCGGCCGGATCGGCGCACCGGACGATCACGCCGGGGCGAGCGGACACCGCGCCGTTCCAGATGTGTCGGCCGGCGTCGTAGTCCGGCCCGGTGGAAACCACCTGTCCCACAGGGATGGTCCGCCGCAGGGCGTCGGTCAGCCGGTCGAGCTGTGGGTGTGTCGTCACAGTTATGACACCTCTATCTTGGGGATCTTGACAAAAACGTAGTGGGCAGCGTTGCTTCGTCAGCCATAGCCGGCCGAGGCCGTGGGGCGTTCCGGCCGGGGCCGGACGCGGCGGCCCCGGCCGGCGAGGCGGTCATGCGGGGTTGCGTTTCATCGGGTGTTGCGGTCGGCGTCCTCGATGATGTGTGTGACGGCGGCGGGGTGGCTGATCATCACGGCGTGGGAGGAGTTGACCTCCTCGATGTGCGCGCCGGCCCGCTTCGACATGGAGCGCTGGAGGTTGGGGGCGATCGCGTGGTCCTGGCCGGTGATCAGACTCCAGGAAGGAATGGTCCGGAATGCCTCTTGAACGCTGGCGTCGGTGACCGCCCTGGTGTTGGCGGGCCGCTGGGCCGCCGCCAGATCCGCGGCCGTGGTCCGGTCGACGTCGCCGGCGAAGACGTCCCGGAAGTGGGCCGGATCGATGGACACGTCCGTACCGCCCGGGACGGCTGTCGAGACCAGCGGGATGGCCGGTGAGGACTGGGCGGCCAGCTCGCCCACCGTCTCACCCTTCACGGGGATGAAACCGGCGATGTAGACCAGGGCCTTGACATCGGGGTCCGAGGCGGCGGAGTTGGTGATCACGGCGCCACCGTAGGAATGACCCACCAGCACCACGGGACCCTTGATCGTGGACAGGTAACTGGAGACGTATGCGGTGTCGCTGGTGAGTCCCTGCAGCGGATCGGCGATGGCCCGCACGGGATAGCCGTCCTTGCGCAGTCGCTCCATCACCGAGGACCAGCTGGAGGAATCCGCCCACGCCCCATGGACCAGGACGACGGTCGGCTTCGCGGAAGCAGATGTGGAAGAGGATCCGTTGTCGGTCGCCATCGCCACTCCTGGAGCGGTGGTGGCACCGAGCAGCGTCAGGGCACCGACGGCGAGCGCGACGCGACGCGGGATACGGACACGCATGATGTGGCCTTTCGATTCGACTATGACTTGATGTGCAAAGGGCTGGATGCCGAGGACCGGTCCCGGCCCGACACGGGCCCGGACACCGTCACCTCACCCGGGGCGACCAGGCTCGGCACGGACACGGGCACGGCCACAAGCTCGCCACCCGATCGCCGGCCGGTTGCCGACCAGGTGCGACAAGCGGCAAACACTGAAGGAGAACGTTCGGTCGCTTCATTAGAAGCGCCCAAACGAACCCCTGTCAAGACGGAACGTTCTATCTCATTATTTGCTAGCCTGCCGCTATGCATCCGACCCAGAAGGCGGCAGCGCCTCCGAAGCGCGAGCACGGCTGCTCAGCACGGCAACCAGGATTTTCTACGCGGAGGGAATCCACTCCGTCGGCATCGACCGGATCACCGTGGAGGCCAAGGTGACCCGGGCCACGCTGTACCGGCACTTCGCGGGCAAGGAGGAACTCGTCCTCGCCTACCTCGACCAAGCCGACCAAGGAATCCGCGGACAGGTCGCCGCCGCCCAGGCGAGCAGCCCGTCAGCCGTCGGCAAAGTCTAGGCCGTCGCCGAATCCATCACCCAAGGCATCCTGTCCCCCGGTTTCCGCGGCTGCGCCTTCCTCAACGCGGCAGCCGAATACCCCGACCCCGCCCACCCGATCCATCAAGTCATCCTGGACCACCGGCAATGGTTCCTGAACACCGTCACGGACCTGCTGGCGGAGACCAGCGACGAGCCCGCCGCCCCAGCGGCCCGACATATCGTCATGCTCAGGGACGGCGCCATGGCCGCCGGCTGCCTCTTCGACCCCGAACTGGTCTCCGCGACTTTCCTGCAAGGCGTCGCGGGAATCCTCCTGGCACGCACCGGCTCAGCGTCGAGTCGGACCCGATCCCCTCCATCACCGACACCACGGACCAGGCACCCTGACCCCTCCCACCCCCGCTATCGACAGACAACACCACGCCTCAGCACCGACACGCTGTCGGTGACGTGGAGGGCGCCGTCCAAGGCGTCTTCCCTCGTGACGGCCCCGCACCGAGGGAGGTCATGACCGACCGCCAGGAACGGTCCGTGTCGCCTGCTTCAGGATCGGGCCGGCCCGTCACTTTCTACGCGATCCGCACCGTCCTGTTCGACAGGGGCGAAAAACCTCTCGCCCCGGTCGCTACCCACGGGTCCCGTCGCAGCCTGCTCGACCCGCCCGTGGACCGCCGAGGCGACAGCACACACATAGTTGCCTCAAGCAATGACATAGGAGATACCCGTGACCGGGAACGACCTGTACGAGGAGCTGACGCGGCATCTGAGCGCCGTCGGTTCCGTACGCCGGAAGCTGGGCCGGATCCTTCCGGCCGGCTGCTCCGACGCCTCCGCCACAATGCTGGCCGTTCTCGGCCGCCACGGTGCCATGCGCATCGGCAGGCTCACCGAACTGCTCGGTGTCGACCCGTCGGTCACCAGCCGCCACGCCGCCCAACTCACCATGCTGGGCTGGGTCGACCGCAAACCCGACCCGGCCGACCGGCGCTCGAGCATTCTGCGACTGACCTCCGAAGGCCACGCCCAGCTCGCCGAACTGTCCGACCGTCGCTCCCGGGAACTCGCCGCACGGCTGGCCGGCTGGAGCGACGAGGACATCCGCCGACTGGCCTGGCTGCTGTCCCGGCTCCGCGCCGACTTCGACGCTCAGCGGACCGGACAGCACACGTTCGCAGACCCGTCCGAGGGCGCCCGCCGCCCCCGTACCCCCGCCGCGTAACACCCACTGCCACCAGGTAGGGAACACCCCATGACGACCACCCCCAACGCAGGTGTGCGGTCGCACGCCCCTCAGGAGGAAGGGACCGCCCGCGAGCCGATGACCCACGCGCAGATCATGCGCGCCCTGTCCGGGCTGCTGCTCGGCCTGTTCTGCGCCATCCTGTCAGAGACCGTCGTCACCAACGCGCTGCCGCGGATCATCAGCGACGTCGGCGGCGGCCAGTCCGCCTACACCTGGGTCGTCACCTCCTCGCTCCTCACGGTGACCGCCTCCACGCCCCTGTGGGGCAAGCTCGCCGACCAGTTCAGCAAGAAGATCCTGGTCCAGTCAGCACTGGTGATCTTCGTCGTCGGCTCTCTGGTGGCCGGCTTCGCGCAGAACCCCGCTACGCTGATCACCGCCCGGGTCATCCAGGGCCTGGGTGTCGGCGGCCTGTCCGCCCTCGGCCAGATCGTGCTTGCCGCGATGATCTCCCCCCGCGAGCGCGGCCGCTACTCCGGCTACCTGGGCGCCACCTTCGCCGTCGCCACCGTCGGCGGCCCGCTGCTCGGCGGCGTCATCACCGACACCTCCTGGCTCGGCTGGCGCTGGTGCCTGTTCGTCGGCGTCCCCTTCGCGGTCGTCGCGCTGATCGTGCTGCAGCGCACGCTGAACCTGCCGGTGACCAAGCGCCAGGTCAAGGTCGACTGGGCCGGCGCCTTCTTCGTCATCGCCGCCGTCTGCCTGCTGCTTTTCTGGGTCACCTTCGCCGGTGCCAAGTACGACTGGCTGTCCTGGCTGTCCTGGCAGACCGGCGCACTGGTCGGCACGGCACTCCTGCTGACGCTGGTCTTCCTGTTCGTCGAGACGAAGGCCGGCGAGCCGATCATCCCGCTGCGCCTGTTCCGCAACCCCACCATCGCCCTCGCCTCCGCCGCCTCCCTGTTCGTCGGCATCGCCCTGTTCGCGGGCACCGTCTTCTTCAGCCAGTACTTCCAGCTCGCGCGCGGTGAGTCGCCGACCATGGCGGGTGTCATGACGATCCCGTTCATCGCCGGTCTGTTCGTCTCCTCCACCGTCTCCGGCCGACTCATCACCCGCACCGGCAAGTGGAAGGCCTGGCTGCTGACCGGCGGCGCCCTGCTGACGGCGGGACTGGCCCTGCTCGGCACACTCCGCTACGACACCCCCTACCTCTACATAGCCTCCTGCATGGCGCTGATGGGCCTCGGTGTCGGCATGACCCTGCAGAACCTCGTACTGTGCACGCAGAACCAGGTGTCCCCGGACGACCTCGGCGCCGCGTCCTCCACGGTGACCTTCTTCCGCTCCCTCGGCGGCGCCGTGGGCGTCTCGGTACTCGGCTCGATCCTCACCACCCGCATCGGCCACCACGCCCTCACGACCATCACCCAGCTCAGCCCGCAGGACCAGGCCACCGCCGCACAAGCATCCGGAAGCGGTCAACTGCCTGACCTCGCAATCCTGCCCGCCCCCGTCCGCACCTGGCTGGAGAGCGCCTACGGCCACGGCATCGGCGACATCTTCCTGTACGTCGCCCCCGTCGCCCTGATCGCCTTCCTGATCACCCTGTTCATCAAGGAGGTCCCACTGAGCGCGTCCAGCGGCCTCGCCCAGGCCATGGAGACGGACCGTACGCCCTGACCCGCACCTCAGGCCCCCACAGCAAGTGTCCCCGGGGACACCTGCCGTGGGGGCCGCCGTCGGACGCGGCAGGACGTTAACCGCCGGCGGTCGGTTCCTGGTACGGGCCGTCGAACGCGGCGAGATCTCTCAGGACACGGACGCCGACGTGACCGCGGCGATCAGTCGTGCGTCTCCCGGGTCCGCGCCGTGGCGCTGCCGGTACCGGCGTCGGCTGTTTCCGTGCCCCATCCGGCGAGGAGGCGCAGGGAGGTCTCGGAGGGGCTGGCGGGTTCGGTGCCGTAGATGAGGAGGGTCTGGTCCGGGTCGTCTCCGGGGGTGAGGGCCTGGTAGGTGACGGTGAGGTCGCCGACGAGGGGGTGGTGGTAGTCCTTGGTGCCGGTGGTGCGCTGGTGGACGTTGTTGTCCGACCAGAAGCGGCGGAACTCCTGGCTGTGTATGGACAGTTCGCCGACGAGGGCGCTGAGGGCGGGGTCGTCGGGGTGGCGGCCGGCGTCGAGGCGGAGCATGGCGGCGGTGTCGGCGGCGACGCGGGTCCAGTCCCGGTACAGCTCGCGCGCGTGCGGGTCGAGGAAGACGAAGCGGGCCTGGTTCCGCTCGGCCGCGGGGAGCGCCCGGAAGTCGGTGATCAGCCGTCCGGCGAGCTGGTTGTGGGCCAGTACGTCGAGGCGCCGCCCGAGGACGAAGGCGGGGCGGCCGGCCTGCTGGAGGGTGTCCAGCAGGTCCCAGGTGGCGGGGTGGACGCGCTGGGGGCGGGGACGGGTGCGGCGGCGGGCGGGCTGGGGCCGGGCGAGGGTGTGCAGGTGGCTGCGCTCGGCGTCGTCGAGGTGCAGGGCGGTGGCGAGGGCGTCGAGCACCTCGGCGGAGGCGCTGGGGCTGCGGCCTTGTTCGAGGCGTGTGTAGTAGTCCACGCTCACCCCTGCCAGCCGGGCGAGTTCTTCCCGGCGCAGGCCGGACACCCGGCGCCGGCCGAGGCCGGGGTCGTCGAGTCCGGCTTCCTGCGGGGTGAGGCGGGAGCGGGCGGAGCGGAGGAATTCCGCCATCGACGCGCTTGTGGGGTGCTCACGGTCCATCTGTCCAGGATCGCGCATGTGCCGAGGATTCGGCGGCGGGAGGGTGGCCCACTTTGTCCCCCGACGAGGTGGGCCCTTCTAGGGCCTCTTTTGCCTGTTCAGAGCTGGTTCAGTGGATGTCGGGCCTCGCCGCCGGACGCGGTGGCCCAGGCACTTATCCGACAGACATATGGAGGCATCTCATGTCAACGTGGTTCATCACCGGCGCATCCCGCGGACTGGGCCTGGAGATCGCGCGGGCCGCGCTGAGGGGCGGCGACACGGTCGTGGCCGCCGCCCGGAACCCGCAGAAACTGCCGGACGACCTGCGGCACTCCGACCGGGTCCTCGGCGTCGCCCTCGACGTCACCCGGACCGAGGAGATCACGGCTGCCGTCGAAACCGCCGTGGAGCGTTTCGGCAGCATCGACGTCCTCGTCAACAACGCGGGCCGTGGCCTGCTCGGGGCGCTGGAGGAGATCACGGACGCCGAGGCGCGCTCGCTCTTCGACCTCAATGTCTTCGGGCTGATCAACATGACCCGCGCCGTCCTGCCCGTCATGCGGGCGGCCGGGGCGGGGAAGATCGTGCACATCGGCTCCCGCTCCGGATTCGAGGGAGAGCCCGGGGTGAGCATGTACAGCGCCTCGAAGTTCGCGGTGGCCGGTATCAGCGAGGCGCTCGCGGTGGAGCTGGAGCCGTTCGGGATCCAGAGCATGGTCGTGGAGCCCGGTGTCTTCCGCACCGACTTCCTCGACACCAGTTCCCTGTCGACCGCGGCCCGGCGCATCACCGCCTACGACGGCACACCCGCCCACGCCACCCTGGACTGGATCGACACCGCCAACCACAACCAGCTCGGGGACCCCGTCAAGGGCGCCGCCCTGATCCACGAGGTCACCATTGGTGACAAGCTCCCCGGGCATCTGGCCCTGGGCCGTGACGCGATCGAACGCCAACTGGTCAAGATCCGCAGCCTTCAGGACGACCTCGCGGCCTGGCAGGACAAGTCCTCCGCCACCGTCTGCGACGACGCCGCCTGATCACCCCGGCCGAACCCTGAGCAACAGCTCGAACGATCCCTGAGGAACAGGAAGTACCCCAGCCATGACATCAGCCATGACATCCCTGCTGACCGGACGGCCGCTCGACGGCCGCGTGGCCGTGGTCACCGGCGCCTCCAGCGGAATGGGGGCGGCCACCGCACGCCGGCTCGCCGAACTCGGAGCCGCTGTCGCCGTCGTCGCCCGCCGCAAGGAGAAGCTCGAAGCCCTCGCCGCCGACATCACCGCGGCCGGAGGCAAGGCCATATGCCTGGCTGCCGACGTCACCGACCGTGCGGCCGTCCTCGCGGCCGCCGACCAGGTGTCGGACACACTGGGACCCGCGGACCTGGTGTTCAACAACGCGGGCGTCCAGCTGATCTCCGCCATCGACGAGCTCAAGGTCGACGACTGGCAGCGGCAGATCGATCTTAACGTCACAGGAGTGATGAACGTGATCGCCGCCTTCCTCCCGCACCTGACGGCCACAGCCGAGCAGGGAAAGCCCGCCGACCTGATCAACACCTCCTCCATCGCGGCGACACGCATCCTGGAGAAGTACTCGATCTACTCCGGCACCAAGGCCTACATCAGTCACCTGACCCGTCTCATCCGCGTCGAACTGGGCCGGAAGAACGTACGGGTGAGTGCCATCGAGCCCGGCATGGTCGACACCGAACTGCCCGACCACGTCACCGACCCCGACGCCAGCGCCATGATGGCAGGCCTACTCAGCGACATCGAGTGCCTGCGCGACACGGACATCGCGGAGACCGTCGCCTTCATCTCCGCCCTTCCCCGACACGTCAACATCAGCGAACTGACCATCCTGCCCACGGCCCAGCCCGTATAGAGCGGCGGACGACGTCTGCCCGCCGCCGGTCTCGTGCGGCGACCGGACGGCTGGGCACGCGCCCTCTGACACCCGTACGACCGTCAGAGGGCGCGGGCGGTCGGAGGTGCGCCGGGGCGACGAGACGCCGCGTCAGCCCCTGCTGACCGCCGCTGTGAGGGATCAGATCAGGCGGTCCGGCAGAGGATCCGGGGCAGTGAGATTCTGATGTCCTATGACGCGTAGCAGTTCGAGCTGTCCCGCAGCATCGCTGCCCGGGCGGGGGGCGAAGACGAGCAGCCGCTGGTCCCGCCGGGCTGTGGCGAGTACTTCGCAGTCGATGCAGACGATGCCGACGGTGGGGTGGACGATGCGCTTGCGGTCGCTGCGGCGTACGGCGACGTCATGGCGCTCCCACAAATCGTCGAACTCTCTGCTGGCGGCGCGCAGGGCGCTGACAAGCTTCGCGGCCTGCGGGTCCCGGGGTCGTAGTGCGACCGCGGCACGCAGGTCTGCGACCTGAACCTGGCTCTGGCGCTCGTGGTCTTCACGGGGGTAGAGCGCCCGCGTGGCCGGCTGGGTGAACCATCGGTAGGTGAAGCTGCGGGCGAGTCCGGTATGTGCGGTCTGTTCGCCGAGCAGTGCGACCGCCATCCTGTTCTGCACAAGGATCTCGCCCAGGTCGGAGACGACCTGCGCAGGCAGTTCGGTGAGTGCGTCCAGCAGTCGCAGCAGGCCTGGGCTGACGTGGTCGTCGGCAGCGAAGGCGGGCGGAGCATGGTGACCGGCCAGGTGGAACAGGTGGTCGCGTTCGTCGATACCCAGCCGCAGCGCTCGGGCGAGCGCGGTGAGCATCTGCGGTGACGGCTGCGGACCACGAGCCTGCTCCAGCCGGATGTAGTAGTCCGGGGACATCCCCGCGAGCTGGGCGACCTCGTACCGACGCAATCCCGGCGTCCGTCGGCGTGCGCCCTCGGGAACGCCTACGTCGGCGGGCTGCAGCAGCTCGCGGCGGCGCCGCAGGAAGCCGGCGAGCTCCTTCTTGTCCACGCATCCGAGTATGGGCCTTCCGGGTGCGGGCAGGGAGGGACTGCCGATACCTGTCTTCCCAGGTCCCTCCCGGAGCGGTGCGGGCTGTCGCACCTTGGTGGGGCGAGCTCATCGCAGCGAGCCAACCGAGCCAACCGAGTAAAGGGAAGAACCTGATGAAGATCCTCGTCACCGGCGCCACCGGAACCGTCGGCGGACATGTCGCCCGACAACTCTCCGGCAGCGGCCACCAGCTCGTGGCCCTGGTACGTGACCCGTCCAAGGCCGACCTGCCCGCCGACATCACGATCGTCGAGGGTGACCTGACCGACCCCTCCGCCGTGCGCCGGGCCTTGGACGGCACCGACCGGGCGTTCCTCAACATGGCCGACGACAACGGCGCCGTCTTCGCCGAGGCCGCCGCGAAGGCCGGGCTGGGACACGCCGTGCTGCTCTCCTCCTTCACCTCGGTCACCGAACTGCCCTTCGGCCCGGCGAACATCATCACCGCTCGCCACCAGGCCGGTGAGCAGGCGCTCACGAAGGCCGGTGTGCCCTCGACGTTCCTGCGGTCAGCTGGGTTCGACTACAACATCCTGATGTGGGTCGCTGGCGCCGCCGACGGTGTCGTGCGCGCCCCGAACGCGGACGTGAAGCTCCCGGTGGTCGACCCGGCCGACATCGCCGCCGCGGCCGTCGCCGTGCTCACCGCCGCCGACCCGAAGCCCGGGGCATACTCGATCACCGGGCCGCAGAGCCTGTCCGTGCGCGACCAGATCGCCGTCATCAACAAGACGCTGGACCGCTCGTACACCGTGCAGGAGATCAGTCAGGCCGAGGCGGCCACGGCGGCGTTTCCGCAAGGCACCCCGGACTTCGTCACCACCTCCGTGCTGGAGACCATGGGTCCTGGCGCGGCCGTACTCGTCCCCAGCGATGACGTCCAGGCCCTGACCGGCAAGGCGGCCCGGTCCTTCCGGGCTTGGGTCGTCGACAACGCCAAGGCCATCGCGTGACGCCGGTACATCCCGTGTTCCCCATCACTGCTCAACAGCAGGTGGTGTGAGTACAGCGCTGATGGTGCGTGCGGGCACGGCGACGGGGTGCCCTGGAGCGGGGCCCCCGTTCCCGTGCTCGGCGGGCCCCAGGGCCAATTGCCTCTCCGGCTGGGCGAACTGGTAGCCCGACAGTTTCGGCGGGCCGGTGGGGGCCGAGGGTCTCCATGCCGCCTCCCCCCAGGCACGGTGCCCCCTTCCGCCGACCGCTCCCTCAGCTGCTGATCGGCCTGCCGACAGCTCGGGGCCGCTTTCCGGAGCTCTCGCGAGTCTGGGCCACGGCGGCACCCCATGCACCTCACCGACTGGGCACCACGCACCTTGGGTCCGTCCTCGACGTGGCCCGTCGCCATGAGGACCTCCGGCGCATTCAGGTACTCCACGCCGATAGGTGTCCGCGTACAAGCGAACGTGCACCACCTCGTACGGATGAAGGTGCACCGTTTCGGGACGGTAAAACTAACCTCGCGCCTTCACGTGGTGGGCTGTCCGATGTTAGGCGGTGTGCAGGTCAGGGGGACGGCCGCCACTGGTCGCCTCCGACCCGACGGTCTCCCGTCTCGTCGACACCCTCGCCTCCAGCGGCGACAAGGCCCTGGAAGCAATCCGGGCCGCACGGGCCGAAGCACGCCTGCGTGCCTGGAAGTTGGCCGGCGAGAAGGCGCCTGATGCGGGCGGGGAGGTGACCGTCGACCTGGACGGAGTGCTGGTGATCGCGCACTCCGACAAGGAGGACGCCGCACCGACCTGGAAGAAGACATACGGCCACCACTCGCTGATGGGGTTCGTCGACCACGGCCCCAGCGGCACGGGGGAACCGGTCGCTGCCCTGCTCAGACCGGGCAACGCGGGCTCGAACACCGCCGCGGCCGACCACATCACCGCCGCCCGCCAGGCCCTGGCCCAGCTGCCGAAGAAATACCGGCGAGGACGCCGGACCTTGATCCGCACCGATTCCGCGGGTGGCACCCGCAAGTTCGTCGACTGGCTCGCCAGCGGGGCCGATGGCTGTCCCACTCGGCCGGCATGGTGATCACCGAACAGATCCACCAGCACGTGCTGAAGGTCCCCGCCTCCGCCTGGACGCCGGCCGTTGATGCCGACGGCGAGATCCGTAAGGGCGCCTGGGTCGCCGAACTCACCGGCGGCATCCTGGACGGCTGGCCCAAGGGCATGCGGCTGATCGTCCGCAAGGAACGGCCGCATCAGAGGCCCAGTTGAGGCTCACCGACATGGACGGGCTGTGACTGACGTGCTTCGCGACGAACACGAGCCGTCGGCCGATCGCAGAGCTCGAGCTCCGCCACCGCCTGCGGGCCCGCGCGGAGGACCGGATCCGGGCCGTCCGGGCCATTGGTCTGCGCAACCTTCCCCTCAAGCACACCGCCCACAACCGCGTCTGGCTCGAGATCGTGCAGATCGCGCTGGACCTGCTGGCCTGGATGCCGATGCTCGCCCTGACCGGCCAGGCCCGTCTCTGGGAACCCCGACGACTGCGGCTCCGCCTATTCACCACGGCTGGACAACTCGTCACCACCGGCCGCCGCCGGATCCTCCGCTTGGCGCGGCACTGGCCCTGGACCAGCCACATCACCACCGCACTCGAACGGCTCGCTCAACTGTCGAATCCCGGCTGACCAGCGAATCCGCCCGTCCCTACGACCACAGCACTCACCCCGGAACAGTGGAATCCGGCGCCCACCCGACGCGCCAGTCGGACCACCGGCATGCCCGCTGTCCGGCAGGCAAAGCAAAACGGTCCGCCGACTCCGTCGGTGGACCGTCATGCAAGATCGAGGCTAGGAAGAAGCCACGGCCGAGCGGGACACGCCTGCGGACGCGGTTCCATCTGTCAGAGGGTCACGACGGAGGTCTGTCCGCCATCCAGCGTCAGCGTGACGCCGTAGATGTAGGACGCCTTGGGGGAGACGAGGAACCTCACGGCGTTCGCCACGTCCTCCGCCTCTCCACCGCGTCCGGCAGGCACCTTGGCGAGGAGCCCCTTGAGCGCGTCACGGATGCCCTCGTTCGTCGGGGTCAGAATGACACCGGGATCGACGGAGTTGACCCGTACCCCTCGAGGACCGTACTCCGCCGTCCACGATTTGGTCAGCATGGACAACGCCCCCTTCGAAGCCTGGAAGGCGGCGGTGCCGGCAGCCGCCATCAAGGTGCTCAGGCTCCCCACGTTGACGATGCATCCGTGACCGCGCTCGGCCATGGCCGGGGCGAAGGCTCCCGTCAGCATGAACGGCGCCTTGGTGTGCAGGGTGAAATGCGTGTCGAACGTCTCCTCCGGAGTGGACTCGGTCGGCGCGAAGCCTCCCCCACCGGCGTTGTTGACCAGGACGTCGAGCGGGCCGTCGATGGCGTCCTGGACCTGCGCGATCAGGGCGCGCACCGATGCGGAGTTGCTTAGGTCGGCGAGCAGATCTATCGCTCGGCCACCCGCGGCCTCGATCATCCGACGGGTTTCGGCGGCCCGGTCCCGGTCGCGGCCGGTGACGACGACCGCGTATCCGTCCTCGGCCAGGCCGACTGCCGTCGCGCGGCCGATCCCACTGGTCGAACCGGTCACCAGCGCCCACGACGTGCCCGATGTGCCTGTTGCGGGCGTCCCTTGGTGGCTGTTCTGGCTCATGGCCTCATACCCTCACAGTTCCCAGTAGCTAGAATGAACGTTCACTCATCATAGAGGTGACGGCGACGGCGCATCCGACTGCCCTTCGACCCAACGCCGTGAGTGGCCAACGCCGCAAACCTGCCACGATATCTCCACTTGCTACAGAATGAACGTTCATTCATTATAGAGGCATGGCTGAACTGAAGATTCCGGATTGGATCGCGAGCAGCGCCGTGGCAACCGCTTCGATGCGCGCATACGAAGGCACGAGGGCCGATGCGCTCTTCGACGACCTGCTGGCCCGGCTGCTTGTCTCCTCCTAGCAGGAGGTGCCCGCCGAGCAGCGCGGGTACCTCGCCGACGGCGTGCACGCCACCTCGTCACTGACCCAGGTCATGGGCGAGTACGTCACCGTCCGTACACGCTTTTTCGACACCTACCTGAAGGCGACGGCCCAGGCCGGTGCCCGCCAGATCGTGCTGCTGGGCTCCGGTCTCGACGCCCGGGCCTACCGGATGCAGTGGCCGGCCGGTACTCGGATCTTCGAGATCGACACACCCGAAGTCCACGCCTTCAAGGACGAGTTGGCGCCAGGAGCGGCCTGACGGCGACGGCTGAGCGGGTCACGATCGACTCGGACGCGACGGGAAACTGGCGCGAGTTGATCGCCGCAGCAGGGTTCGACCACTCCCAGCCCTCCTCATGGCTGCTCGAGGGGCTGCTGTTCTACCTCGACCGTGAGACGGGTGACGCGATCGCCGCCGACATTGCCGCGAGCCCGGCGCCGGCCACGTGGCTGGCGGGTGACTACGTGACCGTGACACCGGAGCAGCGGGCGGAGATGGCCGCCCACCACCGCGAGAACGGGGAGGAGTCCCAGGACTCCGGCGACGGGAACATTGTCGACGGCCTCCTCCCGCACACCGCGCCTGGTCCGGGAGTCCCACCGGCCCAGTGGCTGTCGCAGGCGCGGTGGGAAGTCACGGAGTCGACCTTCGCGGAGCACGGTAGTCTGATCGACCGCCGCGTCCCCGACCACTGGGACCCGAAGCGCGGTGGTGACGACATGTGGATGTTCCACGCCCGAAGGATGCAGGGAAGTCCGGCCGGGAGCCGATGAGGAAGGATCGCACGGTGCGATGGCGAAGCTGAGCGATCAACGTATCCACGACCGTCGGAACGCGATCATTGAGGGCGCCAAGGCGGTGTTCGCCGCACAGGGGTTCACCGAGACTTCAATGGCCGACATCGTCCGGGCGGCGGGTGTGGCGACCGGCACCGTGTACCGGTACTTCGACAGCAAGGAAGCGGTCGTGATGGCGGTGAGCGAGAGCGCCATGGGCTCTCGCTACGACTCCGAGGACGCCCCGCCGGCCCTGCCCGATGCGATCGAGGCCCTGATCGGGGCCTCGACCGATCGGCGCCGTGGTCGTCTGAGCAACCAGGTCTGGGGCCAGGCCGCCGCCTCCTCCGCGCTGCAGGCGATGATCGCCGACCGGCACGCCGCAGTGAGCCGATGGCTGGCCCGCTCCATCGACCGGCACCACCTGGACGAGCCCGGCCACGTCGCCCCGACCGAACCCAGCCCCCAGGCCCTGCACCGCGCGGAGGTCATCATCTGCGCGATCAGCGGCCTTCAGCAACGCATCGCCGAAGGCGTCAACATGGACGTGACCGCCTTCAGCGCGTCCCTCCTCGCCTGGGCGGCGCTCTGAGGTCCAGCGCGGGGCGGGTCACCGAGGACCCCGGTTCGGTCAGCCGCACCTCGGGCTTCGTCAGGTGCGCATCGCCTGGGGCGACCAGCACGGCATCTTGCGCGGGAAGAGCCTTGAGGTCGGCCACTTTCTGTCCACCTTACGCAGCGGCAAGGACTTCCAGACCGCGACCTTGATTTTCGACACAACGAACAACCCGGTTGTGCCGCCCTTCGGGGCCGACGCTCTTGGCGATCCACGGATGACGGGGCTGCCCGACGGCGTGCTTGTGCCTGATCCGCTTACGTTCAAGGTACTGCCGTGGCTCGATCGGACCGGTTGGGTCCTCTCCAACCTCTACTACCAGTCGGGGGAGCGCGTACCGTTGACACCAGTGGCATCCTGCAGGACCAGGTGGGCAGGCTGGCTCAGGACGGGTACGAGTTCGTCTCCGGCATCGAGCTTGAGTTCTACCTGACACGCCTTGACGACCCGAAGCTCACCTGGCAGGACGCGGGTCATCCGCCGGAGCCGCCGTCGGTCAGCCCGGTTGCCCATGGGTTCCAGTACCTGACCGAAACCAGGGGCGACGAGATCGACTCGATACTCTCCATCCTGCGGGGCAACATCGTCGACTTGGGGCTCCCGTTTGCCACCATCGAAGACGAATGGGGCCCTGGGCAGGTCGAGTTCACCTTCGATCCGCAGATCGGCACGGCGACAGCCGATACCGTCCTCCTGGTCCGATCGGCCATCAAGCAGCTCACCCGGCGCCATGGCTACCACGCCACCTTCATGTCACGCCCCGCCTTCCCGAACGCCTTCTCCAGCGGGTAGCACCTCCACCAGTCGCTGCGTCGTGCTGACGTGTACAACGTGTTCGCCGCAACCGATGCCTGTCCCGCCCCGCTGCAGGAGGTCCTGGCCGCCGCCAAGCGGTCGGGCACCGGCACGGTGGGCGGGGGTGAGAGGCGGATTGAGGAAGACAGAGCCAGCTTGGCGGGTGTCCGGCCCGCTCGCCTGTCGGAAGGACGGGGTCCCTGCGGGTGCCGTGCTGCCGGAAGCTGACGGGCCGACCCCGCCACAATACTGTCCTGGCTCCCGCCTGGCCATCACCGGGACGGTCCTCTTCACCGCCCTCGCCGGCATGGTGCTGTGCCTGATCCGGCTGCGCGCGGACAGCTTTCTGCCCGCGATGGCCCTGCACTGGGCCGTCAACGCACTCGGCCATCTCACGTCGTTCCTGCTGCGCTGACACCTGCCGGTCGGGAGGCGCTCGGCTTCAAGCAGCCGACGGGTGCCACCAACGTCCCGGAAGACCCATCGTCCGTGTATCGAAAATGGATCTCGGCCCACGCATGACGAGATAGAACGTTCTATCGCTTCTTTTGCTAGCCTTACGCCATGAGCCCGACCCCAGAAGCCGGCGGTGCCTCCGAAGTGGCGCCGGTCTGCCTCGACTCGGCACCGGCCTAGGCGGGCCTCGGCATCCGGCCCGCCGTTGGATTCCGCAGACGCGGAGCCGTCTCGCGACAGCTCTCTTCCTCTCCACGCTGTCTGGCCGCGATCCACTTCCGCGTCCCGTCGTCCGCCTCCGTCCAGCCGACCACTACAGGGGACGGGCGTGAGATCACCCGCCAAAGGAGACCATGTGAATCCGCATCACGAATCGCTCTTCATCGGGGGACGGTGGGTGGCACCCGCGTCCGACGAGAAGATCACGGTCCTCGGTTCGAGCACCGAGGACGTCCTCGGCAGCGTCCCGGCCGGCAACGAGAAGGACATCGACGTGGCCGTCGCCGCTGCCCGCGCCGCCTTCGACGATCCCGACGGCTGGGCCGCCTGGCAGCCGGCGCGGCGGGCGAACGCTCTCTGCCGCCTCGCCGATGCGCTCGAACGACGGATGGAGGCCATCACCCATGCCGTCAGCGCCCAGAACGGTATGACGATCACGCTCTCCGAACAGGTCGAGGGCGCCCTCCCGACCACGCTGTTGCGGTACTACGCCGACCTGATCCGCGACAACCCGGGCGAGGACGTTCGCGACGGGATGCTCGGTGCTCCCGTACACGTCCGCCGGGAACCCCTCGGCGTGGTGGCGGCCATCGTGCCCTGGAACGCCCCGCAGCTCCTCTCCGCGACCAAGTACGCCCCTGGCTTGGCCGCGGGGTGCACGTTCGTGCTGAAGCCGTCCCCGGAGACCGTGCTCGACGCGGTCCTCTTCGCGGAGGCCGTCGAGGAAGCGGATCTGCCGCCCGGCGTCATCAACATCGTCCCGGCCGGCCGGGAGGTCGGCGCGTACCTCGTCTCTCACCCTGACGTCGACAAGGTCGCCTTCACCGGTTCCACCGCGGCGGGTCGGCAGATCGCCGCGACCTGCGGCAGCCTCTTGCGTCCGGTGACACTGGAACTCGGTGGCAAATCGGCTGCCGTCATCCTCGACGACGTCGATCTCAACACGGCGATCGCCGAACCGTTCTTCCTCGCGACGCTGCTGGCGAACGGCCAGGCATGCTTCGCCAGCACCCGCGTACTGGCTCCGCGAAGCCGCTACGACGAGGTCGTCGACGCAGTCGCGTCCTTGGTCAGCGGCCTGACCGTCGGAGACCCTCTCGACACCAGGACGCAGATCGGCCCGATGGCGAGCGCACGCCAGCGTGACCGGGTCGAGGGCTACATCGAGAAGGGCAAGACCGAAGGCGCCCGGCTGGTCGTGGGCGGCTCCCGGCCCACCGATCTCGCAAAGGGCTTCTACGTCACCCCGACCGTGTTCGCCGATGTCGACAACTCCCAGACCATCGCCCGCGAGGAGATCTTCGGCCCGGTACTGTCCGTCATCGCCTACACCGACGAGGACGATGCCGTCCGGATCGCGAACGATTCGGAATACGGCCTCGGCGGTTCCGTGTGGACGGACGACGACGAACGTGGCATGCGCGTCGCACGCCGGATCCACACCGGAACCATCGGTCTGAACCACTACACGGTCGACCCGGCGGCACCCTTCGGCGGGGTCAAGGCCAGCGGACTGGGCCGGGAGTTCGGCCCGGAGGCACTGCACAACTACCAGCAGATCAAGTCCATCTACCGATGACCACCACGCGGCGCCCCCTCCTGCCGTAAGCGGCAGCCCCAGCACAGGAGAGCCCTCGGTTGCCACAAGCTGTCGCGCGGCGACCGAGGGCACCTGACGCCGGGGGGAGGACTCAGGGGAGTTGGCCGATGGTCTCGTCTCGCTGGCCATGATGCTCACCACCACTCACGCCACTGGCTCCTGCTTCGACACCTGAGCCCCGTAGACCTCCTCGAGGTGGGCCGAGATCTCCCCGTGCGTCAGCCTCTTCGTCGACAGCGACAGCACCATCTCGTCGATCCCG
Organism: Actinacidiphila oryziradicis; assembly: GCF_005047355.1. Lineage (GTDB taxonomy): Bacteria > Actinomycetota > Actinomycetes > Streptomycetales > Streptomycetaceae > Actinacidiphila > Actinacidiphila oryziradicis. The sequence goes on from NZ_SUMC01000039.1 coordinate 57,633, forward strand.
GTCAGCCGCCGCTGCCGCTTCTTTAGCCTCGATCCACCGACGCTCTTCGGAAATGATCTTCTGATGGTTTCTGGAGCCGGTTTCGGTGTGGTGTTTGCGTTTGGGCAGGTGGTATCTGCTGGTCTGTCCAGCTTTTCCACAAGTTAGGTTCCGGTTGGGCCCTGGCGGGCGGGACGGGCAGGGCTGTCAGGCTGGGGGTGGGCCGTGGACGGTGTCGAACAGGTGTGTCCAGGCGTGCTGCCAGGGCCAGTTGTGGGGCAGGTGCAGGGTGATGCGGCGTGCTGAGCGGGCGATCCGGGCCGGGATGTGGACCAGGTGGGCCCGGAGTGTGGCGGTGGTCGCCTTCGCGTGGAACGTCGAGGTCAGAGCGCCGGCGGCCCTCAGTAGGTTGTAGGTCATGGCCCACGGGTGAGCCAGGCCGCGTTGGCGTGGAAGTGTCCGGAGGGCAGGTGGGCCAGAGCGCCGGCTTTGCTGTCCGCGATGACCTGTTCCACTACCGCGTGGTGGCGGTGTTGTTGTTCGGCCTGGAGGGTGGGGGCGGGGTTGTCGGTGAAGAAGGGGTGGTAGCGCCAGACGGGAAAGAGCTCGCCCTGTTCGCCTATGGTGGCGGGTTTGGCCAGGTCACGGACCCGGCGCACGATCAGCCGGGCGGTGACCTGGTCCGCCTTCTTGCGGCCGGTGAAGGCGGTGTGGGCGGGTATCTCGGCGACTTCGGCGTCCGAGATGAGTTCACCGGTGTCGGGATCTTCCACCGCGTTCGGGTAACTGATGTGCTGCCAGGACTCGTTGGGAATGCCGATGATGGCCCGTTTGATGGACGGGTTCATCCCGGTGGTGATCGAGAAGCAGGCGCCGGCCCGGCTGCAGGTGGCGACCACACCCGCGGTGTAGAACTTCGAGTCCGCCCGCAACAGGCGCATGCCGGTGCAGCCCGCCTCGACGGCGGTGGCCAGAGCCTCGGCCACGAGTGTCGGGGCGCCACGGACATCGGCGGCTTTGCCGCGGCGCATCCGGACCGTGGCGATCACCGGCCGCGAGTGCGGGGTACAGGGTGCAGGGTGCGGATGCCCTTGAACCGGCCGTACTCCGCCCCCTGCTTGGCCCGCCCGTAGACCCGCTTGTGAGTGGATCGACATCGATGAACGCCATCGTGTCCGCTCCGGGGAGCAGCGGGGTGTGCGCGGCCAGGTTCGCGAAGAACCGGCGGTGTACGGCGTGGAGTTGAAGGGCGTGGCCGTGGGTGAAGCCTCGCAGGAAGGTGCCCAGGGTGGAGGGGGCACGCAGGCCTGCGAACACGTTCGGCATCGCACCGTGCCGCAGGACACCGAGGTCGTCGATGCTGTCCGCGCCCGTGGCCATACCGCCCACGATGCTGGTGACCTTGGCGTCCGCCGACGCACCCGCACCGTTGGTCCCCCCGGTCAGCTTCACCTTCTCGGCCACCAGCCGCGACAGGCCGCACCGCTCCGCCAGCCGCATCACCGGGAGGAGCCCCGCATACGCGATCAGATTCCGGTCGTCGAACACAGCGGAGACCGCCGCCGGGGTGTGGGAAACTTTCATCTGAGAGGTGCCTTGCTTTTGTGCGTGATGGTTGTGTGGTAACTCCCATCATCGCAGGTCAGCAGGCACCTCTCTTCGATTCCCTATCCACAGGCCCAGGGACAGTCGGTGGATCGAGGTTTAATGGATGACGTGCAGGTTCCCCGAGGGCTTTGGAGAGCGGTCAAGATGCCCGTCAGCAGGTCAGCGGTGTACGTGACCCCCGTTTCGTAATCTCCAGGAATTTGCTAGTTAGAGGCCGCCCCACCTATCCGCGCGGCCTCTAACTCGGAGAAGTTCGCTGGGACTGCAGTAATCTCTGCGCTTGTGTCAGTGCCAGGGGTGCACGGAATGGCGGAAGAAGCATCCTGGGCAGGGCGTATGTCTGCGCTGCCGTCACACGGGATACCTCAACTCCGATCGTCTGTGCCGGGCGTGTCTGCACGCTGTCCGGCTTGACGTCGACGCCGCGTGGGTCACCGACCCTGAAGGCGCCAGCCCGCGGAGCCGCCAGCTGATGTTCCTCTACTACGGCCTCGCCCCCACCCACGCCCAACCCCTGAAGAAGTACGGCAGGCGGACCGGCCGCACCGGCGTTGATCAGCGGGAAGCGGCTGCACTGGGTGGAACACATACGCGCGGCCGCGGCCCCGACGCGGGACGACCCTGCGGTCCTCCCACCCACTGTCCCGCGGCAGCTGCCGCTCTTCCCGGTCTGCCGGATGCTGTCCATCGATGTCTGCCGGCGCATCCTGCAGAGGCCGCTCGCTGGCTATAGCGACGTCGTCGAGCACACCGCGGCGTTCGCGCGGTCCGGGGCGGCCAGAGACGGCGCGTAGTCCGCGACGTCCGTGGCCGCTGCGGGCGGTCAGGTTCGCAGGAGAGGTTGTTCGAGGTCCGGCGAGACTGGCGCCCGGTGGCCGAGTTGGCGCGGCAGGATCTGTCGACGCTCACGGACTCGGCCAAGCGGCTGCTCGCCGACCTTGACAGCGTGATGAAGCAGGAGATGTGGTCCAAGGTCCCCGCCACCAAGACCCGACACGCGTTGACCGTCTTGGTGTCCTGGCTCGGCGCCGATGCCCCGCTGCTGGAGACCGACATCCGGGCGCTCGTCGACAACCGTCCCCTGAAGTTCAGCGGACGGCGGGTCACACAGTTTCTTGAAACCCGAGGGCTGCTGACCCCGGATGCCGAGTTCCGCCGGGACGCGCATCAGAAGCGATTGGAGGCCGGGCTCGCCGCACTGCCCAAGACGATCGCACAGGAACTCTCGGTCTGGATCAAGGTCGTGCGCGGAGAGGGCAAGTGGGAGCACACCGGCCGCACCTACCGGAGCATTGTCCGCTACTGGCATGTCCTCGACCCGATCCTCAAGGGGTGGCTCGCGGACGGCATCGAGAGCCTGCGCGAGATCACCCGCGACGACGCCGAGAGGGCCATCGCCACCCGTAAGGGGACGCCGGCCCGCTCGATCCACATCGTCCTGCGGAATGTCTTCGGGGCCCTTCGGCAAGAGGGCATGATCTTCCGCGATCCCACCCGTGGCCTCGTCTTCGCCGGAATCAACAAGACCCCGCCTTCCGTGCCCTCGGACCGGCTGGCCGGCGTCCTCAGCCATGCGCAGAATGATTTCCAGCGCTTCGTGATGGTGTTGGTCTGCGTCCACGCCCTCAGCGGCACCGACATCCGCCGGCTGCTGCTCACCGACCTCGACCTTTCCCGTGAACGGCTCATCATCCGGCGTCCCGGCAAACGGCACATCATCTACCTGGAGGAACTCACCTACCGCTGCGCCTCCGCGTGGCTCCGTGAACGTCACCGCCGCTGGGCGGTGACGACCAACCCGCATCTACTGATCAACCGATGGACCGCGGTAGACACCACTCACTCGCCCATCGGCACCACGTTCACCGCCATTTTCCGGCCCACCGGACTCACGATGCCGACGCTGCGGCAGGACCGGATCCGCGACGAGGCATTCGAGGTCGACGACCCGCTACATTTGATGCGCCTGTTCGGGATTTCCTCTCATACCGCGATGCGGTACATCAACGCGGCCCATCCTGAACGCACCGCAAAGCTGCCCCGCTAGCACCTGCCTGACAATGTCCTCGGCCGCATCGCCGAGGTCTGGTCGGACCGGTCGTCGGCCGGAACGGTGATCGTGCCGGTCAGCTGCTACGTGGCCAGCAGCCAGGCAAGGCTGCGGGCGTAGAGGCCGTTGCGCGTCCGCGCGACGCCATAGTCGGCCAGGAGCTGCTCGGTGGCGGCGTGGTCGCGTGCCGGGGGAAGGGGCTGTCGAGGGCAACGCCTTGGTGGCTGGTGTAGAGGATGCGCTGGGCTCCGGCGGCGACGGCGGCCTCGATGCCCACCTTACGCAGGGCGACTGAATCGTCGTGGGGGTCGTGGGAGGAGATGAGCGGGACCTGCTCGGCGCCTTCGAAGGAGTGCTGCAGCGCGGCCAGGACCTCGTAGGACCCCTGGCGCACCCGCTCACCGCGGTCGGCGAAGTGTTGGGCTTCGGCGGCATCGCGGATGCTGAAGCCGATTCGCTCGGCGGGGATGCGCTCAGGAAGTTCGACGGCGGCGCCATGCAGTGCACCGGTCGCACCGGTGACTAGTGCCGTAACAGGCAACGTTCGCCGCACCGGCCGAAGATCCGAGTACGTCCAGTACGAGGATCTTCGGCCGGCACGCCGAGAGCACGCACCGGACGCCGCTCCTTCACGGGCAAACGTTGCCTGCCACGGCACTAGTGATCTTTTTCCACTTGGTGTCTGTGCCGACCCGGGGAGGACGGCCTCGTGCGGCGGGAGGGTGTGTGGGGTCCGTGAGCGGGCCGTTTCCAGGTCACAGGGAGTCGCGTCGGGTGAGGCGGTCCCCCGTGCTCAGCTTGCCGCGGGAGCCACATACGGCCAACTGAACCGCCGAGCAAAGAGACGCTCTAGTCGCCGGAGTGGTCCGGCAGGAGTTGAGCCGAGAGTGATCGTGCCGTGGCAGTGAGTGTGGCTGTGTCCAGCCCGGTCCGGCCCATGAACACGATTCCTTGTTGCGCGGCCAGGAGGGCCCGCGCTAGTGCGATCGGATCCGCTCCGGCCGGCAGGTCGCCCTCACGTTGGGCGCGGGCGACGCAGTCACCGATCAGCGTGGTGGACGTCTCGTAGGTGCGGTGGGCGTGGGCGAGGACTTCCGGATCGGCCTTACCGAGTTCGCAGGTGCTGTTGGCCATCAGGCAGCCACGCCGCGTGCCGGCGCCGGTGGGGTCGTCGATCGGTGCTTCGAGGAGCATGCGTAGTGCGTCCACAGCCCGTGGAGCCTCGGCGAGGGCTTTCCGAAGATAGCCATGGCTGTCGTCGGTGTAGCTGTGCAGCGCCCGGAGGAAGAGCTGACGTTTGTCGCCGAACGCTGCATACAGGCTGCCTTTGCCCAGCCCGCTGACCCGCATCAGATCTTGCAGCGAGGTCGCGGCGTAACCGGCATCCCAGAACTGCTCCCGGACGGCGTTCAGCACCTGCTTCTCGTCGAACGCTCGCGGACGTGCCATGCGAACCAGGATACGGATTCTTGACCGCGCGGTCCACCATGCTTATGGTGGACCGCGCGGTCAAGAATCCGTGGCACGTTGCACCTAGAGAAGTGGGAAGCACATGGGAAAGCTGGACAACAAGGTGGCGATCGTGACCGGCGGATCGCGGGGGATCGGGGCGGCGTCGGCGCTGGCACTGGCTGACGAGGGAGCCGACGTCGCGATCAGCTACTCGTCCTCGGCGGATCAGGCCAAGGCCGTGGTCGCCGACCTGGAGGCAAAGGGGGTGCGCGCGGCGGCCTTCCAGGCAGACCAGTCGGACGCGGCGCAGGCTGCGGGCCTGATCCACAGCGTGGTCCAGCAGTTCGGAAAGCTGGACATTCTGGTCAACAACGCGGGCGTCACCGTCGCTGGCCCGATCGACAGCGAGCTCGCCGACGAGTCTGCCTTCGACCGCCAGCTCGCCATCAACTACACCAGTGTGGTGGCCGCGATCCGGGCGGCGTTCCCGCTGCTGCCCGATGGCGGGCGGATCATCAGTATCAGCTCGGGTGTGGGAACACGGGTGGGCTTCCCCGGGATGACCGACTACGCCGGCGCCAAGTCGGCCCTCGAGGGCTACAGCCGGGGCGCAGCCCGCGATCTGGCCCACCGGGGCATCACAGTCAACGTCATCCAGTCCGGGTTCGTCGACACCGAGATGAACCCCGCCGACGGCCCGGCCGCACCTATGTTCCTTCCGACAACGGCGATGGGGCGGTACGGCAGGCCGGAGGAGATCGCCGCAGGCGTTGTCTTCCTCGCCAGCCCGCAGGCCTCCTACGTTACCGGCGCAGTACTGAGGATCGACGGCGGATACAGCGCATAGCGCGACAGCACAGCTGCCGATGGGCGGCGGTGGCGCAGGAGTCAACTGACAGCTCTGTCACCGCTGCCCGCGGTGGCCGGCCAGGGTGTGCCCCTCGAGTTCACGCGGGCCGGGCCGGGCCGGCAGACGGCGGCGCGATCAGCGTCGTCGAGCCCTTGAGGAGGACCGTCGCGGCGTAGCTGCGTCGCCAATCCCTTACGGCCGAAAGGCGTTGCCCCAGCGCCTCGCCCCGCGCCACCCCGAGCAGCGCCGCCGTCTCCCCGGCATGCGGCATCAGCATCATGGGGCCGACCCCATCGGCGCCGCCATCGCCGTCAAGGGCCGCGACGCCTGGGGGGGGCAAGGGTTGCTGCGACCCTGCCCCCGACCGCTTTATCGGTCCACGGTCATCAGTGTTCGAGCGGCGGCGCCATCGAGGCCCCCGCTCGATGATTGCTCACGAGCCTCAGGCGGCTCTGGAACTCGCACTCCTCTCCACGGCGACGCGGGCCTCGGCAACCGAGTTCGAGCCTCACCACGTATGAGAATCCACGAACCCGCGCGCTTCCACCAGCTGCGGCTCGAAGGAGCCGTTGCGGTCCCGCGGCACCTCGATCTCCACCGGTCCGACGTCGGTCGTCACCGTCTTCGACCGATGCTCGTTGCGGTAGTTGCCGCTGCGGCCGTCCTCGGCGCGTTCCCCGCTTTCCCGCCCGAGGTGATCGGTGAGTTCACTCTCCAGGGCACCCTCGACCACCAGTTTCGTCAGCTGGGCCAGCAGACCGCCTTCACCGGCCATCTGGATCCCGTCGGTCTTCGCCCGGGCCACCAGCTCACCCATCAGGGCGCGGTCCAGCACCGGCTCCGTCGACTCACTCGACGGCTTTTTCGAACGCGTATTCTGCTTCATGGTGTTCCTCCCCGGGAGCCTCGCCAGTCCTAACCGACGCTCCCTGGCCGGGAGTTACACCACTCACCGTGCAGACCCCGGCGCGGTTCACGTCCAGGACCTGAGAGAGCCGCTTCGCGCCGAAGGCGTCCCGGTGGTCGTCGACGAACCGGAAGCGGCTCCTCCGTCACCTGGGCCGGGTTGTGCGTGTGCCGCCGTCCGTACCCTCGGCCCGGCAGCCACGTACATCCATGCGCCTCCCACACTTGCCGCCTCTTGATGGTCCGCTGGTGGTCCGCCTCATGAGGCTGCCTGACTCATGCCGAAGGAAAACGCTCGGTGTTGACGTCGGGGTTCTCTTCGTGCATGCTACTCAACAAGAACGAACGTTCTGTCTCATCCCCTTGGCCCCACGGGTCTGGCCGGCGCCCCCCTGCCGCCAGGCCCGTGGCTCCTCCCGGTAGCCACACAGGATCCCGGCACCAACCAGTGCGCACCGGCGCCGGGGAAGGCGACCTCGACACACGCCCCGACGACAGGCCCCGCACCGTGCAGCAGCGGCGCTGGCCGTCAAAACCCATTACAGAAGGATGTATCACTCATGAACGCGCTCTACACCGCGGTCGCGACCGCCACCCACGGCCGCGACGGCCGTGCCGTTCTCGCGGACGGATCCCTGGACCTGCAGCTCGCGACCCCGAAGGAACTGGGCGCGGTAGCGGCAAGGGCAACAATCCCGAGCAGCTCTTCGCCGCCGGCTACGCGGCATGCTTCGCCAGCGCACTCGGCATCACGGGCCGACAGGCCGGCATAGACCTCTCCAACGCCACCGTGACCGGGGAGGTGTCGATCGGCAAGCAGGGCGAAGGCTTCGGACTCTCCGCCGTCCTGCGGATCACACTGCCCAGCAGCGTCGACCGCGGAACCGCCGGAGAACTCGTCGAGCAGGCCCACCAGGTCTGCCCGTATTCCAACGCCATTCGCGGCAACGTCCCGGTCCAGCTCGTCGTCGAGTAATTTCCCACCCCAGCCACGGGGCCGATTCGGCCCGGTGGCCGGGGCAGCTCGACCGCCCTGTACGAGTCAAGTCGGTTGGGCAGGCGCGCCCTCACCAGCGGACAGCGCACGGTGCGAGTCCGGCGCGACGAAGACGGGCAGATCATCGGGGCCGGCGGCGAGGGCCAGGAGCAGTACGACACCGACGCCGCCGAGTCCGCGCTGCTCCGCTCCTATGCATGGAGCCAGGTCATGAAGTGGCTGCGTCGCAAACACCGCCGGATCAACCGGAAGGACCTCCGTCGCCGCTACTGCGGCGGCGGTTGGTGGCCATCGGGAGAGGAACGGACGCTGTTCGGGAAGGTACGCACCACGTGATACCGCTACCGGGGAACGGCCATCCCGTCCCCCTGGCCGACCACAGGATGAAGACCAGTACGGACCACGGGACTTGTGGAGCGCCCGGTGCCGTGAGAGCGGCACGCCGGGTGCGGGAAGAGGCCCGAAGAAACGGCTCGATCGAAAGACGAGACCGCGCTTCGGGCCTACTTCACCATCGCCTGTTCTCGTTCATCTCGATGAACTGGCGCGCCCGCCCCCTGACCAGCCTCGAAGTCGCCCTGAACCTCATCGCGGCCACCACCACGAGCACTGGACTGAGCGTGAGTGCCCGCCTCGACGAGGGCACCTACCCCACCGGCATCGAGATCGACGCCCAGCACGCCGCCGCACTCGCCATCACCCCCGACGCCTTCCACGGCGAGTGGAACTACACGGTCCCGCCCCAGCCCGGTGTCCCCGCCGTACCGCTCCAGCCGCCCACCCGCCGGGCCCACCCCCGTCACGCCCACACCTTCGACACCGCCATGGCCACCCACCCCGTACTGACCGGGATGACCCGACACGCACTCGATCAACTCACCACAGACGTACGCACGTTGATCGATCAAGTGCCCACCGAACAGCGCCCCCGCCACCGCAAACTCGCCGTGGAAAGCATGATCTGGGCCGCCGTTCTCGACCAGCGCGGACTGCCCTGCTCACTGACCGCCCATCTCTTCCGCATCGGCGAGAACCAGATGCGCGCCCTGATCAAGCAGGTCCGACCCCTGCTTCAGCAACACGGCCACCAGGCAGAACCGCTACCCGTCCGACTCATCGACCCCAGCGAGCCAACAGCCTCTGAAGGCAGGTCACGACCAGAGCGCGGCGCGGGCTCGGCGTCGTAGACGGCTCCCAGGGTGGCCATCCGCTTCCTGCCGTGTTTCTCCCCGCAGGCCAGGCGGGTCTTCATCGCGTTGCCGCCCTTGGCGGCAACGGCCCTGGCGGTGTCCGCGCTCGGTCGGCGTGCGGACGGCACGCCGACGCCGCCCCCCGGCGAGGCCGGGGAGCGGCGAAGTGTGAGGCCGTGACTCCGGCGCTGCACGGTCAGCTGCCCTGCAACCGCGCGAGGTTGATCCGGCCACCCTGCAGCTGCGCGTGGTGCGGGGCGGCAAGCGAGGCGTCGGTGATGTACAGCTCGGTGCCGCGCACGGCGGTGGCGGTGGGGCTGGCCAGCCCGTCGGCCGCAGTGAGCACGGTGACCTTGGTGCCGTTCGGGTAGACCATGTCCACCTTGTTCTGCGTGTTCACCGCGACGAACACAATGTCGGAGCGGGAGGACAGGAAGTTGAAGTCGTCAATGCCCACCTCACCATCGGTCACCTGGTGGATGCAGCCCGGCTTCCCGGCAGCGGTCACGGGAATCCGCAGCAGGGTGCCCGTGTCGAAGTTCGTGACCCACACCGCCCCGTTGTGGTAGCGCAGCCCGTTCACGCCGAACTTCAGCGAAGCCGTCGGGTCCGGCGCGAGAGCCTGGTCGGTCAGCCACGCCCTGGCTTGGCCCCCTGCGACCGGGACGGCCCAGATCGTGCCCTTGAGGCTGTCGGAGACGTAGAGCGTGTGTCCGGCAGGGTCGATCGCGAGCCCGTTCGGCAGGCCATCCGCGGGCAGGGCCGCGACGCGGCTGGGGTGGCCGTCCGAGGGCAGCTTCCACACTCCTGCGCGCGAGGCGTCCTTGGACCACACGTTGTAGTAGATGGTCCCGTCGCTGCCACGGGTGTTCCCGGTGAAGCCGTCACCGAGGACGCCGGTCACCAGCACAGTCTTGTGCTGCCCGTTGGCGCTCAGCCGGACCAGTTCCGGCCGCTTGCCGGCGTAGCTGCCCAGCATGGAGACAGTGAGCGTGCTGTCCGGGTTGACGGTGATGTTCTCCGGTACCTCCCCGGCGGACCAGTCGAACGGGGCGACGGTCTTGACGGCGGTGACTACCGGCTTGGGGTGTTCCCGCCCCCCGGCGGCCGACGCGTAGGGGGCCGACACGAAGACGGCCGCTACGGCAGCTACGGCCGCAGCGAGGTTGAGTCTCTTGCTCATGGGCTGGGTTCTTTCTCTTCGCTGTTGTGCTGCGCTGTGCGGTGGCGGATGAAGCGGCCGTGAGCCGGGTCATCGCAGGGGTGAGGCCGGGGTGGGGACCACACGGGTGATGACGGACTTCTCGGGGATCAGCAGGTCGTAGACGACCGGACCGATCTCGTTCTTCCAGCGGTCGTGCTCGTACACGGCCGCGTACAGGGCCTCGCTCTGGGCCTCGTCCTCGAACCGGCGAATCCACACGTAGCCGTCCTCGTCCTCGGCGTCGACGAAGGAGGCGGTTACGTCCATGCCCCGCGAGGCCTGGAACGGGATGACCACGTCCTCCATGTAGCGCACCCACTCCTCGCGGCGCCCGGGCTGCGCCCGGTAGCGGCGGATTTCGTAGTACACGGTACTGCTCCTGACTGTTTGCAGGGATGGTCAGTCGGTCACGGTGAGGACGATCTTGCCGCGAGTGCGGCCGGCCTGGACGTGGGCCTGGGCTGTGCCGACCTGCTCCAGCGGGAAGACGTCCTCTACCTCGATGGCGACCTCACCGGCGTCGATCAGGCCTGCGATCGTGGTCAGCGCGGGACCGTCCGGCTCGACCAGGTACGCAGTGAGGCGCACGCCGGCCGCCTCGGCGGCCCGGGCCAGGTCCGGGGAGACACCGGACGGTACGGCGACCAGCAGGCCGCCCGGGCGCAGGACCTTCAGCGAGCGGGTGCTCGTGTTGTCGTGGTCGTCGCCCACCAGGTCGATGACGACGTCGACGTCCTTGACGACGTCCTCGAAGCGCGTGGTGGTGTAGTCGATGGTCTCGTCGGCGCCGAGTTCCTTGAGCCAGGGGTGGCGGGCGGCGCTGGCGGTGGCGATCACGTGGGCGCCCAGGTGCCGGGCGAACTGGACCGCGAAATGGCCCACTCCGCCGGCGGCGGCCGTGATCAGGACGCGCTGGCCGGCCTGGACGCGGGCGGTGTCGACCACGGTCTGCCAGGCGGTCAGCGCCGCCAGCGGCACGGCGGCCGCGTGCGCGTGGTCGAGGGTGGCCGGCTTGCGGGCCCACTGGCGGGCCGGTGCGGTCACGTACTCGGCGTAGCCGCCGGCGGCGCGCGGGAACCACGGCATGCCGTACACCTCGTCGCCGACCTTCAGGGTGGTGACGCCGAAGCCGACCTTCTCGACGACGCCGGAGACGTCCCAGCCGAGGATCAGCGGGAGCGTCTGCAGCCCCGCCATTCCCTGACCCTCGCGGGTCTTCCAGTCCACCGGGTTGATCCCGGCGGCGTGCACCCGCACCAGCACCTCGGTCGGCAGCGGCTCGGGGCGCGCGACCTCCTCGACGGTCAGCACCTCCGCTCCGCCGAACTCGCTGATGGTGACCGCCCGCATGGTGTTCTCGCTCATGGTGCCCTCGCTCATGTCTGTCTTGCTCTTCCTTCAGCGGGGACCGCGTCCCCGCTACACAAAAGAGTGGCGTGCGCTTACCAAGGCGGGTGAGTGGCCGGAGGGCCGCCTGTCGTACCATTCCAGCCATGTCGCATCGTGTCGCTGTTCTCGCCCTCGACGGAGTCCTGCCGCTGGATCTGGGCATCCCGGCCCGGGTGTTCAACGAGGCCCGTAAGCCGGACGGGACTCCTCTGTACTCCGTCGTCACCTTCTCCCTCGGCGGCCGGCCGGTGCGCACGCACGAGGACTACCGGATCGTCGTCGACCACGACGAGTCGGTGCTGGAGAGCGCGGACACCGTCGTCCTCGCCACTCAGGAGCCCGGCGAGGACCTGCTCGCGACCGGCGCGCTTCCCGGGGAACTCGCCGCGGCACTGGACCGGGTCGGGCCGCGGACTCGCATCGTCAGCCTGTGCACCTCGGCCTTCCTGCTCGCGGCGGCCGGTCTGCTGGACGGCGGCCGGGCCACCACACACTGGACGCTGTGCGACGAACTGGCGCGGCTGTTCCCCGACATCGAGGTCGATCCGGACGTGCTGTTCGTCGACAACGGACGCATCCTGACGTCCGCCGGCGGAGCCGCCGGCATCGACCTGTGCCTGCACCTGGTCCGTCTGGACCACGGAGCGACGGTGGCCTCGGCCGCCGCGCAGCGCTGCGTGGTGGCGCCATGGCGCGAGGGCGGCCAGGCGCAGTTCATCGAGCACCCGGTACCGCAGGACACCGACCGCTCCACCTCGGCGACCCGCCAGTGGGCGCTGGACCGGCTGGCCGAGCCGATCACACTGGAGGACATGGCCCGGCACGCGCACATGAGCGTGCGCACCTTCACCCGGCGCTTCCGCAGCGAGGTGGGCAGCAGCCCACTGAAGTGGCTGGCACAACGACGGCTGGCGCACGCGCGCCTGCTGCTGGAATCCACCGACCTGACCGTCGCACGGATCGCCACCGCCTCCGGCTTCGGCGACCCCGTCGCCCTGCGCAAGCACTTCCACACGCACCTGGGCCTGTCACCACTGGCCTACCGTCGCGCCCACAACGCACCGGAGCCCGTGACGGCACAGTGAAGTTCCCCCAAGGCCGGCTTCCCCCGCGGAGCGTACGAACAGCATCTCTGACCGCCCTTGCCGGGCAAGATCCCCGGCCGGGGTCGGCAGCCAGCCTGCGGCCCGAGCAGCGTGCGTGCCCAAGCAGTTGGCCGACCGGATCGGGCATCTGCGGCTGTCGTCGCCGGGCCCGGCGACGGTCACCGCGTCCCCCATGTGAGGGATGGCCGGTGGGTCCGATGCGTCACACCCGGGCGCTTGGGGCGGGAGGCCTTGGCGTGGCGTCGGCGCAGGAGCTCGCGGTGCCAGCGCAGCACGGTGTGAGGGGAGACGATCAAATGGAGTTGACGAAGCCGCACCCGGGGGAGGCGGTGCAGCAGTGCGGCGAGCAGCGCCCGGTCGGGCCAGGTCAGTTGTGGCTTGTCTACTTGCCGCTGCAGCACGACGAGTTGGTGGCGCAGCGCCAGGGTCTCCAGATCCTTCTCCCGATCGCCCATCGGCAACAGCCGTATGAAGCTGAAGGCGGTCGACAAGGCGAGGTACGGCAGTCGCAACAGCACAGTCGAGCATCCTCGCGGTCAGCCCAGGCGTGCTCCAAGAAGCCCCTCCCCGCACGAGAGGCTGACGCATCAGCTGCACACCGCTGACCCCGGATCAGGCCTGTGACCAGCACGGATGCATTATTCGGCACGTACAACGTCGCACTGGCTCGCACTGGACGTCCTGGCCGTGTTCGGTGCCGAGCCGACCGGCGAACGCGTCGTCGCCGACGGCAAGTTCATCACCGCGGCCGGGGTCTCCTCCGGAATCGACATGGGCCTCACCCTGGTCGGCAGGGTCGCCGGCGACGAGTACGCGCACGCCGTCCAGCTGGGGACCGAGTACGACCCCCAGCCCCCGTACGACGCCGGCTCGCCGCAGAAGGCCCCGGCTGCGCTTGTCGCCGAGCTCCGCACCAAGAGCAGGTTCATCCTCCATTAGGTGCGTAACGCGTGCGGCTCCTCGTTCTCATGAGGCGGCACGGCGGGCGTTCAGGGGTGGGATTGCCATCGCTCCCAAGGATGAGTGCAGTGCGCTGTGCGGCGCTCCCGTAGGAGGGCTGCCGACCTGGCAGCGACCATTGCGCCCGCCCGGTCCGCTGGAAAGGATCTCCGGCCTGGCTGCAGAAACGCGGCATTATCGCCCGAATCGCCCGCCCGGGCGTCGAGTCCTCCGAACGACTCGGCCGGCAACGATGGAAGATCGAGCGGTCCATTTCGCCGGTGTCGATCTCGGTCATGTCGCCCACAGTCACTCGGCCAGCGAGGCGGCCAAACCGTGGCCACCACCGAGCGCCACTACGTCGGGTACCCCCTAAGCAGCGTCCGGAGAGGCGGAGCCACCCGGCCGTTCGGATCACTCGCGCCCAGTACCCGGAACAACCGCAGGAGCGCCACCGCGTCATGCCCATTCGATGCCGAGTTTGGTGAGTGCTGCGCGCTGCAGCGGCATGAGCTTGTCGCGGCGACTCTTGGCATTACTCATAAATACCCCCAGCTTCAGGTCGTGGTGTCCTGGCCCTGACAGATGGTCGCCAGGCCGCTTACCGGCAGCGTGTCGATTAGCAGGTCCAGACCGCTCCGGTAAATGCTGCGCTGCAATCCGAGCACCAGGGCAGCACGGCAAGCAGCACCAGGAGCAGCATGTGCAGCGCGGGATGAGGCGCTGTTATTGGTCGGGGTGGACCGCCTGGACGCCGGTGCCCTCGTATGCGTTGGGGGTGAGGGTCAACAGGTAGCGGCCGGAGGGGAAGGCGGCGGAGGGCCTCGCCGCGTGGATGGCGTGGACGGCTGCCCAGGAGCGTCCGGCGTGCAGCAACTCGGTGGCGGCGAGCGCCGCCTCGGTGTCGAAGGCCTCGATCTGGATGAACCGCAGCCCGTTGATGTAGCCGAGGAGGCCGGGCCGCTCGGTGTCGCCGACGGTGAGCGAGAGCACCGGGGCGTAGAGCGTGCCGAGGCCGCGGGAGGCTTGGACGTAGAACGCGGCGACGGCCTCGTTGAACGGATCCTTGGGGTCGTGGAGGGCGGTGGCGGTCGTGTGGTCCAGGACGACCGCGATGGCGCCCACTACGCGGCTGCCGGATCCTGCGTGGCGCCAAGACGCTCCAGGAGGCCGCGGGCCTTCGCCTCGGCCTCTTCGCTGGGGGCGGTGCCCAGGACGGAGGCGAGTTCGGCGCGGGCCTGCGCGGCGCGTTCCTCGAACTCGGTCTGGGTTGGCTGGCTCTCCGCGAGCTCTTCGACGAGGTTGCGGATGCTGGTGTTGTTTTCGGCCGCGAGGACGGCCAGGCGGTCGCGCGTGGAGGCGCTCACCTTGATGCTCGTTTCATCTGCCATACCCCCACTCTACTGGGAGTAGAGGACCCCTGGGGGATGTCCGGCGATTCCCTTCGCTGTTAACCATGAGTGATCGCAAGTCGGGGTGGCGCACCGCAGGTGTTATGTCGAGGTGAGCGTGACACCAGGCCGGATAAACCCCTCTGAGCGGGGTTATTCGGCCCGATCGAGTCCGAAAATACGGACGAGATGGGCGTATGGGTGTCACGCCCTTCAGGGGGCGACCGCGCACCCTCCGCTCCATCCGCGTCCTGGTCCTGCGCCTGGCCAGGGAGAATCTGAGCTGGGGTACCGGCGCCTGCACGGCGAGCTTCCGGTTCTCGGGGTAAAATAGCGCCTTTCACGGTGGGAAATCCTGCGGGACACCCACGGCCCCGGCGTTGTTCCGTTGTGTCTGACTTCGTGGTAGTTGATCAGATGCCGTAGACGGCGAAGGCGTCGTTGTGGTTGAGGAGATCGCGGCGGGCGTGGGCGATGTTGGCTCGTCCGCCAGGCGGAACGTGCTGATGGCCAGGTTGCGGAAGCTGGCCAGGGTTCGGGGCGCGGTACCGGTCCTGTGGGAGTTGTCCTCGTGGAAGGTGACGTCGCGGACCCAGTGGAGCCGGTTCTCCACCGACCAGTGCGCCCTCTCGTAATGGTTGAGGTGCTCGGGGCCGGCGGGGGCGGTGGGCAGGCTGGTGACACCGAAGACGATCTCCTTGCCCGTCCAGGCGCCGTCAAGGTCGCCGCTGTCGCGGCGCAGACGGAAGACCTGGGCCGCGCTGGGGAAAAAGCGTGTCGTCGGCGGGGGCGGTGCGGATCGTGCGGCGCTCAGTGCGGCCGTGGCCGCGGTCCTCGTCGATGTCGGTGGTCTGCACCCAGTCGGCGTCGGGGCTGGCCAGCAGGGCCTGGGCCGCGGCGCGGGCCAGCGGCTGGTTCCCCTTCAAGATCAGGACGTAGCGGGCGTGCAGCTCATCGGTGATCAGGCGGGCGGTCTTCTTGGTGGTGTGCAGCGCGTCCAGGGTCAGCACCATGCCGGACACCTCCAGCGAGGCCAGCAGCTCGCGGACGGCGGAGCCTTCGCCGCGCTTGTCGGCGACCTGCCGCTGGCCCAGCAGCACGCCGCTCTCGTGGCCGATCGCCCCGACCAGGAAGACCCTGCCCTGCTCGGTGCGTGCGCCGCGCAGGGCCTTACCGTCCACGGCCGCCGCGGGCAGCAGGCTGGGCGGCGCCGGATGCTCGGCTGCGTGCTGGGCGGCGCGCCGCGAGGAGCGGCGCGCCGCTCCTCGCGCTCCACAGGGCCAGAGAGTGCGCGCGGGACCTCGGGGAGCGGGGGCCGTCCCGCGTACGACGTCCGCGGCGTAGCCGCAGGTCGCGGCGTCCAGGGCGTCGGTGTCCAGGTCCGCGAGCACC
The DNA here is from genome assembly GCF_005047355.1 of Actinacidiphila oryziradicis. Classification (GTDB taxonomy): domain Bacteria; phylum Actinomycetota; class Actinomycetes; order Streptomycetales; family Streptomycetaceae; genus Actinacidiphila; species Actinacidiphila oryziradicis. The sequence continues at coordinate 74,086 of NZ_SUMC01000039.1, forward strand.
CGGCGGAAGGTGCGCTCGCTGGGAACCTCGAACCGGCCGGTCAACGGATCGCAGCGGGCACCGATGCGGGCGAGCTTGTCCTGCGGTGAGCGTGCCGCCCACTGCCAGATCGCCGCCACCGAGTCGCCACCCACCACCAGCGTCGCGCATGCCGCCAGCACCAGGATCACCAGCAGCGGGTGCCGAAGCCCTCGCTGGGCGCGGCGATCCGGCACGCTCCGAAGCCTGGCCATCAGGGCCGACTCCACCGCGACCGTCGGCTACGAGCTCTGCCTCCCACCGCGCCGCGAGCTGGTCAAGGCAGGGGATGGTCAGCGATGATGCAGACACGGGCGCGACTCCTGTGACGATCCTTCAGCGTAGAGAACTGGAAGATCATCAGGGGCCGCGCCCGCTTGGCAAATCGACGCGGCGCCCGCACAACAACCCGGACTTACAGCATCAAACCGGAACTACCCCGGGTCGTGCCCTACATGCGGCGGGCTTTATCTGCGTCGCTTCCGCGAGGCATGCCGCGGCCGACTTCGACGTACTCACGCAGGCTCGCGAGGAAGTGGTCCCAGCCGCGAGTGCACTGCTCGATGCAGTCCAGCTCTGTTGTGAGACCGTGGTGGCGGAACTGGAGTTCAGACGCGTCGCCATCGACCGGGGTGATGGTGAAGGTCGGACGCGTTCCCTGTAAGGTGCCGAAAGCCACGCACTGCCTCTGATCAGGTATTTTGCAGCACCCGTCGATCATGGCAGGGTCGGATCTTATGGCGTTGCGCGTGCTCTACCTGATCTTCTTGCGGCTCCTCGGACTGCTCCTGCTGCTCTCCCGCTCGCCGGGCGCCAAGGACGTCGAGCTGCTCGCGCTGCGCCATGAGAACGCGGTGCTGCGCCGCCAGCTCGGCGTCCGGCCACGCCTTGTGTGGCCCGACCGCGCCGTGCTCGCAGCCTTGGCCCGACACCTGCCATCCCACCTGCGCCGGCACCGCCTGGTCACCCCGGCCACCCTCCTGTCCTGGCACCGCCGACTGATCCGCTGGAAGTGGAAGCAGAAACCGGCGCGCACCGGCCGCCCGCCGATCTCCGAGGAGCTCACCGCCCTTGTCCTGCACCTGGCTCGCGAGAACCCGATGTGGGGATCCACCCGCATCCAGGGCGAGCTGCGCCGTCTCGGTCACCGGGTCGGTGCCTCGACCATCCGCCGCATCCTGCGCGGCGCCGGCCTCGGTCCCGCACCCCGGCGCAGCCCCGCCGGAGGACCGACGTGGCGCGCGTTCCTGCGCGCCTGGGCCTCCGGCCTGCTGGCAGCGGACTTCTTCCACGTCGACACCGTGGTCTTGAAGCGGCTGTACGTGTTCGCGGTCATGGAGGTCGGCACCCGCACCGTGCGCATCCTCGGCGTCACCACCCACCCCACCGCGGCCTGGGTCACCCAGCTCGCCCGAAACCTACTGTCCGACCTCGGTCAGCGAGCCTCCGGCTTCCGCTACCTGCTGCGCGACCGCGACAGCCGCTACACCCAGGCGTTCGACGCCGTCTTCACCGGCGACGACATCGAGATCCTCAAGACCGCACCACAGGCTCCGCGGATGAACGCCCACGCCGAGAGGTTCATACGCACCGCACGAGCCGAGTGCACCGACCAGATGCTGATCTACAACGAGCAACACCTGCGACACGTCCTGGCCGAATACGTCCAGCACTACAACTGCCGGGCCCACCGAGCGCTGCAGCTTCGCGCCCCAGCCGACGACCCCGACGTCATCCCCTTCCCGGCCCAGCGGATCCACCGTCACGACATCCTCAGCGGACTCATCCACGAGTACCACAACGCCGCCTGACGAAGATCACGACGGCTGAAGAAGCTGCAGGTCGGCGCCGTACGGGACTTTTGGAACCCCACAGGCCTCAACGGCCGAGGTCGCCGAGCTGGAGAAGACCGCTGAGGCCGGCAAGGCGATGGGGTCGGCCCACCGATGCGCGGACCGCACCCGTGATCGCCACCGGGCAGTCCACGACCTGCTGGACCAGGGGCGCAGCCAGCGGGCGATCGCCCAGGAGCTGGGCCTGGCCCGCAACACCGTGCGCAGATTCGCCCACGCAGCCACCGCCGAGGAGCTCAGCACAGGCAAGTGGCAGGGGCGCTCCAGCGTCCTGGACCCCTTCAAGCCCTACCTGCATCAGCGCTGGCAGGAGGGCTGCACCAACGCCCGGACACTGTTCGAGGAGATCAAGTCCGCCGGATTCCGAGGCCAGTGCACGATTGTCCGCGACAAGACCAGAACCTCCCACTTGGCCCGCCTCGAACTCGCCGCATGAAACCGCCGACACGCAACCGTTTTATGGATTTCCCAACGGAGTCCTGAAGAACCGGGCTTGCGCCCTTTACGAGTGGTCAACGGCCCCCGGCCGGCTTGGTGTTGGAGGGGGCGGCGTGCGCTTTGAGGAGCCCTTCGACTCCGAGCAGGAAGGTTTCGCACACCAAGTCCGGGTCGAAGAGGCAGCCGGCAGTCATCGCGCCATCGCGCATCATCACGAAGTGGCGGGCGGCGGGTTCGGCGGGAACCTCCCGGATCTTGGGTCCGGAAGGCCGGTGATGGCACCGTTGCCGGTGCGCGAGGACGGCCAGGTGCACCGGGTAATCGGGGTCGGGGTACTCGGCGACAGCGTTGATGGGCGCACCACTGTAGGAGGGTAGAACGTTCGGTCTTGACAAACGATGGCGCTCTTGCCAGTCTTGGCGAACAGAACGTTCACTCTTTCTGAATGGCGCCCAGATGCCGGCCGTATCCGGCGGCGGCTTGGGATGCCATCCGCCCTCACTGTCCGGGCCGGGCGATCGTGCCGGTCCGGGAGATGTGCAACCGGCCTGATCGAGAAGGCCGACCGCAGGAAACCCCTGAACTGCTCTCTTCTCCGCATACCACTGAAAGGGATTACCGTGAGCGCCATTGCTGCTCCGTCCGATACCACTGGGACGGCCTCTGCCCTTCGGCGGCTCTACTTCGTCCGGTTCGCGTTCGCCATCGTCTGGGCCCTCGTGATGTTCACGATGGCCAAGGAGATCACCCCGGTCGGGGCCGTGCTCCTGGTGCTGTACCCGCTGTTCGACGTGGGTGCGGCCATCTACGACGCAAAGGTCTCGCGCAGCACGGGATCGCCCGTGCTGCTGTACGTGAACGTCGCGGTCAGCCTTGTCACGGCTGTCGGCCTGGCCGTCGCCTGCGCGTCGGGTATTCCGGCGGTGCTGCGGGTGTGGGGGGCCTGGGCGGTCGTGGCCGGTCTGGTCCAGCTGTTCGTGGCGGTGCCCCGCCGCAAGCTGGGCGGCCAGTGGCCGATGATCCTCAGCGGTGCCATTTCGGTGCTGGCC
>NZ_SUMC01000004.1 GCF_005047355.1 Actinacidiphila oryziradicis
TCTGCCCCGAGACACAGCTCGCTGCTCCATGCCCGCACACCCTGCCATCTCACGCACAGCGAGTCGAGGTTCCTGCGCCACCGGCGTGGCTGGAATTCCGCCCTGCACGCCTCCAGGACCACCTCGGCGATCAGGGCTCTTGCCCGGGACTGTTCGGCGCGGTCCCGGGAGTGCCCCGGGGATCGAATGCCGCAGGTGGGGGCAGCTGTCCTCGCGCTCTCGGTGCCTTGTTCCGAGGGGCGCCGGATTCCTCGTCGAGCGCTTGAGGCCGGCGCTCGCGGTCACGTCCACGGACGTGGTGTACCGCTGAGGCTGTGGGGGTTCTGGCTCGGGGTCACTCATATGGCCTCGGCCGAGGGCGGATGGAGGTCCGTCGGCTTCGGTGGTGTCGGTGGCGTCAGGTGAGGTGCCGGTGCGGTTGGTGAGGATGTCGGGGCCGACGTAGCGGTGTTGTTCGGTCCATTCGTCGGGCTGCTCGGCCAGGACGGCGGTGACGAGGCGGAGGACCGCGTCGCGGTCGGGGAAGATGCCGACCACGTCGGTGCGGCGGCGGATCTCTTTGTTCAGCCGCTCCTGGGGGTTGTCGGACGCTGCCGGGGTGGTGGCGCTCCAGTGCGCGCCGGGCAGATGAGCAAGGCCCAGGGCGAACATCCCGTAGGTGCGGGCGGGGTCGCCCTGGGCGGCGGCGCAGGCGTGGGCGAAGGCCGTGTCCAGCTCGGCACCGGCGCACATGAGCAGGACTTCGCGCTCGAACTCGGAAAGATCCAGGCGCTCCGCGATACGTTCCAGGGCGGGCGGGCCCGGCATCGCTTCCCGCAGCTCGTTCCGGTGCCGCTGGGCCTCAGCGATCGTGTCGTCGTCCGCTGTGGCCAGGCGGCACCGGATCACGTCGAGTGCGGCCACCAGGTGACGCTGGTTCGCGGCAAGCCATTCCTCGGTCGGCTCCTGGGCGTTACCGGCCGCCGGCGGCTCAGCCACGGCCGAGGGTAGGGTGCCGGGGGTGGCGGTGGAGGGGACGGCGGTGGAGGGTGCCAGCTGGATGGTGCGTTCACGCACCTCGGGTACCGGGGCGAGCGCCGCGTCTCCCTCCAGCAGCACCACCGTCGCCTGGTAGACCAGGGAGAGCCGGTAGGGGCTGTGGAAGAGCATGGCCCAGAGTTTGGTCAGGTCCTCGACGTCCAGCGGCAGCAGGCTCAGCCGTACGATGTCCGGCTGCTGGTCGAGGTCGGCGTACTGCTGCCAGGTGCGGGGGCCGGCCTGGACCGCCTCCTGGACGGTGCGCCGGAGGCACTCTTGCAGGACGCCAGCGACCCGGACCGGCCGTTCGACGCAGTCGTGATCGGGGAGTACGAGCGGGCGTTCTCCGGCCGCCAAGCCCAGCTGATCATCCCGCAGCTGCAGTCCTACGGGATCGCGGTGTGGTTACCCGACGCCGACGGACCCGTCAACCTCGCCGACTCCGCCCACCAGGCCCTGATCATGCTGAAAGGGCGGCGATCTTCTCGGCGGTTGCCATGCCGATCACCTCGTGATCGACGCGACTCCGGGGTGGAAGGCGAGTTGCGATCCGAATGACGGACCTTCACGTGGCCGTCGTTCAGGCGGCGGAGCGCTCGGCGACCGGCCGGCGACGCAGGCTCACGTTCGAGAGCGCCGGCGGTGTGTAGGCGACGTCGTTGGGGCCGGCGTCGGTCCCGGGCGGAGCGATCTCGTCGATCCGGTTGAGGACCTCGTCGTCCAGGGTGACGTCGGCGCCGGCGAGCAGGTCGTCGAGCTGTTCCATGGTGCGCGGCCCGATGATCGCCGAGGTCACGCCCGGGTGGGCGATCGCGAACGCCATCGCGAGGTGGGTCATCGGCAGGCCGGCCTTGTCGGCGAGCGGGATGAGCTGTTCGACCACGTCGAGCTTGCGCTCGTCGCTGAAGTGCTGCGGCATGCCGCCGGACCGGTGGGTGTCGATCTGCCGGCCCTTGCGGAATCGGCCGGTGAGCAGGCCCTGGCCCAGCGGGCTCCAGACCAGCGTGCCCATCCCGTAGCGCTGGCAGACCGGCAGGACTTCGCGTTCGATGCTCCGGTTGACGATCGAGTACGGCGGTTGCTCGGTGCGGAAGCGCTCGAGGCCGCGCCGCTCGGCGACCCACTGCGCCTCGACGATCTCCGAGGCCGGGAAGGACGACGCACCGATCGCGCGTACCTTGCCGCTGTGGATCAGGTCGGACTGGGCCGACAGCGTCTCCTCCACGTCGACCGCCGGGTCGGGGCGGTGGACCTGGTAGAGGTCGAGGTGATCGGTCTGCAGGCGGCGCAGGGAGTTCTCGACCGCGGCGATGATCCAGCGCCGTGAATTGCCCCGGTGGTTCGGGTCGTCGCCCATCGGGTAGTGCATCTTGCTGGCGAGCACGACGTCGTCACGGCGCCCCTTGAGCGCCTTGCCGACGATCTCCTCGGATTCGCCGCCGGAGTACACGTCGGCGGTGTCGACGAAGTTGATCCCTGCGTCCAGGGCCTTGTGGATGATCCGGATCGAGTCGTCGTGGTCGGGGTTTCCCATGGCCCCGAACATCATGGCGCCCAAGCAGTAGGGGCTGACCTCGATTCCGGTCCGGCCCAGCGTGCGGTACTTCATAGTTCTCTCCTTGGAGGCGTTCGTTGAGTGGTCGGCGAGTGGTCGGCTCCGTGCCGGTGCCCTACCCCCGCCGACGACGCCGACCAGACCCAGCGCCTGGTGGCTCTGCTGATCGACGGGTTGCGCTACGGCGCCACGGCCCCCGCAACGAATTTCGAGCACCGGCTGAGACGCCCGGATACAACGTCACGGTGTTGCATTGCGCCGGCCGGCGCTGGTGGACGCCGCGAGACGGGAAGGAGCCGGCGTGCTGAGGCCGGGAACCCGACCCGACGACGGACACGACGTCACCGATCCCGGATGGTTCGGACTATCAGGACCGCGCCGAGGACGCCGTCCGCAACTGCTCGTCGTCGAACACGATCTCGACCAGCGGGCTACGCGCGAGCCAGTCGTCGAGGTTCTGGCGCCGGCTGACCCGAGCCGCGATCTCGGGCCGGTTTTGCAGGTCGAGGACCGCGGTGATCACTCGCCGTCGTGCCGGCTCGTCGACCGGCTTCGCGGTCGCCGGCAGGTCGGCCGTGACCCCGTGCTTGAGATGCACGATGAACCGCGGATGGGCGCGCAGGTTCGCGTACCAGTTGCGGGGTCCGGGCATGCCGGTCAGGTACCAGCGACCGTCGACGCGGTGGAACCAGATCTCGATGCGGCGCGGGATGCCGGTGCGTGCGCCCAGCGTTGTGATGTCGATGGTGCGCTCGGCCGGTGAGGAGTCCGGTCCGATGGCGAGGGCGTGCGCGACGGCGTCATCCGCGGTCACAGTCCGGTCGGCCGCTCGTCGTCGAGGGACACGTCGCCGCCCTCGATTCCGGTCCGGCCCAGCATGCGGTACTTCATACTTCTCCCCTGGAGGCTGTCGGTGAGCGTTCGGTGAGCGTTCGGTGAGCGTCCGGTGAGCGGTCGGCACCTTCATTGCCCGCCTCCTGCTTCGTGGTGACTGTCCCGGAATCCATGGCACGTTCCGGTACCTCCAGGAAAACAGCACCGCAAACGCAGGGCTAGCAAGATCGTCTCGTTTGGTTGCACAATCCTCTTCGCTCAGGCGACTTTCAGGGCAGCGCCGCAGCAGCGGGACCGGCTTGCCCACGCATGCGTACCGCATCAAGGCTGGGCGGAGCACCGAACAGGCGCCGATACTCCCGGCTGAACTGGGACGGACTGTCGTATCCGACGCGATTGCCGACGCCGGTGATGTCGTTAGGGCTGTTCGCCAGCAGCAATCTCGCTGCCTGCAGCCGGATGTGCTTTTGGAACTGGATCGGGGTCATCGCTGTTACCGCTTGGAAGTTCCGGTGGAAAGCGGAGACACTCATCCCCGAAAGTTGTGCTACTTCCTCGACACGGAAGGGCCTGGTGTAGTTCTCCCGGATCCACCGCACAGCGCCTCTGATGTGCGTCAGGCTACTGTCGGCCAGGCCGAGCTGACGGACGACGTCACCTTGTTCCCCGGTCATCAACCACCAGAGGATCTCGCGCTTGACCAGCGGGACCAGTGCCTTCCGGTCCCGTGGCCGGTCGAGCAGGCGCAGCAGCCGCACGACAGCGTCGAGCAACTCGTGCGGGGCGTCACTGACCGCGATTCCCCGCCGTGCGGTGCCGGGGGACCGCGGCAGATCCCCCGGCCCGGCCTGCAGCAGCAGCTCCGCGATGGCGGCGGGTTCCAGGGTCATCCCGAAACTGAGCGCGGGGTGGCCCGGGGCGGCGTCGATGACGTGCCCCGTCACCGGGAGGTCGACCGAGGCGACGAGGTACTGACCAGCGCCGTACTCGTACACCCGGTCCCCCAGCGCGAGACGCTTGCCGCCCCGGGCGACGACCGCCAGCACCGTGCCGGACATCGAGGACTCCGGCGAAGCGGTATGCTCTGCCCTGCAGATCCGGACGCCGTCGATGGCAGTGGTCAAATCGGGACGCACATGCCGTTCCAGCAGTTCGCGAAGCTCGTCCAGAGACATGTCACTATTGCAACACGAAACTCGCGGTGACCGCCCCCAGCAAGAGGATCGTGCAAGGAGTGCGACTTCCTCATCTTCCGGAACCAGCTCAGCACGGTGCGTCCCCGGCACGCCGACGCCGAGCTGGCCGGCGAGCTTCGGCATACTCAGGGAACGGTGCCGCAGGCGCACGGGAAGACGGGGCGGTGTAGTGGTGCTGCTGACGGCAGGCCCGGCAGCGCACCCTCACGCTCTCTGCCATGGTTCGTAACTCCAGGGCGGTTCGGGCTCCGGTGACGCGGTCTGTGCCCATGGTCCGCCACCGGGGAAGTTCGGGAATGAAACGCCCGCACCGTACGACTATTTCCGTACGGTGCGGGCGCGGTTCCGGACGGCGGCGCCCCCGGGCGCGACAAGACAGGCGCGCCGCCGTCCGGAGATCGTGGTGAGGCCTACGCCTCGGGGAGCGGCTCGAACTCCTTCACGCCGTCGATCGACATGCCGTGCGGCGTGTTCGCCTCGCGTTCGATCATGATCTCGACGAGCACCGGACGGGAGGTCGAGGCGGCCTCCTTGCGGGCCCACTCGATGGCCGGGCGGATGTCGGCGGGGTTGAAGACGCGGCGGCCCGAGCAGCCGTACGCCTCCATGATCTTGACGTTGTCTGTGCCGTACTCGTCGTAGTGGATGTTGACTTCGTAGTTCATCTCGTAGCCGATCGAGGCCTGGCGGATCAGCCCCAGGTACTCGTTGTTGAGCATGATGAGCACGAACGGCACGTTGTACTGGGCCGCGACCGCCAGCTCCTCCACCAGGAACTGGAAGCCGTAGTCGCCGACGATGCCGACGACCTCCGCGTCCGGGTCGGTGTTCTGCAGGGCCTTCTTGACGCCGATCGCGGCGGGGATCTCCCAGCCCAGCGGACCGGCCTGCCCGCACACCTGGTAGTGGCGGGGCAGGTGGGTCTTCTGATGCTGGCCACCCCAGATCTGGTAGAGGCCGATGGCGGTGACGAAGTACGCCTTCTCGTCGAAGACCTCGTTGATCTCCTTGTAGACCCGCGGCGCCTTGATCGGGACGGTGTCGAAGTCCTCCCGCCGGGTGAGGGTCTGCTTCAGTTCCTGGACGCGGGCCACCCACGCGCCGGCCTTGCTTTGCGCGCCCCTCGACCTCGCCGCGTGCAGCAGCGCCTGCAGGAAGAGCTTGGCGTCCGAGACGATGCCCAGGTCCGGCTCGAAGACCCGGCCGAGCTGGGTCGGCTCGATGTCGACGTGGATGAACTTCCGGTTGCCCCGGTAGGTGTCCAGCGTCCCGGTGTGCCGGTCGCCGAAGCGCGCGCCCACGGCCAGGATCAGGTCCGACTCCAGGAAGGACGTGTTGGCGTACCGCTGCGAGGTCTGGATGCCGGTCATCCCGATATTGAGGGGGTGGTCGTCCGGCAGCGCGCCCTTGCCCATCAGGGTGACCTGCACCGGGATCTGCAGGTACTCGGCCAGCTCGCGCAGCTCCGCGGCCGCCTCGGACAGGATCACACCGCCGCCGGCCAGGATGAACGGCCGCTCGGCGGCCAGCAGCATGTCGAGTGCGGCCTCCACACGTGGTGCGTGCGGGACGACGGTCTTCAACGGCAGCGGGGCGTCGAGCTCAGGGCGGTACGTGATGAGCTGCTTCTGCACGTCCAGCGGGATGTCGATCAGCACCGGTCCGGGCCGGCCCTCGCGGGCGATCCGGAAGGCCTCGCGGAAGATCCAGGGAGCTTGGGCCGCCTCTTTGATCTGCACGGCCCATTTGGTGACCGGCTTGGCGATATCGACGATGTCGACCGCCTGGAAGGCCTCCTGGTGGAGCTTGGATGACACCGCCTGGCCAGTGATGCAGATGATCGGGATCGAGTCGGCGATGCAGGTGTAGAGGCCGGTGATCATGTTGGTCCCGGCGGGTCCGGACGTGCCGATCGCCACGCCAACGTTTCCGTTCGTACGGGCCCAGCCGTCAGCCATGTGGGTCGCGCCCTCTTCGTGACGGACGATGAGGTGCTCGATCGAGCCATCCGCCTCCAGGGCCGCGTACAGCGGGAGGATCGCCGCGCCGGGGCAGCCGAAGACCGTGTCGACGCCCTCCGACTTGAGGACCTCGACGACCGCCTGCATGGCGGGGATCTTGGCGGTGCTCTCGGTCATCAGTCGCTCACCTTCGGGTTGGAGAGCCGCTCGACGCCACGCAGCAGAGCGGAGTGGTCAAGGCCGCCGTCACCCTGCGTACGCAGGGACGCGACCAGCTGGGCGACGAGTGAGCCGACCGGCAGCGCGGCGCCGACATTGCGGGCGGCGTCGGTGACGATGCCCATGTCCTTGTGGTGCAGGTCGATCCGGAAGCCGGGGGCGAAGTCCCGGGTCAGGAAGTTCTGCTTCTTGCGGGTCAGTACAGTCGAGCCCGCGAGACCGCCGTTGAGGACTTCGAGAGCGGTTTCGAGGTCCACGCCGGATTTCTCCAGGAAGACCACGGCCTCGGCGCACGCCTGGATGTTGACGGCGACGATCAGCTGGTTGGCGGCTTTGACTGTCTGCCCGGCGCCGTGTGGGCCGCACAGGACGATCGTCTTGCCGAGCGCGTCGAGTATGGGCCGGCCCTCGTCGAAGTCCGCCTGCTCACCGCCGACCATGATCGACAGCACCGCCTCCACCGCCCCGGCCTCGCCGCCGGAGACCGGCGCGTCCAGGACACGGATGCCCTTTCCGGTGGCCGCGGCGGCTCGCGCGACGTCGACGGAGGTTTGGGGGGTGATCGACGACATGTCGATCAGCAGCGCGCCCGGCCGCGCGTGCGCCAGTACCCCGTCCTCGGCGAGGACAACCGCCTCGACCTGCGGAGAAGCGGGGACCATAGTGACGATGACGTCGGCGTCCTTGACAGCCTCGGCGATGGAAGCGGCGGGGGTGCCCCCGTTGGCGGTGAGGCGGTCGAGCTTGTCCTGTTCCAGGGTGTAGCCGGTGACGTGGTAGCCGGCCTTGATCAGGTTCTCGGACATGGGGGAGCCCATGATGCCGAGGCCTATCCAGGCGACGCGGGGGAGTGTTGTGTCGCTGTGCATGGCGTCCTCTCGGTGTTGTTGTCCTCAATCGCCGGACGGGCTTGGCTGGGGCTCGGCAGCGCGGACGCTGCGGCCTGCGGCGCTTTCCCCGCCCTGCCTTGTCCCGGCTGCGGCTCATATGCGGCTGGCGCCGCGTGGGTGGCTCCGCCCCAGACCCGCCCCCTACGCCCTGCGGGCGTGGGGGGACCCCCAGTCCTCAAACGCCGGACGGGCTGGATGGTGCGACCGTTGTGGGCAGGCGTTCCGCGGGGCGGAACAGGTGGGCCCAACGCGGCCACCGGCCCGCGCGCAAATAAAGGGGCCCGGGGCGAAGCCCTGCTTTTTGCTACCGCCGCAGCCATGTGAAGCTCTCCGCACTGTCACCGGCCGGCTTATACTCCAGGCCGGTCCAGCCGTCGTAACCGGCCTTCGTCAGGTGGTCCAGGAGTGCTACGAAGTCGAGCTCACCGGTGCCGGGGGCGCCGCGCCCGGGATTGTCGGCGATCTGCACATGGCCGGCCTTGTCGGCATACCGCTCGATGACCTCGTGCAGATCGGCGCCGCCTCGGGCGAGGTGGTACAGGTCCAGCAGGAATTTGGTGTTGCCCAACCCGGAGACGGAGTTGACCCGGTCCACCACGGCGACCGCCGATTCCGCTGTGACCAGCGGATAGTCCGGGGACTCGGGGGTGTTCAGCGCTTCGATGAGCAGGATGGCGCCGATCCGGTCGGCGGCCTGCGCGGCCGCCACCAGGTTCTCCAGGGCGAGCGTGTCCTGCTGCTCGGGCGTGGCACCCGCGACCCGGTTGCCGTAAAGCGCGTTGAGCGCCCGGCAGCCCACCGAATCGGCGAAGTCGGCCGCGACGCCGATGTTGGCCCGGAAGCGGTCCGACTCCTCTCCGGGGATGGACAGGGCACCGCGATCCGGCCCTGGCAGCTGCCCGGCGTAGAAGTTCAGGCCCACCAGCTGTGTGCCGGCGTCGCGCAGCGCGTCCCGCAAGGCATCGAGCTCGGCTGGGTCCGGGGTGGGGGAGTCGGGCCAGGGCCACCAGAGCTCGACCGCGGTGAAGCCCGCCGCGGCGGCCGCCGCGGGCCGTTCCAGAAGCGGGAACTCGGTGAAGAGGATCGAGAGGTTCACATCGAAGCGCGAGTCGGAGAGTGCCATGCGGGGCGCTCCTTCCGTATTGCGGAAGTTAGATTCTGTATTACGGAAAGTCTGGTGCAGTCCTGAAGCGACTGTCAAGGGGGCGCGCATCGCGGGCGGGCCCCCAGGGGCTGGCACTGGATTGCGCTCCGGGACACCGTCGCTACCTGCGGTGACGCGGGACCGTCGGAGAAGCGGCGCCGGCGCCGCGGCGGCGCCCGCCCGTGGGTCGCCCCGGATGCGGTTTCCCGAGGTCCACGGCATGCTCAACGCAGGGTCGGGCGCCACGCGCCGTTCTCCCCGCCGTCCCTAGCCAGGAGCGTGTCCCAGTAACGGTGTGCTTGCCGAAATCACGCTGCTCCACCGGCTATCGATGAACATGCTGCGTCACCTGCGACTGCTGGTCCGCCCCGAAACTGTCCTCAAGCGGCACCGTGACGTCATCCGGAAACGCCACGCCAAGGCGTCCAAGCCCAAGCGCCCGGGGCGACCGCGGACCGTGCGCTCCATCCGCGCCCTGGTCCTACGCCTGGCGGCCGAGAACCCAAGCTGGGGAGACCGGCGCATCCACGGCGAACTGCTCGTCCCGGGCACATCCTGCGCGAGGCCGGCATCGACCCCGCACCGCAGCGCGGATCCACCACCTGGGCGGACTTCCTGCGCTCCCAAGCCGAGGCCCTCCTCGCCTGCGACTTCCCGGAGACCGTCACCCTGGCCGGCACCAGGCTGTCATCCTCGCCGTCATCGAGCACACCAGCCGGCGCATCCGCGTCCTCGGTGCCACCGAACACCCCGCCGCCGCCTGGGTCGCCCAGGCCGCGAAAATCTCGTGATGGATCTCGAAGACGCAGGCAGCCGGGCAAAGTTCATGATCCGCGACCGGGACGGCAAGCTCCCCGAGCTCTTCGACGCCATCCTGGCCGACTCCGGCATCCGGGTCGTCCTCAGCGGGGTCCGGATGCCCCGCATGAACTCAATCATGGAGAGATGGATGAAGACCTGCCGCCACGAACTCCTCGACCGCACTCTAACCCTCCGCGTTTCGGTTGGGGCTGGCTGAGCTGTGTTGATCGCGGTGGCGAGGGTTCTGGGTGGGTGGGCATGGCGGGGGCCCGGCGCGTGGTCGGGTGCTCCAGGGTTCCTCGGGCCGTGGGCGGACGGGACGGTTCCGCCGCTCAGGTGGCAGGCCGGGGCAGGGCGGCGAGGCGGGCGAAGGCGTCCGTGAGCTCATGGCGCCAGGGCCATGTTTCGGCGATCCGTAGGTGGATGCGGCGGGCTGCTTGCGTGATGCGGGCGGCGGCGTGCAGCAGCCGGTAGCGGAGTTTCTTGGGTTCGGCGTCGGCGAGTTCGCCGTCCAGCAGCAGGGTGCGCATCCAGGCGAGCAGGTCGATCGCGGTCAGGGACAGCTCCAGCCACACGGTGTTGACGGCGAAGTGGCGTGAGGGGAAGCGGCCGAAGCCGGTGGTCTTGCCGCAGCGGATGCGGTCCTCGACGCGGGCGTGGGCACGGTGGCGGACCTCCAGGAACTGCGGCGATCCGCCGCCTGCGGTGGGGGTGTCGGTGAGGAAGACCTGGTGGCGCATGCCCTCGTCCAGGTCGAACAGGGACAGCTGGGCGCCGGGGTGGGGCCGCTCGCGCCGCACGATGATCCGGGTGCCGTCCGGGTAGCCGGTGAGGTCGACCATGCCGGTCAGTTCGGCGACCTCAGCGCCCTCGCGCAGGGAGCCGTCCTGTTCCAGAGCGGGGTGCCAGACCTGGTCGGGCAGGGCCCGGATCGCACGGCGGACCGGTTCGGTGACGGCGTGTCCGACGGAGAAGGACGTACGGATGCCCCGGCCGCGCTGGGCTCGCACGTGGGCCAGGAACGCCTTGGCGCTTCCGGCGCTGTCGGCGCGGATGAGGATGTCGGTGCCGTGGCGGTGGGCGTCGGGGATCTGGGCCAGGGCCGCGTCCAGGACGGTGATGTGGTCGGCGGCTGTATTGGCTCCGGCGTTGCCCGGCCGGAGCAGGCCCGACAGTCCTTCGCCGGTGTTGTCCAGGAAGCACAGCAGTGGGTGGAAGCCGAAGCCGCGCTTGTACGTCGGTGCTGCCTGCTCCTTGTCGGAGTGGCAGGTGACCAGGGTGGCGTCGAGGTCCAGGACCAGGCCGGGCAGGTCGCGTCCGCCGGCGTGGGAGGCCGGGATCCCGTTGCGGGTGTCGGTGGCCTGCAGCCAGGCGGTCTCCCGGGCGGTGGCGCGGGCCGCGCGTAGGGCGGCCAGCGTGGCAGGGCCGATGTCGGCCAGCAGGCGCCAGGCGGTGGGGGTGGAGGCGACCGGGCCGAACACTCCGGGCTGGTCGCGCAGAACAGCGAGGTCGGCGATGGCCTCGCCGCCGTCGGCGAGCATCACTGCCACGTCGGCCGCGACCCGTCCGGGATCGTGCCCGGTTCCACGCGGCCGCAGGCGACGTAGCGCGTTGGTGAAGGCGCCGGTCAGGCCGGTGGCGTCGGCGAGGTCCGCCAGTAGCCGGGATCCGGCGTGGCTGACCGCTCCGCGCCCGTCGGCCGAGACGACAAGCTTGGGACGCGACCCGGTAGTGTGCACTTCGAAAGTGCCTTCCTGCTCGGATGACAGAAGCCCTAGACAAGCCTCATCGTCCCAGCTCAGAAGGCACTTTCGCTTTCCCGTTCATGATCCGGACACAGCTGCGGGCACGAGGTGCGGGCTAGTAGTGGCGGTTTCGGTTCGTGGTGTGGTCGTCCGGCTGGGCGGACCACTGGAGGAGGAAGCGCAGTGATTCCTGGGAGGGGGAGTCCGGTGGGGCCGTGTAGGCGACAAGTTGCTGGTCGGGCTGTGTGTCGACGCCGAACTGCTGGACGTCGAGGGTCACGGTGCCGATGACCGAGTGGCGGTAGGTCTTGGTGAGCTGCCTGGGCCCGCGGACCTGGTGGCTTGCCCACCAGGTCCGGAAGTCCGGGTCCCGGACGGTGAGTTCGCCGACCAGATCGGTCAGCGCCCGGTCGTTGGGGTTGCGTCCGGCCTCCATCCGCAGGACCGCGACGCACTCGCGGGCGGCGCGTGGCCAGTCCGCGTACAGGGACCGGTAGGCGTCGTCGAGGAAGGTCAGCCGGATCAGGTTGCGCCCATGTGCGGGCAGCGCGGCGAAGTCGGTCAGCAGGACCGTCGCACCCCGGTTCCAGGCCAGCACGTCCATGCGGCGGTTGAGGACCATGGCGGGGATGTCGTGCATGCCGTCGAGCAGCTGCTGCAGTTGCGGGTCGACCTTCTGCCCGGCGGGCTGCCGGGCGGGGGCGGCCTGCGTGACGTCGGCCACGGTGAACAGGTACGCGCGTTCGTCCGGGGCGAGCCGCAGCGCGTCGGCGAGGGCGTCCAGGACCGGGCGGGACACCCGGCGGGTCCGGCCCTGCTCCAGCCGTACGACGTAGTCGATGCTCACGTGCGCGAGCTGGGCCAGCTCCTCCCGGCGCAGGCCCGGCACCCGGCGCAGGCGGCCGTCGTCGGGCAGGCCGACGCGGTGCGGGTCCAGGGCGGCGCGGTGGGCGCGAAGGAAGTCGCCCAGTTCATTGCCGCCGGGAGGTTGGCCGGGGTTTTCCATGGGTCCCAGTGTCCGCCAGGTTGCGGCTGCGTGCCTGGTACTGGTCTGCACAGGCAGGACCCTCCCTGGCACCTCGTATTGGGCGGCGCGACGGTGGTGGAGGTGGCCGACGGACTCGACGCGGTCACCGGATCCCGCCCCAGGGGCGGGCCCGCCCCCTGCATGACCGGAGAGCGCCACCATGAAGACGGACGTCACCTTTCCCAGCGCCGGCCTGAAGCTCGCCGGCCACCTCTACACCCCCGACAGCGAAATCGGCGGCCCCCGCCCTGCGATCGTGGTGGGTCATCCCGGCAGTGGTGTGAAGGAGCAGGCCGCCGGCCTGTACGCGCGGTGCCTGGCCGAGCAGGGCTTTGTCGCCCTCGCGTTCGACGCCGCCTACCAGGGCGAGAGCGAGGGGACCCCGCGCGGCCTGGAGGACCCGGCGCACCGGGTGGAGGACGTCAAGGCCGCGGTCTCGTTCCTCACCACCTGCGAGGATGTCGACTCCGACCGAATCGGGGCGCTGGGCATCTGTGCCTCCGGCGGGTATGTGCTTCCCGCCGCCGCCACCGACCACCGCGTCAAAGCCGTCGGAACCGTCAGCGCCGTCGACATCGCCCGCCAGTTCCGCCTGGGCGCCGACGGCGCGCAGGACCCCACCGTCATCCAGGGCATGCTCGACGCGGCCGCGGCCGCGCGTACCGCTGAAGCCCGCGGCGAGGGCGTGCAGAGCTTCCGGCTCTTCCCCGACACCGCCGAGCAGGCCCGCGCCCTGGGCGGCCGGCACGGCTTCGAGGGCTTCGAGTACTACCGCACCGACCGCGCCCAGCACCCGCGCTCGGCCAAGTTCCTCACCTGGTCCAGCGTCGAGCGCCTGGTCAGCTTCGACGCCTTCCGCTTCGTCGACCTGATCGCGCCACGCCCGCTGCTGATGATCGTCGGAAGCGAAGCGGTGACCTCCTGGATGGCCGTGGAGGCATTCCAGAACGCCCGCAGCCCCAAGGAACTGCACTGGATCGACGGAGCCAGCCACGTCGACCTCTACGACAAAGAGCAGTACGTCGGCCCCGCAGTCTCGAAGCTCACCGACTTCTTCGGGACCCACCTGGCCAAGGCCAACTAAACCGGCCGTCCTGAGGACCTCAGCGCGCCGGCTCGGCCACGAGGTGGCTTGCAGCGGTGCCCATGATATGAGAACGACGATGCCGAGCCCGGAACCCGCACGCAGAAAGTGCCTTCCAGCTCGGACTGTACAGACCTTGGGCAAGCCTCATCGTCCAGGTCAGACCCGAATCCGCAGGTAGTGTCCGATGGCTGGTCAGGTCCGGGCTTGTGCGGGCGTCGGGTCCGTTGCGGGGTGGGTGGGCAGGAGTGTGGCCCGGCTGGCGCGTCGGGTGGGCGGCTTTCCATGGCGTTGGTGGGTGGTTCGGGCCCGGTCGGGGCGGTGTTCAGGCGGCCAGGAGGCGCGGGAGCCGTGGCCCATGGGATGGCCGACACGTGGCTTACCGGAACGCGTCGAGCAAGGTCGCTTACACCACGAGGCGGGACACGACCCCCGCCACCGCCAGACCCGGGACAAGCTCGCCCGCGTCGAGAAGGCCATCAGCCAGCTCCGCCGCGAACGCGGACGCCTCACCGTCCGCGCGATCGCTCACCGCGCGGACGTGTCCGCCTCCTTCCTATACGAGAACACGGACGCACGATCCCTCGTCCAGGCCGCCGTCGCAGCCAGCAGGAGCCGCCACGACCGGGTCGCCCAGAACAAGCATGACCAGGTTGAGGCCTCATGGCGGGAACGGGCACTCAACGCCGAGGATCAGCTGGCCCGAACGCAGAACGAGATCCTCGCTCAACGACAGCGGATTGGGGAGCTAATGGGCCAACTACGGGACTTCGAGCAGATGGTCCCCGGCGAGTCCGTCCAGCGGCTCGCCACCGAGAACACCACCCTCAAGCGTCGTGTCCAGCAGCTGACCCAGGAACACCGAACGCTGCAGGAACGACTCGAAGGCGCCCGCTCCAACCTCCGCTTCGCCGACAAACGCACCGCCGACCTCGAAGCCCAACTTCTTGAACACGACCAGCAATGACTCTGCAACCGGCCTACACCTCGGCCCTGTCAGCGCCCACCCGGCCCAGCCTCTGGTCAGGCTGCTGCGGGATCACCGTCGGCGGCGACTGGCTGGCTGCGCTGTTACAGACGCGGCGCCCGGACAGAGAACAGCTCTACTTGCCGCCCAGAGGCGCCCGTCGCGCGAGGACCTTGCGATAGCTGATGCGCCAACCCTGATCACCACGCGTGATGGTGTCTTCGTAGGTCACGCTTCCGGTCGTGCCGTCTGCGTTGATGCCGATTCCCTTGGATCGAGCGTGCACCTGGCCGTCAACGATCTGAGTGAGGACGATGTTCGTGACGTGATGGCCAACAGGATTCGACTCGCCCAACGCGAGGGCGGCCTCTCGAATGGCCGCCACTCCCTTCAACGGCTCCTGTCCGAAGTCTGTGACGTCGTAGACGACATCGGCGGTGAACAACTCGCCGAGCCTGTCCAACTCTCCGCCGTCGAACAGGTGACCGTGCATCGAGATCAGCTCGGCGATGGCGACCCGATCCTCGGCTGAAAGTGTCATGGCAGTCCTCTCACCGGAGCTCAAGAGCGATGTGGATCTCCCTGATTGTGTCAGTCACGAGACTGGCAACGGAGACCGGAACGTCACGGACACCTACGCGACGCATCGCCCCAGCTCAACGACGTTCCGGATACTCCAACGCTCAGTAAACTGAACATCGAGGAGCTGGATCTGGCCGGGCGCCGCGCGCCGGTGAAGGCCAAGGGCGCCGCCGCGCGGCGCCGGGGCGGCCGTGTGCGCGAGGACTTCGTGCTGGAGACCGTGTACTGGGACGCGGGCACGGCCCGACTGCTGCCCCGCCTGCTCAAGGGCCGTACGCGCGGGCCGGTGTTCGTCACCCACCGCAAGCCCGGCCCCGGCAAGGTGGTCAGCCCGCGCGACGTGTGCCCGGACACCGGCTTCGCCCGGCTGTCGTACGGGCAGGCCCGAGCTTTGCTGGACGGGCACACCGCCGTGCACGGGCCGGGGACCGGATGGGACCTGCACGAATACCGCCATTCCTCCCTGACCCACCTCGGAGAGGCCGGGGCGAGCCTGTTGATGCTGATGGCGAAGTCACGGCATAAGAAACCGGAGAACGTCCGCAGATACTTCAAGCCGTCCCCGGAGGCGATCGCCGGGGTCACCAGCCTGCTCGCCCCCGGCAACAGCCGACGCTGAACGCAGGCAGCCCGATACGCCTGTCGCTTCCTCGCCTCACCTGGCCCGGTCGGTCTTCACGGAAGTGGTGAGTCCGGGGAAGGGAGAGCGTGTGAAGTCGACGACCGGCGGTCGGCGACCCTGATGGTGGATGGTGGATGGTGAGTCAGAGTGCGGTTGAGCGGTTCGGGAGGTTCAAGGTGGTGTGAGGAGGCCGGACCGGTTGCTCCCAGAGGCCGGCCAGGTGTGCATGGAGGACGTCGTGTGCCTCTTGCGAGGTGAGATGGCCGATGAGGACGTGCGCGGTGAGGCCGTCCGCGAGGGCGAGGAGGGTGCGGGCCTCGCGTTGCGGATCGAGGGGCACGGCGCAAGCAGCGCCCTCGCCGGCTTCCGAGATGAGGCGGGTGAACGCCTCCTGCAGGGTTGCGTAGTTCGCCTTCAGCTTCCTTGCGAGCACCTTGCTGACAGTTGCCTGCGCAACGAAGGCGAGCCAGACCCTGGCCTCGGCGCGGTGCTCTTCCCGGAGCAGCGAGATCTCCGTGGCCGCGTGCCCTAGGGCGGTGCCGGCCGACTGGGCCGCGCTCCTGGCTAGGCGGGCTTGTACGCGCTCCATGATCCGCCCACTGATGTGCCCGAGAGCGAACACGAGCATCTCTTCCTTGGTACGGAAGCACCGCTGAACGGCGCCCATCGACACCTGCGCGCGGGCCGCGACGTCGCGAAGGGTCACACCCTCCAGCCCACGTTCGTCGGCGAGGTGGCAGACGGCCTCGGCGATAAGGCGGCGTCGGCCCACGTGATCCACCTGCCTGGGCATGCCCGTCCCCTCCTTATTTCACAGCGCTCTGCCTTCGCAGCACTTTATGCGATGCGCTCGTATCGGTTCCAGCGTACGGTTCGGTTCCGATGCAAACGCATTGGTACGAGATGGGGAGGGAAGAGCCATGCAGGACGCCCTGTGGAAGATGCCAGCCGCCGCGCAGGCGGAGGCTGTGCGCAGCGCAGAAGTCTCAGCTGTCGAACTGGTCGACAGCCACCTGGATCGGATCGCCGAGGTCAACCCGCAGGTGAACGCGGTCACGCAGCTCCTGGCGGAGCGCGCACGTGAGGCCGCGGCACAGATGGACCGTCGGCGGGCCGCCGGTGAAATGCTGGGACCACTCGCGGGCGTGCCTTTCACAGTGAAGGAGAGCACCGCGATCGAAGGCGTGCCAACCACGTTCGGCACGGAGCGCTTCCGCGATCTGGTGGCGTCGGCCGACGCACCCCCGGTGGCACGGCTGCGCGCAGCAGGGGCCATCCCCATCGGGCACAGCAACATCCCCACCCTGATCCTGGCAGGGATGCACACGCGCAGCGAGCTGTTCGGCGACACGGTCAACCCGTGGGACTGCAGCCGGACCCCGGGCGGCTCCAGCGGGGGCGACGCGGTGGCCGTGGCCACCGGCATGGCGGCACTCGGGCTCGGCAACGACTCTGGCGGGTCAGTGCGCATCCCGGCCCAGTTCTGCGGCGTGGCCGGGCTGAAGCCGTCCACGGGCCGGTTCCCCGCCGACCACCGCATTCTCGGCCCGGACGACCCCGGCCCGGCGTCCCAGATACTGGTCACCGACGGCCCGCTGGCCCGGAGCGTGGGCGACCTTCGGCTTGCTTACGAAGTACTGGCCGGGACCGATCCGCGAGACCCACGCGCCGTGCCGGTGCCCGCATACGGCGAACCGCTCCCCGGACGCGTGAAGGTCGCGGTCGTGGCGGACCCTGGCGGGCACGGCATCCACCCCACGATTCGCGGAGCCATCGCGACCGCGGCCGACGCACTCCGCGACGCCGGATACGACGTGCGCGAGGTGCAGGACGTGCCGCGGATGGACGAGGCCCTTGAGGCGTATGGCCGGATCACTGTGACTGAGTTCGCCCCGACCTGGCCGGTGGTGCGCAAGCTGCTCGGCAGCGGCGGGGACCGCTATATCGAGATGATGATGGAGCAGACCCCGCCCGCAAGCGCGGACGAGTTCATGAAGTTGATGGGCACCTGGATGAACATCCGCCGCTCATGGGCCGAATTCCTCGACGACTACCCGCTGTTGCTCGGCCCGGTCTTCACCGAGCCACCGGTCGAGCCGGGGCTGGAGTCGCGTGACAGGTCAGGCAGGGACCGGGTCGGGTCGGGAATGCGTCTGTGCACCGTGACCAGCTTCGTGGGTGTCCCCGGTGTGGCCGTACCGACGGGGATGGTCGACGGGCTCCCCTGCGGAGTGCAGATCGTCGGGCGCGCGTTCCGGGAGGACCTGTGCCTGTGCGCGGCCCAGGCGATCGAGGACCGGCTCGGAGTTCTCACACCAGTCGACCCGCGCGTGGGAGGCCGGGCTTATTGAGCCCTTCGTCCATAGAGGGCACGCACCATCGGCTTCTGCGCGTAAATCCGGCGCGAGGGTGCGGCACCCGGGCAGCGGCCCCTCGGCCAGCGGCGGTACGGGCCGTCCTCCTGGATGGCGCGGCCGAACTCGACGTTGGCCCGCCACCACTCCTCGCTCTCCCACTTGGCCCTCCAGGCTTTCGTGCGGAAGCCGCCGAGCAGTACCGGCGGGATCTACTGCCCTCGGGATACCGCACTGGCTCGTTGGGAGTCATTCCTCGTCGGTGGTGTCCTTGTCGCGCAGCGGCCGCAACCCGCCGGGCAGGTCGGGAAGCTGGAAGGAATACCGGCCGAGCAGGTTCTTATCTGGACACTCGCGGGTGATGTTCGGCTTATAGGCGTACCGCTCCTTGCCGCAGCTCGTTGAGCGGTGCTGTGGACTGCGAACTGCGTGTGGTGAAGGAACGCGACGGCGGCGTCGTCCGTCGCGTCCGGTTGATCGACGCTTCCGGTTCCGAGGTCGGCCCGGTCTGCCGGTTTCTGGGGCGCCGCGCAACGAGCTGGCCGCCGCGATCGCGGCGCTGTTCGAGCTGACCCCGCCCCCAACGGCGAGATCTGCGCGTTGTCCGGCAGGCGGCCCGACACCTCCCGATAGGTGCCGTCCAGCAGCGCGGCCCGCGTGGCCAGGTGTTCGTCCGCCCCTTGGGGCAGGCCCAGGGAGGCAAGGACGGTGGGCTTGGCGCGGGAGTTCCGGGCGCCGGATGCGTTGCGGCTGCTGGGGTTCCTGCGCCGTCAGCCGAGCCGCCGGCCAGCGCAGCGTCTCGGGTTGACGGTTGTGGTCGGCGGAGCGGGCCTGCCTGGCAGTCTGCTGTCGCCGTCGACGGTGAACGGCATCCTGGCCGCGGTGTCGAGCTTCTATGACTGGGCCATGGTCGCCGAGGAGTACGAAGGCGAGGGCCGATCGTTGAGCAGCTCATGGGACGGGACAAGGCGAACAAGCCATGCAGGCCGAGGGATCTGGGGCCGGTGTCGGAGGGACATGTCGAGGCAGTGCCTGGGCTGATGGTGACCTTGACGGGCCCTTCCACGGTTACGGCGGCCGCGGCGCACGAGCGGATGGCGAAGGGCCCCGATTGCAGCACCAACGTTATGAAGTGGTGGCGGCGCAAGCCCGCACGGCCCGTGGACACCGACCCCGACCTCGCTCACATTAGGCAAGAGCTGAGCGTCACGCCGGCGGCCGGGTGAGTTTGGCGGCCACGGCGTCGAGGACCCAGTCCAGGCCGGTCGCGAAGGATGCCTCGGCGTCCACGTCCGTGCCGTCGTACACGGCCTTGGTCAGCGCCGGGAAGCGGCCCGTGGCCAACATTCTCATCACATGCGGGCCGGAGGCGCGCTGCCAGTCGTGCTTGGACAGGCCCGTGGCGCGCTCGGCCCGCAGGTTCGCGACCTCGCGCCTGATCGCGCCAGTGAAGTAGGCGCTGACAGTCTCCACGGCGCGCATGACGGTGTCGATGTCGGCGAGGCCGTCGAGGGCGGCCAGCTTGGCCTCGGTCACGGCGAGGCCGTTCGGGCCCAGGGTCGGGCGGCCGCCGAGCAGGTCGGCCAGCCATTCGTGGCGGAGAGCGGCCTGCCTGGTGTGCTGGGCGAGGATGCGCAGCGCCTCCCGCCAGTCACCGGGCTGCTCCTCGGGGAGGATCTCGGCGTGGACCTCGTCCACCATGAGGTCGAACAGCTCCTGCTTGGTGGAGATGTATCCGTACAGCCGCATCGGGCCGGCGTTCAGCCGGGCGGCGACCTTGCGCAACGACACCGCCTCCAGCCCGCCCTCGTCGGCCAGCGCGATGGCGGCGGCGACGATCCGCTCCCGGTCGAGCGGCACGGGGCGAGTCGGCGGCTCCGGCCGGTCCCACACAGTCATGGTCACACCGTTCTGTTGCGATGCATCGCAATGGGGAAATACAGTGTATCGACATGAGACATCGTATCGCTGTGGTCGGGAGCGGTCCTGCCGGCCTTACCTTCGCCCGCGTCCTGCACCGCCATGATTACCCCGTCGCCGTCCTCGAACGCGATCCCGCCCCCGACGCCCGCCCCCCGGGCGGCACGCTGGACCTGCATGACCGTCCTGCGCGACTGGCGACCCCGTCCAGATGACCGGGCCAATCCCGAGATCGACCGCGGGCAACTCCGTGACCTGCTGCTCGGCCCTCTCGACGTTCAGTGGGGCCGGGGCGTGACGCAGGTGGTGCCGGGGACCCGGGATGGCGTACTGGTCCATTTCGCGGACGGGCGACAGGAGACGTTCGACCTCGTGGTCGGCGCGGACGGTGCCTGGTCCCGGGTCCGCCCGGCGGTCTCGTCGGTGACGCCGCACTACACCGGCGTCACCTCGATCGAGACCTCCCTCGACGACGTCGACACCCGCCACCCTGACCTCGCCCGGTTGATCGGCGACGGTTCCGTGGCTGTGTATGGCGTGAACCGAAGCCTCGTCGCCCAGCGCAACAGCGGCGGCCACGTGAAGGTGTACACCAAATTCCGCGCGCCGCTGGACTGGCACACGAACCTGGACCTGGCCGACGTCGAGGCCGTGCGATCGAGCCTGCTGGCTCTGTTCGACGGCTGGGACGCTCCCGTCCTCGACCTCCTCCGCAACGGCACCGCTTTCGTCCACCGCCCCTTCTACGTCCTGCCCGTGTCCCAAACCTGGACCCACGTCTTCGGGGTGACGCTACTGGGCGACGCCGCCCATCTGATGCCCCCACTGGGGGTGGGCGCGAACCTCGCGATGCTGGAAGGCGCCGAACTCGCCGAGTCCATCGCCACCGGCCCTGGAGATCTGGACGAGGCCGTCCGCGCCTTCGAGGAACAGATGTGGGCACGGGCCGGCAGATGGGCGAAGATCACGATGGCCGGTCTGGAACGCCTCGTGAGCCCGGACCCCGCCGAAGCCCTCGCCCTCTTCGACCAAGTCCAGCCATCCTGACTGCCAAGCGCGAGAGCACCAGCACTAACCGGTCCAATCCTCCTACCGGGCCTGTCGGCAAACGATCGAATGACGACAGGCGCGGCGGGCGTCCAACGAACCCCGACTTTTCGGGGTCTGTTGGCGGCGCGGATCCAATCAGATCCGTTGGTGATTGATGACAGGGTTTGGTGACAGATAGGGTCCGATCCTCCGTACGGAAGGGGCCCCGATGGCGAACCTGGTCTACAAGCGGGTGTCGACCGACCAGCAGTCGACCGCCCGGCAGAACCTCGTTCTGGCCGAGGCTGGGATCGAGGACCCGATCCCGTTCGAGGAGGAGTCCGGTACCTCCAGCCGCCTCCACCCGCTCCAGCGCCCGAAGTTCGGCGAACTACTGGTGTACGCGCGGCCGGGCGACACCGTGCACATCTCCGAGATGTTCCGCCTCGTACGCGGCACCGGGCACATCATCGACGTGCTCGACGTCCTGCACCGCGACCGCCTTGCCCTGCGCATCCACGACGGTGCGTTCTCCGCGATGGACCTCACCGCACGCCGCCCGCGCACTGGAGAACTGCTGTCCACCGTGAAGTTCATGGTGCAGACCCTCGCGGCCGCCGGCGAACTCCAGCGCGACCTACAGCGTGAGCTGACCTACGACGGGCTGCGGGCCGCAGAGGCCAAGGGCAACAAGGGCGGGCGTCGCCCGGCCGTCCCGGCAGGGAAGACCGACGCCGTGCGCACGGCGTACCTGAAGGGCCGGTCCATCGCCGCCCTTGCCCGCGACCACGACGTCAGCCGGGGCGCCATCCGCACCGCCGTCACCGACCTCCTGCACGAGCACACGGCCGTCGACCCGGGCGCCCCGGGCCCAGAGCTGCCGGTCGTCCTCGACATGCCGGGTAAGGTCGCTGACTTCCTCCGCACCACCGACCTGGAGCCCGTCGAGCGGACCGCGCTCGACCAGGGCGTGACCGTACGACGCGGCCAGGGCTACACCTTGCGCATCACCGCCGCGCCCGCGGTCCACCGTCAACTCCTCGACCGCTGCCAGCCCCTCGATGCCACCGCGGCCATCCCGGCCCAGCGCAAGGCCCGCCGCGAGTACGAGAACCGCGTCAACGCGCTTCCGGCTGCCGGCCTGCGTTGAGCGGACCGAGCACCACACGCGCCAAGATCAAGTACTGGCGGCCTTTGGGCTTACCTCGGCGCTACCCCTACAGCTTCCGCGCCTCCACCCCCGCTGGCGGCACCCTGCGGCCCCTGCGGGACCCGGATGCCACCGACATCGACGAGGACGGAGCGGAGGACTGACCGCGCCAGGGTGGCCGCAGTCGTCGCCTCAACGGGAGGGCTTGTTGAGTTGCCTGAGGAAGGCGGCAAACCGAAGACGAACGGGCCGAAGGGGACCCCGTCGAGGTGTCCGCAGCCTAGCGCTGCGTTGATGCTGGTTGAACTGTTCACTTCACTCGGAGTGCAAGCCTCGAACGCCTTTTCCCACTTTTGGCCGCTGACCCCGACGTCTGGTGCGGGGGTGTTACAGATGGGGTCGACCGGGCTGTCTAGGCAATAGGACTGTGAGCGGCCCCAGAGATCCAGGGGCAGATACGGGACACGAGGTCCGAGCGCCCGCGCCGCGATGCCCTGACTCGCCCGCACAGGCCCGTCTGGTTGCCAGGCCGGTGCGATTTCCCGCGCTCCCTGCCCCCTGTGGCACCGAATCGACGGGCCGCGATTAGTACCGCAGGACTAATGCCCCTCCTCCTGACAACGCGGCGACCGGCCGTGCTCCGGTCAGCCGGGGACGGTGACCACCACCCTGCCCCGCCCGCCCGCGTCGACCCGTTCGTGGGCCTTGGCGATGTCCTCCAGCGGGTAGCGGTCCGCGACGTCGACGGTGAGGGCGCCGACCGCGGCGGCCGCGGTCAGATCGTGGGCGGCCTGTCGCTTCGCCACGGCGGGGAAGTCGTCACTGCCGAGCAGCCGCAGGGTGACGTTGTTGAACAGCAGGGGCCAGAAGGGGAGTTCGGTACGGTCGGCGTGGGTGCCGTAGGCGGCGATGACGGCGTCGAGCGCGGTGACGGCATTGTCGAGGTCGGCGTTGGCCGACAGGGACACCTCGACGACGCGGTGGACGCCGCCCGGCGCGTACGAGCGGATCGCTGCTACCGGGTCGGCCGAATCCAGGCCGACGGTGTGGGAGACGGCGGTCGCGTCGACGTGGGCGAGGTCGTCGCCGCGGCGGACGGTGCCGATGACGGTGGCGCCGCCCCACCGGGCGAGCTGGGCGGCCAGGGAGCCGACGCCGCCGAGCACACCGTGGACGAGGACGATACGGCCATCGACCGGGCCGTCCGCGAAAACGGCGCGGTGAGCGGTGATGCCCGGGATGCCCAGACTCGCGCCGAGCTCGTCGGTGAGGTGGTCGGGAAGCCGTACGGCCTGCTGATCGGGTACGACGGTGTACTGGGCGGCGGTGCCGAAGGGCCGGTAGGACTGGGCGCCGTACACCCACACCCGCTCTCCCACGCGGTGGGCGTCGATGCCGTCGCCCACCGCGTCGATGACGCCGGCGGCGTCGCTGTGCGGGACGACCCGCGGATACGGCATCGAGGAGCCCAGCCACCCGCGCCGCTTCTTGGTGTCACCGGGATTGACGCCCGAGACGGTCACACGGACCCGCACCTCGCCGGGGCCGGGGTGAGGGTCGGGCAGTTCACCGACGCGCAGGACGTCGGCGGCGGTGCCCTGCCGGTCGTACCAGGACGCGAGCATGGACGTACCTCCGGCGTCGTTCACGGGGTCTCAGGTGATTGTTCGCCAAGGGCCTCGCGGAGCCAGGCGCGTTCGGCGCGGCTGGTCGCGCGGGCGGTGAGAAGCAGGCCACGCCGGTAGGGGTCGGCCACCTCCTCGGCGCGCATCGGCCGGTCACCGTCGTAGAAGAAGCTGGCCGGCTCCTCCAGGAAGGCGAGGCGTCGGCGCAGCACCGCGTGCTGTTCGGCCACGTCAGGGAGGTGCGAGAGGAAGGAGAGCACCGTGTAGAAACGGGTGAAGTCGGTGATCTCGTGGTCGGCCGGCTTGCGCAGGCGCTCCAGCATCTCGGCGCGGCCGGCCTCGGTCAGGCTGAGCATGTAGCGGCCTGCACCCGCGCGCGGATCGGCCTGCCGTTCCAGCAGGCCCGCCTTGGCGAGGCGGTTGATGGCCGGGTAGAGGCTGCCGTCACTGACCGGGCGGGTGTAGCCGGTCAGGTCCGAAACGCGTCGGCGCAGCTCATGACCCGGTAGGGGGCCTTCGGCCAGGAAGCCCAGTATCGCGAGTTCAAGCATGGGGACATCCTCTCACATGCGACATCGAATCGATATTCACATCGAACCGATGTTACGGTGGATGACGGCTCGCCTCACCGCCGAGGCCCGCACGTCCCGCAGCTCAGCTCGTCCCCGCAGGCGCGCCCCGTCCGGGACGCCGCCGACCTTCCCGAGAGCCCCGAACCATGGATCTTCATTCCTCCTCTGCCTCCATTCCGCCGGTGACCTCGCCCGCTTTGTCACGCGAGGCGGGCCGCGCAGCCGGGCTGCCGCGTTCCTCCATGGCGGTCGCGGCGTTCTCGACGGTGGTCGAGTGGTACGACTTCACGCTGTACCTGTTCATGACCACCGTGCTGTCCCGGGTGTTCTTCGGCTCGGGAGCCTCCTCGGTTCTCACCGCACTTGCGGTCTTCGCCATCGCCTACGTGATGCGCCCGTTCGGCGCCCTGGTCTTCGGTCGCGTCGGAGACCGGCTGGGGCGGCGCAGGGTCCTGCTGGCCTCGATGTCTGTAATGACAGTGGCCATGCTGGTCACGGCCCTGCTGCCCACGCGCGAGCAGATCGGCTCCACGGCGGGCGTGCTGCTGTTGCTGCTGCGCTGCGTCATGGGCTTCTCGGTGGGCGGCGAGTACACCGGTGTCATGACCTACCTCGTCGAAGGCGCCCCTCCCCGGCGGCGCGGCCTCGTCGCGTCCCTCGCCTCCGCCGCCAGCGAGGTAGGCGCGCTGCTTGCAGTCGGCGTAGCCGCGCTGACCACCGCGCTGACCAGCGGCCCGGCGCTGGACTCCTGGGGTTGGCGCATCCCGTTCCTCTTCGGCGCCCTGCTCGCGGCGGGCACCTTGACAGCTCGCTCCACCATGCAGGAGTCCCCGGCGTTCGAGGAGCTCCAGCAGGCGCACGGCGCTGACCACGGCCCGCTCAGGCAGACGTTGCGAACCCGACGTCCGGCGCTGTACAGGACGTTCACGATCTCCGCGCTGGGGTCCATCACCTACTACGTGGGTATCACCTACGTCCCCACGTACCTGACGTCCGTGGGTGGGTTCGCGGAAGGTGATGCCCTGTGGCTGGCGACACTCGCTTCCGCCGCCGTCATCGTCATCACGCCCTTCGCCGGTGTGATGGCCGACCGCCTCGGGCGGCGGCCCATGCTCCTGGTCTTCGGTGTTCTGTCGTTGGTCCTGCCAGTGACGATGTTTGCGTTCATGACCCGCGGACGTGCCGTGTTCGCCCTCACCGGAGCTGTGGTCCTGGCCCTCGTGGCGGGTGGTGTCAGCGCCGTGGGTGCCTCCTCCGCTCCGGAGCAGTTCCCGGTCGTCGGTCGGCTCAGCGGGCTCGCTGTGGCAACGGTCGCTACGACGATTTTCGGCGGTCTGACCCCGTATGCCTCCCAAGCTCTGATCGACAGCACCGGATGGCGTCTTGTCCCGGGGATCATGGTCGCCGGCGTCGCTCTCGTGGCCCTGCCGGTTCTCTGGCGCCTGCCGGAGACGGCGCCCTCCCTGCTTGTCCCTGCCGAGGACCATGCCGGCCTGAGGAGCCGAAGAAACCTTGAGGAACGTCCGACGCCCGCAGGCTCAAGCTGACGGCGACCGCGTCATCCCCCCTGTCCCGCTGAAGAGCGGTCTCGGCCGGTGTACTCATCGAGATGAGCTTTCGCAGTGCATCGGCAGCGCGGACGCAGACGTAGCCGATTCCGCGGTGCCGCCGGCCGGAGCCGTCGCCCGCCCCGTGTTCCTGACAGGCCGACCAGAGGCGACGGCCCGATCGGCCGGGGACCGTGAGGGTGACGTGCCGAACGACAGGAGCAGACGTCGGTCATCGGTGACTGGGGGCATCCGAAGGTCCGGCTTCCGGGTTCGGGCGGCGCGATGGAGGTCATGGCCAACGCCGGCGAGGTGTTCATCGTGATGCGCCGCCACGAGCCGCGCTCGCTGCCCGACCGGCTCGACTTCTGCACCTCACCGGGACCGGACCGAGCTCTGGCCGAGGGGATCCGTCCGCTCGGTGCGGGTGTCACCCGGGTCATCACCGACCTGGGCATCCTCGCGAGGCAGGGCCCCGGAGAAGAACTCCAGTTGGTGGCCGTACACCCCGGGGTCACTGTGGATCAGGTCCGCGCGGCCACTGGCTGGGCCCTACTGGTCGCCGGAACCGTGGCCACGGTGGCGCCCCCGACCGAGAACGAACTGCGCCTGCTGCGCCGGGACGTCGACCCCGGTGGTGTCTACCTGCGCTGAGAGGGAGTTGAGTCCTCCTCTCCGCTCGTGATCGCTCGTTCGTGGTGCCGATCGTCGTACAGGCCGGGTGACGTGGACGGCAATCGGGCAGCCCAACCGCCCCGACCACGGCCGGTCTACAGCCAGGAAGGCAGCACGGGCAGTCCTTGTCGCAATGCCGAGGACGGAATCCGGCCGGTCAGCCAGCCCATCGTGTCTGCTGCCGTCGCCTTGAGCTCGGCGGTGGATCCGGAGCCGTCGGCTCGCGCCGCTCCGATCCGCCAGGCGCCGCGGCGGTCGGTCGGCGCAAGCACGAGTGCCGGACATGTGTCCTTGCGAGAAAGTACCGCCGTGACGTCGTCGAGGAGCGCGTCGACCACGCCCGAGGGGAGGTCGTCGACCGAAACACCGTTGTTGAGATCGATGGCGTGCAGCCACACCTCCCGGACGCGCATCCAAGGAATCTCCGCTGCCGGAATCGCCCGGCCCAGCGCACTGCGTACCTGGGCGTTCCACTGCCCGGTGCCGAGGCGGAGGAGGGCGTCATCCAGGTCTCCGGCGGTCGCCGCGACCCTGGAGCGCAGTTCGGAAGCCGGGAGGGCCGCCGACTCCGCTATTTCGGCGGCCCGTTGATCGCGGCTCGCGTACATCGGGTTCTCGACGCCGGTACGTGCCCAGGCCGCGAGTCGGCCGAGTGCCTCGGCGTTGTGTGCCAGGTGACCCACGACGTGGGCGCGGGACCACTGGGGCAGCTTGCTGGGGGCCTTGAAATCGTCGTCGGCCAACTCGCCGACAGCAGCCAGGAAGCGGGCGGTACCCTCGCGCATCCAGGGCAGGGTCAGCTCGAGATCGTGCGGGCCGCTCATACCGTCGCCTCCGTGGCCAGACGCGCGGTGATGTCATTCCGCAGTGCCTTCTTGTCGATCTTTCCGACCTTGGTGGACGCCAGTTCGTCGACGACCACGAGACGTTCGGGAAGTTTGAACCGAGCGACTCCGATCTTCTCCATGAGGTCACGAACCTCGTCCAGTGTGACCGTCTCGCCGGGCCGGGGGACGACGTAGAGGCAGACGCGCTCGCCGAGTCGCCGGTCGGGCATGGCGACGGCCGCGACCTGGCTGACGGCAGGAAGCTGATAGACCAGGTTCTCCACTTCCTCGGCGGAGATCTTCTCTCCACCGCGGTTGATCATGTCCTTGTCCCGTCCCTCCACGATCAGGTTGCCCTCCGCGGTGCGGCGGCAGATGTCGCCGGAGCGGTACCAGCCGTCGGTGGTGAAGGCTCGCGCGTTCTGCTCAGCTGCTTTGTAGTAGCCGCGAGGCGTGTAGGGGCCGCGGGTCAGCAGCATGCCGGGCTGCGCGTCGGGGACGTCCTGGTCGAACGCGTCGACGATGCGTACCTCGTCGGCCGGGCACATGGGCCGGCCCTGTGTCGTGCACACGATGTCGTCGGGGTCGTCGAGCCGGGTGTAGTTGAGCAGTCCCTCGGCCATGCCGAAGACCTGCTGGAGCGTCGCGGTGAGCACGGGCTTCACCTTGTACGCCAGTTCGTCCGCCAACCGGGCCCCGCCCACCTGCAACACCCGCAGGCTGGCGAGCGCGGCTGATCCGTTCTCGGCCGCGTACTCCATCCACCGGGCAGCGACCGCGGGAACGACCGCGGTGTGCGTGACGCCCTCACTCGCGACGGTGGCGAAGGCGCGGGCAGGCTCCGGCGAGGGCAGGGTTACGACCCGGCCGCCTGCCAGCAGCGCGCCCAGGATGCCTGGACAGGCAAGGGGGAAGTTGTGCCCCGCGGGCAGACTGACCAGGTAGACCGCGTCCGTTCCGACAGCGGCCACTTCCGCGCTCGCCCGCGCGTTGTAGGCATAGTCGTCGTGGGTGCGGGCGATGAGTTTGGGCAGGCCGGTGGTTCCGCCGGAGAGCAGGAAGACGGCCACGTCCCGGGGCGCCGGGGCAGCCGCGTCGAGGCGTGCGCGGTCGGCCTTCGCGTCCTGCGAGGGCCCGCACAGGGCACGGAGATCGACGCTGCCGGGCGCGATGTCGTCTCCGGCGACGAGGACGTGCCAGTCGGCGCCGGTGGCGGCGCGCACTTCGGCGGCCAGCTCGTGTCCGAGTGCCTGGTGGTCGAAGTCGCGCATGACATCCGGCACGGCGATCGCCACCGCTTCGGCGTGCCTGGCCAGATAGGCCAGTTCGGCGCGCCGGTGGGCCGGCAGGGCCATCACCGGCACGATGCCGGCGCGCAGACAGGCGAGCGTGAGGACCACGAACTCCCAGCCGTTGCCCAGCTGTACGACGATCCGGTCGCCCGCCGCGATGCCCAGCTCCAGCAGCCGTACGGCGGCGGCGTCGGCCCGTGCGGCGAGTTCTGCGTGAGTGAGGCGGACGCCGACGCCGTCGAGCGCGACGGGGTCCACGAGTGCCGGGGCGTCCGGCATTCGATCGGCGACCTCCTGGAGGAGGGTGCCCAGAGGCACCCCCGCCCAGTACCCGTCGGCGACGTAGCGGGCCACCGCTGCGTCCGGCCAGGGGACGGTGTTCTCAGCTGTCGGGGTGGGCATCGTCGGCCTCCCTCGTGATGATGACGGCGTCAAGCGCGACCAGGCCGTGCGCGGTGAGGCGCAAGGGGTTGATCTCGACCTCGTCGAGGTGCGGGTTGGCAGCCAGGAGGGTGCCGAGAGAGGCAACCACCCGGGCCAGGTCGTCGGGGTTCAGGACGGGACCGCCGCGCCAGCCGTTGAGCAGCGCCCGCCCGGCCAGCTCCTCGGGCATGGCGGCGGCCTCGGCCGGAGCGAGCGGGGCGAGTCGGATGGCGACGTCGGCCAGTGCCTCGGCCGTCGTACCGCCCAGGCCGAGCAGCACGATGAGGCCGAACACGGGATCGCGGCGCGCGCCGACGACCAGGTCGACTCCCGCCGGTGCCATCGACTCGACGAGGTAGCGGCGTGCCCCCGCGGCATCGAGCCCGTCGAGAGCCGCGTCCAGTTCGGCGGGCGTCCTGATGCCCAGATGCACACCGCCGATCTCGGTCTTGTGCAGCACCGTGGCGTCGAGGAGCTTGACCGCCACAGGGCCGCCCAGTTCGGCGAGCGCGGTGTGGGCGGCGGCCCGGTCGGAGCAGGCCCGGCGTGGCATCGTCGCCACTCCCAGCCGGTCGAGCAGGTCCTTCGCCTCGTGCTCGTCGTGTCCGCCGGTGATGCCGGTGGGTACGACGGTGTGGTCCGTCGCGGGCGCTGTGCGGGTTCGGGCGCGGGCGTCCGTCAGCAGGGCGGCGGTGGCGGCTGCGACTCCGCGAGGGTCGGCGGCCACGGCGATTCCTGCTTCCAGGAGTGCCCTGCGCCCTCGTACCACCGCCTCACCGGTTCCGCCGAGGCCCAGCACCAAGGGGACACCGACGGTGCTGCCCTCGCGCGCGGCCGCGACGATGTCCACGGCGTCGGGTTCGTGCAGCGCGTATCCGGCGATCACGTCGACGCCCGGGTCCGCGCCGACGGCGGTGAGGACGGCTCCCAGCTCCGGACCGGGGCGGCCGGTGTCGACGGGGTTGCGCTGGAAGGTCAACGGCGGCAGCAGCGCGGCCAGGGTGGCCTGTGTTCCGGCCGTGAGTTCCGGGACGCGAGCGCGGCGCCCACGCAGATCGTCGAGGAGCAGCAGACCGGGGCCGGCCTGTGCGGTCACCACTCCGACGCCCGGTTCGGCACCGGGCCGGGCCCGCGTGACCGAGAGGGCACCCACGGCGTCGACCAGTTCACGCTCGTCGTCGACCAGCACGGCGCCGGCCTGGGCCAGGGCGGCCCGTGTCGTGCGCCAGGACGTGGCGAGGGCTCCGGTGTGCGAGGCCGCGAAGGCACCGACGTCATGCCGGCCCACGACCAGGGCGACGACCGGACGCCGCGCGGCGAGCCGACGTACGCTCGCGACCAGCCGAGGGCCGTCGGGCACCGACTCGATGTGCAGGGCGACGGCGCCCGTCTCCGGGTCGTCCGCCAGGTGGTCCAGGACGTCGGGCGCCGTGATGTCCACGCCGTTGCCGAGCCCCACAGCGAGGCTGAGCCCGTGTCCGGCCTCGGTCAGTGCGAACGCCAGGGCGTGGTTGACGCCGCCGCTCGCCGCGACGACGGCCACCTTCCCGGGCCTGACCTGGGCCACCCCGGGGACGAAGCTGGCGATCACTCCGGCGTGGGGTGCGAGGAATCCACTGGTGTTGGGGCCGAGCAGCCTGATGCCCGTGGCCCGGACCACCTCGGCGAGTCGGCGCTGGTACTCGATGCCGGGCCCACCGGCTTCGGCGAACCCTCCGCCGCAGATCACCGCGGCACCCGCCCCGGCGGCGGCCGCCTCGGCCAGAACGTCGGGGCAGGCCGCCGCCGGAACGCAGATCACCGCGAGGTCGACGGGTCCGTACCTGGCCGCCTCGGCGACCGAACCGTACATGGTCTCGTCGCGGCCGTTGACGAGTGCCAGGTAGTCCCCGCTGTCGGCGAAGCCGGACAGCGAACGGGCCATGGCGGCGCCGAGCTTCCCGGCGTTGCGGGAGGCGCCCACGACGGCGATGCCGCGCGGGGCGAACAAGGACCGGAGACCGCTGCTGACAGCGGTGGGCAGCGTGCTGGTCACCGGGCGACTCCCACCAGGTCGGCGCGACCGGAGAGCACCTTGGTCAGCGCGTGGTCGCGGTCGGGTTCGGGCTCGATCGACAGGGCCGGGAGGTTTTCCCGCATGCGGGCCTGCTCACAGACAAGGGTGCGAGTGAGCGGTGTACCACCGTGCACGGCCACCAGCTCCGGGCCGTCCGGACCGGGGAGCCCGGCGAGCCGCGCGAACACCTCGGGCAGCCCGGCCTCGGTGTCGGGAGCTTTCAGCAGCGCTCCCCAGCCGCCGGTGACCGGACCGGCCGACAGCGGCAGGTCGGGCGTTCCCCGTACGGCGACGGGCGTGCCCCCGGTGTCGGTCACGACATCGACGAGTCGGCCCGGCGTGCTCCAGTGTGCGCCGGCGAACGGCGTCTCCAACGGTTCCTTTCCATGCTCGGTGATCCAGCCGCCGTGGCTGGAGGCGACGAACTCCGGTGCCCGACGGGCCAGTCGGGCGTCGCCGATGCTGCGGGTGAGGAAGTGGTAGGCGAACTGCCACGGCTCGAAGGTGTCGTAGTAGCGGCCGAAGTGTTCCCACCAGGCCAGGCTCGGACGTGCCGAGTCCTGGATCTTCCGTACGGAGGGCTGGGCCGTCCGCTCGTAGGTCGCGAGCGCCGCGGGCAGGTCGCCGGGATGGTCGGTGAGGGCACGCGCGAGTTCCACCGCGTCCTCCATCGCCATCTTGGTGCCGGAGCCCACGGAGAAGTGCGCGGTGTGCACGGCATCGCCGAGCAGGGCGACCGGCCGGGGATCGAGCGTGTGCCAGTGCCGGGTACGTCGGGTGCGGAAGTTGCCCCACCGGGAGTTGTTCGTCAGCAGCTGCCCGCCTTCGATCTGCTCGGCGAACAGCTTCTCCAGGTACTCCTTGGACTTCAGGTCGCTGGCGCCGGGCGGCTGGGTGACATCGAACTCGTCCAGCCCGGCGTGCCGCCAGGACTCCTCGTCGGTTTCCACGATGAAGGTCGACACGGAGTCGGAGATCGGGTAGCCGTGGACTGCGAAGACGCCGTCCGGACTGCGCTCATGGACGAAGGTGAGCCCGTCGAAGAGGTAGTCCGTGCCGAACCAGATGAACTTTGCCGTGGCTGTCTCCACCTCTACGCCCAGGCCGAGACCGAGCTCCTCACGGATCTTCGATCCCGTTCCGTCCGCGGCGACGACGAGGTCGTAGCCGTCCAGGTCGTCGAGCGTCACCTCGGTGGAGAACCTGAGGGTGGCTCCGACGTCACGGGCCCGCTCCTGCAGCAGGAGGAGCAGCGTGCGCCGTACGACCGCCGCCATACCGTTTCCGCCGCAGCGGACGCGTTCGCCCTTGAGCCGGACCTCGATCTCGTCCCAGTGCCGGCCGTGCTCGGTGAGCGCCTCGCGCAGGACCGGATCGGCCTCGTGGATGGCCTCAAGAGTGCGGTCGGAGAACACGACGCCGAAACCGAAGGTGTCGTCAGCGCGATTGCGCTCGAACACGGTGACCTCGGCCGACGGATCGGCCTGCCGCATCAGAGCGGCGAAGAACAGCCCGCCGGGCCCACCGCCCACCACTGCGATACGCATGGCGTCACTGCTCCTTGATCAGGGTGTTGCTCAGCCCGCCGACACCCTCGATCCGGGTGACGAGCTTGGAGCCCTCGGCGAGGTAGCGGGCAGGCTTGCGCGCGTGTCCGACGCCGCCGGGGGTGCCGGTGGCGATGATGTCGCCGGGGACGAGGGTGATGATCTGCGAGATGTAGGAGACGAGCGCGGCGGCGTCGAAGACCAGGTCGGCGGTGTCGGCCTGCTGTACGGTGTCGCCGTCGACCTCGCAGGAGATCTCGCCGGGCTCGGCGTCGGTCACCAGCCACGGACCGACCGGAGTGGAGCGCTCGAAGGTCTTGCCCTGCAGCCACTCCACCGAGCGGTACTGGAAGTCGCGGGCGGTGACGTCGTTGACGACGGTGTAGCCGGCGATCGCGGCGGCGGCCTGTTCACGGTCGGCGTGGCGCACCTCGGCCCCCACGACGACACCCAGCTCGGCCTCCCAGTCGACCTGCTCGGATCCGGCGGGCAGTACGACCGGGTCGTACGCGCCGACCAGGGCGCGGGCGAACTTGGCGAACAGCGCCGGATACTGAGGCAGTTCGCGGCCCATCTCCAAGATGTGGGTGCGGTAGTTCAGCCCCACGCAGAAGATCTTCTCCGGGCTGGGGACCAGGGGCGCATAGTCGAGACCGGCCAGCTCGTGCCGGGGCCCGTCGGCGGTCTGCGCCGCGTTCCGCCAGTCGGGCCGGGCCAGGAAGGCGCCGAGGTCGACGGCACCGAGTTCGACTGCGGCGTCCTCGTCGACACGGACGGCGGCGGTGCCGGAGGCGGTGCGGATGGTGGCGAGTTTCACGGGGCGACAACCTCTCGGTAGGTGCGGGCGAGGCCGAGGGCCTCGAAAACGGGATCGTCGGAGAACCGGAAGGCGTCAAGACCAGTGTCGGTCCGGAAGGAGAGGCCCGCCCAGGAGGGCACCGCGAACAGGTCGCCCTTGCCCACCTCGTAGGTGTCGTCGCCGACGGTGACGGTGCCGGAGCCCTCGAAGACCTGCCACACCGAAGAACCGGCCGTACGGGTCAGCGCGGTGCGGGTGGCGGGACGCAGCCGGTGCATTTCACAGCGCATCGTGGACAGGCAGTCACCGGCGGTGGCCGGGTTGGTGAAGCGGACCACAGCGTGGCCGGGCTCGACGACACCGGGGTGCCCTTCGTCCTCCAGCTCCAGCTGTGCGGCGAGGGCGGCGTCGGTGTGTTCCCACCGGTAGGCCATCAACGGCGACGCCTTGGGAGCGGGAGCTCCGACCGGAGTGAGGCCCGGGTGTCCCCACAGCCGCTCGTTGCGCGAGCTGTCGGGGGTGGCGCGGGTGGACAGCTCGTCGGGGCCGAACTCGAAGAAGCCGGCGTCTAGCTGCCGCACGAGCGGGATGTCCAGGCCGTCGATCCAGGCCATGGGCCTGTCGGAGGTGTTGTGATGCTCGTGGAAGTGCATGCCGGGGGTGAGCAGCAGATCGCCGCGTCGCATGGCGACCGGGTCGCCCTCCACATTGGTCCACACGCCCTCGCCGTCCACCACGAAGCGGAACGCCGTCTGGGTGTGCCGGTGTGCGGGGGCCTCCTCGCGCGGGCCGAGGTACTGGATCGCGGCCCACAGGGTCGGCGTGGCGTAGGGCGTGCCGGGCAGCCCTGAGTTGGCGAGGGCGATCGCGCGGCGCTCGCCGCCACGGCCGACGGGAACAAGCTCACCGGCACGCTCGGCCAGAGGCAGCAGGGTCGACCAGTGCCAGAGCATGGGCACTGCGTCGGGTCGAGGGCTGGTGGGCATCAGTCCGCCGATCTGGGTCCACAGCGGAGTCATGTGGGCTTCGGCGAAGCGGGCGTACAGATCGTCGAGCTGAGCTTGCTCTTCCTCGGTGATCTCCGGGAACTGGGCTGTAGTCATGCGATCGTCGCCTCCTTACGAGAGGTACGAGAGTTATGGGGCGCCGCGGCGGTCTGTGCCGCGTGCGGGCAGGGCGCAGGACTGGCGCCGAGCGGTGCGGTGAAGATCCCGGTCATGGCGTCGCGAAGTACCGGGGGTGCCGCACTGGCGCTGAGGCACGAGCGTCACGCTCCTTGCCGTCTGGGCCTCGTGATAGCGGCGTAACTTCACCGCCATGACGAGGCAACATCAATGTACGTCAAACATACGACGGTCGTCCAGAAATTGAAACTCATCGAGGGGCTGTGTCTGTGCGGCGCAGGTCAGGCCCTGCTGATCAACTCGTCTATGTACGTCTCGGCGGGATGCCGAAGAAGTCCGTGCGCCTCCAGGAACACGTCGTGGGCAAGGCGCCCGTGCCAGCCGGTCGGCAGAAGTTCGGGCGGCAGGTCCGGATCCCGGAACGGGAAGAGGCGGTAGTCGTGGATCAGCTGCATGCGTTCCGTCAGGGCTGCCGGCCCCTGAAGCGCCCCGGTCCGGTACTCGGTGAGCCGCGGGCGGTAGATCTCCAGGAGTTCGGCGTAGTCGCGGTTCAGTTTCTCCAGTTCCCAGGCGCGTCCGGCGATGTCCCGGTCGGCCGCCAGGCCCTTCGAGCGGGAGCGGAATGTGTCCAGGTGTACGGCGGGGGTGTCGGCGAAGGCATGCAGGACGTGCTCGGTCCGGTCGTGCGGGCTGAGCCAGATCGCCGAGGAGAGGGGGCCGAAGCCGAACCAGGCGAGCTTCTTGCGCAACTGCTCCCGCAGGGTGCGCTCGGTCTCCGGGACCGAATAGACGATCATGTGCCACTGGCCGTCCCACGGGCCGCGTGCCCGCTGGAAGATCCGGGCGCGCCCCTCGTCGAGCAGTTCCCATGCCGCGTCGGTGAGTGCGTAGACGGTTTCCCGCCCCTCTCGCCTGCTGTCCAACCACCCCTCTTTGCGCATCCGGGTCGCTGTGACGCGGACCGTCGCCTCGGGGACGTCGAAGCACTCCATCAGCGCGACGAGCGCACGCAGTCGGACCTCGCCGCCGCGGTAGCGCAGATAGTCGCCGAACAGGTCGAACACCAACGACCGTGCCTTCATGCGGATCACCTCCTGTCGCCTTGATCCGGGTCGCGGCCTGCGGGGTTGCGTGTGGTTCGCGCACGGCCGTGATCACCCTGCCACAACACGCGGGCAGGCCTCCATGATGCGACGACCAGCATCCTCCAAATGATTCATACTGAAAACGAGCGGCGTAATATTGACACCTGAGACGTGGGTCTCGATGATGACTGCAGACCCGGTGAGCTCCGCCCGTCTTCAAGTTCGGCTCCGGAGTTCGGACGGTCGGCACGGGGCCGGATCTCCGAACCGCGAGTTCGGAGGAAGCAGTGAAGCCAGCTCGGAGCCGTACTGAGCCGCTTTCCCCGACGCTCCATGCCCCGCACCCGTGCCCCCTCCCCGTGCGGCGCAGCCAGTGGCCGTCGGCTGCAGAGCCGTCACACAGCATCTGAAGGGACTCAGATCATGACCTCGACCCCCATTCCGCGGGTAGGCCACCTGATCGACGGAGAGATGACCACCGTCGGAGACCTGCGGGACGTCCACGATCCCGGGCGCCTCCAGGACGTCGTGGCGCAGGTGGCCGTGGGAACCGTCGATGACGTCGACCGCGCTGTCAGGGCGGCCCACGTCGCCTATGCCACCTGGCGGCAGACCCCGGCGAGCGAGCGCGCGGGCCTGCTGATGGCCGCCGGTGACCTCCTCACCACCCACTCCGGGGATCTGGCTCCTCTTCTGGTGCGGGAGCACGGCGGTGTGCTGTGGGAGGCCCAGACCGACTTCGCGCTGGGTACCGGAGTGCTGCAGCACACGGCGAGTCTCGTCGAGGACTTCTTCCGCCCGGTGCAGTACGACGACGAGCAGAGCTTCATCAGCGTGGAGAAGGTGCCGCGCGGTGTCGTGGCGGCGGTCGTCCCGTGGAACATGCCAGTCGTCCTGACGATGATGAAGCTGGCGCCGGCGCTGGCGACGGGGAACACGGTCGTGCTCAAGCCCTCGCCCTTCGCTCCCGCCGCACTGACTCTCCTCCTCCAGCGGGTCGCCGAGCTCTTCCCGCCGGGCGTGATCAACGTGGTTCACGGCGAGGGTGAGGTCGGCGCTGCCCTCACCGGACACCCGATGGTCCGCAAGGTCGGCTTCACCGGAGGGACACTCACCGCGCAGAAGGTCATCCACGCGACCGCGGACACCATCAAGAACGTCACTCTGGAGCTGGGCGGAAACGATCCGGCGATCGTCCTGGACGACGTGGACATCGACGCCGCGCTGGAGCGCATGCTCAAGGGCGTCTACACGAGGTCCGGGCAGATCTGTTTCGCGGTCAAGCGGATCTATGTCCCCCGTGGCCTCTATCAGCGATTCTCCGACACGTTCTGCGAGCGGGTGAACGAGTATGCCGTCGGTCATGGACTCGACCCGGCCACGAGCTTCGGGCCGCTGAACAACGAGGCCCAGCACAAGAAGGTCACCGACCTGCTCGACAGGACCAGGAACTCCGCCGCGCGGCTCGTGGAGCTGGGTCGCAAGGTTGACGCCGACTCGTGGAACAACGGCTACTACGTTCTGCCGCACGTCGTCCTGGACGTCGAGCACGAGGCCCCCGTCTCCTGCGAGGAACAGTTCGGGCCGGTCGTTCCCCTCATCGCCTACGACGACGAGGGCCAGGCGGTGCGCTGGGCCAACGACAGCGCATACGGCCTCGGCTCGTCGGTATGGACCGCGGACCCGGACCGCGGCCTTGCCCTGGCCCACCGGATCGAGGCCGGCAGCACCTTCATCAACACGCACTCCTTCGAGTCGCTCGATCTGCGCATGCCGTTCGGCGGAATCAAGGAGAGCGGCATCGGGCGTGAGTTCGGTACGGCGGGCATGTCGGAGTACGTCGAGGACCACGCCATCCGTCGCCTGAAGTAGTCCGACGTCCGGCCTCCCGCGGACACCGCGCGGGAGGTCCCGGCGCCGGCGCAGTCTTTCGGCACCCGCTGTATCCGTCGGCGGTGCCGGGCACAGAAGACCACCTGTCGGAACCCGCCCGGCCTCGCCCTTCCGCGACGACGGGGCGGGTGTTCGGCCCCGCAACAGCTTGGAGTCCGATCGCAATGACCACGATCACCGCCGCCGTCGCGCGGGTACACAAGGCACCGCTGAGCCTGGAACAGCTTCAACTGGACGACATCCGGGACAATGAAGTGCGGGTCAAGATGGTGGCCACCGGTGTGTGTCACACCGATTTGATCGTCCGGGACGGCGTCTACCCCACTCCGCTCCCGGCGGTGCTCGGCCACGAGGGTGCCGGCATCGTCGAGGCGGTAGGCAAGGCGGTCACCCGGGTCAAGGCCGGCGACCACGTAGTGATGTCCGCTGCCTACTGCACCCACTGCGCGGAGTGCCTGGCAGGCCAGATGGCCTACTGCGAGAACCTGTTCACCCAGGACTTCGGCGGCCGTCGTGAGGATGGCTCGACCGCGCTGTCCGCACAGGACGGGACGGTCGTCTCCTCACACTTCTTCGGCCAGTCAGCGTTCAGCACGCACGCCAATGTCGTCGAGAGCAGCGTCATCCAGGTCGATCCGGCCGCGCCGCTAGAGACGTTGGCGCCGCTCGGCTGCGGTATGCAGACCGGTGCCGGGTCCGTCCTCAACGAACTCCGTCCGCCGGCCGGATCAGCCTTCGCGGTCTCCGGTGCCGGCGCGGTGGGCCTGGCCGCGATCATGGCGGCCCGTGTCGCCGGCTGCACCACGATCGTCGCGGTGGACGTCCACGACTCCCGCCTCGAACTGGCGAAGGAACTCGGCGCCACCCACACGATCAACGGCCGCAATGCCGACGTCGCCGACGAACTGATGCGGATCACGGGCGGCAGGGGCGTCAACAACATCCTCGACACCACGGGCATCCCCGGAGTGCTGGCTCCGCTGGTCGGCGCACTGTCCATCCGGGGCACGCTGGCGTTGGTGGGAGCCGCCGCTCCTGGCACTGAGGTGCCGTTCGAGATTGGACAGTCCCTGGTGAAGGGGTGGACGTTCAAGACCATCGTCCAGGGGAGCTCCGTACCCCAGCTGTTCATCCCGCGGCTGGTCGAGCTGTACGAGCAGGGGCGCTTCCCCCTCGACAAGCTCATTCAGCACTACAAGTTCGACGACATCAACACCGCTTTCGCGGACTCTGCCTCCGGCGTCACGGTCAAGCCGGTGGTCGTCTTCTGACCCGAATCCGCAGGTAGTGTCCGATGGCTGGTCAGGTCCGGGCTTGTGCGGGCGTCGGGTCCGTTGCGGGGTGGGTGGGCAGGAGTGTGGCCCGGCTGGCGCGTCGGGTGGGCGGCTTTCCATGGCGTTGGTGGGTGGTTCGGGCCCGGTCGGGGCGGTGTTCAGGCGGCCAGGAGGCGCCGGTGGGCGCGGATGCGGGCCAACGCCTGGGCGATCAACCCGTTGGCGGCCTGGGTGTAGTGGAGCTCGTGGCGGCGGGCGGTGGTGGTCCAGCGGGCCGCGCGGCGGATCAGCAGGCGACGCACGGTGGCGATCCGGCGGCGGGCCGCACCGATGGGGGCGAGCATCTGCAGCCAGGCGGAGAGGTTGTAGGCCCCGGCGTTTGACCATGATCTTGATGCCGTTGGGGGCCAGCGGCCGGCCGCCTCGCTCGGCGAGCCACAACTCCGGCAGCCCGGCACCCTTGTGCTTGGCCCGGGCCCGCAGGTAACGGCTCAGCGCCCGGGCGGTGCGGGGGCCGAACCACGCCCGGCGGTCCTTGCTGCCCTTGCCGTGGTAGTGCACCGAGTCGGTGTTCAGGTCGATGTCCTCCACCTGCAGGTTCCCGACCTCCGACAGCCTCGCGCCGGTGTTGCAGAACAGCCGGATGATCGCCTCGTCCCGCACCTGCAGAAACGACTTGCCCTTGCAGGCAACCAACACCCTGGTGGTGTCAGCGCCCCGCATCACGGGGACCAGCTTCTGCGGCGTCCTGGGCTGCCGGACCCGCTCCATCGGGGAACGCTCGATCTCCTCCTCATCCAGCATCAGCCACATGAAGAACTGCTGCAGCCCCTTGTGCTTGTTCAACGCCGTGGACGCAGACCGCGTCTCGATCATCCACGCCTGGAACGCCTCCACATGCGCCCGCGTCACCGCCGTCGGGTCCAGCGCCGCCTCATCGGCATCCGGGTCCGGCGAATAGTCCTCCAAAAACCGCGCCAGCTGCACCGCGGCCAGCAGATAGTTGTACCGGGTCGTCTCCGGATAATTCCCCGACCGCAAGGAGCGGTCCCAGTCCCGCAAGAACCCCGACCACCCCCGCGACACACCCACAGTGATCTTGTTCAAGTCCAGCAACGGCATCAGTGAAAACCCTCCGAGTCAAGGTGTCGATGAGCGGCGTGCTCGACCTCGAAGGCGGAACCCGGAACAGAAAACAAGGGCCCCCGCAGGCTTTCACCTGCGAAGACCCTTCACACCGTCGGGACGACAGGATTTGAACCTGCGACCCCTTGACCCCCAGTCAAGTGCGCTACCAAGCTGCGCCACGTCCCGGTGCGGGATCCGCCGGGGACGTGTCGCCGGAAGATCACGTAGATGAGGATACCCTGCCTTCGCGTGTCAGCCGAACCGCTCGATACGGATCCGGTGCACCGGCTGGCCGCCGTCGGCGAGCAGCCGGGAGGCGTGCTCGGCGAAGCCGTTGCTGCCGCAGACGTAGGCCTCCCAGCCGCCCGGCGGCTGATCGGCGAGGTACGGCTTGAGGTGGGCGGCGGTGAGGCGGCCCTCGGTGCGGGTGTGGATGAGGGTTGTCTCGGCGCCGTATCCGCCGGCGTAGATGACGTCCTCGGGGGTGCGGGCGGACAGGATGAGCCGCAGGGGGACATCGAGGCCACGCAGCCGCCGGTGCCGGAGCATGGACATCAGCGGTACGACGCCCGAGCCGGCGCCGAGCAGCAGTGCCGGGCGGTCGCCGGTCCAGGCGAA
The DNA here is from genome assembly GCF_005047355.1 of Actinacidiphila oryziradicis. Taxonomy (GTDB): domain Bacteria; phylum Actinomycetota; class Actinomycetes; order Streptomycetales; family Streptomycetaceae; genus Actinacidiphila; species Actinacidiphila oryziradicis. The sequence goes on from NZ_SUMC01000004.1 coordinate 40,583, forward strand.
GAAACCGCTGACCGGGCCGCGGACCTCGACGGTGTCGCCCGGCCGGGCGATGGAGTGGAGGTGGCCGGAGACCTCGCCGCCGGGGACATGATCGAGGGTGAGCTCGATGTGCCCGGTGTCGTCGGGCGCGGAGGCGATCGAGTAGTGGCGCTGGGCGGTGTAGCCGTCGTCGGCGGTGAGCCGCAGCATGCAGTGCTGGCCCGGGAGGTGGCCGGTCCAGCCGGGCACGGCGAGGCGGAAGGTCGAGGCGCGCGGGGTCTCGCGGCGGATCGCGGTGATGACGGCGGGCTGCCAGGTGGTGGCGACCTGATCGTTCACGGCGATGCGGCCGGGGACGGCGAAGGGGGTGGGCGGGACGAAGGTCTCAGTCATGGGCGTAGCGCTGTTCCTGCCAGGGATTGCCCCGGTGGTGGTAGCCGTTCTCTTCCCAGAAGCCCGGCTCGTCGTGGTCGAGGAGCCGCAGGCCGGCGATCCACTTGGCGCTCTTCCAGAAGTACAGGTGGGGGACGATCAGCCGGGCCGGCCCGCCGTGTTCGGGGGCGAGCGGCTCGCCGTCGTGCTCCCAGACGATCCAGGCACGGCCGCCGGTGATATCGGCGAGCGGGAGGTTCGTCGTATAGCCGGTGTGGGAGTAAGCGACGACATGTGTCGCCGACGGGGCGGGCCGGACGGCGGCGAGGAGATCGTCCAGGCTCACTCCGGCGAAGCGGACGCCGAACTTGGACCAGCTGGTGACACAGTGGATGTCTCCCGCGTACTCGGCGCGGGGGAGGGCGTGTGCCTCGTCCCAGCCCCAGGTGCGGGGTTCGGCGACCAGGCCGTCGATACGCAGCGTCCAGTCGGCGGCGCTGAGCTTCGGGGTGACCTCGGCGGACAGCACGGGCCAGGAGTCCCCGGCGTCGTACTGGCCGGGCGGCAGCCGCGGGTCGCGTTCGGTGGCGCGGACGCGGCCGGTGAAGCCACGGGTGGCAACCACGGGGTCGGTGGGGTTCGTACTCATGCGATGGCTGCCAATGCGTCCAGAACGGCGTTCTCGTCGAGCGTCAACAGGGCACGGTCGCGCATCAGGACGCGGCCGTCCACGATCGTGTCCCGTACGTCGGCCGAGGAGGCGGAGTAGGCGAGCATCGACCACGGGTCGTGACGCGGGGTGAGATGCGGGCGGCCGAGGTCCAGGACGACCAGGTCGGCGCGCTTGCCGGGCTCGATCGAACCGAGCCGGTCGCCGAGACCCAGCGCGCGGGCCGACTCGATGGTGGCCATACGCACGGCTTGCTCGGCGCTCACGGCGGTCGGGTCGCCGCTCGCCTTGTGGATCAGCGCGGCGGCGCGCACCGCGCCCAGCAGGTCCAGCGTATTGGAGCTGACCGCGCCGTCCGTGCCGAGGCCGACCGTGACACCGGCTGTCAGCAGCTCCGGGACGCGGGCGATGCCGCAGCCCAGTTTGAGATTGGACACCGGGCAGTGCGCGACCGCCGTCCCGGTACGGGACAGGGCGGTGATCTCGGCGTCCGTCAGGTCCACGGCGTGCGCGAGGAGCACGTCCGGGCCCAGCAGCCCCAGCGAGTCCAGGAGCTCCACCGGGCGCTTGCCGTACCGCTCGACGACGACTGCGACCTCGGTGGCGTTCTCGGCCGCGTGGATGTGCAGCAGCGCGTCGTACTCCCGGGCCAGAGCGGCGATCGCTGTCAGCTGCTCCGGGTCGAGGGTGTAGGCGCTGTGCGCGAAGACGGTAGGACGGGTGCCGGGAGCGGGGGTGCGGGCGGCCAGGCCCGCGCGGGCCCAATCCAGCCGGGTGTCGTAGGAGCGGCTGTCCGGCGGCCCGGGGACGTCCATGAAGGTCGGGCCGGTCAGCAGCCGCCAGCCGGCCTCCCGCGCCACCTCCTCGGCCGCCTCGTGGAACCAGTACATGTCCAGTGCCGTTGTGACACCGGCCCGTACGCTCTCCGCGATCGCGACCCGCAGCGCCGCCGCCACCGTGCCGGGGGAGAGCAGCTCGTTCTCGCGGGGCACCACGCGGGCCAGGAAGTCCTGCAGATCGACATCGTCCGCCACCCCCCGCAGCAGCGTCATCGCGAGATGGGTGTGGGTGTTCACCAGGCCGGGCAGCACCAGGCAGCCCGTCGCGTCGATCTCCTCCGCCGCCCGGTAGCAGGCGCGTACGTCCGACTCCGGCCCGGCCGCGATGATCTCCCCGTCCCGTACCGCCACCGCGCCGCCGGGGATCACGGAACCCGTCGCGTCCACGGTCAGGATCTCGCCGCCGTGAACCAGCAGGTCGGCTTCTTCCACGCTCACTTGATTGTCTCCGGGCTCTCGGTGCTCTCGTTCGCCAGCAGGTGTACGGCGTCCAACGCTACCCGGCTGCCCAGTGCCACCCCGTCGGCGACCACCTCCCGGTGCGGGTTGTAGCCGCCGGTGGCCTCCTCGTCGACCAGTTCGTCCGCGTTCGCCCCGTCGATCACCAGCACCCCGCCCGCCACCAGCCCCCGCGTCGAGGCCAGCACCAGCAATGCCGACAGCTCCATCTCGATCGCCGCGATCCCGGCCCGGGTGTACGCCGCGGCGGGCAAAGTCACGAACCCCGGCTGGAACGCCGCCCGCGTCCACACCACGCCACGGTGGTACGGCGCACCGGCCTCCACCGCGGCCCGCCGGAGCGCCAGCACCGCTTCCGGCGCGCAGAACGCCGGGTACTCCGGCGGCAGCAGCTGCTGCGTCACACCGTCGTCCCGCACCGCCGCGTCCGCGATCACCAGGTCGCCGTCGAGGATTCCGGTACGGATCGCGCCCGCGGTGCCGAGCCGCAGGATGGTCCGTACGCCCGCGTCCGCCAGCTCCTGGAAGAGCAGGATCGCGCCCGGACCGCCGACGCCGTGCGAGGACACCACGAGCGGTGTGCCCTTCCACGTACCGGTGAAGGTGCGGTACTCGCGGTGGTGCGAGACCTCCTTGGCATCGTCCAGCAGCCCCGCGACCTCGGCGGCGCGGGCCGGATCGCCGACGACGACCGCGTGCGACGGGAGTCCGGTGCGGGGGACTCGGGTGATGGGCAGCAACTCAGTGGTCAAGGCGGACTCCAGGTCGGTGCGGCCGCGAACGGTGCCGTGGCCAGGAAGAGTGCGCCGAGCGTAACCACTGGGCGTACCGGCCCACGCGGTCGGCCTGTCAGGCCGCGAACCCCACATGCACATGGTCGTGATGGGTGTTGTCCGTGAAGAACTGATTGGCCCTCGCGCCTCCTGAAAGCCGGAGCGGGCCGCCGACGTTGTACGAGCCGGCCGCCGCCGCGTCCCGCATGAAGGACTCCACCAGCCGGCGCGACGTGCCCGGATCGACGACGGCGTGCCCGTCGATCTGCCATACGTCGAAGGCCCGGCCGCGCGGATGGTCACTGGGCCGGTTGGTGCCGAACACATCCAGCGGATGCCCGGAACGCACCACGCTGATGTACATCCGGTACGTCCCGGCCAGTCGCAGCATCGCCCGCAGCACGCTCGGATGGATGTTCCCGCTGCGGATGTCGGCCTGCGCCGCGGGCGGCAGCACGATGCGCGAGTCGGCCAGCACCTGCCGGGCGGCGGAAGGCACTGACGCCAAGGCGGCGCCGGGCCGCGCCGGGTGGAGCGCGGTGACCTTCCAGCGCGGCTGCGCCCGGCTCAGACGTACGTCGATGGTGGTACCGCCCGCATGCCCCGGGGTCCACTGGCGGCACACCACCAGCACACTCGCCGAGTCCGCCAGGATCCCGCCGTACTGCGCGTCGACCACCTGCAAGGCGGCCGCGTCGGCAGTCGGCAGCAGGGCCCCGGCCTGGTCCACCAGCGACGGGGACGCTCCGAGCGCCGCCACCCGCCGCTTCGCCGTTGCCGCGCCGCCCCGCCCCGCGGTCCAGGCCCCGATCGCCTCCACGAGCTGAACGGCACGCAGCTTCACAGCGGGGTCGACGTCATCCCGGTCCGGGCTCCATGCCGTGGTCGCCGGCAGACCCGACGGCGAGGAGGAAGCCGAGGACGGATGTGTCACCGATGCCGATGCCGATGCCGCTGTCGACGCCGGCCCCGATGCCGGGGCGGTGGCCGTGGACTGCGAGGGACCGGCCGAGGTCTTCGGCGTACCCGAGCAGCCCGCCGCCCCGAGCAGCAGCCCGCCTGCGCCGAACAGCAACGCCCGCCGGTCGAGCGCTTGTCCCATACCACGCCTCCCATCACGTCCCCGTTGTCCCCCTACGCTCTACCTCCTCGGCCGGCGATCCGCCAATCCCCGTACTCGGCTGTCACGGTGCGGGTACGGTGCGTGCACCGAACGGGGCATTCTGGCAGGCGGTGGATGGCTGATGGGCAACGATTCGACGCCGGGTTTCACCAAGGAGGAACTGCTGCTGGGGGTGGCCCTGCTCAAAGGCTTCGTCGAGGAGGACGAGGAGGCGGTGGCCAGCCTGGAGGGCGAAGGGGCGGAGGACGCGGCGCAGGCGCTGCGCGGGATGGTCGCGCTGGCGCAGGTCCTGGTGTACGGGGTGATCGTGCCGCGGATGTGGGTGTACCAGAAGGGCGTGTCGTTCGAGTCGACGAATGATGTGCCCGAACTCAATCTGGCCACCTTTCTCGTCGACCGTTTCGAGGCCCGGGTGGAGGCGGCCCATCACTCGCCGGTCGTCCTGGCGATGTCAGCGGCGGAGCTGGTCGGCCTGATCCTGCAGTTCACCGACACCGAACCGGAGGAGGTGCCGGCGTTCCTCGACGGTATCCGTACCCGGGCGCTCGCCTCCATGACCGGCTGAAGACTACGGCCAAGACACGTACCGTCGGCCACAATTCGGTCACCTTCCGTGGCATAATCTTCCAATGGAGATCGCAGAGCGGCGGTCGGGCGGCGCTCCCACCGTCCTGCGGTTAGTGCTCGGCAAGCGGCTGCGTGAGCTGCGGGAGAATGCGGGGCTGTCCTTTGAGCAGGCCGCGCAAACGCTGGACGTCACCCATGCCACGATCCGCCGGATGGAGAAGGCCGAGGTGGGCCTGAAGATCCCGTACGTGGAGAAGCTGCTGCGGCTGTACGAGATCCCGGAGAGTGAGGCCGAGTGCTTCCTCACCATGGCCCGGCAGGGTAATGAGCCGGGCTGGTGGCACGATTTCCGCGATGTTCTGCCGGACTGGTTCAGCGCCTTCGTCAGTCTGGAGGGCGAGGCCAGCATGATCCGGGCCTACGAGCCGCATTATGTGCCCGGACTGCTGCAGACCGAGGAGTACGCCCGCGCCGTACTGGGCGCGGGGATGCCGAAAGCCTCCGCGGAGATGCTCGAACGGGCGGTGGCGCTGCGGACCGAGCGTCAGAAGATGCTCGCCCGGCCCGACCCGCCGCTGCTCTGGGTGGTGATGGACGAGACGGTGCTGCGCCGCCCCGTCGGCGGACCGGATGTGATGCGGGGCCAGATCGCCGCGCTGATCGAGGCGGCGAAGAAGCCGAATGTGCTTCTGCAGGTGATGCCGTTCGCGGCGGGAACACATCCGGCGATGTACGGGCCGTTCCATATCTTCCGTTTCCAGGTCCGGGAGTTGCCCGACATCGTGTGTGCGGAGAATCTTCGCGACGCGGTCTACTTCGACCGGTACGAGGACGTATCGGTGTTCCTTGAGGCGCTGGACGGGGCGTGCGTGCAGGCCGAAGCGCCGCAGAGCACCGAGGACATCCTCAAGCGCCTAGGTGCGGATTTGCCCGGGCGCTGAGTGACCGGCGGCACTGCCGCCGACAGGAAGGGCGGCCCGCAGCCGGACCAGGAGGCGTCGGCCGGCCGGGGTGGTGAACCACTGGGCGTGCTCGGTGAAGTAGTCGTAGGCGAGCCCGGCGTTCTCGGCGGAGCCCACGACGCCGTGGAAGTACCCCATCTCCGAGAGCGCGAACTCCGCGTGCACCAGCGGCAGCAGCTCCGGCAGGGCAGCGGCCTCCACCGCACTCAGCGGCCGCACCGACGTGTAGCCGTCCAGCAGGGCGTCGAGGTCGTCATAGCGCACCGGACAGGAAGGCTCCAGCCACTGGATGACGTTCCGCTCGATGGCGGTGGCCAGATCGTGGACGGCCGTCGTACGGTCGCTGAGCCCGAAGTCCAGAATGGTCGACACCTCGGAGCCGGCCTCGTCCCAGAGCAGGTTGGAGGCATGCCAGTCGTTGTGCGTCCACAGCGGTTCCAGCTTGCCGAGCAGCGGCGCCAGCCGCTCGTGGAAGGGCAGATGGATCCGCGCGGTGTCCGCTCGCCAGGCCCGGCCCTCCAGCGCGGCGGCGAGCGCCGGGCGGTCCGCCACGTATCGCTCCAGCGCGCCCAGCGGGTCCTCGGGGTCGGCGAAGACGGTGAACGACGACACCAGGGGCTGCACCGCGCGGCGCGGCGCGTCATACCCCTCCGCCGCCAGGTGCAGCCCGGCGAGCGCGACACCGGCTGCCCGGGCGTGTCGAGGGGAGGTGAACGGCGACCAGGACAGCGCGTCCTGGTACAGATCGGCACCCTCGCCGGCGGTGTGCACCTCGTAGACCCACTCGCCGAGCCGGACCGCCGCCAGCACCTCCACCACCGGGGCGCCGCGCCCGCGCAGGTGCCGCAGGAAGGCATGCTCCTCGGCCAGCCCCTCCACCGTACGGACCGACGCATGCTGCCGCTTGACGAAGAGCAGCCGCTCCTGTTCCACCAGCGCGGCCGCCGACAGCGGGCGTGGGCTGTGCCAGAGCACCCGTACCGGCGCACCCAGTACCCGCCCGACCTCCGCCGCCGTCAGCGGCGGCCAGTCCGGGGCTACGGGTTCGGTGCCCATGCCGTGGACGAGGTGCCCGGTCATGGGATCAGCCTGCCCTGGAGAGTCCCGAGAACATGCCGCTCGGCCGCCGCGAATGCCGGCTCGGTGAGGTCGTCGATGCCGCGCGGCCGGGGGAGCGGCACCTGTATGCGCTCGATGACCGTGCCCGGGCGAGGCGAGAGTACATGCACGGTGTCGGCCAGCAGCACGGCCTCGCGGATGTCATGGGTGACCAGGACCACCGTCCAGCGGTACCGCTGCCACATGTCCGCGAGCCACAGCTGCATCTCGGTGCGGGTCAGCGAGTCAAGAGCGCCGAAGGGCTCGTCCAGGAGCAGCACGGGCCGCTCCAGCACCACCGTGCGCAGCAGGGCGGCGCGCTGCCGCATACCGCCGGACAGCTGGAAGGGATACGAGCCCTGGAAGCCGTCCAGGCCGAACACCCCGAAGAGCTCACCGGCCCGCCGCCGCGCCTCGCGCCGCCGTACGCCCTGCGCCTCCAGCCCCAGCGCCGTGTTGTCCAGGACGGTCCGCCAGGGGAAGAGCAGGTCCTTCTGGGGCATGTACGCCACCTGCCCGGACCGCAGGTCGGCCGGCTCCCCGTCGATCAGCAGATCGCCGGTGGAGGGCGTGTCCAGCCCGGAGACCAGATTGAAGAGCGTGCTCTTGCCACTGCCGCTCGGCCCGATGACGGCGGCGAACTCGCCGGGCCGTACCGCCAGGTCGAGGTCCCGCAGCACCTCGAGGCCGCCGAAGGACTTGCCGACGCCATGGATGTCCAACCGGAGATCTGTCACGACCGGTCCTCTTCCGTCAGCGCCCGCTCCCACGGCATGACCAGCCGCTGGAGCAGATAAGTGGCCCCGAAGAGGGCGATGCTGAGCCCGGCGGTCACCGCGACCGCCGCGAATACCAGGTCGGTGCGGAAGGCGCTCTTCTGCGCCTGCATGTAGATGCCCAGACCCTTCTCCGCACCCGCGTACTCGGCGAAGACCGCGCCGACCACCGCATAGGTGATACTCACCCGCAGTCCGGCGAAGAAGTACGGCATGGCGCTGGGCACCCGTACCAGCCGGAAGATGCGCAGCCGTCCGGCGCCCAGCGAGCGCAGCAGCCGCATCGCCTCACGGTCGGTGGAGGCGAATCCGGCGGCCAGGTTGGCGGCCAGCGGGAAGAAGGTGGTGAGGGTGACCACCAGCATCTTCGGCAGCAGGCCGAAGCCGAACCAGATGATCAGCAGCGGCGCGACGGCGACGATCGGGATCGTCTGGGAGGCCACCAGCAGCGGATACATGCCCCGGCGCGCCGCCGGCGAGAAGTCCAGCAGGATCGCCACCAGCCACGCCGCGACAAAGGAGACGCCGAAGCCGAGCACCGTCTCCTGCAATGTGGGCACGGTGTTGTCCCACAGGTCGGTACGGTTGGCCCAGCCCTGCGCGACGACGCGGGCCGGGCTGGGCAGTGTGGCGGGGTCCACCCCGGCCGCGCTGGTGTAGACCTGCCACCCGGCGATCACCACGGCCAGCAGCACCACCGGCGGCCAGACGGCCGTCAGTGCCCGCCGGACGGTTTTCCGCCGTCGCTGCCGGCGCTGCCGGCGCTGCTGCTCCTGCTGCTCCTGCCCCTGGTGCTCCGCCATCACTGCCCCGGCAGGAATTTGGTGGTGAAGAAGGTCGAGGCGTCGGGGGCCTTCGTCAGCTTCTTGCCATTGGCGTCGGAGAGCAGCCCGGCCTTGAACTCGAAGTCCGCGAAGGCCTGCCAGCGCTCCTTGCTCTGGCCGCCGATGCTGTTGTCGGCGGCCCGGTAGTAATCCTTGGCGAGCAGCTGCTCGCTCTCCTTCACCAGTTCGGTGTTGGTGAGCACGCTCTTGTTCGCCTTGATGAGCAGGTCGGCGGCCTTGTCCGGGTTGTCGGCCGCGTACTCGTATCCCTTGTTCACCGCTGCCAGGAACTTCTTGGCGATCGCCGGATTCTTGGCCAGATACTGGTCGGAGGAGGCGATGACGGTGGAGTAGATCGCCGGGAAGCCGTAGTCGGAGAGCTGGAAGTTCTTCAGCGGCTTGCCGGTGAGCTTCGCCTCCAGGCCCTCCCAGGTCGGCTCCGGCATCGCGAAGTCGGCTTTGCCGGCGTAGAGCGCGGCGTAGGCGGACGTGTTGAGCGTCACCTCTTTGAAGTCACCCTTGCCCCCCGCGTTCTGGATCACCTTCTGCAGCAGCGGCTTCTCGTAGGGGGCGCCGAAGCCGGCGTAGGTCTTGCCGTCCAGGTCCTTGGGCGAGGAGATGTCCGTGCGGTTCGCCCGGACCGCGACCGTGACATCGGTCTTCTGGGTGACCGCGTAGACGGAGGTGATGTCCTGCCCGGCGGCGCGCGCGGTGGTGATGCCCTCCTGGTAGGAGATGCCGAAATCCGCCTTGTGGTTGGCGATCAGCGTCTCGGGGGCGGTCGAGCCGTACGGGACGATCTTCAGGTCGATCCCGGCCTTCTTGAACCAGCCGAGCTGCTGGGCCACGTATATGCCGGTGTGGTTGGTGTTGGGCGTCCAGTCCAGGGCGAGAGTGACCCGGGTGGCGCCGCCGCTCCCGTCGGCCGAGGACGAGCTGCCGCCGGAGGAGCAACCGGTGGCCATCAGCAGGGCGGCCGCTGTCACGACGGGCACGGTACGGAGAAGATCAGGGCGTCTCATGACGGAGGGGGTTCCTTCTTGGGTGCGGGGTGCGGGGTGCGGGGTTGCGGGGTGCGGGCTGCGGGGTGCGGGCTTCAGAGGGGCGGTAGGGCGGGACAGAGCGCGCTGCTGGTCCGTATGAAGTGCGGCGGCATCCGCCGGGTCAGCTCACCGGCCTGGCCGTGGCGGCTCACCGTTCCCACCCCCAGAGCGAGAACGGCTCGCGGCGCCGGATGTGCCCGAGCGCCTGCATAGCGGGCGCCGCGGTGTTCGGCGGTACGGAGTCCAGTGGCCACCAGCGCACCTCGGCGCAGCGGTGCGGCTCGGCGTTCACCGGCTCGCCGGTCCACACATGCAGCCCGAAGTAGACATCGATCCAGGCGTACGAGGTCCCGGGAGTGCGGCAGTGCATCGTGTGCAGCAGCTCCAGATCGGTGCCGGCCACGCCCACCGCCAGCTCCTCGCCCAGTTCCCGGGCGAGCGCGGAGACCACGGACTCGCCCGCGTCCACATGCCCGGCAGGCAGGTGCCAGTGGCCGTCGTACCAGCCGGTGCCGGCCCGGAGCTCCAGGAGCACGGCGTCATCGCGCAGCAGCAGCCCGTACACGCCGATCATCTCGTGATGGCGCGGCACCCCATTGACAACAAGCGCGGAATCCAAATCCATGGTCAATGCACCCCTGCATCCAGCAGGTGGCCGGCGAAGCCATCGGTGAACGGGCGCTCCCGCCCTGCCGCGTACGCCGCCGCGCCATGCCCCGCTGGCCAGTGGGCGTACGTGCCCATCCGCATGTCGTCGATCACTCCCCAGCGCCCTTCCGCGTCGGTTCAGGTCGGGGCGATCAATGTCAGCGGCCGGGCGATCAGCGGCCGGGAGAAATAGGGGATCACGCCTTCCAACAGCGCCAGTCTACGGTCCTGCCCCGAGGCGTCCGCGGCGAGCCCCCGCGCATATTCCGGCAATCGCCGAACCGTCTGTACCCCATGCTGAAGCGGTGGTACGAAACGAACACGAACGCCCCGGCAATCCTCTCGCCGCCCTGGTGAACGGCCGCGCCTGGACCGCCGGCGAGCACCTGGGCCGGCTTGCCGCGGGCGGGCTGCTCGCCGAGAAGCGCCAGGGCCGGTACCGCTACGTACGCCTCGCCGACCCGCACAGCCCGGCCTGGTACGCCGCCCGCACCACCTCGCCATCGAAGACGCCGACCTGGAAATCCGGGGCCACGCGGATCCAGGACTTGAGTCTCCAGTGACGGGAGACGCGAAGCCCTGTACGCGGTACGGAAGATGCCACGCGGCCGCAGCGGAAGCGGCCGGACCGCCCCTGGCGGGCCGTCACCAGGGCCGGGTGTACGGATGCCGCGGAGCGTCCACCATCTGCCGGGCGGGACCGGTCTCGACGACCTTGCCCTGGGAGATGACGACGAGGCGCCGGGCGCGGTCGGCAGCGCCAGATGGTGCCTGATGAGCAGCACCGCGGTGCCCGACTCGCGGGTCATGGTTTCGATGCGGCCGAGGATCTGCCGCTGGACGGTGACGTGACGTCCGGTGTCCACTCCAGACCCGGATCGGCCGCGCGGGGCCTGGGCGCAAGGGCCCGGGTTCCGCGCGGCCGGCTGACTAGCTTGTCACGCCCTTGCCGAGCTCCCAGAACTGGACGGTGGAGGTGGAGTTCAAGGTCCACTCGACGCCGGTGATGTCATCACGCGTGGCTATGTACTGCTTGGACTGCCAGAGCGGGATCACCGGGAGGTCCTGAGCGATGAGGTTCTGCATCTTCTCGAAGTCGGTGCTGGTGCTCGGGCGCGACGACTTCTGGCGCGTGCTGGGCAGCAGGGAGGACTTGATCGCGCTGTTCTCGTACGGCAGCTTAAGGAAGTTGTCGCTGAAGAACGGGGCTATGTAGTTGTCCGGGTCCGGGAAGTCGGGAATCCAGCCCAGACCGTAGACGGTGAACTTACCGGCCAGGGCGTCCCCGAGGAAGCTCGAGTACGGCACCTCCTTGATCGACACGTCGAACAGGCCGGTATTGTTGAGCGACTTCTGTAGCCACAGAGCCTCCTCGCTGGCCGAGGCGCCCGCGCTGGTGCGGTAGGCGTAGGTGAACTTCACCGGGGAGGTGATACCGGCGTTCTGCAGGGTCTTGGCGGCCGCGGCGGGGTTCGCCTCCCCGTAGAGGTTGTAGAAGGCGTTGTTGTGCCCGGTGATGCCCTGCGGCACCACGGAGTACAACGGCTCCTTGGTGCGCTGGAAGACATCGCGGACCAGCGCGGCGCGGTCCAGGATCTGGGTTATCGCCACTCGGACGGCTTTCGGCTTCACTGCCGGTTCTGCGGTGTTGAAGAAGAGGAGGCGGGTCTCGGTGCCCGAGGTCTGGGAGAGGTTGACGTTCTTGTACTTGCCGTTCTGGAGCTCGTTGATCTGACTCGGCTTCAGGACGCCGGCGCCGGCGATGACATCGATGGTGCCGGCGGCGATCGCCTTCTCCATAACGGCCGAGTCGTTGAAGAACTTCATTTCGATCTTGCTGTTGTTGCGAGAGACGTCGCCGTGGTAGGAGGTGTTCGCCGAGAAGACCGCGTTGCTGGCGGTGAAGGAGTCCAGCTTGTATGGCCCGGACGCGACGATCTTCAGGCCCGGGTACGGCTTGTCCGCCGGGTACACCGCCGGGTCCACGATGGCCGCGGCGGGTGTCGCCAGCTTGAACGGGAAGGTGGCGTCCGGGCTCTTCAGGTGGAAGATGACCTCGTCCCCGGAAGTCTCGACCTTCTGGACCCCCGACATCAGTGAGGCCGGGCCGGTGTCGCTCTGGATCTTTATCATCCGGTCGACGGAGTACTTGACGGCCTCGGCGTTCAGCGTGTGGCCGTTGCTGAAGGTCAGTCCGGAGCGGAGCTGGCACCGGTACGTCTCCGACTGCTTGTCGGTGAAGCGGCAGCTCTTCGCGGCGTCGGGTTCCGGCGTGGTGCCGCTGCGCGGGTAGCGCAGCAGCATCTGGAAGGTGTTGAAGAAGATGTTCCATGTGTCGCTGTCGTACGACGTGGCCGGATCGAGCGGCGCAGGCGTGTCCTTCGATACGGCGATGGTGGCCGTCGAGCCGATGACGATGGCCTTGCCGCCGCTACTGCCGGTGCCCGAGTCACCGCACCCGGCCAGTATGGGCGCGAACGTGCCCAGCAGCGCCGGCAGCACCAATAGCTTGCGCTTCATCCTCGTTGATCTCCCTCTTCCGGCCCTCGGCCGTGCGGTGTTGTGCAAGTGCGTCATATGTACCGGCCGTCGGTCGCGGCATGCGGGGCGCCTTGAATCTCGGGCGACGATACCCAGATTGAGGGGGCCGGGCACCCAGGATGGGGTGAACTTGGGGAGGTCTGTTCAGGACCGGCGCGTCGCGGAGCGGCCCCCGGCCCGGGACGGGCGCGCTCACTGCGTGACATCAGGCGAAACCCCCTGCTGAAATGCCGTCCGCTTGATTCGGCATTGACCTGCGAAGACAGTAGTGGTGAGTGCCTGCGGACCGAGGACACGGAGAAGTCGAGGCGGAATCACGGCAGGATAACGGCAGGTCACGCACCGATATTCGGACACCAGAACGAAAGACTCCCTCAGGTGGAAAACCGGACGCATCGGCGCTCGAAGTCCCTCGACCCAGCTTTGTGGATCAGATGACGGGCCGTCTGTCGACCGGGTTGGGAGTGACAAGTATCACGCATTCGCCCATCCCCTGGGGCCGGGGATTTCGGCGGCGCATTCGTCACGGAAAATGATCGGGCAACCGCCGACAGTTTCGGCGCTATTGAATGGAACACGCTCAGTACGCGTCCGTAACCAGAGAGCGCAGAAAAGACAGGTCCACATGTTCCAGGGAGCCGACGACCGTGCGGCCGGGCGCGGGTCCGATCGGCGCGATCGACGGCACCGCCACGACCCGGCAGCCGGCCGCCTCCGCGGCCCGCACCCCGGTCGGGGTGTCCTCGATCACCACACAGCGCGCCGGGTCGGCGCCCAGGCGGGCCGCGGCCAGCAGATAGGGGTCCGGGTGCGGCTTGGTCCGGGTCACCTCGTCGCCGGCGAGCGAGAAGGCGAAGTGCTCCGGCCCCAGCGAGACCAGCACCGTGTCGATGACGCGCCGGTGCGAGGCCGACACCAGCGCGGTAGGCACCTCGTGCGCCGCCAGCTCGGTCAGCAGCCGGCGCGCCCCCGGCATCAGCGGCACCCCCCGCCCGATCAGCTCGGTGAAGCGGAGGTTGATCAGCGCGCTGAGCTCCGCCAGAGTCGCGTCGGTCCCGGTCACGGAGATCAGATGGCCCAGCGACCGGGTCATCGGGCCGCCGACCACGACCTCTCTGTGCGCCTCGTCCAGCGCATGGCCGAGCTCCGCGAAGACCTCGACCTCCGCGTCCCACCAGAAGCCCTCGGTATCAACCAGGGTGCCGTCCATGTCGAGCAGCACCGCCTGCAGTGCTGCGCCATCAACGGAACGGATATCCACGGCGGGAACGCTGCTGGTCATATGCCCCACTCCTCGGTTCTTCCAGGGGTTCCTGGGGGGCAGAAAGGCCGGTCGCCGCGTGCCCACGGTGGTGGGGCGGCGACCGGCCTCTGCCGGACCGTCCAGTCTACGACGAGCGGGGTGACTACCGCGCGTTGAAGTACTTGGCCTCGGGATGATGAATGATGAACGCGTCGGTGGACTGCTCCGGGTGGAGCTGGAACTCCTCGGAGAGCACGACGCCGATCCGTCCGGGATCCAGCAGCCCGGCGATCTTGGCGCGGTCCTCAAGGTCGGGGCAGGCGCCGTAACCGAGGGAGAAACGCGCGCCCCGGTACTTCAGCGCGAACATGTCCTCGACATCCGACGGGTCCTCGCCCGCGAAGCCCAGCTCGGACCGGACCCGGGCGTGCCAGTACTCGGCCAGCGCCTCGGCGAGCTGGACGGACAGGCCGTGCAGCTCCAGGTAGTCGCGGTAGGAGTCGGTGGCGAACAGCTCGTTGGCGGCCTCCGAGACCCGGTTGCCTACGGTGACGACCTGGAGGCCGACCACATCGGTCTCCCCGGACTCCTCCGGCCGGAAGAAGTCCGCCAGGCAAAGCCGGCGCCCACGGCGCTGCCGGGGGAAGGTGAACCGGGTCCGCTCGGTGCCGTCCTCGCCCAGGATGATCAGGTCGTCGCCCTTGGACACACAGGGGAAGTAGCCGTAGACCACAGCGGCTTCCAGCAGATTGCCGGTCTGCAGCCGGTCCAGCAGGCCGCGCAGCCTCGGCCGGCCCTCGGACTCCACCAGCTCCTCGTACGTGGGCCCGCCGGTACGGGCCTGCTTCAGGCCCCACTGCCCCTTGAAGAGCGCTCCCTCGTCCAGCCAGGAGGCATAGTCCTTCAACGGGATGCCCTTGATGACCCGGCTGCCCCAGAAGGGCGGCGTGGGGAGGGGATTGTCCGCGGCGACATCGGAGCGGATCTGGCCCCGGTTCTCCTCCGGCTGCTCCTGCTCCACCGCCTCACGCTTGGGGACCCGGCGCTGCTTCAGCTCGGGCAGGGCCGCCCCCGGGACGCCGCGCTTGACCGCGATCAAAGCGTCCATCAGCCGCAGGCCCTCGAACGCGTCCCGGGCGTAGCGGACCTCGCCCTGGTAGATCTCGTGCAGGTCCTGCTCCACATAGGCGCGGGTCAGGGCGGCGCCGCCGAGGATGACGGGGTACTCGGCGGCCAGGTCGCGCTGGTTGAGCTCCTGCAGGTTCTCCTTCATGATCACCGTGGATTTCACCAGCAGCCCGGACATGCCGATCACATCGGCCCGGTGCTCCTGCGCGGCGTCCAGGATCGCGGAGACCGGCTGCTTGATGCCGAGGTTGACCACGGTGTAGCCGTTGTTGGTCAGGATGATGTCGACCAGGTTCTTGCCGATGTCGTGGACGTCGCCGCGGACCGTGGCCAGCACGATGGTGCCCTTGCCCTCGTCGTCGGTCTTCTCCATGTGCGGCTCCAGATAGGCCACCGCGTTCTTCATCACCTCCGCCGACTGCAGTACGAACGGCAGCTGCATCTGGCCGGAGCCGAAAAGCTCGCCGACGACCTTCATGCCCTCGAGCAGCGTGTCGTTGACGATCTCCAGAGCGGGCCGGGCGGTCAGGGCCTCGTCGAGATCGGCCTGAAGGCCGATCTTCTCGCCGTCGATGATTCGCCGCTGCAGCCGCTCGTCCAGCGGCAGGGCGGCCAGTTCCTCGGCCCGGCCCGCCTTGACCGACTTCAGGTCGACGCCCTCGAAGAGCTCCAGGTACGCCTGAAGCGGGTCGTAGCCCTCGCGGCGACGGTCGTGGACCAGGTCGAGGGCGACCTCGCGCTGCTCCTCGGGGATGCGGGCGATCGGAAGGATCTTGCTGGCGTGGACGATGGCGGAGTCCAGGCCGGCCTGGACGCACTCGTTGAGGAAGACCGAGTTCAGCACGACGCGGGCGGCCGGGTTGAGGCCGAAGGAGATGTTGGACAGGCCCAGCGTGGTCTGGACATCCGGGTGGCGGCGCTTGAGCTCGCGGATGGCCTCGATGGTGTGGAGGCCGTCCTTGCGGGACTCTTCCTGGCCGGTGCAGATGGTGAAGGTCAGGCAGTCGATGAGGATGTCGGACTCCAGCACGCCCCAGTTGCCGGTGAGGTCGGCGATCAGCCGCTCGGCGATCGCGACCTTGTGCTCGGGGGTGCGGGCCTGGCCCTCCTCGTCGATGGTCAGGGCGATCAGCGCCGCGCCATGCTCGACGGCGAGGGAGGTGATGCGGGCGAAACGGGATTCGGGGCCGTCGCCGTCCTCGTAGTTCACCGAGTTGAGCACCGCGCGGCCGCCGAGCTTCTCCAGCCCGGCCTGCAGGACGGCCGGCTCGGTGGAGTCCAGCACGATCGGCAGGGTGGAGGCGGTGGCGAACCGCCCGGCGATCTCCCGCATGTCGGCGACACCGTCCCGGCCGACGTAGTCCACGCACAGGTCCAGCAGGTGGGCGCCCTCGCGGATCTGCTCGCGGGCCATCTCCACGCAATCGTCCCAGCGGCCGTCCAGCATGGCCTCACGGAACTTCTTGGAGCCGTTGGCGTTGGTGCGCTCGCCGATCGCCAGGTAGGAGGTGTCCTGCCGGAAGGGGACCGTCTGGTACAGCGAGGCGGCGCCCGGTTCGGGGCGCGGGCTGCGCGGCGTGATCTCCTGGCCCTGGACCCGCTCGACGACCTGGCGCAGGTGCTCCGGCGTCGTCCCGCAGCAGCCGCCGACCAGCGACAGCCCGTACTCGCGGACGAACACCTCGTGCGCGTCGGCCAGCTCGCCGGGGGACAGCGGGTAGTGCGCGCCGTCCTTCCCCAGCACCGGCAGGCCCGCGTTGGGCATACAGGACACCGCGACCCGCGCGTGCCGGGCGAGATAGCGCAGGTGCTCGCTCATCTCGGCCGGACCGGTGGCACAGTTCAGCCCGATCATGTCGATGCCCAGCGGCTCCAGCGCGGTCAGCGCGGCGCCGATCTCCGAGCCGAGCAGCATGGTGCCGGTGGTCTCCACCGTCACCTGGACGATCAGCGGCAGGTCGGCCCCCGCCGCCTTCAGCGCATGCCGCGCCCCGGTGACGGAGGCCTTGGTCTGCAGCAGGTCCTGGGAGGTCTCCACCAGGATCGCGTCGGCGCCGCCCGCGATGAGTCCGGCGACATTCCGCTCGTAGCCGTCACGCAGCGCCTCGTAGGGGGCGTGGCCCAGCGTCGGCAGCTTGGTGCCCGGACCCACCGAGCCCAGCACCCAGCGCGGCCGGCCGTCGGCGGCGAAGCCGTCGGCGACCTCGCGGGCCAGCCGGGCGCCGGCCTCGGCCAGCTCGTGGATCCGCTCGGGGATGTCGTACTCGCCCAGCGCCGCGAGATTCGCGCCGAAGGTATTGGTCTCCACACAGTCCACGCCGACCGAGAAGTACTCCTCGTGCACCGAGCGCACGATGTCCGGGCGGGTCACGTTCAGGACCTCGTTGCAGCCTTCGAGGTCCTGGAAGTCCTCCAGGGTCGGCTCGTGAGACTGGAGCATCGTGCCCATGGCTCCATCGGCCACCACGACGCGGGTGGCGAGGGCCTCCCGGAGTGCGGCGATCCGGGACGCGCTGGTGGATGCGGGGGACGGCAAGGCCATGGAGATGCTCCCTGGAGTGCGACGGCTGTCGGCTATACGGGCCCGGGCTGACCGGGCCGCACCTGGCCAGCGTAGCCGTCAGCCCGCACATGGACAGAAGGCATTCCGAGGGGCGGACGAAAAGTGCCACACTCGACTCTGGAATGATGTGGTCGGCATCGTCCAACATCGTTCAGCATTGCCGACTCGCTTCTGACGGAGGATTTGCCCCATGCCAGGACCCATCCAGTCGCTGACGCGTGCGGCTGCGATCCTGCGCCTGCTCGCCGGTGGTGACCGGCGAATCGGCCTGTCGGATGTCGCCTCCTCCCTCGGCCTCGCCAAGGGCACGGCGCACGGGATCCTGCGCACCCTGCAGCAGGAGGGGTTCGTCGAGCAGGACCCGGCCTCCGGCAAGTACCAGCTGGGCGCCGAACTGCTGCGGCTGGGCAACAGTTATCTGGATGTGCACGAGCTCCGGGCCCGGGCCCTGGTGTGGACCGACGACCTGGCCCGCTCCAGCGGTGAGGCGGTCTACCTCGGGGTGCTGCACCAGCAGGGTGTGCTCATCGTCCACCACGTCTTCCGGCCCGACGACAGCCGCCAGGTGCTGGAGGTCGGGGCGATGCACCCGCTGCACAGCACCGCCCTGGGCAAGGCGCTCTCGGCGTACGACCCGGTGGCGCACGGCCAGGTGACCGACATGGAGCGGGCCGCCCTCACGCCGCGCACCATCACCGGCGCGGCCGACTTCGAACGCGTACTGGAACTCGTACGGGCCCGGGGCTGGGCGTCCGACCTGGAGGAGACCTGGGACGGCGTGGCATCCGTCGCCGCTCCCATCCACGACCGGCGGCGGATCCCGGTGGGCGCGGTGGCCGTCACCGGCGCCGTGGAGCGGGTGTGCGAGGACGGCGATTTCCGCGCCCAGTTGGTGGCCTCGGTACGGGACTGCGCCCGTGCCGTCTCGCGTGATCTTGGCGCCGGACGTTTCTGAGGCGCGCCTCCCGACATGTCCCTTTGTGACAACGGGTGTTTCTGTGAGTTTTCGGACTTGTGAGAGTCGTAAGTCACACACCTCTTGACGAAGTGACCGCGTGGGGCGAAAACTGCCGTTCGGCGGTCGACATTGTCGAACAGATGCCGACGGAGTCGGTATGATGCGAGGCGCAGTGTGACCGCCGAGGCCCTCCCTGAAGGGCCCGGACCGCCGGACGGCAAACCCGGGGTTCGCCCTCCCCTGGACGAAGGACAAAGGAGTCGTGGGTGTCCAGCGCCAACATTTTTTTCGGTGAGACCATAGGTACCGCCGTCCTCATACTGCTCGGCGGTGGCGTCTGTGCCGCTGTCACCCTTAAAAGCTCCAAGGCCCGTGACGCCGGCTGGCTCGCCATCGCCTTCGGCTGGGGCTTCGCGGTACTGAGCGCGGTCTACATCTCTTCCAGCCTTTCCGGTGCGCACCTCAACCCCGCGGTCACCATCGGCATAGCCGTCGAGACCGGCGAGTGGGGCAAGGTCCCGGTCTACCTCGCCGGCCAGATGCTGGGCGCCATGATCGGCGCCGCACTCGTGTGGGTCGCCTACTACGGCCAGTTCCAGGCCCACATGACCGACCCCGAGCTGATCGCCGGCCTCGACGCCGACCCGGAGGGTCCGGTCACCGGCAAGGACGCCCAGCCCGCCCCCGGCGGACCCGTGCTCGGCATCTTCTCCACCGGCCCCGAGATCCGCGTCGTCTGGCAGAACCTGGCCACCGAGATCATCGGCACCATGGTGCTGGTCCTGGCGGTCCTCACCCAGGGACTCACCAAGGGCCTGGCGCTCTCCGGCACCGGCGCCCTGATGACGGCCCTCGTGGTCGTCAGCATCGGCCTCTCCCTCGGCGGTCCCACCGGTTACGCGATCAACCCGGCCCGCGACCTCGGCCCGCGAATCGTCCACGCCCTCCTGCCGCTGCCGAACAAGGGCGGTTCAGACTGGGGCTACGCCTGGATCCCCGTGGCCGGCCCGCTCGTCGGCGCCGTCCTCGCGGGCGGCCTGTACCGTCTCGCCTTCGCGTAACCCACCCGACCGAAGACTCAACGAGGAGCACACACCGTGACCGACGCTCACACCACTGGCACTTCCTCCCACGGGCCTGGCCCGTTCATCGCCGCGATCGACCAGGGCACCACCTCCAGCCGCTGCATCGTCTTCGACAAGGACGGCCGGATCGTCTCCGTCGACCAGAAGGAGCACGAGCAGATCTTCCCGAAGCCCGGCTGGGTCGAGCACGACGCCGCCGAGATCTGGACCAACGTCCAGGAAGTCGTCGACAGCGCCGTCGCCAAGGCGGGTATCACCTCGGCCGACGTCAAGGCGATCGGCATCACCAATCAGCGCGAGACCACCCTGCTGTGGGACAAGGCGACCGGCGAGCCCGTCCACAACGCCCTGGTCTGGCAGGACACCCGTACCGACGCCCTCTGCAAGGAGCTCGGCCGCAACGTCGGCCAGGACCGCTTCCGCCGCGAGACCGGGCTGCCGCTGGCCTCGTACTTCGCCGGCCCGAAGATTCGCTGGCTGCTCGACAACGTCGAGGGCCTGCGGGAGCGCGCCGAGCGCGGCGAGATCCTCTTCGGCACCATGGACAGCTGGGTGATCTGGAACCTCACCGGCGGCCCGGACGGAGGCGTCCACGTCACCGACGTCACCAACGCCTCGCGCACCCTGCTGATGAACCTGCAGACCCTCGACTGGGACGAGAAGATCCTCGCCTCCATCGGCGTCCCCGCCGCAGTGCTCCCGGAGATCCGCTCCTCCGCCGAGGTCTACGGCTACGCCAAGAGCGGTTCGCTGGCCGGCATCCCGGTCGCCTCCGCGCTCGGCGACCAGCAGGCCGCCCTGTTCGGCCAGACCTGTTTCGCCGAGGGCGAGGCCAAGTCGACGTACGGCACCGGCACCTTCCTGCTGATGAACACCGGCGACAAGCCGGTCAACTCCTACAACGGACTGCTGACCACGGTCGGCTACCGCATCGGCGACCAGAAGCCGGTCTACGCCCTCGAAGGCTCGATCGCGGTCACCGGCTCCCTCGTGCAGTGGATGCGCGACCAGATGGGCCTGATCAAGAGCGCCGCCGAGATCGAGACGCTGGCCAGCTCCGTAGAGGACAACGGCGGCGCCTACTTCGTGCCGGCCTTCTCCGGCCTGTTCGCCCCGTACTGGCGGGACGACGCCCGTGGTGTGATCGCCGGCCTGACCCGTTACGTCACCAAGGCGCACATCGCGCGTGCGGTGCTGGAGGCGACCGCCTGGCAGACCCGCGAGATCGTCGACGCCATGACCAAGGACTCCGGTGTCGAGCTTGCCGCGGTCAAGGTCGACGGCGGCATGACCAGCAACAACCTGCTGATGCAGACCCTCGCCGACTTCCTGGACGCCCCCGTGGTGCGCCCGATGGTCGCCGAGACCACCTGCCTCGGCGCCGCCTACGCCGCCGGCCTCGCCGTCGGCTTCTGGGCAGACACCGACGAGCTGCGCGCCAACTGGCGCCGGGCCGCCGAATGGACCCCCAACATGGACGCGGCCCAGCGTGACCGCGAGTACAAGAGCTGGCTCAAGGCCGTCGAGCGGACCATGGGCTGGATCGAGGACGAGGAGTAAACAAAAGTGAGCACCCTGCAGAGCGTTCCCACCCTCGGGACGCACCCGGCCGCCGGCCGTAACCCCAGTCGTTCCGAGACCCGGGAGCTGCTCAGCCACGCCACGTACGACCTACTGGTGATCGGCGGCGGCATACTCGGGACCTCGGTGGCCTGGCACGCCGCGCAGTCCGGGCTGCGGGTCGCCATGGTGGACGCCGGCGACTTCGCCGGCGCCACCTCCTCCGCATCGTCCAAGCTCGTCCACGGCGGTCTGCGCTACCTGCAGACCGGCGCGGTCAAGCTCGTCGCGGAGAACCACCAGGAGCGGCGGGCGCTGGCCAAGGACGTGGCCCCGCACCTCGTCAACCCGCTCACCTTCTACCTGCCGGTCTACAAGGGAGGCCCGGTCGGCGCCGCGAAGCTCGGCGCGGGCGTCTTCGCCTACACCGCCCTTTCCGCCTTCGGCGACGGCGTCGGCAAGGTCATCTCCCCGGCCAGGGCGCTGGCCGGCAACCCAGGGCTGCGTACGGAGAACCTCAAGGCCGTCGCGGTCTACTACGACCACCAGATGAACGACTCCCGGGTCGCTGTCATGACGGTCCGCGCAGCGGTCGAGGCCGGCGCCGTGGTCCTCAACCACGCCGAGGTCAAGGGCCTGCGCTTCACCCACGGCCGGGTCACCGGCGCCGACCTCTCGGACCGCGTCGACGGCACCGAGTTCGGCATCGACGCCCGGGTCGTCCTCAACGCCACCGGTCCCTGGGTCGACCACCTGCGCAAGCTGGAGGACGCCGCCTCCGACCCGAGCATCCGCCTGTCCAAGGGCGCCCACGTCGTGCTCAAGCGCAAGGCCCCCTGGAAGGCCGCCATGGCCACCCCCATCGACAAGTACCGCATCACCTTCGCGCTGCCGTGGGAGGACCAGCTCCTGCTCGGCACCACCGACGAGGAGTACACCGGCGACCCGGCCGACGTGCGGGCCACCGAAGCCGATATCCAGCAGATCCTCGACGAGGCCGCGCACTCCGTACGCGCCGAGCACCTCAGCCGGGACCTGATCACCTACGCCTTCGCCGGCCTCCGGGTGCTCCCTGGCGGCCCCGGCGGCGTCGAGAAGGCCAAGCGCGAGACCGTGGTCAGCGAGGGCCGCGGCGGCATGCTCTCCGTCGCGGGCGGGAAGTGGACCACCTACCGCCACATCGGCCGCACCGTGATGGCCAAGATCGCCAAGCTGCCCGGCGGCCCGCTGAACGACGACATGGTCGCTCTCTCCCAGCTGCCCAAGCGCCCCCCGCTGCCCGGTGTCGCCAACCCCAACGCCGTCGCCCACCGACTGCTCGTCGACCACGATCTGGGCAGCCGTCTCGACCCGCTCACCGCGCGGCACCTCGCCACCCACTACGGCTCGCTCTCCTTCGACATCGCCCGGCTGGCCAACGAGGACCCGGCCCTCGCGCTGCGCATCCACCCCGACGGCCCCGAGATCTGGGCCCAGGTCGTCTATGCCCGCGACTACGAGTGGGCTGAGACCGCCGACGACGTCCTGCGCCGCCGTACCACCCTGACGGTGCGCGGCCTCGACACGGACGAGGTACGCGCCGGGGTGGAGAAGATACTGGCCAAGCGCGCCTGAGGGCTGTCCTCAAACGCCGGGCACAATCCAGTGCCCCCAGCCTTCGGCCGGGAGGTGCCCCCAGTCCGGCGTTTGTGGGGCACCTCCCGGACGGAGTCCGGGGGAGGATCGTTACGCCGCACGCCGAGAGCCAGGCGGCCGACGGAGCCACGGCCGACCCATGTGTTACCCCGCCCCCGGCCGCACCAGGCCGCTCTCGTACGCGTACACCGCCGCCTGGACCCGGTCCCGAAGCGCCAGCTTCGTCAGCATGTGCCCCACGTGCGTCTTCACTGTCGTCTCACTGACGAAAAGCTCCGCCGCGATCTCCGCGTTCGACAAGCCCCGCGCCACCAGCTTCAACACCTCGACCTCCCGCTCGGTCAAGGTGTGCAGCACCTGCGGGACCTGATCCTCCTGGGACGGCAGCCGCCCCGCGTACTTGTCGAGCAGCCGGCGCGTGATGCTGGGCGCCAGCATCGCCTCACCGGCGGCCACCACGCGGATGGCCTGCACCAGTTCATGCGCCGGCGCGTCCTTCAGCAGAAAGCCGCTCGCCCCCGCCCGCAGCGCCTCCACCACATACTCGTCAAGGTCGAATGTGGTCAGCACCAGCACTTTCGCCGGCCCGTCCCGCCCGGGACCGGTGATCTGCCGGGTCGACTCGACGCCGTCCATCCGCGGCATCCGGACGTCCATCAGCACCACATCGGGCTGTAGCGCCCGAACCTGGTCCAGCGCTTGCTGCCCGTCCCCCGCCTCACCTACCACGACAAGATCCGGCTCGGCCTCCAGAATCATCCGGAAACCGGTACGCAGCAGCGGCTGGTCGTCCACCAGCAGCACGCGAATAGCCACAGGATCCCCTCCCCCTTCACCCGAGCGCTCTCGCTCAAGATCCCTCATTCTTCCCCAATCCGGCCAGCGGATAAGGCGGGGGAGTGCCCCCGAACGACGGACAGACCGCCTGGAAATCGCACCAGTCGCACAACCGGCTCGGCCGTGGCCGCCAGTCCCCGCTGTCCGTCGCCTCCCTGATGGCCTCCCACAGGGCCTGGAGCTTGCGCTCCACCCCGCGCAGATCCCCCTCCGAGGGGTCGTACGTCAGCACATCGCCGCTGCCCAGGTAGACCAGCTGGAGCCGCCGGGGAACCACCCCGCGCAGCCGCCAGAGCACCAGCGCGTAGAACTTCATCTGGAAGAGCGCCTCGTCCGCGTACTCCGGCCGCGGCGCCTTCCCGGTCTTGTAGTCGACCACCCGCAGGTCTCCCGTCGTGGGAGCCACGTCCAGCCGGTCGACGTACCCCCGAAGCGTCAGCCCCGACTCCAGCGCCGTCTCCACGTAGAGCTCACGCTCGGCCGGCTCCAGTCGCGTCGGGTCCTCCAGCGTGAACCACCGGTCCACCAGCCGCCGCGCGCTCTCCAGCCACTCCGCCAGCTGGGCGCCCGCCTCCGCCTCCCCGTGCGCACCCGGGAAGAGCCCCGCCAGCTCCGGCCGGGCCGCGAGCAGCTTCTCCCACTCGCCCGGCACCATCGCCCGTGCCCGGTCCGCCGTACGCTCCACAGCAGGGGCGTCGAAAAGCCGTTCCAGAACGGCGTGCACCACGGTGCCCCGGGTCGCCGCCTCGCTCGGCTTCTCCGGCAGCTTGTCGATCACCCGGAGGCGGTACAGCAGCGGACAGCGCATGAAGTCGGCCGCCCGCGACGGCGAGAGCGAGGACGGCGGCCTCGGAGGGATGCGGTCAGTGCTGGTAACCATGACAGGACCCTATGGGGTACCACTGACAGCCGGTGCCCGCTGTCCACACCCGGGCAATACCATCAACCCAGACGACAGGCGAACGATGGGGAATCAGTGAGCGACAGCGGGCGGCCGCCGACGGACGACGCGCAGACCCCGGGGCCCGGCGACGGTCCCGGCAAGGGCGCCAAGGAGAGCGGCGGCGGATTCCTCATGGGCCGCATCTTCGGCGTACCCGTCTACGTCGCGCCCAGTTGGTTCCTGGTCGCCGCCCTGATCACCTGGGTCTTCGGCGGTCAGCTCGACCGCGTACTGCCCGAGCTGGGCAACCTCCGCTACCTTGTCTCGCTCTTCTTCGCCATCGCTTTCTACGCCTCCGTACTCGTCCACGAGCTCGCCCACACCGTGGCCGCCCTCCGCTTCGACCTCCCGGTGCGCCGCATCCAGCTGCAGTTCTTCGGCGGCGTCTCCGAGATCGAAAAGGAGTCCGACACGCCCGGCCGTGAATTCGTTCTGGCGTTCGTCGGGCCACTGCTGTCGCTCATCCTCGCCGGGATCTTCTACCTCGGCATGCAGGGCGTGGAACCGGGCACCGTCCCGGGTGTGCTGCTCGGTGGCCTCATGATCAGCAATCTGATCGTCGCCGTCTTCAACCTCCTCCCCGGTCTGCCCCTCGACGGTGGCCGGATGCTCCGCGCCGTCGTCTGGAAGATCAGCGGCAAACCCATGACCGGCACCGCAGCCGCGGCCTGGACCGGCAGGGCGCTGGCCATCGCGGTCCTCGTCGGCCTTCCGCTGCTGTCCTACGCCGGCGGCCTCAACGACGGCTCCAACCAGACGTCCGGCTTCAACTCCCTCACCGACGCGTTGCTGGCCGCCATCCTGGCCGCCATCATCTGGACCGGCGCGGGCAACGCCCTGCGCATGGCCCGGCTCCGTGAACACCTTCCCGGCCTCCAGGCCCGCACCCTCACCCGCAGGGCCCTCCCCGTCTCCTCCGACACGCCCCTGTCCGAGGCACTCCGGCGCGCCAACGAGGCCGGCGCCCGCGCCCTCGTCGTCGTCGACGGCCACGGTGCCCCCACCGCCGTCGTCCGCGAGGCCGCCATCGTCGGCGTCCCCGAGCACCGCCGCCCATGGGTCGCCGTCAGCGGCCTCGCCCAGGACCTCAAGCCCGGCATGAAGGTTTCCGTCGAACTCGCCGGCGAAGACCTCCTCGACACCCTCCGCGCAACCCCCGCCACCGAATACCTCGTGGTCGAACCCACCGGCGAGATCTATGGAGTCCTCTCCACCGCCGACGTCGAACGCGCCTTCCTCGCGGCCATGGCGCGGCCGTCTTCCTAAGGGCTCGGTTCGCCTCCGGTCCGCTCAGCCACTGTCGACGCTCGACCGTGCACGGTCGTTCGTACCTCACGACCTGTGCGCGCTCTCCCTTTCGACAGTGGCCGCTCCCCTTCGGCTCACTCGCCTTTCTTCTGGGGCTCGGTTCGCCTCCGGGGCGCTTGGGTCTCCGTCGAGGGTCGACCGTGCTCGGTCGTTTGTACCTCACGACCTGCGCGTGTTCTCCCTTTCGACGGCGGCGCGCCCCTTCGGCTCACTCGCCTGGGCGAGCCGGGCATCCCAAGCCGGTAGGCTGGTCACATGTCCGAACCGACCGGTGCCGCCCGTCGCCGCGGCCCCTTCCAGGTCGGGGACCAGGTCCAGCTCACCGACCCCAAGGGACGCCACTACACCTTCACGCTCGAAGCCGGGAAGCAGTTCCACACCCACAAGGGTGCCTTCCCCCACGACGAGCTGATCGGTGCCCCCGAGGGCAGTGTTGTCCGTACCACGGGAAACGTCGCCTATCTCGCGCTGAGACCCCTGCTCCCCGACTATGTCCTGTCCATGCCCCGCGGCGCCGCGGTGGTCTATCCCAAGGACGCGGGGCAGATCCTGGCCATGGCCGACATCTTCCCCGGCGCCCGTGTCGTCGAGGCAGGCGTCGGCTCCGGCTCACTCAGCAGCTTCCTGCTGCGCGCCATCGGTGATCAGGGCATGCTGCACAGCTACGAGCGCCGGGCGGACTTCGCCGAGATCGCCACCCAGAACGTGGAACGCTACTTCGGCGGCCCCCACCCCGCATGGCAGCTCACCGTCGGCGACCTCCAGGACAACCTCTCCGACACCGAGGTCGACCGCGTCATCCTGGACATGCTCGCTCCCTGGGAGTGCCTGGACGCCGTCTCCAAGGCCCTGGTCCCCGGCGGCATCGTCTGCGCCTACGTGGCCACCACCACCCAGCTCGCCCGCACCGTCGAGGCCATCCGTGAGCACGGCACCTTCAACGAGCCGGCCGCCTGGGAGACCATGGTCCGCACCTGGCACGTCGAAGGCCTCGCAGTCCGCCCCGATCACCGCATGATCGGCCACACCGGCTTCCTCCTCACCGCCCGGCGGCTCGCCGACGGCGTCGAGCCGCCGCTGCGCCGCCGCCGGCCCGCCAAGGGCGCCTATGGCGAGGACTACACCGGTCCCGGCAGCGAAAGCGGCGGCAGTAACGCCACGTAATCACCCGAAAGCCGCGACACGCCACGACACAGGCCGCAGACACCCACCCCAGGGCGTCGGCGGCCTGTGACATATGGCACGATGCCAAAGCTTCGCAGCGCCAAAAAATTCGCATCCCCCAACAGGAGACAGCCGCGTGCAGCCCTCCGCAGGCACGGTTCTTCCGCACACCCGGGCCCGCTCCGTGCACTGGATCACGACAGCCGCCGCCGTCGCGGCCGTGGTAGGGGCCGGAACACTCGTGCCCACCGCCGATGCGACGCCCAGCAGCACCGCACACACCGCCTCTGTGAAGGCGCCGGACCCCAAGGCCGCCCACTATCCCCTGGACTGCGCGGGAGCCCCCGTGGACGTCGTGGACCACGTCTCCGGGGACCTGGACGAGGACGGCCGCCCCGAGACCGTTTCGGTCGTGCGCTGCCACTCCGAGACCGGCACCCCGCCCAGCGGCGTCTACGTGCTCTCCGCCGGGGCCACCACGGGCAGTGCCCCCCGGATCATCGAGACCCTCGTGAATCCCAAGGAGAAGCGGAGCATCAAGGACCTGAAGCTCGACGGCCGTATCGTGCGGGCCACAATCCTCGGCTACTCCAGCGACAATGTCCCCCGCTGCTGCCCGGACCAGCAGCGCTCCTACGGCTGGGAGTGGCGCGCCGGTACCTTCTATGTGATCCCCGGCCCACTCGCGAACAGTGTGTGACAGATCACTCCGCAGTGGGCCCGAAAACCTCTACCCTGTCCGAAACGCGCCGAACGTGGATGCACTCACCGGGGCACTCCTTGGCCGAGTCCACCACGTCGACCAGCAGCGGCAGCGGCACTGGAGCCGTGGCGCCCCGCGCCTGCCGAAGCTGGTCGTCACCACCCTTGACATAGGCAAGCCCGTCAATATCCAGCTCGAACACCTCGGGCGCATACTGCACACAGATCCCGTCACCGGTGCACAGGTCCTGGTCGATCCAGACTTCCAGATCCTCGCCGGCCGTCTCGTTCACGGGCACCTCGCCTGTCGTTCGTAGTCCGGGATGAAACCGGGATGGAACCGCCCCTGACGGGCGTTGACCGAATCGACGATACAACCGGCCGCTTTCCGATGCTGCTGGCTGGGTATCCCCTTGGCGGGAGGACGTACGCAAGGGTGAAGATCGGACACACCCCGACCGTCTTTCGTGATCTAGGGGTTTACACCCCTACCGGCACAGGTAGGGTCTGGAAACGTCCAGCTCCCCTTGGAGGAGGTGAGGACCGTGGCGGCCCACGACGACGACATCAACCGTGGCGGCCGACCCGCTCGTGGTTCGGAAGACCCCATGAGCCAGGTCGCCTTTCTTGAGCAGGAAATCGCCGTCCTGCGACGTAAGCTCGCCGACTCTCCGCGACACACGAGGATTCTCGAAGAGCGGATCGTCGAGCTGCAGACCAGCCTGGCAGGCGTGTCCGCTCAAAATGAGCGGCTGGCGAACACTCTCCGCGAGGCCCGCGACCAGATCGTGGCCCTCAAGGAGGAGGTCGACAGGCTCGCACAGCCTCCTGCAGGCTTCGGTGTGTATCTACAGGCGAACGAGGACGGAACAGCCGACATCTTCACCGGCGGCCGCAAGCTGCGGGTGAATGTCAGCCCATCCGTCGAACTGGAAGAGCTCCGGCGAGGCCAGGAGGTCATGCTCAACGAGGCGCTCAATGTGGTGGAAGCCATGGCTTATGAGCGCATCGGGGACATCGTCACCCTCAAGGAAGTCCTTGAGGACGGCGAGCGTGCCCTGGTCGTCGGGCACACCGACGAGGAGAGGGTGGTGCGGCTCGCCGAGCCGCTCCTGGACGGCCTCCTTCGCACTGGTGACGCCCTGCTGCTCGAACCCCGTTCCGGGTACGTCTACGAGCGGGTACCCAAGAGCGAGGTCGAAGAGCTCGTCCTCGAAGAGGTCCCCGACATCGACTACCGCCAGATTGGCGGTCTCACCAACCAGATCGAGCAGATCCGCGATGCGGTCGAACTGCCCTATCTGCACGCCGAGCTGTTCAAGGAGTACGAGCTGCGCCCGCCCAAGGGCGTACTCCTCTACGGCCCGCCGGGCTGCGGAAAGACCCTCATCGCCAAGGCAGTGGCCAACTCCCTTGCCAAGAAGGTCGCCGAAGTCACCGGACGACCGCAGGGCAAAAGCTACTTCCTGAACATCAAGGGTCCCGAGCTGCTCAACAAGTACGTCGGCGAGACCGAGCGGCAGATCCGCCTGGTCTTCCAGCGTGCGAGGGAGAAGGCCAGCGAGGGCACCCCCGTCATCGTCTTCTTCGACGAGATGGAATCCCTCTTCCGGACCCGTGGTTCCGGTGTCAGCTCGGACGTGGAGAACACCATCGTCCCGCAGCTGCTCGCCGAGATCGATGGTGTGGAGGGGCTGGAGAACGTCATCGTCATCGGCGCATCCAACCGCGAGGACATGATCGACCCCGCGATCCTGCGGCCCGGCCGCCTGGACGTGAAGATCAAGATCGAGCGGCCGGACGCGGAGGCGGCGAAGGACATCTTCTCGAAGTACCTCGTGCCGACACTCCCGCTCAACAGCGAGGACCTGTCGGAACACGGCGGATCCAAGGCGGGCACCGTGGACGCCATGATCCAGGCCGTGGTCGAGCGGATGTACACCGAGACCGAGGAGAACCGCTTCCTGGAGGTCACCTATGCCAATGGTGACAAGGAAGTCCTTTATTTCAAGGACTTCAACTCCGGCGCCATGATCCAGAACATCGTGGACCGGGCGAAGAAGATGGCGATCAAGGATTTCCTCGACCAGAACCAGAAGGGTCTGCGCGTCTCCCACCTGCTCGCCGCATGTGTGGACGAGTTCAAGGAGAACGAGGACCTGCCCAACACCACCAACCCGGACGACTGGGCCCGGATCTCCGGCAAGAAGGGCGAGCGGATCGTCTTCATCCGCACCCTTGTCACCGGAAAGCAGGGCGCGGACACCGGCCGCTCCATCGACACCGTCGCCAACACAGGGCAGTACCTGTAAGGGCAGCCGTCCGGCTGCGGGCGCCCCGAGCGGGCACCCGCAGCCGGACGCTGCTTTCGCTGGAAGCAATGAGGGAAATGATCTCCCCACCGCCGCAATCCCGCTCTAGGCTCTTGGGTACCGCGCCATGCAGTGCGGCGCCGCGTCAGGGGACAGCAGCCGCACTCGGGCCATATATGCAGCGGTACTTGAGCGTCCGGCCCAGCACGGGCCGGAGCCGGGCAAGGAGGGCCGCATGACCGTACGGCGAGTAATGGGAATCGAGACGGAGTACGGGATCTCCGTCCCCGGTCACCCGAACGCCAATGCCATGCTCACCTCGTCCCAGATCGTCAACGCCTATGCGTCGGCGATGCACCGGGCGCGCCGCGCCCGCTGGGATTTCGAGGAGGAGAACCCGCTGCGGGACGCCCGCGGCTTCGACCTTGCCCGTGAGACCGCTGACTCCACCCAGCTCACGGACGAGGACATCGGCCTGGCCAACGTGATCCTGACCAACGGAGCCAGGCTCTACGTCGACCACGCGCACCCCGAGTACTCCTCGCCCGAGATCACCAACCCCCGCGACGCCGTCCTGTGGGACAAGGCCGGCGAGCGGATCATGGCTGAGGCCGCCGAGCGCGCCGCCCAGATTCCCGGTGCGCTGCCCATCCATCTCTACAAGAACAACACGGACAACAAGGGCGCCTCCTACGGCACGCACGAAAATTATCTGATGAAGCGGGAGACCCCCTTCTCGGACATCGTGCGGCACCTCACGCCTTTCTTCGTCTCCCGGCAGGTGGTGACCGGCGCGGGGCGGGTCGGCATCGGCCAGGACGGCCGTGAGCACGGTTTCCAGATCAGCCAGCGCGCGGACTACTTCGAGGTCGAGGTAGGGCTGGAGACGACCCTCAAGCGGCCGATCATCAATACGAGGGACGAGCCGCACGCCGACGCCGAGAAATACCGGCGCCTGCACGTGATCATCGGTGACGCGAACCTCTCCGAGATCTCCACGTATCTCAAACTCGGCACCACCTCGCTCGTACTCTCGATGATCGAGGACAGCTTCATCAAGGTCGACCTCGCGGTCGACCAGCCGGTCCGCACCCTGCACCAGGTCAGCCACGATCCGACCCTCCAGCAGCTCGTCACACTCCGTAACGGGCGGACACTCACCGCTGTCCAGCTCCAGATGGAGTACTTCGACCTGGCCCGCAAGTATGTCGAGGAGCGGTACGGCACCGATGCCGACGAGCAGACCAAGGACGTGCTCGGACGTTGGGAGGATGTCCTCAACCGGCTGGAGACGAATCCCATGAGCCTGTCCGGCGAGCTGGACTGGGTCGCCAAGAAAGAGGTCATGGAGGGCTACCGCCGCCGCGACGGCCTCGGCTGGGACGCGGCCCGGCTGCAACTGGTCGACCTCCAGTACGCCGACGTGCGGCCCGACAAGGGCCTCTACAACCGCCTGGCGGAACGTGGGCGCATCCAGCGCCTCCTGGACGAGCAGGATGTCCAGCGGGCCCGGACCAAGCCGCCGGAGGACACCAGGGCGTACTTCCGCGGCCGCTGCCTCGAGCAGTACGCCGATGATGTCGCCGCGGCCTCCTGGGATTCGGTGATCTTCGACCTGCCCGGTCGCGACTCACTGCAGCGGGTGCCTACTCTGGAACCGCTCCGGGGGACCCGTAATCACGTCAAGGAGCTCCTGGACCGCTGCCGTACTGCGGAAGACCTGGTCCGGATCCTGTCCGGGGGCTGAAATGGTCCGGATACGGGAATCAACCCAGTGACCCCCGGACGTTGAAGAAACCGGGGGCCGATGTCGGACCCTCCGAGTAGGGTCTGATCTTGTAAGGGCTGTACCACAGCCAGTAGCTGAACCGAGCGGCGAGCGGGGTGAGGGACATGGCAACCAAGGACACCGACGGCGGACAGCAGAAGGCCACACGTTCTACCGAGGAGGTCGAGGAGACCGCGCAGGACGC
Source organism: Actinacidiphila oryziradicis (assembly GCF_005047355.1). GTDB lineage: Bacteria > Actinomycetota > Actinomycetes > Streptomycetales > Streptomycetaceae > Actinacidiphila > Actinacidiphila oryziradicis. Next base: position 72,668 of record NZ_SUMC01000004.1, read on the forward strand.
ACAGGCGTCCTCGGACCTCAAGGAGCGCCAGGAGAAGCTCTCGGACGATGTGGACGACGTCCTGGACGAAATCGATGACGTGCTCGAATCCAACGCGGAGGATTTCGTACGTTCGTTCGTGCAAAAGGGCGGAGAATAGCAGGGCATGTCCGGATTGCATCGAGGGGGAAGCACTCCGGATGCGAACGGACATCGCCGCAGGATGCCTTGGCATGTGACAAGCCCAGGCGGGACGGCCCCCAGGCTTACTGCCGGGAGTGCTCTCCGGAGTACTCCCGGCAGCGCCAGGGGGACGGAAGGCCGCACGGTCCGTGTGAATGTCGTCGTGCCCCCAGGCCGGCCACCTGTACTCCCGCCGCAAGTACGGCTTGCCGCGGGAGGAATTGACCGCACTGATCCGCTCGCGGGACTCTGCTCGCTCCGATCTGTCCAGCGGCTGGGGCAGAGCATGTGGATCACGACCATGAGACGGGTAGGGTCCGTGGCGTACTGTGCTTCAGCTGCGACGCGGCACTGGGGCAGTCCAAGGATCGGCCGGACGCCATAAGGCGCGCAGCCGACTATGTGGAAGGAAACGTGTGGAAGCCAACACTCGTAGCACTGGGCGTCTACCAGCTGCCTTCCTGACGCCTGGCTCGTCCTCGTTCATCGACTTCCTGGGCGATCACTCGCCCCAGCTGCTCCCGGGCAGTCGGAGCCTGCCGCCCCTCCAGGGCGCGGTCGAGCTCCCGCACGGAACGACGATCGTGGCCGCCACCTTCCCCGGCGGGGTGGTGCTGGCCGGTGACCGGCGGGCCACGATGGGGAATGTGATCGCCCAGCGGGACATCGAGAAGGTCTTTCCGGCCGACGAGTACTCGGCCGTCGGCATCGCCGGCACCGCCGGCCTCGCGGTGGAGATGGTCAAGCTGTTCCAGCTGGAGCTGGAGCACTACGAGAAGATCGAGGGGGCCGTGCTCTCCCTGGAGGGCAAGGCGAACCGTCTGTCCACCATGATCCGGAACAATCTCGGCATGGCCCTGCAGGGCCTCGCCGTGGTCCCGCTCTTCGCGGGGTACGACACGGACCGCGAGAAGGGCCGGATTTTCTCCTACGACGTCACCGGTGGCCGCGCCGAGGAGCACGGCTACGCGGCGACCGGCTCCGGCTCGGTGTTCGCCCGGGGTGCGCTGAAAAAGCTGTACCGCAAGGATCTGACGGAGCAGCAGACCACGACGCTCGTCGTCCAGGCACTGTACGACGCGGCCGACGACGACTCGGCGACCGGCGGCCCGGATGTGGCCCGTCGTATCTATCCGATCGTCACCGTCATCACCGACGAGGGCTTCCGGAAGCTTTCGGAGGCCGAATCCTCCGAGATCGCCCGTGCCATCATCGAGCGGCGTCTCGAAGAGCCTGACGGCCCGCGGGCCTCCATCCTCTGACGGGCTCCTGAGATGCATTCGCCACTGACTGCGCCCTTGACGGAAAGGCACGGATAGACCGGTGTCAACGCCATTTTATGTCTCACCCCAGCAGGCCATGGCGGACCGCGCCGAGTACGCCCGCAAGGGCATCGCGCGCGGCCGCAGCGTCGTCGTACTGCAGTACACCGACGGCATTGTCTTTGTCGCCGAGAACCCGTCCCGTGCCCTGCACAAGGTCAGCGAGATCTATGACCGCATCGCCTTCGCTGCGGTGGGCAAATACAACGAGTTCGAGAATCTGCGGATCGGCGGCGTTCGCTATGCCGATCTGCGCGGCTACACCTACGACCGCGACGATGTGACCGCCCGTGGGCTGGCCAATGTCTACGCCCAGACGCTGGGCACGATCTTTTCCAGCGTCGGCGAGAAGCCCTACGAAGTGGAACTGATCGTCGCGGAGGTCGGTTCGGCCCCCGAAGAGGACCAGATCTACCGGCTGCCGCACGACGGCTCGATCGTGGACGAGCACGGCGCGGTCGCTGTCGGCGGCAATTCCGACCAGATCGGCAGCTATCTCGACCAGCGGCACCGCGACGACTTCTCCCTCGCGGAGGCGCTGAAGCTGGCCGTGGAGTCGCTCAGCCGGGACACCAACGGTGGCGACCGGCAGCTCACCGCCGAGCAGCTGGAGGTCGCCGTGCTGGACCGCACCCGGCCGCAGCAGCGGAAGTTCAAGCGGATCCTCGGGCGGCAGCTCACCCGCCTGCTGGAGGCGGACGGGTCCTCGCTCGCCAAGACCGACGAGCCGTCGGACACGGAGGAGGAGGGCGAGTAGCCGCAAGCGGCGTCCTTACGAGCGCGGACGGACCCGGCCGGGTCCGTCCGCGCTCGTGTTCTGCCCATCTGCGCGCTGCGAGCGTGGGGGACCGGCGGTCCGCCGGGGGAGAAGGCTCAGCCGCGCCGCGGCGCCGCTGTGGAGCCGCGTACGACGAGCTGCACGGGCAGGTCGGTGTCCTGGACGGGGCGGCCGTCCAGGACGGAGAGGAGGGCGGCCATCCCGCGGGCTCCGACCTCGTCGGCGGGGAGCCGGACGGTGGTGAGCTCGGGTTCGACGGCAGTGGCGAGGGCAATGTCGTCGAACCCGGCGACGGAGAGGTCATCGGGCACCCGCAGGCCCAGCCTCCGGGCGGCTTTGCAGGCGCCCGCCGCGAGGATGTCTCCGTCGCAGACGATGGCGGTCGGCCGGTGGTCCGGGTCGGCCAGGAGGCGTGTAGCGGCGCGGCGGCCGTCGTCGACACCGAGAGCGGCGCTCTCGGTGCGCAGGGTGGTGCCGGGAAGCCCGGCGAGGGTGTCCGCCAGCGATTCGGCGCGGGCGCGGAAGGTCCAGGAGGCGATGTCGGCCGCGATGTGCGCGATGTCGCGGTGCCCGAGGCCGACCAGGTGCCGGGCGACCTGGCGGATGCCGTCGGCGATGTCGAGGTTGATGGTGGCTGTTACGGATCCGCCGGCCTCGGCGGGGCCGCTGTCGAGCATGACGAGCGGCAGCCCCTGTGCGTCCTCCTCGCGCCCGTCCCCACTTCCGCGCAGGGCCGCGAGGGCATCGGCGGCCATGGAGGAGGCGATGACGCCGTCGATGGCGGCGCGGGCGGAGCCGAAGGGGTCGCGGGCGGGGCCGACGCCCTCGGGGGACGGGTAGAGGACGACGCCGAAGCCGTGCTCGGCGGCGGTCCGGGCTGCGCCGGCGTAGACCCGGGCGAAGTACTCGTTGGTGAGCGCGGGGACGACCAGCAGCGCGGTGCGGGTGCGGCCGAGGCGCAGATTCCGGGCGGAGAGGTTGGGCCGGTAACCGATCTCCCGCGCGGCTTCGCGGACGGTTCCGGCGGTGCGCTCCGAGACCCGGCCGCGCCATTTGTCGCCGAGGACGAGTGACACTGTGGCCTGGGAGACGCCTGCGGCGCGCGCGACGTCATGTGACGTCGGCCGGGCTGTGTCGGTCACCCTGGTCCCCTTCTCGTGTCCCACGGGTGGACCCGTGGGCTTGGCACATGGTACGTATGAGGCGGAACGTTATACGTAAAACTACAGCGGGTCCGGGGGAGAGGGACACATATGGCGACGGGGTACCTGGATCTGCTGCGCGCACGCCACGCGATACGCCTGCTCACCGGCACCCTGATCGGCCGGCTGCCCACCGCGACCGCCTCGCTCTGCATCGTGGTGCTGACCCGGTCCGAGGGTGGCGCCTACACCCTGGCGGGCATCCTCTCCGCGGTTTACGGACTCGGCACCGCCGTCGGGCAGCCGCTGCTCGGCAGGGCCGTCGACCGGTACGGCCAGGGCGTCATGCTCCCCGCCGCGCTGCTGTCGGCGGCGGGGATGTCGCTGTTCGCCGGCAGCGGCCCCGAGCCGCTGCCGGTCGCCTACGCCGGGGTGCTGGTCGCCGGGGTGTTCATGCCGCCCCTGGAGGGCGGCCTGCGGGCGCTGTGGCCGAGCGTGCTGAAGGGTGACGACCAGGTGCACGCGGTGTACGCGCTGGATGCCGCCGCACAGGAGGTGATGTTCGCGGCCGGGCCCCTCCTGGTCACCCTGCTCGCCGCGGTGTTCTCCGCGACCGCCGCGCTGTTGTGGATCGCGGCACTGGGCGTGGCCGGCGCGCTCACTGTCGTCACCGCACCGCCGTCGCGCGCCTGGCGCGCGGAGCCGCGTACGCCGGACTGGCTCGGCCCGCTGCGGGCGCCGGGGTTGCGGGCACTGCTCGGCTCGCTGTTCTTCGTCGGTATCGCGCTCAATTCGACAGCGGTCGCGGCCGTCGCCTACGCCGATGGGCACGGCGGCGGAATGGTGTCCAGTTTTCTGCTGTCGGGGCTCAGCTTCGGTGCCCTGGTCGGGGGGATCGCTTACGGCGCCCGGACCTGGTCCGGAGTGCCGGAGCGAAGGCTGCGGGGGCTGGCGGCGGGCCTCGCGCTCTGTTTCTTGCCGCTTGCGCTCGTCCCCGGCGTTGCCGCGATGACGGCTCTGGCGGTCCTGTCCGGCCTGTTCCTCGCGCCCATGCTGGCCTGCTCGTTTGTCGTCGTCGACCGCCACGCGCCGGTCGGTACGGTCACCGAGGCGTTCTCCTGGATCGTCACCACCATGGGTGTCGGTGCAGCTGTCGGCGCGGCAGTCGCCGGCGCGGCCGCGCAGTACGGTGGCGCCTGCGCCGCCTTCTCGGTGGCGGGCGCCGGAGGCCTGGCCGCGCTTGGGGTCCTGCTGGCGACCGGCCGGTTCCTGGTGCTCCGGCCACCGGCCGGACTGGCCCCCTCCGGTCCGACGGCGCGAAGCGTCGCGACCTGACCACCGCGCTGATTTGTCCGCATGTATGAGGAACTCCTATCCGGGAGTGCCGGGCCGTCCCTCTCATGACCGTGATCGAATTGCCGACGCCATAACGGTTTCAGAGCGGGCCGGAAAGCGTAAGGTCTCACCATGGACCGCCGCATTTTCGGGTTGGAGAACGAGTACGGCGTCACATGCACGTTCCGAGGACAGCGGCGTCTGTCCCCGGACGAGGTGGCGCGGTACCTCTTCCGCCGTGTTGTGTCATGGGGTCGTAGCAGCAATGTGTTTCTTCGCAACGGCGCCCGCCTCTACCTCGACGTCGGCTCGCACCCGGAGTACGCCACTCCTGAGTGTGACAACGTGACCGAACTGGTCACACACGACAAGGCGGGCGAACGGATCCTCGAAGGCCTGCTCGTCGACGCTGAACGGCGCCTGCACGAGGAGGGCATCGCGGGCGACGTCTACCTCTTCAAGAACAACACCGACTCCGCCGGTAATTCGTACGGCTGCCACGAGAACTACCTTGTCGCCCGGCACGGTGAGTTCTCCCGCCTCGCGGATATCCTCATCCCGTTCCTGGTCACCCGACAGCTGCTCTGCGGCGCCGGCAAGGTGCTGCAGACCCCGCGCGGCGCCGTCTACTGCGTCAGCCAGCGCGCCGAGCACATCTGGGAAGGCGTCAGCTCCGCGACCACCCGCTCCCGCCCGATCATCAACACCCGTGATGAGCCGCACGCCGACGCCGAGCGTTACCGGCGCCTGCACGTCATCGTCGGCGACTCGAACATGTCCGAGACGACCATGCTGCTCAAGGTCGGTGCCACCGATCTCGTGCTGCGCATGATCGAGGCCGGCACGGTGATGCGCGACCTCACTCTGGAGAACCCGATCCGGGCCATCCGCGAGGTCAGCCACGACATCACGGGCCACCGCAAGGTGCGGCTCGCCTCCGGCCGTGAGGCGTCCGCTCTGGAGATCCAGGAGGAGTATTACTCCAAGGCGGTGGATTTCTGCGAGCGCCGCGGCATCCGCAACGGCGTCATCGAGCAGGTTCTGGAGCTGTGGGGCCGGGTCCTGGAATCGATCGGCAGCGGCGACCTCGCCGCGATCGGCACCGAGATCGACTGGGTCATGAAGTACCAGCTGATCGAGCGATACCGGGCCCGCGACAACATCACCATGTCGCACCCGCGGATCGCCCAGATAGACCTCGCCTACCACGACATCCACCGCCGCCGTGGGCTCTACTACCTGCTGGAGAAGCGTGGCCAGGCCAAACGGATCTGCAATGACCTGAAGATCTTCGAGGCCAAGTCGGTGCCCCCGCAGACCACCCGGGCCCGGCTGCGCGGCGACTTCATCCGCCGTGCCCAGGAACAACGCCGCGACTTCACCGTCGACTGGGTGCATCTCAAGCTCAACGACCAGGCGCAGCGCACCGTGCTCTGCAAGGACCCCTTCCGGTCCGTGGACGACCGGGTGGAGAAACTCATCGCCGGAATGTAGAGATATCCGCACGACACCGGTAGCACACCGCCCGAAGGCGACGCGGGGCCCCGTACGTTACTCGTACGGGGCCCTTCGCACGCCGTAGAGTGGCGCGGAGTGCAGACCGCAAAGATCGATTAATGAGCTGAGGCATTCACGTGCGCCGACTAGCCGCCCTCTTCGTTGTTCCCACGCTGCTACTGGCCGCGGCCTGTGGCGGCAGCAACAACAAGGGCTCATCTTCTTCTTCCGCCTCCGGGTTGCCCGCGATCACCGCCGGTGCGAAGTTCGGCACGAAGCCGACCGTCGCGAAGGGGAAGGGGGATCCGCCCAAGACGCTTGTGACGGCGACCCCCGTCGAGGGTGACGGCGCGGTCGTGAAGAAGAGTGACTACATCACGGTGAACTACTCGGGGCAGATCTACGCCTCCGGGAAGGTCTTCGACAACAGCTACGACCGGGGCGCGCCGTTCAGCACCCAGATCGGCACCAGCCAGGTCATCAAGGGCTGGGACCAGGCGCTGGTGGGCAAGAAGGTCGGCAGCCGGGTCGAGATGACGATCCCGCCGAACCTGGCCTACGGCAGCCAGGCGCAGAGCAGCATCCCGGCCAATTCCACGCTGGTGTTCGTCGTGGACGTCGTGGCGGCGACCCAGGTGCCGACCACGGCCAAGGGCACCGTGCAGCAGCAGAACGACGCTAGCCTGCCCAAGATCGGCACCAACACCGACGGCAAGGCTCCGTCCCTCACCGTCCCCACGGCCAAGACCCCGCCGACGAAGCTCGTCTCGAACTACGTCATCGAGGGCAACGGCAAGACGGTCAAGTCCACCAACACCGTGGTCGTCCACTACGTGGGCGCGCTGTGGAAGACCGGCAAGCCGTTCGACAGCAGCTACACCAAGGGCCAGCCCGTCACCTTCACGCTGAACCAGCTCTCGGTCAAGGGCCTGTCGCAGGGTCTTGTGGGCAAGAAGGCAGGCAGCCGGGTGCTGCTGGTCATCCCGCCGAGCCTGGGCTTCGGCACCACCGCGCAGACCGGTATCCCGGCGAACTCCACGCTGGCCTTCTCCGTGGACATCCTCGCGGTCCTGTAGGGAAGCCCTGCAAGAATGATCAAGTTGTACGCAACACAATGAGGAGAAAGTACGTGAGCATCGAGAAGCCCGAGATCGACTTCCCCGAGGGTGAGGCCCCGGCGGACCTGGAGATCAAGGACATCTGGCAGGGCGACGGCGCCGAGGCCAAGGCGGGACAGAATGTCACCGTCCACTACGTGGGCGTGGCGTTCAGCACCGGCGAGGAGTTCGACGCGAGCTGGAACCGCAACTCCCCCTTCACCTTCCCGCTCGGCGGCGGCAGGGTCATCAAGGGCTGGGACCAGGGCGTACAGGGCATGAAGGTCGGCGGTCGCCGCCAGCTGACCATCCCGGCGCACCTCGCCTACGGCAACCAGAGCCCGACCCCGGCCATCAAGCCCGGCGAGACGCTGATCTTCGTCGTGGACCTGATCGCGGTCTGACGCAGACCAGAGGCTGGATCGCCGGGCGGGCTCGCAGGAGCCCGCCCGGCGATTTGCGGTACGGTCTCGGTCGAGAGCTGAAGAAAGGGGGTGTGCGGTGGCCATTGCCAAGGCGGAGCGGCTGATGAACCTGGCACTGTGCCTGATGAACACCCGGCGCCCGGTCAGCAAGCGCGAGCTGCGCACGTCCATCGAGGCGTACCACGAGCCCGGCTCCGACGAGGCCTTCAACCGGATGTTCGAGCGGGACAAGGACGACCTCCGCGAGCTCGGTCTGGTCATCGATACGGTCGAGAGCCTGGACGGCGAGATCGGCTACCAGGCCCGCCGGGACCGCAACCGGCTTCCCGAGATCGCCCTGGACGCCGAGGAGGCCGCCGCGCTCGCCCTGACCGCCAAGGTCTGGCAGCAGGCCCGGTTCGCGGAGGCGGCCAGTGGCGCGTTGCAGAAGCTGCGGGCGGCCGGGGTGCCCTTCGAAGAGGTACACAGCGCCCTGGAGCCGCGGATCCCGGTCCCCGAGCCCGCCTTCGAGCCGCTGATGGTCGCGACCCGCGAACGCCGGGCGGTGGCCTTCGAGTACCGCAAGGCCAACGCCGCCCGCCCCGAACCCCGCCAGGTAGAGCCGTGGGCCCTGGAGTGCTGGCGCGGCCACTGGTATGTCGCCGGGTGGGACCGCGACCGCGCGGCTGTGCGTGTCTTCCGGCTCTCCCGGATCACCGGCCGGGTTCGAACCAGGGCAGGCGGCCTCACCGTCAAGGTGCCCGACCATGTGGATGTGCGGGCCACCGTGGAGACCTGGGCGGGCGAGGGCGCCACCGCGACCGCCCGGATCCGGCTGCGCCGCGGCTCGGGGTATCCGCTGCGGGCCAAGGCTCTGCGGACGGTCCCGGTGGACGAGGAGTGGGAGGAGCTGGAGATCCCGTACGGGCACGGGCTTGACGCATGGCTCGTCGAGTACGGCCCCGATGCGATCGTCCTGGAGCCCGCGGAGCTGCGGGCCGAAGTGGTAGACCGGCTGCGCGCCGTCGCCAAGGGCTGACCGAGCGGAAGGGAGCGCAACTCACATGGCCAACGCGATCGACCAGACCCGCCGGATGCTGTCCCTGGTGACGTATCTGCGTGAGCGCCCCGGCGCCCACGTCAGCGATGTCGCCCGGGCCTTCGGGGTGACCGAGGCCGAGCTGATCGGGGACCTGAACGTACTGCCGCTGTGCGGCACCAGCTTCCGCGGCGGGGATCTGCTGGACATCGACACCGACGGCGAGCGGATCTGGTGGCACAACGAAGGCGCGACCGCGGTCGCAGCGCAGCCGCTGCGGCTGGCCGCGGACGAGGCCGCCGCACTGCTGGTGGCCGCCCGCGCCGTGGCCAATCTGCCGGGGCTGCGCGACAGCGACCGGCAGGCGCTGCTGCGGGCCACCGCCAAGATCGAGTCCGCGGCCGGGGAGGCCGCCGAAGCGGGCGCCAGCCTGTCGGTGAGCTTTGAGTCCGAGGGCAGCGTGTTCGCGGATGTCGACCGGGCGATCGCCGAGCGGCGCCGGCTGTGGATCCGCTACTACTCGCCGGGGCGTGACGCCCTCACCGAGCGCGAGGTCGACCCGATCCGGCTGTTCGCCGTCGGCCACACCTACTTCGAGGGCTGGTGCCGGCTCTCGGAGGACCGCCGCACCTTCCGGCTCGACCGGGTGGCCGAGATCAAGATCCTCGACGAGCCGTCCGACCCGCCGCGTACCGAGCCGCGCGATCTGTCCCTGGGCCTGGTCCAGCCCGCCGGCGACGACCCCGAGGTCGTCGTCGAGGTAGGGCCGGGTGGCCGCTGGGTCGCCGAGTACTATCCGCACGACAGCGCGCACGAGCTCCCCGACGGCGGTCTGCGGATCACCATCCGCACCCCCGACCCGGGCTCCCTGCGCCGGCTCGCCCTGCGACTGGGCCGCGACGGCCGGATCGTCTCCCCGCAGGCCCTCGCGGACAGTGCCAGGGCCGCCGCCGAGCGAGCCCTGGAGGCATACGGTGACACGGCCTAGGGCCTGTCCGGCAGAGCTTGCCGGGTGCGTCCGCAAGGTTTGCCCGACGGGCTTGATCTCGCGATGGGGAGGATGACAGATGGCGCCGACGGTGCTGTTCAAGGCCGCCTGTCCCGACTGCCACGGCCGCTTCGAGCTGGCGGCGGGTGCGCTGCGGCTGGCAATAGGCGGCACCAGCAAGACCACGTTCTACTCCTTCACCTGCCCCGACTGCGGCGCTCTGGTCCGCAAGCCGGCGGGGGAGCGGATAGTCGAGCTGCTCACCGGCGGCGGGGTCAGCACCATGCGGCTCCATTTCTCCAGCTCGTCCGGTGAATGAGGGCAGGAAAAATGTTGTGGCCTTATATCAGTCTCGGCCTGGCGACGGCGGGCATTCTTGCGCTCGGCGTGCTGAGCCTGCGGGTCTACGCCGAGGTGTCCGCCCTGGCCCGTCAGCTGGGGAAGAGCTCCGATGACCTGGCCAGAGCCGCCGAGCGGCTGCAACGGGCGGCGGAGCCCCTCGCACGGCGTTCCGGTGATTTCCCCCTCGATGATATCCCGTAGGGCCTGGCGAGGCCTGGCGCTACGCCGCGGACCCTCGTTCTTCTCATCGTCGGGAGGTACGCTGCTGACGCGGCCCCGACAGAGCGCGGCGGGGGTCGCAAAGCAGTGGACGTCGGGGGATTGCCAGGTGTTCACCCCCGCGCGTTACGATCGCTCTCAGCATGACGGTTGGATCGTTGTCCGATTCGACCGGTACACATGGACCCACGCCGCCTCGGTGAGAAGGTAAACGCTTATGTTCGGAAGGCTCGGCGCTCCCGAGATCATTCTCATTCTCGTCGTGGTCGTCCTGCTGTTCGGAGCCAAGAAGCTCCCGGACATGGCGCGATCCCTCGGCAAGTCCGCCCGCATCCTCAAGAGCGAGGCGAAGGCGATGAAGGAGGACGGCGCGGCTCCGCCCAACCCGCCCGCCGACACCGCACCGCAGCCGCCCAAGACCATCCAGGCCGCCCCCGGCGATGTCGCCAGCGCGCGCGTTGTCGACGACCAGCCGCAGCAGCAGACGACGCACACCACTCAGAGCTGACCAAAACCACGAAGATGGACCAAGCCGACGGCGACGGCGGCTGCCGCACGAGATGAGGACGTGGGTTGCTCAAGTCCGCCCGCAAGCAGGAGAAGGACGCCGAGGGGCGGATGCCCCTGGGAGATCACCTGCGAGAGCTGCGGAACCGATTGCTCAAGTCCGTCCTCGCGATCGGCGTCGTCACTGTCGTCGCCGCGCTGTACTACAACAACCTGATCGCATTTCTCGTGGATCCGGTCCTCAAGTCCGTCGGCTGCAAGGCGTCGCTCAACGACATCGCCCAGCAGGCCAAATCGGTGAAGCAGGACACCCGGTGCGCGCACATCACCATGAACGGTCTGCTCACCCCGTTCACCCTCGCGCTCAAGGTCTCGCTGATGGCCGGTGTCGTGCTCTCCACGCCGGTGTGGCTCTACCAGCTGTGGGCCTTCCTCGCCCCGGGGCTGCACAAGCATGAGAAGAAGTACGCCCTCGCGTTCGTCGGGGCCGGTTTCCCGCTGTTCCTGATGGGTGCCTTCTTCGCCTACAAGGTGCTGCCGACCACCGCCACGGTGCTCATCGGCTTCACGCCGAAGAACGTCGACAACCTCCTTCCGCTCGATGACTACCTCGACCTGGTCACGCGCATGGTCGTGGTCTTCGGTCTCTCCTTCGAGCTGCCGCTGCTGCTGGTGATGCTCAACTTCGCCGGGATCCTCAGCGGCAAGCGGATGACCGGCTGGTGGCGCGCCATGGTCATGGGCATCACGGTCTTCGCCGCCGTCGCGACGCCGAGCACCGACCCGCTGAGCATGCTCGCCCTCGCCGGGCCGATCTGGGTGCTCTACTTCATCGCCTGCGCGGTCTCGCTGCTCAATGACGCCCGCCGCCGCAAGGCGAACCCGGACGCCGCCCTCGACGACGACGAGGCCTCCCACCTCGACCTGACCCCCGAGTCGGTCTCCCCCTCGCTGCCCGAGCAGACCACCGGCCATGACGGCGGCTTTGACGACGCCACCTGATCCGCGGTCCGGGGATCGACTCCCGTGAGGTTCGGTGAGGGAAAAGATCACGCCGTGTGTCAGTCGTGGCCGGTACTCTCGGTTTCAAGATGAGAGACGAGATGTCCCCCGCCGAGCGTTACGCCGCAGCCAAGTTCCGCGCGGCCGAGCAGGCCACCGCCCTTGCGCCCTTCCGCGCTATGTACGACTTCGACCTGGACCAGTTCCAGATCGATGCCTGCCAGGCCCTGGAGGCCGGAAAGGGAGTGCTGGTCGCTGCCCCCACGGGGTCGGGCAAGACCATCGTGGGCGAGTTCGCCGTCCACCTGGCCCTCACCGAGGGCCGGAAGTGCTTCTACACCACGCCGATCAAGGCGCTGTCGAACCAGAAGTTCGCCGACCTGGTGAAGCGCTACGGCGCGGACAAGGTCGGCCTGCTCACCGGCGACAACAGCGTGAACGGCGATGCCCCGGTGGTCGTGATGACCACCGAGGTGCTGCGCAACATGCTGTACGCGGGCTCGCAGGCCCTCGACGGCCTCGGCTATGTCGTGATGGACGAGGTGCACTACCTCTCCGACCGGTTCCGGGGTGCGGTGTGGGAAGAGGTGATCATCCACCTCCCGCAGTCTGTGACCCTCGTCTCACTCTCGGCCACCGTCTCCAATGCCGAGGAGTTCGGCGACTGGCTGGACACCGTGCGCGGCGACACCGAGGTGATCGTCTCCGAGCACCGGCCTGTGCCGCTCTGGCAGCACGTTCTGGCCGGGCGGGGCATGTACGACCTCTTCGAGGAGAAGGAGGGGGTGATCGCGCCCTCCCGGCGGGAGGTCAACCCCGATCTCGTACGCCTGGCCCGGGCCGAGAGCCAGAATTCCTTCCGCGGCAATGGCCGCGGGCGTGGCCGGGAGGCCGACCGGGAGCGGGAGCGCCGCCATCGCGGCCGGGTGTGGACGCCCAGCCGGGCGGAGGTGATCGAGCGGCTCGACGCCGAGGGACTGCTGCCGGCCATCACCTTCATCTTCAGCCGGGCGGCCTGCGAAGCCGCCGTACAGCAGTGCCTGTACTCAGGGCTGCGGCTCAACAACGAGGAGGCCCGGGCGCAGGTCCGGAGCATCGTCGAGGAGCGCACCGCCTCCATCCCCGACGAGGACCTGCATGTGCTGGGGTACTTCGAGTGGCTGGAAGGCCTGGAGCGGGGTATCGCCGCGCACCATGCCGGCATGCTGCCGACTTTCAAGGAGGTCGTCGAGGAGCTTTTCGTCAGGGGCCTGGTCAAGGCGGTCTTCGCGACCGAGACACTGGCGCTGGGTATCAACATGCCGGCCCGCTCGGTGGTTCTGGAGAAGCTCGTCAAGTGGAACGGTGAGACGCACGCCGACATCACCCCCGGTGAATTCACCCAGCTGACCGGGCGCGCGGGACGGCGTGGCATCGATGTCGAGGGCCACGCGGTGGTGCTGTGGCAGCGCGGCTTCGACCCGGCCGGGCTGGCCGGCCTCGCGGGCACCCGGACGTATCCGCTCCGGTCGTCCTTCAAGCCCTCGTACAACATGGCGGTGAATCTGGTCGGCCAGTTCGGCCGGCACCGCTCGCGGGAGCTGTTGGAGACCTCATTCGCCCAGTTCCAGGCGGACCGGTCGGTGGTCGGAATCTCGCGGCAGGTGCAGCGCAACGAGGAGGGTCTGGACGGCTACAAGGAGTCCATGACCTGCCACCTCGGTGACTTCGACGAGTACATGTCGCTGCGCAGGCAGCTGAAGGAACGCGAGACCGAGCTTTCGCGGCAAGGCGCCACCCTGCGCCGGGCGGCCGCCGCCGACGCCCTGGAGAAGCTCAAGCCGGGCGACATCATCCATGTCCCGGCCGGCAAGTTCGCCGGGCTGGCCCTGGTGCTGGACCCGGGGGTCCCGGCGGGGCGCAGCCCCGGCCACTTCCGCGGCGACCCGCACCTTCAGGACGGTCCCCGCCCACTGGTGCTCACCGCCGAACGCCAGGTCAAGCGGCTCGCCTCGATCGACTTCCCGACCCCGGTCGAGGCCCTGGACCGGATGCGCATCCCCAAGACCTTCAACCCGCGCAGCCCGCAGTCCCGCCGCGACCTCGCCTCGGCGATGCGCTCCAAGGCCGGGTCCGCCGGAATCGCCGGGCCCCAACGGCACCGCAAGGAGCGTGCCGCCGCGGCTGACGACGTCCAGCTCGCCCGGCTCCGTACCGAGATCCGCGCGCACCCCTGCCACGGCTGCTCCGACCGCGAGGACCACGCCCGCTGGGCAGAGCGATACCACCGGCTGCGCCGGGACACCAAGCAGCTCGAACGTCGCATCGAGGGCCGTACGAACACGATCGCCCGCACCTTCGACCGGGTGTCCGCGGTCCTCACCGAGCTGGGCTACCTCGAGGGTGACAAAGTCACCGGTGACGGCCGTCGCCTCGCCCGTCTCTACGGCGAGCTCGACCTCCTGGCCAGCGAATGCCTCCGCGACGGCGTCTGGGACGAGCTCAACCCCGCCGAGCTCGCCGCGTGCGCCTCGGCCCTGGTCTACGAGGCCCGCCAGGCCGACGACGCGGTCGCGCCCAAGCTCCCCACCGGCAACGCCAAGCAGGCGCTGGGCGAGATGGTCCGCATCTGGGGCCGCCTCGACGCCCTTGAGGAGGACCATGGCATCAACCAGACCGAAGGCGTCGGCCAGCGCGAGCCCGATCTCGGTTTCGCCTGGTCCGCCTACCGCTGGGCATCGGGCCACGGGCTGGACGCGGTGCTGCGCGATGCCGATATGCCGGCGGGCGACTTCGTGCGCTGGACCAAGCAGCTGATCGATGTGCTCGGCCAGATCGCCGGAGCGGCGCCGGACGCCAGCCCGGTCCGCCGCAACGCCCGCAAGGCGGTTGACGGACTGCTCCGCGGGGTGGTGGCGTACTCGTCCGTGGGGTGAGCGGGGCAGGGCCCTCCGTCGCCGCATTTCCCGGCCCGTCCGGCCCTTGAGGACGGCGCCGCCGCCCCGTAGTCGAGCAGGGCCTGGGCGACGGTCTCCGGGGTGCCGGCAAGGGCGTTGGAGTTGCCGACCGCCGCCGGTCTCGGCGGCGGTCGGTGTCCACGGGCACTGGGAGCCGGATCGAACGGAGTGGTTGACACTTCGCGGACCGCCCAGTGGGTTGCGCGCTGCTGCTCGTGGTCGTTGCCGGCGGTGATGAAATGGACTGCGAGGCGGCCGTCGCTGATCCGTTTCAGGGTCGCGGAGGTCTTCGCGGCGATGTATGCGGCGGCGGGTGGTCAGCTGATTGCGTGGAACAGCCAGATCCATGCACGGCCAGGTTATGCCGGTGGGAAGTGGCGCACGACGAGCGCCGAGTTGAAGCCCCCGTAGCCGCGGGCGACCACGAGCGCGCTGCGCAGCCGGGCCGGCCGCGGCCGGTCGGTGACCAGGTCGACCGGGCAGTCGCCGGCGGGCTCGGCCACGCCGGTGGTGGGCGGGATGACCTGGTCGCGCAGCGCCAGCAGGGCGGTGGCGGTGTCGAGGGCGGCGCCGCCCGCGTAGAGGCGGCCGACCATGGATTTCGGCGCGGTGACGGGGACGCCGTACGGGCCGAATACCGCGGCGAGCGCCTGCGCCTCGGCGCGGTCGCCGGACCGGGTGCCGACGGCGTCGGCGAAGACCACGTCGATCTCGGACGGGTCCAGACGGGCGTCTGCCAGGGCGAGTTCGATGGCCCGCCGCAGGGTGGGAGGCCGGCCATTGCCCTGTGCCGGGTCGAAGGTGGCCGCATAGCCGGCGATGGCGCCGTGCACCTGGGCGCCGCGCTCGTGCGCGGCCCGCGCTGTCTCCATGACGAGCATCGCACCGCCCTCGCCGGGCACATGGCCGGCGGCGGTGGCGGCGAACGGGGTGTAGGCGGCGCGCGGGTCGGAGCCGAGATTGAGCTGTCCGTTCGGCAGTTGGGCGACGAGTGCGGCGGGGTCGAGCGGGGCCTCCGTCCCGCCGGTGACGGCCGCGCGGGCGCCGGCGCGCAGGGTGCGACGGGCCTGGGCGATGGCATCGAGGCCGCCGGCCTGCTCGGCGGCGTGGACGCTGCCGGGCCCCTTCATATCGTGCAGGATGGCGATCTGGCCGGTGGTGGCCGCGTAGAACCAGGCGACCGCCTGATACGCGCCGATCTTGCGCGGGCCCTCGCTCCACAGCCGCTGAATCGCCCGGTGGCCGAACTCGGCGCCGCCGATGGAGCTCGCGGTGGCCACCGCGAAGCCGTACTCGGGCACCTCGGCGGGGTCCAGCCCGGCGTCCTGGAGGGCCATGGCGGTGGCGGCGACGGCGAGATGAGTCATCCGGTCGGTCTGCGTCACACGGTACTGGCGGAGGAACTCGGTTGGGACAAAGCCTTCGACCTCGCCCACGACGCGCAGTGGGAAGCCGTCGGTGTCGAAGCGGCTGATGCGGCGGATGCCGAGACGTCCGGCCAGCGTCGCCTCCCAGTACGCCTCGGTGCCGGTGCCGTTGGGGGCGACGACACCGATGCCGGTGACCACGGGCTCGTCGGTGGCCTGTTCGGCGTGGATGGGCGGTCGCGTCCACGGTGCGGTCATGCCGCCACCGCCCCGGACCGGGTGAGCACCATCGCGCACTGGAAGCCGCCGAAGCCGCTGGCGGTGGTCAGCGCGACGTCGGTGCGCTGCTCGCGGGCGGTCAGCGGAACGTAGTCGAGGTCGCAGTCCGGGTCGGGGGTGCGCAGATTGGCGGTGGGCGGCAGCACGCCGTGCTCGATGGCGAGGGCGCAGGCGGCTATCTCCATCGCGCCGATGGCGCCCAGCGGGTGGCCGACCACAGACTTGATCGAGCTGATAGGGGCGCGACGGGCGTGTTCGCCCAGTGCGGCCTTGAACGCGGCCGTCTCATGCCGGTCGTTCTGCGGGGTGCTCGATCCGTGGGCGTTGATGTAGTCCACGTCCCCAGGGGCGACGCGGGCCCGTTCCAGGGCGCAGCGGATGGCCTCGGCCAGATCCAGGCCGTCGTCCTTGAGCGCGGCCATGTGGTGTGCGTTGCTGCGGCCCGCGTAGCCGGCTATCTCGCAGTAGATGTGGGCGCCGCGGCGCAGGGCGTGCCCGAGCTCCTCGACGATCAGTACGGCGGCGCCCTCGGCGAGGACGAATCCGTCGCGGTTCCGGTCGAAGGGGCGGGAGGCGTGGGCGGGGTCGTCGTTGTTCGGCGAGGTCGCCCTGATGACGTCGAAGGCGGCCACGGCGGTCGGGGTGATCGGCGCTTCGGACGATCCGGCGATCACGATGTCGGCGGAGCCCTCCTCGATGAGCGCGGCGGCATGTCCGAGGGCGTCCAGACCGGTGGTGCAGCCGTTGGACACCAGTCCGACCGGGCCTTCCGCGCCGGCCAGCCTGGCGGTCTCTGCGGCGAGGGTGCTGGGCACGAGCGACTCGTAGGCGTACGGCATCACGTAGGTGTGGTCGACCACCCACAGCTTGCCGCGATCGCTGAGCACGACGTACTCGCTCTCCATCCGGGTGGCCGGGCCGACGGCCGTGCCCATGCTCACCCCGAGCCGGGCGGGGTCACAGGCTTCGGTTTCGAGGCCGCTGTCCTCCAGCGCCTCACGGGCGGCCACCGTGCCGAGCTGTACGCAGCGGTCCATCCGGCGGATGTCGCGGGGAGTGAGGCCATACTCGGCGGGGTTGAAATCGCATTCACCGGCGATGCGCGACCGCAGGCCGGTGGGGTCGAAGAGGGTGATGCCGCGGATGGCGCTGACGCCCGAGGTGATGCGCTCCCAGAACGCCTTGCGGCCGTTGCCGCCGGGTGCGATGACGCCCAGGCCGGTAACGGCCGCCCGGCGGCGTCCTGTTGGCGTTGTGCCGGCTATTGCCATGGTTGTGGCCTCCCCGTTGTGGACCCGTAGTGAATTGCCCGGAATCAAATGATGTGCGGGATATACGGGCCGCATGAACGGTGGCAGGGCCCCGTTGAAACGGTCAAGAGTGGACGGAGGCGGACAACTGCCTGGGTGGGGCGGAGTAGGGCGCAGGGGTGTACGTGCCGGGCGGGAACAGCGGGGTCGTCCTGATCCGTACTGCGAGTGAGGGGGCGTGCGGAGGCCGGCCGCGTGCGCCGGTGGCCGCCCACCGGCGCATCGCCCGAGGCTCCGGCGACAGAGCCGAACGCCTGTCCATGTTGCGCCGGCCTGGTGGGGCCGGCCACTCGATTCATTTACCGCCGTGCAACTGATCGTTCGAACGGATCACGCCGATTTGGCTGGCCGCCCCATCAGCGGCCGCCTGCGAGGTAGCGGCGCCAGCCGCCGTGGGCGGTGATGTCGTCGGCGCCCGTGATCGCTTCGGCTTCGCAGAGGAAGCCCGCCACCTCGCTGCCGTCCGCGAGCGCGACCCTGCCGATCGCCATCGGGCTGGGCAGCGCGGCGACGAGGGCGCCCAGGCCCTCCACCGGCAGCTCCCAGACCTCGGCCTCGATGGCGGCGCCGTCCTGGGAGGTGCGTACGAGACCGGGCTTGGGCGGCGTGGTCTCCAGCGCGTACAGCCGGTACGCCGGAGCGGTGGCCGTCGTCGCGGCCAGCCGGCCGCCCAGGGCGCGGAGTTGCCCGTTGAGCGGCTGGCCCGACAGGTGCGCGCCGACCACGGCGAGCCGGACGGCCGGTGTCAGCAGCCGGGCGATCGCCGCCGCCCGCTCGTCGGTGAAGGCCCGGCCGACCAGCATCACCCCGAACGGCAGACCGTTCACCTCGCCGGCCGGGACCGCGATGCCGCACATGTCCAGCAGATTGGTGGAGTTGGTGAAGCGCCCCAGCCGGGCGTTCGCGGCCAGCGGCTCGGCGGCCACCTCGGCGATGGTCGGGTGACCGGGCGCGGTGGGCAGCAGCAGGGCGTCGGCGTCGCCGAGCTCGGCCATGGCCCGCGCATGGAGAGCGGCCAGTCGGTCCTGGTCGGCGAACAGGCGGTGCGCCGGGAGGTCGCGTGCGGCGGTGATGATGCGGGCGACGGTCGGGTCGAGATCGGACGCGTCGGCGTGCTTGTCGATAAAGCTACCTACGGCGGTGTAGCGCTCCGCGACGAACGCGCCCTCGTACAACAGCACGGCCGCCTCCGAGAAGGGGGTGAGATCGATGGGCAGCAACTCCACACCCGCGTGCGCGAGCCGCGCCACCGCCGCCTCGTACGCCTCCGCCCAGCCCGGGTCCAGCTCACCGAGCTGCTCGGCCGGCGGTACGGCCACCCGCCACGGCCCGGGCCGCCGTGCCCCGGACGCGGCGATCTCGCGGGCCGGGGGCGCGGCCAGGTGCGCCAGGGCACGCTCGGCCTCCGGGATCGTACGGGCGAATACAGTGACGCAGTCCAGGCTCGCGCACGCCGGCACCACGCCCTCGGTCGGTACCACACCCCGGGTCGGCTTGATGCCGACGATCCCGTTGAACGCCGCCGGCACCCGGCCCGAGCCCGCCGTGTCCGTGCCCAGCGCGAAATCCGCGATGCCCAGCGCCACGGCGACCGCCGAACCCGAGCTGGAGCCCCCGCTGACCCGCTCCGGGTCGCGCGCGTTCCGTACGGCGCCGTACGGGCTCCGCGTACCGACCAGACCGGTGGCGAACTGGTCCAGATTCGTGCTTCCCAGCACCACCGCCCCGGCTGCGCGCAGCCGAGCCACGGCGGGCGCGTCCGCTTCGGGCTCGTACGCGTAGGTGGGGCACCCGGCGGTTGTCGGCTGGCCGGCGATGTCGATGTTGCCCTTCACGGCAAAGACCGTGCCGGCCAGCGGCAGCGGCTCGCCTGCGGCGACGCGGGCGTCAACGGCCTTCGCCTCGGCTTCCGTTTCGGCCTGCGGGCGCAGCCCGACCCACACCTCCGGCCGGTCGACCTCCGCGATCCGCGCGTACGCTGCACGCACGCGGCCCAGGGCTGTTCCGGTCATCGTGTCTCCTTACGTTTCGTTCCGGCTGCGGTACCGGGTGCCTAGTCTGTGCGGCTGGGCCGGCGCTGTTTCGTCCCGTCTGCCGGGGTTGCCGAGCCTCCCCCAGCTACCTCCCCCAGCCTTCGGCCGGGAGGTGCCCCCAGGAGGTGCCCCCACAAGCGCCGGACGGGCTGGGTTTGTCCGGCCGGACCGGCGCGGCAGGTTGTCCCGGCTGCGGGCCTCCCGGTTCCGCCCCGTCTGCCGGGGTTGCCGATCCGTCCTCAAGCGCCGGACGGGCTGGGTTGTCGTGCTGGCCGGCACGCCGGGTTGTGGTCGGGGTCGGGGCCGCTGTGGGGTGATCTCCTCGGGGCTCGCGCGTGCGGGTCCACAGCACACTTGCCCGGGGTGCATGTGCTCGTCCTCTGCGGGGACACCCCGGCGCGTCCCCTCCCGGCCGGACAGGCGCGTGACGCCCCGCTCGTGGCGGAGACCGTAAAACCCACGCACCGCACGCCGGGGTGACCGAAGGACACCACGCACCGCAAGGCGCCGTGGCGGCCGGAGGGGGCGGTGCAGGGGTGTCCCCGCAGATTTTGTCGCCGTATGCCGGTGGCGATGGCGCATGGTGCGGGGGGTGCTGGCGACACTGTCGTGGGGGCACCTCCTGGGGGCACCTCCCGGCCGAAGGTTGGGGGAGAGTCACCCCGGAGGCGCCACCGACCCACCCCCCGAACAAAGCGCACCCCACCCCCGGCGCAGGTCACGCTGGGGCCAGCGTCAGCAGAACCGTTCCGGCGTCGACTTGGTCCCCGGGGCCGACGAGGATGTCGGCGACGACGCCATCCCCGGGGGCCTCGACGGCCGACTCCATCTTCATCGCCTCCAGGGCGACCAGCTTCTGCCCGGCGCGCACCCGCTCGCCGGGCCGCACCGCGATCTGCCAGACGCTCGCCGCGAACTCCGCCTCGACCGTCCGGCCGCCCGCAGGGACGGCGATGTCGCCCGATGGAGCGGCGGGCACCGCGACCCGCTCGGCGCGGGCGAATTCACCGGATGCCTCCCATGCGTCCCGTTCCGCCGCGAAAGCGGCACCCTGTCGAGCCCGGAACTCAGCGATCGAGTCCGCGTTCGAGGCCAGAAACCGCTTGTGGTCCGCGAGAGCGAACTCGCCCTCCTCGATCCGTAGCTCCAGCCGCCCGGCAGCCATGTCGGCCCGCATGTCAAGGAGCTCGTCAGCTTCGACCGGATACCACTTGATGCGGTCGAAGAAGCGCAGCAGCCAGGGGCGCTGCGGCTGCTGCCAGCCGGACCAGACCTGCACCGTACGCCCCACGAACTGGTAGCCGCCGGGCCCTTCCATGCCGTAGACGCAGAGATAGGCCCCGCCGATGCCGACGGAGTTCTCGGCGGTCCAGGTCCGCGCGGGGTTGTACTTGGTCGTCACCAGCCGATGCCGCGGGTCGAGCGGGGTGGCGACCGGGGCGCCCAAGTACACATCGCCGAGCCCCAGTACCAGATACTCGGCGTCGAAGACGGTCCGGTACACATCATCGACCGAATCCAGCCCGTTGATGCGGCGGATGAACTCGATGTTCCAGGGACACCAGGGCGCGTCGTCCCGAACCCCCGCCATATAGCGGGTGATGGCTTCACGTGTCGCCGGATCATCCCACGACAACGGCAGGTGGACCGTACGGCTGGGCACCACCAGCTCGTCGGCGGCCGGTAGTTGCTTCTCCGCCTCCTGTACGAAATCGAGCAGCTTGGCGGTGGGAAGGACCTGCGGGTCGACGTGGACCTGGAGCGACCGGATACCGGGCGTGAGATCCACGACGCCGGGGAGCCGTTCGGCGGCAAGCCGCTCCGCGAGCGCGTGGACACGCATGCGCAGGGCGAGGTCGAGCTGCATGGGGCCGTACTCGATGAGGAGGTTGTCGTCGCCGCTGCGCCGGTAGGTCACGGCCGGGCGTGTGTCGGACTCCGGGACACGCCCGAGCACGCCGCCGTCGCGCACTACAGGGCGCGATGTCCCGTCCTCCATGACGGGGACGAAGGAGACGGTGTCGCCGGGCCGCAGCTGGCCGAGCTTCCAGCGCTCGGCGGTGACGATCGTCGCGGGGCAGACGAAGCCGCCGAGCGACGGGCCGTCGGGGCCGAGCAGCACGGGCATGTCACCGGTGTAGTCGACGGCGCCGACGGAGTACGGGGTGTCGTGGATGTTGGAAGGGTGCAGTCCGGCCTCCCCGCCGTCACTCCGTGCCCACCGGGGTTTGGGGCCGACGAGGCGGACGCCGGTGCGTGCGGAGTTGAAGTGGACCTTCCAGGCGGCGGCGTAGAAGTCGCGTATGTCGTCCTCGGTGAAGAACTCGGGCGCGGCGTGCGGCCCTTCGACGGCACCGATTGCCCACTCGGTGCCGAAGTCCGGCCGCTGCGACCGCGGCACGGGGAAGCCCGTTGCTGTACGGCCACCGCCGTGCAGTACATCGCCCGCTCGCAGCGCCCGCCCACCGTGGCCGCCGAAGCGGCCCAGTGTGAAGGTGGCAGCGCTACCGAGGAAACCGGGCGTGTCGAGGCCGCCCGCGAAGAGGACGTAGGTCCGCAGCCCGGACCCGTCCGGTGCCGGGACGTCCAGCACCGAGCCCGCCGGGACGGTGAACGGCTCCCACTGGGGGACCGGCTGCCCGTCGACGGTGACGGCGGCCGGAGCGCCGGTCACGCACACGGTCGTGGCATGGGTGAAGCGCAGTTGCGGCCCCTGGATGGTGCACTCCAGGCCGGGCGCGCCCTCGTCGTTGCCGAGCGAGGTGTTGCCCAGCCGGAAGGAAAGGTCGTCCATCGGTCCGCAGGGCGGCACGCCGACATGCCACAGGCCCGTCCGGCCCGGCCAGTCCTGGACGGTGGTGAGGGTGCCGGGGCGGACCACTTCGATCCGGGCGGTGGGGTCGGTGATGGCGTCCAGCGAAGCAGTGGTGTGCGTGGCCGCGCGCAGCCCGGGCGTGTCGAGGGCGGCGCGCAGCAGTCCGAGGTTGGTCTCTATGCCGTCGATACGGGTGGCGTCCAGGGCCCGTGCGAGCCGGTCGAGGGCGTCGGCGCGGTCCGTGCCGTGGGCGATGACCTTGGCGAGCATCGGGTCGTACGAGGTGGTGACCTCGGTGCCGGCCGCCACCCAGGCGTCCACGCGTACGCCTTCGGGGAAGCGGACCTCGGTAAGCAGGCCCGCGCTCGGCCGGTGACCGCGGCTGGGGTCCTCGGCGTAGATCCGGGCCTCGACGGCGTGACCGCTCGGCGGGCCGGGGTCCATGTCGAAAACCTCGCCCTGGGCGAGCCGCAGCATCCACTCCACCAGGTCTGTGCCGTAGGTCTCCTCGGTGACCGGGTGCTCCACCTGGAGGCGCGTGTTGACCTCCAGGAAGTACGCCTCGCCGCGCGCGGTGTCGTACACGTACTCCACGGTGCCGGCCGACCGGTAGTCCACGGAGGCGCACAACGCGCTCGCGGCGGTGGCGAGCTGTTCGCGCACAGCGTTGGGCAGCCCGGGCGCCGGTGCCTCCTCCAGCACCTTCTGGTTGCGCCGCTGCAAGGTGCAGTCCCGGTCCCCGAGCGTGACCACACGCCCGAGACCGTCGCCGAAGACCTGCACCTCCACATGCCGGGCGCGCTCGACCAGCCGCTCCAGGAACACCCCGGCGGAGGAGAAGCTGGCGGCGGCGACCCGCTGCACCCGCTCCCAGGCGTCGGCGAGTTGAGCCGCGTCATGGCACGCCTGCATGCCGATGCCGCCGCCTCCGCCGGTGGCCTTGAGCATCACCGGGTAACCGAGTGTTCCGGCTGCCTCGATTGCGGTTTCCACATCGGCAAGGAGCCCGGTGCCGGGCAGCAGCGGCACACCGGCCGCTTCCGCGGCGGCCCGGGCGGTGTGCTTCGCGCCGAACAGCTCCAGCTGGCGCGGGGTCGGCCCGACGAAGACCAGGCCGGCTGCTTCGCAGCGCCGGGCGAACCCCGCGTCCTCGGAGAGGAATCCGTAGCCGGGGTGGATGGCGCCGGCCCCGGTCGCGCGGGCGGCCTCCAGTATCGCTTCGGCGTTGAGGTAGCTGGCCTTCGCGGGCGCCGGGCCGAGCCGTACGGCCTCGTCGGCAAGCCGCACGTGAGGTGCTGGGCGGTCGGGGTCGGAGTACACCGCCACCGTACGCAGTCCCATGCGACGGGCCGTGCGGATGACGCGGGCGGCGATCTCGCCCCGGTTGGCGACCAGCAGGGTGTCGAAGGTCATGAGGCGGCGCCTTCGGCGATCGTCATCAGCACCGGGGTCGGGTCGAAGCCGTTGCAGGGGTTGTTGATCTGCGGGCAGTTGGAGACCAGGACCAGAACATCCGTCTCGGCGCGGAGTACAACCCGCAGCCCGGGGGCGGAGATGCCGTCGACGATGCCGAGGGTGCCGTCCGCCTCGACCGGCACATTCATGTACCAGTTGATGTTGCTGACGAGGTCGCGCTTGCCGAGGCCGTACTTGGCGCCCTCGGCCAGGAAGTTCTCCACGCAGGCGTGCTGCGACCAGGTGTGGTGGCCGTAGCGCAGAGTGTTGCTCTCCTTGGAGCAGGCACCGCCGACGGTGTCGTGGCGGCCGCAGGTGTCCTCGACGACGGTCATGAGCGGGGTGTGCTCGTTCGAGAGCAGCACGCTGCCGGTTGTCAGGAAGATGTTGCCCTGGGCGTGGATGGTGTCGGGGGCGCTGTAGCGGACAGCGGTGTCATGGGCGTCGTAGAGGAGGCAGTCGACGGCCTGGTTGCCGCCGAGGTCGGTGATGGTGAGGTGCTGGCCCCTGCGAACGACGGCGGACCAGGGGGCGCGGGCGGCGACGATGGTCTCGCTCAGGGTCTCGGTCACTGGATCCCCCTGGCGGCGAGGTGGTCGGCGGTGTTCAGGAAGGCGCGGCGGCCCTCGGGCGTGGCGTCCCACAGCGGATCGCCGGGGGCGGTCGGCCGGGCGCGCCAGGCCAGCACTTCCAGCGGCGACGAGACGTACTCCGGGCGCGGGTCCACCGGGTGCGGCACATTGGCGATGAGTACCGTCAGCGGCTGCTCGGCGCGCAGTGTCACCGACGCCCCCGGTCCTGCCGAGCCTGTGAACTCCAGCTTTCCGTCCGCGACGACCCGGACCGCCTGGAAGAAGGAGAGCGACGGCGGCAGGTCGCGCGGCTCCAGGCCGTTCTTCAGCGCCGCCAGTTTCAGCAGCTCGCGCCCGGCGGGCGAGGCGCCCTGGGGGGAGCCGTCGCCGTACAGGGCTGTGTTGCGGGCGGCGGTCGATGTGCCGCAGAGGGCGTCGTGCTTCCCGCTGCTGTCCGCGACGACTGAGGCGAGCACCCGGCCCTGGTCGGAGAGGAGCAGATGGCCCTCTGCTATGTAGGCGTTCCAGAGCACCTTGACCGTGTCGGCCGCGTTCAGCCGCTCCCAGGGCCGGTCTGCCACGTACAGCAGTAGGTGTGCGCAGGCGTCTCCCGCGAGGTCGGTCAGCCGGAGTTCCGTTCCGCGCGCGAGCACCTTGTGCGTGTAGCTGCCACCGGCCACGGTCTCCGCCCATACCAGCGCGTCCGGCGCGACGCCTTCAGGCGGCGCCGGCCAGGCACTGGCGGGCAGTACGGGCATGGCGTCGGCCCGTGTGCCCTCCTGGGCACGGGCATGGTCGCGGGCTCCATACGTCGTAACAGTCCCTGTCGCCACGGCGCTCCACCTCCGGCTCGACGGCTAATTTCTATCGTTCGACAGAAATTACGGCCAGGTGACTTCGGCTCCGTTGCCCGCCTGTTTCGGACGGGTTACCGAGCGCTCACCGCGCGGGGCGTCCGGGTGTGTGTGCGACGATCGAGCTGTGACCACCACGGGACGGCGCGTCGGACGGCCGCGTGCGACAGCGCGCGCTGAGAGCGGCCTCACGGCCCGCGAGGAACTCCTCGCGGCCGCCGGCCAACTCTTCACCACGCGCGGTTATACCGCCACGACCACGCGCGCCATCGCCGAACGGGCCGGTATGCGGCAGGCGTCGATGTACCACTACTTCGGTGGCAAGGAAGACGTACTGGCCGCGCTGCTGGAGGGCACCGTCCGCCCCTCTCTGGACCTCGCCCTCGCGCTCGCCGCGCGGGACGACCTCCCGGCCGAGGCCCGGCTGTGGGCGCTGTGCCGCGCCGATGTCGCCCTGCTGTGCGGCGGCCCGCACAACCTGGGCGCGCTCTACCTCCTCCCGGAGGTGCGGGCCGAACGCTTCGCGGACTTCCGCGCCGTGCGCGACGAGCTCAAGGCCGCGTACGCGGGACTGCTCGCCGCCACCGCCGCCGGCGCGGAACTCCCCGAAGACGAGCTCGCGCTCCGCGCCGACCTCGTCTTCGGCCTCATCGAGGGCGTTATCCTCATCCGTCGCGAAGCTCCGGACCGTGACCCGGCCGACTTCGCCTCCGCCACGGCGGACGCGGCACTGCGGGTCGCGGGCTGTGCGGAGCACGTCCTGCCCAAGCTCCGCCGCGAAGGCGAGGCGCTGCACGCCGGATGACGCCGGCCTGGATGTGCGGAGCGCCTGCCGTGAGGCGCGAACGTTGCGAGGATACCCCCGGGTACCGGGCGGGGCTGATCTCCTCGCACGGCCGCCAGGTGCTCGCCGCCGGGCAGTGCCGTGGCGCAGGCACAGCCGCTTGCCCCGCGGGCGGCCGGCACCGCCAAACAGGCAGTCGTGCGCGACCTCTGGACCCCACCGCCCGCCCGTGTTGTCATGTCCACCGGAGCCCTGGGTTGCAACGTAGTAAACACCGCTTCGTGACGTGTGCTCCACACCGGGCGTCTGCAGCAGTGCCGCAGGCCGCGTCGGGTACCGGTCAGACCGCCGTTCAGGGACGAAGGAGCGTGTCGTGGTGAGGTCGGGCAGATGGTGGGGCGCGGTCGGGGCCGCAGCGTTGCTGGGCGGTCTTCTCAGCGGGCTGGGCGCGCCGCCCTCCGCGGCCGGGGTTCCGTCCGCGGCCGCCGCGTCGGCTTCGGCGGGCACGTCGTTCCTCGATCACGACGCGCTGTTGAGCGGCGTCCAGGACCCGGCGTGGTTCAAGGCGAACATCCCCTTCTTGGACGTGCCCGACCAGCAGATCCGGGACGTGTACTACTACCGGTGGCAGACGTACAAGGAGCATCTGGTCTACACCGGGCCGGAGTACGGCTGGCTGTCGAGCGAGTTCCTCCAACCGGTCGGCTACGGCGCCCCGTACGGCGGGATCTCGGCCGCGGCCGGGCACCAGATCACCGAGGGGCGGTGGCTGCGCGACCAGTCGTATACCAAGGACGACGTCGACTACTGGCTCGGCGGTCCGGGGCAGTTCCCCAAGCCGCAGACCGACGCCGTGAACGCGGACACCTCGGACTGGGCGCACGAGTACAGCTTCTGGGCGGCCAGTGCGGTGTGGCAGCAGATGCTGGCCACTGGCGACCGGGGCTTCGCGCAGTCGCAGGAGGCGTCGCTGGTCAAGCAGTACAATGGCTGGGCCAACCACTTCAACCAGTCGCTGGGCCTGTACTGGCAGGCGCCGGTGTGGGACGCGACGGAGTACTCCGCCTCGTCGTATGAGTCCTCCGACCCCTATCACGGGGGCTACGGCTATCGGCCGACGATCAACGCCTACCAGTACGGCGACGCGCGGGCGGTCGCCGCGATCGCCGCCCTTTGGGGCGACACCGGCACGGCCGACGACTTCCAGGCCCGCGCCACCGCCCTGCAGAACGCGGTGCAGGCGCACTTGTGGGACGCGGGGCGGCAGTTCTACTACGGTGTGGCCCGGGACAACAACCAGTCGCTGGGCAAGACCGGCAGCCGCGAGCTGATGGGCTACCTGCCCTGGATGTTCGACATGGCACCGGCCGCGAACGCCGGAGCGTTCGCCCAGCTCAAGGACTCCAACGGCTTCGCCGCCCCCTACGGGCCGACGACGGTGGAACGGCGCAGCCCCTGGTTCATGTACCAGGCCGGCAGTTGCTGCCACTGGGACGGCCCCTCCTGGCCGTTCGCCGCCTCCCAGACCCTGACGGCGGCGGCGAACCTGCTGGAGGACTACCCGGCGCAGTCGGTCTTCTCCAGCAGCGACTACGTCAACCTGCTGCACACCTACGCCGCCACCCAGTACCGGGGCGGCGTCCCCTACGTCGCCGAGGCCCACAACCCGGACAGCAACACCTGGCTGTACGACGCGAACGACCACAGCGAGGACTACAACCACTCCACCTACAACGACAACGTCATCTCCGGCCTGATCGGCCTGCGCGGCCAGAGCAACGACACCCTGGTCCTCAAGCCGCTCGCCCCGGCCACCTGGGACTACTTCGCACTGGAGAACACCCCGTACCACGGACACAACGTGACCGTGCTGTGGGACCGCACCGGCAGCCGCTACGGCCAGGGGGCCGGCCTGCACGTCTACGTCGACGGCAGCCAGGTCGCCTCCCAGGCGGGTCTCGGCGCGCTTACGGTCAACGTCGGCGCGCCGATCACCCAGCCGAGCACGGGCACGATGGTGGACATCGCCGCCAACGGCCAGCGCTTCGCCTCGGGTCCGCAGCCCTTCGCCTCCTACACTTCCAGCTACGACAACGTCTGGAACGGCGTCGACGGCATCATCTACCGCGAGGGCATCCCCGAGAACAGCCGCTGGACCTCATACGCCACCGGCAACGCCAGCGACTACTACGGCGTCGACTTCGGGCGCGACCAGAAGACGGGCGACGTGCGGCTGTACTTCTACGACGACGGCGGCGGGGTGCGGACCCCAGCCAGCTACGACCTGCAGTACTGGACCGGCACCGGGTGGGCCACCGTGCCCGGCCAGACCCGCAACCCCGTCGCGCCCACCGCGAACGCCCAGAACGAGATTACCTTCCCGGCCCTGACGACCAGCCGGCTGCGCGTCGTGGCGCCCAACGCCGGCGGCGGCACCGGCTGGGGCCTGTCGGAATTCCAGGTCTGGGCCGCGCCCGTCTTCCAGATCGCCAACGTCAACAGCGGCAAGCTCCTCGCGGTCGACCACGCCTCCCTGGCGGACAGCGCCAACGTGCAGCAGTACGCCGACACCGGCACACCGGACCACCTGTGGAAGCTCGTCAAGGCGGGCAGCGGCTGGTACAAGATCGTCAACGTCAACAGCGGCCTGCTGCTCGCCGTGCAGGGCGCCTCGACCGCGCTGAGCGCCCAGGTCCAGCAGTACCACGACAGCGGCACCAGCGATCACCTGTGGCGGCTGATCGACGCCGGCGGCGGCCAGTACAAGATCGTCAACCAGAACAGCGGCCTGCTGCTCGGCGTCGCCGGCATGTCCACCAGCGACAGCGCCAACGTCGTCCAGTACTCCGACAACGGCACCGCAGACCACCTGTGGACCCTGCGATCCGCCGCGACCCCCTAGACCGACAACCGTCCGAATGCCGACCGCCACCGCAGCGCCATGCCGTCACAAAGCCACACGCAACCTGCGGTGCCACCTGGGTGGGCTGTGGCCCGCCAGGACTGAGGCTCACTGGGCGGCGAGTCAAGAATCAGGTCGATACCGTGACGGGCCATGAAGCCGTTCGTCTACCAGCGAGCCGACGGCCAGCGGCCAGAAGGCGAAACGCTCCTTCATATGTGTAGGTTCGCATTTCGCGTGTCCCTTTCTCATTGACGGTGGCCTTTGTCCGGCCCAAGGGACAGGGCGGTGAGACGAACGCTGTCCTGTCGCACTGAGCCTGTCGGATTCTCACCGCTTCTCGTTCGTGCTGTCGGATTCTCATTGTGTCGCGCGCTGAGCGACGACGTTTGCCCCGTACGTGGGGTTTGATCTGATTTTCCTGGTCCGGTTCTCGCGGTACCTGTCACGGTCGTTTTCGGCAGGTGGGCGCCCCGTCAGGGGCGCGGGGTCCCTGTGATCTGCGGCTCCGCCGCGTGGGCGCGAGTGACCAGAAGCGATGCCGTAGGCCGGCAGCCGGGTCGGAAGACCACGGCTGCCCGTCCGTTCGGACGGTGTGTCAGACCATGGCGAGCCGGTCCACCAGCAGCTCCACCCTCCGCTCGGCGTCCGCCGGCGGCAGCCGTCCCGCCCGGGTCAGGGTGGCCAGCCCGTGCAGGGCCGCCCAGAACACCTCGGTGAACAGTGCCGGGTGGACGCCGTCCCCGGCGACCTCGCCGAGGCTTTCCAGCAGGGCGGCGAAGGCGTCCTTCAGCGGCTCCGGGGTGTCCTCGTGCGCGAACGCCAGGCCGCCGTCGAGCTGGAACATGGCGTCGTAGACCGCCGGGTTGCGCTCGGCGAAGTCGAGGTAAGTGCGGGCGAGGGCGGTGACCCGGGTGCGAGGGCCGTCCGCGGCGGAGGTCGCGGCCCGCAGCGCCGCGGCCATCTCGGCGGCACCCTCGAGGGCGACGGCGCCGATGATCTCGCGCTTGCCGCGGAAATGGCTGTAGAGGACGGGCTGGCTGTATTCGATGCGCTCGGCGAGCTGGCGGGTGGTGACCGCGTCCCAGCCCTGCTGCTCGGCGAGTTCGCGGGCCGTCGCCACGATGAGGCGCTCGCGGCCCGCCCGTTCGCGCTCCTTGCGTTCGTGTACCGACATGGTTCGATCCTAGCACCGCTAGACAATCGATCGCCAGTAGCGCTAGCGTTGCCTCATCGTATAGCAACACTAGATCCCAGGAGGGGTCATCATGCTCAACGCACTCGGGGTCTTCACCACCGTGGTCGTCGGCGTGATGGTGGGGGTGGAGTTCTCCGTCGCCTTCGTCATCAACCGAATCCTCAACGCCCTCCCCGGCGACAACGGCCTGATCGGCCGCGCCCACGGGGGCCGGATGCTCGGCGCCGTGATGCCGTTCTGGTACATCGGCTCGCTCGTCCTGAGCGCGGTCTGGGCCATCGCCGGATGGCATCACCACGGCGCCGGCCTCGTCGTCATCGCCGCCGCGCTGCTGATCCTCAGCGTGATCATGTCGCTCCTGCTGCTCGTCCCGATCAACAACCGGGGCAAGACGTGGACCACCGAGAACCGGCCCGAGGACTGGAAGGAGCAGATGAACCGCTGGGACCGCTTCCACTACGTCCGCGTTGCCGTCATCATCGCCGCCTTCGCCCTGCTGGCCGCCGCCCTCGCCTGAGCCCGCGGGCCGAGACCGCCGTCGGCACCTGGGGAGCGATGGGCGCGGCTGCGGCAGCGTTCGGCCCTACCTTGGGGGCGCTGCTCACCGAGTACACCGACTGGCGGTGGATCTTCCTGGTCAACGTCCCGGTCGCGGCGCTGGTCATCGTCCTCGGCGCGCCCCGGCTGCGCGAGTCGCGCGACCCGCACGCCACCGCCCAGCTGGGGCTGGTCCGACCCCCGGGTACTCGGCGGATTCGTCCTCGCGGCGCTGCTGCTGCCCGTGTTCGTATGGCGCTCCTCGACCACCGGCCGCCCGGTGATGGACCTGTCCTTGTTCAAGAACCGCCAGTTTCGGCTGACCAACGCCGCCACCGTGCTGTTCGCGACCGCCTTCTACGGCATGCTGCTCGGAAACGTCATCTTCCTGCAGACCGAGTGGCACTACTCCGTACTCCGCGCCGCCCTCGCGAGCGCGACCGGCCCGTTTGTGGTCACCGTCGTCGCCCGCCCCGCCAGCCGACTGGCCGCCGCCGTCGGCCACCGCCGCGTGCTGATGGCCGGAGCGGTGTTCTGGGCCGTCGGCTCTGGGGCGTTCGCGATGCTGGTCGGCAGTTCCCCGCAGTGGGCCACGCACTGGCTGCCGTGCACCCTCGTACTCGGCCTGGGCATAGGGCTGACACTCCCGGTCCAGTCCGGCGCGGCCGTGGCCTCGCTGCCACCGGCTCGCTACGCACTCGGCTCCGCAGTGAACTCCAGCTTCCGGCAGCTGGGCGCTGTCCTCGGGATCAGCGTCTTCGTCGCGCTGCTGCGAACCCCGACCCCGGCGACGGCGCTGGGCGACTTCCGCCGCATCTGGTGGGTCTTCGCGGCGGTGGGCCTGGCCAGCGGAGCCGTGCAGCTCATCCCACGGCTCCGGAGCACCCCCGCCGGGGAGGAACCGTCAACGAGCACCGGTATGCCGCTTGAACTGCGGCGATGAACATATGAGCCCCACAGGGGGCGCATCCGTGCGGATGCCGAGAAGCTTCTCGTGGCGAGCGGGACAGACGTGCGTGTCCCGAATAAGTGCACGCTTCACAGTCTCCGGGACTTTTACGCCACGACGTTGATCACGAAGCGGGAGAACGTGAAGTTGGTTCAGGTCCGCCTCGGGCATTCGAAGCCGTCGATCACTCTCGACAAATACGTCGGCTTCTGGCCGACCGAGGAGGACACGACCGCGGCGGCTATCGAATCGGTTCTGGGAGAGCCGGAGCGGGTTCTTCGGCCGAGTGCACGCGTTGTGCACTCCGCCACCGGTACAGGGCCCCGGCGCCTACGGTGACCAGGAGGAACAGCACAGTGAACCACTGGAAGTACCAGTGGCCGCCGGCCGGGTCGTAGACGGCCGCACGGGGCCAGGACAGGTTGACGGTCATGACCAGGCCGTAGACCAGTGCCAGAGCGTTGACCGGGACGCCCCAGCGGCCGAGCGAGAACAGCGGACGGCCGCTCTCGTCCGTACCGTCGGCGGTGCCGTCGGCGTACGTGCCGCGCAGGCGGCGCAGCAGCTGCGGGCCGGTCACCATCGCGTACGCGATGTAGAGCATCGCGATGCAGGTGGTGCCGATGGCCAGGAAGGCGTCCGGGGACAGCAGGTTCAGCAGGCCGAGTGCCGCAGCGCCCACGCCGACCACCAGCACCGGGCCGGCCGGCATGCCGGTGCGCGGTGAGACCTTGGCGAGCCGGGCGGAGAAGGGCAGTACTCCGTCGCGCGCCATGGAGAAGAGCATTCGAGAACCGGCGGTCTGGATGGCCAGTGTGGCCACCGCGATGGCCACCGTTACGTCCGCGAGCAGAGCCTTGCCGACGCCGTTGCCGAGGCTGCTGGTGAGCACATAGCTCAGCCCCTCGCTCGCCAGCCGTCCGTTGGCCAGGCTGGGCGCGGCCAGCAGACCGGCCAGCAGGAGGAGACCGCCGAGCACGCCCGCCGCGGCGAGCGCGGTGAGGATGGTGCGCGGCGCGGTGCGCCGGGGAGCGCGGGTCTCCTCGCTCATCTCGCCCGCGCTGTCGAAGCCGATCAGGACGTACGCGGCGGTGAACGAGCCGACCAGCAGCGCGCCGATCGCGCCGCCCTGACCGCCGGTGTGCAGGGTGACCCCCGGGCCGCGTTCGGCGTGGGTGAACAGCAGCACGATGATCAGACCCGCGCCGATGATCTCGGCGGTGACGCCGATCCGGTTGATGGCGGACATGATGCGGATGTCCAGCAGATTCACGACAGTGGTGAGCACCAGCAGGATCAGGCCGAGCAGCGCCGCGTTGGCCGCGCCGGTGGAGGTGACGGGCGACGGGTCGCCGCCGGTCAACTGGAAACCGGACCAGATCGCGGGCAGCACGACCTGGAGCGCGAGCGCTGCCGCCGCGACGACGACGACCTGACCGATCACCATGATCCATCCGGCGAACCAGCCGAACGCGGGTGTACTGAGCCGGGTCGACCACTGGTAGATCGCGCCGGAGATCGGGTATCGGGCGGCGAGCTCGGCGAAGCACGCCGCGACCAGCAACTGCCCGAGCAGTACCGCAGGCCAGGTCCAGAAGAACGCCGCCCCGCCGAAGGAGTAGCCGAAGGCGAAGAACTGGAAGACGGTGGTCAGCACGGAGATGAAGGAGAAGCCCGCCGCGAAGGAGGCGTACCGCCCCATGCTCCGGTGCAGTTCCTGTCGGTAGCCGAACCCGGCGAGTTCGGCGGCTTCGGTGGCCTCGGCGTTGTGCGGCGGTGCGGTGGCGGCCATGGAGGACCCCTGTCGCTGGATTCCTGTCGGATGACAGAAATTAGGGGCGGCCCGTTTCGCCCGCATGACGCATCCGTATCGGCCGCGATCCGAATTCCTCACCGCTGGATTCCCGCGCTGTGCCGGGCCGCTCCGCGACGCACCCGGCCCCGGCCGAGGTGATGTCCTCAGCCGGGGCGGCGGCTACTTGTGTCGGCGGGTCAGGAGGAGGCGGCCGGAGCGGCCGCTTCCTGCTCCTGCTCCACGCTGCGGTTCCACTCGCCCTTGGAGGCCTGCCAGCCGTCCTCGTCGTGACCGGCGCGCCAGTAGCCGGAAATGGAGAGCCGCTCTCGCGGTACCCCGCGCTCTATCCGCAGCAAGCGGCGCAGCTCCTTCACGAAACCGGCCTCGCCGTGCACAAAGGCGTCCACGGTGCCGTCCGGGAATTCCAGCCCCGAGACTGTCCGCACCAGCGCCTCGCCGATCCGGCCGTCCCGCCGGTGGAGCCAGACGATCTCGGCGTCGGCGGCGTGCTCGATCTTCTGCTCCTCGGCCTCGTCACCGACCTCGATGAAGGCATACGCCCGAGAGCCGGCCGGCAGCCGCTCCAGTGAGGCGGCGATCGCGGGCAGCGCGCTCTCGTCGCCGGCCAGCAGGTACCAGTCCGCGTCCTCGGCCGGCGCATACGCCCCGCCGGGGCCGCCGAACAGGACTTCATCGCCCGGTTGCACCCCGGCGGCCCACGGGCCGGCCAGGCCCTCGTCGCCGTGGTACACAAAATCCACCCACAGCTCGCGCGTCGTCTCGTCCCAGCGCCGCACCGTGTACGTACGGGTCCGGGGCCACTGGTCGCGCGGGATTTCGGCCCGTATCCGCTGGAGGTCGAACGGCTCCGGGTAGGCCACGCCCTCCAGCGGGAACTGCAGCTTGATGTAGTGGTCGGTGTACCGGCCCGCGGAGAAATTCGCCAGCCCCTCACCGCCCAGCACGACCCGGATCATATGCGGTGTCAGCCGCTCGACGCGCTGCACGCGTGCGCGGTGGAGCTGCGGCGGCTTCCGCGCCGGACGGTCTGCCATGACGGTCCTCCAGAATTGTGAGTTAGGTAAGCCTAACTCAAGGTGGTGAGCAGCCGTTGCAAAGATCCGCCCAAGCCCCACCGCTCCGCCAGTGCCTCCAGTACCTCGGGATCGTGCGGCTCGCGCGGCAGTTCAGGGTCGTACGACGGCAGCGGTACGTCGCCGGCCACCCGGACCACCTTCGGGGCGACGGCGACGTAAGCGCGCGCCTCGTCCAGCCGCTTGCGTTGCGAGGGGGTGAGCTTCGACGCCGGGTCACCGGCCGCGGCCATGATCCCGGCCAGGTCACCGTACGCGTCCAGCAGCTTCGCGGCCGTCTTCTCGCCGATGCCGGGCACCCCCGGCAGCCCGTCGCTGGGGTCGCCGCGCAGCAGTGCCAGATCCGCGTACCCCGAACCATCCACCCCGTACTTGCCCCGCAGCCAGGCGCCGTCCACGATGTCCAGGCTGCCCACACCCTTGAGCGGGTAGAGCACCCGCACCTCGCGTGCGTCGTCGACCAGTTGGAACAGGTCCCGGTCGCCCGTGACGATGTCCACCGGCCCGGCCGCCAGGCCGGCCAGGGTGCCGATCACATCGTCGGCCTCGTAGCCGGGCACGCCCACCCGGGCGATGCCGACCGCGTCGAGTACCGCCTCGATCACCGGCACCTGCGGCGAGAGGGTGTCCGGAACCTCCTCGATGTCCGATCCCTCAGAGATCTCCTCCGCCACCCGGTGCGCCTTGTAGGAGGGGATCAGGTCCACCCGCCACTGCGGGCGCCAGTCAGCGTCCATACACGCGACAAGATCGTCGGGGGAGTGGTCGGCCACCAGCCGGGAGATGAAGTCGAGCAGCCCGCGCACCGCGTTCACCGGAGTGCCGTCGGGCGCCCGCACCGAATCCGGCACGCCGAAGTACGCGCGGAAATAGAGGCTGGCCGTATCGAGAAGCATCAGACGTCGAGTCACAGCCCGATCATGCCGCACCCCCGCTGCTCAAGGGGCCCATGTGGCTTCGGTCACGGTTCCGTTTGCACCGGACGATCGCGGGCAGCAGCCGCCCTCGGAGCGCGCCCGACGGCAACCCGATGTCGCGGGAAGGCACCACAGGCATCCCCGGGCCGATCCCGGAGCGCTCCACGACCCGCCAGCGGGGGCGGCGGGTCGTCCTCAGTACGACCCGAGAGGTTTATGTGTCCAGGCTGCAAGCCGAGCATCTGTACAAGGTGTTCGGGCGACGACCCGAAGACGGAGTGCGCAGAATCAAGGAAGGCGCCGACCGTGACGAACTGCGCGAGGACGGTACGACGGCGGCGGTGATCGACGCCACCTTCGACGTGCGCGAGGGCGAGATCTTCGTCGTCATGGGACTGTCCGGGTCAGGGAAGTCCACCCTGCTGCGCACACTCAACGGACTACTGGCACCAACCGCCGGCCGGGTGCTCCTCGACGGCCAGGACCTGACGTCGCTGGACGCACGCGAGCTGCGCCGGGTGCGCTCGCACGGCATCAGCATGGTCTTCCAGCACTTCGCGCTCTTCCCGCACCGCAGCGTGCTCGAGAACGCCGCCTACGGCCTTGAGGTGCAGGGCGTTTCCCGTGCCGAGCGCGAGCGCCGGGCCGCCGAGGCACTGGAGACCACCGGGCTCGGCGGCTGGCAGAAGTCGTGGCCCGACGAGCTCTCGGGCGGCATGCAGCAGCGTGTCGGCCTCGCCCGCGCGCTGGCCACCGACGCCGATGTGCTGCTCATGGACGAGTCCTTCAGCGCGCTCGACCCGCTGATCCGCCGTGACATGCAGGATCAGCTTCTCGAACTGCAGCAGGAGCTGCACAAGACCATCGTGTTCATCACACATGACCTGAACGAGGCCATGCGCCTCGGCGACCGCATCGCCGTCATGCACGACGGCCGGATCGTCCAGATCGGCACGGCCGAGGACATCCTCACGCAGCCGGCCAATGACTACGTGGCCCGCTTCGTCCAGGACGTCGACCGCGCACGGGTGCTCACCGCGAGGTCGATCATGGAGAAGCCGCACCGCCTCGACGCCGGGAACGGCGAGGGCGAGACCGTGTCCCCCGAGCTCCCCATCGCCGACCTGTGTACCGTCAGCGCCCATTCGCCCCACCCCGTCGCGGTGAAGGACGAGGCGGGGAAGCTGCTCGGAGTCGTATCGCAGTCCCGGCTGCTCGCCGCGCTCGGCGAGGACGCGCCCGGTGACGACGGGGGCAGCGGCGCCGTCGACCGGGGCGGCAACCCGAGCGAGGAGGCCCTCAGTGCCTAGGCTCGGCATCGGCACGTGGGTGGAGCACGGCGTCAACTGGCTCCAGTCGCACCTCGGATGGCTCTTCGACTTCATCAACACCGTACTCACCGGGATGTACGACGCGGTCAACGCGTGTCTGGGCGCCCCCGGCCCGCTGCTGATGGCCGGCATCCTCACGGTGCTCGCCTGGTGGCTGCGCGGGCTGCTCGCCGCCGTACTCGCCTTCGCCGGATTCCTGGTGATCGACTCCGTCGGGCTGTGGGACCAGGCGATGGCCACGCTGTCGCTGGTGGTCGTCGCGAGTGTCATCACGATCCTGGTGGCCGTTCCGCTGGGGGTCTGGGCTGCCCGAAGCGGCACCGTCAGCGCCACCCTGCGGCCGGTCCTGGACTTCATGCAGACGATGCCCGCCTTCGTCTACCTGATCCCCGGTGTGGTCTTCTTCAGCATCGGCATCACCCCCGGCCTCATCGCGACCATCATCTTCTCGATGCCGCCCGGTGTACGGATGACGGAACTCGGCATCCGCCAGGTCGACCCCGAACTCGTGGAGGCCGCCGAGGCCTTCGGCACCAGCCCGCGTGACACCCTCTTCCGGGTGCAGTTCCCGCTGGCGCTGCCCACCGTCATGGCCGGCGTCAACCAGGTCATCATGCTGGCGCTGTCCATGGTGGTCATCGCCGGCATGGCGGGAGCCGCCGGGCTCGGCCAGTCCGTCTACTCCGCGGTCACCCAGGTCGACATCGGTCTCGGCTTCGAGAGCGGCCTCGCCGTCGTGATCCTCGCCAT
The DNA here is from genome assembly GCF_005047355.1 of Actinacidiphila oryziradicis. Taxonomy (GTDB): domain Bacteria; phylum Actinomycetota; class Actinomycetes; order Streptomycetales; family Streptomycetaceae; genus Actinacidiphila; species Actinacidiphila oryziradicis. Next base: position 110,380 of record NZ_SUMC01000004.1, read on the forward strand.
GTACCTGGACCGGATGACCGGCGCCCTCAACCAGCGGGTCTCCCCGCTCGGCCGCCGCGCCCTCGCCAAGGCCGCCGCCTCGCCGCGTGGGCCGGGGTTCCTGAACTACCGGCCCGGCACCGCCGTCACGGTCGTCGGCGTCATCGTCCTCGCGCTCGTCGCGAGCGGCCTGAACCTCACCTCCGGCGGTTCCCGGAGCAAGGTCTCCGGGGCCGACGACGTCGGACACGGCAAGCAGGTCAGCATCGGCTACTTCCCCTGGGACGAGGGCATCGCCGCTACGTACCTGTGGCAGAACGTCCTGGAGGACCGCGGCTACAAGCCCAAGCTGCAGCAGCTCGACCCGGGGCCGCTCTACACGGCCCTGGCCAACGGGCAGATGGACGTCCAGTTCGACGGCTGGCTGCCGACGACGCACAAGACCTACTGGGACAAGTACGGCAAGGACCTCACCGACGTCGGGGCCTGGTACGGGCCGACATCACTCGAGCTCACGGTGCCGTCGTATGTGAAGGACGTCAACTCCCTCGCGGACCTCAAGGGCAAGGCCTCGACCTTCAACGGCCGGATCATCGGCATCGAACCGAGCGCCGGAATGATGGGCACCCTCAACAACAAGGTTCTCGGGGCCTACGGCCTGAACGGCGAGTACAAGGTCGTCGCCTCCAGCACCGCGTCGATGCTCGCGGAACTGGACCGGTCCATCAAGAAGAAGGAGCCCGTCGTCGTCACCCTGTGGTCCCCGCACTGGGCCTACGGCAAGTACGACCTGAAGAAACTCAAGGACCCCAAGGGGGCCTGGGGCAAGGGAGACCAGATCCACACGGTCGCCAAGAAGAACTTCGCCACGGACTTCCCGAAGTTCAACGGCTGGCTGAAGAACTTCCACCTCACGGAGAAGCAGCTCGCCTCCCTCGAACTGGAAATCCAGAAGGGTGGCAAGGGCAGCGAGAAGGAGTCCGCCCGCCGCTGGCTGGACGCCAACCCGGGCGTCGAGGCCAAGATGGCGCCCGTGGCCTCCTGAGCCCCGAGCGGACCCTTCCCCGTCTCCGTGTCCGAGGCGGTGCCGAGATCGGCGGCTTCAGCGACAGGGTCTTCACCATGGCCGACCCGCGGAGCACCGGCCGTACGGTGGTGGGGTGACGAACCCCTCCGCCGTGTCGCGCGTGGTCTGCCTCGTGCCTTCGCTCACCGAGGCCGTGGCGGCCACCGCGCCCGGTCTGCTCGTCGGCGCCACCGACTGGTGCAGCCACCCGCCCGGCCTGGACGTGAAGCGGATCGGCGGCACCAAGAACCCCGACACCAAGGGCATCATCGCCCTCGCGCCGGACCTGGTGATCGCCAACGAGGAGGAGAACCGTGAGCCCGACCTCGCCGCCCTGCGGCAGGCCGGGCTCACGGTCATGGTTACCGAGGTTCGATCTCTGGAGCAGGCCTTCGCCGAACTGCACCGCGTCCTGGTGCACGGCTGCGGGCTGCCCCGTCCCGGCTGGCTGGACGCGGCCGAGGCCGCCTGGCGGGACGTACGGTCTCCAAGGCGCCGCCTGCGGGCAGTCGTGCCCATCTGGCGGCGGCCCTGGATGGTGCTGGGCCGCGACACCTTCGCGGGCGACCTGCTTGCCCGTCTCGGCATCGACAATGTGTACGCCCAGCACGCCGAGCGGTATCCGCGGGTCCCGCTCAAGGAGCTCAACGCCTCCCAGGCCGAGCTCGTCGTCCTGCCCGACGAGCCTTACCGCTTCACGGCCGAGGACGGCCCCGAGGCCTTTCCGGGCCTGCCTTCCGCGCTGGTCGGCGGCCGCCACCTGACGTGGTACGGCCCGTCGCTGGCGGAGGCGCCCGGCGCACTGGGCGCTGCGCTCGGCTGCTAGGGCGGGCCCGGCGGGGATGGGGCGGGGGGTGGGGGTCGCCTGCGGCGCTGTCCCCTCCCCGCCCCTTCCCGACTCCGTCCGATTTGCGGCTGGCGCCGCGTGGGGGGCTCCGCCCCGGACCCGCCTCCTACGCCCTGGCGGGCGTGGGAGGGACCCCCGGTCCCCAAACGCCGGACGGCTGGATTTTGCCCCCCCGTTGTGGGCACCCCGGTCAGGGCAGAGCCCCGCGCCGTCAGACGCCAGTGCCGCTCGTCGTGCCCGAAACCTTGATGCCCTTGGTGATCTCGTCCATGACGGACAGCTTCGGCGCCTTGGCGTTGATGTCGAAGCCGTAGCGGACCACGACGAGGTTGCTGGAGCTCGCGGGGGACGGGAAGACCACCGACTGGACGTAGCCGTCGTCGCCCAGCTTGGTCACGACCTGCCAGCGGACGAGGTAACCCTGCTGGCCGGCGACGGTGACCTTCTGCGACTTCAGCACCTTGTGGGAGGTGATGCCGCCGTACGTCGCCTTGCTGTAGGACTCCGCGGCGTTCTGCGAGATGTCCTGCTTGGCGGCACCCTCGGCCGTGGTCGCTGTGATCTTGACCGCTGCGGCGGGCACCGAGAACGCGCCGCCGCGAGAGCACTTCTGGGTCGCGTCGCCGGGGCAGGCGTAGGTGCCGATCTCCACATTGGCCAGGCCGTCCGTGGTCGTCTGGCCCGTCCAGCCGGCCGGGACGGGCAGGCTGATCCCGTCGAGGGCGTCCACGGCGAAGCCGGGGTCCGTGGTCGACGGGGCGCTCGGCTGCGCGCTGGGGCCTCCGAAGCCGCCGCCCGATCCGCCGAGGCCGCCGTTGCCCCCCTCCTGGCCGGGGCCGAGGCCACCCGGGGCGGTGGCCGAGGCGGACGGACCGGGGTCGGCGGTGGTGCCGCTGCTGTTGCCGCTGTTGAGGGCGATCACGCCGCCGACCACGCCGCCCACGACCACGAGGGCGGCGATGATGCCGATGGCGACCTTCCCACGCTGCCGTCCGGGCCCGCTGGACCCGCCGGCCACCACGTCGCCGGAATAGCCGGGATAGCCGGGGTAGTCGGGGTACCCGGCGCCGCCGGGGCCGGGTATCCCGGCCTGGGCGGTGCGGGTGTACTCGGTCCACTCGTTCCCGTCCCACCAGCGTTCCAGGGCCGGGCCGTTGCCTTCGTGCCCGGGCTCTGGATACCAGCCGGGCGGGGTCGCTGTCGTCACGCGCGTCACCTTAGGGCCAGAGGATGAGAATCCTGTGAATCGTTGGCTATTAGAGCGGGGTCACGTAGGCACCCGCAATCCCTCCATCCACCAGGAATTGCGATCCGGTGATGAAGGAGGAGTCGTCGCTGGCAAGAAAGGCCACGGCCGCCGCGATCTCGTCCGCCTCGGCGAACCGCCCCAGCGGGATGTGCACCAGACGGCGGGCGGCCCGCTCGGGGTCCTTCGCGAAGAGTTCCTGGAGCAGCGGGGTGTTCACCGGCCCCGGGCACAGGGCGTTGACGCGGATACCCTCCCGCGCGAACTGCACACCCAGTTCACGTGACATCGCCAGGACCCCGCCCTTGGACGCGGTGTACGAGATCTGCGAGGTCGCGGCGCCCATGACGGCGACAAAACTCGCCGTGTTGATGATCGAGCCCCGGCCCTGGCGGCGCATATACGGAAGCGCCGCCTTGCAGCACAGGTAGACGGACGTCAGGTTCACGTCCTGGACCCGCTTCCAGGCCTCCAGGCCGGTGGTGAGGATCGAGTCGTCGTCCGGCGGGGAGATGCCGGCGTTGTTGAAGGCGATGTCGACTGAGCCGTAGGTGTCGTACGCGGCTTTGAAGAGCCCCTCCACCTGCTCCGGGTCGGTCACATCGACCTTGACGAAGAGCCCGCCGACCTCATCGGCCGCGGCCTTGCCGGAGCTCTCGTCGATGTCGCCGCACACCACTCGCGCGCCCTCGGAGGCGAACCGGCGCGCGGTGGCGAGGCCGATCCCGCTGCCCGCCCCGGTGATCACCGCGGTGCGGCCCACCAGACGGCGGCACACTGCTGCTGTTTCGGTCATGGATCAGTCCTCCGTGCTGATGAATACGTTCTTGGTCTCGGTGAAGGCCGCGAGTGCGTCGGGGCCCAGTTCGCGGCCGAGCCCGGACTGCTTGAAGCCGCCGAACGGCGTCCAGTACCGGACCGAGCTGTGCGAGTTCACCGACAGGTTCCCGGCCGCGGTGCCCCGGGCCAGCCGCAGGGCGCGGCCGATGTCACGGGTCCAGACCGAGCCTGCCAGGCCGTAGGGGGTGGCGTTGGCCAGCCGCAGGGCGTCGGCCTCGTCGGTGAAGGGAAGGACGACGGCGACCGGGCCGAAGATCTCCTCGGTGGCGCTGCGGTCCGCCTCCCCGGTGGGGGCCAGGACGGTCGGCGGGTACCAGAAGCCCTTCCCGGCGGGAGCGGTGCCCCGGATGGCCACCGGGGCGGTTTCCGGGACGTAGGACCGTACCCGGCCCAGCTGTACGGCGGAGATCAGCGGGCCCATGGCGGTGTGCGGGTCGGCGGGGTCGCCGACGGTGACGGACCGCACGGCCGGTTCCAGGAGCTCCAGGAAGCGGTCGTAGACCTCGCGCTGCACCAGAAGGCGACTACGGGCGCAGCAGTCCTGGCCGGCGTTGTCCAGGAAGGACATGGGGGCGGTGGCCGCGGCTTTTTCGAGGTCGGCGTCGGCGAAGACGATGTTCGGGGACTTACCGCCGAGTTCCAGGGTGATCCGCTTGAGGCTGTCCGCGCACTTGGCCATGATCCGCTTGCCGACGGCCGTGGACCCGGTGAAGACGATCTTCGCGACGCCGGGGTGCTCCACGAGCGCCGCGCCCGCCACCGGCCCGGTGCCGGGCAGCACCTGGAAGAGGTCTTCGGGCAGCCCCGCCTCCAGGGCGAGCCGGGCCAGCCGGAGCGCGGTGAGCGGGGTGGTCTCGGCGGGCTTGAGAATCACCGCGTTGCCCGCCGCGAGGGCGGGCGCGATGCCCCAGGCGGCGATCGGCATGGGGAAGTTCCAGGGCGCGATGACGCCGACCACGCCGAGAGGTTCGAGGAAAGTGATGTCGATACCGCCGGGGACCGGGATCTGGCGGCCGCTGAGCCGCTCCACTCCTCCGGCCGCGTAGTCGAGCAGATCGCGGACATTGCCCGCCTCCCAGCGGGCGTTGCCGATGGTGTGGCCGGCTTCCTGGACCTCCAGCCGGGCCAGTTCCTCGATGTTGCCGTCGACGACGGCCGCGAAGCGGCGCAGCAGCCGGGCCCGGTCGGCGGGGGCCAGGGCCGCCCACCCCGTCTGGGCCCGCGCGGCCCGCACCACGGCCGCGTCGACATCGTGCGGCCGCGCCGCGGGCACAGTGGCGACCACCTCTTCGGTGGCCGGATTCAGCACTTCCAGGCTCAGCACTTCCACGTCGGGCACGGACAGTTCCTCACATGCGTTCGAAGGAGCGGTACCGCTCCCAGTCGGTCACGGCGGTGTCGTAAGCGTCCTGCTCCACGCGGGCCGTGTTCAGATAGTGCGCGACGACCTCGTCGCCGAAAGCGGCCCGTGCGACGGTGCTCGCCTCCCACAGTGCGGCCGCCTCCCGGAGCGTTGCGGGGACATGCTCGACGCCTTCGGCGGTGTAGGCGTTGCCGGTGACCGGCTCGGCAAGGGTGAGCTTGTGCTCGATCCCGTACAGCCCGGCCGCGACCATCCCGGCGACGGCGAGGTACGGGTTCACATCGCCGCCCGGGACCCGGTTCTCGAAGCGGAGCGCTGCGGGGGAGTGGCCGACGACGCGCAGCGCGCAGGTGCGGTTGTCATGGCCCCAGGCGACGGCGGTGGGGGCGAAGGAGCCCGGCCGGAACCGTTTGTAGGAGTTGATGTTCGGCGCGTAGAGCAGTGCGAAGTCGCGGAGCGCGGCGAGTTGTCCGGCCAGGAAGTGCCGCATCGTGTCGGACATTCCGCCGGGGCCGTCGCCCGCGAAGACCGGGGTGCCGTTCTCGTCCCGCAGGGACAGGTGGATGTGGCAGGAGTTGCCCTCCCTGGCGTCGTACTTCGCCATGAAGGTGAGCGCCGTGCCCTCCTGGGAGGCGATCGCCTTGGCACCGGTCTTGTAGACGCTGTGCTGGTCGCAGGTGGTCAGCGCCTCGTCGTAGCGGAAAGCGATCTCGTGCTGCCCGAGATTGCACTCGCCCTTCGCGGACTCCACGCGCATGCCGGCCGCGCCCATCTCGTTGCGGATCCGGCGCAACAGGGGCTCGATCCGGCCGGTGCCGAGGAGCGAGTAGTCCACGTTGTACTGGTTGGCCGGGGTGAGATCGCGGTAGCCGCCGGTCCAGGCCTGCTCATATGTGTCGCGGAAGACGATGAACTCCAGCTCGGTGCCGACGTGCGCCGACCAGCCGAGTTCGGCCAGACGGTCCAGCTGGCGGCGGAGGATCTGGCGCGGCGAGGCCACCACCGGTCCGCCGTCCGGCCAGGCGAGGTCGGCGGTGACCAGAGCGGTGGCCGCGTCCCAGGGAGTACGGCGCAGGGTGACGAGATCGGGATGCATGGCGAAGTCGCCGTAGCCGCGCTCCCAGGACGACATGGCGTAGCCGTCGACGGTGTTCATGTCGGCGTCAACGGCCAGCAGGTAGTTGCACCCTTCCGTGCCGTGTTCCAGAACGTCGTCGAGGAAGTGGCGGGCGGCGAATCTCTTGCCCTGGAGACGGCCCTGCATATCGGTGAAGGCGACGACAACGGTGTCGATCTCCCCGGTCTCGACCAGGTCGCGCAGCGCGTCGACGGTCAGTGGTGGCGTGCGGTCTGCCACGGAAGTGCCTCCTGTCAGCCCGAGAATGATCCAAAGTTATGGGTTCGGAGGATGGTTTGGGTACGGTTACGTCGCAGAAGAGCCCAGGAGGTTTCTGTGCCGCGCGTGTCGCGACCACTGATCGGAATCAGTACATACCTGGAGCAGGACGTGCGCTGGGGCGCCTGGCGGCTGCCCGCGGCACTGCTGCCCGACGGCTATCCGCGTCTCGTACAGCGCGCGGGCGGCCTGGCCGCGATGCTCCCGCCGGACGTTCCGGCCGCCGCCGCGCAGGTCGTGGCGCGGCTGGACGGGCTGGTCATCGCGGGCGGCCCGGACGTCGAGCCCGTACGGTACGAAGCCGTGCCCGATCCACGGACCGGGCCGCCCGCACCGGAGCGGGATGCCTGGGAGCTCGCGCTCATCGACGCCGCGCTGGCGGCCGGCATTGCGCTGCTGGGCATCTGCCGAGGCCATCAGCTGCTCAACGTCGCGCTCGGCGGGACACTCGTCCAGCACCTTGACGGGCACGCCGGGACCCCCGGCGTCTTCGGTGAGCACACCGTCAAGCCCGTGTCCGGCACCCGCTACGCGGCCATCGAGCCCGAGGCCGTATCCGTCCCGGCTTTCCACCACCAGGCGGTGGACCGCCTCGGGCGCGGGCTGGTGGTGAGCGCCCACGCCGAGGACGGCACTCCCGAGGCCGTCGAGCTGCCCGGCGAGCGCTTCGTCCTGGGCGTGCAGTGGCACCCGGAGATGGGCGAGGACGAACGGGTGATGCGCGCGCTGGTCACAGCTGCAGCTTGAAGCCGATGTGCGAACCGGAGAAGCCGAGCCGCTCGTAGAAGCGGTGCGCCTCGGTGCGGGCCGTGTCCGAGGTCAGCTGGACCAGGGTGCAGCCCAGGCGGCGCGACTCCTCGATGGCCCACTCCATCAGCCGCGTACCGAGACCGGTGCCGCGTGCGTCGCGGTGTACCCGGACCGCCTCGATGATCGAGCGGGTCGCGCCCCGGCGGGAAAGTCCCGGGACGACGGTCAGCTGCAGTACGCCGACGAGCCGGCCGTCCCGCTCGGCCACGGTGAGATGTTGGCCCGGGTCGGCGGCGACGCGCTCGTATGCGGCGTAGTACGGCGCCAGGTCGTCGGGCGTCTCGCGGCCCCTGCCGAGCCCGTCGTCGGCGAACATGGCGACGATCCCGGGTATGCCGGCCGCGGTGGCCCGCCGGAACTGAAGATCACTCATGGCCGCAGCCTATGCTCCAGCCACGCCAAGGCCGCGTCCCCCTGAGCCTGCTGGAAGGCGCGCAGGGTCGGCAGGCCTGGCGGCGGGGGCTGGCGGGCGCCGTCCAGGAACATGCCGGTGAGTGCCGCCAGCGCGCACGTCACATGGGCGGGGTCGGCGCCCTTGGACACCGGGTGGGCGGTGAACACCTCCTCCGGGTCCGGGCCGCCCCGCATCGCCACACTGGGCAGCATCCCGAGCAGGTCGAACCACGGTGCGGCCACGCACGCCCAGGGCCAGTCAACGACCACGACCCGGCCGTCCGGCGTGAGGAGGAGGTTGTCGGCCCTCAGGTCGCAGTGGGCCAGCGTGGTCCCGGCGAGCGCCTCCGGCCAGCCGGACTCCAGGTCCGCGAGGCGGTCGAGGCGGAGCACGGCCCACGGGTCGAGGCCGGTGAGGTCGTCCGCGCCGCCGTTCCGGGCCGCGACGAGCCTCCGCCAGCCGCGGAAGGACTCCTTGAGCCGCGCCGCCACGGGCGGGGCGGCCACGGGTGTGGGCGTCAGGCTCTCCGCCAGCTCCGCGAGCGCGTGCAGGACCCGGTCCAACTCGGCCGGGACCCAGGGCTCTTGCGGCATCCGGCCCTCGACGTCCTCGAAGAGCAGCACGACCCAGCCGTCCTCGTCGAAGGAGGCCAGGAGGCGGGGCGCGGGTGCGGTGGGCGGGAGTGCCGAGGAGATCCACACCTCGTCGCGGTAGATCCCGGGCGACTCGGGATTCTGTGCCGGGCTCACGGCCTTCACGAACGCCCGCCGCCCGTCGGCCAGCCTCAGCCGCGCCGCCACGCCCGGGGAGAACCCGCCGCTCTGGTTCGCCGCCTCCACCACCGGCGCCCCCAGGCGCGCCTCGGCCTTCGCCCGTACGTCGGCGGGCACGGCGGCCCAGAGCATTCGCACGCCCGCGGCGGGCGTGCCGCTCATCGTCCCACCCCGAAGAGGGCCAGGCACGGCTCCAGCCCGTGCACCTCCACCGGGACGGTGCGGTGCGCCTCCCAGCCCGCGCGGTCCAGGCGCAGCCGCTGCACCGTACGGGCCTGTCCGCGTACGGAGTGCACCATGAGGCCGTCCGGCCGGTAGCCGAGCTTCCGCGAGACGCCGAGCGAACGCGGGTTGTCCGTCATCGCGCCCGAGGTGGCGCATCGTGCGCCCAGTCCCTCGAACGCCAGATGCAGCACAGCGGCCCGCATCTCCGTGCCGATGCCCAGTCCCTGGTGGGCCATGCCGAGCCACGAACCGCTGTCGGTCTCGCGGGTCACCGCGAAGTCGGTCGCGCTGAGGTCCTGCCGCCCGACGACCTTGCCCTCGGACGACACAGCGAGGCTCAGCGCCCATTTCTCCGGCCGCCACTCGCCGATCGTACGGAGTACGTGCTGGAAGACCCCACGGCCGCGCTCGGCGGAGCCGACATCGGTCCACGGGAAGCTGAACGGCGTCCACGACGGATCGTGAATGCCGTCCGCGGCGACTGCCGCCAGCTCATCGAGCAGCCCGACGTCCGGCAGCCGCAGCTCCAGCCGAGGTGTCGTGATGCGCAGCCCGTACAGGGGCCAGTGACGCGTCTCCATGAAGAGAGCCTGCCGGAGGCCGCGACCTGCGGTCGAACGAATTAAGAGGCCGCGCGAACAGGCGGGGCGGCGTCGCGTGCCGATGGGCGGCGCCTGGCCCCGCTCCTTCCTCCAATTCACCTTATTCGCACGGCCTCTGAGCAGTCAAAGGAACGTCTTGCCCTCGCCCCGGTACGTCGGCACCGAGGCGGTCACCCGGTCACCCTCGACCAGTTGCAGCGCCTCGAACCGCTCGCACAGCTCACCCGCCTTCGCGTGCCGGAACCACACCTTGTCGCCGATCAGCAGGTCGTCGGCAGGCGCGCCGATCAGCGGCGTCTGCACCTCGCCGGGGCCCTCTTGCGGGTCGTAGCGCAGCCCCTCCGGCAGATACGGCACCGGCAGCCGGTCAGGACCCGCCGCGCCCGACGCCGGGTAGCCGCCGCCCAGCACGGTGACGATGCCGACGCCGGGCCGGCGCACCACCGGCTGGGCGAAGAGCGCGGCCGGGCGCCCCCGGAATGACGTGTAGTTGTCGAACAGCCGCGGTACGAAGAGCCCCGACCCGGCGGCGATCTCCGTGACCGCGTCCTCCGCCGCCGTGTGTTGCACACTGCCGGTGCCGCCGCCGTTGACGAATTCCAGGTCGGGCGCTACCGCTCGCACCGCCTTCACCACCTCGGCCCGCCGCGCCGCCAGCTCCTTGCGCGCCGCGGCCTGCATCAGCCGGATCGCCCGGGAGCGGAAGGGCCGCCCAGCGACGGAGTCGCCGACCCCGGCCACATGGCCCTCGTACGCCATGATCCCCACCAGCCGGAACCCGGGCCGCCGCGCCACCGACCTGGCCAGCCCGGCCAGCTGGGCCGGGTCGCGCAGCGGAGAGCGCAACGCCCCGATCCGCACCCGGCCACCCAGCATCCGCAAAGAGGTGTCCAGTTCGAGGCAGACCCGGACGATCTCCGAGCCGCCCCCGCGGGCCGCGTCGATCAGGTCAAGCTGCGCCACGTCGTCGACCATCACCGTCACCGCGGCCGCGAGCTTGGGGTCGGCGGCCAGTTCCGCGAACGCCGCCCGGTCCGCCGACGGATAGGCCAGCAGTACGTCCTCGAAGCCGGCCCGCGCCAGCCACAGCGACTCCGCCAGGGTGAACGACATGATCCCGGCGAAGCCGTCCCCCGCCAGCACCCGCTCCAACAGGGCCCGGCAGCGCACGGACTTGGAGGCCACCCGTATCGGTTTGCCGCCCGCCCGCCGCACCAGGTCGGCGGCGTTGGCGTCGAACGCCTCCAGGTCCACGATGGCCACGGGAGCGTCGAGATGGGCGGTGGCGCGGTCGTACCGGACTCTGTCAGCTGCTCGTTCAGGCATGCGCGCAGCTTGTCACCGTGCTTTCGAAAGAGACAACCCCCAAATGCGCGGCGGGAGGTGCCGAAGGCCCGAGCAGTTCCTCCCCCAAGCTCTCGGCTTCGCTCGAGCAGGGGGGACCCCCATCGAGAGCCTGCGGCCGCCTTGCGATCGTACGCAGCGGACGCCGCTCCCCGACGGCAGACATCCCCGGTAGCGGGTAGGGCCTGTCCAGGCCCTACCCGCTACCGGGGGACAAGAGCAAGTGATCAGCGCTACACGGGCGGTTGGTGCGCCGAAACCCGTAGAGTGGCGCGCAAGCTGCGCCAATACATCTGACGAGGGGGCGCCGGGTGAGCACCGGAGTCGACAGCGGGGGAGTCGGGCCGCGCCCGGCGCCACCGCACCCGGGCTTCGTAACACAGCGACGGCATCCCATACCGCCGCCCGCGTCCGCCTACCCGCCCCCGGAGGCGCACCCGGGGCAGGCGCCGCCGGGCCGTCACGGCCCGCCGGGACCGCCGTACCCGCCGCGGTCAGAGGCACCTTGGTCAGAGGCCTCCGGGACCGGCGCGGGCGATCCGGAGCCCTGGGGGCCGCCCGCGTGGGCGGCCGAACCGCCCGACCGCGACCCGGCCCCGGGTCATCACGCGGCGTCGCCGCGGCCCCGGAGCGCGGCCGCCGCCCTGTGCCTGGTGCTCGGCCTCGGGCTGCTGGGCGGCGCCGCGGCAGGCGAGTGGATCAACCACGAACCCGGCACTCCCCAGCTGACGGCCGCCGAGCAGTCGGCCCGCACGTTCGGCCTCAGCCGTGGCCTGTGGCACAGCACCCCGGTCAACACGTTCTTCCCGGCCACGCTGCACAGCGCCGCCGCGGGCCCCGGCGGCGCTGCCCGCACCTGGACCCGGGTGGGGGTCGCCCCGGCCGGAAACTGCGCCGACGCGTTCGATCCGCTGCTGGCCAAAGTGCTCGCCCCGGCCGGCTGTGTGCGGCTGCTGCGCGCCACCTACACCGACGCGACCTCCAGCAGTGTCACCACGGTCGGGCTGCTCGTCACCAGCACTGATGCGGCCGGTATGCGCAAGCTGAGTGCCCGTTGGAGCTCCCAGCACCTGGACTCCCGGGCCGATCTGATCCCCCGTTCGGTGGCCTTCGCCGGGACCCCCGCCGCCGGGTTCGGCGACAAGCAGCGTGCCAGCTGGACCGTTGGCATAGCGACCGATCTTCCCGTCATCGTCTACGCGGTGAGCGGCTTCGCCGACGGCCGTGCTGTCCCGGTCCCGCAGCCCGTGTCCGCCGCCACCGCGAAGGGCGCCACCACCGCTCCCGGGCAGTCCGGCCTGGGCAATGACGCGCTCGCCCTCGCGAACTCGCTCGACACCCGCGCCCGCGCCGCCGCCGAATCCCTCACCGTCACCCCTTCGGGGGCGCCGCGATGAGTCCCTCGCGCCGGCCGGCCGCCTTCGCCGCCGCTGCTGCCGCGGCCCTCGCCCTCGCGCTGCTGTCGGCCGCCCCCGCGCAGGCCGACGCCGTGCGGGACGCCGACTGGGCCCTGGACGCTCTCCACGCCCAGCATGCCTGGCGCACCACGCAGGGCAAGGGCATCACCGTCGCGGTGCTCGACACCGGGGTGGACGGCACGCACCCCGACCTCACCGGGCAGGTGCTGCCCGGCAAGGACATGGTCGGGTTCGGGGCGAAGCGTGGCGACAGCTCGTGGGCTCGGCACGGGACCGGGATGGCCGGGATCATCGCCGGGCACGGCCACGGCCCGGGCAACTCCGATGGGGTGCTGGGCATCGCGCCGGAGGCGAAGATCCTGCCGGTAAGGGTGATCCTGGAGGACAAGGACCCGCAGCGGAAGAAGGCCCGCACCACGCGTGGCGGCGCGCTGGCGGAAGGCATCCGCTGGGCCGCGGACCACGGGGCGGACGTCATCAATCTCTCGCTCGGCGACGACAGCAGGACCGCTCACCCCGAGAAGCTGGAGGACGAGGCGGTCCAGTACGCGCTGAGCAAGGGCGTGGTCGTGGTCGCCTCGGCCGGCAACGGCGGCGAGAACGGCGACCGGGCCTCGTACCCCGCCGCCTACCCCGGTGTGATCGCGGTCGCTGCGGCGGACCGTTACGGCAATCACGCGTCCTTCTCCACCCGCCGCTGGTACGCGGCCGTGTCCGCGCCCGGCGTGGATGTGGTCATAGCCGACCCCGACCGGAGCTATTACGAGGGCTGGGGCACCAGCACAGCCTCCGCATATGTGTCGGGTACGGCCGCGCTGATCCGCTCGGCCTACCCGAAACTGAGCCCGGCGCAGATCAAGCGGCTGCTGGAGGACACCACCCGCGACACGCCAGCCGCGGGCCGCGACGACTCCCTGGGCACCGGCTTCGTGGACCCGGCGGCCGCTCTCAAGGCGGCCGCGAGTCTCAAACCGGAGAGCCCGGTGCCCTCGCCGTCGCCTTACTCGGGTACGTACTTCGGCTCGGGCCCGGCCATCCTGCGCGCCACGGGAGGTCAGCGCGGCGGCGGGATGGGCGATGGCCTGGCGCTGGCCTGCGCCGCGGCTGGAGCCGGGTTGGTGGCGGTGGCGTGCGCGCTGTGGCCGCGGCCCAGACGGCGGCTCAGGAAGTCGCTTCCTCCGCAGCCTTCGTGAAGCCCTTCACCGCGGCCTGCGCGGCCTCCTCGACCAGTGCGATGCCCTTGGCCTGTGTCGTACTCCCCTTGGAGACCACGGCCACGAGGTAGGTGTGCCCGTCGGCCGTCACCCGGCCGATGCTGTTTATGTCCCACAGCAGGGTCGTGGTCCGCTGCAGCCAGCCGTTCTTGACGGCGTAGTCGCCGGTGGCCGCGCTGGGGACGCCCCAGTCCTGGTCGGTCTCGACCTGGCCCATCAGCGTCTGGATGTACGCCTGCGAGGCGTTGCTCAGCACCGAACTGTCACCGAACACCGCCTTCAGCAGCTTGAGTTGGTCCGCGGCCGTGGTCTGGGTGAGGCCCCACAGAACGCCGCTGCCGCCTGCGGTCTCGGTCAGTCCGAGGCGCTTGTTCGCCGCCTCCAGGCCGTCCGCGTAGCCGATCGACTTCCACAGGGCCGTGGCGGCCGTGTTGTCGCTGTTCTGGATCATCACCTTGGCGTACGCGTTCTCCTGCGTCGTCAGATGCCGGTTGTCGTCCTGCGCCTGCAGCAGCAGGGAGGCGAGGATGTCGACCTTGACGATGCTCGCGGTGTCGTACGAGCCGTCACCGTGCACCGCGCTCTTACCGGACTTGGTGTCCAGGATCGCCACGGAGTAGCGGGCGTCAGCGCCGCCGGTCACATTGTCGAGCGCGTCGCTCAGCGCTTTGTCCCAGTCCACAGCGGGCTCCGTACTCACCTTCGCGGCCACGGCGTGCGAGACGCCGCTGGAGGAGGCGGCACTGGTGGTGGAAGAGGCGGAGGGGCCGGCAGTCGTGGTGTCCGCCACGGACTGCGACTCGTTCGAGCCGTGCGACCGCGTCTTCGTATAGGCGGCGGTTCCGACTCCGCCACCCACCAGCACCGTTGTGGCGAGCGCCACATATATGACGGTTCTGCGCTTGCGACGGGCGCGGGCGCGAGAGCGGGGCCGTGCGGCCTGCCGTGGCCGTGAGCTGGGTCTTTCAGGTGTCTCGGACTCCATGCCCGTGGACGCTAGATATCGAACCTACGTGCCCGGTGAGAGCCGTCTTAAGGGCCCGTAAGAAAATTCACCCGCGGTGCCCGGATACCCTCGCCCCGTGGCGCTCAAGAACATTCCGGACCCCGGTTTCTCCGACGACGACGGTTCGGCCGACCCACGGCTCACCGCCGCTCTCGCCGCCTACGCGGCCGACCCCGCGGCCGAGCCGGACGTACTGACAGCTCTGCGGGACGTGCGTCTGCTGGTGCCCGTGGTCGCGATCCTCGGTGAGACGGAGGAGGTGGCGGAGGCAGCCGGAAGGGCGGGCGGAAGCCTGCGGCGCGAGAAGAGCAGCGACATGGCCGTGCCGACCATCCAGGCAGCGGACGGCCGCCGGGCCCTCCCCGCGTTCACCTCCACCGGCACGTTGGCCCGCTGGCGCTCCGACGCCCGCCCGGTGGCCGTGCCCCTCCGGCAGGCGCTCCAGGCGCTCGCCCACGAGAAGGCCGACACTCTTCTCATCGACATGTCAGGACCCGTGCCCTTCGCCCTGGCCGGGGCCGCCCTGCGGGCGCTCGCCGAGGGCCGCGACCGTGTCGACCCGCTGGCCGACCCCGCCGTCCTGCGGGCGGTGCGTGACGCGGTCGCCGCCGAGCCGGGGGTGCTGCGTGCCCATCTGTCCCGCGCCGCCGGCTCCGACGGCACCCTCGGCCTGGTCATCGCCCCGGGCATCCCCGTCCGCGAGGCTGCCCAGCGCGTCGCTACGGCGCTCGCCGCCGACGACACCCTGCGCGCGGGCCTCGTCCGGGGCCTGGACCTCGCCCTTCTGCCGCCGGAGGCCGTGCTGCCGGGGGAGCCCCTCTTCAGCCGCTGAAGCTGGAAAGCAGGCTCAGCCGATGACCGGCCCGGTGAATTTCTCGCCCGGCCCCTGGCCCGGCTCGTCCGCCACCACGGAGGCCTCCCGGAAGGCGAGCTGGAGGGACTTCAGGCCGTCACGCAGCGGAGCCGCGTGATAGGAGCCGATCTCGGGCGCGCCGGCGGTGACCAGGCCGGCGAGGGACGTGATGAGCTTGCGGGCCTCGTCGAGGTCCTTGTGGGCGGTGCCCTCCTCGGCGAGACCCAGATTGACCGCGGCGGCGCTCATGAGGTGGACGGCGACCGTCGTGATCACCTCGACCGCGGGGACATCCGCGATGTCGCGGGTCATGGTGTCGAAGTCAGGGCTGTCGTTCTTGTCGTGCTCGTCATGCTCGTCATGACGAGGGATCGCGTCGCTCATGTCCCACACGATAGGCCCCGTCCGGACGATTACGGTCTGCGGTCAGACGCTGGTATGCTTGGAGATCGACCGGCCGGACACACATGTGACCGGCCCACAAGTGGAGGCTCCGATCTCCCACCTGGCCGACCGAAAGGTCTGCAGGTTCCGGTCAGGTAGCGCTGCGGCGTTGCCCGATGCGCCCCGCGGAATAACGCGGCGGTGCTCCCGGTTGTGAGGAGCCCCGCCTGTGACCCGTACGGGGCGTTTTTTGCGCCTTCGCTACGGGGTCGATGACAGACGTTACGTGGCTGTCGGCCAGTCAGCCGCGTGGTGCAACCGAGGAGGCCCCATCAGCGCCGAGCCCCGCATCAACGACCGGATTCGCGTCCCCGAGGTGCGACTCGTCGGTCCCAGCGGCGAGCAGGTCGGCATTGTGCCGCTTGCCAAAGCCCTGGAGCTTGCGCAGGAGTACGACCTGGACTTGGTCGAGGTCGCGGCGAACGCACGTCCGCCCGTGTGCAAGCTCATGGACTACGGAAAGTTCAAATACGAGTCGGCCATGAAGGCCCGTGAGGCGCGCAAGAACCAGGCGCACACGGTCATCAAGGAGATGAAGCTCCGGCCGAAGATCGACCCGCACGACTACGACACCAAAAAGGGTCACGTCGTCCGGTTCCTCAAGCAGGGCGACAAGGTCAAGATCACGATCATGTTCCGCGGCCGTGAGCAGTCGCGGCCGGAGCTCGGTCACCGGCTGCTCCAGCGGCTGGCTGGCGACGTCCAGGAGCTGGGCTTCGTGGAGTCCGCGCCGAAGCAGGACGGCCGAAACATGATCATGGTCCTCGGTCCGCACAAGAAGAAGACCGAGGCGATGGCCGAAGCCCGCGAGGCGCAGGCCGCTCGCAAGGCCGGTCGCCTGCCGCAGGATCCGTCCGACGTGGAAGTGGAGCAGTACGAGCAGCACGAACGTGAGCAGCTCGAGCACGACGCTCCCGCCGAGGACAGCTGACGGCGACGTCAGGTCCCGGAGCGCCGCTCCGGGTCATGCAATGAAGTACTGACGCTCTCCGTCCGCTTCCGAGCGGACGGGAGGGCCAGCGACGAGGAGACTACGGCGCCATGCCGAAGAACAAGACGCACAGCGGTGCGAGCAAGCGGTTCAAGATCACCGGCTCCGGCAAGGTGATGCGCGAGCGCGCCGGCAAGCGTCACCTGCTTGAGCACAAGCCGTCGAGCAAGACCCGTGCCCTGACCGGCATCGTCGAGCTGGCCCCGGGCGACGCCAAGAAGATCAAGAAGCTTCTCGGCAAGTGACGGCCGCGCCTCCTGGACCAGGAGGCGCGAGTTACGACCGGGACCCATTCGCTTTCGGTCCGCGTGATTACCACCGCGGTCCCCTAGAAGGAGTTATCAAGTGGCACGCGTCAAGCGGGCAGTCAACGCCCAGAAGAAGCGCCGGGCGATCCTCGAGCAGGCCAGCGGCTACCGTGGGCAGCGCTCCCGCCTGTACCGCAAGGCGAAGGAGCAGGTCACCCACTCCCTCGTCTACAACTACAACGACCGCAAGAAGCGCAAGGGCGATTTCCGCCAGCTGTGGATCCAGCGCATCAACGCCGCTGCCCGCGCCAACGGCATCACCTACAACCGCTTCATCCAGGGCCTGAAGGCCGCCCAGGTCGAGGTCGACCGCAAGATCCTCGCCGAGCTCGCGGTCAACGACGCCGCTGCGTTCGCCGCCCTGGTCGAGGTTGCCCAGAAGGCCCTTCCGGCTGACGTCAACGCGCCGAAGGCAGCCTCCGCGGCCTGACCCGCGCTGAGCCGCACGACCGGCACCGGACCCGCAGGCGGATCGCCTGCGGGTCCGCGCGCGTCCCGGTCCCGGCACGGTCCGGCGCCGGACCGTGCCGGGCGTTCATCCCACCCGGAAGTGAGTGCACCACACCCCATGGCGAGCCCCGAGCTGACCTCCCTGCGATCGCCGCGCGTCACCGCGGCCCGCCGCCTGGCGAAGCGCGGCTTCCGGGGGAAGGAGCGGCGCTTCATCGCCGAAGGCCCTCAGGCGGTGCGCGAGGCCGTCGCACACCGTGGCGGCGAGGAGCGCACGCTCATCGAGCTCTATGCGACGCCGGAGGCGAGTGAGCGGCACGCCGACATCATCGCCGCCGCCCGCGCCGCGGGAGCGCCCGTTCTCACCGCGACCGACGAGGTCGTCGCCGAGATGTGCGACACCGTCACGCCGCAGGGCATCGTCGGCCTCTGCCGCTTCCTGGACGTACCGTTCGAGGACATCCTGCGCGCGCGCCCGAAGCTGGTCGCCGTACTCGCGCATGTCCGCGACCCCGGCAACGCCGGCACCGTGCTGCGCTGCGCCGATGCCGCCGGAGCGGACGCGGTGGTACTCACCGACGCCTCCGTCGACCTGTACAACGCGAAATCCGTGCGGGCCTCGGCGGGCAGCCTCTTCCACCTGCCGGTCGCCGTCGGGGTGACGGTCGAGCAGGCCGTCGCGGGCCTGCGGGAAGCCGGCGTACGCCTGCTCGCGGCCGATGGGGCGGGGGAGCGGGACCTGGACGCGGAGCTGGACGAGGGCACGATGGGCGGCCCCACCGCGTGGATCTTCGGCAATGAGGCCTGGGGCCTTCCGGCGCAGACCCGCGCTCTGGCCGACGAGGTGGTGCGGGTGCCGATCCACGGCAGGGCGGAGAGCCTCAACCTCGCCACGGCCGCCGCAGTGTGCCTCTACGCGTCCGCACGGGCGCAGCGCGCATCCGGAGGGTGCCGTTCCGTCACATTCAGCTAGTAGGGTGGCGCTCCGGGGGCCCTGAGAGGGGGATACGGGGATGGACGGCAGCATGGCCGGCAGCGCGGCTCCGGCTGCCTCGGGGGGCCGGGATCCGGTCCCACAGGGAGCCGACGGTTTCGACGGGCTCGGGCTGAGGCCCGACGACCTGCCGGACGGGCTGGTGGTCGCCGACGAAAGCGGCAGGGTGATCTGCTTCAATGCCGCCGCTGCCCGGATCACCGCGCTGCACCCCGCCGAGGCCCTTGGTCTGCCGATCGACCGGGTGCTGCCGCTGGAGGACATCGAAGGCCACCGCTGGTGGCCGCTCACCGACCCGTACCACGGCCTGGCCATCCGCACCGGCCAGCCCGAGCGGAATCTGCTGCTGCCCGGCGGCCGTGAGGTGCTGGTCTCCGCGCGATACGTACGCGACCACCCCACCGGACCGGTGCGGCGGCTCATCGTCGCGCTGCGCGGCACCGAGGCGCGGCGCCGCACCGAGCGCAGCCACGCCGAGCTGATCGCCACCGTCGCGCACGAGTTGCGCTCCCCGCTCACCTCGGTCAAGGGCTTCACGGCCACGCTGCTCGCCAAATGGGAGCGGTTCACCGAGGACCAGAAGAAGCTGATGCTGGAAACCGTCGACGCCGACGCCAACCGCGTCACCCGGCTGATCGCCGAGCTGCTCGACATCTCCCGGATCGACTCCGGCCGGCTGGAGGTGCGCCGCCAGCCCGTCGACATCGCCGCGGCGGTGAAGAAGCACGTCGACGCGCATGTCGCGGCCGGGCAGCCCGCCGACCGCTTCGCGCTGCGGGTCGCCGACGCGCTGCCCGCGCTCTGGGCGGATCCCGACAAGATCGACCAGGTTCTCGGCAATCTGCTGGAAAACGCGGTGCGGCACGGTGGGGGTACTGTCACCATTGAGGTCTCATCCGCACCGTCCAAGGACGGCACCGAAGGAACGGCAGTCACCGTGAGCGACGAAGGCCCCGGTATCCCCGAGGAGTCGGTGGGCCGCGTCTTCACCCGCTTTTGGCGGGGCAGCAAGCGCGGTGGCACCGGCCTGGGCCTCTACATCGTCAAGGGCATCGTCGAGGCCCACGGCGGGTCCATCGCGGTCGGCCGTGCGCCCGGCAGCGGCGCTCAGTTCCGATTTATCCTGCCCGTCGGGGCGCCGGCCTACCTGGCCTGAGCAGTTGCGCTGAGCAACCCCCGACGGGCGTGGCAGCACCCATCAGACCAGTGCCCGCGAGCCCAGTAGACTCGGCCTTTGGCATGTTTGGCATGTGCGGAGTCGGGCAGGCCGCGCAACGCGCACCAGAATCGGAACGGAAGAGATGTCGGCACCCAACAAGTCGTACGACCCTGTCGAGGTCGAGGCACTGAAACCGGAAGAGATCGAGCGCAGGCGCGACGAGGCGCTCACCGCGATCGCCGAAGCCGCCGATCTGGACGCGCTGCGCGAGGTCAAGATCGCACACATCGGCGACCGCTCGCCGATCGCTCTGGCCAACCGCGAGATCGGCGCGCTGCCGCCGCACGCCAAGGCCGACGCCGGCAAGCGCGTCGGCCAGGCCCGCGCCGCGGTCAACAAGGCGCTTGCGGCCCGCCAGGAGGTGCTGGAGGCCGAGCGCGACGAGCGCGTGCTGGTCGAGGAGGCGGTGGACGTCACCCTCCCCTACGACCGCCGCCCGGCCGGTGCCCGGCACCCGATGACCACCTTCGCCGACCGGATCGCCGATGTCTTCGTGGCCATGGGCTACGCGGTCGCCGAGGGCCCCGAGGCCGAGGCCGAGTGGTTCAACTTCGACGCGCTGAACTTCCCGCCGGACCACCCCGCCCGGGAGATGCAGGACACCTTCTTCGTGCAGGGCGCCAAGGGCGAGCCTGAGTCGGGCGTCGTGCTCCGTACGCACACCTCGCCCGTGCAGATCCGCTCGATGATCGACCGCGAGCCCCCGGTCTACGTGATCTGTCCCGGCCGGGTCTACCGCACCGACGAGCTGGACGCCACCCACACCCCGGTCTTCAACCAGGTCGAGCTGCTCGCCATCGACGAGGGCCTGACCATGGCCGACCTCAGGGGCACCCTCGACCACATGGTCCAGGCGCTCTTCGGTGACGACATGAAGACCCGGCTGCGGCCGAACTTCTTCCCGTTCACCGAGCCGTCCGCCGAGATGGACATGGTCTGCTACGTCTGCCGCGGCGAGTCGGTCGGCAACCCCGACCGCCCCTGCCGGACCTGCGGCAGCGAGGGCTGGATCGAGCTCGGCGGCTGCGGCATGGTCAACCCCAGAGTGCTGACCGCCTGCGGTGTCGACCCCCAGAAGTACAGCGGTTTCGCCTTCGGCTTCGGCATCGAGCGGATGCTCATGTTCCGCCACAACGTCGAGGACATGCGGGACATCGTCGAGGGTGACATTCGCTTCACCCTTCCGTTCGGGATGGAGATCTGATGCGGGTCCCGCTTTCTTGGCTGCGGGAGTACGTCGAACTGCCCGCCGGTGAGACCGGCCGCGACGTCCAGGCCAAGCTCGTTTCCGTCGGCCTGGAGGTCGAGACCGTCGAGCAGCTCGGCGCCGGTCTCAAGGGCCCGCTGGTCGTCGGCAAGGTCCTCACCATCGAGGAGCTGGAAGGCTTCAAGAAGCCCATCCGCTTCTGCACCGTCGACGTCGGCGACGCCAATGGGTCCGGCGCGCCGCAGGAGATCGTCTGCGGCGCCCGGAACTTCGCCGTCGGCGACAAGGTCGTCGTCATCCTCCCCGGCGGTGTGCTGCCCGGAAACTTCGAGATCTCCGCGCGCAAGACCTACGGCCACAACTCGCACGGCATGATCTGCTCCGCCGCCGAGCTCGGCATCTCCGGCGACCACGACGGCATCATCGTGCTCCCGCCGGAGTACGAGACCGGCACCGACGCCATAGAGCTGCTGGAACTCGTCGACGAGGTCCTCGACATCGCCGTCACCCCCGACCGCGGCTACTGCCTGTCGATGCGCGGCGTCGCCCGCGAGACCGCCATCGCCTACGGGGTGCCGCTGGGCGACCCGGCGCTGATCGACGTCCCCGGCCCCAACGCCTACGGCTACCCGGTCAAGGTCTCCGACCCGGCCGGCTGCGACCGCTTCACCGCCCGTACGGTGACCGGCCTCGACCCCGAGGCACAGTCCCCGATCTGGCTGCAGCGCCGACTGCAGAAGGCCGGGATGCGGGCCGTCTCGCTCACCGTCGACATCACGAACTACGTGATGCTGGAGCTCGGCCAGCCGCTGCACGCGTACGACCGCAGCCGCGTCGAGGGCACCATCGGTGTGCGCCGCGCCGAGCCCGGCGAGCACATCACCACCCTCGACGGCGCCAAGCGCGCTCTCCACCCCGAGGATCTGGTGATCACCGACGACCGAGGCCCGATCGGCCTGGCAGGGGTGATGGGCGGCGCCAACACCGAGATCGACGGCAGTGGCGCGACTCCCACGACGGACGTCGTCATCGAGGCCGCGCACTTCGACCCGGTCGCCATCGCCCGCACCGCCCGCCGTCACAAGCTGTCCTCCGAGGCGTCCAAGCGCTTCGAGCGCGGGGTCGACCCGCAGGCCGCGTCGGCAGCCGCACAGCGGACCGTCGACCTGCTGGTGCTGCTTGCCGGAGGCACCGCCGAGGCCGGGGTCACCGAGATCGCCGCCCCGTCCGTGCCGCACACCATCGCCGTCCCGGCGGACCACCCGGACCGCGTCGCGGGCACCGAGTACGGCCGGGAGACCGTGGTGCGCCGCCTGCAGCAGATCGGCTGCCATGTCGACGGCTCCGACGAGCTGATCGTCACCGTACCGAGCTGGCGCCCGGACCTCACCGACCCGAACGACCTCGCCGAAGAGGTCATCCGGCTGGAGGGCTACGAGAACCTGCCGTCCACCCTGCCGAAGCTGCCGTCCGGGCGCGGGCTGACCGAGTCGCAGAAGCTGCGCCGCCGGGTCGGCCGGGCGCTCGCCGGAGCCGGGTATGTAGAGGTCGAGAACTACCCCTTCGTCGGCGATGCCGCCTTCGACGAACTCGGTCTCGACGCGGACGACCCGCGCCGTCTGACCGTCAAGCTGGCCAACCCGCTCTCCGACGAGGAGCCCGCGCTCCGCACGACGCTCCTGCCGGGGCTGCTGGGCGCGCTGCGGCGCAATGACCGCCGGGGCAACCATGACCTGGCGCTCTTCGAGACCGGACTGGTCTTCCGGCCTTCCGGTGAGGAACCGGCGCCGCCGCGACTGCCGGTCGACCGCCGCCCCACGGACGAGGAGATCGCCGCGCTCGACGCCGCACTGCCGCGCCAGCCGCGCCAGGTCGCCGTCGTGCTCTCCGGCGCCCGCGAGCAGGCCGGCTGGTGGGGCAACGGGTACCCGGCCGGCTGGGCCGACGCCGTCGAGGCGGCCCGCGTCATCGCCCGCGAGGCCGGGGCCGAGCTGACCGTCCGCAAGGACCAGCACGCTCCCTGGCACCCGGGCCGCTGCGCGGCGCTCTACGCCGGGGACGCCCTCGTCGGCCACGCCGGTGAGCTCCACCCCCGCGTCACCAAGGCGCTCGGCCTTCCGGGGCGCACCTCCGCCATGGAGCTCGACCTCGACCGCTTGGAGCGCGCCTCTTCCGGCCCGGTCCTGGCACCCAAGGTCTCCACCTTCCCCGTGGCCACCCAGGATGTCGCCCTTGTCGTCGACTCCTCCGTCCCGGCCGCCGATGTCGAATCCGCGCTGCGCTCCGGCGCGGGCGAGCTCCTGGAGTCCCTCCGGCTGTTCGACATCTTCACCGGCGACCAGATCGGTGAGGGCAGGAAATCCCTCGCCTACGCCCT
Source organism: Actinacidiphila oryziradicis (assembly GCF_005047355.1). GTDB lineage: Bacteria > Actinomycetota > Actinomycetes > Streptomycetales > Streptomycetaceae > Actinacidiphila > Actinacidiphila oryziradicis. Next base: position 133,746 of record NZ_SUMC01000004.1, read on the forward strand.
GCGCTTCCGGGCTCCGGACCGCACCCTCACCGCGGAGGAAGCCTCGGCGGCGCGTGACGCGGCTGTCTCCGCTGCCTCGACGCGCACCGGCGCGGTGCTGCGGGGCGCGTAGCACCGCACCATCCCCGTGGGGCGCGTCCGGTGATCCGGACGCGCCCCACGGGGATTCCGCCCGGAGCGCCGTGCCGCTGATGACGGCCCCCTCTTGATAGAGCTGGTCCATACAAGGGCAAACCGCTCATTTCGAGAAGGGTGGACCGCCATCCCAAAGGACCCGAAAGAACTGTTCGCCGTCATCGGGCCGCACGGCGTGGCGCGTACGTCGCTCCTCCAGGCGTTGGCGCACGCCTTCGGCGGCGGCCCCGGCACCGTGATCACCGCCGTCGTCGACGGTCCCCCCGACACCCCCGCCCGCGATCTCGCCTGGGCCGAGCTACGCCGCACCGCAGACTCCGGCACCACCGTCGTCGCCGCGTCCGACAGTGCCGACGGTGCCGGGCGGTACGCCCACCGCGTTGTGCTGCTCCCGCTCTTCTGACCCTCCGGTTTGACCATCCGGCGCCGGGAACCCGGCGCCTGCGCCCCTGGACCCGTGGTCATGTGCGGGCCGGTGGTCGGTGTTGTGCCCACCCTCCCCCCCAGCTACCTCCCCCAGCCTTCGGCCGGGAGGTGCCCCCATCTCGCTTTGCTCGGCCCTGCGTCACGCCTGCCCACAACCCGGTAACCATCCAGCCCGTCCGGCGTTTGAGGACTGGGTGGGTCCCTCCCACGCCCGCCAGGGCGTAGGAGGCGAGTCCGGGGCGGAGCCCCCCACGCGGCGCCAGCCGCAAATCGGACGCGGTCGGGAAGTGGCGGGGAGGGGGAAACGCCGCAGACGCCAACGGGCGCCCTGGTGGGTGACCGGCGTCATTGACAACGCGCAGCGCTGACGTTGTCATGTGCACATGTCGTCCCTGGTCTCCCTGATCGGGCGCCGAGAACTGCTCGACCAAGCCCGGCAACAACTCGGCGCCGCTCCTGGCGTGCTGTTATACGGGCCGGCGGGGATCGGCAAATCCACCCTGATCGCCGCATTGGAGGATGGAACCCCGCCGGACTGCACGGTGCTGCGATGCTCGCCGGCGGAAGAGGACGCGAAGCTGCCGTTCGTGGGCCTGATCGACCTGTTCGCGGGGGTACCGGAGGAGTACGTGGACGGGCTGCCCACCGAACCCAGGGCGGCACTGCGAGCGGCGCTGCTCCGTGGGCGTGAACCGGGGGGCGCGCAGAGCCGGCTGGCGGTGCGGATCGCGGTACTGGAGGCGCTGCGGGCGCTCGCCGCTGCCGGGCCCGTACTGCTCGCCATCGATGACCTGCAGTGGCTCGACGACCCCAGCGCGCAGGTGCTGGCGTTCGCGGTGCGCCGCCTCGGGGAGCCGGGCCCGCCCGGAGTGCGGCTGGTGGCGGCGGAGCGGGTTCCGGAGGGCGAGCAGCCGGGCCGGCTGAGCTGCTGCCCGCCGGGCACGGTGGAGATCGCCGTACCGCCGCTGCCCGACCGCGAGGTCGCCGAACTCCTGCTGAGCGACACCGGCGTAGGGCTGCCGCCGCCGGCGGTGCAGGCCGTCCAGCGGACAGCCGCGGGCAATCCGCTGTACGCGCTCGAACTCGGCAGGGCGATCGTGCGCGACGGTATGCCGGCGTCCCCCGGCGGACCGCTGCCGGTGCCGCGCCGGCTGCGTACCCTGTTGCTCGACCGGGTCCGGCGGCTGCCGGCATCCGCCCGGCGCACATTGCTGGTCGCGGGGGCCGCCGCCCGGCCGACGCTCACGCTGCTGCGGGCCGTCGGGGTGCCGGACCCGGCGCGGGACCTGCGGGTCGCGGAAGTGCTCGGGGTCGCGGTGGCTGACGCCGAGGGCGCCGTACGGTTCCGGCACCCGCTCATCCGGGCGGCCGTATATGCCGACGCCCCGGAGCACAGTCGCCGCGAGGCGCATGAGCTGCTGGCCGGCGCGGTCACGGAACCCGTGGAGCAGGCCCGCCACCTCGCACTCGCCCGCCCGCACGAGGACGAGACGACCGCCGCGACCCTCATCGCGGCCGCCGGGTCCGCCCGGCAGCGGGGAGCCCCCGGCACCGCCGCCGAACTCGCCGAACTCGCCGCCGGCCGCACCCCGCAGGACCGCCCCGAGGACCGCGCCGACCGGCTGCTGGCCGCCGCGGAGTACGCCTGCGACGCCGGGCTCAGGGAGGACGCGGGCCGGATGGCCGACAGGGTCCTCGGCGAGTCCGGCTCCGCCCGGCAGCGCGTGCGGGCCAGACTCATCCTCCTCAGCAACGCCGGTCAGGCCCTCGGCGGCACCCAGCGGCTCATCGAGGCCGGCCTGCGGGACGCAGCCGGGGACCCCGCGCTGGAGGCGCGCCTTCACCACTGGGCCGCCGTCCGCGATCTGCTCGGCGGCGAGCCCGCCCGGGCCGCCGACCACGCCCGCCGCTCCGCCGACCAGGCCCGCCTCGCGGGGCCCGCAGCCGCCCACACCCGCATCGCCGCCCTGGCCCTGCTGGCCCGGCTGCGCGCCCTGCACGGCGATCTCGCCGCCGCCGACAGCGCGCTGCGCGAGGCGCTGGCGCTCCTGGGCCCGGCGCGACGTGCCCGCGAGGAAAGCGCACACGCGGAAAACACCGACGCGAGCCCCGCGGCCTGGGGCCTGATCCGCACCGGCGCCCTCCTCGCCGCCGAAGCCGACCGGGTGGTCGACGCGCAGGAGGAGGTCGCCGAACTCCTCACGAGGATCGCCGAGTACGCGGGCGTCGAGGAGAGCGTCGCCACCCTCGTGGCGCTCACCCGCATCCAGGTCCGGGCCGGACGCTGCGGGGAGGCCATGGAGAGCGCCGCCCGCTGCGCCGGGCTGCCGGCCGAGGCGGGCAGCGCGTCCCCGCCCGCCCTGTACGCGGCCGCGCTGGCGGAGACGGCGGGCGGATCCGTGCCGGAGGCGCTGCGGCTGGCCCGGCGGGCGGTGGACGCGTGCGAGGCCGACGGGGACCGGCTCTTCCTGCTGCGCGCCCTGGCGGTACTGGGCCAGGCGCAGTTGCTGGCCGGGGGCACCCAGGGGGTGTCGGCTGCGGTCGAGGCGTTGCAGCGGGTCCGGTTGATGGGCGAGGAGATGGGCATCGCCGATCCCGCGCTGCTGCGCTGGTACGCCGACCTGGCGGAGGCGTTGGTGACGCTGGGGGAGACGGAGGCGGCGGCGGAGGTGCTGCAGGCGGCCCACCGGCGGACGACCCGGCAGACCCCGGCCAGCGTGCTGGCAGCGCTGGAATGCGCGGAAGGGCTCCGGGAGGCCGCCGTCGGCCGGGCGAAGAAGGGCGTGTCCCGGTTGCAGGCAGCGGCCGACCGGCTGCGCAGGCTGCCGCTCCCGGTGGATCTGGCACGTACGCTCATCGCCCTCGGCGCGGTCGAGCGCCGTTCGCGCCGCCGCACGGTGGCCCGGGCCGCTCTCGCGGAGGCGCTGGCGATCTGCTCGGCCGCCGGGGCGGAGCCGTTGGCGGCCAAGGCCCGGGAGGAGATCGCCCGGCTCGACGCGATGGAGCGCGGCGGCGGGGGCGGCCCCGAATTGACGGCCAGCGAGCAGCGGGTGGCCCAGCTGGTCGGCGGCGGGGCCACCAACCGGGAGGTTGCCGCCGAGCTGTTCATCAGCGTCAAGACGGTGGAAGGGACGCTGTCGCGGATCTACCGGAAATTCGGGGTGCGCTCACGCACCGCCCTGGCCCACACGATGGCGGCGGCCGTCATCGCCTCCAGCAGCGGTTTCGCACCCGCCGAGGTGGACGACGCGGCAACGCCGGCCGCCGTGGTGACGGTGGACCAGGATCTGGGGATCCGGCTCCATCGCCCGTTGGACGTACGCCGGCTGTAGTCGTATCAGCTGTAGTCGTAGAAGCCGTGGCCGCTCTTACGGCCGAGCCGCCCCGCGTCGACCATGCGCAGGAGCAGCGGGGGAGCGGCGTACAGCGGCTCCTTGTACTCCTCGTACATGCTGAAGGCGACCGAGGCGACGGTGTCCAGGCCGATCAGGTCGGAGAGCTTCAGCGGGCCCATCGGGTGGGCGCAGCCGAGCTCCATGCCGTTGTCGATGTCCTCGCGGCTGGCGATGCCGGACTCGAACATCCGGATCGAGGAAAGCAGATACGGGATGAGCAGCGCGTTGACGACAAAACCGGAGCGGTCCTGGGCGCGGATGGCGTGCTTGCCCAGCACATCGGTGACGAGCTTCTCGGCGCGCAGCAGCGTCTGGTCGCCGGTGGTGAGCGCGGGGATCAGCTCGACGAGCTGCTGGACCGGCGCCGGGTTGAAGAAATGGATACCCAGCACCTGGCCGGGGCGGGAGGTGGCGACCGCGAGCTTCACCAGGGGGATGGAGGAGGTGTTGGAGGCCAGGATCGCGTCCGGGCGGGTCACCACCTGGTCGAGCACCTGGAATATCTCGGTCTTGACCTGCTCGCTCTCCACGACGGCCTCGATGACCAGGTCCCGGTCGGCGAACTCGCCGAGGTCGGTGGTGAAGCTCAGCCGGGCGAGCGTCGAGTCCCGCTCCGCCTCGCTGATCTTGCCGCGTTCGGCGGCCTTGCCGAGTGAGTTCGTCAACCGGCTACGGCCCAGTTCCAGCGCCTCGCCGGTGGTCTCCGCGACCTTCACGTCCAGTCCGGAGCGGGCGCACACCTCCGCTATGCCGGCGCCCATCAGGCCGCAGCCCACTACCCCGACGTACTGGATGTCGTTCAACGCCTTGCCTCTTCCTGCAGATGTCCGTCAGCGACAGTACACCCGTGATGACGGACGACCGGATGTGCCCGGTCCTCCGGGAAAAGGCGCCGGTTCTGCGTAACGGTGCAGGCGGAGCCGTTGAGCGTGAACGCCGTGGGCCCGCCGTTGGTGCCGGACCGGCTGCCGGTGAAGCCGAGGGAGACGGCGGCCCCGGCGTCGGTGAGCGGTGTCCACTGCTTACCGGTCCGCTCCCAGCGGTAGGCGCCGCCGCCTGCGCAGGCGAGAAGAGTGCGGGCCCTCTGGCGGGGGACACGCCGTAGCGCCGGGGAGGATTGCCCCGGCGCGGCCGGACGCCTCATCATCGACAGGGCTGACGCACGGTCAGCGGCACGGTTGGCACGGCCAGTACGGTCACCAGGGGGAACACATGGGCCAGATCACGCGCAGGGTCTTCGCGGCGGCCGCCGCGGGGGCGGTCACCACGATGCTGGCGTCCGGCGACACCCTCGCCGCCGCCCCGGCCCCCGTAGCCGGGCCCGAGCAGCTGCGCGGCATGTGGATCGCGACCGTGTCCAACCGCGACTGGCCCTCAACCCGCGGTCTCTCCGCCACCCGCCAGCGGCAGGAACTGCTCGACTTCCTCGACGCCGCAGTCGGGCGCCGGCTCAACGCTGTGGTCCTCCAGGTCCGCCCCACCGCCGACGCGCTGTGGCCGTCACCCTACGAACCCTGGTCCGAATACCTCACCGGCACGCAGGGCGAGGACCCGGGCTGGGACCCGCTGGGCACCGCCGTCCGCGAGGCGCACCGGCGCGGCCTGGAGCTGCACGCCTGGTTCAACCCGTACCGCGTCGCGAACAACACCGACCCCGCCCGGCTGGCCGCCGGCCACCCCGCGAGGCTCCATCCCGACTGGGTCGTCCCGTACGGCGGCAAGCTGTACTACAACCCGGGTCTACCCGAGGTCCGCCGCTTCGTCCAGGACGCGATGCTCGACGCCGTAAAGCGCTATGACATCGACGCCGTTCACTGGGACGACTACTTCTACCCCTATCCGGTGGCCGGTCAGGCCTTCGCCGACGACGACGCATACGCCCGCTACGGCACCGGCTTCCCCGACCGTGCGGCCTGGCGGCGTAACAACACCGATCTGCTGGTCCGCGAGACCGCCGCCCGGCTCAAGCGGATCCGCCCCCGCACCCGCTTCGGTATCAGCCCCTTCGCAGTCTGGCGCAACCGCGCCACCGATCCGCTCGGCTCGGACACCCGCGCCGGTGTCCAGACCTACGACGACCTGCACGCCGACACCCGCAAATGGGTCCGGGAGGGATGGATCGACTACATCGCTCCGCAGGTCTACTGGAACATCGGCTTCGCCGCCGCCGACTACGCCGAACTCATCCCCTGGTGGGCACGGACCGTCCACGGCACCGGCGTCCGCCTCTACATCGGCGAGGCCCTCTACAAGGCCGGCGCCGCCGGCCAGCCCGCGGCGTGGCAGGATCCGGCTGAGCTCTCCCGCCACCTCGCCTTCGACCGGGACTACCCGCAGGTCGGCGGCAATATCTTCTTCGCCGCGAAGGATGTGGTGGCCGACCCGATCGGCGCGATGAGCAGGGTCGTGGCCGACCACTACGGCGCGCGCGAGGCAAGGCCAGCCGGCGTCTGAGGACGAAAACCGGCCTCCCCTCGCCCTGCGGCGGCACCTCGGTCAAGTGATCGTCGGTGTCCCCGCCTTGTGCTGGACGACGCAATCCGGGCCCGGCGTCATTACCGTCTCGTGCCCGTCGCCGTACCGCACGCGGTACGGCGGTTCGCCCTGATCGCCTATGACTTCTACGATTTCGACGACGTGGTCGTGCTGCCCGACGATGCGGCCGTGCACAAGCAGCCCGTCGCCCTTGGTCGCGTGCATCAGAGGTGCCCTCCTGCCCGGAGTGGACTGACCCCCCGCTCTGCATCAATCCTATGGAGGAGCCGCGGCTGTCGCAGCCCCGGAGGCGTACAAAATTGCGATCCCCCACTGCGATCGTCGCTCATGGCGAGGGAGCGGCGGCGGCCCCCACCTTGTTCGATCACCCGCGTCGAGAATCCGTTGGGGCGGGGGTTCACGCATTGACAGGCGATGCTGCCCGCATTGTGGGCGTTGGACGAGATGGTGACGACGCGGTCGCGGATGGGCAGCAGCAGATTGTTCAGCGCGAAATGGCCGAGATGGTTGGTGCCGATCTGAAGCTCGAAGCCCTGCTGGGTGCGCCGGAGCGGTGTGGCCATGACTCCCGCGTTGTTGATCAGCACCTCGAGGCTGCCGCTCCAGGTTTGCTCGACGCGGCGGACCGACTCGAGGCCGGACAGGTCCAGTGGGCGCACCTCGGTGTGACCGTGGACGGCGGAAGCGGCCTGCTCGCCCTTGCGGACGTCCCGTACGGCCAGGACGACGCGGGCCCCCGCATCGGCCAGGGCGTGAGCGGTCGCCAGGCCGACACCGCAGTTCGCACCCGTGAACGCCCCCCCCGCTCGTTGGCCGGCCGGCGCTCTCGGCCTTATCCCTTCAGCCCGGTGACGCGCATGGTGATGTTGAGGCGGCCGGAGGCCAGGCCGGTGGCGGGGTCGCCGGTGCCCGGGAGAACTCTGGGGACGCCGTGGTAAGCGAAGCGGGAGGGGCCACCGAAGACGAAGAGGTCGCCGGAGGCGAGCTCGATGTCGGTGTAGGGCCGGTTACGGCTTTCGGTGTTGCCGAAGCGGAAGACGCAGGTGTCGCCGATGCTCAGCGAGACGACCGGGTCGCCGGACTGCTCGTCCTTGTCCTGGTGCATGCCGAGCTTGGCCTGGCCGTCGTAGAAGTTGATCAGCGCGGTGTCCGGGGTGTAGCCGTCGCCGGCGGCCGGGTCCTCGTACGCGTCGGCCAGGGCGCGGCGGCCGAGGCCGACCATCCAGTCGGGGAAGCCGGCGACCCGGCGGCCGTTCACGTCGCCGGCGGTGCGTGTGTACGTGTACGGCTGCCAATGCCATCCGATGCAGACGGTCTGCACCGACATGACGCCGCCCCGGGGCAGCCTGGTGTGCCGGATCGGGACCGGGCCGGAGGCCCAGCCACGGCAGGCGGCGACCAGCTCCCGCTGCTGGTCCGGGGTGAGCCAGCCGGGGACGTGGACGGCGCCGGGGGCGGGCCGCATCCGGGGCCGGGGGATCAGCGCCGCCATGTCAGGCACCTCCCGTTCGCGGGCAGGCGGTGGGCGACCCGGTCGCGGGTCGGGTTCATGCCGTGCATTCTCGTGCCGCTTTCCGTCGCGCGTCATTCTCGGGCAGCCACACCGCCCGCGGCGGCATCCGCCGAGCGGCCCCGGTCAGGGTGTGCGTCAGGCGGCGTCGTGGAAGACCAGGCCCAGGGTACGGCGGGTTCCGGAACGCACCGTGCTGACCCCGTGGCGGACGGGGGAGGCCGACCAACCGCGTGCCGACCGTACGGGGCGGTCGCGGGTGGTGAAGATCAGGCCATGGCCCTGCGGCAGCAAGGTCACGGTGCCCCGGGACTGGGCCCGGGGGCGCTGTTCCACGAGCAGGAACTCGCCACCGGCGTAGTCCGCGCCGGGCTCGTCGAGGCCGATGACGACCTGAAGAGGGAAGACCAGGTCGCCGTACAGGTCGCGGTGGAGGGCGTTCCAGTCCCCTTCTCCGTAGCGCAGCAGGATCGGGGTCGGCCTGGTCTGCCCGGCCTCGTGGCACATGTCCAGCCATTCCTGAAGGGTGTCCGGCCAGGGAGCGGGCTGCCCGAGCTTGTCGGCCCAGTCCCGGGCGATGGGCAGCAGGCGCGGGTAGAAGGCCTCGCGCAGCTCCGCGATCGGCCTGGGGAACGGACTGTCGAAGTAGCGGTACTGGCCGGAGCCGAAGCGGTAGCGGGCCATGTCGATGGTGGAGCGGAACAGCTCGGCCTTGTCGTACAGCTCCGCGACGCTCCGGCACTGCGCCGGGGTCAGGACAGGGCCGGTGAGGGCGCACCCGTAGTCGTTGACCTCGGCGGCCAGGGCGGTCCAGTCGGCCGCCGGGCGGCTTTTGGTGGCGGGGTGGTTCATGGCGCCGAGTCTGGTCCGGATCCGTCGCGAGAGCTGGCGTGAATCGGACATCGCGTTCGCACCGGCAGGCGGGTTGCCGTGTCTGTGGCTCCGGCGCTCGTCGGCCCTTGAGAGCGACGGCTAGCCTGAGGGCACAATGAACTGTTTCACGACGTCATCGGGCAAGTTCGACCTCGCCCGCTACCCCGAGGACCCTCGCGACAGGCTTCGCGCCTGGGACGCTGCCGACGAGTACCTGCTGCGGCATCTCCAGGGAATCGATGCCGAGCCGGTGGACCTGTCCGGCACCGTCGTCGTCATGGGCGACCGGTGGGGGGCTCTGGTCACCGCGATCGCCGACTGCCGCCCCGTGCAGATCACCGACTCCTTCCTCACCCAGGCGGCGACCCGGGTGAACCTGCGGCGCAACGGGATCGACGCGGAGAAAGTGCGGCTCCTGTCGAGCAGGGACAACCCGCCGGACCGGATCGACGTGCTGCTGATCCGAGTACCCAAGAGCCTCGCGCTCCTGGAGGACCAGCTGCATCGCCTCGCACCCCTTGTTCACGCGGGCACCGTCATCGTCGGCACCGGGATGGTCACCGAGATCCACACCTCGACGCTGAAGCTGTTCGAACGGATCCTCGGGCCGACCCGCACCTCGCTGGCGGCGAAGAAGGCACGGCTCATCTTCTGCTCGCCGGACCTTCGGCTCGCCCGGGTCGCCAGCCCGTGGCCGCGCCGCTACGAGCTGCCCGGCGACGTCGGAGCGGTCTCGGGCCTGACGGTCACCAACCACGCGGGTATCTTCTGCGCCGAACGACTCGACATCGGCACCAGGTTCTTCCTGCGAAACCTTCCGCGGCGCCACGGCCCCGAGCGGATCGTGGACCTGGGATGCGGCAACGGGGTGATCGGAACGGCCGCGGCGCTGGCCAACCCCGAAGCCGAGGTGATGTTCGTCGACGAGTCCTACCAGGCGGCGGCGTCGGCGGAGGCCACGTTCCGGCTGAACGCCGGCGCGGACACCACGGCGGAGTTCGTGGTGGGCGACGGCCTGTCGGGCGTACCGGCCGGGACGGTGGACCTGGTACTGAACAATCCGCCGTTTCACACCCACCGGGCGACGACCGACGCGACGGCCTGGCGCATGTTCACCGGCTCGCGCGACGCGCTACGCCCCGGCGGCGAGCTGTGGGTCGTCGGCAACCGGCACCTCGGATACCACGTGAAGCTGCGCCGGATCTTCGGCAATTGTGAGGTCGCCGCGAGCGACCCGAAGTTCGTCATCCTGCGCGCCGTCAGGCGGTGACCGAACAGCGGCCCTGGGACCATCGGTCTGAGAGTCGACTCTCACATATTATGAGAGAATACTCTCACGTCATGGACTCCGGTAATCGCCTGGGCGATCTCGAAATCACCGATCCGAAGACGATGCGGGCACTGGCGCATCCCGTGCGACTGTCGATCCTCGAACGCCTGCAGCGGCACGGGCCGGCGACCGCGACGCAGCTCGCACCTGATGTGGGAGCGACCCCGTCGGTGACCAGTTGGCATCTACGGCATCTGGCGGGCTTCGGGCTGGTCCGTGACGCCGAGTCCGGACCGGATCGCCGGCAGCGGCGGTGGGAGGCCGTGGCGCGCGGCTTCCGGTTCGAGGTGCCTGCGGACCCTGCTGACGAGGAGGGCCGGTCGGCGGCGCGGGTGCTGTCCCGGGAGATGTTCCTGCGCTCCGCGGACCTGCCGCATCGCTGGGTGGCCGAGGTCGAGCCCGGACTCGATCCGGTCTGGCGCAGGCTCGCCACTGTGGCCAACACCCGCGTCGTCGTGTCCGCCGAGGAGCTCGCCGCCATCGACGACGCGATCGAGAGCGTGATCGCGCCCTACGTGACGCGTGACCCGTCCCGGCGGCCCGCCGGCAGCCGCGGTGTCCGGCTGGTGCGTTATGCCCTGCCGGAGAGCGCCGACGAGCGGACGGGAGAGACGCCGTGAGCGCCCCGGAGGAGATCGCCCCGTTATCGCTCTGGTGCGATCGACGGTTCGTTCGCTTCTGGGCAGGTCAGTCGGTCTCGCAGTTCGGTGACCGGATCTCCGAGCTCGCCCTGCCCCTGATCGCCGTAGGGGCGTTGCATGCGTCGGCCAACCAGGTGGCATGGCTGACCGCGCTCATCTGGACGCCGAACCTGCTCGCAATCGTCCTGGGGGCCTGGGTCGATCAGCGGACCCAAACGCCGCCTGATGGTTCTCGCCGATCTGATACGTGCCTGCGTACTGCTGACTCTGCCGGCCGCGTACCTCTCAGGGACCGTGACGCTCGGCCAGCTGTATGCGGTGGCATTGCTGACCGGCGCCGCAGGGGTGCTGTTCAACACCGCCTATCCGCCCTTCTTCGCTCACCTCGTGCCGCGCTCGTCCTACGTCGACGCGAACAGCAAGCTCAACGCCAGCCGGTCCGCGTCCTATGTCGCCGGCCCTGCCATCGGCGGTGCTCTCGTCCAGGCCCTCACCGCGCCGGTCGCCGTCGTCGCCGACGCCTTGTCCTTCGTGGTATCCGCACTCCTGGTCGGACCGATCCCGATCCACGAACCACCGACCGCCGCCGCCACCGCTGACGCGCCGGAGCGGTCGCTGCTGCAGCGTGCCCGAGAGGGACTGGTGTTCGTGGTTCGTCATCCGGTGCTGCGGGCCGGCCTCGGCTGCGCGACGACCGTCAACTTCTTTACCTTCGTCTCCGGCAGCGGACTGGTCGTGCTGTTCGCCAGCCGCCACCTCGGGCTGACCGCGGGAGCCATCGGACTCGCGTTCGGCGTCGGATCGACCGGCGCTCTCCTCGGCGCGGTGATGGCCCCGAAGATCTCGCGACAGATAGGGGTAGGACGCAGCATCGCCGTGGGCGCCGTGCTGTTCCCGGCCCCCATCGCCATCGCCGCTGCTGCGGGCGGCCCTGTCTGGGCCCGTCTCGGGGCGCTGGCCGGGGCCGAGTTCCTTTCCGGCATCGGCGTCATGCTTTTCGACGTCAACCTCAACTCCCTGCAAGCCGCGGTGATCCCTGACGGCATGCGCAGTCGCGTGGCCGGCGCCTACAGCACCGTGAACTACGGGATACGCCCCGTCGGCGCCATCGTCGGCGGCCTGCTCGCCACCCTCGTCGGTCTCCGGGCAACCCTGCTCGTCGCAGCCATCGGCGGAGCGCTGTCGCTGCTCTGGCTACTGCCCTCACCGATACCGCGCATACACGCTCTGACCCCGCACAACCCGACCGGGACAGGCGACGCGGCCGCCGACAACCAACCAGCACACCACTGAATCGCAAGCGGTCGGCCAGGTTCGGCCTCGCCCGCCTCCTGGGAGGAGCCCCCGCCCAGGTCACGCGCTCGGTATCCGGCTCGTGCGAGCCACTACAAGCGATGCCAGCGCCGGATCAACGCCTGTCAGCGCGTGCACCCACGCCACAACGCCACCCTCAGTCCGTAGGCGCGGCCGAGCGGGCCGAGGGCACGGCGCGTCCCGGGGTGGTCCCGCAGCCGGACGGGCGCCGGCTCGGGGTCGCGCCGTCGGGGCTACGACCGGCGGCGAGACTCGCCGCGCTTGCCGCCTTTGGGGCCACCGGAACCGCCCCGTGGGCTCTTGCCGGCCGACTTGCCGGCTGCGGGTTTCCGCTGTGCGCCGCCCGTGTCGGGACGCTTGGTTTTCGGCTGTGCCGGGGTTGGGGCGCGTCCCCGTGTGCTGTTGACGGTCCGCCCGCGGACGATCCCGATGAATTCCTCCACCAGCTCGGTGGTTTTGTCCTGCGGCCATGACAGCGCGATGCGTGACTCGGGGGCGTCCGAGACCGGCCGGTACGTGAGGTCCTTGCGGTGGTGCAGGCGGGCGAGTGACTGCGGGACGACGAGTAGTCCCACTCCTGCCGCCACCAGTTCGACGGCGTCCGCCGTCGTGGCGGGGCGCTCGATCGCGGGCAGTCCCGGCCGGCGCTCCCATTCGAGGGTGTCGTCGAGAGGATGCAGCACGACGTCGTCGGCGAGATCCTCGGCGGACACCTCGTCGACCGCCGCAACGATGTGGTCCTTCGGGATCACGACCACCGTCGTCTCGGTGTAGAGGGGGATCGCGCTGAGGTCCGTCCGGTCGACCGGCAACCGCACGAAACCCGCGTCGGCGCCCCCACCCAGCAATACGTCGGATGCTTCGGCGGCGGACATCGCGATGAGGGTCAGTGGGACGTCGGGCAGCCGCTCGTTCCAGGTCCGCACCCACTTGGTGGGCGTGACACCCGGGACATACGCGAGCCGGAATGAAGGGGATGCTTCCGAGCCTGTCACTCCGCCAGATTACCGGCCGTGGTCGGAGGTATCGCACACGCTCGATACTCTTGAGACCATGACGTCGCACCAGACCATCCAGACGATGAAGCCCGCAACCGCGGCGAAGAAGCTGGGTGTGTACCTTGAGGCCACCCCCGCCGAGTTCCAGGACAGTGTCGTTTCGCGCAACGAATTGAGTGCGCTGCAGGCCGATCCGCCCGAGTGGCTGCTGGAACTGCGACGCAACGGCCCGCATCCTCGGCCGGTGGTCGCGGCGAAGCTCGGAATCTCCATCGCGGGTCTCGCGCGCGGCGGAGTCACAGACGCCCTCACTACGGAGCAGATCGACGCGTTGAAGAGGGACAGTCCCGAGTGGCTGCAGCAGGAGCGCGCCACCCAGGCCGAGGTCAGGAAAGAAGCGGTGCGCATCAAGGAGAAGAACGCGGCGCGAGGCGATCAATCCCGCCGACCGCGTTCCTGACCTCTGTCCCCCGACGATGCCGAGTCCGAGTTCGTCGACAGAGACAGCCTGAAGCGCCTTGCCCGTGGCACCGGGCCGCGTGGCCGGTTCTGCCGTGCGGCCATTCCGTCCAGGACCTTGTCGGTGATGGCGCAGCCGGTCCGAGCCGACGGACTCATCGACTACCAGTACCGCCGCGAAGCCCTCCGCGGCTGGTCCCTCGACCCCAGCACCTGGCAGGAACTGACCAGCCGGCTGGAGCCTCCGCACGGCAAGCAACCCGTCCTCGACGATCGCACGCGCCAGGACGCGTCCCTCTGGGTCCACGTCACGCGTGGTGAGCACCTGTTCGCGCCTCGCACCATCGAAGCCGAGCAGCCACTGGACATCCAGCAAGACTGGGCGCGACGCCGGAACACCACATGGTTCCAGCTCACCCGCGATCCGATGCGTCACTACGCTGACCTGCGGAAAGCACTCATCGATTACGCTCGCCAGTTCGCCGCAGACATCGAAGCCGGAGCCGTTCCCGCTCGGGAGGCCAGGACTGAGCGGGTGCGACTTTTCGGGGTAGATGACACTGAAGGTGCTGGGCTGACCAGGGCCCCTGGCTGGCCACTATGCGTGGCCAGGTTCCACCTATCGTGTCCCGGCTCACCGGTACGGCTTCGGCGTTTCCCAGGGTGGTGTCAACCACCAAGACCAGGTGTCACCTATCTCGAAAAGTCGCAGCGGGCCAACAACGACGCTCGGCCGGGCCAGCTCAAGCACTAAAGGGCCAACTCAGCCGCTCAGCCTCAACACACGAACCGGCCGCCACCTCTATTCATTGCATAAAACTTCGACTCACCGTATAGTCATGCCATCGACGAGGAGGATTCGATGGTATTCCGGGTAGCGGTGGCAGGGGCGAGCGGGTACGCGGGCGGCGAAGTCCTGCGAATTCTGCTCGCCCACCCCGAGATCGAGATCGGCGCACTCACCGGCAACTCCAACGTAGGCCAGGAGCTGGGTGGGCTCCAACCGCACCTGCTGCCGCTCGCCGGCCGGGTCCTGGAGCCGACCTCCGCCGAGGTTCTCGCCGGGCACGATGTCGTCTTCCTCGCCCTGCCGCACGGCCAGTCCGCCGCCGTCGCCCAGCAGCTCGGCGACGCCGTCCTGATCGTGGACTGCGGCGCCGACTTCCGCCTCCACTCCGCCGCCGACTGGGAGAAGTTCTACGGCTCTCCGCACGCCGGCACCTGGCCCTATGGCCTGCCCGAGCTGCCCGGCGCCCGGGCGGCGCTGGAGGGGTCCAAGCGCATCGCGGTCCCCGGCTGCTTCCCCACCGGCGTCTCCCTCGCCCTCTTCCCGGCGTACGCGGCCGGGCTCGCCGAGCCCGAGGCTGTGATCGTCGCCGCGTCCGGCACCTCCGGTGCGGGGAAGGCGCTCAAGCCGCATCTGCTCGGCAGCGAGGTGATGGGCTCCGTCAGCCCGTACGGTGTCGGCGGCGTCCACCGGCACACCCCCGAGATGAGCCAGAACCTCTCCGCCGTCGCGGGGGAGAAGGTCACCGTCTCCTTCACTCCCACCCTCGTCCCGATGCCCCGCGGCATCCTCGCCACCTGCAGTGCCAAGGCCAAACCCGGCGTGACCGGCGACCAGGTACGAGCCGCGTACGAGAAGGCCTTCGCCGACGAGCCGTTCGTCCACCTGCTCCCCGAGGGCCGGTGGCCGTCCACCGCCGCTGTCACCGGCTCCAACGCCGTACAGCTCCAGGTCGCCTACGACGAGAGCGCGAATCGCGTCATCGCCATCAGCGCGATCGACAACCTCACCAAGGGCACCGCCGGTGGCGCGGTGCAGAGCATGAACGTAGCCCTCGGCCTCCCCGAGGAGCTGGGGCTTTCCACGAGCGGAGTGGCCCCGTGAGCGCCCGCCGCGCGCTCGCCGTGCTGCTGGCCAAGGCTGTGCCCTGCGACACCGCAGCCCGCCCGGCGGCTGCCCGGCCGCAGACCAGGACGCCGCCCGCGCCTCAGCGCCGGGCAGACAGCGAACGGAACGAGGAGAAAGCGTGAGCGTCACCGCAGCAAAGGGATTCACGGCGGCCGGGATCGCCGCCGGGATCAAGGCAGGCGGCAACCCGGACCTGGCCCTGGTGGTGAACAACGGCCCGCGGCTCGCCGCCGCGGGTGTCTTCACCTCCAACCGGGTCAGGGCCGCGCCCGTCGTCTGGTCCGAGCAGGTGGTGCGAGGCGGTCAGATCTCGGCTGTCGTCCTCAACTCCGGCGGCGCCAACGCCTGTACCGGCCCGCTGGGCTTCCAGGACACCCACGCGACCGCTGAGAAGGTCGCCGAGGCGACCGGCGGCAACGCCAGCGAGGTCGCCGTCGCCTCCACCGGCCTGATCGGC
This sequence comes from Actinacidiphila oryziradicis, assembly GCF_005047355.1. GTDB lineage: Bacteria > Actinomycetota > Actinomycetes > Streptomycetales > Streptomycetaceae > Actinacidiphila > Actinacidiphila oryziradicis. The sequence goes on from NZ_SUMC01000004.1 coordinate 149,695, forward strand.
ATCAGGCTGCCGATGGACAAGCTGCTGCCCGGCATCGACAAGGCTGTGGCGCAGCTGTCGGAGCACGGCGGTGAGAAGGCCGCCATCGCCATCAAGACCACCGACAGCATCCACAAAACCTCTGTCGTGGGGGGCGAGGGCTGGACTGTCGGGGGGATGGCCAAGGGCGCCGGGATGCTCGCGCCCGGTCTCGCCACGATGCTCGTCGTCCTCACCACCGACGCCGATCTGGACTCCGTGACGCTCGACAAGGCGCTGCGCTCCGCCACCCGTACGACCTTCGACCGGGCCGACTCCGACGGCTGCATGTCGACCAACGACACAGTGCTGCTGCTCGCCTCCGGAGCGTCCGGGACCGCTCCCGCCTATGACGACTTCGCCGCAGCCGTGGAGAAGGTCTGCGCGGATCTCGCCCGCCAGCTGATCGGCGACGCCGAGGGCGCGTCCAAGGACATCAGGATCGAGGTCATCAACGCGGTCACCGAGGACGACGCCGTCGAGGTCGGCCGCTCCATCGCCCGCAACAACCTCCTCAAGTGCGCTCTCCACGGCGAGGACCCCAACTGGGGCCGCGTCCTCTCCGCCATCGGCACCACCTCCGCCGCCTTCGAGCCCGACCGGCTCAATGTCGCCATCAACGGAGTCTGGGTCTGCAAGGGCGGCGCCGTCGGTGAGGACCGAGACCTGGTCGACATGAGATACCGCGAGATCCACATCATCGCCGACCTCAGCGCCGGTGACGCGACCGCCACCATCTGGACCAACGACCTGACCGCCGAGTACGTCCACGAGAACAGCGCGTACAGCTCATGACCTCTGGCCCCACCGCCCGCAACCACACAGCGCTACCCAAGGCCCGCATCCTTGTCGAGGCGCTGCCCTGGCTCACCCGCTTCCACGGCAAGACCGTCGTCATAAAGTTCGGCGGCAATGCCATGGTCGACGAGGCGCTGAAAGCTGCCTTCGCCCAGGACGTCATCTTCCTGCACCACGCCGGCCTCAAGCCGGTCATCGTGCACGGTGGCGGCCCGCAGATCAACGCCCACCTCGACCGGCTCGGCATCGAGTCGTCCTTCACCGCAGGGCTGCGCGTCACCACCCCGGAGACCATGGACATCGTAAGGATGGTGCTCGCCGGGCAGGTCCAGCGCGACCTCGTCGGGCTGCTCAACCAGCACGGCCCCTTCGCCGTAGGCATGACCGGCGAGGACGCGCACACCATGACGGCCGTCAAGCACTACGCGACCGTCGACGGCGAGCAGGTCGACATCGGCCGGGTCGGCGAGATCACCGCGGTCGACGCGGGCGCCATCCAGGCCCTGCTCGACGACGGCCGCATTCCGGTGGTCTCCTCCATCGCCCGTAGTGCCGACGACGGCCACGTGTACAACGTCAATGCCGACACCGCCGCAGCCGCGCTCGCGGCCGCACTGGACGCCGAGATGCTCGTCGTACTCACGGATGTGGAAGGCCTCTACGCCGACTGGCCCGACAGCGACGAAGTGATCAGCCAGCTCACCGCCAGCGAGCTGGAGAAGCTGCTGCCCGAGCTGGCCAGCGGCATGGTGCCCAAGATGGAGGGCTGCCTGCACGCCGTGCGCAACGGAGTTTCCACCGCCCGGGTCCTCGACGGCCGGGTCCAGCACTGCATTCTGCTGGAGATTTTCACCGATGACGGGATCGGCACGATGGTCGTGCCGGACGCCGTAGTAGAAGGGGCCGAGTGATGACCAACCAGGAGTTCACCCAGCGCTGGCAGGGCTCCCTGATGGAGAACTACGGCACTCCGAGGCTTCCCCTCGTCCGTGGCGAGGGCGTCAAGCTCTGGGATGCCGACGGCAAGGCCTACCTCGACTTCCTCGGCGGCATCGCGGTCAACGCCCTCGGCACCGGCCACCCCGCCGTCGTGACCGCGGTCTCCGAGCAGGTCGCCAAGCTCGGCCACATCTCCAACTTCTTCATCGCCGAACCCACCGTCGCCCTCGCCGAGCGGCTGCTCCAGCTCTCCGGCCGGCCCGGCCGGGTCTTCTTCTCCAACTCCGGCGCCGAGGCCAACGAGGCCGCGTTCAAGATCGGCCGGCTCACCGGCCGTACCCACATGGTCGCCACCGAGGGCGCCTTCCACGGCCGCACCATGGGCTCCCTCGCCCTCACCGGCCAGCCCGCCAAGCAGGCCGCCTTCCATCCCCTCCCCGGCGACGTCACCCATGTCCCGTTCGGTGACGTGGACGCTCTGCGCGCCGCGGTCACCACCGACACCGCCCTCGTCATCCTGGAGCCCATCCAGGGCGAGAACGGCGTCATCGTGCCCCCCGCCGGCTACCTCGCCGCCGCCCGCGAGATCACCCGCGCCACCGGCGCCCTCCTCGTCCTCGACGAGGTCCAGACCGGTATCGGCCGCACCGGCCACTGGTTCGAGCACCAGGCCCAGGGCGTCGAGCCCGATGTCGTCACCCTCGCCAAGGGCCTCGGCGGCGGCCTCCCCATCGGTGCCACCATCGCCTTCGGCGCGGCGGCCGGGCTGCTGACCCCGGGTCAGCACGGCACCACCTTCGGCGGCAACCCCGTCTCCTGCGCCGCCGCCCTCGCGGTCCTGGACACCATCGCCGCTGACGGCATTCTCGACAACGTCAAGCTCCAGGGCGAGAAGCTTCGCCAGGGCATCGAAGGTCTCGGCCATCCCCTGGTCGATCACGTGCGCGGTTCCGGCCTCCTCCTGGGTATCGTGCTCACCGAGCCGCTCGCCCCCCAGGTACAGAAGGCGGCTCAGGACGCCGGACTCCTGGTGAACGCCGCCGTACCAGGCACCGTACGGCTCGCGCCTCCGCTGATCCTTGGTGACGCCGAGGTCGAAACGTTCCTGCAGGCGCTCCCCGGCATCCTCGACGAGGCAGCCACAGCACGATGACCCCGATCCGGAGACGACGACGATGACCGAGGCGCACAGAGACAGCGGCCAAGCCGGGCAGGCCGTGCCGCAGACCCGCACGGCACGCCACCGCCGGATCGTGGACATCCTGAACCGGCAGGCCGTACGGTCCCAGAGCCAGCTCGCCAAGCTGCTCGCCGACGACGGGCTGAGCGTCACCCAGGCGACGCTCTCCCGCGACCTCGACGAACTCGGCGCCGTCAAAATCCGCACCAACAACGGCGAACTCATCTACGCAGTCCCCTCCGAAGGCGGTTTCCGTACCCCCCAGGCCCCCCTCGGTGAGTCCGTCAAGGAGGAACGCATGCGCCGCCTGGCCACCGAACTCCTCATCTCCGCCGAGGCCTCGGCCAATCTCGTCGTCGTCCGCACCCCGCCCGGCGCCGCCCAGTTCTTCGCCTCGGCCATCGACCAGGCCGAGGGGTACGACATCCTGGGCACCATCGCCGGTGACGACACCGTGATGCTGATCAGCCGCGACCCCAGCGGCGGCCAGGCAGTCGCCGATCACCTGCTGCGCCTGGCGGCGGGGGAGCGCTGAGCGCAGCGGACCGTGGTGCCTCGCGTGGCACCGAGCCCCAGGTGGCGACCACCGCGAGCAGGGCGAAGGCGCTGATGGCGTTGAGGCCGGCCGTCAGCCCGAGGCCGGTGACGAGGGCGGGGCCGCACAGGGCGCCGACGATGGCGGCGAGGGAGTCCACAGCGTAGAACAATGCGCCGACGCGGCCGAGCATCCAGGGCGGGGCGGGGCGGTGGACGTGGGTCTCCACAGAGACCGGCGGAATGCTCCCGGGGATGCCGAGCAGGGCCGCGGCGAGGACGGCAACCGGCAGGTCCGGTGAGTTGAACAGGGCGAAGAAGGAGCCGCCGATGGCGAGTTGGGCGGCGCCGAGCACATTGCGGACGCCGAACCGGGCGAGGGCGTGGCGGCCGACGGCGGCGCCGATGAGGTAGCCGGCGCCGAGGCCGGAGGCCAGGTAGCCCACGGCGTAGCCAGGGGCGGCGCGAACTCACCGAGCGCGATCCGGACCGGCTACTGGATCTGCTCCTGTTGTCGCGGACATGAGCGGAACCCGAACCGGAGTTCGGCCGTCCCATAAGCGCCCGGTGGCCGACCGGGAGCCGGACGGAGAGGATTCTCAGATGCCCAAGACGGTGTTGTCCCTGGTGGCGGTCGGTGCGGCCGCGCTGCTGGTAGCAGGTTGCGGGAGCGATACGGGCGGTGCGCACACATTGCCCGCCAAGGCGCAGTCCCCGTCGTCCGCCGCCTCGACGGGCCCGACGGCTTCGGCCTGCGCGGCAAGCGCCGAGGTGACGGTGACGGCGGCCGACAGCGGCCATGAGGTGTGCGTGAAGACGGGCGGCCGGGTGACTGTGCAACTGGCCGCGGGCTGGGCTCCGGTGACCGCGTCCGGTACGGCGCTGGCCAAGGCGTCCGGCACCGAGTTCAACGGCGCCAAGGCGGGGCGGGCGGAGCTCACGTCCTCGGAGCGGGTGTGCCCCAAGCCGACCGGCAAGGGCATGATGGGCTGCGGAGCGCTGCGCGGCTGGAAGGTGACCGTGGTCGTACGGTGAGGAGCCCGAGCCGGGTCAGGAGCCGAACCCTGTCGTCTGCCAGGTCGCGCCGTCAGCCGTGACGGCGAAGGCCTCCGCGCCGGGGAGCCGCTCCAGCCAGTCGCGGGCGCGATCGCCCATCGCGAAGGCGGCGGTGGCCCAGGTGTCGGCGTCGGTGAGGCTTCGGGAGACGACCGTGATCGAGGCGAGCGCGCTTTCCGGCGGCATGCCGGTGCGGGGGTCGAGGATGTGGCAGCCGCGTTCGGCCGGGCCTGAGGTGGCGATGGCGAGCTCACCGGAGGCCGCCTCGACGACGGTCGCCAGCTCACCGGGCCGGAGCGGGTGCGCGATCCCCACTCGCCAGGGTCCGCCGAGGAGCTGGATGTCGCCGCCCCCGTTGAGGCAGACGGCGTCGGCGCCGGCCGAGGCCATCATGCGGGCTGCGCGTTCCACGGCCCAGCCCTTGACCAGGCCGGTGGGGTCGAGCGGGCCGGCGTAGCGGGCGCTGAACCAGCCGTCGGTGAGGCGCTCGGCGTTGTCGCAGAGCGCCAGCACCTCCCGTACTTCCGGGTCGCAGTCCGCGAGGCCGAGATCGCCGCGGACCAGCCGGCTGAGCTGGCTGTCACTGCGGTACGCGGAGAAGACCTCGTCCGCGCGGTGCAGCGAGGTGACGGCCGCTTCGAGGGCCGCCCGGCTCCGGGGGGTCCCGGCTTCGGGGCCGCGTACGTCGAAGGAGAAGACCGTCCCCATGGCGTCCTCGACGTGGCGGAGCCGGGTGGTGGATTCTTCGGACACGGATGCCTCAGACACCGGCTTTGTCCAGAGCGCTCTGCAGCGACTGCTTGTACCCCGCGCTGGTGTAGCTGGCGCCGGAGACGGCGTCGATGGAGGCGCTCTGGGCGGTCACCGCCTCCTGGTTGAGCTTGGGCACCGCGTTGGCGTTGATCTGGTCGCTCTGGCCGCCGGTCGGGTGTTGTAGGGCGGTGGCGGCCGTGATCTTCGTACCGGTCATGGTGATCTCGACCTGTACGGGTCCGTACTGCGTCTGGGCGGTGTCCCCGGTGACGGAGCGGGTCACGTTCGCGGCAGCCGGAGCGGAGCTCTTCGCCGCCGCGGGTGCCGAGGCGGGTGCCGAGGCGGGTGCCGAGGCGGAGGCCGAGGCGGAGGCGGAGCCCTGGACCGAGCCTGCCGACCCCGTCGCGGCCGCGGACGCTGTCGGCGAGCCGGCCACAGCGCCGACCTGCACCGGCGCGGTGGCCGCGGCGGTGCCCGGCGCCGGTTGCTTGAGAGCGAGCATCAGGACGATGCCGGAGACGGTGGCAGCGGTGCAGAGCACCATGCGGCGGAGCGGATGCTTCTTCTTCACGGTACTCACACACTCACATTTCGAAGGACTCGTGGTGGATACGTGAGGACGGCACCCCGGCCTCACGCAGTACGGAGTACATCTCCTCCGCCATGCCAGGCGGCCCGCACAGGTACACGTCGTGCTGGTTGAGGTCGGGCACGCGCTTCTTCAGCCCGTCGGGGGTGATCTCCGGGCGGGAGCCGTCCGGCCCGTTGACGGCGTACATCAGCCGGGCGCCGCGGTCGTCGGCGATCGCCCGCAGCTCGTCCCACAGAGCCAGGTCCTCGGTCTTCTTGGCCCGGTACAGCAGCGTCAGGTCGCCGCGGTCCGCCGGCATCGTCTCGAAGAGCGCCCGCAGCGGGGTGATCCCGGCTCCGCCGGCGAGCAGCAGCACCTTGCCGCCCCTGCGCCGGGCGGCGGTCATCGCGCCGTAGGGCCCCTCGGCCCAGACCCGGGTGCCGGGCTTGAGGGAGGCGAGCGCCGAGCTGTGGCCGCCGACGGCCTTGACGGTGATACGGAGCAGCCCCGGCCGGGGCGCGGCGGACAGTGAGTACGGGTTCGAGCTGAAGCGCATCCCCGGCGCGAGGAACCGCCAGCGGAAGAACTGCCCCGCCTGCGCACCCAGCCGGTGCAGCTTCCGGCCCGTGATCAGGACCGAAACGATGCCCGGGGCCTCCTCGACCGTCGCCTCGACCCGCATCTGGTGCTTGAGGTTGAGGCGCACCGGCACCAGCAGCCGGTACCAGACCAGCAGCACGGTGACAGTGCCGTACATCACGTACCAGACGGTGCGGGCGGTCTGGTTGCCGATGAACTCCGCACCGGTGGCCAGCTGGTGCCAGAAGGTGAGGAAGACCGCGAGGTAGGTGAGAAGGTGCAGGTAGTACCAGGTCTCGTACTTCATCCTGCGGCGCACGGCACCCGCCGACACCAGGCCGATGATGATCAGCAGCACGGTGCCGATGGTCGCCTTGATCATGTCGGGGAAGGTCGTGACGACGGTCACAGTCTCACCGATGATGGCGGTATTGGCCTGGAGCGAGTACGCCCAGATCGTCAGCACGACATGGGCGACGACAAGACAGATCGCGTAACGGCCGCTCATGGCGTGCCAGCGTGCGACCCGGTCCGAGCCGACCCGTCGTTCCAGCGCGGGGATCCGGGCCATCTGGGCGATCACCAGGGCGATGGTGTAGCCACCGAGCAGGCCGGTGAGCCGCCCCGCGCCGAGCAGCCAGTCGTTGGTCCCGAGGGCGACGCGCGGGGTGTTGTTCCACCACATCCACAGCACCGCGACGGCTCCGGCCCAGGTCAGTGCCAGAAGCGGTACCGCGGGTGACCGCCGGGGGCGGATCGCCCTCTTGGTGGCCCGGCGTCCGGCCCGGGTGTTCTGCATCATCGTCACTGGTCTGCTTCCCTTCCCTCACCTGCCTCCCTGGACCCACCCATACGGCTCTCGCACGGGAATTGCTCAATCTCAGGCCTTGTCCAACGCACTTTGCAGCGATTGGACGTAGCCCTCGCTCGTATAGGTCGCCCCAGAGACGGTGTCGATGCTCGCGCTCTGTGCGGTTATCGCTTCTTGGGTGAGCTGCGGAACGGCGTACTGGGCGATCTCCTGGTCCCTGGGGTTCTCGGTGGGCACCTGGAGCACAGTCACCGCGCTGATCCTGGTGCCGGTGAGCGTAACCTGCACCTGCACCGGTCCGAAGCGGGTCTGGACGGTGTCACCGGTCACTTTTCGGGTGGCTTTCGTCTTCGACGAGGAGGACGAAGAGGGCGAAGAGGATGAAGAGGATGACTCGGACGGGGCTGCCGAAGAGGACACCGAGGCCGAAGGCGGCGTGGCCGACTGGATCTGCGCCACCACCGCCGGATGGCTGTGCGGCTTCAGGGCCAGCAGCAGGACGGCACCGGAGACGGTGGCGACGGTGCTCAGCAGGATGCGGCGCAGCGGACGCGTTCTCATCGGGTTCATCGGGGCTCACAGTTCGAAGGACTCGTGGTGGATACGGGATGCCGGCACCCCGGCCGCGCGCAGCGCGTCGTACGACGACTCGGCCATACCGGGCGGCCCGCACAGGTACACGTCGTGCCGGTCGATGTCCGGCAGGACCTCACGGAGCCCGGCCGCGGTGATCGGGGAGCGGGCGCCGTCCGGGGCGTTGACGGCGTAGTACAGCCGTGCGCCGCGGGCGGCCGCGATCGACTCCAGCTCGCCGCGCAGTGCGAGGTCCTCCGAGGTCCGCGCCCGGTACAGCAGGGTGAGGTCGCCGGGCCGGGCGGGCAGTGTCTCGAAGAGCGCCCGCAGCGGGGTGACCCCGACGCCGCCCGCGAGCAGCAGCACCTTCGGCCGGGTCCGGCGGGCGGCGGTCAGTGCCCCGTACGGCCCTTCGGCCCAGACCCGGGTGCCGGGCCGCAGCATCCCCAGCGCCGCGCTGTGGTTGCCGTTGGCCTTGACGGTGATCCGCAGCAGTCCGGGCCGGGGCGCGGCCGACAGTGAGTACGGACTCGACGTCCACCACAGCCCGGACTCCAGGAATCGCCAGCGGAAGAACTGCCCCGATTCGGCGGCCAGCTGTTCCGGCCGCCTCCCGCGCATCAGGATCGAGTACACCCCCGGCGCCTCCCGCACAACGGCCTCGACACGCAGCCGGTGCCGCATGTTCAGCCTCACGGGTACCAGCACCCGGAACCACAGCACCAGCGCCGCGACCCCGAGATACATGGCGTACCAGGCGTACTGGGCGGTTGTGTTCCCGATGAAGTCCGCGCCGTCGGCCAGTTGGTGGCCGAAAGCCAGGAAGATCGCCGCATAGGTCAGCACGTGCAGGTAGTACCAGGTCTCGTACGACACCTTGCGCCGGACCGTCCGCGCGGAGACGATCGCGACCGCGAGCAGGATCAGCGAGCCGATTGTCCCCTTGAGCATCTCCGGGTAGGTCAGCACGATCGTCTTCGTCTCGTGCACGAGGGAGGCGCGGTCCTGCACCGAGTAGCCCCACAGGATCAGCACGACATGCGCGGTCAGCAGGCTCAGCACATACCGGCCGCCCATGGCGTGCCAGCGCGCGACGCGGTCGCTGCCGATCCCGCGCTCCAGCGCCGGCACCCGCGCCATCAGGGCGACGAGCACAGCGCAGCCGTAGCCGGTGAGCAGCCCGGCCATCCGGCCCGCCCCGATCAGCCAGTCCGCGGGGCCGACCACGGACGCGGTACTGGTCCACCACAGCGCGAGTACGACGGCGGCGCCGCCGTAGATCAGCGCGAGCACCGGTCCGGCGGGCGTGCGAGGGGCACGCTGCGTGGGCGGTGCGGCGTGCTGTCGGGCCGCCGTGCCGCCGCGGGTGGTGGCCAAGATGTTTCCCCTTCCGGTCCTGCGGGAGCCTCACTGTGCCAACCGAACCTCTGAACCGGCTCTCAGCGCGGCCCGCCGCCCCTGGCCCGTACGCACCCGCCCGGGCGGCGCCCGCCACCGGCCTCGACGCCGCCCAGCCCACACCCCCCGCCGGGTCCGCCGGGACCGGACCCGCACTCAGGGGAAACTCAGAGGGACCGGAGGTCTACGCCACTCCCCTGGTAGTGGATCCTGTACGGACCATGGAAATCCGCCGCGCCGCATCCGCCCGCCCCCTGCACGCGCTCACCCGCCCCGACGGCACCCCGGTCCGGGTGCTCGTCGTGGACGATGAACCTGACCTCGCCGAGGTGCTCTGCGGCGTGCTTCGCTACGAGGGCTGGCTGGTGTGCGGTGCCACCGACGGCGCCTCCGCGATCGCCGCCGCCCGCGACTTCCGGCCGGACGCGGTGCTCCTCGACGTCATGCTGCCGGACTTCGACGGACTCCAGGTGCTGCGCAAGCTCCGTGCCGAGCAGCCACACGTCTGTGTGCTCTTCCTCACCGCGCGCGACTCCGTCGAGGACCGCATCGCCGGAATCACGGCGGGTGGCGACGACTACGTCACCAAGCCGTTCAGCCTGGAGGAGGTCCTGGCCCGGCTTCGCGGGCTGCTCCGCCGGGCGGGCATGACCCGCGCGCTCACCGACGAGTCGCTGCTGGTCGTCGGCGGCCTGGTGATGGATGAGGAGGCCCGCGAGGTCACCCGCGACGGCGAAGCGGTGGAGCTGTCGCCGACCGAGTTCGAGCTGCTGCGGTTCCTGATGCGCAACCCCCGGCGGGTGCTCAGCAAGGCGCAGATCCTGGACCGGGTCTGGTCCTACGACTTCGGCGGCCAGGCCCATGTCGTGGAGCTCTACATCAGCTACCTGCGCAAGAAGATCGACGCCGGACGGACCCCGATGATCCACACGGTGCGCGGCGCGGGCTACGTACTGAAACAGGCGGCCCAGTGAAGCCCGGCAGGGCGACCATCGCGCGACTGCGCCCGTTCACCCTGCGCTCCCGGATCACGGTCGGCATCGTGGTGCTGCTCGCGGTCAGTTGCGCGGCGGTCGGCGTCGCCGCGTTGCTCACCCTGCGCAGCACCCTCGCAGAACGGCTCGACGAGCAGCTCGCCGACGGCGGCGGCCGCTTCCCGGCCAGCCTGGAACACCGCGCTCCCGTCAATTCCGGCCACCACGAACCCGACGGCGATGAGCATCCCGACACCCGCAACCAGGCCCCCGGCACCTTCGGCGCCCGGCTGCTGGACGGCCGGGTCACCGACGGCGCCGTGGTCCGCTCCGGCACCGACACGAGCGTCACCCTGACCGGCGCCGACAAGGCCGTGCTCGCCGCCGTCCGCGTCGACGGGCGGTCCCACAACATCGAGCTGTCCAAGCTCGGCGACTACCGGGTCCGCGCGGTGGACGGCGCCGACGGGGACGTACTGATCACGGGCCTTCCGCTGAGCGGCGTCGAGGAGGCGGCGCACCGGCTCGAATGGGTCGAGGCCGCGGTCTTCGGCATCGCTCTGGCCGCCGCCGGCATCGCCGGGGCGTTCTGGGTCAGCTGGTCACTGCGGCCGCTGCGCCAGGTGGCCGCCACCGCGGTCTCCGTCACCCGGCTTCCCCTGGACAGCGGTGAGGTCGCACTCCCGGCGCACGCCCCCGACACCGACCCGCGCACCGAGATCGGCCAGGTCGGCACCGCGCTCAATCTGATGCTCGGCCATGTCGAGGACGCCCTGTCCAAGCGCCATACCAGCCAGGAGCGGCTGCGCCGCTTCGCCGCCGACGCCAGCCATGAGCTCCGTACGCCGGTCGCGTCCATCCGCGGCCACACCGAGCTCGCGCTGCGCCATCCCGGGCCGGTGCCACCCGAGGTGGCCCGGGCTCTGGAGCGGGTGGCCGCCGAGTCAGCCCGCATGGGTGAGATGGTGGACGACCTCCTCCTGCTGGCCCGCCTCGACGCCGGGCGCCCGCTGGAGCGCGAGCCCGTGGACCTGACCCGGCTCGTCCTGGACGGCGTCGACGACGCCCGGGCGGTCGGCCGCGACCACCGCTGGCTGCTCGATCTGCCCGAGGAGCCGGTCATCGTGCCCGGCGACGAGCACCGGCTGCGCCAGGTCGTCGGCAATCTGCTGGCCAACGCCCGGCTGCACACCCCGGCCGGGACCAGGGTGACCGTCCGGCTGGCGGACGGTCCCGGTTCAGTGGTCCTCACGGTCGGCGACGACGGCCCAGGGGTGCCGGAGGAGATCCGGGCGACGGTCTTCGAGCGATTCACCCGAGCCGACCGCCGCCGCCCCGGCCACCCGGGTGGCGGCGCGGGTCTTGGCCTTTCCATCGTGTCCGGCGTGGTCGCGGCGCACGGCGGCACGGTGCGCCTGGACAGCCGTCCCGGCGCCACGGAATTCACCGTGATCGTGCCGAGTGGGTGACATGCCCTTACAAATGGCGGGCGGATACGGGTGCCGTGCGGGCGGCAGTGGGCCGACACGATTGACGAACCATGCGGCGGAGTGCATACTTATGCCAATCAGCGTATGCACCTGAAGGAGAGCCCCGTGACCGAGCGCGTCGTACTCGCCTACTCCGGCGGTCTGGACACGTCCGTCGCCATCGGCTGGATCGCCGAGGAGACCGGCGCCGAGGTCATCGCCGTCGCGGTCGACGTCGGCCAGGGCGGCGAGGATCTGGACGTCATCCGCAAGCGCGCGCTCGCCTGCGGCGCGGTCGAGGCGGAGGTCGCGGACGCCAAGGACGAGTTCGCCGACGAGTACTGCCTGCCGGCGCTCAAGGCGAACGCGCTCTATATGGACCGTTACCCGCTGGTCTCCGCGCTCTCCCGGCCGACCATCGTCAAGCACCTCGTCGCCGCCGCCCAGAAGCACGGCGCGTCCGTCGTCGCCCACGGCTGCACGGGCAAGGGCAATGACCAGGTCCGCTTCGAGGCGGGTATCTCCTCCCTCGCCCCCGAGCTGAAGTGCATCGCCCCGGTCCGGGACTACGCCATGACCCGCGACAAGGCGATCGCCTTCTGCGAGGCGAAGGACCTCCCGATCGTGACCACCAAGAAGTCTCCGTACTCCATCGACCAGAATGTTTTCGGCCGCGCCGTCGAGACCGGTTTCCTCGAGGACATCTGGAACGCTCCGATCGAGGACGTCTACGAGTACACCGAGAACCCGGCCACCCCGCGTGACGCCGACGAGGTGGTCATCAGCTTCCGCAAGGGCGTCCCGGTCGCCATCGACGGTCAGCCCGTCACCGTCCTCCAGGCCATCCAGCAGCTCAACGAGCGGGCCGGCGCCCAGGGCATCGGCCGGATCGACATGGTCGAGGACCGGCTCGTCGGCATCAAGTCCCGGGAGATCTACGAGGCCCCGGGCGCGATCGCGCTGATCACCGCCCACCAGGAGCTGGAGAACGTCACCGTCGAGCGCGAGCTGGCCCGCTACAAGCGGCAGGTCGAGCAGCGCTGGGCCGAGCTGGTCTACGACGGCCTGTGGTTCTCCCCGCTCAAGCGGGCGCTGGACGGCTTCATCAACGAGGCCAACGAGCACGTCTCCGGTGACATCCGGATGGTCATGCACGGCGGCCGTGCGGTCGTCAACGGCCGGCGCTCGGAGGAGTCGCTGTACGACTTCAACCTGGCCACGTACGACACCGGCGACACCTTCGACCAGTCGCTGTCGAAGGGCTTCATCGAGATCTTCGGCATGTCGTCGAAGATGGCCGCCAAGCGCGACCTGGCGAAGTAGGCCGCCCGGCAGCAGCGCTGTCACGCACATCCGTCGCCTCCCTGCCTCGCCGGCCGGGAGGCGGCCGTACATCACCCAGTCACGAGGAGCAGCAGTGAGCAACGGCAACACCGGCGACGTCCGGCTCTGGGGCGGCCGTTTCGCCGACGGACCGTCCGAGGCGCTGGCCAGGCTCTCGGCCTCTGTCCACTTCGACTGGCGGCTCGCGCCGTACGACATCGCCGGCTCCCGGGCCCACGCGCGCGCCCTGCACAAGGCGGGCCTGCTCACCACCGACGAGCTGGAGCGCATGGCGGCCGGGCTCGGCCTGCTCGAAGCCGATGTCGCCGCCGGCACCTTCACCGGCACCGTCGCCGACGAGGACGTGCACACCGCCCTGGAACGCGGCCTGCTGGAGCGGGTCGGCCCCGACCTGGGTGGCAAGCTGCGGGCCGGCCGGTCCCGCAACGACCAGATCGCCACCCTCTTCCGGATGTACCTGCGCGACCACGCCCGCGTCATCGGCGGCCTCATCGCCGAGCTGCAGGACGCCCTGGTCGGCCTCGCCGAGGCCCACCCGGACCTCGCCATGCCCGGCCGCACCCACCTCCAGCACGCCCAGCCGGTGCTCTTCGCCCACCATGTCCTCGCGCATGTCCAGGCCTTCTCCCGGGACGCGGAGCGGCTGCGGCAGTGGGACGGGCGAACAGCTGTCTCGCCCTATGGTTCCGGCGCGCTGGCCGGGTCGTCGCTCGGCCTGGACCCGGAGGCGGTCGCCGCCGACCTCGGCTTCGAGCACGGCTCGGTCGGCAACTCCATCGACGGTACGGCCTCCCGGGACTTCGCCGCCGAGTTCGCCTTCATCACGGCGATGATCGGTGTGAACCTCTCCCGTATCGCCGAGGAGGTCATCATCTGGAACACGAAGGAATTCTCCTTCGTCACCCTGCACGACGCCTTCTCGACCGGCTCGTCGATCATGCCGCAGAAGAAGAACCCCGACATCGCCGAGCTGGCCCGGGGCAAGTCCGGCCGCCTCATCGGCAACCTCACAGGTCTGATGGCCACGTTGAAGGCCCTTCCGCTCGCCTACAACCGCGACCTCCAGGAGGACAAGGAGCCGGTCTTCGACTCCTGCGACACCCTGGAGGTCCTGCTTCCCGCCTTCACCGGCATGATGGCCACCCTCACGGTCAACGGCGAACGCATGGAGGCGCTCGCTCCGGCCGGTTTCTCCCTCGCCACCGACATCGCCGAATGGCTGGTCAAGCAGGGCGTCCCCTTCCGGGTCGCCCATGAAGTCGCCGGCGAGTGCGTCAAGGTCTGCGAGTCCGAGGGCATTGAGCTCGACCGGCTCACCGATGACCAGTTCGCCAAGATCTCCCCCCACCTCACGCCCGCCGTACGCTCCGTTCTCAACGTACCCGGCGCGCTCGCGTCCCGCGACGGGCGCGGTGGGACGGCGCCTTCGGCTGTCGCCGTGCAGATTGCCGAGGTCAAGGCCGACTTGGCGGTCCAGCACGGCTGGGCTGCGGCCAAGCGCAACGCGTAGCCCCGCGGGCCGGCGGCCGGCGTTGTGCCCACTCTCCCCCATAGCCTTAAGGGCATGGGAGGTGCCCCCATCGCCCTGCGGCACGCCTGCCCACAACCAGGTGACAATTAATTTCAGCCCGCCGGGCGCCTGCGGACCGGGGCCCGGGGCGGAGCCCCGGCAACACCGCCAGCCGTCCGGCGTTCGAGGACTGGGGGTCCCCCTACGCCCTGCGGGCGTGGGGGCGGGTCTGGGGCGGAGCCCCCACGCTCGTACGGCCGAGCCCTCAGCCGGGCACCCGGAAAACCCAGGGCCACCCCGCCTACTGCCGGGCCCTCTAAGCTCATCGGAGACGCTGAAGCTGCCCCCCGAGCTGGAGGCGGACCTCTCGGCGGCCATCGGCCAGATTTCCCCCGGCCCGAACGGCCGGTCCTTATCGCCTATGACCCGCCCGGCACCATCAACTCCCCGGCCGCCCCAACCCCGGCATGACCGAGTGGGGCGGCCAGCACCCGCCGAGGCCTGTCGCCGGGTTCGGCGCCTGCCCGCAAGCTCATGGCGGTAGCGGGGCCCGGCCCAGGCCGGAAGCGTGTCGCAGGGTTCAACGGGTGAGTGGGTGGGTGGGAAAAACGGCGCCCGGCCCAGCGCAGCGTCAGGCGGCCTTGGCGTGTTCGGCGGTGGCGGCAGCGGCAGCCGACTTGGCCTTGGTGGCGTACACGTCGACGTACTCCTGCCCGGAGAGCCGCATGACCTCGCTCATGACCTCGTCGGTCACCGCGCGCAGCACGTAGCGGTCGCGGTCCATGCCCTCGTACCGCGAGAACTCCAGCGGCTTCCCGAAGCGCACCGTCACCTGGCTGATGCGCGGCCTGCCGCTGCCGCCCGGCTGCACCCGGTCGGTGCCGATCATCGCGCAGGGCACGACGGGCGCGCTGGTCATCAGGGCCAGCCGGGCGACACCGGTGCGGCCCCGGTAGAGGCGGCCGTCGGGGGAGCGGGTGCCCTCGGGGTAGATGCCGAAGACCTTGCCCTCGTCCAGCACGCGGCGGCCGGTCATGAGCGCGGCGACGCCGCCCCGGCCGCCGTCGCGGTCGACGGGGATCATGCCGGCGGTGGTGAAGAATGCGGCCATCAGCCGCCCCTTGAGCCCGGGGGTGGTGACGTACTCGTCCTTGCCGATGAAGAAGACCTGCCGTTTGACGACCAGCGACAGGAACAGCGAGTCGAGGAAGGTGAGATGGTTCCCGGCCACGATCACCGGACCGCTCTCGGGGATGTTCTCCGCGCCCTCGACCTTTGGGCGGAACAGGACGCGCATGAGGAGCCCGAGGATCGCCTTGAGGATGATGCGGGACAACGGGCCCTCCGGTCGTGGTCGGCGAAACACCTGAACACCTGAAACACCTGGACACTGAGGACCATACTTCCGCCGACCGGTCGAACGCACGCCGGGTTCACGCGATCGGTACGCAGTGTTGACCCGAGTTTCCGCCGCATTCCGGCCAACGACACCTGCCTGAAAGCCGTACTCGCCTACGATGCGCGGGTCGTTGACAGAGGCCCGACACCCGTTCGGCCGAACCCCGGGAGCGCGCATGACGCATGACCAGCAAGGGACCCGGGAAGGGACCCCGAGGGGGACCCGGCAAGGGACGGCGACGGCCGTGGGACGCCGGGCGCTCCTTGGCACCGCGGCTGCGGCGGGCGGGGCGGTGCTGGGGCTGCCGGGCACGGCGAGAGCAGCATCACACGGGGACACGTACAAGCTGCCGGTGCCCGCGATCATCGGACACCGGGGCGCGAGCGGCTACCGCCCGGAGCACACCTTCGGCTCGTACCAGCTGGCGCTGGACCTCGGGGCGGACGTCATCGAGCAGGACCTGGTCCCCACCAAGGACGGCCACCTGGTCTGCCGTCATGAGCCCGAGATCGGCGGCACGACCGACGTCGCGAGCCACCCGGAGTTCGCGGACCGCAAGACCACCAAGACGATCGACGGCATAGTGGCCACCGGGTGGTTCACCGATGACTTCACCCTCGCCGAGCTCAAGACACTGCGTGCCGTGGAGCGCGTCCCGTCCATACGTCAGCGCAATACGCTCTATGACGGCCGCTGGGAGATCCCGACCTTCGAGGAGGTCCTGAAGTGGGCCGACGAGCAGGGCCGCAAGCGCGGCAAGGCCGTCTGGCTGTACTCCGAGACCAAGCACCCGACCTACTTCCGGAAGGCCGGCCTCGGCCTGGAGGAGCCGCTCGCCAAGCTGCTGCGCCGCTATGGGCGGGACCGTGTGAACTCCCCGCAGTTCCTGGAGTCCTTCGAACCGGGCAGCCTGCGCCGGTTCGGCGCGCTCGGTGTCGGCGCCCCCAAGATCTTCCTCCTCGACGTGGCCACCAGCCGTCCGTACGACTTCGTGGACTCCGGCGACCCGCGCACCGTCGCCGACCTGATCACGCCGGAGGGGCTGAAGTGGACCGCGGGCTTCGCCCAGGGCATCGGGCCGACACTGCTGCTGATCATCCCGCGCGACGCGGCGGGCAAGCTGGGTACGCCCACCAAGCTGGTGCGTGACGCCCACGCCGCCGGGCTGGTGCTGCACCCGTACACGATGCGGAACGAGAACGTCTTCCTGCCCGCCGACTTCGTCAAGGGCACCGACGCGAACGCCTATGGTGACGCTTTCGGGGCGTTCAAGGTCTACTTCGAGCAGGGTATCGACGGGATCTTCTCCGACAACGCCGACACCGCGCTCCTCGCCCGCGAGGACTTCGTCAACAGCAAGTGATCCGGGTACCGCGCACGGGTGGTTACCCCGGCCGGTAGCAACCGCCTGGCGTGGCCCACACGTCCCGCCGGGCATGCTGTACGACGACGAACTCACCCGGCTCCGCCCGTTATTGGCCGCAGAGGCCGCCGCGGAAGCCGTCCCCGGCGGTATCGAGGCCGCCGATCTCGAACAGGCCGTCTGGCTGCGGCTGCTCGAACTCCCCGGTAGTACGCCGCCGTCGGACACGGCGGCCTGGCTGCGCGCCGCGGTCCGGGCGGAGGCCCGCCGGGCCGCCCGGCGGGTCCGGCGGGAGGTGCGGTACCCACCGGGCCGCGATCCGGTGGCCGAACACGGGCGGACAGCGGAGGAAGCAGCGCTCGACGCCGAGCGGCTGCGGGCGGTTCGGGCCGCCGTGCGGCGGCTGCCCGGCCGGTGTCCACAACTGGTTATAGCGCTTATGTCCCATTCCGATCCCACATACCGGGAAATCTCCATGGAGTTGGGAATCTCACAGGGCAGTCTGGGGCCGATGCGCTCGCGTTGTCTGGGATGTCTGCGTTCGATGCTCGTGCCGGAGGTTGCATCGCACGTACGACGGGGTAAGGCACGGTAAACACTTGGCGGCAAAGCGCGCGTGGCGCGTTCGGAAACGGTTGCATGCGGGTATCGCACCCCATACTCCATCTCCGGGCGGTTGTGCGATCATCGGCGCCACGGAGGCGGCGCGGAGCTGCGTCGGCTCCAATTCAGGGCACACGTCCCGGGCGCAACCCTCACCCTCCCGCGCCCGGGCGGACTCGAAGGGGAGGCCTGCGCACATGGGCATGAGCGTGACCATCTCTACGGCGAAGTCGGACGACGCCGAGAACATCCTCAAACTCCAATACCTCTGCTATCAGACCGAGGCCGAGCTGTACGGCGACTACAGCATCGAACCACTCACCCAGACCCTCGAAACGCTGCGTGCGGAGCTCGACGGGGGCACGGTACTGGTGGCCCGGCTCGGCGACGAGATCGTCGGCTCGGTACGCGGCGCCGTGGACGACGACGGCACCGCACGCATCGGCAAGCTGATCGTCCATCCACGCATGCAGCGGCACGGCCTCGGCGGCCGGCTGCTGCGGGCGCTGGAGGAGCGGCTGGCCGACGAGAGCGAAGCCAAGCGGTACCGGCTCGCGACCGGCCATCGCAGCGAGATCGGCCTGCGGCTGTACCGCAAGCTCGGCTACACCCAGATCGGCACCGCGGAGCACGTCAGCCGCCGACTGAGCATGGTCACGCTGGAGAAGTCGGCCTCGGTCTACGCGGCCAGCGCCTGAGTGACCCGCGTGCGACGCCCGGCCGGTGCTCCGGGCACCGGCCGGACGGCTGCCGTCGTGGCGGGGAGTGTCGTTCCCGCCGCGACGGCGAGAAACCACCACGGCTCCGCCCGGCGGTCCGCCGCGCCTGCTACTGCTGCCGCCCCGACCGGCGCAGCCACAGCAGTCCGCTGATCGGGACCACCACGGGCAGGAAGAGATAGCCCATGCCGTAGTCCGACCACACGGTCTGGTCGGGGAATGCGGACGTGTCGACGATGGTCAGCGTCCCCACGAGGAGCACCCCGAGCAGCTCGGCCGAGCAGCTCACCAGGGCGACTTTGCGGGCCGCCTCGCCGCCGCGCCACAGCGCGACCGTGATCACCGCATAGACGATGCCGGCCACCAGGGACAGCACATACGCCAGCGGGGCCTCGCTGAACTGCATGATGATCTGCACGATCGACCGCGAGAGCGCGGCAACCGTGAACACCCCGTAGAGCGAGAGCAGCAGCCGCCCCGGCCCGCGGCCGATCCCGGTCTGTTGCACTGCCGGTGCGGTCTCAGGCACTTATGCCTCCCCAGATGTCGAACAGCCGTACTTCCAGTACGGCCAGGATCACCCCGCCGGCCGCGACGATCGCCGAACCCCAGCGGGTGCGCTCGGTCAGCGACATGAAGGCTGCCGCCGGAATCGTGCACGCGGCCCCGACCAGATACGCGACGAAGATCACTGTGCCGTCGTGGGGTTTCTCGCCCGCCGCCAGCTTCACCACGCCGATCACCGTCTGGACCAGGGCGAGCACGGTCACGACGGCCATGCCGATGAAGTGCCAGTCCTTGGTCGGCTGGTCGCGGAAGGTCGCGAAGCCGCACCACGCTGCGAGCAGCAGCGCGGCGACGGAGACCGTGATGGTGACTGCGTCGAGCATGCCCCGACTCTATTACGGGTAAGGATGCCCGCCGCGACCGGCCGGGCCGGCCGCCCTCTCTGTCACCGTGTCCCGCATCGCGTCCGGAATCCGGACAGTCTGACCGGATATTGGGACGTCAGTGACGGAAGGTGCCGGCGCGGGCCGAGCCGGCGCGGCGCCGCGTGCCGCCCGCAGCCGTATCGGCATGGTCTTCCAGCACTTCAACCTGCTGTCCTCACGCACCGTGCAGGGCAATGTCGAACTGCCGCTGGAAATCCTCGGCCTCTCCGGCAGGGGCCTCTACTCGCACAGGATCAAGTCCGCGGACCCGCGGACGCTCTCAAGAGCGGCGCTACCGTCGCCCTCGCCGACGACGCCGTCAACGAGGGCCACGGCCTGAAACTGCTCGCCGCCAACGGCCTGATCACCCTCAAGAACGGCGTCGGCGACGACGCCACACCGGCCGACATCGCCAAGAAAGAACTACCAGGGCTCGGTCCTGCCGGTCGTCCCCGGCAGCTAGTGCCTGTCCGGCCGGACAGGCACTAGGACGGCTTCCGGGACTTCGTACGCCGCACCCAGTACACATCGGTCGTGTAAGGCATTTCGATGTCGCCGTGACCGCGCGTCGCGTCGTGCGCGCCGAGGACCGTACCGACCTCGGCGCGCACCCGTTCCTGCTCCGCCGCGCTCAGCACCGCGATATGGCTGGACGACATCATCCGCTCCACCACATCGGTGACCGTCGTCGAATGCGGGTTCGGCCAGTGCCGCTCCTCGATCCGCGACCAGCCCGGCCGGGCCCGGAAGGCCTCGCGCCAGCCGCCGTCCAGCGGACTCGGCAGATCGCGCGGCGCCAGCCGGAACACGATGTCCTGGTAATCGCGCACCCACGGCACCGAGGTGTCGTACGTATTCCACACGAGCGCCAGCGCGCCGCCCGGCCGTAGCAGCCGCTCGACCTCCGCCAGCGCCTCCGCCTCCTGGAACCAGTGCCAGGACTGCGCCGCCACCACCGCGTCCGCACAGCCGTCCGGCAGTCCGGTCGCCTCCGCGGTGCCGGCCGTCACCGAGATCCCCGGCAGCAGCTCGGCCAGCCGCTCGCGCATCTCCACCACCGGCTCCACGGCGGTCACCTCGGCTCCGGTCAGCGCCAGCAACCGGGTGAACTTGCCCGTGCCCGCGCCGAGGTCCACCACGGTGCGCCCGGCCTGCAACGGCAGCGCGTCGGCGAGCTCGGCGAGCGCCGCCATGGGGTACGAGGGGCGGGAGCGCTCGTACACGCCCGCGGCCTTCTGGTATCCGACTCCTGCTGCGTGGTGCACCGTCACGCGGGCTGACGGTAGCAGGAGAGTATGACATCAGTAGTAACGGACCTGCGGAAAGAGAAGGAACAGGCCGCCAACTTCAGGCCGGACAGGAACGCTTACCCGTACTCTTGAGCGATGGCCGCGGCGTCCTTGCCGCGCCCCTGCCCCGCAGGTGACCCGGCCGATGTTGCATGCTGTGCTCACACACGTGCCCTGGCTACGGAGCGTCGAATGACCACCTTTCCGGACATCTCCATCAGTACGGAGCGGCTGGTGCTGCGCGCGTACGAGGACACGGACATCCCCGAGCTCACGGACATGATGAACGACGACCTCGTCACCGCCTGGACCCCCGTGCCACAGCCCTACACCGAGGCCGACGCCCGCGCGTTCGCCACCGAGTTCGCGCCCGCCGAGCGAGCCGAGGGCCACGGCATCGTCTTCGCCGTAACCGAATTCCTCACCCAGCGGCTGGTCGGGACCGTCCATCTCCAGCACACCGACTGGCGGACAAGGGCCAGCACCATCGGTTACACGACGGCCGCCTGGGCGCGCGGTGAGGGATACGCCTCCGAGGCCGTGCTCGCCGTCGCCCAGTGGCTCTTCGACGACCAGAAGTTCGAGCGGCTGGAACTGCGCACCGCCGCCGACAACACCGCCTCCCAGCAGGTCGCCCAGAAAATCGGCTGCATCAGTGAGGGCGTGCTCCGCAATGCCGGGATCGTACGCACCCGGCCGGACGAGGAGCCGGCCGGCCGCTGGGCGGAGGCCCGGACCGACCTCATCGTCTGGAGCCTCCTCCCCGAGGACCTCGACGGCCCCGGCGACCGCAGCACGGGCGGCACCGACTACGCCTTCGCCGACTGGCGCTGACCGGGGGCCGTTGTCCGGCCGGTACATGATCCTGGGTAGGGTGCTCTCCCCGGGGGCTTCTGTTCCATGCCCCGGCACCTATGCGACACGCCCAGGAGGCTGACGACGATGGCCGACCGGGTCACGGTGATCGGGTGGGACGGCTCACCCCCGACCGAGGGCGCGCTCTCCGCGCTCGGCGCGGCCACCCTGGTGGCCGGCACCCGGCACCATCTGGCGCTGCCCCAGGTGCCGCCGCACGCCGAGCGGATCGTCCTCGGCTCGATCGAAATCGTCGCCCGCCGGATCGCCCAGCACCGGGGGAGCGCGGTGGTCCTCGCCGACGGTGACCCCGGCTTCTTCGGCGTCGTACGGGCCCTGCGTGCTCCCGAGCACGGGCTCGAGGTCGAAGTCGTCCCGGCCGTCTCCTCCGTCGCCCAGGCCTTCGCGCGGACCGGGATGCCGTGGGACGACGCCTGCGTGGTGGTCGCGCACAGCCGGACCCTCCGCCGCGCCGTCAACGTATGCCGTGCCTACCCCAAAGTCGCCGTGCTCACCGCGCCCGGCGCCGGGCCCGCCGAACTCGCCCTGATGCTCGAAGGGGTGCACCGCACCTTCGTCATCTGCGAGGCGCTCGGCACCGAGCAGGAGCAGGTCACCGTCCTCACCTCCGACAAAGTCGCCGACCACACCTGGCGGGACCCGAACGTGGTGCTCGTCATCGGCGGCACCTCATCGGCGGCCCCCGTCGTCGCCGGGCGCGGCGGCTGGATCGCCGGACGCGACCCCGGATTCCCCGGGCGGGTACGGGGCTGGGCGCTGCCGGGTGAGGAGTACGGCTCCGACGCCGGTGCCGCCGACAGCCGCGCGCCGCTGCGGGCGCTCCAACTCGCCCGGCTCGGCCCGCGCACCGGCGACCTGATGTGGGACATCGGCTCCGGCAAGGGCGCGGCCGCCGTGGAGGCCGCGCGGTTCGGCGCGGCGGTCATCGCCGTCGACCGGGACGCGGACGCCTGCGG
The DNA here is from genome assembly GCF_005047355.1 of Actinacidiphila oryziradicis. Classification (GTDB taxonomy): domain Bacteria; phylum Actinomycetota; class Actinomycetes; order Streptomycetales; family Streptomycetaceae; genus Actinacidiphila; species Actinacidiphila oryziradicis. The sequence goes on from NZ_SUMC01000004.1 coordinate 172,339, forward strand.
GCGGACGGCGGCGAGCGCCCGCCGCTTCGGCGTGCAACTGCAAGTCGTGCACGGCAACGCGCCCGAAGTGCTGGAAAATCTTCCGGAACCGGACATCGTGCGGATCGGCGGCGGGGGAGCGGAAGTCGTCGCCGCGTGCGCCGCCCGCCGCCCCGAACGGATCGTGGTGAGCGCCGGTAATCGCGACGAGGCCGAGGCTGTCGGCCAGGCCCTCGAAGAAGGCGGATTCGCTGTCGTACGGGCCCTGTTGCAGGATGTCGAGCTCGACTCCGAGTGGTCGGAGAGCGAGCGGACGGTGGTCTTCACACTGTGCGGGTACCGCAGGTGAAGCGCCGCATTGCGCCCGTATTGCGGAGAACCCCCTAAGAGGTGCGTCGGGGCGGCTGCAGGGTAGGCTTGCGGACCGTTGTGCCGTCGTAGTTCGTTGACGGGTCGTCCGGAACGCCCGAGGCTGACGTGCCGCTTGCAGCGGACGCTCGTTCTCGCTGTGGGCCGTACGCGCGGCGCGGCGCTGGAAGGAGCGATACCGATGGGCGAGGGGCACGCATGACTGACACCGGCCAGGTCCCCGGCGAGGGACTGCCGGAGAACGCAGGCGAAGAAGCGGTTCTGCAGCCGCACGCCGAACGTCCCGGCAATATCGGCATTTCCGGCCACCCCGGCAATCCTGAGCAGCAGCCGACGGTCCCCCCGTGGGGCTCCGATCCGCTGGCCGCACAGGCACCTCCCGCTTACGCCTTCCTCGACCAGCAGCCGGTCGTCGAGGAGGAGGAGGACCTGCTCATCATGCCGGGCGTCCAGGGCTCCTGGAGCGATCCGCAACCGGTGCCGCCGCCGGCGCCGCTGGGGGTGCCCTTGCCGGTCCCCGCCTCCGCTCCGATAGCGGACCTGGCAGTGGATCAGGGTCCGGGCCCCGCTGCGGACCCGGCCCTCGCCGAGGCTCACGAGACGGGTGGCCGGGACTCCGGCCCCGTTGAATTCGACTACTCGACGGCCCGGGCCCCGCAGCCCGTAACGCCCACCCCCGTGGCGCCCGTCGTACCCGAGCCCGTCGCGCCGCCCCGGCGGCCGCTGCACATGGGCCCCCCGATGCCGGATCCGGCCACCGGTGGTGTCGTGCGCTCCCTCGCCGACCGCGGCCCGACCCCCGCGGCCCAGCCCCCGGCTCCCGCGCCCGCCGCCGCGCTCGTACAGCCGGCCCCGGTACGGCAGCCCGGTCCGCCCACCACAGGCCCGGAGTACTTCGACGTTCCGCAGGCCGAAACGCTCGCCCCGATCCCCGCCCAGCATCCGGGGGAAGCTTCCCCCGGCCCGGCAGCCCCCGAGCCCCTGGACGCGGGCTTCCCCGGCCTCCCCGCCCCGGGCGCCGCCTGGCCTTCCCCGGCCGTTGCCGAGGAACAGCCGGCGGGCATTCCGGCACCGGCCGCTGAAACGTCTCCCCCCCAGCCGGCGCCGCCTGTGGAGCCCACCGCTCTCGTCGGCGCCGCGGAGCCAGGCATTCCGGCCCAGGCCGTGCATGCCGGGTTGTTCCAACCGGTCGAGCAGCTCAGTGAGCCGGTGGCGCCCGAACTCCCCGTAGCCGAGCCGGAACCCGTATCCGCGGTCCCCGTGCCGGACCCCGTGGCGCCCGAGGCCCTCGCCCCGGAGCAGCCGCCCGTCGCGCCTGTGGCGGAGGCGGCGGCTGAGCCCACGCCCGTGCCGGTCGTCGCCGGCCCCGACACGACGCTGCCCTTCGGCCTGCACGCCGTCACTGATGACGTCGCTGAGGCGCCGGAGGCCGTGGCAGTCGTCGAAGAACCGGTCGTCGAAGAACCGGCTCCCGAAGAGCTGGTCACCGTGGAGCCCCTGGCCGCCGCACCCGAGCCCGAAGTCACCGTCTCTCCCGACCCTGCCGAGCCGGTCTCCGCTCCTGCCTCCCCTGACGGACTCGCCTCTGACGAGGTGACACAGGCTTCCGAGACCGAGGCGACCCCTGAACCGGCGGACGGCGGCCGCCCGGCCGCGGAGGGCTACGACAGCGCCGTACGCGATGCCGTACACCGAGTCATCCGCGAGCGCCGCGACATCCGCAACGGCTTCCGCGACGACCCGATCCCGCACGAGGTGCTCATCCGCGTCCTGGAGGCGGCCCACACCGCGCCGAGCGTGGGTCACTCGCAGCCCTGGGACTTTGTCGTCATCCGCTCCGACAAGACCCGCGAGAAAATGCACGAACTGGCGACGCGCCAGCGCGACGTCTACGCCAAGTCGCTGCCCAAGGGACGCGCCAAGCAGTTCCGCGAGCTGAAGATCGAGGCGATCCTCGACACCCCGGTGAACATCGTGGTGACGGCCGACCCGACCCGTGGCGGCCGGCACACCCTCGGCCGCTACACCCAGCCGCAGATGGCGCCGTATTCCTCGGCCCTCGCCGTGGAGAACCTCTGGCTCGCCGCTCGCGCCGAGGGCCTGGGCGTCGGCTGGGTCAGCTTCTTCGACGAGCGGGAGATGGTGCGTGAACTCGGCCTCCCCGAACACCTCGAGGTGGTGGCCTATCTGTGCGTCGGATACGTCGATGAGTTCCCTGAAGAGCCCGAGCTGATGCAGGCCGGGTGGTCCCAGCGACGCCCCCTGGCGTGGGTCGTGCACGAGGAGGAGTACGGGAACCGGGCACTGCCCGGCGAGGAACCGCACGACCTGCTGGAGGAGACCCTCCGCGGGATCCGCCCGCTCGACGCCAAGGCACTCGGAGAGGCGTGGGAGCGGCAGAAGCGGATGACCAAGCCGGCCGGCGCGCTCGGCATGCTCGAAATCATCTCCGCGCAGCTGAGCGGTCTTTCGCGGCAGTGCCCCCCGCCGATCCCCGAGCCCGCCGCCGTCGCGATCTTCGCCGGTGACCACGGGGTGCACGCCCAGGGCGTCACCGCCTGGCCCCAGGAAGTCACCGCCCAGATGGTCGCCAACTTCCTCGCCGGCGGCGCGGTCGTGAACGCCTTCGCCAACCAGGTCGGCGCCGAAGTGTGCGTCATCGACGTCGGCGTCGCGTCCGAACTCCCGGGCACCCCCGGGCTCCTGCCGCGCAAAATCCGGTACGGTACGGCCGACTTCACCGCCGGGCCCGCGATGTCCCGCGAGGAGGTGCTGCGCGCCATCGAGGTCGGCATCGAGACCGCCCGGGACCTGATCGCGGCCGGCAACCGGGCGCTGTTGACCGGCGAGATGGGCGTCGCCAATACGACGACCTCGGCCGCCCTCATCTCCGTCTACACGGGGGTCGATCCCGCCGAGGTCACCGGGCGTGGCACCGGCATCAACGACGAGATGCACGCCCGCAAGGTCGACGTCGTCCGGCGGGCCCTGGAGCTGCACCGGCCCGATCCGGCCGACCCCATCGAGGTCCTCGCCGCCATCGGCGGCCTGGAGCATGCCGCGATGGTCGGGCTGCTGCTCGGCGCCGCCTCCCTGCGTACACCCGTCATCCTCGACGGCGTCAGCGCCGGCGCGGCGGCCCTCGTCGCCCGCGCCATCGCGCCGGAAGTACTCGCGGCCTGCATCGCCGGGCACCGCAGCGCCGAGCCGGGGCACCGGGCCGCACTGACCAAGCTGGGGCTCCGGCCACTGGTCGATCTCGACCTGCGGCTGGGGGAGGGCACAGGGGCGCTGTTGGCGCTGCCGCTCGTGCAGAGTGCTGCGCGGGCTATGCATGAGGTGGCGACGTTTGACTCCGCGGGGGTTACCGAGAAGGGGTGATTTCCCGCCCACCCGCCCGTTGCTCGGCACCGTAAGGTTGCCGCCTCCTGGCGGGTGCCGGGAGTGGGGCGGGGGTGGGCCCTAGCGGGCGGCGCTGCAATCGGTTTGCGGCTCCGCCGCGTGGTCGCCCGCCCTGTTCCTCGCCGGCTCGGAACTGGGCGGTCTGCGCCGCTTTAGTGCCCGTACGGGCCCAACCCCGCCCCACCCCCTCCGGCCGTTGGCCGACTTTCGGGCCGGGGGGAAAGACGGCTCATCGGGCTGCCCGGCGTCGTTCCGGGGGCGGGTCTTAGGGTTGTTGCCAATGTTCTGTTTCATCTGAGGAGCCGCACTGCCATGGACCGTAACGACGTGCCCGCCTACCCGGTCGGGCTGCGGCTTTCCGGGCGCCGTGTGGTGGTCCTGGGGGGCGGGCAGGTCGCTCAGCGGCGGCTGCCGTCTCTGGTGGCGGCCGGCGCGGACATCGTCCTGATCTCGCCGTCCGCGACGCCGTCCGTTGAGGCGATGGCCGATGCGGGCGAGCTGCGGTGGGAGCGGCGTGGGTATCGGGCCGGGGATCTGGACGGTGCCTGGTATGTGGTCGTCGCGACCGGTGACGCGGAGGCCAACGCTGCTGCTTCGGAGGAGGCGGAAGCCCGGCGTGTGTGGTGTGTGCGCAGCGACGACGCGGACGCGGCGACGGCGTGGACTCCGGCCACCGGGAGGAGCGAGGGCGTCACTGTCGCCGTTTTGACCGGGCGGGACCCGCGGCGTTCGGCCGCGGTGCGCGATGCGGTGGTGGAGGGACTGCGGGACGGGACGCTCATCGCGCCCCGGCACCGGGGCCGTACGGCCGGTGTCGCGCTGGTGGGCGGGGGACCGGGGGATCCGGACCTGATCACGGTGCGGGGGCGGCGGCTGCTGGCCGAGGCCGATGTCGTCATCGCCGACCGGTTGGGGCCGAGGGATCTGCTGGACGAGCTTCCGCCGCATGTGGAAGTGATCGATGCCGCCAAGATTCCCTACGGGCGTGCGATGGCCCAGGAGGCCATCAACGCCGCACTGATCGAGCACGCCAAGGCCGGGAAGGCTGTCGTCAGGCTCAAGGGTGGCGATCCGTTCGTCTTCGGACGAGGTATGGAGGAGGCCGAGGCGCTGGCCGAAGCCGGTATCCCGTGCGAGGTGGTGCCTGGCATCTCCAGTTCGATCAGCGTGCCGGGCGCGGCGGGGATCCCCGTGACGCACCGAGGGGTCGCCCATGAGTTCACGGTGGTCAGCGGGCATGTCGCACCCGACGATCCGCGGTCGCTCGTTGACTGGGGCGCACTGGCGAAGCTGCGGGGCACACTCGTCATGCTCATGGCCGTGGAGCGCGTCGGTGCCATCGCGGCTGCGCTGATCGAGCACGGTCGTGGGGCGGACACTCCGGTGGCCGTCATCCAGGAGGGCACGACCGCCGCACAGCGCCGAGTCGACGCCACGCTTGCCACGGTCGGCCAGGTCGTGACGGAAGAGGCGATACGGCCGCCGGCCGTCATCGTTGTCGGCGAGGTCGTCGCCGTCGGCAGGGGTATCCGTCGGTAACAGCTCTTGACCCCGGCGTTGGCACCACACCCAGGACAAGGCAGTATCACCCTGTGGCTGAGCTCATCACGATCGACGACCCTGATGATCCGCGTCTGCATGACTACGTGTCATTGACCGATGTCGAGTTGCGGCGGCGCCGCGAGCCCGCGGAAGGGCTCTTCATCGCCGAAGGCGAAAAGGTGATCCGGCGTGCTCGGCACGCCGGATACCGGATGCGCTCCATGCTGCTGTCGGCCAAGTGGGTCGACGTCATGCGCGATGTGATCGATGAGGTGCCCGCGCCTGTCTACGCGGTCAGCCCCGAGCTCGCCGAGCGGGTCACCGGCTATCACGTGCACCGCGGGGCCCTCGCGTCCATGCAGCGCAAGCCGCTGCCGGGCGGTGATGAGCTGCTGGTGGGGGCCCGGCGGGTTGTGATCATGGAGTCCGTGAACGATCACACAAATATCGGCGCGATTTTTCGCAGCGCGGCTGCTCTGGGCATGGACGCTGTCCTCTTGTCGCCCGACTGCGCCGACCCGCTCTACCGGCGATCCGTGAAAGTCTCCATGGGCGCGGTTTTCTCAGTGCCGTACGCGCGGCTGCAGAGCTGGCCGCGCGACCTGGAGAGCGTGCGGGAGGCCGGGTTCAAGCTACTGGCCCTGACGCCGGACGAGAAAGCCGCGGATATCGATGAGGCCGCGCCTCATCGGCTGGAGCGCGTCGCCCTGATGCTGGGTGCGGAGGGTGACGGCCTCTCCACGCGAGCCCTGGTCGCGGCGGACGAATGGGTCCGCATCCCGATGGCGCACGGTGTGGACTCCCTGAACGTGGGGGCGGCGGCTGCGGTGGCCTTCTACGCGGTCGCCACCGGCCGCCCCCAAGCCTGATCACCCTGCGGGCGGAAGCCCGACCAGGCGGGCCAGTGCGGCGCGGTGGCGGCCGGGCGTGCCCAGCGCGATCTCGTCGGACTTGGCGCGCTTGAGGTAGAGGTGCGCGGGGTGCTCCCAGGTCATTCCGATGCCGCCGTGCAGTTGTACGCACTCCTCTGCCGCCCGGACGGCGGCAGCCGCGCCGTAGGCCTGCGCGACGGCCACCGCCACCGGGGCGCCGGGACTGCCGGAGGCAAGCGCGTCGGCGGCGTTACGGGCGGCGGCCCGGGCGGAGACGGTCTCCAGCCACAGGTCGGCGAGCCGGTGCTTGAGCGCCTGGAAGGAGCCGACGACACGCCCGAACTGGTGCCGTTCTCCCAGATAGCGAACGGTTTCGTCCAGGCACCACTGGGCGAGCCCCAACTGCTCGGAGGCCAGCAGCCCGGCGCCGGTGAGCAGAGCATGGTCGAGCGCGGCGACGGCGGTGCCGGGGCCGGCGAGCAGCCGGGAGGGGACGCCGTCGAGTTCGATGTCGGAGATGGGCCGGGTCAGATCGAGCGCAATGGGCATGGTGATCCGCACGCCGGGCGTGTCGGCCGCGACTTCGTAGAGCCCGGGCCCGTCGGGGCCGATGGCCGGGATGACCAGCAGATCAGCGACAAAGGCGTCGGCGACACTGGTCACCCGGCCGTTCAGGGTGCCGGTCTGATCGGCCCGTACACCGTTGGGGAAGGCGGCGCCCGGTGCGGTCGGCAGCGGCACGGCCAGGGCCGCGACGGCCTCGCCGGAGGCGAGCCGGCCGACGGTACGGTCGGCGATGTCGGTCGCGCAGCCCAGCAGGGCGCAGGTGGCGAGGACGGCGCTGCCCAGGAACGGCACCGGCGCGACAGCGGCGCCGAGCTCCTCCAGGACGACGGCGGCCTCCCGCGCGGACGCGCCCTGGCCGCCGAGCTTCTCCGGCACCAGCAGGCCGGCCAGTCCCAGCTCGACGGCGAGCGTCCGCCACAACCCCAGGTCGTACGGCGTGTCACTCTCGATGCGGGCCAGCACGGAGCCGGGCGAGCAGCGATCGGTGAGCAGGGCACGCACCGAGTCGCGCAGGTCGTCCTCGACGTCGGAGTAGAGCAGGTCCGGGGTACCGGTCATCGGGGTAGATCCTTCCAGGCGACGTCCTTGTCGGTGCGGGGTTCGGAGGGCAGACCGAGGACCCGCTCGGCGACGATATTGCGCAGGATTTCCGAGGTGCCGCCCTCGATGGAGTTGCCCTTGGCGCGCAGATAGCGGTAGCCGGCGTCACGGCCGTAGAAGTCGACGATCTGGGGCCGGGTCATGGCCCAGCCGCTGTAGCGGAGCCCGTCCTCCCCGAGAAGTTCGACTTCGAGGCCGCTGATCTGCTGGTTCAGCCGGGCGAACGCCAGCTTCATCCCGGATCCCTCCGGCCCCGGGGCGCCGACCGCCAGCTGCTGCCGCAACCGTTCGCCGGTGAGCCGGGTGACCTCCGCCTCGACCCAGAGCCGCAGCAGCCGGTCATGCAGGTCGGGGGTGCGCAGCTCGGGACGTTCCCGCCAGGTCTCGGCCACGGTGCCGATCATGCCGCCCTCGCGGGGCACCGAAGCGCCGCCGATCGCTACCCGCTCGTTCATGAGCGTGGTCTGGGCGACCCGCCAGCCGTCCCCCTCCGTGCCAAGCCGCTGGGCATCGGAGATGCGCACCTCGGTCAGGAAAACCTCGTTGAACTCCGCCTCACCGGTGATCTGCCGCAGCGGGCGCACTTCCACGCCCGGATCCGTCATGTCACACACGAAGTAGGAAATGCCCTGGTGCTTCGGCACATCCGGATCCGTACGTGCGATAAGGATGCCCCAGCGGGCGTTATGGGCACTCGACGTCCAGACCTTCTGGCCGGTCACCACCCAGTCGTCGCCCTCCCGCACCGCGCGGGTACGCAGCCCCGCCAGGTCCGAGCCCGCTCCCGGCTCGCTGAAGAGCTGGCACCACACCTCCTCGCCCGTCCACAACGGCCGCAGCAGGCGCGCCTTCTGCGCGTCTGTGCCGAAGCGCAGGATGGTCGGCGCCGCCATCCCCAGGCCGATCCCGATCCTCTCCGGCTCATTGCCGGGAGCCCCCGCTGCTGCCAGCTCGGCATCGACCACGTCTTGGAAGGCGCGGGGGGCTCCCAGTCCGCCGAGCCCCTCCGGGTAGTGGACCCAGGCCAGCCCGGCGTCGAACCGGGCGCGCAGAAACTCCAGCCGATCGCCGGGATCGTGTGCGGCCAGCAGCGCACCTACCCGCTCGCGCAGGTCCTCAGCGGTAATGCTCATGCGACATGTCCCTTCTGCCCGCAGCGCACTAAGCAAGCGCTTGGAAACGTACCCCCCCATCCACCCTCCCCGCCAGCCCCCCAGCAACCGCCGTAAGACAGACGCCCCGCTCGCCGGGGTGACCGAGGGACACCACGCACCGCAAGGCGCCGTGCCGGGCCGGAGGGGGCGGTGCAGGGGTGTCCCCGCAGACTGTGTGCCGTATGCCGGTGGCGATGGCGCATAGCACTCTGGGTACTGGCACACAGTCGTGGGGGCACCTCCCAGCGGTAGCTGGGGGAGGAACCGGTAACCCTGTTGAGGGTTGCCGCTAAGTACCTGGAAGCGGAAATTGCGCCGAGCCGGCCGCAGGCCGTCCCGTGAAGCCAAGCCCCCGCGCAGGCCCCTGGCAGCCCTGGGCGGCCGCGATACCCAAGGCGACGAGCAGGGTCACCGTCACGAAGACGATGAGGCGCTGTCGCAGCAGTCTCCGGTCGGGCCCCGGGGGGCGCCGGCCGGCGGGAGTCCGCACGGGGGTGCGGGGAAGGGGAACGGGAGGCCGGGGGGTGCGGGTGGTGCCGGGGGAGGGGCGGCGCTCCGTGTGCTGCTCGGCGTACTCCTCGGCGCGCCGTCCCGTGGGCCGCTCGGGCCGGGGCCCGGCGGCCTTGGGGACCCCGTCGCGACGCGGGGCACCGTGGCCGCGCGCTTCGCGGGTGGCGATCTCCGAGAGCCGTTCGGAGAGTTGTACGGTGCTGGGCCGGTCCTCGGGGTCCTTCGCGAGGCAGGCCTGGACAAGCGGAGCGAGGGCGTCCGGTACGCCGGCCAGATCCGGCTCCTCGTGCACGACGCGGTACAGCATGACCTCGGAAGTGCCCTGCCCGAAGGGCGAATCGGCGGTGGCCGCGTACGCCAGCGTCGCTCCGAAGGCGAACACGTCCGTCGCCGGGGTCACCGCGGCCCCGCGCACCTGCTCGGGCGCGAGGAAGCCGGGCGAGCCGACAGCGGTGCCGACATGCGTCAGAGTGCTCGCACCGGTCGACCAGGCGATCCCGAAGTCGATGATGCGCGGGCCCTTGGGCGACAGCAGGATGTTCGAGGGCTTCAGATCCCGGTGCACCACACCGGCTTCGTGCACCGCCACCAGGCCGTCCGCGAGCGCGGCGCCGATCGATGCGACCTCCGCCGCGGACAGGATGCCCTCTTCGGCGACCTTGTCGTGCAGGGAGGGGCCAGGAACATACTGGGTCGCGAACCAGGGGCGGTCCGCCTCCAGATCGGCGGCAACCAGCCGCGCCGTACAGCCGGCGCGGATCCGCCGGGCCGCCGACACCTCACGGGCGAACCGCGAGCGGAACTCCTGGTCCTCGGCCAGTTCCGGCCGGATCACCTTCAGCGCCACCCGCTGGCCGCGCTTGTCCGCGCCGAGGTACACCACACCCATGCCACCGGCGCCCAGCCGCCTGTGCAGCCGGAACGAGCCGACGACACGCGGGTCCTCGCGCCGGAGCCGCATCATCGCCATGTCCATCCCTGCTGCCTGCCTGGCCAGTCTGACGCCCACAGCTTACGGACTGACTGCCCGGTGTGCTGATAGGCCGCGCATGCGCCGGACGGGGGATTGTCAGTGCCGGGTGAGATCCTTGAAAAGTGGGCGACGGTCCGTCAAGCGGAGTCCCGGTACCGCCGCCATGTCATCAACGGTCCGTCGTGCAAGGGGGATTGACGCCGTGAAAGGTGATCGCGTGGAGATAGTTGTGGACGCCGGGGACACCACCCGCACGTATGAGGTGGTGGCCACCCGGGCCGGTCGCAGGGTGGAGACGGCAGTACGGCGCGGGGTGGTCGAAGTGAGCGAGGTCACCCGCAACGGCTCGGTCGTGCGCACCGCCCGGTTCATGGCCAACCGCGTGCTCGCGCTGGTCGAGCAGCCCATACCGAGGGACGACAAGGAAGCGGAGAGCGGCACCTGACCCGGATCGCTCCCGGGACCCTGGGGGACCCCCGGGAAATCCCCTCGGGGATCGCCCGGGGAGATCCGATGCCGCCTCCACCCAGGGGAGTATTCGCCCGGTCCGGACTCATCCTCCGGTAGGCCCGCCAAGGGGTACGAAGGCATGACGACCAATCCGTGCCGCCCGCCTAGTCTTGAGGTCAAGCGGCGGGCGAAGCACTCGTCCCCCGAGGTCAAACGCCCGCCGCCCACCACACGAGACCCCCGGAGAGGGCTATGGCGAACACGGTGAGCCGTCAGGCGCGGCAGAGGCGGGACACCCGCCATCCGCTGGTGGCGGCGGCGATGGCGGCACCGCTCGCGGTGCTGCTCGCCGTGGTCTTCGGAGGGTGGCAGGCGGTGGTCACACAGGCGTCGTCCGTAGCCGGCCTCATGGGACGGTAACAGCGAGTCCCAGGTCCGGAAGAGCGGTCCGGACCGGGGGAGGCCGGCGAAGAAACCCCGTGGGGACGGGGGTGCGGCGGACGGCAATAATGCCCGGGTACCCGTAGCGGTACCCGGGCGTTGCACTTCTCGGAACCGCTCGTTTTCAGGACCGCTCGACCGAAGCGGAGGCGGCAATGGGGGAGGAGCTCTCAGCGGGGCTCGCCGTGCTCGCGCACCGGGCCTCCGGGGTGCGCGACACTTCCGTACTCGCGCATCGCTCGGACGGGACGGTGGTGCGCAGCGGTGACCTTGTCGTGAAAGCCCATGCGGGCGACACCGACCCGGCAGCGCTCGCCGCCCGGCTGGCCGTCGCCGCGCACCCGCTGCTCTCCGGCATCCTCCTCGCTCCGGTGCCGCCGTTGGCGGAGGAGTGCTCGCTCACCGCAGCGCTGCACGGCCGACCGGTGAGTGCCTGGCCGCTGGGGCGGCCGGTGGACCGCGAACGGCCCGACGACGCCCCCTGGGAGGCGGCAGCCGTCCTGCTGGCCCGGCTGCACTCCCTGCCGCCGGACGATCTGCCACACCCCGTGCCCGCCATGCGCGGACCGGCGAAAGCGGCCCGCGCCATCGCGCGGATGCGGGCCGTGGTCCCCGAGCCCGCGGTGCTGCGGACCTGGGCGCGGCTGCCCGCCTGGGCCCGCGACGAGGCCCCGCAGCCGCACGCCCGCCACCTCTGCCACGGCGATCTGCACCTCGGGCAGCTCGTCAGGCACCCGGTTCCGGACGGGCCGTGGCGGCTGATCGACGTGGACGACCTCGGACTCGGCGTACCGGCCTGGGATCTCGCCCGGCCCGCCATGTGGTTCGCCACCGGGCTGCTCGCCCCGGACACCTGGGCCCGGTTCCTCGCCGCCTACCGCGCGGCAGGCGGCGCTGCCGTACCGGCGGAGGGCGACCCGTGGCCGTATCTCGATGTCCCGGCCCGGGCGTTGGCCGCGCAGTCCGCGGCTCTGGCGGTCGTCAGAGCCGCCGAGGAGGGCCGCCCACCGGATGAGGTGGAGCAGGACCTGGTCGATGCCTGCCGCCGGATAGCCGAAGTATCGTGAGCACGCTGAGAAGTACACGACGTACCCCGATCAGCGGGAACAGCGGAAACGAGGAGTTGAGCCGACGATGCTCTGTCCCAAGTGCCATGGCCCGATGCAGACTTACAACCGCAACGGGATCCAGATCGAGCAGTGCGGAAGTTGCCGTGGGATCTTCCTGGACTATGGGGAGCTCGAGGCGCTGACCCGGCTCGAGGGCCAGTGGAGCCAGCCGGCCCCGCCACCGCAGGCCTATCCGGCCCCGCAGGCCTACCCCCAGCAGCCGCACGCTCCGGCCTGGGGCGCCCCGCACCACGGCGACCACCACGGTCACAGCAAGCACCGCGGCTTCGGGCACATGCTCTTCTCGTCCTGAGACACGGCGAAGGGCCGAAGCGGAAGCTCCGGCCCTTCGCCGGTCAGATGTGGACGATACTGGGATTGAACCAGTGACCTCTTCCGTGTCAGGGAAGCGCTCTCCCGCTGAGCTAATCGTCCTCGGTACCGCAGGGGCACCGCGGGTCGCGTGCGCGATACTGGGATTGAACCAGTGACCTCTTCCGTGTCAGGGAAGCGCTCTCCCGCTGAGCTAATCGCGCGGAGGGGCCCACGAAGGGCCCCAGTGGACGATACTGGGATTGAACCAGTGACCTCTTCCGTGTCAGGGAAGCGCTCTCCCGCTGAGCTAATCGTCCGAGGTGGAGACGGGATTTGAACCCGTGTAGACGGCTTTGCAGGCCGTTGCCTCGCCTCTCGGCCACTCCACCAACGCAGGGGACGGGATCCCCCACTCCGAGCGGACGACGAGATTCGAACTCGCGACCCTCACCTTGGCAAGGTGATGCTCTACCAACTGAGCCACGTCCGCAGGTGCCGTTTGTCCGGGGCACTTCCACGTCCCGGCGACGTGTTGAACTCTAGCGGATTCCCGAGCCAGCTCAAAAACTGGTTTCCGCAGCGTGCCGGGCCGCTGACCAGCGGCACACCACCACGCGCTCCGGCCTACACTCGCAAGCATCCTCCGTACCGACCAGGGAAGCCCCGTGTCCGACCTCGCCCCGATAGCCAGATTCGGCGGTCTTGTCGCCTCCGACCTGCGTGATGTCACCAGTGATCCCGCGGCCCTGGACTCCGCCGGCTTCTGGGCCGTGGTCGCCGGTTTCGAGGGCGGCACGCTCTGCGCGCGCTTCAGGGACGTACGACCGGACCCCGTGCCCGCCGCGGGGCAGTGGCGGGGACCGGACCGGGGGCAGTGGGTCTCCTCACTCGACCGGGACGCCTACATCACGGCCGTACAGCGCATCCGCGAGTACATAGCGGCCGGTGAGGTGTACCAGGCCAACCTCTGCCGGGTGCTCTCAGCTCCCCTGCCCGACCAGGGAGGGTCCGCGGCGGAGGCGGACGTCGACGCCCTGACCGCTGTCCTCGCACGCGGCAACCCGGCCCCGTACGCCGGGACCGTCCGGCTGCCCGCACAGGGTGTCGAGATCGCGACCGCCTCCCCGGAGCTCTATCTGCGCCGGGACGGCGCGGCGGTCGAGTCCGGGCCGATCAAGGGCACCGGCAGGACCGAGGCGGATCTGCTCCCCAAGGACTACGCCGAGAATGTGATGATCGTCGACTTGGTCCGCAACGACCTGGGCCGTGTCTGCGCCACCGGATCGGTTACCGTGCCGGAGCTGTGCGTGACCGAGAAACACCCGGGGCTGGTGCATCTGGTCTCCACCGTACGAGGCGAGCTGCGCGCGGACGCGGGCTGGCCGGAACTGCTGGCCGCGGCCTTCCCACCCGGTTCCGTCACAGGAGCCCCGAAATCCAGCGCCCTCCGCATCATCGAGGAACTCGAAACAGTGCCCCGCGGCCCCTACTGCGGCGGTATCGGCTGGGTCGACGCGGACCGCCGTACCGGCGAACTCGCCGTCGGCATCCGTACTTTCTGGATCGACCGCACCGCTCCGGGCGGCCCGCTGCTCCGGTTCGGCACCGGTGCCGGGATCACCTGGGGCTCCGACCCGGCCGGTGAGTGGGACGAGACCGAACTGAAGGCCGCCCGGCTGCTGGCGGTAGCGTCGGGAACACATGTGACGAACGAAGGGACCAACCCATGAAGGTATGGGTCGACGGCACACTCCAGGACGTGGACAACGCGACGGTGTCCGTACTGGACCACGGCCTGACCGTGGGCGACGGCGTCTTCGAGACGCTCAAGGCCGTCGACGGCCGGGCGTTCGCCACCACCCGGCACCTCGCCAGGCTCGCCCGCTCCGCGCACGGCCTCGGACTCCCCGAGCCCGATCTGGACGCGATCACGTACGCCTGCGACGCCGTCCTGGCAGCAAACCCCATGCCGCTGGGCCGGCTCCGCATCACCTACACCGGTGGTCTGTCCCCTCTCGGCTCCGACCGCGGCGACGCGGGCGCCACCCTTGTCGTGGCCCTCGGCGAGGCCTCCGTACGCCCCGACACCACCGCGGTCATCACCGTCCCCTGGACGCGCAACGAGAAGGGGGCGCTGGCGGGGCTCAAGACCACCTCCTACGGCGAGAATGTCGTCGCCCTGGCCCGGTCCCACCAACACGGCGCCTCCGAGGCCCTGTTCGGCAACACCCGGGGCCGTCTGTGCGAGGGCACCGGCTCCAACGTCTTTGTCGTACTGGACGGCCGGCTGTTCACCCCGCCGCTCGCCTCCGGCTGCCTCGCCGGGATCACCCGCGAACTCGTCGTCGAATGGAGCGGCGCCCAGGAGGCCGACCTGCCGCTGGAAGTCCTCACCGAGGCCGACGAGATCTTCCTGACCTCCAGCCTGCGCGACGTACAGGCCGTGCACCGCGTCGATGACCGTCTCCTGCCGGGCGCGCCCGGGCCGGTCACCGCCAAGGCGATGCGGGTCTTCGCCGAGCGGGCCGCCGCCCACCCGAACCCGTGACGAAAGTCCTCCTCCACGGTACTGTGCCGGATCGGAGGGCGGCTTCCGATCCCCAGGCCGACGGGGCGGCCCTGCGGGGCACAGCGAGGGAATCCTCGACGGGACGTCCTCGAACACCGCGCGGGGGAGCGAACGGATGACCACCACACTGCGGCCTGCCGAGCCCGAGCGGCGCGGGCCGGACGGGGCGCGCTCGCGCCGCTACACGGTCTGCGTCAACAGCCGCCCGGTCGGCGCCATCCAGCTCTCCACCGACCAGCGCTTCGGCCCGGAGTCCGGCCGGATCGCCGGCCTGTCCATCGACGAACCCGACCGCGGGCGCGGCCGGGCCACCATCGCAGCGCTCGCGGCGGAGGAAGTGCTCCGCGACTGGGGCTGCCGCCGGATCGAGACGGCCATCCCCGCCTCGGCGTCGGCCGCGATCGCCCTCGCCGCCGTGCTCGGCTACACCGAGCAAAATCGCGGCATGTTCAAGACCCTGCCCCTCGCTCCGCCGCCACTGCCCGAGGGCAGCGCCCTGCACTCGCTCGCGGCCGCCGAGTTCCCCGCCTGGCACGAGCACGAGCAGTCGGGGTACGTCGAGAACTGGACGGTGCGCGGAATCCCGTACGAACGCGCACTCGCCATCGCCGAGGCCGGCCACCGGCTGCTGCTGCCGGACGGCCCCGCCACCGCCGACACGGTGCTGGGTGTGCTGTCCCACCGGGGCACCGACGTCGGCACTCTGTGGGTCCGGTTGCGTGACCCCGACCGTGCCCAGGCCCCCGCCTGGGTCTGCAATGTGGAGGTTGCCGAGCAGCACCGGGGTCACGGCCACGGCCGTACGCTCATGCTCGCGGCCGAGCGCGAGTGCCTGGCCGCCGGGGTGCGCACGCTCGGGCTCAATGTCTTCGCCGACAACACCCCGGCCCTGCGGCTGTACGAGTCGCTCGGCTACCAGGCGACGGACCTGCACTTCTCCAAGCCGCTCGGCTAAGAGGCCGCGCGCAACCTGTCCACGATCTCCTCGATCCGCTCGCGCAAACCCTCCTGGCTCTTCCCGCCGTCCAGCCGCTGCCCGTCGATCACATAGGTCGGCGTGCCGGTGACCCCGATCGCCTCCCCCTCCGCCTGGTCGGCGTCGACGGCCAGCAGATGCCGGCCGTCGATCAGCGCGGTGTCCACCTCCTCGCCGTCCATGCCCACCTCCACCGCGATCTCCACCAGCAGCGGCTCGCCGCGCTTGCCCAGTTCGTCCGCGCGGGCGAGTACGGCCTCCGCGTACGGCCAGCCCATACCCTGCGCCCAGGCCTCCTCGGCGGCCTGGGCGGCGGCGTACGCGTACTTGTGCTTCGGCAGCGGGAAGTGGCGCAGCCGGATGTCGAGCGTGTCGCCGTACCGGGCGCGCAGCGCGCGCAGATCGTCCAGTGATGCCCGGCAGTCGGGGCACTGCAACTCGCACCAGTAGTCGAGGACGACGGGACGGGAGATGGGTTGGTTCATGCCGCACATTCTCCCACTCGCGGAGGATCCGCTCCGGGGCCGTGAGGCGCACCATGGGACCATGCTGACCTCGACCGTATGCGTAGCGCTCTCCGCGGCGGGCCTGGCGATCGCGTTGCTGACCGCCTACCGCCGCCGGTATCTCGCGGCGACCCGTACCGCGGCCCTGGCACTGTTGCCGGTAGGCCTGTACATGACGGGACTGCTCACCTTGGCCCGCAAGGTGGGGCAGGCCGTCGGGACCTGGGCGGTTGATCTGGTGTTCAAGCCGTCGGTCTGGCTGGGCTTCGGGGTGCTGGCGGTTTCCGCTGTGCTCTTCGCCGGGGCTCGCCTGGCCGGTCGCCGCAGGGCCAGGGACGCGGGCAAGGAGACCGGCAGCGGCCGTCGCGAGCGGCCGGCGGTCCCCACAGCCGGCGCCGCCGCGCCGGCGCTGGCCAAGGGACGTAAGGACGAGCCCGAGTCCGGCGATTTCAGCGAGATCGAGAAGATCCTGAAGCGCCGCGGTATCTGAGCCGGACCCACGCCTCTGTATCACATGGCGAGACGAATCCGCTCGATGGACAAGAAACAACCCCTGAGAGTGTGCGTGTTGATCGCGGGCCCCGGGCCGGCTGCGCCATGATCGCCTGGACGGCCCCAACTACCGCTCGGAGGGCGGTAGTTGGCGTGCCCCGATACATACGCTTGTGCGAGTCAGCGACCCCTGTCGAGTGACCTCACCACGACCTCTCTAAGGCCATGGAAGTAGAAGAGAACGAGACCCGAGGGTGCCTTTTCGCGCTCTCCCAGCCGCCGCTGATGCTGTTCCTCACCGTGATCGGCTGTCTGCTCGGCTTCGGTGCGCTGTACGACCTGAGCCCGTTCTGAGCCCGTACCGGCGGTCAGCTCGCCGTTTCGGCTTCGCGCCGCCGTGCCCGGTAGGCGGCGACATGCAGCCGGTTTCCGCAGGTGCGGCTGTCGCAGTAGCGCCGCGAGCGGTTGCGGGACAGGTCCACGAAGGCCCGTCGGCAGTCCGGTGCGTCACAGCGGCGCAGCCGCTCGCGCTCTCCGGCGACGACGAGGAACGCCAGTGCCATGCCGCCGTCCGCAGCGAGGTGCTCGGCGAGCGTGGCGCCGGGCGCGAAGTAGTGCACATGCCAGTCGTGGCCGTCGTGGTCGGTGAGCCGGGGCGTTGTGCCTACGGCCGCGACCATGACGTTGATCGAGGTGGCGGCCGCCTGTGTGCTCGGCGCCGCGAAGACTCTGGCGAACTGCTCGCGTACCGTCCGCATCGCGGTCAGGTCGGGTTCGCCGAGCCGTCCCACCCCGCTGACGTGGTTCCGGTCGACGAAGTCGCGCAGCGCCGGGATATCAGCCAGGCCGTCGCGGCCCCCTGTTTCCGCAGTGGTGTTGATCAGGTCCACCACGGCGTCGAGCGCGCCTCTGGTGTCGTGATTGATCAGCACGGAATCGTTCCCCCAGCGGGGCTATGGCGAAGAGCGCCCGTCGGCCGGGGCTGCGTCGACGGTTCTCCGCGGCCTCTGCCGACGGGCGCTCCACGCGATCCGGTGACTTTGACGCCCACTGCGGCGACCTCGGTCCCCCCAGGGCCTACCGTCGCTGCGCGGGCGTGCGTCCTGTCCGCCCCTCCGACGGCCAGTGGCGGGCAGCCTAGCACGCCGGATGCGGGGCCCGGCCGGGCCCCGCATCCGGCCCGGACCCAGTCGGGCGGGGTCCGGGACATGGGTGCGCGAGAGCCGCCGTCGCGGAGCGCTGCTCCGTTACGGCGGCCCTCGCGGGTCGGTTCCGAGCCGTACCCCCGAGATGCGTACGGCTGCGGAAGGGGCGGGCGGGCGTCAGTTCTCGGCGAGGATGTGCGAGAGCTCCGTATCCAGGTCGAAGTGGCGGTGCTCGGTGCCCGGGGGCACGGCGGCGTCGGTCCGCTTCAGGAACGACTCCAGGGCCCGCGCCGGGGCCTCGAGCAGCGCCTCCCCCTCTGGGGAGCTCAGGGCGATGCACACGACGCCCTGTCCGTGGCTGCGGGACGGCCATACACGGACGTCTCCGGTACCGGTGGGCCGGTGCAGACCCTCTGCGAGGAGGTCGCGGGCGAATACCCATTCGACCGTTTCCTCCGCACCGGTGTGGAAGGTGGCGTGCACGGCGTAGGGGTCGGCCGTGTCGTACCGCAGGCCCGCCGGGACGGGCAGTGACGATTCGCTCGACACAACGAGGCGCAGGTGCAGCTCGCAGCTGACCGTGGTGTTCATAAGCGCCAGGGCCTTTCGCTCAGTGTGCGCTCGGGGATTCGCACGTCGGCGAAATCGACATGCCACCAGCGGGGACGTTGTAAACCCCTCTGACTGGTTTGTGCGGTATCCGGTACCTCGTCCGGCCGAGTACTTTTCCTCACTCGGGGTCCATTACGGTGATCGTCCGGCATCGGGTAAGTTGGAACATATGACTGCGGAGAGTGACGAACGGCAGGTGGTGATGGCCATGGATCCAGGTCCGGGCCTCGGATCGCGAGCCCCGCACTTCATCAGAAGGTCCCGGGCGCTGCACCTGAGCTGGCAGGTCGCCGTTTTCCTGATGGGCCTCGCGGTCGTGGCGGCGGGCGTACTCCTGCTGCCGCTGCCCGGTCCCGGCTGGGTGGTGATCTTCGCGGGCATGGCGGTCTGGGCCACCGAGTTCGTCTGGGCACAGCTCGTTCTACGCTGGACGAAGCGGAAAGTAACCGAGGCGGCACACAGGGCGATGGACCCCCGGGTGCGTCGCCGGAATCTCACCCTGACCGCCATTGGCCTCGTCGTCGTGGCGGCGGTCGTCGGGTACTACGTCTGGCGCTTCGGCTTCGTGATGCCCTGGAACGCCGGCGGCTGACGGCGGCGCGGGCCTGGAGCTGGTCCTGGGCACCCGTTGACATGCGGTAATGTTGTCCCCGCGCAGGGGCGATTAGCTCAGCGGGAGAGCACTTCGTTCACACCGAAGGGGTCACTGGTTCGATCCCAGTATCGCCCACCCTGGCCGAGGGGCCCGGAAGCCGAGAGGCTTCCGGGCCCCTCGGCGTTTGTTTGAGTTCGCGGCGGACGTGCGGCCACTCGCACCGGCTGGCGGATCTCGCTGATGCGGTAGGCCGGGCTCGCGCTCTCCGGCTTCGATCCGGCGGCGGCCCGCCAGCACCTCCGGGCGCTTGACGACCGTCCCGGCGACGACGCCGGCCGCGACGCCGGCGCCCGCATCCTCGGCCTCAGTCCACGCCCGCCGCCGTCCACGTCCAGCAGGCCACCATCGAACGCCACCGGAGCGACCCGTCCGGGCGCGTCGTGCCGGGGCTGCAGCTGCCGACCCGGCCGCCGGGGCGGTGCTGCACCTCCTGCCCGGGCGGCCACGCCGTCGAGCTCGGCTTGGACTGGCGGGCGGATCACCGCTCTGGGGGCGGGCGCCATGTTCCGCGCCGCCGGGATCCTGGCCAAACAGCACCGGGTGCGCCGCCACAGCGAACGCTGCGAGTGCCAGGGCGACCGCCGACCACGGGGCGTGGCAGCGCATCGCCGCACGCGGTGTGACCCACCAGGCAGCGCCAACCACCACCCGGGCGGACCGGTCCAAGACCGGCCCAGCGGGAAAGCGTCCGGAGGGACGCGATCAGCCTCGCCGGGGTTTGAACACATCGCCCCGCGCCCTGTATTCTTCTCGGCGTCCCGGGCGATTAGCTCAGCGGGAGAGCACTTCGTTCACACCGAAGGGGTCACTGGTTCGATCCCAGTATCGCCCACGAGGGCGGGTCCGGTCCGCGAAAAGCGCGGACCGGACCCGCCCTCGTCGTTGTGCCCGGCTTCGACTCGCGTGCCGGGGACTTCACCACGGACGGGCCGCACTTCTGCTGCTCCACTCGCAGGTCTACGCTGCCTCCCTCGCCGTGTCCGGCCGCAGCGGCCACGCCGGATCTACCCGCTCCCCGGAACCGTTCCTGGAGAAATACGCCTGCAGGCCCCGCGCCTGCCCCGCGTGCCACATCGCCTGCCGTGTGTGCAGCTGAGCGGGGCTCAGTTCGCCGATCCGCTCAGCGAACCGCCGCCCCAGGAGACGGACCAGCTGCGTTGACGCCGCGGCGTCGGCCGCCGCGTCATGCGCATCGGTGAGCGGCACCCCGTAGTGCGCGCACAGGTCGGTGAGCGTCCGCCGGCCCTTCCGGTACCGGTCGAGGTACTTGTCGAGCACCCGCGGATCCAGGACGCACAACGGGAAGGGCCCCAGATACGCGTCCAGCGACGCTCCGCGATGCCGCCGCAACTCCCGGTCCAGCAGGGTCAGATCGAACGGGGCGTTCATCACCACCAGCGGCACGGCGGCCGCCGACCGCTGAGCCAGCGTCCGCCCCAACTCCTCCACCACCGGGCCCGGCTGCCGCCCGTTCAGCCGCAGAAACTCGTCGGTCAGACCATGCACCGCCCGCGCCCCGTCCGGCACCGGCACGCCCGGGGCCACCAGCCAGCGCACTATATGAGGCTGCGTATCGGGTGACTCCTGCGTCACCAGGGCAGCCGAAACTATCCGGTCGTATTCCACGTCGACCCCGGTCGTCTCCGTATCGAAGGCGGCCAGGGGTCCGTCGTACCAGCGTGGCATGACGTACTCCCGTACCTGTTGAGGGTGTTATACGGTAAGTACCCGTGACCGCTCGTCACCGAACCGCGACCGTTTGCGACTTGTCGCAGGTGGGGAAGATGGTAGAGACAGAGGAGTTCGAAGAGGACCCATCCGGGGAGGCACGGAGAGCGATGGCGATCGCGCAGCCCGAACCGGGAGGGCTGCTGCCAGAGCGGATCGCATCACTGCGAGGAGCGCTCGCCACCACCAGCTGTATGGAGACCTTGCAGGTGGGCTATCTGCACGCGGTTGCCGCCGCGGCGGGCTGTTCGCTCGCGCAGCCCTTCCCGGACAACGGCATCGACTGGCACATCAGCCACGCTTCGGGCCGCCATGCGGTCGACGACGAAGTCACCATAAAAGTGCAGCTCAAATGCACCTACCAGGTGGCCCCGCACCCAGCGGGCGCTACTTTCGCCTTCACGCTGGAGAACGAACACTTGGTGAAACTCGCCAGATCCCCGGTATCGGTGCACAAGATACTGGTCGTGATGCTGGTGCCCCGGACCCAGGAAGAGTGGTTGCGGGCCAGCCATGACCGCCTGGAACTGCGACACTGCTGTTACTGGATGAATCTTGCCGGTCACCCTGTCACCGGCAAGCGCAAGACCACGGTGCGGGTGCCTACCGCACGTGTTTTCGACGACCGAGCGCTCTGCGAGATCATGACGCGGGTAGGGGCAGGAGGGAGGCCATGATGTCCTGGTCGACCGAGGAGTTCGTGCCGCCCGACCCCGAACGGGTCGACCCCGCCGTCCTTACCGCGCTCCTCGCCCGCTATGGCTGGGAGCGGCGCGGCGGCGCCCCCGGCCGTTACACCCGCTGGACCCCGCCCGGGGAGACGGCCGTGACCGGGGGGCACCGCAATACCAGCACCAGCCTCCTCGTCCCCGAGAATCGTGGATCCGGCGCCTACGCGGACTATGCCGATCTGCTCGGCGAGGCCCTCACCGCTCTCGCCCGTTCCGCCGCGCCCTCCGCCCGGGAGGTGCTGATCGCCCTCACCTTCCCCGGCGACGAGATCCGCTGGCGGCGCGACACCCCCCTTGTCGCCGAGGCCGTGCCGTGGACCGCGGACGCGCAACTGCGCTCCGCCGCCCGCGCCATGCTGATGGCAGCCGCCCGGGCCGAACGCGGCAGCGCCGGATACTTCGGCGAGCGGCACGGCCGCTACGCGTCGGCCTTCCTGGAGCAGGTGCTGGTCGGCCCCTCGCCGAGCGGCCGTATGCTCACCGCCTTCGTCCCCGTGCCGGCCGGCCGGGGTCCCGTGACGACCCTGCTCCGCGCTTTGCAGGCGACACGTGACGCCGTCGACTACCAGCGCGCCACCGGCGGCATGGAGGCCTTCCAGGCCGCCGTCGGCCTCGGCGTCTGCCATGAGCTCACCGACGCTCTCGTCCGACTGGTACGCGGCACGGAAGGAGCCGAGGTGGCGCTGGCCTGGTTACCCGCCACCAGCCCGCCCGAGGGCTTCGCGGCCCGTCCCGAGCCCATCGAATTCTCGCCCGGCGACCTCCCCGCCCTGGAGGCCGCCGGCGCTCTTTACGTCCGCGACGAACCCTCCGTCGAGGTCCGCGTCACCGGCACCGTCGTCCGCCTCCGCCGCCCCCGCCCCTCCGGCGGCGGCACCGTACGGCTCCGTGTCCTCGCCGGCGCGGACGTCCGCCAGGTCCGCGTCCGTCTCGACGAGGCCGCCTACCGCATCGCTGTCCACGCCCACCTCGTCGGCCTTCCCGTCCGCGTCAGCGGCCGCCTGGAGAGCGTCAGCGGTTTCCGGGCCATCGTCGGTCCCACCGGCGTCACCCCGGTCCATGTCGACGAGGCCGAGCGTGACCGGCTGCTCAAGTCCCTCCATGGCGGCGTCGACACCTTCGAGGATGCCTGCGGCGGCGACAGAATAAGCCCCTCCGACGATTGAGCCCACCACACACCTTCCGGGGCCGAGCCGCACGCAGTGCTTATCGCTTCGCGGCCCACCCGTGCGGCTCGGTACGATTCACCGGTGCAGCATTCGCTGCCGAGTGTGGTGCATACGTCAGGAGAGACCGGTGTCAGACGTCCGTGTGATCATCAAACGCGATTCCGTTGAGCGGGAAGAGCGGGTGGTCACGGCCGGGACGACTGCCGCCGACCTTTTCGACGGCGACCGCACCATCGTCGCCGCCCGTGTCGCCGGACAGCTCAAGGACCTCGCGTACCCAGTCGCCGAGGGCGACGAGGTCGAGCCGGTGGAGATCACCAGCGAGGACGGCCTCAACATCCTGCGCCACTCGGCCGCGCATGTCATGGCCCAGGCGGTCCAGGACCTCTTTCCCGAGGCCAAGCTCGGCATCGGGCCGCCGATCAAGGACGGCTTCTACTACGACTTCGACGTCGAGAAGCCGTTCACCCCCGAGGACCTCAAGGCCGTCGAGAAGCGGATGCAGGAGATCCAGAAGCGCGGCCAGCGCTTCTCCCGTCGCGCGGTGACCGATGAGGCCGCCCGCGAGGAGCTGGCCGCCGAGCCGTACAAGCTGGAGCTGATCGGCCTCAAGGGCTCCGCCGCCGAGGCCGCCGACGGCGCGTCCGCCGAGGTAGGCGCGGGCGAGCTGACCATCTACGACAATCTCGACGCCAAGACCGGCGAGCTGTGCTGGAGCGACCTCTGCCGCGGCCCGCATCTGCCCACCACCCGCAACATCCCGGCGTTCAAGCTGATGCGCAGCGGCGGTGCCTACTGGCGCGGCAGCGAGAAGAATCCGATGCTCCAGCGGATCTACGGCACCGCTTGGCCGACCAAGGACGAGCTGAAGGCGCACCTGGACTTCCTGGTGGAGGCCGAGAAGCGGGATCACCGCAGGCTCGGCGCGGAGCTGGACCTGTTCTCCTTCCCGGACGAGCTGGGCCCGGGCCTCGCGGTCTTCCACCCCAAGGGGGGCGTCGTCCGGAAGGCCATGGAGAACTACTCGCGGCGCCGCCACGAGGAGGCGGGGTACGAGTTCGTCAACACCCCGCACATCTCCAAGGAGCACCTCTTCGAGACCTCCGGGCATCTGCCGCACTACGCGGACGGCATGTTCCCGCCCATCGAGTTCGACGGGCAGAACTACCGCCTCAAGGCGATGAACTGCCCGATGCACAATCTGATCTTCAAGTCGCGCGGCCGGTCGTACCGTGAACTGCCGCTGCGGCTCTTCGAGTTCGGGACGGTCTACCGCTACGAGAAGTCCGGCGTGGTGCACGGGCTGACCCGCTCCCGCGGCTTCACCCAGGACGACGCGCACATCTACTGCACCACTGAGCAGATGCCGCAGGAGTTGGACACGCTCCTGACCTTCGTCCTGGACCTGCTGCGCGACTACGGACTGGTCGACTTCGAGCTGGAGCTGTCCACCCGCGACCCGGAGTCCGACAAGTTCATCGGCTCCGACGAGGACTGGGCGGAGGCCACCGAGGCGCTGCGGCAGGCCGCCGAGAAGCAGGGCCTGCCGCTGGTCCCCGACCCGGGCGGGGCGGCCTACTACGGCCCGAAGATCTCCGTACAGGCGCGCGACGCGATCGGGCGGTCCTGGCAGATGTCGACCATCCAGGTCGACTTCAACCAGCCCAAGCGGTTCGGCCTGGAGTACACCTCGGCGGACGGCTCCCGGCAGCAGCCGGTGATGCTGCACCGCGCGCTCTTCGGCTCCATCGAACGGTTCTTCGGAGTGCTGGTCGAGCACTACGCGGGAGCCTTCCCGGCGTGGCTCGCGCCGGTCCAGGCGGTCGGTATCCCGATCGGGGACGCGCATGTGCCGTACCTGGAGGAGTTCGCGGCGGCGGCGAAGGCGAAGGGCCTGCGCTTCGAGGTGGACGCTTCGGCGGACCGTATGCAGAAGAAGATCCGCAACGCCCAGAAGAGCAAGGTTCCGTACATGGTCATCGCGGGCGACGAGGACATGGCCGCCGGAGCGGTGTCCTTCCGCTACCGCGACGGCTCGCAGAAGAACGGGATCCCCCGTGACCAGGCACTGGCCGAGATCTTGGACGCGGTGGAGCGCCGGATCCAGGTCTGACCCGGTCCCCGCCGGAGCGCGACGCGCAAGGCGCCCGCGCGGCTTTTCCAGGTGCGGTCCCACCCGGGGCCGCACCTGGCGCCTGTCCGGCGGATCTCCGCGGCGTCCACGGAGATCCGCCGGACAGGCCCTAACCGCATCCGGGCCGCCGCAGGAGAATATGCTGGCCCTCATGACAAGTGAGCCGGAACAGCAGATCGGAGTCGGGACGCCGGACGCGTTCCAGCGCTTGTGGACGCCCCACCGGATGGCCTACATCCAGGGCGAGAACAAGCCGACCGGCCCGGGGGCCGACGACGGGTGCCCGTTCTGTGCGATCCCGGCGAGGAGCGACGAGGACGGCCTGGTCATCGCCCGTGGCGAGAAGGTCTACGCGGTGCTCAATCTGTACCCGTACAACGGCGGCCACCTGATGGTGGTCCCGTACCGCCATGTCGCCGACTACACGGAGCTGGACCTGCCGGAGACGGCGGAGCTGGCCGAGTTCACCAAGCGGGCGATGACCGCGCTGCGCACCGCCTCCGGGGCGCACGGGTTCAACATCGGGCTCAACCAGGGCAGCGCGGCCGGCGCGGGGATCGCCGCGCACCTGCACCAGCACGTGGTGCCACGCTGGGGCGGCGACACGAACTTCATGCCGGTGGTGGGGCATACGAGGGTGCTGCCGCAGCTGCTCGCGGACACCCGGAAGATGCTCGCGGACGCCTGGCCCTCTCAGCCGTAGCCTTCAGCGCCGGGACTCATACCGGCGGCCTCTGGTGCGGCGCCCCCCGAAGGGTGCCGCGCCACAGGCCGCCGACTCCTCTGTTCGCTACGCGTTGTAGACATCGGCCTTGCCCGGTTCGGCGCCCTGGACGCCGCCGCTGAGGACCGACGAGCGACCGGTGAACTTCTCGGTGTCGACGCCGTTCTCCGTCAGGACCTGGATGGCGGCGGAGTGCACCGCGCGCAGCACCGGGGTGGCGGCGCGCAGCGCGTCGTCGGCCATGAAGCGGTGACTCCAGGGCTTGCCGGCCCAGGTGTGGCGGACCCCGAAGGGCTCGGGCAGAGCGAGCTTGCCGCCGAGGTGGTCCAGGACAGGGGGGAACCAGGTCAGGGGGGCGCGGGCGGCGAGCCGTACGACCTCGTCGGTCTTGACGAGGGGGAGCGCCACGGTCCGGGTCTCCCAGAACCGCACGGTCTTGCTGACCGTCTTCTCGTTGGCCGGGGGCGCGCCCATGAACACGTCGTGCACGGGGCCGAGAACGTGTCCGCTCACCTCGACCCGCAGGGTGGAGGCCAGCACCGTCACGGTGATCATGAACGTTATGACCAGCTGGCCGTCCCAGCCCGTGAACTGGACGCCCAGGTAGTGCCGGTTGCCCTTGCCGAACTGCTGGGTGTTGCAGATGTTCTGTATCTCGAAGTCCTTGACGGTGAACCCCTCGACCTCCGCTCCGGTCGGCCGCACGATCTTGTCCGCGCCTTCGCCGATCGGGACGACGACCCAGTGCCTTATCGAGGGTTTCGGGAAACCGCCGGTGTGCAGCGGACCGCGCTCCAGCTCGCGCAACCGGCCGTGGATGGCCTTGATCACGTCCCAGCTGCGGAAGGGGTGGATCTCGGCCAGGCCCTCGCGCGGCACCAGCTCCTCGGCCAACTGCCAGCTGCCCCAGCGTGAGCCCATGCCGAGTATGCCCTTGTCGGCACCGCCGGCGTAGAAGACCACATTGCTCTGCTGCTCGGTGGCGAGCTTGGCCAGGTTCTGGCGCAGCGCCTCGGCGCGGGTCTCATTGGGGTTGCGCGGCACGGCCCCGGGGATCTTGGCGCCGACGCCGCCACCGGAGACCAGACCGCCCCAGCGGTCCCGCAGGTCCTTGGCGGTGCGTTCGCAGATCCGCTTGGCCCAGAACCAGCCGAGGACCGGGGCGACCATCATCACCCGCAGATACTGCGACCAGAAACCGGACAGCGGCGGCTTGACGATGAGCAGCACGGTGAAGAAGCCCACGACGACCAGCACCGCCCCGCCCAGTACCCCGGCTCTGCTGCCGTTGGCCTTGCCCAGGGTGCGGCGCAGCTGGAAGACGGCGAGCCAGATGAGGACTCCGGGCAGGAAGAGCAGTCCGAAGACGCCCATGAGGAGCGTCAGCCGGGTGTCACGTTCCTTGCGGATGTGGGTGGCGGCGAGGCAGTGCTCGACGACAGTCTGCGGCTCGGCTCCGAAGGACTGGACGACTTCGTTGCGGGCGCCGCCGAGCATCCTTATCTCGACGGCGCGGGCGAAGGCCTCACCGAGATTGGGCTGGAAGAGCGAGAAGGCGGGGGCCTTGACCGTGGTCTTCCCGTCGGCGTTGGCCAGCGCGTCCACGGGACTGTCCCGGTACGCGGCCGAGGCGAGCGCCTGCGTCGCGGCGGTCTCTCCGTCCGTGCCGGTCAGCGGTACTTGCGCACCGGGTCGCAGAAAGTCGAAGTCCGTACCGCTGAACGCCACTACCGCCCCCATCTCGTCAACGTGCAGGCCAGCCCGGCCCCTTGCCCATTCCCCGCCGCCGGGGCCGGCACACCTTCTGCCCTGCGGATACCAGCGTATAGGTGGTGTACAGGGCACGTCAGCGGCGCGGCATGCATGATGGCGGTATGAGATCACGGCCTGTTCTCGTGTACGACGGCGATTGTGCTTTCTGCACCTCCTCCGTGCGCTTCGCCGAGCGGCACCTGCGGCTCAACTGTGAGGTCACGCCCTGGCAGTTCGCGGATCTGGGCGCGCTCGGCGTGACCCGGGAGCGCGCAGAGTACGAACTGCTGTGGGTTGCCCCTGACGGTGCCGTGCGCGGTGGCGCCCAGGCCGTCGCGAAGCTGCTGCTCGGCGCGGGCAGGGGCTGGGCGGTGGCGGGTGCGCTGCTCGCGCTGCCGCCGCTGCGGTGGCTCGCGCACGGCGTCTACCGGTCGATCGCGAACAACCGGGAGAAGATGCCCGGGGGCACGCCCGCGTGCGCGGTGCCAACGGGCCGCCGTCCGGGCTGATCCGGGCAGGCACTCACTTCTGGGCTGCGGCCTGCTCTCTGAGTTTGACCGCGAGCTGCGCCGGCATCGGTTCGTGGCGCGCGTAGAGACGGCTGTACCGCCCGGTGCCGTGCGACAGCGACCGCAGGTCCACCGCGTAGCGGCCGATCTCGATCTCCGGCACTTCGGCCCGCACCAGGGTGCGGCCGGGCCCGGCCGGTTCGGTGCCGAGGACCCGCCCGCGCCGGCCGGAGAGGTCGCTCATGACGGAGCCGACGTACTCGTCGGAGACCAGTACCCCGAGCTCGGCGACGGGTTCCAGCAAGTGGATACGGGCGTCGGCGGCGGCCTCCCGCAGGGCGAGCGCCCCGGCGGTCTGGAAGGCGGCGTCGGAGGAGTCTACCGAGTGCGCCTTGCCGTCGGTGAGGGTCACGCGGATGTCCACCACCTGGTAGCCGAGGGCGACCCCGCGTGCGGCCTGGGCGCGTACGCCCTTTTCCACCGAAGGGATGAACTGCCGGGGCACCGATCCGCCGACGACTTTGTCAACGAATTCGATGCCGGAGCCGACCGGGAGCGGCTCGACCTCGATCTCGCAGATGGCGTACTGGCCGTGGCCCCCGGACTGCTTGACATGCCGGCCGCGCGCGGTGGCCCGCTCGCCGAAGGTCTCGCGGAGCGAAACCTTGTGCGGTACGGCGTCGACCTGCACTCCGTAGCGGCTGCGCAACCGCTCCAGCGCGACGTCGACATGGGCCTCGCCCAGGCACCACAGGACGACCTGCCGTGTGTCGGGGTTCTGTTCCAGGCGCATCGTCGGGTCCTCGGCGACCAGCCGGGACAGCCCCTGGGACATCTTGTCCTCGTCCGCCTTGCTGTGGGCCTCGATGGCCACCGGCAGCAGTGGGTCGGGCATCACCCAGGGCGCCATGAGCAGCGGGTCGTCCTTCGCGGAGAGCGTGTCGCCGGTCTCGGCGCGGCCGAGTTTGGCGACGCAGGCCAGATCGCCGGCGATGCACCGGGTGACGCTGCGCTGCTGCTTGCCGAAGGGCGAGGAGAGCGCGCCGATCCGCTCGTCGACATCATGGTCCTCATGTCCGCGGTCCTGCAGCCCGTGCCCGGATACATGCACCGTCTCGTCGGGGCGCAGGGTGCCGGAGAAGAGCCGCACCAGGCTGATCCGGCCGACGTAGGGGTCGGAGGCGGTCTTGACCACTTCTGCGGCGAGCGGCCCGTCGGGGTCGCAGGCCAAGGGGGCACGCGGCTTGCCCTGGGGGGTGGTGACGGGCGGGACCTCGCGCTCCGTCGGGGTTGGGAAGCCGCCGGTGATGAGTTCCAGCAGCTCTACGGTGCCGATGCCCTGTTTGCAGCCGTCGGCGGCGGGCGCGGCGGCCAGCACGGGATGGAAGGAGCCGCGCGCGACGGCACGTTCCAGGTCCCCGACGAGAGTCTTGAGGTCGAGTTCCTCGCCGCCGAGATAGCGCTCCATGAGGGTCTCGTCCTCGCTCTCCGCGATGATCCCCTCGATGAGCCGGTTGCGGGCCTCCTCCATCAGCGGCAGGTGCTCGGGGCCCGGGTCCCGCTCGACGCGCTGCCCGGAGGAGTAGTCGTAGACCCGCTGGGAGAGCAGCCCGATCAGCCCGGTGACGGGGGCGTGCCCGTCCGGTGCCTGCTCGCCGTGGAGCGGCAGGTAGAGCGGCAGCACGGATTCGGGGGAGTCGCCGCCGAGGGTCTGTCCGCAGACGGCGGTCATCTGCTCGAAGTCGGCCCGGGCGGATTCCAGGTGGGTGACGACCATGGCGCGCGGCATGCCGACGGCCGCGCACTCGTCCCACACCATGCGGGTGGCACCATCGACGCCGTCGGCGGCCGACACAACGAAGAGGGCCGCGTCCGCCGCGCGCAGACCGGCCCTCAGCTCCCCGACAAAGTCGGCGTATCCGGGAGTGTCCAGTAGATTGATCTTGATACCGCCCCATTCCACCGGCACCAGCGACAGCTGTACCGATCGTTGCTGGCGGTGTTCGATCTCGTCGTGGTCGGAGACCGTGCCACCGTCCGCGACATGGCCTGCCCGGTTCACCGCCCCGGTGGCCAGCGCCAGCGCCTCGACGAGGGTGGTCTTGCCCGCACCGCTGTGGCCGACCAGCACCACGTTGCGAATATCGTCGGGCCGGTCGGCCGCCGGTACCCTTCCGGCGGCTCCTGCTTGGGTGTGAGTCCTGTCCACTGCATTGCCCACGTGTCTCGCCTCCCGGTCCATCACGCATGGGATGGGGACTGCGCGACGACCCGGACCAGCGGCGGCTCCGGCGACGCCCGCGGTACTTCCGACCTTCCCACGCCCATCACGGGGCGTCCATACGTCGGACGGGTAGGGGCGGGCCGGACAGGCACTGGGACGGAGCCACACGCGTTCGGAGGACGGGCGCTGGCTACGATGGGCCAGCCGGGGGCCGCCCGGCATTCCCACCGACCACCGGGAAGGCCATGCTGAACAAGTACGCGCGTGCTTTCTTCACGCGTGTTCTCACGCCGTTCGCCGCGTTTCTGCTACGCCGGGGCGTCAGCCCCGACGCGGTCACCCTCATCGGCACCGGGGGCGTGATGGCAGGAGCGCTGGTCTTCTATCCCAGGGGAGTGTTCTTCTGGGGCACCGTGGTGATCACTCTGTTCGTCTTCTCCGACCTGGTGGACGGGAACATGGCCCGCCAGTCCGGAGTGTCCAGCCGCTGGGGCGCCTTCCTGGACTCCACCCTCGACCGGGTCGCGGATTCCGCGATCTTCGGCGGGCTGGCGCTCTGGTACGCGGGGGGTGGGAACGACCTGGTGCTCTGCGCCGTGTCGATCTTCTGCCTGGCCAGTGGCCAGGTGGTGTCGTACACCAAGGCGCGCGGCGAGAGCATCGGCCTGCCGGTCAACGTCAACGGGCTGGTCGAGCGCGCCGAGCGGTTGGTGATCACGCTGGTCGCCTGCGGCCTGGCCGGGCTGCACAAATTCGGGGTGCCGTGGATCCAGTGGCTGCTGCCCGCCGCGCTGTGGATCGTCGCCGTCGGCAGCGCGGTGACCCTCGGCCAACGGGTAGTGACCGTACGCCGTGAGGCCGAAGAGGCCGACCGCGAGGCCGCGGCGGCCGGCGTGGACGGGGGAGGCAGCGCATGAAGGAGCGGCTGACCGACGGGCTCTACGGGCTGGGATGGGGCGCGGTCAAGCGGCTCCCCGAGCCGGTCGCGAACGGTCTCGGCCGCCGGATCGCCGATCTGGCGTGGAGCCGGCGGGGCAAGGGCGTCGCGCGCCTGGAGTCCAATCTGGCCCGGGTGGTGCCTGATGCGGACGCCGAGCGGCTGCGTGAGCTGTCCCGGGCCGGCATGCGCTCGTACCTGCGCTACTGGATGGAGTCCTTCCGGCTTCCCACCTGGAGCAAGGAGCGCATCCGTGGCGGTTTCGACCCGGAGGACATCCACTATCTGACGGACGGGATCGCCTCCGGGCGTGGCGTCATCATCGCCCTGCCGCACATGGGCAACTGGGACCTCGCCGGCGCCTGGGTCACCGCCAAGCTCGAGGTGCCCTTCACGACGGTCGCCGAACGGCTCAAGCCGGAGACCCTCTACGACCGCTTCGTCGCCTACCGCGAGGGCCTCGGCATGGAGGTGCTGCCGCACTCCGGCGGCACTGCCTTCGGCACCCTGGCGCGGCGGCTGCGTAACGGCGGCCTGGTCTGCCTGGTCGCGGAGCGCGACTTGTCCTCGAAGGGCATCGAGGTGGAGTTCTTCGGCGAGACCACCCGGATGCCCGCCGGCCCGGCCCTGCTGGCCCAGCAGACCGGCGCACTGCTGCTGCCGGTTACTCTCTGGTACGACGACTCGCCCGTCATGCGGGGCCGGGTCCACCCGCCGGTCGCCGTCCCGGAGACCGGCACCCGCGCCGAGCAGGCCACCGTCATGACGCAGCAGCTCGCCGACGCCTACGCCTCGGGAATCGCCGAGCACCCGGAGCACTGGCACATGCTCCAGCGTCTGTGGATCGCCGACCTGGACCCAAGGCCGGACCAGCCGTCCCCGGTCCGTTCCGCTCCGCCCAGCCCGCGTGACATCGGCGCGGCCCCTGATCGCTCCAGAACGGAGAAGCCTTGAGGATCGGGATCGTATGCCCGTACTCCTGGGACGTCCCAGGCGGCGTCCAGTTCCATATCCGTGACCTCGCCGAGCACCTGATCGCGCTCGGCCACCAGGTCTCCGTGCTCGCCCCCGCCGACGACGACACTCCACTGCCGCCGTATGCCGTCTCCGCCGGGCGCGCCGTCCCGGTGCCGTACAACGGCTCGGTCGCCCGGCTCAACTTCGGCTTCCTGTCCGCCGCGCGGGTCCGCCGCTGGCTGCACGACGGTGGCTTCGATGTGATCCACATCCACGAACCGGCCTCGCCCTCACTCGGCCTGCTTGCCTGCTGGGCCGCGCAGGGCCCGATCGTGGCGACCTTCCACACCTCCAACCCGCGCTCGCGCGCCATGATCGCCGCCTATCCGATCCTCCAGCCCGCGCTGGAGAAGATCAGTGCCCGGATCGCCGTCAGCGAGTACGCCCGCCGCACCCTGGTCGAACACCTCGGCGGCGACGCTGTCGTCATCCCGAACGGTGTGGACGTCGGATTCTTCGCCGGGGCCGAACCGAACCCCGCGTGGCAGGGGGGCACCATCGGCTTCATCGGCCGTATCGACGAGCCGCGCAAGGGCCTGCCGACGCTGATGAAGGCGCTTCCCAAGATCCTCGCCGAGCGGCCGGAAACCCGGCTGCTGGTCGCCGGGCGCGGCGACCAGCAGGAGGCGGTCGAGAACCTGCCGGAGCAGATGCGGGGCAGCGTCGAGTTCCTCGGCATGGTCAGCGACGAGGACAAGGCCCGACTGCTGCGCAGCGTAGACCTGTATGTGGCCCCCAACACCGGCGGCGAGTCCTTCGGGATCATCCTGGTCGAGGCCATGTCGGCGGGCGCGCCCGTGCTCGCCAGCGATCTCGACGCCTTCCGCCAGGTGCTCGACCAGGGTGCGGCCGGTGACCTCTTCCCGATAGAGGACGCGGACGCGCTGGCCGCCTCGGCGGTACAGCTGCTGGGCGACCCGCAGCGGCTGGCCGAGCTGAGGTCGCTGGGCAGCCGGCATGTACAGCGCTTCGACTGGTCGGCGGTCGGCGCGGAGATCCTCTCGGTGTACGAGACGGTGACGGCCGGGGCCGCGTCGGTCGCCGCCGACGAGCGCACCGGCTTCCGGGCCCGCTTCGGTCTGGCACGGGACTGACCGGCACCGGCAGCGCCCGGACGGGGTCCCTCACGCCCGCCAGCGCGTAGGGGCGCCCCCGGGGCACGGCAACCCGGTTCCGGGGGCCGCCGCAAGGGTGTCCGCCGGTAGCCTTACCCGCCGTGACCACCTTCATCTGGGTCGCGGTAGCGCTCGTCGCCGTCGCCCTGTACCTGAGCTGGACCGCAGGCCGTCTCGACCGGCTGCACGCCCGTATCGACGCCGCCCGCGCCGCGCTGGACGCGCAGTTGCTGCGCCGGGCCTCGGTGGCCCAGGAACTGGCCACGTCGGGAGTGCTCGACCCGGCGGCGTCCATCGTGCTGTACCAGTCCGCGCACGCGGCCCGGCAGGCGGAGGACGAGGCGCGCGAGGTGGCGGAGAGCGAGCTGAGCCAGGCTCTGCGGGCGGTGTTCGCGGAGCCGGACGCGATGGCGGCGGTGCGGGAGGCGCCGGGCGGCGAGCAGGCGGCCAGGGAGCTGACGCAGGCGGTGCGCAGGGTGCCGATGGCGCGGCGGTTCCACAACGACTCCGTACGCGCGGCGAGGGCGCTGCGCCGGCACCGCTCGGTGCGCTGGTTCCGGCTGGCGGGCCATGCGCCGTTCCCGGGGTCGTTCGAGATGGACGACGAGCCGCCGTCGCTGCTGACGGCGGAGGGCGCGGCGGGCCGCTAGGCCCGCCGCGCTGGATCTCCGCGGAGCACTCAGGCCACTGGAGGGCGATTGGCTCTTTTCCGGTCCACTTGGTCCGCGCGACCATACGTACGTCGCAGTGTTACGTCTTGGAGTGAGGTCCACCGTGTCCAGCACGTCTTCCAGTACCCCCCAGTCCCCGGCGACCGGTACCGCACGCGTCAAGCGCGGCATGGCCGAGCAGCTCAAGGGGGGCGTGATCATGGACGTCGTCACCCCTGAGCAGGCGAAGATCGCCGAGGACGCCGGCGCCGTCGCGGTCATGGCCTTGGAGCGGGTCCCCGCCGACATCCGCAAGGACGGCGGCGTGGCGCGGATGTCCGACCCGGACATGATCGACGGCATCATCGGCGCCGTATCGATCCCGGTCATGGCCAAGTCCCGGATCGGCCACATCGTCGAGGCCCAGGTCCTCCAGGCGCTCGGCGTGGACTACATCGACGAGTCCGAGGTCCTCACCCCGGCCGACGAGGCCAACCACAGTGACAAGTGGGCCTTCACCACCCCCTTCGTCTGTGGCGCCACCAACCTGGGCGAGGCCCTGCGCCGGATCGCCGAGGGCGCGGCCATGATCCGCTCCAAGGGCGAGGCCGGCACCGGCAACGTCGTCGAGGCCGTCCGTCACATGCGGCAGATCAAGCAGGAGATCGGCCGCCTGACGACTCTTGACAACAACGAGCTCTACGCCGCCGCCAAGGATCTGCGTGCCCCGTACGAGCTGGTCAAGGAAGTCGCCGAGCTCGGCAAGCTCCCGGTCGTGCTCTTCTCCGCCGGTGGTGTGGCCACCCCGGCCGACGCCGCGCTGATGATGCAGCTCGGTGCCGAGGGTGTCTTCGTGGGCTCCGGCATCTTCAAGTCCGGCGACCCGGCGCAGCGCGCCGCAGCGATCGTGAAGGCCACCACCTTCTACGACGACCCCAAGATCATCGCGGACGTCTCGCGCGGCCTGGGCGAGGCCATGGTCGGCATCAACTGCGACACGCTCCCCGAGACCGAGCGGTACGCCAACCGGGGCTGGTAGCCCCGGAGCCCGGGCCGCACGGCCCGCGCCCGCCGCGCCCTGCCCACGGGCGGGGCGCCAATCCGCTTCCCAGAGGTTCTGAGAGGTTCCGCTTCCGTGACCGCCACTCCCACCATCGGCGTCCTCGCCCTCCAGGGCGACGTACGAGAGCACCTCACCGCACTCACCGAGGCCGGTGCCCTGGCCCGTCCGGTGCGCCGGCCGGGAGAACTGGCCGGGGTCGACGGCCTGGTGATACCCGGCGGTGAGTCCACCACCATGTCCAAGCTGGCGGTGATCTTCGGGATGCTGGAGCCGCTGCGCGAGCGGGTCCGGGCCGGGCTGCCGGTCTACGGGACCTGCGCCGGCATGATCATGCTCGCCGACAAGATCCTCGACGGCCGCGACGACCAGGAGACGATCGGCGGCATCGACATGATCGTGCGCCGTAACGCCTTCGGGCGGCAGAACGAGTCCTTCGAGGCTGCCGTCGACATCACCGGCATCGACGGCGGCCCGGTCCAGGGTGTCTTCATCCGTGCCCCCTGGGTCGAGTCGGTGGGCGAGGACGTCGAGGTGGCCGCGACGCTGCCCGACGGCACGATCGTCGCCGTACGGCACGGAAACCTGCTCGCGACCTCGTTCCACCCCGAACTGACCGGCGATCACCGGGTCCACCGGCTTTTTGTGGACATGGTGCGCACAGCGGCCTGACCTTATCCCGGTAGGATCGCAGGCGTTCGTGAAGTAATCGGTGACGCGAAGGAGACAGGCTGATGTCCGGCCACTCTAAATGGGCTACGACGAAGCACAAGAAGGCCGTGATTGACGCCAAGCGCGGCAAGCTCTTCGCGAAGCTGATCAAGAACATCGAAGTGGCGGCCCGCACCGGCGGTGCCGACCCCGACGGCAACCCGACCCTCTTCGACGCCATACAGAAGGCGAAGAAGAGCTCGGTCCCGAACAAGAACATCGACAGCGCGGTCAAGCGCGGTGCGGGTCTTGAGGCCGGCGGTGCCGACTACCAGACGATCATGTACGAGGGCTACGGCCCGAACGGTGTCGCCGTCCTCATCGAGTGCCTCACCGACAACCGCAATCGCGCCGCCTCCGATGTCCGCGTCGCCATGACCCGCAACGGCGGCTCGATGGCCGACCCTGGCTCGGTGTCGTACCTCTTCAACCGCAAGGGCGTGGTGATCGTCCCCAAGGGCGGGCTCGGTGAGGACGACGTCCTCGGCGCGGTCCTCGACGCGGGCGCGGAGGAGGTCAATGACCTCGGCGAGTCCTTCGAGGTGGTCAGCGAGGCCACCGACCTGGTCGCGGTGCGCAGCGCCCTCCAGGAGGCCGGAATCGACTACGACTCGGCCGACGCCAACTTCCTCCCCACCATGCAGGTGGAGCTGGACGAGGACGGCGCGCGCAAGATCTTCAAGCTGATCGACGCGCTGGAGGACAGCGACGACGTGCAGAACGTCTTCGCGAACTTCGACGTCTCCGACGAGGTCATGGAGAAGGTCGGCTGACTTTTGCGGCTAAACCGCCGCCGCTCTCGCGGAGGTGGTTGCTCGCCGTGGTGGTTCCTCAATTGATGGTTGCGGTTCCAGAGGGCTTCCGACGGGCCGGTGAGGGAGACACACCTCACCGGCCCGTCGGTGTTGTCGGTGGCAGCCGATAGCCTGCGATCACGCAGGAACAGGTGGCCGAAGGGGGAGCGTGATGCGGGTACTGGGCGTGGACCCGGGGCTGACGCGGTGCGGGATCGGGGTGGTGGACGGCGCCCCGGGCAAACCGCTGCGGATGGCCGGGGTCGGCGTGGTGCGCACCGCGGCGGACGCGGCGATCGGCTTCCGGCTCGTCGCCATAGAGCAGGGCATCGAGGCCTGGCTGGACGAGTACCAGCCGGCAGCCGTCGCCGTGGAACGGGTTTTCAGCCAGCACAATGTCCGCACGGTCATGGGTACCGCCCAGGCCAGCGCGGTCGCCATCCTGTGCGCGTCCAGGCGTGGCCTGCCCGTCCATCTGCACACCCCCAGCGAGGTCAAGGCCGCCGTCACCGGCAGCGGTCGCGCGGACAAGGCCCAGGTCGGCGCGATGGTCACCCGGCTGCTGAGGCTCGATGCCCCGCCCAAGCCCGCCGACGCCGCGGACGCGCTGGCGCTCGCCATCTGCCACATCTGGCGCGGCACCGCGAGCAACCGCCTCCAACAGGCCATGGAGGCCCACCGCCCCGCGGGCCAGGCCCAGACCGCTGGCGCCGCCCGGCCGCCGGCTCGCGTACGCACCCAGGAGCAGCCCCGATGATCGCCTTCGTCAGCGGACCCGTCGCGGCCCTCGCCCCCGACACCGCGGTCATCGAGGTCGGCGGCATCGGCATGGCCGTCCAGTGCACCCCCAACACCCTCGCGGGCCTGCGCCTCGGCGAACCGGCGAAGCTCGCCACCTCGCTCGTCGTACGCGAGGACTCCCTCACCCTCTACGGCTTCGTGGACGAGGACGAGCGCCAGGTCTTCGTGCTCCTCCAGACCGCCAGCGGCGTCGGCCCGCGGCTCGCCCAGGCCATGCTCGCCGTCCACACCCCTGACGCCCTCCGCCGTGCCGTCGCCACCGGAGACGAGCGAGCCCTCACCGCCGTGCCGGGCATTGGCAAGAAGGGCGCCCAGAAGCTGCTCATCGAGCTCAAGGACCGCCTCGGCGCCCCCGTCGGCACGGGGACGGCCCGCGCCGTGACCGCCCGGGTCGCGTCCTCCTGGAGCGACCAGCTCCACACCGCTCTCATCGGCCTCGGCTACAACCCCCGCGAGGCGGACGAGGCGGTCACCGCCGTCACGCCACAGGCCGAGGCCGCCGAGGCCGAAGGCACCGCCCCCAATGTCTCGGCCCTGCTCCGCGCCGCCCTCCAGACCCTGAACCGCAGCCGGTGACGCCCCGCCTCCCGCACCGCACGACGGCGCCGGCCGCACAAGGCCCGCACGGCGGCCTTCCGCGCGGTGGCGGTGCTGCGGGTCGCGGCGCGACCGAGACGGCGGTGCCGGGCCAGGCCGGCCGGCCGAAGCCACGGCGGCACAAGAAATCCGCCACGACGGCCAAAAGCCGTACGGCGCGGTCCGGCGGTATCGGACCGGCCGCCACCCGGCGGCCGCCGAGGCCGCACACACGGCAAGGAAGACCTCAGTGAACTGGGACGACGAGTCCGTACCGACGACCGCAAACGGCCTGCCCAGCGAAGCGGAACGGCTGGTCGCCGGCGCCGCCGACGGCGAGGACCAGGCCGTCGAGGCGGCGTTGCGCCCGAAGGACCTCGACGAGTTCGTCGGGCAGGAGCGGGTCCGGGAGCAGCTCGACCTCGTCCTCAAGGCGGCGCGCAAGCGCAATGGCACCGCCGACCATGTGCTGCTCTCGGGCGCGCCGGGGCTGGGCAAGACCACCCTGTCGATGATCATCGCGGCGGAGATGGGTGCCCCCATCCGGATCACCTCCGGCCCCGCCATCCAGCACGCCGGGGATCTCGCCGCCATCCTGTCCTCGCTCGCCGAGGGCGAAGTGCTTTTCCTGGACGAGATCCACCGGATGTCCCGGCCCGCCGAAGAGATGCTCTACATGGCGATGGAGGACTTCCGGGTCGACGTGATCGTCGGCAAGGGCCCGGGAGCCACCGCCATCCCGCTGGAACTGCCGCCGTTCACCCTGGTCGGCGCCACCACGCGGGCCGGGCTGCTGCCGCCTCCGCTGCGTGACCGCTTCGGCTTCACCGGACACATGGAGTTCTACGCCCCCGCCGAGCTGGAGCGCGTGATCCACCGCTCGGCGCGGCTGCTCGATGTCGAAATAGAGGCCGACGGCGCTGCCGAGATCGCCGGGCGCTCCCGTGGCACCCCGCGGATCGCCAACCGGCTGCTGCGCCGGGTCCGCGACTATGCCCAGGTCAAGGCCGACGGGCTGATCACCAGGGGTATCGCGGAGCAGGCGCTGAAGGTCTACGAGGTGGACGGCCGTGGCCTGGACCGCCTGGACCGGGCGGTGCTGCGGGCGCTGCTGAAGCTGTTCGGCGGCGGCCCGGTCGGTCTGTCGACTCTGGCGGTCGCGGTGGGGGAGGAGCGTGAGACCGTCGAGGAGGTCGCCGAGCCGTTCCTGGTGCGGGAGGGACTGCTGGCGCGTACTCCCCGTGGCCGGGTGGCCACCCCGGCGGCCTGGTCCCACCTGGGACTCGTACCGCCCCAGCAGGGCGGTACACCCGGACAGCCGGGCCTGTTCGGGTCATGACGGCGGGGAGACTCGCCGCGACAGGAACCTGAGTGCGATGCTTGGCGTTGTTCCATCGGCGAGGACTCCCTTAGACTCCGCCGACGCCCTTCCTCCGGAACGGCACCCATATCCCGTAAACCAGGCCAGCCATTCTTGGCCGTGCGAAGGAACGTCCGAACCGTGAATATCGGCTTGCTCCTCCCGTTCATCATCCTCATCGGCGCCATGTTCCTCATGACCCGCTCCGCCAGGACCAAGCAGCGGCAGGCAGCGCAAATGCGGAACCAGGTGGCGCCGGGCTCCGGCGTCCGCACGATCGGCGGCATGTACGCGGTCGTGAAGGAGGTGCACGACGACACGCTGCTCCTGGAGCTGGCGGACGGTGTGCACGCCCATTTCGCCAAGAACGCGATCGGCGCCGTCCTGGATCAGGCCGAGTACGACCGCATCGTTCACGGCATCGAGCCGGCCGAGGACGACGACACGGAGCCGGGGACGGACGCGGAAGCGCACACCGCAGACGAGCCGGACGCGGGCACGGACGCCGCTGACGAGGGGGACCGCATCGATCTGAGCAAGTCCGCGGACGACGACGCCACCGGCGAGCAGCCGGAGGACGGCCCGAAGACGGACGGCGCGGACCCCAAGAAGTAGCACCCGGGTCCGCGCAGGTCCGTACAACACTTCGTTGCCGCCCCGGGTGCGCGCGCAGGCTCGCGGGGCGGTTGGACAGGGAGAAACGAGAAGGTGGCAGCACCGAAGAAGGGCCGCAGGTCCTCGGCGAGCCAGGGATACCCCGGACGGGCCCTGGCCGTGATCCTGCTGGCCATGGTGGCGCTCACCGGAGGGATGTTCCTCTCCGGGAACACCACACCGCGACTGGGAATCGACCTCGCGGGTGGCACGAGCATCACGCTGACGGCCAAGAGCAACCAGCCCAACGCGGTCAACAAGACCAATATGGACACCGCGGTAAGCATCATCGACCGACGGGTCAACGGTCTTGGCGTTTCCGAGGCTCAGGTTCAGACCCAGGGCAGCAATAACATCATTGTCAACATCCCCAAGGGTACGAACTCCAAGCAGGCCGAGGACCAGGTCGGTACCACCGCCCAGCTGTACTTCCGGCCGGTGATCGCCGAGGTGGCCAACACCACGGCCTCCGCCTCGCCGTCCGCGTCCGCCAGTTCCTCGGCGTCGCCGTCGGCCTCCTCCAGCAGCAAGGCGAAGGCCACCACCTCCGCCACCGCCTCCGCGAGCCCGACGGCCAGCTCCACCAGCCAGGGCCGCGCCGTCACCGACGCACTGAAGGCCGGCGCCTCCTCGACACCCTCCGCGTCCGCGAGTGCCCCCGCCACATCGGCCAGCCCCGCGGCCTCCCCGTCGGCGTCAACGAGTTCCGGCGCCCTGGACACCACCGTCCCCGCCGACCTCCAGGCCAAGCTCGCCGCGCTGGACTGCAAGAACCCCAAGCAGCAGGCAGCGGTGAACGCGAACGCCAAGCCCACCGACAAGATCGTCGCCTGTAGTCAGGACCTCACCACCAAGTACGTGCTCGGCCCCTCAGCGGTGGACGGCAAGAACGTGAGCAAGGCCACCGCCGCGTTCGACACCCAGCAGGGCCTCGGCTGGACCGTGAACCTGGATTTCAACGGCACGGGCTCCAGTGAGTTCTCCAAGGTCACCTCGCTGCTCAAGTCGCAGACCGCACCGAACAACCAGTTCGCGATCGTCCTGGACAACCAGGTGGTCATGGCTCCCTCGGTGAGCCAGACGCTCAGCGGCAGTGCCCAGATCTACGGCAGCATGACCCAGACGAGCGCCAGTGACCTGGCCAACGTCCTGTCCTACGGCTCGCTGCCGCTGACCTTCGACAAGTCCGACGTCACCACCGTCTCCGCCGCGATTGGCGGCCAGCAGCTGCACGGCGGCCTCATCGCCGGTGCGGTCGGCCTCGCGCTCGTCCTGCTCTACCTGCTGGCCTACTACCGCGGCCTCAGCTTTGTCGCGGTGCTCAGCCTCGTTGTCTCCGCGATCCTGACCTACACGATCATGGCGCTGCTCGGCCCGGCCATCGGTTTCGCGCTGAGCCTGCCGGCCGTCTGCGGAGCCATCGTCGCCATCGGTATCACCGCGGACTCGTTCATCGTCTTCTTCGAACGCATCCGTGACGAGCTCCGCGAGGGCCGCTCCCTCCAGCCCGCGGTCGCCCGCGGCTGGCCGCGCGCTCGGCGCACCATCCTGGTGTCGGACTTCGTGTCCTTCCTCTCGGCCGCCGTGCTGTTCATCGTCTCGGTCGGCACGGTGCGGGGCTTCGCGTTCACGCTCGGCCTCACCACCCTCCTCGACGTCGTCGTGGTGTTCCTCTTCACCAAGCCGCTGATGACGATCCTGGCCCGCAACAAGTTCTACGCGAGTGGTCACCCCTGGTCCGGGCTCGACCCGCATGCGCTGGGCGTCCAGCCCCCCATCCGCCGCGTCCGCCGAACGGCCGGCACCGCCGAAGTCAAGGAGGCCTGATGTCCCGGCTCGGTAATCTCGGGCACCGCCTGCACCGCGGCGAGATCGCGTACGACTTCGTCGGCAAGCGCAGAATCTGGTACGGCGTCTCGCTGCTGATCACGGTCGCCGCCATTGTCGGCCTCGCGGTCAACGGCCTCAAGATGGGCATCGAGTTCTCCGGCGGTGCGGTCTTCACCACGCCCAAGACCTCGATCTCGATCTCCGAGGCGCAGAACAAGATCGCGGGCCACACGGCCGGCCAGACCGCGGTTGTCCAGAAGCTCGGCACCGGCAGCCTGCGCATCCAGCTCAGCAACGTCAGTGCCGCCCAGGCCAGGACGATCCAGTCGGACATCGCCAAGGACCTTGGCATGAAGACCGACGACGTCAATGAGCAGGTCGTCGGTCCCAGCTGGGGCAAGGAGATTTCCCAGAAGGCCATCACCGGCCTGGTGATCTTCATGATCCTGGTGGTGATCTACCTTGCCATCGCGTTCGAGTGGCAGATGGCGCTGGCCGCCCTGGTCGCCCTGATCCACGACCTCACCATCACCGTCGGCGTCTACGCGATCGTCGGCTTCGAGGTCTCCCCGGGCACCGTCATCGGTCTGCTCACCGTCCTGGGTTATTCCCTCTACGACACCGTCGTCGTCTTCGACGGCCTGAAGGAGACCACCAAGGACATCACCAAGCAGACCCGCTTCACCTACAGCGAGCTCGCCAACCGCAGCCTCAACCGGACCCTGGTGCGTTCGATCAACACCACGATCGTCGCGCTGCTCCCGGTCGCGGCCCTGCTGTTCGTCGGTGGCGGTCTGCTCGGCGCCGGCCTGCTCAACGACATCGCCCTGTCGCTCTTCGTCGGTCTCGCCGCCGGCGCGTACTCCTCGATCTTCATCGCTACCCCGCTGGTCGCGGACTTCAAGGAGCGCGACCCGGCGATCCGGGCTCTCAAGAAGCGGGTGCTCGCCAAGCGCGCCTCCGACGCGGCCAGGGCGGCCCAGGGCGGCTCGGAAGAGGAGCCCGAGGCGGAGGAGGAGCGGGAGGACGCCCACGCGGCAGCTGCCGGGGTGGTCGGCCCGCGAAACCAGCCGGCCTCCCGCAACCGAGGGAAGAACCGTCCCTCCGGCAAGCGTCGCTGAGGGCCGACGCCCTCAACACCGAGGTCTGCCTGACGGGGGCCGCACAACGAGGCCCGCAACAACGAGGAATCGCCGAGATGACCACGACGGACGCCGCCCCGGACGAAGCGCTGCGCAGCCTGCTGCTCAGCCGGATCCGGGACGTCCCGGACTACCCGAAGCCCGGAGTGGTCTTCAAGGACATCACCCCGCTGCTGGCCGACCCCACCGCGTTCAACGCGCTGGTGGACGCCCTGGCCGCGCTCGCCGCACGGCACGGGGCGGACAAGGTCGTCGGTCTGGAGGCGCGCGGGTTCATCCTCGCAGCCCCCGCGGCGGCCCGTGCCGGGCTCGGATTCGTGCCCGTACGCAAGGCGGGCAAGCTGCCGGGTGCGACGCTGGCCCAGGCGTACGAGCTGGAGTACGGCACCGCCGAGATCGAGGTGCACCAGGACGCCTTCGCCGTCGGCGACCGGGTGCTGGTCATCGACGACGTACTGGCCACCGGCGGCACCGCCGAGGCGTCGCTGCAGCTCCTGCGGCGCACCGGCGCACAGATCGCCGGCGTCGCCGTGCTGCTGGAGCTGGGCTTCCTCGGCGGCCGGGCGCGGCTCGGCCCGGCCCTCGGCGGGGCCCCGCTGGAGGCTCTGATCGCGGTCTGAGGACACGGACGGGAGGCGGGTTCCGGCAAGCGGCCTGGACCCGCCTCCTGGCGTTCGCAGCGGCATTACCAGGGCACCGGAGGCGTTTTGCGCCGTCACATCAGTACCATGGTGTTTCGGACCGCTTGAGGAGTGCCCTTGCCAGACGAGGCCCAGCCGGCCCAGCCGATGACTGTCGCGGACGGAATCAATCCCCCCGCCGTCCGAGCGGCTCCTGCCGACACGCCCGCCGGGGACACCTCCGCCACGCCCGCGCCCGCTGCCCCCCCCGCACCGCTCGTCAAGCCCGTACGCTCTCCGGGAAGCGTGACGCCGCCCTCGCGCCCAGGCGGCTCCTCCAACCGCGTCCGCGCCCGCCTCGCGCGCCTCGGCGTGCAGCGCTCCAGCCCGTACAACCCGGTCCTGGAGCCGCTGCTGCGGATAGTGCGCAGCAACGACCCCAAGGGCGACACGTCCCAGCTCCGTCAGATAGAGCGCGCCTACCAGGTCGCCGAGCGCTGGCACCGCGGTCAGAAGCGCAAGAGCGGCGACCCGTACATCACCCACCCGCTCGCCGTCACCACCATCCTCGCCGAGCTCGGCATGGACCCCGCGACGCTGATGGCGGGCCTCCTGCACGACACCGTCGAGGACACCGAGTACGGCCTCGAAGCCCTCCGCCGCGACTTCGGCGACCAGGTCGCCCTCCTCGTCGACGGCGTCACCAAGCTGGACAAGGTCAAGTTCGGCGAGGCCGCCCAGGCCGAGACCGTACGCAAGATGGTCGTCGCCATGGCCAAGGACCCGCGCGTCCTGGTCATCAAGCTCGCCGACCGGCTGCACAACATGCGCACCATGCGCTTCCTGAAGCGGGAGAAGCAGGAGAAGAAGGCCCGCGAGACCCTGGAGATCTACGCCCCGCTGGCGCACCGGCTGGGCATGAACACCATCAAATGGGAGCTTGAGGACCTCGCCTTCGCGATCCTCTACCCCAAGATGTACGACGAGATCGTCCGCCTCGTCGCCGAGCGCGCGCCCAAGCGCGACGAATACCTCGCCGTCGTCACCGACCAGGTCCAGCAGGACCTGCGCGCGGCCCGTATCAAGGCCACCGTCACCGGCCGCCCCAAGCACTACTACAGCGTCTACCAGAAGATGATCGTGCGAGGCCGCGACTTCGCG
This sequence comes from Actinacidiphila oryziradicis, assembly GCF_005047355.1. GTDB lineage: Bacteria > Actinomycetota > Actinomycetes > Streptomycetales > Streptomycetaceae > Actinacidiphila > Actinacidiphila oryziradicis. The sequence goes on from NZ_SUMC01000004.1 coordinate 216,976, forward strand.
GAGATCTACGACCTGGTGGGCATCCGCGTACTGGTCGACACCGTCCGCGACTGCTATGCGGCGCTGGGCACCATTCACGCGCGGTGGAACCCGGTCCCCGGCCGGTTCAAGGACTACATCGCGATGCCCAAGTTCAACATGTACCAGTCGCTGCACACGACGGTCATCGGGCCCAGCGGTAAGCCCGTCGAGCTGCAGATCCGCACCTTCGACATGCACCGCCGCGCCGAGTACGGCATCGCCGCCCACTGGAAGTACAAGCAGGAGGCCGTCGCCGGCGCCTCCAAGGTGCGCACCGACACGCCCAGGCGCGGCGAAGGCGACGCCATCAACGACATGGCGTGGCTCCGCCAGCTCCTGGACTGGCAGAAGGAGACCGAGGACCCCGGCGAGTTCCTGGAGTCGCTGCGCTTCGACCTCTCCCAGAACGAGGTCTTCGTCTTCACCCCAAAGGGCGACGTCATAGCGCTCCCGGCCGGCGCCACCCCCGTCGACTTCTCCTACGCCGTGCACACCGAGGTCGGCCACCGCACCATCGGCGCCCGGGTCAACGGCCGCCTCGTGCCGCTGGAGTCCACCCTCGACAACGGCGACACGGTCGAGGTCTTCACCTCCAAGGCCGCCGGCGCCGGGCCGTCCCGTGACTGGCTGGGCTTCGTCAAGTCGCCGCGGGCCCGGAACAAGATCCGTGCCTGGTTCTCCAAAGAACGCCGCGAGGAGGCCGTCGAGCAAGGCAAGGAAGCCATCGCCCGGGCGATGCGCAAGCAGAATCTGCCCATCCAGCGCGTCCTGACCGGCGACTCGCTCGTCACACTGGCCCATGAGATGCGCTACCCCGACATCTCCGCGCTCTACGCGGCGATCGGCGAGGGGCACATCACCGCCCAGTCCGTCGTCCAGAAGCTCGTCGACGCCCTCGGCGGCGAAGAGGGCGCGACCGAGGACATCGCCGAGGTCACCACCCCCTCACGCAGCCGCAGCAAGCGCCGCGCCAATGCCGACCCCGGCGTGATCGTCAAGGGCGAGAAGGACGTGTGGGTCAAGCTCGCACGGTGCTGCACGCCGGTACCGGGCGATCCGATCATCGGCTTCGTCACCCGTGGCAACGGGGTGTCGGTGCACCGTGCGGACTGCGTCAATGTGGAATCGCTGTCCCAACAGCCCGAGCGGATCATAGAGGTCGAGTGGGCCCCCACCCAGTCCTCGGTCTTCCTGGTCGCCATCCAGGTCGAGGCCCTCGACCGCTCCCGGTTGCTCTCGGACGTCACCCGGATCCTGTCCGACCAGCACGTCAACATCCTGTCCGCCGCCGTCCAGACCTCCCGCGACCGGGTCGCCACCTCCCGCTTCACCTTCGAGATGGGCGACCCCAAGCACCTCGGCCACGTCCTCAAGGCCGTACGCGGCGTAGAGGGCGTCTACGACGTCTACCGCGTCACCTCCTCCCGCCAGCGCTGAAGGAACGATGGGCTGCCCTGGTACGGACCCGTACCAGGGCAGCCCATCCTGGACCGCAGCCATCAATTGAGGCACCCCCGCGGCCTCTTAGCCGCAAAGAGGGGTTAGCCGCCGAACTCCTGCAACCCCTTCAGCGCCTGCTCAAGCAGGGCCCGGCGCCCCTCAAGCTCCCGCTCCAGCTTCTCCGCGCGAGAGGTGTTGCCGGAATCACGGGCGGCCTGCGCCTGAGCGGCAAGCTTTTCCACCGCGGCCTGCAGCTGCCCGGTCAGGCCCGCAGCACGGGCCCGTGCCTCCGGGTTCGTGCGGCGCCACTCCGTCTCCTCGGACTCCTGGAGCGCCCGCTCGACGGCCTGCATGCGGCCCTCGATGCGCGGCCGGGCGTCGCGCGGTACGTGGCCGATGGCCTCCCACCGCTCGTTGATCGCCCGGAACGCCGCCCTGGCTGCCTTGAGATCCGTCACAGGGAGTAGCTTCTCGGCCTCTATGGCCAGCTCCTCCTTGAGGGCGAGGTTCTCGCGCTGCTCGGTGTCACGCTCCGTGAACAACTCGGAACGGGCCGCGAAGAACACATCCTGGGCCCCGCGGAAGCGGTTCCACAGGTCGTCCTCGGCCTCCCGCTGAGCGCGGCCGGCGGCCTTCCAGTCGGCCATCAGTTCGCGGTAGCGGGCGGCCGTCGGACCCCAGTCGGTGGAGCTGGAGAGCGACTGTGCCTCCTCGACCAGCTTCTCCTTCCGGCGCCGCGCGTCCTCCCGCTCGGCGTCCAACGCCGCGAAGTGCGCCTTGCGCCGCTTGGAGAAGACCGAACGGGCATGACTGAACCGGTGCCACAGCTCGTCATCCGCCTTACGGTCCAGCCGCGGCAGCCCCTTCCAGATGTCCACCAGCGCGCGCAGCCGCTCGCCGGCCGACCGCCACTGCTCGCTCTCCGCGAGCTGCTCGGCCTCGACGACCAGCTCCTCCTTGGCGTGCTTCGCCTCGTCGGTCTGCTTCGCCTTGGCGGCCTTCCGCTCCTCACGGCGGGCCTCCACCAGCCCGACCAGCGCATCCAGCCGCTTGGCCAGCGCGTCCAGGTCGCCCACCGCGTGAGCGTCGGTGACGGAGGTCCGCAGATGCTCGATCGCGGTCAGTGCCTCCTTGGGCGCCAGATCGGTGGTCCGCACCCGGCGTTCGAGGAGGCCGATTTCGACGACAAGGCCCTCGTACTTGCGCTCGAAGTAGGCGAGGGCCTCCTCGGGAGAGCCTGCCTGCCACGAACCGACCTCACGCTCACCGTCAGCCGTACGCACGTACACGGTCCCCGTCTCATCGACGCGGCCCCACGGGTCGCTGCTCACAGCGCCTCCTCCACGTGATGCCCGGCCGCTGTACGGCACGCGGGCATCGTCCACAGTTTCCCTCCGGCCGGGCTGCGCCCTGGCCGGTCCGACGCGCTGCACTTGGCCAGACCGTTCGACCCAACCACGGCAGCCGTCGGAGCAGGCACCCTACACAACGCCAACATAGGCGACCGGCGCCCCGGCTGTCCGCATCCGGCGCCAGCGAAATTCACCCGCCCGGCTCAGGACTTCGTCACGGTCGCTTTGTTGATCACGACGGTGGCGTTCGGGGCGGTGTTGCCCGTGGTGGGATCGGCGGCCTGGGCGCCTGCGGCGGCGATCTTGTCCAGCACCTTCATACCCGCAGTACTGATGGTGCCGAACGGCGTGTAGCTCGCGGGCAGCGAACTGTCCTTGTAGACCAGGAAGAACTGGCTGCCGCCGGTGTGGCTCTTGCCGGTGTTCGCCATCGCCACCGTGCCCGCCGGGTAGGTGCCCTTCGCGATGGACTTCGCCTTCAGGTTCTCGTCCGGAATCGTGTAGCCGGGGCCGCCGGAACCGGTGCCGGTCGGGTCGCCGCACTGGAGCACATAGATGCCCGTGGTGGTCAGCCGATGGCACTTGGTGTGGTCGAAGAAGCCCTTGTCGGCAAGGAACTTGAAGGAGTTGACGGTGTGCGGGGCATCCGCCGCGTCCAGCGCCAGCGGGATGTCACCACACGTGGTCTGCAGTGTGAAGGTGTACTTCGCGGCCTTGTCGATGGTGACCGCGGGCTCCGTCTTCCACTGCGTGGTGCCGGCCTTGCCGGCCGCCGCCTTCGCGCACGGGTCCGCCGCCTTGGTGGTGGCGGAGGCGCTCGGGGAGGCCGATGTTGCCGCCGCGGCATTCTTCTTCTTGGCGCTGCCGAAGCCCGCCGTGGCCCAGGCGGCGGCCCCGACCGCGACGACCACGGCCACCACCGTGGCGACGACGGCGTTGCGCCGACGTGCCTTGGAGCGTGCCGCGACACGGCGCTGCTGCTGCCGCTCGAATTTCTCGCGTGCGATCTGCCGCCGCCGCTGATCCTTCGTGACCACTTCGCCGTCTCCCATGTGCTTCAACCGAACGTGAATCCGCGTTCCGCAGATCTTCGCGTCCGCCGTACCCGGCAGTCCAGTCCCGGAACCGGTTCGCGATCGTGTCTCTCGCGCCGGTAGGCTCTTGGACTGCGATCCTCCCGCAGACGACAGAAGGACGAACGTGCTCATTGCAGGGTTCCCCGCCGGGGCCTGGGGGACCAATTGCTATCTGGTCGCCCCCGCCGCCGGTGAGGAGTGCGTCATCATCGACCCGGGCCATGAAGCGGCCCAAGGTGTCGAGGAGACCCTCGCCAAGCATCGGCTCAAGCCTGTCGCCGTCATCCTCACCCACGGCCACATCGACCATGTGGCCTCGGTGGTCCCGGTCTGCGGCGCCCACGGCGTCCCGGCCTGGATCCACCCCGAGGACCGCTACATGCTCACCGACCCGGAGAAGGCCCTCGGCCGGTCCATCGGCCAGCCGCTCCTCGGCGAGCTGTCGATCGGGGAGCCGGACGACGTCAAGGAGCTGGCCGACGGCAGCGCCCTCCAGCTCGCCGGCATGGAACTCACCGTCGCGCACGCACCGGGCCATACGAGGGGGTCGGTGACCTTCAGGCTGCCGGAGAGTCCCGACATCCCGTCGGTCCTCTTCTCGGGCGACCTGCTCTTCGCCGGCTCCGTCGGACGCACCGACCTGCCCGGCGGCAACACGGCCGAGCTGTACGAGTCGCTGGCCCGGGTGTGCCTGCCGCTCGACGACTCGACCGTGGTGCTGTCCGGCCACGGCCCCCAGACGACCATCGGCCGCGAGCGCGCCGCCAATCCCTACCTCGGGGAAGCGGCCCGCGGCCCCGGAGCCGACGACGCGGCTCCGCGACGAGGATTGTGACGAGAGACCTACCGTGAGCACTTTCTCCGCCCCCAAGGGCACGTACGACCTTCTCCCGCCGGATTCCGCCACCTTCCTGGCGGTACGAGAGGCGATCTCCGCGCCGCTCAAGCGTTCCGGCTACGGCTATGTGGAGACCCCCGGATTCGAGCAGGTGGAGCTCTTCTCCCGCGGTGTCGGCGAGTCCACCGACATCGTGACCAAGGAGATGTACACCCTCACCACCAAGGGCGGCGACCAGCTGGCGCTGCGTCCCGAGGGCACCGCCTCCGTACTGCGCGCCGCCCTGCAGGCCAATCTGCACAAGGCGGGGGTCCTCCCCGTGAAGCTCTGGTACTCGGGCTCCTACTATCGGTACGAACGGCCCCAGGCGGGCCGCTACCGGCACTTCTCCCAGGTCGGTGCCGAGGCCATCGGAGCCGAGGACCCCGCCCTCGACGCCGAGCTGATCATCCTCGCCGTTGACGCCTACACGTCCCTCGGCCTCAGCAACTTCCGGCTGCTGCTGAACTCGCTCGGCGACAAGGTGTGCCGCCCGGTCTACCGGGCCGCCCTCCAGGACTTCCTGCGCGCCCTCGACCTGGACGAGGAGACCCGCCGCCGGATCGAGATCAACCCGCTACGCGTCCTCGACGACAAGCGCGAGGCCGTCCAGAAGCAGCTGGCCGGCGCCCCCCTCATCGCCGACCACCTCTGCGAAGCCTGCAAGGCCTACCACGAGCAGGTCCGGGAACTGCTGACCGCGGCGGGCGTGCGCTACGAGGACGACCCCAAGCTGGTGCGCGGCTTGGACTACTACACCCGCACCACCTTCGAGTTCGTCCACGACGGCCTCGGTTCCCAGTCCGCCGTAGGCGGTGGCGGCCGCTACGACGGTCTCTCCGAGATGATCGGCGGCCCTGCCCTTCCCTCCGTCGGCTGGGCCCTCGGCGTGGACCGTACGGTCCTCGCCCTCAAGGCGGAGGGCATCGAACTCGAACTGCCCCCGGCGACCCAGGTGTTCGCGGTCCCCCTCGGCGAGGAGGCGCGGCGCGTGCTTTTCGCGACGGTGACCGAGCTGCGCCGGGCCGGGATCGCCGCGGACTTCGCCTTCGGCGGCAAGGGCCTGAAGAACGCGATGAAGTCGGCGAATCGCTCCGGTGCCCGCTTCGCCGTGATCGCCGGCGAGCGGGACCTCACCGAGGGCGTGGTTCAGCTCAAGAATCTGGAATCCGGCGAGCAGATCCCCGTCGCCCTCGACACGGTCGTCGCCGAGCTCCAGGCCAAGCTGGCCTGACACCGCCCTCGCCGGGCCGGCCGGCAACGGCCCGCCCGGCAATCAGCGGGTGGGCTGGGACGGGTTGCCAGAGGCCGATGCTGAGTTCGTCCGAAGGGCTAGGGGCGAAGGACCCGGAAGGTCTGCGGGCCTGGGGCCGATGTGCCGCCGCGATGTCGAGAGGGGGCGGCGCGGCGGGGTGCGGAGCGCCGGTTTCTTACAGCAGGCCGTAGCGCATCGCGCTGGTCACCGCCGCCGTCCGGTCGGCGACGCCCAGCTTGCCGAAGGCACGCAGCAGATGCGTTTTGACCGTCGACTCGCCGATGAAGAGCCGGCGCCCGATCTCGGCGTTCGTACAGCCCTCGGCGACCAGCCGCAGTACCGCGGTCTCGCGCTCCGAGAGCCGGGGCCGCTCGGGGCGGGTGCGCAGTTGGTCCACCAGGCGGGCCGCGACCGAGGGCGCGAGGACGGTCTCGCCGCGGGCGGCGGCCCGGATGGCGTCGGCGAGTTCGGCGCGGGCGAGGTCCTTCAGGAGGTAGCCCGCGGCGCCGGCTTCGACGGCGCGCAGGATATCGCTGTCGGTTTCGTACGTCGTGAGCACGACCACCCGGCAGGGCAGCCCGGCGGCGGTCATGCGGGCGATCGACTCGACGCCGCCGCCGTCCGGCATCCGCAGGTCCATGAGCACGATGTCGGGCAGGAGGGCGGCGCTGAGGGCCTCGGCCCGGGGGCCGCTGGCGGCCTCGCCGACAACTTCCAGGTCCGGCTCGGTGCTGAGCATGCCGCGCAGGCCTTCCCGTACGACCGGATGGTCGTCGGCGAGCAGGATCCGGATCACGCGTCGCTCCTCGGGGGCAGGGACAGGGACGGGCCGACCGGCAGGGTCACCGTGACTTCCGTGCCGCGGCCGGGGGCACTGCGGATCTCGGCGGCACCGCCGATCTCCGCGGCGCGGGAGCGGATCCCGGCGAGACCGTAGCCGCCGGAGGTGGCATGAAGGGGGAAGCCGCGGCCCCGGTCGCGGACGGACAGGTGCAGGGTCTCGGCGGCGTAATCCAGCGCGACGGTGACGCAGGCGTCCGGTCCCGCGTGCCGTCTGGCGTTGGCCAGGGCCTCCTGGCAGGTGCGGAGCGCGACCACTTCCACGGCGGCGGGCAGGCCGCGGGCGGCGCCCGTCACCTCGACGGCGGCCGGGGTTCCGGTCTGTTCCGCGTGCCGGGCCGCCAGGCGCCGTAAGGCGTCCGGGAGGGAGCTGCCGTCAAGGCCGGCGGGGGTGCCGTCGGTGACGAGGGCGCGGGCCTCGGCGAGATTCTCGCGGGCGGTACGGTCCATGAGCCGGAGATGGCGGAGGGCCTGCGCGGGGTCGTGTCCGAGCTCGGACTCGACGGCCTGCACGAGCATGAGCAGGCTGGTGAAGCCCTGCGCGAGGGTGTCGTGTATCTCACGGGAGAGCCGTTCCCGCTCGGCGAGGGCGCCGCGTTCGGCGGAGAGCCGGGTGACCTCCTCCCGGCTGGCGTCCAACTCGGCGATCAGCGTGGCCCGTTCGGAGCTCTGGTCCATGATGCGGCTGATCCAGGTGCCGAACACGCCGGAGAAGACCAGCGTGACCACGGCGAAGACGGAGTTGAAGAACAGCACGTCGCTCGCGGGACGCCACAGCAGTGCCCAGCCCACCACCGGCACGAGGTTGATCACTACGACGCCTAGCAGCGCCCGCCGCAACCCCAGCACCATGAAGCACTGCGGGACGAGCACGAAGGCGGCGAGCCTGGTCTCGCCCACCATGAAGGCCGACGGCAGGAAGAGCAGCAGGGCCACGTCGATGTAGACCAAGGCCCGCCGCTCGTCCTCGCCCCCGGTCCGCAGCAGGGGGCGCCCGACCCATACGTACCAGGGCACTTGCGCGGTGAACAGCACTGCCGCGGCCACCCGGATCCCCAGCCCGGGCACAGAGGCCCCGAGCACGAAGACCAGGGTGGCCGCGTACGTCACCGCGAAGTAGGCGTCCCAGAGGCGGAAGGAGCGCTCCCAGACGTGGCCGTCGCGGGCCGGTGCGCCGACCCGCACGCCGTCCCCGCTCAGCCGTCGCTCCGGTTCTTCCACCGGAAGGTCATCAGGCACAGCACCAATCCTCCGACGCACCAGGCCGCCAGCACCAGCGCGGTCTTTCCGTACTCCCATGATCCGGCCTGTTCGAGCACGGCCGCCCGCTCGGGCAGGAACACCCCGCGGAAACCCTGGCACATCCACTTCAACGGGAAGAGCGCGCCGACGTCGAGCAGCCAGTTGGGGACGGTGCCGATCGCTATGTAGACGCCTGACACGAACTGCAGGACCAGGAAGGGCAGTACGACCACCGAGGTGGCGCTTTTCCCCGTACGGGGGAGGCTGCTGATCGCGATCCCCAGCAGCGCGCAGCCGGTCAGCCCCAGGGTGAAGATCCAGCCGAAAGTCAGCCACTTCGTGGGGCTGGTGGGCAGATCGAGGCCGAAGAGGGTCGCGCCGGCGGCCAGCAGGACGGCGGTCTCGGCGATGCCGGTGACCAGAACGAGCCACAGCTTGCCGAGGAAGTACGCGGCCGGCGGCATCGGGGTGCCGCGCAGCCGGCGCAGCACCTTCTCGTCCCGTTCGATGGCGATGGAGATGCCGAGCGACTGGAAGCTCACCGACATCAGGCCGGCGCCGATCATCGCCGCCACATAGAGCTGCGAGGCGCTGATGCCCGCGCCCTGGACGTCGTCGTGGAAGATCGAGGCGAAGAGCGCCAGGAACACCACAGGGAAGGCGAAAGTGAAGACCACCTGGTCGCGCTGGCGGAAGAACTGCCTGATCTCCAGCGCCCCCCGGACCAGCCCGAGGTTCCAGGCCCCCGGCAGCCGTGGGGCAGTGGCGGCGGAGCCGGTCCGTGCGGTCGTCGCGGTGGTTGTCATCGAGCGTCCTCCTGTGCCTCTCCGATGAGTCGCAGATACATGTCCTCGAGAGTGGGCCGGGTGACCCGCAGCTCCGGGATCTCGCCGTCGATGCGGCGGGCCAGTTCGGCCACCGTCCGGGTGGGGGTGTCGGTGTCCTCGGTGCGAGGCGTGCCGTCGGGCTCCGTCCAGCGCACAGTGGCCCGGGCCTGGGCACGGCCGCCGAGCGTGCCGGGGGCGCCCTGGGCGACGACCCTGCCCGAGGCGATCACCGCGAGGCGGTCGGCGAGCGCCTCGGCCTCGTCCAGGTAGTGGGTGGTGAGGACGATGGTGGTGCCCTCCTCGGCAAGGCGCCGGATCAGCTCCCAGAACTGCCGCCGGGCCACCGGGTCGAAGCCGGTCGTCGGCTCGTCCAGGAGCAGCAGTTCCGGGGCGCCGATCACCCCGAGCGCCACGTCCAGCCGTCGGCGCTGTCCTCCGGACAGCGCCTTGGTACGGCTGTCCGCCTTCTCCTGCAGCCCGACCAGCGCGATGGTCTCCTCCGGGTCGCGTGGCCGCGGGTAGTACCGGGCGAAGTGCCGGACCGTCTCGGCGACCGTCAGCTCCGCGGGGGCGGACTCGTCCTGCCATACGATGCCGACCCGCGCCTGCCAGTCCCGGCTGCCGCTGCCGGGGTCCTCGCCCAGTACGGAGACCTCGCCCCCGTCGCGGGTGCGGTGTCCCTGGAGGATCTCCACCGTTGTGCTCTTGCCGGCCCCGTTGGGCCCAAGGATGCCGAACACCTCGCCCTGCTCGATGTCCAGATCCAGACCGTCGACCGCGGTGACATCGCCGTACCGCTTGCGAAGCCCCCGGACTCGTACCGCGTGTTGTGTCATGCCTCAATGCTCCGGTCGCCGGCGGCGGAACGGAACGACCGGGAGGACGGGGTGTTGTCCGTCGAACGGTGGACACGGCAGGATGACACCCGGCACCTCCCGCAGGGCGCTAGCGTTGGCAGGACAGCAGAGGATTTACGGGACCTACGGGAACGGCGACATGACGACATCAGCTCTGGACGAGACCCGCACCGGTGGCGACGAGCAGCCCCAACCCCAGGAGGGTATCGGTGCCGGGCGGGCGTTCAGCTGGCTGCTCGTGGTGTGCGGCGCCCTGGGGCTGCTCGCCTCATGGGTCATCGTGATCGACAAGTTCAAGCTGCTGGAGGACCCCAATTTCGTCCCGGGCTGCAGCCTGAACCCGATCATCTCCTGCGGCAACATCATGAAGAGCGCGCAGTCGCACGTCTTCGGGTTCCCGAACCCGATGATCGGCATGGTCGCCTACCCCGTGGTCATCTGCGTCGGCGCGGGGATCCTGGCCGGCGCCCGCTACCGGCGCTGGTTCTGGCTCGGGCTGCAGGGCGGCACCCTCTTCGGCGTCGGCTTCGTGACCTGGCTGCAGTACCAGTCGCTGTACAGCATCGGTTCCCTGTGCCTGTGGTGCTCACTGGCGTGGGTCATCACCATCGCCCTCTTCTGGTACACGGGGGTTCACAACATCAAGCACGGCGTCATCCCCGTGCCCGAGCGGGCCCGGGACCTGATCCTGGAGTTCCACTGGGTGGTGCCGGTGCTCTGGTACGGGATCATCGCGACGCTCATCCTGACCCGCTGGTGGTCGTACTGGAGCACGCTGCTCTGATTTTTCATGCCGGGCTCGCACTGCTCGGCCCTGGGGGCCTCACAGGCAGCGCCGTGGTGCACGCTGCGCCGGACTCCGTCCGGCGGGTCGGGTGCCCCGGGACTGCTGCCTGGCCGACGGGTTGCCGCAGACGTGTGGCGCAGCCGGTCTGGAGCGCCGGACACATCCCGCCGCGATGCCGAGCAGCCACCACGGCGTGGTCCGGCGGTCTCAACCGGCCGGTGCCGGGTACCGTGCCGCAGCGCGCGCAACGGCGGTGTCGGTGCCGTGGCATAGGCTCACTGCTGTGGAACCCGACCTGTTCACCGCCGCCGCCGAAGAGCGCCAGATCCGCGAGCCGGGCAGCAGCCCCCTGGCTGTCCGGATGCGTCCGCGCACCCTGGACGAGGTGGTGGGCCAGCGTCATCTCCTCAAGCCCGGATCACCACTGCGCCGGCTGGTCGGCGAGGGCGGCGGCGGGCCCGCCGGGGCGTCCTCGGTGATCCTGTGGGGCCCGCCCGGTATCGGAAAGACGACGCTGGCGTATGTGGTCAGCCAGGCGACCGAGAAGCGGTTCGTCGAGCTCTCGGCGATCACCGCGGGCGTCAAGGAGGTCCGCGCGGTCATCGAGAGCGCCAAGCGGCAGTCCGGCGGCTATCAGCGTGACACGGTGCTCTTCCTCGACGAGATCCACCGCTTCAGCAAGGCCCAGCAGGATTCCCTGCTGCCCGCCGTGGAGAACCGCTGGGTCACCCTGATCGCGGCCACCACCGAGAATCCGTACTTCTCGATCATCTCCCCGCTGCTCTCCCGCTCCCTGCTGCTCACCCTCGAGCCCCTCACCGACGAGGACCTGCGCGCACTGCTGCGCCGGGCGCTCACCGAGGAGCGCGGGCTGAATGGCGCCGTGCGGCTCCCGGAGGACAGCGAGGCACATCTGCTGCGGATCGCCGGCGGGGACGCGCGGCGTGCCCTCACCGCGCTGGAGGCGGGTGCGGGGTCGGCCATAGCGAAGGGCGAGGAGGAGATCACCCTCGCCACTCTGGAGGACGCCGTCAACCGGGCCGCGGTCAGGTACGACCGGGACGGCGACCAGCACTACGACGTGGCGAGTGCCCTGATCAAGTCCATCCGCGGCTCGGACGTGGATGCCGCGCTGCACTACCTCGCCCGCATGATCGAGGCCGGCGAGGACCCGCGCTTCATCGCGCGGCGGCTGATGATCTCCGCCAGCGAGGACATCGGTCTGGCCGACCCGACCGCGTTGCCCACCGCCGTGGCGGCAGCCCAGGCGGTCGCGCTCATCGGCTTCCCCGAGGCCTCGCTCACCCTCAGCCATGCCACCATCGCCCTCGCCCTGGCCCCCAAGTCCAACGCCGTGACGACCGCGATAGGGGCCGCGCTCGCCGACGTACGGGCGGGCAAGGCCGGGCCGGTGCCGCCGCATCTGCGGGACGGGCACTACAAGGGCGCCGCCAAGCTGGGGCATGCCCAGGGGTATGTGTATCCGCATGATGTGCCGGGTGGCATCGCCGCCCAGCAGTATGCGCCGGACGCGATTCACGGCACCCGGTACTACGAGCCCACCCGCCATGGCGCGGAGGCCCGCTATGCCGACGTGCTGGACCGTGTCCGTGGGCGGCTGGCGGGGGAGCAGTAGCCGGTCACTCTTCACTCCCTGGCCGCCGCCTCGTGCGCGAGGGTGAAGAGCGCATGCATGACCCGGTGCAGTTCCTGGTGGCCGGCTCGGGGAATTCGAAGCGGGCGTCGAACATCCCGCCGTCGCCGCTGAACCGCACCCGCAGCCGGAACCGGTCCAGCGCCAGGGGCACGGCGCTCAGGGCCTGTCCGGCCCCGGGACCGCGCCCGTCGGTGAGGGCGCGGAAGCACCCCACCTCGTTTCCGTGGGCGGCGGCCAGGTGCTGGAGCAGTTCGGCCTCGTGCGCGGCGAGCGGGTCGGGGAAGGCGGCCGTGAAGTCCTCGGGCTCGATGGGCTCGGCGCCTCACAGGTCGTCCACCGAGCCCTCGCGGACCTCCAGCCGCAGCTGGGCCCAGCCGGGGGCCGTGCGGTCCCAGTGACGTGGTGACCCAGCCCTCGAGCCAGGCGCGGCCGCGGATCCGGCGCGGCACCACGACGGGGGCTGGGTCACGACGTCACCGTCACCCTCGGTGTGGCGCGCCGCACGGGCGGCCGGGGAAGCGGAGGGAAAGAAGAGCAGCAGCACATCTCCGTCGGCGGTCACGCTCCGTTCAGCGGGTACCATGTGCTGTAGGTCCACGCGGTCCAGCTCTGGGATGACCAGTACGCCGGACGCGTTACCCTGCACGAGGGTTCGTGCGTGCTCGGCTGCCGATGGCAACCGGGCCGTTTCGTCTGCTTCGGGACGCGGCTGACCGTGCCTACTGGGCATGGGGTTCCCGGGACGGAATATGCGATCTCCTCCGATAAGGTAAGCCTAACCTAACCCACAATGGAGGTCTGGAGAACGTGCCTAACCAGTCGCGTCCCAAGGTCAAGAAGTCCCGAGCGCTCGGTATCGCGCTCACCCCGAAGGCTGTGAAGTACTTCGAGGCTCGCCCCTACCCGCCGGGTGAGCATGGCCGTGGCCGCAAGCAGAACAGTGACTACAAGGTCCGTCTGCTGGAGAAGCAGCGCCTCCGTGCGCAGTACGACATCTCCGAGCGGCAGATGGCCCGGGCCTACGACCGCGCTCGGAAGGTCGAAGGCAAGACCGGCGAAGCGCTGATCATCGAGCTTGAGCGCCGTCTGGACGCGCTCGTCCTGCGGGCCGGCCTGGCCCGCACGATCTACCAGGCCCGCCAGCAGGTGGTCCACGGTCACATCGAGGTCAACGGCCGCAAGGTCGACAAGCCGTCCTTCGTGGTCCGCCCGGACGATGTCGTCCAGGTCCGCGAGCGCTCCCGTGCGAAGACCCCGTTCCAGGTCGCCCGTGAGGGTGGCTGGGCCGGCGAGGGCGAGACCCCGAAGTACCTGCAGGTCAACCTCCAGGCGCTGGCTTTCCGCCTGGACCGCCTGCCGAACCGCCGCGAGGTCCCGGTGATCTGCGACGAGCAGCTCGTCGTCGAGTACTACGCCCGCTGATCCGGCTCCGCCGGAGGGTTCCAGCCCGTCGTCCCCCCGCCCCTCGCGGCAGCGGGACGACGGGCTGTCGCATGTTCAACCCGGCGCTCGCCGGGTTCGGACGAGACCGCCCGCACAGCACCCCCGGTTAATGCGGTAGGGAGCGCGAGGCCAACCGCGATAAGGTCGGTATCTGGTTTTCCCGGCAATCGAGGAGCGCAGCGCAACGTGTCCGGTGGAGAGGTAGCCAGCCTCATCGTGGCCGTCTTCTGGGCGATCCTGGTGTCCTTCCTGGCCGTGGTCCTGGTACGGCTCGCCCAGGCACTCCGGCAGGCCACAAAGCTCGTGGCGGACGTCACCGAGCAGGCCGTACCGCTGCTCGGCGAGGCCTCGACGGCGCTCCGGTCCGCGCACGCGCAGCTCGCGCGGGTCGACACGATCACCGCCGATGTGCAGGAGGTCACCGCCAACGCCTCCGCGCTCTCCTCGACCGTCGCCGCCACCTTCGGCGGCCCGCTGGTGAAGGTCGCCGCCTTCGGCTTCGGCGTACGCCGCGCGGTGAACCTCCAGGCCGGCGACCGTACGAAGACCCGCACCGTGCTCGTCGGCAAGGCGCTGCCGGGCCGGCGCCGCCGAGGATCGAAGGGCTGACACGCAGATGTTCCGCCGCCTGTTCTGGTTCGTCACCGGCGCCGCCGCCGGCGTCTGGGCCACCACCAAGGTCAACCGCGCGATGCGCCGCCTGACCCCCGACAGCCTCGCCGCGGGCGCCGCCGACAAGGCGGTCGAAGCCGGTGCCCGGCTCAAGCTCTTCGCGTCCGACGTCCGGACCGGCATGGCCGTGCGTGAAGCACAGCTCAATGACGCACTGGGCCTCGCCGCCCCCGAGGCGGAACATCCCGAACTCCCCGCGCCGCGTCGCAAGGGGATCGCACGCGACACGCACAACCGGAAGGACGATCACTGATGGAGTCGGCAGAAATCCGCCGCCGCTGGCTGCGCTTCTTCGAGGAGCGCGGGCACACCGTCGTGCCGTCGGCGTCCCTCATCGCCGACGACCCCACCCTGCTGCTCGTCCCCGCCGGAATGGTGCCTTTCAAGCCGTACTTCCTCGGTGAGGTCAAGCCGCCCTTCCCGCGTGCCACCAGCGTGCAGAAGTGCGTTCGCACCCCCGACATCGAAGAGGTCGGCAAGACCACCCGGCACGGCACTTTCTTCCAGATGTGCGGCAACTTCTCCTTCGGCGACTACTTCAAGGAAGGCGCCGTCAAGTACGCCTGGGAGCTGCTCACCAGCTCCGTGGCGGACGGCGGCTTCGGCCTGGACCCGGAGCGGCTCTGGATCACCGTCTACAAGGACGACGACGAAGCCGACCGGATCTGGCGCGAGGTCGTGGGTGTCCCCGCCGAGCGCATCCAGCGCCTGGGCATGAAGGACAACTACTGGTCGATGGGCGTCCCCGGCCCCTGCGGACCGTGCTCGGAGATCAACTACGACCGCGGCCCGGAGTTCGGCGTCGAGGGCGGCCCGGCCGTCAACGACGAGCGCTATGTGGAGATCTGGAACCTGGTCTTCATGCAGTACGAGCGCGGTGAGGGCGCCGGCAAGGAGGATTTCCCGATCCTCGGCGACCTGCCCGCCCAGAACATCGACACCGGCCTCGGTCTCGAACGCCTCGCCATGATCCTGCAGGGCGTGCAGAACATGTACGAGACCGACACCCTGCGCGTCGTCATCGACAAGGCCACCGAGCTCACCGGAGTCGCCTACGGCGCCGCCCATGAGTCCGACGTCTCGCTGCGCGTCGTCGCAGACCACGTACGGACGTCGGTGATGCTGATCGGCGACGGCGTCACCCCCGGCAATGAGGGCCGCGGCTATGTGCTGCGCCGCATCATGCGCCGCGCCATCCGCAACATGCGGCTCCTGGGCGCCACCCAGCAGGTCGTCGGCGACCTCGTGGATGTCGTCATCAAGACGATGGGCCAGCAGTACCCGGAGCTTCTCGAGGACCGCAAGCGCATCGAGACCGTCGCCCTCGCCGAGGAGGCCGCCTTCCTCAAGACACTGAAGGCCGGCACCAACATCCTCGATACCGCCGTTACCGAGACCAAGGCATCCGGCGGCCAGGTGCTCTCCGGCGACAAGGCGTTCCTGCTCCACGACACCTGGGGCTTCCCGATCGACCTCACCCTGGAAATGGCCGGCGAGCAGGGCCTGTCCGTGGACGAGGACGGCTTCCGCCGTCTGATGAAGCAGCAGCGCGACCGTGCCAAGGCCGACGCCATGGTGAAGAAGAGCGGCCACGTCGACCTCTCCGCGTACCGGGCCGTCGCCGACTCGGCGGGCACCACCGTCTTCACCGGCTACACCCACAACGAGGGCGAGGCCACCGTCGTCGGCCTGCTCGTCGACGGTGTGCCGGCTCCGGCCGCCAGCGAGGGCGACGACGTCGAGGTCATCCTCGACCGCACCCCGTTCTACGCCGAGGGTGGCGGCCAGCTCGCCGACACCGGCCGGATCCGGATCGACACCGGCGCCGTCATCGAGGTTCGCGACGTCCAGCAGCCGGTGCCCGGAGTCAGCGTGCACAAGGGTGTCGTCCAGGTCGGCGAGGTCACCATCGGTGCCGTCGCGCTGGCCCAGATCGATCTGGTCCGCCGCCGGGCCATCGCCCGCGCCCACAGCGCCACCCACCTCACCCATCAGGCGCTGCGCGACGCCCTGGGTCCGACCGCCGCCCAGGCCGGCTCGGAGAACTCCCCGGGCCGCTTCCGCTTCGACTTCGGCTCGCCGACCGCCGTCCCCGGCACAGTGCTCACCGACGTCGAGCAGAAGATCAACGAGGTGCTCACCCGTGAGCTCGACGTAACGGCCGAGGTCCTGCCCATCGCCGAGGCCAAGAAGCAGGGCGCCATCGCCGAGTTCGGCGAGAAGTACGGCGAGCAGGTCCGCGTCGTCACCATCGGCGATTACTCCAAGGAGCTGTGCGGCGGCACCCACGTCGGCAACACCGCCCAGCTCGGCCTGGTCAAGCTGCTCGGCGAGTCCTCGATCGGCTCCGGGGTGCGCCGTGTCGAGGCACTGGTCGGCGTGGACGCGTACAACTTCCTCGCCCGCGAGCACACCATCGTCTCCCAGCTCACCGATCTGGTGAAGGGCCGTCCCGAGGAGCTGCCGGAGAAGATCTCCGGCGTGCTCGCCAAGCTCAAGGACGCCGAGAAGGAGATCGAGCGCTTCCGCGCCGAGAAGGTCCTGCAGGCCGCCGCAGGGCTCGCCGCCGGCGCCGAGGACGTCAAGGGCGTCGCGCTGGTCACCGGTACCGTCCCCCAGGGCACCGGCGCCGACGACCTGCGCAGGCTCGTCCTCGACGTCCGCCAGCGTGTCACGGGCGGCCGTCCGGCCGTCGTGGCCCTGTTCACCGTCAGCGGCGGCCGTCCGCTGACCGTCATCGCCACCAATGAACCGGCCCGCGAGCGCGGCATCAAGGCAGGTGAGCTGGTCCGCACCGCTGCCAAGACGCTCGGTGGCGGCGGTGGCGGCAAGGACGACCTCGCCCAGGGCGGTGGCCAGAACCCCTCCGCCGTGGACGAGGCCGTCGCCGCGGTCCAGCGGCTCGTCGCCGAGAAGGCCTGACGGCAGATGCGCAGGGGCCGCCGGATCGCCGTCGACGTCGGGGATGCAAGGATCGGGGTCGCCAGTTGCGACCCCGACGGGGTCCTCGCCACCCCGGTCGAGACCGTGCCGGGGCGGGATGTGCCGGCGGCGCTGCGCCGGCTCTCCGCGATTGTCGGGGAGTACGAACCGATCGAGGTCGTCATCGGCCTCCCGCGGTCCCTGAGCGGGAGCGAAGGGCCGGCGGCGGCCAAGGTCCGGGCCTTCGCCCAGGATGTGGCGAAGATCATTTCACCGGTCCCGGTCCGGCTCGTCGACGAGCGGATGACCACGGTCACCGCCACCCACGGGCTACGAGCCTCGGGCGTCAAGGCCAAGAAGGGCCGGGCGGTGGTCGACCAGGCGGCTGCGGTCGTGATCCTGCAGAGCGCTCTGGAAGCCGAACGGGTGTCGGGTAAAGCTCCCGGCGAGAGCGTCGAACCGTTTATCTGATCGCGGTACGGTAACGTTCCGCGCGGCACAGCGGCTCCACAGGGGGCGCCGTGCCGACGGGGCGGGCCCCATGGCCGCGCCACAAGCGCAAGCCAGCTGCCGCCTCGCAAGGTTTAAGGGACCGCGATGACTGACTATGGCCGGGACTCCGGTTCCGAACAGTGGCACCCCGAGGACCCACTCTTCGGAGACCAGTGGGGCGACCAGCAGCAGTACCAGCAGAACCAGACCCAGCACCAGCAGCAGCAGTACCAGCAGAACCAGACCCAGCACCAGCAGCAGCACCACCAGCAGAACCAGACGCAGCAGCAGCACCAGCAGAACGAGCAGCAGCAATATCAGCAGCAGCACGGCGGCTGGCACGAGCCCTACGCCAACGGGCAGCCGCAGTACCAGCAGCAGCCGCAGTACCAGCAGCAGTACGCGCCGGAGCAGTACGCCCAGCCGCAGTACCAGCAGTGGGACACCGCCACCTATGGCACCGGCCAGGGCGATCCGTACGCCGATCCCTACGGCGGCCAGCAGCAGCCCGACTTCTACGGCCAGGGCGGCTACCCCCCTCCCCAGCCGCCGCCGTACGAGGAGCAGCAGGCCCACCAGACACAGCAGCAGCCCCCTCCGCAGCAGCAGCGGCAGGAGCCGCTGACCGACACACAGCAGGCCCCCTCGGACTGGGACGCGGACGCCGAGCTGCTTCCCGACGACACCGAGCACGCCTTCTTCTCCGGCGGCCAGGACGACGAGGACGAGGATGACGCGCCCGCCGGCCGCCGGGCAGGCAAGAAACGCGGTGGAAAGGGCAAGGACGGCGGCGGCAAGAAACGACGTAGCGGAATGGCCTGCCTGATGGTAGTTGTCGTCCTCGGCGGCGGTGTCGCCGGCGTGGGCTACTACGGCTACACGTTCTACCAGAACCATTTCGGCCCGGCGCCGGACTTCTCCGGCAGCGGCAAGGGCGACGTCCAGATCGAGGTCCCCGCCGGATCCTCGGGCGTGGCCATGGGCAACATCCTCAAGAAGGCGGGCGTGGTCAAGAGCGTCACGGCGTTCACCGACGCGGCCGAGAAGAACCCCAAGGGACGCACCATCCAGCCCGGCATCTACATCCTGCGCAAGGAGATGTCGGGGGCCGCCGCCGTCTCGATGATGCTCAATCCCAAGGCGCAGAGCTTCCTGATCGTCGCCGAGGGCATGCGCGATTCCCAGATCTACGCGGCGATCGACACCAAGCTGAAGCTGGCTGCCGGGACCACCAAGAGCATCGCCAAGGCCCAGGCCAAGAGTCTGGGCCTGCCGAGCTGGGCGAACGACAACGCCAAGATCAAGGATCCGCTGGAGGGCTTCCTCTACCCGACCCGATACAGCGTTGGCGCGAAGACCAAGCCGGCTGACCTGCTGCGGCAGATGGTCACCCAGGCCAGCAACGAGTACGCGAAGACCGATCTCAAGGCCGAGGCGAAGCAGCTCGGCCTGGGCTCGCCGCTCCAGGTGATCACCGTCGCCAGCCTGGTGCAGGCGGAGGGCAAGACCGACAGCGACTTCCGCAAGATGGCCCGCGTCGTCTACAACCGTCTGAAGCCGACCAATACCGAGACCAACGGCAAGCTCGAGTTCGACTCGACGTTCAACTACCTGAAGAACCAGAGCAAGATCAATATCTCGCTCGCCGAGATCCGCAATTACAACGACCCGTACAACACATACTTCTACAAGGGGCTCCCGCCCGGTCCCATCGGCAATCCGGGGGCCGCGGCCCTCAACGGCGCGCTGGACCCGGAACAGGGCGGCTGGTACTACTTCGTCTCCGTGGACGGCAAGACGACGCAGTTCGCCAATACGCTGGCCGAGCACGACAAGCTCGTCCAGGAGTTCAACGCAGCCCAGAAGAAGAAGAACGGTCAGTGACCCATCGACACCGGGCGGCGGTCCTCGGCTCGCCCATCGAACACTCCCTCTCCCCAGTGCTGCACCGCGCCGCCTATGCCGAACTCGGCCTGAGCGGCTGGTCCTACGACCGCTTCGAGGTCGACGAGGCCACGCTGCCCGGCTTCCTGAAGGAGATCGGATCCGGGCAGGACATCTGGGCCGGGCTGTCCCTCACGATGCCCCTCAAGCGGGCCGTGATCCCGCTGCTCGACGCCATCAGCGACACCGCGGCCTCCGTCGAGGCCGTCAACACGGTCGTCTTCACCCATGACGGCCGCTGCGTCGGCGACAACACCGATATCCCCGGCATGGCCGCCGCTCTCCGTGAGCGCGATGTACGGCAGGTCGAATCCGCCGCGGTCCTCGGCGCCGGTGCCACCGCCTCCTCCGCGCTCGCCGCCCTCGCCCAGATCTGCACGGGGGAGGTGACCGTCTACGTCCGAACCCCCGCCCGCGCCGCCGAGATGCGGCAGTGGGGCGAGCGCCTCGGCGTCGCCGTACGCATCGAGGACTGGGCGGACGCCGCGCTGGCCCTCACCGCGCCGCTGGTGATCGCCACCACCCCGGCGGGCGCCACCGACGTCCTCGACGCCGCCGTCCCCGACCGCCCGGGCGCGCTCTTCGACGTTCTCTACGACCCCTGGCCGACGCCGCTCGCCGCCGCCTGGGCGGCGCGCGGTGGCGCCGTCCTCGGCGGCCTGGACCTCCTGGTGCACCAGGCGGTGCTCCAGGTCGAGCAGATGACCGGCCGGTCCCCGGTCCCGCTGGCCGCCATACGGGCGGCGGGCGAGGCCGCGCTCTCGGCCCGTACGACCTGACACAATCCCGTCCATTCTCTGGACCGGCGGCGGGGCACAGCCGCCGGACGTGGGAGGATCGGGGTTGGCGGGCCAGGGCCGCGCACCCGGCCGCGCTGAAGGAGTCGTAGGCGCGAGCAAGAGGAGCACCGTTGAGCAGGTTGCGCTGGCTGACCGCGGGGGAGTCGCATGGCCCCGCACTCGTCGCGACGCTGGAGGGACTGCCCTCCGGTGTGCCGGTCACCACGGACATGGTGGCGGACGCGCTGGCGCGGCGGCGGCTCGGCTATGGCCGCGGTGCCCGGATGAAGTTCGAGCGTGACGAGGTCACCTTCCTCGGCGGCGTACGGCACGGTCTGACCCTGGGCTCCCCGGTGGCGGTCATGGTGGGCAACACCGAGTGGCCCAAGTGGGAACAGGTCATGGCGGCCGACCCGGTGGACCCGGAGATCCTGGCCAATCTGGCGCGCAACGCCCCGCTGACCCGCCCGCGCCCCGGCCACGCGGATCTGGCCGGCATGCAGAAGTACGGTTTCGACGAGGCCCGGCCGATCCTGGAGCGCGCCAGTGCCCGGGAGACCGCCGCGCGGGTCGCACTGGGCACGGTGGCCCGTTCGTACCTCAAGGAGACGACGGGCATCGAGATCGTCAGCCATGTCGTCGAGCTGGCGGGGGTGAAGGCTCCGTACGGTGTCGTGCCGGTGCCCGGGGACGAGACGAAGCTCGACGCCGACCCGGTGCGCTGCCTGGACGCCGACGCCGGCAAGGCGATGGTCGCCGAGATCGACCAGGCCCACAAGGACGGCGACACCCTGGGCGGTGTCGTGGAGGTCCTCGCCTACGGTGTGCCCGTCGGCCTGGGCAGCCATGTGCACTGGGACCGCCGGCTGGACGCCCGCCTCGCTGCGGCGCTCATGGGCATCCAGGCCATCAAGGGCGTGGAGGTCGGCGACGGCTTCGGGCTGGCCCGGGTGCCCGGCTCCAAGGCCCACGACGAGATCGTCCCGACAGCGGACGGCATCCGCCGCACATCGGGCCGCTCCGGTGGCACCGAGGGCGGACTGACCACCGGTGAGCTGCTGCGGGTGCGGGCCGCGATGAAGCCGATCGCGACGGTGCCGCGCGCTCTGGCCACCATCGACGTCACCACTGGCGAGGCCGCCCAGGCCCACCACCAGCGCTCCGACGTCTGCGCGGTGCCGGCCGCCGGGATCGTCGCCGAGGCGATGGTCGCCCTGGTCCTGGCGGACGCGGTCGCGGAGAAGTTCGGCGGCGACAGCGTGGCCGAGACCCGCCGCAATGTCACCGGCTACCTCGACAACCTGGTCATCCGGTGAGCGGGACGGGACCAGTGGTCGTGCTGGTCGGTCCGATGGGCGTGGGCAAGACCACCGTCGGCGAGCTGATCGCCGAGCGGCTGGGTGTGTTCTGCCGGGACACCGACGCCGATATCGTCGCGGCCCAGGGAAGACCGATCGCGGACATCTTCGTGGAGGACGGCGAGGAGCACTTCCGCGCCCTGGAATCCGCCGCCGTGCGCACCGCCCTCGCCGGCCACCCCGGTGTCCTGGCGCTGGGCGGCGGCGCGATCCTCGACCCCGCCACCCGTAGGCTGCTGGCCGGGGTGCCGGTGGTCTTCCTGGACATGGGCCTGCGCGAGGCGGTCAAGCGCGTCGGGCTGGACACCGCGCGCCCGCTGCTCGCCGTGAACCCCCGGCAGAAGTGGCGCGAGCTGATGGAGGCCCGCCGCCCGCTCTACACCGAGGTCGCCCGAGCGGTCGTCAGCACCGAAGGCCGCACCCCGGAGGACGTCGCGGACGCCGTTATGGACGCACTGGAGCTGAAGACCGTATGACCACCCCCGCCCCCACCCGTATCCACGTAGGCGGCTCCGCGGGCACCGCACCGTACGAGGTGCTCGTCGGCCACCAGCTCCTCGGCGAGCTGGCCGGCCTGATCGGCACCGCCGCCAAGCGCGTCGCCGTACTGCACCCGGAAGCGCTGGCCACCACCGGCGAGGCGCTGCGCGAGGACCTGGCGGCCCAGGGCTACGAGGCGATCGCCATCCAGCTGCCCAATGCCGAGGAGGCCAAGACCGTCGAGGTCGCGGCGTACTGCTGGAAGGCGCTCGGCCAGACCAACTTCACCCGCACCGATGTGATCGTCGGCGTCGGCGGCGGTGCCACCACCGACCTCGCCGGCTTCGTCGCCGCGACCTGGCTGCGCGGGGTGCGCTGGATCGCCGTACCGACCACCGTGCTCGGCATGGTGGACGCCGCAGTCGGCGGCAAGACCGGCATCAACACCGCCGAAGGCAAGAACCTCGTCGGCGCGTTCCACCCGCCCGCCGGAGTCCTCTGCGACCTCGCCGCGCTGGACTCCCTCCCGGTCAACGACTTCATCAGCGGCCTCGCCGAGATCATCAAGGCCGGGTTCATCTCCGACCCGGTGATCCTCGACCTGATCGAGGCCGACCCCGTCACCGCCCGCACCCCGGCCGGACCGCACACCGCCGAGCTCATCGAACGCGCCATCCGGGTCAAGGCCGAGGTCGTCTCCGCAGACCTCAAGGAATCCGGCCAACGCGAGTTCCTCAACTACGGCCACACCCTCGCCCACGCCATCGAGAAGAACGAGCGTTACAGCTGGCGGCACGGCGCCGCCGTCTCCGTCGGCCTGGTCTTCGCCGCCGAACTCGGCCGCCTCGCAGGGCGGCTGGACGACGCCACCGCCGACCGGCACCGCGCCGTCCTGGAGTCCGTCGGACTGCCGCTCAGCTACCGCGGCGATCAGTGGCCCAAGCTTCTGGACAATATGAGGGTCGACAAGAAATCCCGCGGCGACCGGCTGCGCTTCATCGTCCTGGACGGCCTCGCCAAACCCACCGTCCTGGAGAGCCCGGACCCCGCGGTGCTGGTCGCGGCCTATGCCGAGGTCTCCAAGTAACAACCCGGGGTTCGCACAACCGCAGGCGGGAACGGTACCGTTCGGTCACGAAACAGATCTCCTGAGACGGAGTTGGCCGATGCAGCATGTGGGGGCGCCGTTCCCGCCGCCGCCGCACGACGGGCCGTCCGCCGGCGCCACCGGGGCCTTCCCGATGCCGGCCGCCGCCCCGGCCCACCGGCCCGCGCCGAACGGTTCAGTCGTGCCCATCGCCGTGCTACTGATCGGCGCCGCGGGTGCCGGCAAGACCACCATCGCCCGCCACTGGGCCGACACCCGCGGTGTCCCCACCGCTCACATCAGCCTCGACGACGTCCGTGAATGGGTCCGCTCCGGCTTCGCGGACCCCCAGTCCGGCTGGAACGAGAACTCCGAGGCCCAATACCGCCTCGCCCGCCGCACTTGCGGCTTCTCCGCCCGGAACTTCCTCGCCAACGGTATCTCCTGCATCATCGACGACGCCGTCTTCCCCGACCGCCCGGTCGTCGGCCTCGGCGGCTGGAAACGCCATGTAGGCCCCGGCCTGCTGCCCGTCGTCCTCCTCCCCGGCCTCGACGTCGTCCTCGCCCGCAACGCCCAGCGCTCTGGCAACCGCCGCCTCTCCGACGACGAGGTCGCCCGCATCCACGGCCGCATGGCCGGCTGGTACGGCTCCGGGCTGCCCATCATCGACAACTCCGCGCTCGACGTCGCCGGAGCCGCGGCCGCGCTCGAGGAAGTCGTCGCCCGCGCGTGGTAGGCGTTTGTCCGGCCGGTCCGGCGCGGCAGATTGTCCCGGCTGCGGGTGCGCGGGTTCCGCCCCCTCTGCGGTGGTTGCCGCTCTGTCCTCAAACGCCGGACGGGCTGGGTTTGCCCTGCTGGGCCAGCACGGTCCCGCCTCCTCTGCCGGGGTTGTCGAGCCTCCCCCAGCCACCGCTGGGAGGTGCCCCCACAAGCGCCGGACGGGCTGGGTTTGTCCGGCCAGACCGGCACGGCAGGGTTCCCCCTGCTGGTGTGCGGGTTCCGCCCCGTCTGCCGGGGTTGGGGGGCCGCCCCCCCCCCAAAAGGGGGGGGGGGGCCCCACCCCCCCCCCCGGCGGGGGCGTAACCCGCCAACCCCGGCAGAGGGCGAGAGAGTACCGCGCCAAGAGGCGAGCCGCGCGAGCCACGCGTACGCTCGCCACATGTCCGAGGTGCACGCCGCCCGCAGGGACCGACTGCGCGATCGTTGCTCCGTGGCCGGAGCCGCAGCGGTACTGGTCTCCCGGCCCGCCAATGTCCGCTATCTGACCGGCTGCGCGCCGGCCGGCTCGGTGTTGCTCATCGGCCCCGGTCCGCTGGACGCGCTGGTGCACCGCCGCAGCCCCTCCGAGGAACCGGCCGAGGGCCGGCAGCCCGAGGACGTACGCGCGGTCGTCCTGCCGTCGCCGGACGGCGACCCAGCGGTGGCAGCCGCTGAGCTGGCAGCCGCCGAGCTGGCAGCCACCGGGCCGGCGGGCGCCTGCCTCGCGGTCGAGGAGCACCACCTGACGGTGGCCCGGCACCGGGCAATAGGCTCCATCGCGCCCGGATTGCGGCTGAGCGACCTCGGCGGCGCCGTGGAGCAGCTGCGGCTGGTCAAGGACGGCCAGGAGATCGCAGCCCTGCGGATCGCCGCCGAGATCGCCGACCAGGCCCTGGGCGAGCTGCTGGAGTCGATCCTCGTCGGCCGCACCGAACGGCACCTCGCCCTGGAGCTGGAGCGCCGCCTCGTCGACCACGGCGCGGACGGCCCCGCCTTCCCCACCCATGTCGGCACCGGCCCGCACTCCGGCGCCGCGCGCCATGTTCCCACCGACCGCCGGGTGGAGGAGGGCGACCTCCTGACCGTCAGCCTTGGCGCGTGCTATCGCGGATACCGCTGCGAGGTGGCCCGGACCTTCGTCATCGGGACTTCTCCGGCGGATTGGCAGATCGAGCTGTACGACCTGGTATTCGCCGCCCAGCGGGCCGGGCGGGAGGCGCTCGCACCCGGTGTGGCCTGCCGTGATGTGGACCTGGCGACCCGCCGGGTACTGGCGTCCACCGGGCACGGGGACGCGGCGGGGGAGGCCACCGGATACGGCGTCGGGCTTGAAATCGGCGAGGACCCTCGGCTGTCACCAGCTGCCATGGGTAAACTGGACGCTTGCGTCCCGGTCACCGTCGAACCGGGGGTCCACCTCCCGGACCGAGGCGGTGTCCGGATCGGCGACACACTCGTCGTACGCCCTTCGGCGGACGGCGGGCCCGAGCTACTCACCATCACGACCAAGGAGCTGCTCGCCCTGTAGCGGGCGCGCACCTTTGGTCTCCGCAGCAGCAGTCCAGGAGATTCCGCAACCGTGGCATCCACGAACGACCTCAAGAACGGCCTCGTGCTCAAGCTCGACTCGGGCCAGCTCTGGTCCGTAGTCGAGTTCCAGCACGTCAAGCCTGGCAAGGGCCCCGCATTCGTGCGCACCAAGCTCAAGAACGTCCTGTCCGGCAAGGTGGTCGACAAGACCTTCAACGCCGGTGTGAAGGTCGAGACGGCCAATGTCGACAAGCGGGGCATGCAGTTCTCCTACAAGGACGGTGAGTCCTTCGTCTTCATGGACACCGAGACCTACGACCAGATCTACATCACCCCGGAGGTCGTCGGCGACAACGCCAGGTTCCTCTTGGAGGGCTTCGACGCCGTAGTGGCGATGTACGAGGGTTCCCCGCTCTACGTCGAGCTCCCGGCCTCCGTCGAGCTGGTCATCGAGTACACCGAGCCGGGTGTCCAGGGTGACCGCTCCACCGGCGGCAGCAAGCCCGCGAAGCTGGAGACCGGATACGAGATCGGCGTCCCGCTCTTCATCACCACCGGTGAGAAGATCAAGGTCGACACCCGCTCGGGTGAGTACCTCGGCCGGGTGAACAGCTAACCGTGGCTGCCCGGAACAAGGCCCGTAAGCGCGCATTCCAGATCCTCTTCGAGGCGGAGCAGCGGGGTGTCGACCCGAAGACCGCCATGGCGGACTGGATCCGGCTCGCCCGGACCGATGACCGGCAGCCGCCGGTCACCGAGTACACCATGCGGCTCGTCGAGGGATACGCCGCCCACGCGCCGCGTATTGACGAGCTCCTCAGCACCTACTCGGTCGGCTGGACGCTTGACCGGATGCCGGTCGTCGACCGCAATGTGCTGCGGCTCGGCGCCTACGAGCTGATCTGGGAGGACGACGTCCCCGACGCGGTCGTCCTCGACGAGGCCGTCCAGCTCGCCAAGGAGTTCTCCACCGCGGAGTCCCCGGCCTTCGTCAACGGCCTGCTGGCCCGCTTGAAGGACCTGAAGCCGACGCTCCATCGCGACTGAGCACTGCCGGTCGCAGCACCCCGGGCCCGGAACGCCATGCGTTCCGGGCCCGCGTCGCGCGCTGCCGTCGGCGCAGCGCAAAACGCAAAACCCGCCCCGTGGACGGCACCCTCAAGGGCACAGCCCACCGGGGCGGGACGTTTCTGCGCTGCCGAGGGGTCAGCCCTCTTCGTGCTGTACCGCGCGTCGTGCGTCCGAGTCGAGGACGCCCCAGCCGATCAGCTGTTCGGTCAGGACGGACGGCGACTGGTCGTAGATGACAGCGAGGGTACGCAGATCGTCCTGACGGATTGACAGCACCTTGCCGTTGTAGTCGCCACGCTGGCTCTGGATGGTGGCGGCGTACCGCTGCAGCGGGCCGGCCTTGTCGGACGGCACCTGGGAGAGGCGCTCGAGGTCGAGCACCAGCTTCGGCGGCGGCTCGGCGGCACCACCGGGGGCGGAGCCGGGCAGTAGCTCTTGCACCGGGACGCCGTAGAACTCGGCGAGCTCGGCGAGGCGCTGGACGGTCACGGCACGGTCGCCGCGCTCGTAAGAGCCGACAACCACGGCCTTCCAGCGGCCCTGGGACTTTTCCTCGACGCCGTGGAGGGAGAGTCCCTGCTGTGTGCGGATGGCTCGGAGCTTGGCTCCGAGCTGTTTGGCGTAATCGCTGGACATAAGGCTCCCCGGACGGAAACTCGGTAACTCACTGTGAGGTTACTCAGCGTAATTCGACTGCGTCAAGCCGAATGGTCCACGCCGACCTCCAGGAGGGTAGGGAACGCCCGATTTCGAACGTTATGTGTACTCCGTGGATGGCTGTGCGAGGGCCTGCCGACGTGCCTGCTACGGTTGCAGCGTAACCCTGGCGTCCTTTAAGGCCCGTCCCGTGAGGCGGGGAAGGAGGTCCATTTCCAATGGCCGAAAACCGTATCGCTCCGCCGACACCACCGCGCCCCGTCCTGGAGGCCCCGGACATCGCGCGGGTCCTGACCCGCATCGCCCACGAGATCGTCGAGCGTGCCAAGGGCGCGGACGACGTGGTGCTGCTCGGCATCCCGACCCGTGGCGTCTTCCTCGCCCGGCGGCTGGCCGACAAGCTTGCCGAGATCACCGGACGCAAGGTGCTAGTCGGCTCCCTCGACATCACCATGTACCGCGATGACCTGCGGCTCCGTCCTGCGCGAGCGCTGGCCCGCACCGACATCCCGGGTGACGGCATCGACGGCCGCCTCGTCGTCCTCGTCGACGACGTGCTCTTCTCCGGCCGCACCATCCGCGCCGCCCTCGACGCTCTGGGCGACATCGGCCGCCCGCGGGCGGTACAGCTCGCGGTGCTCGTCGACCGCGGCCACCGCGAGCTGCCGATCCGGGCCGACTACGTCGGCAAGAACATCCCCACGTCGCTGCGCGAGAGCGTCAAGGTCCATCTCACCGAGGAGGACGGCCGCGACACCGTGCTCCTCGGGCAGCAGGACCCGGCGCAGCACGACGGCTCCCCGGCGGACGAATAGCGCTCCAGGGCCCGCTCCAGGGCCCCTCTATGCCCTCCGCCGCCCCCCGTACCGCCACCGGAGTGAACCCGATGAAGCGCCACCTCATCTCGGCCGCCGACCTCACCCGCGACGACGCCCTGCTCGTCCTGGATACCGCCGAGGAACTCGCCCGCCTCGCCGACCGCCCCATCAAGAAGCTGCCCACCCTGCGCGGCCGCACCGTCGTCAACCTCTTCTTCGAGGACTCGACCCGCACCCGCATCTCCTTCGAGGCCGCCGCCAAGCGCCTCTCCGCCGACGTCATCAACTTCTCCGCCAAGGGCTCCTCGGTGTCCAAGGGCGAATCGCTGAAGGACACCGCGCTCACCCTGGAGGCCATGGGCGCCGACGCCGTCGTCATCCGCCACCACTCCTCCGGCGCCCCGCACCGCCTCGCCACCTCCGGCTGGATCGGCGGCTCGGTCGTCAATGCCGGTGACGGCACCCACGAGCACCCCACCCAGGCGCTGCTCGACGCCTTCACCATGCGCCGCCACCTGTCCGGCCCCGGCCGGGACCTGGCCGGGCGGCGCGTCACCATCGTCGGCGACGTCCTGCACAGCCGGGTCGCCCGCTCCAACGTCCACCTGCTGGGCACGCTCGGGGCCCAGGTCACGCTGGTCGCTCCGCCGACCCTGCTGCCCGTAGGCGTCGAGACCTGGCCCTGCGAGGTGTCCTACGACCTCGACGGGGTGCTCGCGAAGTCCGACGCCGTGATGATGCTCCGGGTGCAGAGCGAGCGCATGAACGCCGCCTTCTTCCCCACCGAGCGCGAGTACTCGCGTCGCTACGGCCTCGACGGCACCCGGATGGCGGCGATGCCCGAACACGCCATAGTGATGCACCCCGGCCCGATGAACCGAGGCATGGAGATCACCGCCGAGGTCGCGGACTCCCCCCGCTGCACCGTCGTCGAGCAGGTGGCCAACGGCGTCAGCATCCGGATGTCCGTGCTGTATCTGCTGCTCGGCGGCTCCGAGTCGGCCATTTCGGCCGTCCGCCCGGAGGAGGGCCGTTGAGCCGCGAACCCGGATCTCCCCCGCCGCGGGGAGGGGGCTTCTCACTCGGCCGTCGTGGCGACCTCATGACGGCCAAGCCCTGACCGGCACCCAACGAAGCATCACAGATCGTAGCGAAGTGGATGCACTCCGCACAATCAAGCCAGGGATCACACACCCCTGCCGGCTGAAGCCGGCAGGGCCCTGGGAAGGAGTATCGATGGGCAAGATCCTTATCCGGGGAGCGAAGCCGCTCGGCGGCGAGCCGCAGGATGTGCTGATCGACGGCGAGACCATCGCCGCCGTGGGCAGCGGCCTGGAGGCCGGCGACGCCACCGTCGTCGAGGCCGAGGGGCAGATCCTCCTGCCCGGCCTGGTCGACCTCCACACCCACCTCCGCGAGCCCGGCCGCGAGGATTCCGAGACCGTCCTGACCGGTACTCGTGCCGCGGCCGTCGGTGGCTACACAGCCGTGCACGCCATGGCGAACACCTTCCCGGTCGCCGACACCGCCGGTGTCGTGGAGCAGGTATGGCGGCTGGGCAAAGAGCACGGCTACTGCGACGTCCAGCCGGTCGGCGCTGTCACTGTCGGCCTGGAGGGCAAGAAGCTCGCCGAACTCGGCGCCATGGCCGACTCGGCGGCGGCCGTGCGGGTCTTCTC
Source organism: Actinacidiphila oryziradicis (assembly GCF_005047355.1). Taxonomy (GTDB): domain Bacteria; phylum Actinomycetota; class Actinomycetes; order Streptomycetales; family Streptomycetaceae; genus Actinacidiphila; species Actinacidiphila oryziradicis. The sequence goes on from NZ_SUMC01000004.1 coordinate 246,901, forward strand.
CGATGACGGCAAATGTGTCGATGATGCCGTGATCATGCGCCGCGCGCTGGAGTACGTGAAGGCGTTCGGCGGAGTCGTCGCCCAGCACGCCCAAGAACCACGCCTCACCGAGGGCGCCCAGATGAACGAGGGTGCCGTCTCCGGCGAGCTGGGTCTCACCGGCTGGCCGTCCGTCGCAGAAGAGTCGGTCATCGCCCGCGATGTGATGCTCGCCGCTCACGTCGGCTCCCGCGTGCACATCTGCCACCTCAGCACCGCGGGCTCGGTCGAGATCGTCCGCTGGGCCAAGTCCAAGGGCTGGGACGTGACCGCCGAGGTCACCCCGCACCACCTGCTTCTCACCGACGAGCTGGTACGTACGTACAACCCGGTCTACAAGGTCAATCCGCCGCTGCGCACCGGGGCCGATGTCATGGCGCTCCGTGAGGCACTGGCGGACGGCACGATCGACTGCGTGGCCACCGACCACGCCCCGCACCCGCGCGAGGACAAGGACTGCGAGTGGGCAGCGGCCGCCATGGGCATGGTCGGGCTGGAGACCGCGCTGTCGGTCGTCCAGCACACCATGGTCGACACCGGCCTCCTCGACTGGGCGGGAGTCGCGGACCGCATGTCGCTGCGCCCGGCGGTCATCGGCCGGCTCGCCGGACACGGCCGTCCTGTCTCAGCGGGTGAGCCCGCCAACCTCACGCTGGTCGATCCCGCATACCGTGGAGTGGTGAATCCCGCCGCCTTCGCCTCGCGCAGCCGCAACACCCCGTACGAGGGGCGTGAGCTGCCGGGCCGGGTGAACGCCACCTTCCTGCGGGGCAAGGCCACGGTCCTGGACGGAAAGCTCACGTGACACCGACACCCATGACACCTCTGACCGTCCTCGCCGTCGAGAAGCACTCCCAGCAGGTCACCGACTGGTCGGGCCGCATCGGCTGGATCGTCGGCCTGCTGCTCTTCGTCGTCCTCGTCTACTGGCTCATGTGCGAGGGCTGGAAGTGGCGTGGCACGCTCCAGAGCGACCTCCCCGCCCTCCCCGCCGCCCCCGAGCGGCCCGGGGAGCCCCAGCTGACGCTGAAAGGCCGCTACCACGGCAGCACCACCGCCGGACAGTGGCTGGACCGGATCGTCGCCCACGGCCTCGGCGTACGCAGCCTTGCCCAGCTCACCCTCACCGAGCAGGGGCTCCAGGTCGAGCGGACCGGAGCAGCGAGCTTCTACGTCCCGGCCGCCGCACTGCGCGGCGCCCGCCTCGACAAGGGCATCGCGGGCAAGGTCCTCACCGAGGGCGGCCTGCTGGTGATCACCTGGGCGCACGGCGACAAGCTGATCGACTCCGGCTTCCGCTCCGAGCACGCCGCCGAGCACGACGCCTGGGTCCAGGCCGTCAACACCCTTACGCACGACGAGGAAGGCGCAGCATGACCACCTCCGCCCTGGGGACCGCGAAGATCCCCGCCGTACTCGTCCTGGAGGACGGCCGCACTTTCCGTGGCCGTGCCTACGGGGCGGTGGGGGAAACGTTCGGCGAGGCGGTGTTCTCCACCGGTATGACCGGCTACCAGGAGACGCTCACCGACCCCTCGTACCACCGCCAGGTGGTCGTCATGACCGCCCCGCACATCGGCAACACCGGCGTCAACGACGAGGACGCGGAGTCGTCCCGCATCTGGGTGGCCGGCTTTGTCGTCCGCGACCCCGCCCGCGTCCCGTCCAACTGGCGCTCCCGGCGCTCGCTGGACGCGGAACTGATCACGCAGGGCGTCGTCGGCATCAGCGGTATCGACACGCGTGCCCTCACCCGTCATCTGCGCGAGCGCGGCGCCATGCGGGTCGGCATCTTCTCCGGTGCCGCCGTCGCGGACGCGGACACGCTCCTCGCGAAGGTGCAGGCCAGCCCTCAGATGAAGGGCGCGGACCTGTCCGCCGAGGTCGCCACCACCGAGACGTACGTCGTCCCCGCGATCGGAGAGAAGAAGTTCACCGTCGCCGCCATAGACCTCGGCATCAAGGGCATGACCCCGCAGCGGATGGCCGAGCGCGGCATCGAGGTGCACGTCCTGCCCGCGACCGCGAGCCTGGAGGATGTGTACGCGGTACAGCCCGACGGCGTGTTCCTCTCCAACGGCCCCGGCGACCCGGCCACCGTCGACCTCACCGTCATCAAGGGCGTCCTGGACCGCAAGACCCCGCTGTTCGGCATCTGCTTCGGCAACCAGATCCTGGGCCGCGCGCTCGGCTTCGGCACCTACAAGCTCAAGTACGGCCACCGCGGCATCAACCAGCCCGTGCAGGACCGTGCCACCCGCAAGGTCGAGGTCACCGCCCACAACCACGGCTTCGCGGTCGACGCCCCGCTCGACCGGGTCTCCGACACGCCGTACGGCCGGGCCGAGGTCTCCCACGTATGCCTCAACGACAAGGTGGTCGAAGGCCTCCGGCTGCTCGACCAGCCCGCGTTCAGCGTTCAGTACCACCCCGAAGCGGCAGCGGGCCCGCACGACGCGGCATACCTGTTCGACCGTTTCGTCGAGCTCATGCGAGACGAGCAGAACAAGCACAGCACCCAGCTCATGGAGGGCCAGCGTGCCTAAGCGCACCGATATCCAGTCCGTCCTGGTCATCGGCTCGGGCCCGATCGTCATCGGTCAGGCCGCCGAGTTCGACTACTCCGGCACCCAGGCCTGCCGCGTCCTGAAGTCCGAGGGCCTTCGGGTCATCCTTGTCAACTCCAACCCGGCCACGATCATGACGGACCCGGAGATCGCCGACGCCACCTACGTCGAGCCGATCACTCCGGAGTACGTAGAGAAGATCATCGCCAAGGAGCGCCCCGACGCCCTTCTGCCGACCCTCGGCGGCCAGACCGCCCTCAACACCGCGATCTCCCTCCACGAGGCCGGTGTCCTCGACAAGTACGGCGTCGAGCTGATCGGCGCCAATGTCGAGGCGATCCACAAGGGCGAGGACCGGCAGCTGTTCAAGGGCGTCGTCGAGGCCGTCAAGGCCAAGATCGGCCATGGCGAGTCGGCCCGCTCGGTCATCTGCCACTCCATGGATGACGTCCTCGCCGGAGTGGACACCCTCGGCGGCTACCCCGTCGTCGTCCGCCCCTCCTTCACCATGGGCGGCGCCGGCTCCGGCTTCGCCCACGACGAGGAGGAGCTGCGCCGTATCGCCGGCCAGGGCCTCACGCTCTCCCCGACGACCGAGGTGCTCCTGGAGGAGTCCATCCTCGGCTGGAAGGAGTACGAACTGGAGCTGATGCGCGACAAGCACGACAACGTCGTGGTTGTCTGCTCCATCGAGAACTTCGACCCCATGGGCGTGCACACCGGTGACTCCATCACCGTCGCCCCGGCCATGACGCTGACCGACCGCGAGTACCAGCGGCTGCGTGACATCGGCATCGCGATCATCCGCGAGGTCGGCGTGGACACCGGCGGCTGCAACATTCAGTTCGCGATCGACCCCGAGGACGGCCGGGTCATCGTCATCGAGATGAATCCGCGCGTCTCGCGCTCCTCGGCGCTCGCCTCCAAGGCCACCGGCTTTCCGATCGCCAAGATCGCCGCCCGGCTCGCCGTCGGCTACACCCTCGACGAAATCCCCAACGACATCACCGAGAAGACCCCGGCGTCCTTCGAGCCCACCCTCGACTACGTCGTGGTCAAGGTGCCGCGTTTCGCCTTCGAGAAGTTCCCCGCAGCCGACGCCACCCTCACCACCACCATGAAGTCGGTCGGCGAGGCCATGGCCATCGGCCGCAACTTCCCCGAGGCCCTGCAGAAGGCGCTGCGCTCGCTGGAGAAGAGGGGCAGCCAGTTCGCCTTCACCGGCGAGCCGGGCGAGAAGAAAGAACTGCTCGTCAAGGCGGGCGTGCCGACCGACGGCCGGATCAACACCGTCATGGACGCGATCCGCGCCGGCGCCACCCCGGAGGAGGTCTTCGACGCCACGAAGATCGACCCCTGGTTCATCGACCAGCTCTTCCTGATCAAGGAGATCGCCGACGAGCTCGCCGCCGCCGACCGGCTCGACCCCGAGCTGCTCGCCGGCGCCAAGCGCTATGGCTTCTCCGACGCCCAGATCGGCGGTATCCGGGGCCTGCGCGAGGACGTCGTCCGCGAGGTCCGGCACGCGCTCGGCGTGCGCCCGGTCTACAAGACCGTCGACACCTGCGCCGCCGAGTTCGCCGCCAACACCCCGTACTTCTACTCCTCCTACGACGAGGAGAGCGAGGTCGCGCCGCGAGAGAAACCCGCGGTCATCATCCTCGGCTCCGGGCCCAACCGCATCGGACAGGGCATCGAGTTCGACTACTCCTGCGTCCACGCCTCCTTCGCGCTGCACGACGCCGGGTACGAGACCGTGATGGTCAACTGCAACCCCGAGACCGTCTCCACCGACTACGACACCTCCGACCGGCTCTACTTCGAGCCGCTCACCCTGGAGGACGTCCTGGAGATCGTCCACGCCGAGACCCAGGCCGGTCCTGTCGCGGGCGTCATCGTCCAGCTCGGCGGCCAGACCCCGCTCGGCCTCGCCCAGGCCCTCAAGGACAACGGCGTCCCCGTTGTCGGCACCTCACCCGAGGCCATCCACCTCGCCGAGGACCGCGGCGCCTTCGGCCGGGTCCTCGCGGAGGCCGGCCTCCCGGCGCCCAAGCACGGCACCGCGACCTCCTTCCCCGCTGCCAAGGCCATCGCCGACGAGATCGGCTACCCCGTCCTCGTACGCCCGTCGTACGTCCTCGGCGGACGCGGGATGGAGATCGTCTACGAAGAGGCCCGGCTCGCCACCTACATCGCCGAATCCACCGAGATCAGCGCCGACCGCCCGGTGCTGGTCGACCGTTTCCTCGACGACGCCATCGAGATCGACGTGGACGCCCTCTATGACGGCCACGAGCTCTACCTCGGCGGCGTCATGGAGCACATCGAGGAAGCCGGCATCCACTCCGGCGACTCCGCCTGCGCCCTGCCCCCCATCACCCTCGGCGGCCACGACGTCAAGCGGCTGCGCGCCTCCACCGAAGCCATCGCCCGCGGGGTCGGGGTCCAGGGCCTGATCAACATCCAGTTCGCGCTCGCCGGGGACATCCTCTACGTCCTCGAAGCGAACCCCCGCGCCTCCCGCACGGTGCCCTTCACCTCCAAGGCCACCGCGGTACCCCTCGCCAAGGCCGCCGCCCGCATCTCCCTCGGCGCCACCATCGCCGAGCTGCGCGCCGAAGGCCTGCTCCCGAAAACGGGCGACGGCGGCACTCTCCCGCTCGACGCGCCGATCTCCGTCAAGGAGGCCGTCCTGCCCTGGAGCCGCTTCCGGGACGCCTCCGGGCGCGGCGTCGACACCATCCTCGGCCCGGAGATGCGCTCCACCGGCGAGGTCATGGGCATCGACACCGTCTTCGGCACCGCCTACGCCAAGTCCCAGGCCGCCGCCTACGGCGCCCTCCCCACCAAGGGCCGCGCCTTCATCTCGGTCGCCAACCGCGACAAGCGCGCCCTGATCTTCCCGGCGCGCGCCCTGGCGGCGTACGGCTTCGAACTGCTCGCCACCTCCGGGACCGCGGAGGTCCTCAAGCGCAACGGCATCGAGGCCACCGTGATCCGCAAACTGAGCGAGGGCACCGGCCCGGGCGGCGAGCCGACCGTCGTCCAGCTCATCCACGACGGCGGAATAGACCTCATCGTCAACACCCCGTTCGGCACCGGAGGCCGCCTCGACGGCTACGAGATCCGCACCGCCGCCGTCGCCCGCGGCGTCCCGTGCCTCACCACCGTCCAGGCGCTCGCCGCCGCGGTCCAGGGCATCGACGCCCTCAACCGCGGCGACATCGGAGTCCGCTCCCTCCAGGAGCACGCGCAGCAACTGACCGACGCCCGCGAGGCATAGGGCCTGCCCGGTTGTGCCCACCCGTTTCGCAGGGCGGAACGGGTGGGCACAACCGGGCCACCGGCCCGCACGTAAAACGGGGTCTGGGGCGCAGCCCCCCACGCGGCGCCAGCCGCATATCAGACGCAGCCGGGAAGGGGCGGGGAGGGAAAAGCGCCGCAGGCACCCCCGCCCCGCCGGACCGGCCCAGGGCCCAGAGCAGAAAGAGCCCGAATGTACTCCCTCCTCTTCAAGCTGATCCTCACCCGCCTAGACCCCGAGCGGGCCCACCACCTCGCCTTCGCCTGGATCCGCCGCGCCGCCCGCACCCGCGTCCTGCGCACCTTCCTCACCGCGGCTTTCGCTCCCCGGTCCAGGTACGAGGCGCTGCGCACCGAGGCGTTCGGCAGGACCATGCACGGCCCCTTCGGGCTCGCGGCCGGCTTCGACAAGAACGCCATCGGCATCGACGGGCTGACGATGATGGGCTTCGACCATGTCGAGATCGGCACCGTCACCGCCGAGCCGCAGCCCGGCAACCCGCAGCCGCGGCTCTTCCGCCTCGTCAAGGACCGCGCCCTGGTCAACCGGATGGGCTTCAACAACGAGGGCTCGGCGGCCGTCGCCGCGCGCCTCGCGGCCCGTGACGCGGCCCTGGGCAAGAAGCGCAGCCGGACGACCGTCGGCGTCAACATCGGCAAGACCAAGCTCACGCCCGAGTCCGAGGCCGTCGCCGACTACGTCACCTCCACCGAACGGCTCGCCGCCCACGCCGACTACCTCGTCGTCAACGTCTCCTCGCCCAACACGGCCGGGCTCCGCGACCTCCAGGCCGTCGGACATCTGCGCCCGCTGCTCACCGCCGTACGCGAGGCCGCCGACCGTGCGGTCACCGACCGGCGGGTGCCGCTGCTCGTCAAGATCGCCCCGGACCTCGCCGACGAGGACATCGACGCCGTCGCCGACCTCGCCGTCGAGCTCGGCCTGGACGGCATCATCGCCACCAACACCACCATTTCCCGCGACGGCCTCAGCACCGACAGCGCCACCGTCGAGGCCATCGGCGCCGGAGGCCTGTCCGGCGCGCCCCTCAAAGCCCGATCCCTGGCGGTGCTGCGCAGGCTGTACGCCCGCGTGGGGGACCGGATCACACTGGTCGGTGCCGGCGGCGTCGAGACCGCCGGCGACGTCTGGGAGCGCATCCTGGCTGGCGCCACCCTGGTCCAGGGGTACAGCGCCTTCATCTACCAGGGCCCCTTCTGGTGCTCCGCGATCCACCGCGGCCTGGCGGAGCGGCTCAAGGACAGCCCTTACGACACCCTCGCCGAGGCCGTCGGCGCCGGCACCCGGAAGGCAGCCACCCGATGACAATCCTGGAACCCTTCGGCGCGCGCCTGCGCCACGCCATGGACACCCGGGGCCCGCTCTGTGTCGGCATCGACCCGCACGCCGCGCTGCTCACCTCTTGGGGCCTGGGCGACGACATCGCGGGTCTGGAGCGCTTCAGCCGCACCGTTGTGGAGGCCCTCGCCGACCGGGTGGCCGTTCTCAAGCCGCAGAGCGCCTTCTTCGAGCGCTTCGGCTCGCGCGGCATCGCGGTGCTGGAGCAGGCCGTCGCGGACGCCCGCGCCGCCGGGACGCTCGTCCTGATGGATGCCAAGCGCGGCGACATCGGCTCCACCATGGCCGCGTACGCGTCCGCCTTCCTCGACAAGGACTCGCCGCTCTTCTCGGACGCGGTCACCGTCAGCCCGTACCTGGGTTTCGGATCCCTGCGCCCGGCCCTGGACGCCGCCCGGATCAGCGGAGGCGGAGTCTTCGTCCTCGCGCTGACCTCCAATCCGGAAGGCGCTGAGGTCCAGCGGTCAATCGCGGCGAACGGAAGATCACTCGCCCAGGTGATCCTCGACCACATCGCCGACGAGAACGAGGGCGCCGAGCCGCTCGGCTCCGTCGGTGCTGTCGTCGGCGCGACCCTCGACGAGGCCGGTGTCGATCTCGGCATCAACGGCCCGCTGCTCGCTCCCGGCATCGGAGCGCAGGGCGCGACCGCCGCCGACTTGCGGAGGGTCTTCGGCAGCGCCGTAGCCGATGTCGTGCCCAGCGTGAGCCGGGGCGTGCTGAAGCACGGCCCGTCGGTGGCCGCGCTGCGCGCTGCCGCTGCCCGTGCGGCCGGGGAGCTGGCCGCGGTCATCGGCTGAGTCCGGAATTCGCCTGCTTCGCAGGTGCGGGGGTGCTCCGGCGAACGTCAGCGTCCTGCCGGAGAGTCAGCTGTTGACCTCGCTCGGGCGGGTGATTTGACCGAAAAGTCCTGATCAGCTGAGGCTGACCAGGACTTTTCTTCTTGTTTGCGCTGACTGCGGGCGTTCCGCCCGCTAGTCTCCGTCGGGAGCGCGCAAAATGAAAGGCGTTGCGCGTTGCCCCGCAGGTGAGGGGCCGCTAGGTTCCTCACCGGTCCGAATCCAATCGTTCTAACCCTGAGGTGAACGGCGTGGCACTTCCGCCCCTTACTCCTGAACAGCGCGCTGCCGCGCTCGAAAAGGCCGCCGCGGCTCGCCGGGAGCGCGCCGAGGTCAAGAACCGGCTCAAGCACTCCGGCGCGTCGCTGCATGACGTGATCAAGTCGGGCCAGGAGAACGACGTCATCGGCAAAATGAAGGTTTCGGCGCTCCTCGAGTCGCTCCCGGGCGTGGGAAAGGTCCGCGCCAAGCAGATCATGGAGCGTCTCGGTATCTCGGAGTCCCGTCGTGTACGCGGCCTCGGCTCCAACCAGATCGCTTCGCTTGAGCGTGAGTTCGGCAGCCCGGCCGCTTGACGGTCCCCAGCACTTCCGGGAACCGGGGATAATCGCTCCATGAGTACTGCAGTTTCCCGGGGGACGACCCCCGTCCCTCCGGGACATCCGCGGCTGACCGTGCTCTCCGGCCCCTCAGGGGTCGGCAAGAGCACGGTCGTCGCCCATATGCGCAAGGTCCACCCCGAGGTCTGGCTCTCGGTGTCGGCCACCACCCGTAAGCCGCGTCCCGGTGAGAAGCCCGGAGTGCAGTACTACTTCGTGGACGACGACGAGTTCGACAAGCTCGTCGCCAACGGAGAGCTGTTGGAATGGGCCGAGTTCGCGGGCAACCGCTACGGCACGCCACGGGGTGCCGTACTGGAAAAGCTCGCCGCGGGCGAGTCGGTGCTGCTCGAAATCGATCTGCAGGGCGCCCGGCTGGTCCGGGAGTCGATGCCCGAGGCCCAGCTGATCTTCCTGGCCCCGCCGAGCTGGGAGGAGCTGGTCCGCCGGCTCACCGGGCGCGGTACTGAATCGCCCGAGGTGATCAAGGAGCGGCTGGCGGCGGCGCGAGTGGAGCTGGCGGCGGAATCGGAGTTCGACGTGACCCTTGTCAACACCTCCGTCGAGGATGTAGCGCGCGAGCTGCTAACCTTCATGAACGTAGCCTGATCGCATTCTGATCAGTTCCACTCTTATCGGAAGGCAGAGCGTGTCCTCTTCCATGACCCAGCCCGAGGGCATCATCAATCCGCCGATCGATGAGCTGCTTGAGGCCACCGATTCCAAGTACAGCCTGGTGATCTACGCGGCCAAGCGTGCACGTCAGATCAACGCTTACTACTCCCAGCTCGGTGAAGGCCTGCTGGAGTACGTCGGCCCGCTCGTCGACACCCACGTCCACGAGAAGCCGCTGTCGATCGCACTGCGCGAGATCAACGCGGGCCTGCTGACCTCCGAGGCCGTCGAGGCGGCCCAGTAGCGGCACCCGGTATCTGTCACCACGGGCCTGGCGGCACAGCCGCCAGGCCCGTGGTGTGTGATGGAGCCAGTGCCGGTACACCACCTACACCTCGGCGGGAGAGACGATGGGCAAGCCACAGGTCGTTCTGGGCGTGAGCGGCGGGATCGCCGCCTACAAGGTGTGCGAGCTGCTTCGGCGGTTCACCGAGTCCGGCCATGACGTACGGGTGGTGCCCACCGAGTCCGCTCTGCACTTCGTCGGCGAGGCGACCTGGTCCGCGCTCTCCGGCCACCCCGTCTCCACCCAGGTCTGGGACGCCGTGCACGAGGTCCCGCACGTTCGCATCGGCCAGGGCGCCGATCTGCTGGTCGTCGCCCCGGCCACCGCCGACATCCTCGCCAAGGCTGCGCACGGCCTCGCCGACGACCTGCTGACCAACACCCTCCTCACCGCCCGATGCCCGGTGCTCTTCGCCCCCGCCATGCACACCGAGATGTGGGAACACCCGGCCACCCAGGAGAACGTCGCGACACTCCGCCGCCGGGGCGCCCTCGTCCTCGAGCCCGCAGTCGGCCGGCTCACCGGCGTCGACACCGGCAAGGGCCGGCTCCCCGACCCCGCCGAGATCTTCGAGATCTGTCGCCGGGTACTGGCCCGCGGCCCGCAGTCCGCGGTCGCTGACCTCGCCGGACGCAATGTCGTCGTCAGCGCCGGCGGCACCCGCGAGCCGCTGGATCCCGTGCGCTACCTCGGCAACCGCTCCTCCGGCAAGCAGGGTTACGCCCTCGCCCGCACCGCCGTCGCCCGCGGCGCCCGGGTCACGCTCATCGCCGCCAACACCACCCTGCCGGACCCGGCCGGCGTAGATGTCGTACGGGTCGGCACCGCCGCACAGCTGCGCGAAGCGGTACTGAAGGCCGCCGCGGACGCCGACGCGGTCGTCATGGCCGCCGCCGTGGCCGATTTTCGACCGGCCCACTACGTAACGGGAAAGATCAAGAAGAAGGACGGCGAAGAGCCGCCGCCCCTTGAGCTGGTGCGGAACCCGGACATCCTGGCCGAGCTCTCCACAGACCGCCAGCGACCGGGCCAGATCGTCGTCGGCTTCGCCGCCGAGACCGACGACGTGCAGGCCAACGGACGGGCCAAGCTCGCCCGCAAGGGCTGCGACCTGCTCGTTGTCAACGAAGTGGGCGAACACAAGGCCTTTGGTTCCGAGGAGAACGAGGCCGTGGTCCTCGGAGCCGACGGCAGTGAGACGCCCGTCCCCTACGGACCCAAGGAAGATCTCGCCGAACTGGTGTGGACCCTGGTGGCACCGAAATTCAGCTGAACTTGACACACCGGTGCCAATAAAACCCTGACATCCGCTCAACGCAATAAGGTGTCGCAGGTCACAGCACTCCCAAGCTTCGGGGTGCCGTGCCCGTACGGACGAGTCGAACGATAAACTAGCCGAGGCATGCCGGGCGCAGCCCCGCGCGAGCCAACAATGATCTAGCCAGCAGCCGCTGCAACCCCAGGGAGCGATGTGTCCCGCCGCCTGTTCACCTCGGAGTCCGTCACCGAGGGACACCCAGACAAGATCGCTGACCAGATCAGCGACACCATTCTCGACGCTCTTCTCAAAGAGGACCCCACCTCCCGGGTGGCCGTCGAGACGTTGATTACCACCGGCCTGGTGCATGTCGCCGGTGAAGTCACTACCAAGGGCTACGCGGACATCGCGACCCTCGTGCGAAACAAGATCCTCGAGATCGGCTACGACTCGTCGAAGAAGGGCTTCGACGGCGCCTCCTGCGGTGTCTCCGTCTCCATCGGCGCCCAGTCCCCGGACATCGCGCAGGGTGTGGACACCGCGTACGAGAATCGCGTCGAGGGCGATGAGGACGAGCTCGACCGGCAGGGCGCGGGCGACCAGGGCCTGATGTTCGGCTACGCCTGCGACGAGACGCCCGAGCTCATGCCCCTGCCGATCACGCTGGCGCACCGGCTTTCCCGCCGTCTGTCGGAGGTCCGCAAGAACGGGACCATCCCCTATCTCCGCCCCGACGGCAAGACCCAGGTCACCATCGAGTACGACGGAGCCAAGGCCGTCCGCCTCGACACCGTCGTCGTCTCCTCCCAGCACGCCTCCGACATCGACCTCGAGTCGCTGCTCGCCCCTGACATCCGCGAGTTCGTGGTCGAGCCGGAGCTCAAGGCGCTGCTCGAAGCAGGCATCAAGCTCGATATCGAGGGGTACCGCCTGCTCGTCAACCCCACCGGCCGCTTCGAGATCGGCGGCCCCATGGGCGACGCCGGCCTTACCGGGCGGAAGATCATCATCGACACCTACGGCGGTATGGCCCGCCACGGCGGCGGTGCCTTCTCCGGCAAGGACCCCTCCAAGGTCGACCGCTCCGCCGCCTATGCCATGCGCTGGGTCGCCAAGAACGTCGTCGCCGCCGGACTCGCCTCGCGCTGCGAGGTCCAGGTCGCCTACGCCATCGGCAAGGCAGAGCCCGTCGGTCTCTTCGTCGAGACCTTCGGCACCGCCACGGCGGATGTGGACCGGATCGAGCAGGCCATCGGCGTGGTCTTCGACCTCCGCCCCGCCGCGATCATCCGTGACCTGGACCTGCTCCGGCCGATCTACGCCCAGACCGCGGCGTACGGGCACTTCGGCCGCGAGATCCCGGACTTCACCTGGGAGCGCACCGACCGCGTCGAGGCGCTGCGCAAGGCTGTCGGCCTGTAGGGCGCTGATTGCTGGTCACCCGCATGTACTGAGGCCCGGACCCCGCTGGCTGGGGGCCGGGCCTCAGTTGTCGCGGCGGACGGTTGAGCGGCCACGGCTTGGGCAACCCCGCAGGTCACGCCGAGGGCGGCGCCTTTGCCGACCCCAGTGGACGGCGACTGCCCCCGCCTTGTCGGACGTGCCGTCCGGGTAGGACGCCCGGACGTATGAGTGCCCTAGCATATGTCTAAGGCTCTCAAGCGCACCATGGTCTACGCGGATCCGGACGACCTCGGCCACCGGGACTTCCGTACGGTGCGGCCGCTGACCGGCCACAAGGCGTTTCGCCTGCTGCCTGCCGATCGGTAGGCAGCCCGGGAATCCGGGAGGAGCGGCGAGGACCGGCGGGCCGATCCTGGACCGGCGCCTCGGGGCGGCCCCAGGGAGCGCATCGCGCGGGGCGGTGATGTCGGTGCGGTCTGCTAAGACTGGAGCTGTGAGCAGGGAGGACGGGCAGCCGGAGGCGGGCGGCGGGGGTGAGCAGCTCGCGTTTATCCGGGAGACGGTGCGGAAGGCCAGGGAACCGAGGGCCAAGCCGCGGACGTGGCGTGGGGCGGCGCTGGCGGGGGAGCTGCCGGTGGCGCGGGTGCTGGTGGACAAGGGGCTGCTGCATCTGGACCAGTACTTCGACTACGCGGTGCCGGAGGCGATGGACGCCGAGGCGCAACCGGGGGTTCGGGTGCGGGTGAGGTTCGGGGCGAGGGTGGTGAAGGGGCGGCGGGAGGGCGGGGAGCTGCATGACGGATTTGTGGTGGAGCGGCTGACGGAGAGCGATTACCGGGGGCCGCTGGCGCCGCTGGCGCAAGTGCTGTCGCCGGAGCCGGTACTGACCCCGAGTCTGCTGGCGCTGTGCCGGGCGGTGGCGGACCGGTATGCGGGGGCGCTGGCGGATGTGGTGCAGCTGGCGGTGCCGCCCAGGAGGGCGAAAGCGGAGGCGGAGCCGGTGACTGAACCGCTGCCGCGTCCGGAGGCGCCGGCGCGGGGGAGCTGGTCGCGCTATGGGACGGGGCCGGCGTTTTTGCTGGCTCTGGCCAGGGGGGACGCGCCGAGGGCGGTGTGGACGGCGCTGCCGGGTCCGCATTGGCCGCAGGAGCTGGCGCGGGCGATAGCGGCGACACTGGCGTCGGGGAGGGGAGCGCTGGCCGTGCTGCCGGACGGCCGGGCGGCGGGGCGGGTGGACGCGGCGCTCACCGAGCTGTTGGGCGCGGGCCACCATGTGCTGCTCACGGCGGACGCGGGGCCGGAGGAGCGGTACCGGCGATGGCTTGCGATCAGCCGGGGTTCGGCGCGGGCCGTGGTCGGCACGCGTGCGGCGATGTTCGCTCCGGTGGCGGACCTGGGGCTGGTGGCGTTGTGGGACGACGGGGACTCCAGCCATGCAGAGCCGCACGCGCCGCAGCCGCATGCGCGGGAGGTGCTGCTGCTCAGGGCGACCGAGGAGCGGGCCGGATTTCTGCTGGGTGGGCTGACGTGCACCGTCGAGGGGGCGCAGCTCGTCGACACCGGGTGGGCGCTGCCGCTCGGCGCGGGCCGCGAGCAGGTGCGGGCGGCGGCGCCGCTGATACGTACGGTCGGTGAGCTGGACGAGGCGAGGGACGCGGCGGCCAGGGCCGCGCGGTTGCCGTCCCTTGCCTGGCAGGTGACGCGGGACGCGCTGCTGCGTGGGCCGGTGCTGGTGCAGGTGCCGCGCCGCGGGTATGTGCCGAGACTGGCCTGCGAGCGGTGCCGGGAGCCGGCGCGCTGCGGGAATTGTGCGGGCCCGTTGGAGCTGACGGGCGGGGACAGTGCGCCGCGCTGTACGTGGTGCGGCCGTCCGGAAGCGGCCTGGCACTGCCAGGAGTGCGGCGGTTTCCGGCTGCGTGCCCAGGTGGTGGGTGCCCGCCGGACCGCCGATGAGCTGGGCCGGGCCTTCCCGAAGGTCCCGGTCCGCACCTCGGGCCGGGACGGGATACTGCCGTCGGTGCCGGACGCGCCGGCCCTGGTGATCTCGACGCCGGGGGCCGAGCCGGTCGCGGCGGGCGGCTACGCGGCGGCGCTGCTGCTGGACGGCTGGGCACTGCTGAACCGGCCGGATCTGCGGGCCGGTGAGGAGACGCTGCGGCGCTGGACGGCCGCTGCGGCGCTGGTGCGCCCGGCGGGGGAGGGCGGCACAGTCGTCGTACTCGGGGAGCCGACTCTGCGCCCGGTGCAGGCGCTGGTGCGATGGGACCCGGCAGGATTCGCCGTGCGCGAATTGGCGGACCGCGCCGAGCTGGGGTTTCCTCCGGTGTCCCGGATGGCGTCGGTCACGGGGAGCGCGGCGGCGGTGGCCGATCTAGTGGCGACGGCGCACCTCCCGGAGGGGACGGATGTGCTCGGCCCGGTGCCGCTGCCCGTATCGGCGCCCGGACCGGGCAGACCGCGCCGCCCGGGGGATCCTCCGCCGGGGGAGCGGTGGGACCGGGTGCTGCTGCGGGTCCGGCCGGGCACCGGTGCCGCGTTGGCGGCGGCGTTGAAGGCCGCCCAGACGGCTCGTACAGCGCGTAAGCAGAGCGATCCGGTGAGGGTCAGGATCGATCCGCCGGACATCGGGTAGCGGCAGCCCCCACGTCCGGGGCTCTGCGGCGGGGCTGAACCGTCAGCCCTTCACCGCCCCCGCGAGGCCCGAGACCAGTCGGCGCTGCACCAGGACGAAGAAGACCAGCACCGGCACGGTCATCACCGTGGAGCCCGCCATGATGCCTCCCCAGTCGTTCTGCTCGGGCTTGAAGAAGACGAGCGGGGCCATCGGGAGAGTGGAGTACCGGACGGCGCTGATGATGAAGGACTTGGCGAACAGGAAGTCGTTCCAGGCGCCGATGAACGAGGAGCTGCTGGTCGCCGCGAGACCGGGCAGGACCAGGGGGAAGAGCACCTGCCACAGGAAGCGGGCCCGGCTCGCCCCGTCGATCATCGCCGCCTCCTCCAGCTCGTCCGGGACCGACGCGCGGAGCTGTCAGCGGCGCCGTGAGAAGGCCGCGCAGGGCGTCCAGGACCACCATGTCCTCGCCGGGGTCCGGGGGGTTGAGGGCGATCTCGTCGTCGCCGACGGGGGAGGCCGCGCAGGCCGTCGAGCCACCGGTTCACACTGGTCTCCGGCGCGACGCCGCCGCCCCGGCGTCCGGTGTGGCGGACGGCGGGGCGGCGTGGCGTGCCGGGCCCCCGGGAGGAGGGTCAGCCAATGCGGGGGCCGGGCAGCGCCCTCGGCAGGACCTCCTCCCGGGCACCGGGCGAGGTGAGCTGGGGAACGGACCGGGCGACGGGGACAGAGGGCACGACGGAGTGCGCCGCCTCGTTCGCGGCTTCCTCCGCCATGAGCGCGGCGGCCCGCCGGGTCCCGTAGCGGCGGTGCACCGCCTGCTTGGTGACGCCCAGCGCCGAGCCGACGGCGTCCCAGGAGAAGCCCAGCGAGCGGTCGAACTCCACCGCGGCGGTGACCAGGGTCTCCACGCTGTCGCGCAATTCCTGGGCGAGCCGGACGGTGGGGGCGGGGGCGCGGCCGTAGACGACGAATCCCGCGGAGGGTCCGCTGCGCCGTGGACGGTAGACGTTGCCCAACTGGGCGGTGAGGGTCCGCAGTGCGTCGACTTGGCGGCGGACCCTTTCGATGTCCCGCACCAGGAGGTGCAGACTTGCCCTTGCCTGGGCGTCGTGAGTTGCGTGGTCGGGCATCTACAGGCCTCTCGAACCGGCTCTGGAATGGATCGGGCCGTCGGCCCGCTATCGGTCAATCTCGTTTGACCAACGCGCCAGCCTCCCCCGGAGTCACGCATTTGGGGGCGCGGCCACACCCCAGGGGGCGCACTCGGGCGCGTACGCCCCTGTCGTCCGGCCCCATAGACTGGGTTGCTGTCCTTGAACCGTCCGACCACGGGAGCCTGCCGGTGTCCGTCCAGCCGATCCGCCTCTTCGGCGACCCGGTGCTGCGCATGACGGCGCAGCCTGTCACCACCTTCGACAAGGAACTCCGCAACCTCGTGAAGGACCTGACCGAGACGATGCAGCACGCGCCCGGGGCGGGCCTGGCGGCGCCGCAGATAGGCGTTTCCCTGCGCGTCTTCACGTACTACGTGGAGGGCGAGCTCGGCCATCTCGTCAACCCGGACCTCAGCCTCAGCGAGGAGGAGCAGGACGGCCCCGAGGGCTGCCTCTCACTGCCCGGACTCACGTTCGACTGCCTGCGGGCGTACGGCGTGGTCGCCAAGGGCTTCAACATGCACGGCGACCCGGTCACCATCGAGGGCACACAACTGCTCGCCCGCTGCATCCAGCACGAGACCGACCACCTCGACGGCATCATCTTCATCGACCGGCTCGACGAGGAGCACCGCAAGGCCGCGATGAAGGCGATCCGCGAGACGGAGTGGGCCGGGGCCGTCGTCCCGCAGGTCAGGATCTCCCCGCACAGCACCTTCGGCCGCGCTCTCTGATCCCCGTTCCTATCCGGAAAGGCTCCGCAACTACATGAGGCTCGTCTTCGCCGGCACCCCCGAGGCTGCCGTCCCCGCCCTGGACGCCCTGCTGGCGTCCGACCGGCACGAGGTCGTCGCCGTCGTCACCCGGCCCGACGCGACCGCCGGGCGCGGTCGCAAGCTCCTCACGAGCCCGGTGGCGCAGCGCGCGGCGGAGGCCGGTATCGAGGTGCTCAAGCCGACCCGGCCGCGCGACGAGGACTTCCTGACGCGGCTGCGGGAGATCGCGCCGGACTGCTGCCCCGTGGTGGCCTACGGTGCGCTGCTGCCCAAGGCCGCCCTGGAGATCCCGGACCACGGCTGGGTCAACCTGCACTTCTCACTGCTCCCGGCGTGGCGCGGCGCGGCGCCGGTCCAGCACGCTGTGATGGCCGGCGACGACATCACCGGCGCCTCAACGTTCCTCATCGAGGAAGGGCTCGACTCCGGGCCGGTCTACGGCGTCGTCACGGAGGACGTACGGCCCGACGACACCAGCGGTGACCTGCTCACCCGCCTCTCGCACAGCGGGGCGCGGTTGCTCACCGCCACGATGGACGGCATCGAGGACGGCACCCTCGTGGCGCACCCACAGCCGGCGGACGGGATCACCCTCGCCCCGAAGATCACAGTCGAGGACGCGCTGGTCGACTGGACGGCTCCCGCCTTGAGGGTCGACCGATTGGTACGCGGCTGCACCCCGGCGCCGGGGGCCTGGACCCGCTTCCACGGCGAGCGGCTCAAGCTGGGCCCGGTCCGCCCGGCGCCGGACGGGGGCGAGCTCGCGCCGGGCGAGCTCGCGGTCGCCAAGAACGCGGTGCTCGTCGGCACGGGCAGCCATGCGGTTGAGCTCGGCGAGGTTCAGCCGCAGGGCAAGAAGCGGATGCGGGCCGCGGACTGGGCACGCGGTGCCCGCATCGCCTCCGGCGAGCGGCTCGGGCTATAGCTCTGGCCTGGCCGGCGCGCGGCGGCAGGCGCGCCTCTGCCGGGGTACCCGGCGCCGCACCGGCCGGCCCGGCGAGGGCGACGTAGTGTGGCCTCAGCACTGTCATCCTGATCCCGGAGCACCTTTCACGTGAGCGAAGCGTCGAGCCGCCGCCCCAGTCCCGCCGCCCGGAAGGGCAAGCCGTACCGCAGGCCGCAGCGCGACCCCGTGCGGATTCTGGCGTTCGAGGCGCTGCGGGCGGTGGACGAGCGGGACGCGTACGCGAACCTGGTGCTGCCGGGGCTGCTGCGGGGAGCCGAGGCGGAGGCGGCGAAGAAGGGCCAGGAATTCGACCGGCGGGACGCGGCGCTGGCGACGGAGTTGGTGTACGGGACGCTGCGGAGGCAGGGGACCTACGACGCGGTGATCGCGGCGTGCGTGGACCGGCCGCTGCGGGAGGTGGACCCGCCGGTGCTGGATGTGCTGGCGCTGGGGGCGCACCAGTTGCTGGGGACGAGGATCCCGACGCATGCCGCGGTGTCGGCATCGGTGGAGCTGGCGCGGGTGGTGCTCGGCGACGGGCGCGCGAGGTTCGTGAACGCGGTGCTGCGCAGGATCGCCGCGCAGGACCTGGAGGCCTGGCTGGACCAGGTGGCGCCGCCGTACGACGAGGATCCGGAGCAGCATCTGGCCGTCGTGCACTCGCATCCTCGCTGGATCGTCTCCGCGTTGTGGGACGCGCTGGGCGGCGGCCGGGCCGGCATCGAGGACCTGCTGGAGGCGGACAACGAGCGCCCCGAGGTGACGCTCGTGGCCCGCCCGGGCCGGTCGAGCGCCGAGGAGCTGGCGCAGTCGCTCCCGCCGGACGCGACGGAGCCGGGCCGCTGGTCGCCGTACGCCGTGCGGCTGACCGAGGGCGGTGACCCGGCGGCGGTGGAGGCGGTGCGCGAAGGCCGGGCGGGGGTGCAGGACGAGGGCAGCCAGCTGGTCGCGGCCGCTCTGGCCGCGGCCCCGCTGGAAGGCCCGGACGGGCGCTGGCTGGACGGCTGCGCGGGTCCCGGCGGCAAGGCGGCACTGCTCGCGGCGCTCGCCGCGCAGCGCGGGGCGGTGCTGGTGGCGGCGGAGAAGCAACCGCACCGCGCGCGGCTGGTGGCCAGGGCGCTGGCCGGCAACCCGGGCCCGTACCAGGTGGTCGTCGCGGACGGCACGCGGCCGGTCTGGGCGGAGGGCGCCTTCGACCGCGTACTCGTCGATGTGCCGTGCACCGGTCTCGGCGCGCTGCGCCGCCGTCCCGAGGCACGCTGGCGGCGCCGCGCCGAGGACGTCGCGGGCTTCGCACCGTTGCAGCGCGGGCTGCTGCGCGAGGCTCTGCGCGCGGTTCGGGTCGGTGGGGTGGTGGGGTACGCGACGTGCTCGCCGCACCCGGCGGAGACCCGGGCGGTGGTGACGGACGTACTGCGCGCCGACGGCGTGGAAGCGGAGTGGGTCGACGCCCGGCCGCTTATGCCAGGGGTGCCCGAGCTCGGTGAGGGCCCGGACGTCCAGCTCTGGCCGCACGTGCACGGCACCGATGCGATGTACTTGGCGCTGCTCCGCCGCGTGGGCTGAAAGTGCTTACGTCCCGGCGGCGTAGGGGGCGCAAGTCCGGCTATGCGGGCCGGGAGGGGTGGGGCGGCGGGCGATGCGGCTGCTCATCCTCGGCATCCTGCTGCGCGCGCTGATCGCACCGCTGGTGCTCATCGGGATCGTCGTGCTGTCCTTCGCGGCGGCCCTCGGCGTCAGCACGCTCGTCTTCAACCGAGTGCCGCCGCCGATGACGAGGAGGACGAGGAGTCCCGCACCCATGTGCAGTAGCCGCCGGCGGCACCGCCATACTGGATGGCATGGCCCCGCAGATCAATCCGAGCATCCTGTCCGCCGACTTCGCCCGGCTCGCTGACGAAGCGCGGGCGGTCGAGGGCGCCGACTGGCTCCATATCGACGTGATGGACAACCACTTCGTCCCCAACCTCACGCTCGGCGTTCCGGTCGTCGAGTCGCTCCGCAGGGCGACCGACATCCCGCTCGACCTGCATCTCATGATCGAGGATCCGGACCGCTGGGCCCCGCAGTACATCGAGGCCGGCGCCGGCTCCGTCACCTTTCATGTCGAGGCCGCCGCCGCGCCCGTACGGCTGGCCCGCGAGATCCGCGCCAAGGGAGCCCGCGCCTCCATGGCGCTCAAGCCCGCCACTCCCGTCGAGCCGTACGAGGATCTCCTCCCCGAACTCGACATGCTGCTGATCATGACCGTCGAGCCCGGCTTCGGCGGCCAGGCCTTCCTCGACATCATGCTCCCCAAGATCCGCCGCGCCCGGCAGCTCATCGACCGGCACGGCCTGGAACTCTGGCTCCAGGTGGACGGCGGCGTCTCCGCCGCCACCATCGAGCGCTGCGCGGAGGCCGGAGCCGATGTGTTCGTCGCCGGCTCGGCCGTCTACGGCGCCCAGGACCCGGCCGAGGCGGTGCGGGAGCTGCGTAAGCAGGCAGCTGGGGCATGCGGTCACTGACGGCGGGGCTACGGGTGGTTACGGGCCGCTGAACGGGAATCGCGCGGGTCCCGGAAGCCTTCCGTATCTGCGAGGATGAGCGCAGAGCCGATCAGTTGGGCAATTCGGGAGTACGACGTGACCACAGCCCGCACGCAGGTGCGCATGGGTCCCGGAGAGATGGTCCAAGCAGCCGCTATGGCGCGCCGCTTCTACCTCGAAGGGAAATCCAAGATCCAGATCGCTGAGGAGTTCGGCGTCAGCCGCTTCAAGGTGGCCCGGGTCCTGGAAACCGCGCTCGAGCGCGATCTGGTACGGATCGAGATCCGCGTCCCCGCCGAACTCGACGCCGAGCGTTCGGACGCGCTCCGCGCCAAGTACGGCCTCCGGCACGCCGTCGTCGTGGAGTCCCCGGCGGCCGAGTCAGACGGGCCCGACCCGGAGAACCTCGGCGCCGTCGCAGCCGGCCTGCTCGGTGAGCTGGTCACCGAGGGTGATGTCCTGGGCCTCGCCTGGGGCCGGTCCATCATCACCATGGCCAATTCCCTCGACCGGCTGCCGCCCTGCACCGTCGTCCAGCTCACCGGCGTCTACGACGCCGGCACCGCCGACCGCGGCTCCGTCGAGGCAGTCCGGGCCGCCGCCGCCGTCTCCGGCGGCGAGGCGCACCCCATGTACGCCCCCATGGTGCTGCCCGACCGTGCCACCGCCACCGCTCTGCGCGCGCAGAGCGGCATCGCCGCCGCCATGAGCTACTTCGACAAGGTCACCGTCGCCGTCGTCTCCATCGGCTCCTGGGAGGCAGGCGTCTCCACCGTCCACGACGCCCTCACCGACGCCGAACGCGAGCATTACGTCGATCTCGGTGTCGCCGCCGAGATGTCCTCCCATCTCTTCGACGGCGACGGACGCCGCGTCGGCCGCGACCTCGGCGAGCGCTGCATCACCATCGAGCCCGACCGGCTCCGCCTCATCCCCGAGGTCCTCGCCATCGCCGGCGGCCGCCGCAAGGGCGATGCCATCGACGCGGTCCTCCGCTCGGGCCTCGTCACCAGCCTTGTCACCGACACCGCCGCCGCCGACTACCTCCTGCACGCCACCCGGCCAATGCCCCGGCCCGCCCTGGACCGCGCGGACCCGGACGGCCGGTAGGACCCCTCCGGCGGAGGAGGATCTTGCGGCACCGCCGGTACCATGGCGTGCAGCGGGACCCGCCGGACAGCCTCCCGCCGGGCAGCGGCAGAAATGGGTTCAGATGAAGGCTCCCGATGGCCTGCTCGCCGTACTCGACGGCGCCGCCCCGCCGGCCCTCCTGCCCTGGCAGCCGGCCGCCCTGCCCCCCGCCGACATCGAGGAAGCCGCCCGCCGCGCAGGATGGCGCACTGCTCTGCTCGATCTCACCGGGGTCACCGGCAAGGACGCCTTCATGGACCGGTGCGCACACGACTTGTGGCTCCCCGAATACTTCGGCCGCAACTGGGACGCACTGGCGGACTGCTTCACCGACCTGTCCTGGCCCCCCTACGGCAACGGCGGCGGCAGGCTCCTCCTCGTACGCGGCTGGCAGGCCTACGCCGCCGCGGATCCGCACGGATGGGGCATCGCGCGCGGGATCCTCGCGGACGCTGTCGAGTACTGGCAGGACAAGGCGGACACCCCGCTCGCGGTGCTCCTGGAGGAAGCCACCAGCGGCGACACCTCAGGCCAGGATCTTTGTCCATAGCCGGGTCCCGCGCGATCGCGCAAAGCCGAGGACGTCCCGTGCTGACTTCGTGCTGAATTGCTGCGTGGGTCGGACCCCGCTGACTTCCGGGCCCCACGCACCTGACCACCTGACCCTTGTCGTGTGATTCCAGGGGTCTTGACAACCTCCGCCACAGCTTTTCGGGCACAGGCGAGGCCCCACGCCGCCGCGGCGCACATAGAGAAGCCCCCCACGGGAAGGCGATGGCGGTAGGCCACCGCGAGAGCTTGTCAAGCGTTCGCGTGGAGACCGGGCGGCGCCAATGAAGGAGAATCGACCAGATGCGACAGCGCTCGATAGGGGGGCTCGGCCGCAGGGCCGTGCGCCTGCTCGCACTCGCCGCAACCGCCGTCGTGGTCCTGGCCGGCTGCAGCAGCGGAAACACCGGCGGCAACGGCACGTCCGCGATATCGGTGGAGCCCGCGAGCGGCAGCGGCAAGGTCCCGGTCGGCAAGAGAATCACCGTACGGGCCGAGGGCGGCACACTGTCCTCCGTAGAGGTCAGCGCTCCCGGTCCGGGCAAGGTCAGCGGGTCCTGGTCCAAGGGCAAGGCCATCTGGACCTCCGCCACTGCGCTGGCCCCTGGTGCGACCTACACCGTGAACGCCCATGGCGCGGGTTCCGGTGGCAAGAAGCTGGCCAAGACCGTCACCTTCACCACCGAGGCAGCGAAGAGCACGTTCGCCGGTGAGTACTATCCCGACAAGGGCACCACCGTCGGGGTTGCGATGCCGGTGTCCATCACCTTCAACAAGCCGATCCACGACAGGGCGGCTGTCGAGCGGAAGCTGTCCGTCACTGCTTTCCCAGCGGTCGAGGGGGCGTGGAGCTGGATGAAGGACCGCAACGGCAAGGACAGGATCGACTACCGGCCCAAGACTTACTGGAAACCGGGTACGAAGGTCATCCTGCACATGAACCTGGCAGGGGTGAACGCGGGTGGGGTGTACGGCACCCAGGAGCGGGTCGTCGACTTCACCATTGGCCAGGCGGTCACCAGTACCGTCGACGTGGTGAAGAAGACCATGACCGTGGCCGAGGGCGGCAAGGTGGTCAAGACGCTGCCGGTCTCCTCCGGCAAGGTGGGCTTCGAGACCTGGAACGGCACCATGGTGGTCCTGAACAAGGTCCCGACCATCCGGATGAACTCCTCCACCGTCGGCATCTTCGGATCCCAGGCGTACAACCTCGGCGAGGTCAAGTGGGACGTCCAGCTCACCCCGTCCGGCACATATACGCACGCCGCGCCCTGGAACGAGGGTAAGTTCGGCAAGGTCAACGGCAGCCACGGCTGCATCGGCATGAGCACCAGCGACGCCAAGTGGTTCTTCGAGCAGGTTCATCCCGGCGACCCCGTCACGGTCGTGAAGTCCAAGGACACAGTGGCTACCAACAACGGCTACGGGGACTGGAACGTCGACTGGGCGGCCTGGAAGGCCGGCAGCGCTCTGGCGTAATCGGCCCGATGGCCGACGACGAGGGTGGCCAGAGCCCGGCGCGCGCACGCGGCCACATACTCCCGAGGGCCGCGATATGCGGATGTTTCTCCGGTATCGAACGCTGTACTGAGCATGGCACGATTGTGATGTAGACCACCTTTGGCGGAGGGGCGTGGGGCATGGCCATATCCGAAGTAACCCCCACTCCGGGAGGCAGCCGGCCCGGCCTGAAGCGAGAGATCGGTTTCATCGGGCTGATCTGGGCGTCGGAGGGGTCGATCATCGGATCCGGTTGGCTGTTCGGCGCGCAGGGCGCGCTGGCGGTCGCCGGGCCCGCGGCGATCATTTCCTGGGTCATCGGCGGTGCCGCGATCTTGATCTTGGCGCTGGTGCACGCTGAGCTCGGTGGGATGTATCCGGTGTCCGGAGGCACGGCCCGCTTCCCGCACTACGCGTTCGGCGGGGCCGCGGGAGCGTCGTTCGGGTGGTTCTCCTGGCTGCAGGCGGCCACGGTGGCACCGATCGAGGTGCTGGCGATGATCACTTATGGCCAGCACTACTCGTGGGCGAACGGCTGGCTGAAGATCAAAGGCGGCCAGCACATTCTGACCGGTTCCGGGCTCGCCGTCGCGGTCGGGTTGATGGCGGTCATCACCGCCGTCAACTTCCTCAGCATTCGGCTGCTGGCGCGCACCAACAGCACGGCGACGTGGTGGAAAGTCGGCATTCCGCTGCTGACGATCTTCGTGTTCGCCATCGCCCAGTTCCACGGCAGCAATTTCACGGCCGCTGACGGGTTCAACCCCTACGGCGCGAAGGGAATCCTGTCCGCGGTCTCCACGAGCGGCATCATTTTCGCCCTGCTGGGCTTCGAACAGGCGGACCAGCTCGCGGGGGAGAGCGCCAACCCGAAACACGACATTCCGCGCGCGGTGATCGGCTCCATTGTGATCGGCGCGATCATCTACATCCTGCTGCAGGTCGTGTTCCTCGCCGCACTGCCCCCCTCACAGATCCACGGCACCTGGGCCACGGCCGCGTTCAACACTCTGACCGGTCCGTTCGCCCAAGTCGCCACCCTCATCAGCCTGGGCTGGCTGGCTGCGATCCTCTACCTCGACGCCATCATCTCACCCGGCGGTACCGGCCTGATCTATATCACCGCAAGCTCGCGGGTCTCCTACGGGCTCAGCCGCAATGGATACGTGCCGTCGGCCTTCGAGACGACCAACCGGCGCGGCGTGCCATGGGTCGGACTCCTCACCGCCTTCGTGATCGGCTGTATCTGCTTTCTGCCGTTCCCGAGCTGGCGCTCACTCGTGGGGCTGATCACCAGCGCCAGCGTGCTGATGTATGCCGGTGCACCGCTGTCCTTCGGAGTGTTCCGCAGCCGCCTGCCCAACGCCGACCGTCCCTACCGGCTGCCCGGCGGGACCTGGATATCGCCACTGGCCTTCGTCGTCGCCAACCTGCTGATCCTGTGGTCGGGATGGACCACGGACTGGAAACTGGGCGTCGCGATCCTGATCGGCTACGTCATCCTGATCGCCAACCGTGTGTTCAAGATGAACCCGACGACGCCGCAGCTCGATCTGCGAGCTGCGCAGTGGCTGCCCGTCTATCTGATCGGCATGGGGCTGATCGTCTACCTCAGCGACTTCGGGCCGCTGAAGCACCCGTGGTTCCCACTGTGGTGGGACATGGTCGTCGTCGCAGCGTTCAGTATCGTCATCTACTTCTGGGCGATCGCGGTGGCCCTGCCGACCGAGCAGATCCAACGGATGGTCGATGAGGTGGTCGTGCCGGAAGAAGCCGGCATCCACTGATCCCCGCCTCCAGGTGGGGCGGCACGTGTCCTTGAGGCGTGGAAGACGCTGACCACAGGCCGGCCGCCCGCGGCCGTTCACCAGCGCACTGTCCGGCAGGAGATCACGGACACGCTGTTGGCCGCGCTCGCACTGCGCTCCTCACACGCCCCGGGCGACGCGGTCCGGGCGGAATCAGCACCGGACAGCGACCCGGTCGACCGACCGGCCGCGCCGGGCCGCAGCTACATCCGCTTCGCCGTCAGCGGCGCCGGCTGTTCCAGGCGATGTTGGCCGCCGGAATGGACAAGACCCGCCACCCGGAACTGGAGCAGGCAGCTGCGGCCCTTACCGCCACGGTGTTTGCGCCCGCACTTGTCCTGAGCGGCGGCGACAGCGTGGCGGCCAAGGATCTGGCGACCGCCGCGGGCGCGGTCGCGCCGCCGACCCGAGTTCAACGGAGCCCCCGCCTCCGAACAACTCACGGGCGTCACCTGGAAGTTCCGGGTACCCCTCTTGAGGTGGTCGCACAATGGATTGACTGGATGGCGAGGAGCAGTGACATGACGACCGTGCGTCTCAACGGGATCGACTTCAATTACCAGCGGTCCGGCTCGGGGCCGAGGCTGCTGTTCCTCAACGGGTCCGGTGGCACGCTGGCCGAGAGCGCTCCTCTGCTCGCTTTCCTCGCCCGGCACTTCGACGTCGCAGCCTTTGACCAAAGAGGGCTGGGCCGTACGGGCTTGCCCGACAGCCCGTACGCGATGGCCGATCTGGCGGCGGACGCCGCTGCCTTGGCCGACCACCTCGGGTGGGAGCTGTTCCGGTTGCTGGGAGTGAGCTTCGGTGGCATGGTCGCTCAGGAACTGGCGGTCACGGCCCCGGACCGTATCGAGCGGCTTGCTCTCCTGTGCACCTCGCCGGGCGGGGCCGGCGGCTCGTCGTTTCCGCTCCACACGCTGGTGGACATGGCTCCGGCCGACCGGGCGGCTCTCTATACGCGCATCCTCGACACCCGCTTCACTCCCGAATGGCTGGCCGGCCACGACGCCGACCGGGCCCTGACCGCAGGGCTGGTCGAACGCTCGGCGCCGCAGAAGTCCGACCAGGTGCTCAACGGGGAGGCGCTTCAGATGGCGGCGCGGTCCGGCCACGACGTCTACGAGCGCCTGCCGCGCGTCAACTGCCCGACTCTCGTCGCAGCGGGCCGGTACGACGGCATCGCCCCACCGGAAAACAGCGCCGCCATCGGCAAGCAGATCCCGAACGCCGAGTTGCGGCTGTTCGACGGGGGTCACCTGTTCTTCATCCAGGACCCTGCGGCGTTCCCCGAGATCATTCGATTCCTCACGGCCGACTGACCGGCTGAGACCTGCCGGACGGGACGCGTGCCGGACGCGGGGCCGCACGACCAAGAGGCGTCGGTCAAGCCCGCCGCGGCACTGGCGCGGATCGGCCCTGCCGCGGCCCAACGCGTCGCGGCCAAGATCAGCAGCCCGTACCAGCAGGACAGGGCGTTGAAACGGATCGCCGGGTCACTGGCCGGAGCGAGGTAGCCGCTGGGAAGTCCTGCGGCGTCTTCATGAGCAGGCTCACTCACCACAGCCCTTTGCGGCGCCGTTGTCAGGGGCGGAAGGCGCGGCGTACGGCTTCGGCGAGGCCGGCGCGGCGGCGTTCGTGGTCTGCGTCGGGGTCTTTGGTGGTGGCGGTGTAGGTGAGGCTGCTGGGGGACCAGGTCATGGCGAGGGAGATGACCATGGAGTGCACGTCGGCCGGGGGCAGGGTGGGATCGATGTGTCCAGCGTCCTGCGCCTCGGCGATGGCCCGGACCTTGGGTGCTTCGTCCGCCTCGGCGAAGAGGTGACCCTCGGGTGATCGTTCCAGACGGGCCCAGGTCGCCAGACGCACCAGTTGCGGGTGCTCGAGATAGGCGTCGTAGAGGCGGACGGCATAGCCGGGCAGGTCGTCCGCGGTGAGCGGGACGGTGTCGAGGATCGCGCCGACCTGGTCGGCGAGGACGGCGTCGAAGAGCGGACCGACATCTGACGCGCACCGCGTATCACCCTGCCGACGTCGATGTCGGCCAGAAACGCCTCGACCGCCTCGACCCAGGCCGACAGCGCAGGTGCAGGTCCTACCGGAAGGCGGCGATGTGGCGCTGGGCCCAGTCGGCGAAGGTGCGGGGCGCGCGGCCGAGGATCTGCTCGACGTCGGGGCTGATCCGCTGCTCGGCGGGGTTGGGCTCGCCAAGGACGTCGAGGGTGGTCCCGACCACTGGCTCGGGCATGAACTGCAGCATCTGCGCGCGGGCCTCGTCACGGGTCTGCTCGATGAACCCGATCGGTTCGCCGAGCGCGTCGCCGATCGCCTCGGCTTGTTGCCGGGGCGTGCTGAGGGCAGGCCCGGTCAACTCGTAGACCTGCCCGGCGTGACCGTCCCCGCGCAAGACCGCGGCGGCCACCTCGGCAATGTCGGCCGGGTCGATGGTCGGCAGGCCGACGTCACCGAACGGCGCGGCGACGGTCCGTCGGGCACGGACCGACTCGACCCAGGCGTACGCGTTGGAGTCGAAACCACCAGGCCGCAGGATCGTCCAGCCCATACCCGACTGCCGGACGGCGCTGTCAAAGGACCGTCCCGTGCCTACATGCCAGGCCCCCTGCGGTCGGGTTGCGATTCCTATGGAGGACAGCAACACGATCCGTCCGATTCCGCCGGCTTTCGCGACGTCGAGGATGTCCCGTGGGCTCAGCAGGTGCGCACCGGCACCGGTGTCGTGGAGGAACAGTGCGTCAGCGCCGTCGAAAACGGGCCGAAGGCTCTCAGGATCGGTCAAGTCGGCCTGCCTGTACCGGACGCCCTCCGGTACGGCCGCGTCCGAGACCCCTCGGGACACTGCCGTCACCTGCTCACCGGCTGCCGCGAGTGCCTGCACGAGCGGCCGGCCGACGTTGCCGGTCGCTCCGGTAACTACGATCATGAACAACTCCCGTGTCACTTCATCGTGGTCGTTCACGTCCGGACGGGCGAGAACGTCGCGGGGCGGAGTGACCTCGCTGCGCCCGGTGAAGCTAACACCGTCGGTATAGTAGGTACCTACAGGAAAGTGACTATGCCGAGGGGACCCGCATGGCCGACAGCGCAACCTGGATGGAATCGGCGCCGACCGACCCCGAACATGCCTGTCCGATCGGACCGGTCGTGGACATCGTGTTCAGCCGGTGGACCACACCGATCCTGTGGACCCTCAACATGCACGGTCGGCAACGGTTCGTTGAGCTGGAACGACGGATCACCAGGATCACACCGAAGGTGCTGACCCAGCGGCTGCGGCAACTCGAACGCGACGGCCTGGTCGTGCGCACCTACCACCCAGAGGTCCCCCCTCGGGTCGAGTACGAGATCAGCGAGCTCGGCCGCAGCCTCGCCCCGCTCTTCGCCCACCTCGCTGAATGGACCACCACCAACCTCGACGAAGTCGAGCGGGCCCGGCACGTTTACGACATCGCTTCGGCGCGGTAGCGCGCCGGATTCGCGCGGGCCAGCCGGCCTTTCCCCAGTAACGACCCTTTCCCGGAGCCGGCCCCCTGGAGGAAGACACGGAACATGGGACACCGGTTGGCCACGAGGTGGAGACATCGGTGATGATGGCGTAGGAGCCGCAGCCCTGATCCCGTGCTGACTCCCCGCCCGCTACCCAGCTAAAGCCGCAGGTGAGAGAGTCATAATGCGTTTCCTCAACGATGTGATCCCGCCGTACGACCTTACCTACGATGACGTCTTCATGGTGCCCAGCCGCTCTGCGGTCGGGTCCCGGCAGGGCGTGGACCTGACCGCTCCCGACGGGAGCGGCACCACCATCCCGCTCGTGGTCGCCAATATGACGGCCATCGCCGGCCGCCGGATGGCCGAGACGGTCGCCCGTCGCGGCGGCCTGGTGGTCATTCCCCAGGACATCCCGATCGATGTGGTCGCGGAGGTGATCACCTACGTGAAGCAGCGCCACCTGGTGCTCGACACCCCGATCACGCTGGCCCCCCACGCCACCGTCGCCGACGCGCTCTCGCTGCTGCCCAAACGGGCGCACGGCGCGGCGGTCGTGGTTCAGGACGGCCGCCCGGTCGGCGTCGTCACCGAACACGACCTCACCGGCGTCGACCGCTTCACCCAGTTGTCCGAGGTCATGTCGCGGGACCTGCTTCTGCTGAACGCCGGAATCGATCCGCGGGAGGCCTTCAACCACCTCGAGGAAGCCCACCGCAAGCTGGCCCCGGCCGTCGATGCCGACGGGAAACTGGCCGGCATCCTCACCAGGAAGGCCGCGCTGCGCGCCACGCTGTTCACTCCGGCCACGGACGCCAACGGCAGGCTGCGCATCGCCACCGCCGTCGGCATCAACGGGAATGTGGCCGGCAAGGCCAAGCAACTGCTGGACGCGGGAGCGGACACGCTGGTCGTCGATACGGCGCACGGCCACCAGGAGTCGATGATCGCCGCGGTCGCGATGGTGCGTGCGCTCGACCCGCAGGTGCCGATCGTGGCCGGCAACGTCGTCGCGGCCGAGGGCGTGCGGGACCTGATCGAGGCGGGCGCCGACATCATCAAGGTCGGGGTGGGCCCGGGTGCCATGTGCACCACGCGGATGATGACGGGGGTGGGCCGCCCGCAGTTCTCGGCCGTGCTGGAGTGCGCCGCCGAGGCGAAGAAGTACGGAAAGCATGTATGGGCGGACGGCGGTGTCCGGCACCCGCGTGATGTGGCGATGGCGCTCGCGGCAGGCGCGTCGAATGTGATGATCGGCTCCTGGTTCGCGGGGACGTACGAGTCCCCGGGCGATCTGCAGCAAAGCGCCGACGGGCGGCTCTACAAGGAGAGCTTCGGCATGGCCTCCGCGCGCGCGGTACGGAACCGGACCAGCGAGGAGTCGGCGTACGACCGGGCCCGCAAGGCGCTGTTCGAGGAGGGGATATCCACGTCCCGGATGTTCCTGGACCCGGCCCGGCCGGGCGTCGAGGATCTGATCGACTCGATCATCGCGGGGGTGCGCAGCTCCTGCACCTACGCCGGCGCGGCCTCGCTGGCGGAGTTCGCGGAGAAGGCAGTCGTCGGCATCCAGAGCGCGGCCGGGTACGCGGAGGGCAAGCCACTGGACGCGAGCTGGCAGTAACAGCCCTCGGGCTCGTGCTGTACTTCGGATATGGCTACGGTGTCCGCCGCTCCAGCCCGCCCCGAAGAGAAGTGAACCACCCGCCTTGCGACTGAACGATCTCGACGAACGCATCGTGCACGCCCTCGCCGAGGATGCCCGCCGCTCCTACGCCGACATCGGCGCCCAGGTCGGCCTCTCCGCCCCCGCCGTGAAACGCCGGGTCGACCGGCTGCTCGCGGCGGGCGCCATCACCGGCTTCACCGTGCGGGTCGATCCGGCGGCGCTGGGCTGGGAGACGGAGGCCCTCGTCGAGCTCTACTGCCGTCACAACACCTCGCCGGAGGACATCCGGCGCGGGCTGTCGCGGTACCCGGAAGTGGCGTCCGCCTCGACCGTCACGGGTGAGGCGGACGCGATCGTCCAGGTCTTCGCGTCCGACGTAAGGCACTTCGAGCGGGTGCTGGAGCGCATCGCGGGGGAGCAGTTCGTGGAGCGTACGAAGTCGGTGCTGGTGCTGTCTCCGCTGCTGCGCCGGTACACCTCGGGCTCGCCGACCTGACCCGACCGAGTGAACGCAAGCGGGAACGACTGCTGCCGCAGCCGCCGGTCCCGACACTGTTCGTATGGCTGAATCGATCCACAACGCCGTGCGGGCCCGCGGCAAAGACTGTTCGCCGGGGGAGAGGGCGTTCCTCGCGGCAACGAGGCCTGGGCCGTGCGCTCCGGCCAGGGCGGACGGTCCGGCGTCGCCGGGCGGGCAGACAGAAGCGCCCTCAGCGACTTTGCCGGTAGTCGTGGCCCCGTACAAGGTGGCGCATACGCTCTCGCGGCGGAGCTTCCGGCGTTACCCGGCCTGCGCCTGCGGGCCTGCCGCCGGACGGCCGTTCCCCCGGCACGGGCCGCGCCGCACGGGCGGCACCGATGGCGTCGAGGCAGGGGAGCTGACGCACTGATGGTGTACAGGCTCACACCCGAGCGGGCCCGCCTTGTCGCCGACGGGCTGGGCGTGCGGCTGAGCGGCCTCAGCCCGGCCGGGGCGGACAAGGGCCGCACGATCTTCGCGGTGACGGATGCCGGGCAGCCGGTGGTGGTGAAGTGGCTGGACCGCTGGGGGCAGTGGTTGCCGGGCGCGATCGGGCACAGCACGCAATTGCTCGGCCGCGGGTACCCCACCGCCCGGATCTTCGCCCACGGCCCGGTGCTCGGCGGTTACGGCCTGGTGCAGGAGCGGCTGCCCGGCCGGCCGGCTGTGACCGGCCCCGACAAGGCGGTCCTCGACGAGGTGTGCGCGGCGGTGGCACTGCAGTCCGCCGCACTGCACAACGGAGCCGCGCCGCGCTGCGGCGACCCAGGCTGGATGGCCAAGGTGGTGTACGGCGACACGATGGGCTGGTGGCGTGCGGCGCGGGAGCGCTCGCCGGAGTCCGCTGAGCTCTGCGTCCGGCTGGCGGAGTGGGTACGGGCGGTGCCACGACCGGAACTCCGTGCCGACTTTGTGCATTTCGACCTCAGCTTCACCAGCATCCTCGTACGGCGCGGCCGGCTGGGCGGAATCGTCGACATCGACAATCTCGCGCTGGGCGATCGCGCGCTCGATCTGGTCTGCCTGGCGTGCCAGTACGAGGGGCTGCGGTTCCGGGACGCCCCGGTCCCGGGGCCGGGAGACCCGGTGGACCGGCTGGTGGAGGAGGTGCTGCGGATCTCCGGCCGGCCGGGCTGGCGGCAGGCCGTCGCGTACAACGCGATCGCCCGTCTGGGCTGGGGCGGGCCGCACGGCCGGCGGGACCAGCTGGAGCGGTCGCTGTGGGTCATCCCCAGGATGATGGATCGCGTCATCTGACGGTTGGCCTTCCTGGGGTCTCGGCCGCCCGTGGCATGCGGGCGGCCGACGCGCCTGCCGCACGATCGGACAGGACTTAGAGGCCGCACAAATAGGTGGGGCGGCGTCGCGTGCCGAAGGGCGGCGCCTGGCGGCGTTGTCGTCGGTCAACGACGCTCCGCGTCGCCTCCTCCCCCAGCTACCGCTGGGAGGTGCCCCCACCTCCGCCTTGCCAGACTTGCCCCTCGCCCCGCTCCTTCCTCCACCCCACCTATTCGCGCGGCCTCTTAAGCGGTCCGCGCAACGATTCGCCGCCTTCTGGCCGGAACACGCAACGGATCGCCTGCCGGTGCGCAATATCCGAGCCTTGTCCGCGCCTGATCGCGGAACGTACCGTTCAGGGACGCGCCCTCCTGCCGCGCCTGTCCCCGATCCCTCCCCGGCCTCCCGCCGGGAGGTGCCGCCAGGACGTTCTGGTTTCAACTATCGCAAAGAGGTCCCATGACGCCGCTGCGCATCGCGCTCTACCAAGGCCCCGCGGGCATTCCCGCGACCGTCGACGCGAGCCTGGGCGCGCTCGACGTGGCCGCGCGCAGCGCCGCCGCCTCCGGCGCGGGCCTGCTGGTGTGCAACGAGATGTATCTCACCGGCTACGCGATCGGGGACGGGGTGGAGCGCCTCGCCGAGCCCGCCGACGGCCGGAGCGCCCGCCGGGTCATGGAGATCGCCGCCGGGCACGGGATCGCGATCGCCTACGGTTACCCCGAGCGCGAGGGCGCCGCGGTCTTCAACGCCGCGCAGCTCATCGGCCCCGATGGCCGGCGGCTCGGCAACTACCGTAAGACCCATCTTTTCGGCGACTTCGAGCGCAAGTACTTCACCCCGGGCGACAGCCCCGTCGTCCAAGCCGAACTCAACGGCCTGCGGATCGGCTTCCTCATCTGCTACGACGTCGAGTTCCCGGAGAACGTCCGCGCCCACGCTCTCGCCGGCACCGACCTCCTCCTCGTCCCCACCGCGCAGATGCGTCCCTTCGAATTCGTCGCGGAGACCGTCGTCCCGGTCCGGGCCTTCGAGAACCAGCTCTATGTCGCGTACGTCAACCGCTGCGGCCCCGAGGGCGGGTTCGACTTCGTCGGCCTCAGCTGTCTCTCCGGCCCCGACGGCATCACCCGGGCCCGGGCCGGACGCGGCGAGGAACTGATCATCGGCGACGCCGACCCGGCCCTCCTGCACGCCTCGCGCGAAGCGAATCCGTATCTGCGAGACCGCCGCTCCGAGCTCTACCGCCGCCTCGTCTGAACCGCCCCGCCGTCCTCCACGGAGATCGACCGGATAGGCCCTAGGAGAACTACCCGATGACGTCCACGGTGCCCACCGCCGCGGTCCACGACGAGCAGCCGATCACCATGTTCGGCCCCGACTTCCCGTACGCCTACGACGACTTCCTTGCCCATCCGGCCGGCCTCGGCACCATACCCGCCACCGCCCACGGCACCGAGGTCGCGGTCATCGGCGGCGGCCTCTCCGGCATCGTGGCGGCGTACGAGCTGATGAAGATGGGCCTCAAGCCCGTCGTCTACGAGGCCGACCAGATCGGCGGCCGGCTCCGCACGGTCGGCTTCGAGGGCTGTGACGAGCACCTGACGGCCGAGATGGGCGCCATGCGCTTCCCGCCGTCCTCGACCGCCTTCCAGCACTACATCGACCTTGTGGGCCTGGAGACCAAGCCGTTCCCCAACCCCCTGGCCGCGGACACCCCGTCCACAGTCGTGGACCTCAAGGGCGAGTCCCATTACGCCACCACCGTCGAGGACCTCCCTGAGGTCTACCACCAGGTCATGCACGCCTGGAACGCCTGTCTGGAGGACGGCGCCGACTTCTCGGCCATGCAGCGCGCCATGCGCGAGCGCGACATCCCCGTCATCCGCGCGATCTGGGCGAAGCTCGTCGAGAAGCTCGACAACCAGACCTTCTACGGCTTCCTCTGCGACTCGCCGGCCTTCAAGTCCTTCCGGCACCGCGAGATCTTCGGCCAGGTCGGCTTCGGCACCGGCGGCTGGGACACCGACTTCCCCAACTCCATCCTGGAGATCCTCCGGGTCGTCTACACCGGCGCCGACGACGACCACCGCGGGATCGTCGGCGGCAGCCAGCAACTCCCGCTCCGGCTCTGGGAGCGCGAGCCGGAGAAGACCGTCCACCATCCGTACGGCACCTCGCTGCGCTCGCTGCACGGCGGTGAGCCGCGCCCGGCCGTGACCCGGCTGCACCGCACCGCCGGGAACCGGATCACGGTCGGCGACGCCTCGGGCGACACCCGCACCTACACCGCCGCGGTCTTCACCGCGCAGAGCTGGATGCTGCTCTCCAAGATCGCCTGCGACGACTCGCTCTTCCCGATCGACCACTGGACGGCGATCGAGCGCACCCACTACATGGAGTCGAGCAAACTCTTCGTCCCCGTCGACCGGCCGTTCTGGCTCGACAAGGCCGTCGATGACAGGGGCGAGCCGACCGGCCGTGACGTAATGAGCATGACGCTCACCGACCGGATGACCCGCGGCACCTACCTCCTGGACGACGGTCCGGACCGGCCCGCCGTGATCTGCCTGTCCTACACGTGGTGCGACGACAGCCTCAAGTGGCTCCCGCTGAGTGCGAACGAGCGCATGGAGGTCATGCTCAAGTCACTCGGCGAGATCTATCCCAAGGTCGACATCCGGCGGCACATCATCGGCAATCCCGTCACGGTCTCCTGGGAGAACGAGCCCTACTTCATGGGTGCCTTCAAGGCGAACCTGCCCGGCCACTACCGCTACCAGCGCCGCCTGTTCACCCACTTCATGCAGGACCGCCTCCCTGAGGGCAAGCGCGGCATCTTCCTCGCCGGTGATGACATCTCCTGGACGGCCGGCTGGGCCGAAGGCGCCGTACAGACCGCGCTGAACGCGGTCTGGGGGGTCATGCACCACCTCGGCGGCGCCACCGACCCCGCCAACCCGGGCCCGGGTGATGTGTACGACCGTATCGAGCCGGTGGAACTGGAGGACAGCTGAGGGCCAATTGACGTGCCGACAGGGATTAACTTGACTCGCTCCTGTCAAATCTTCGGGTGAGCGCGGCCCCGCCGGGCCGCCGGACCCCGGAGATGCTGAATGCGTCGTCCTCTCGCCACCGGCCTGGCGGCATCATCGCCGGCCCTTGTCGCCGTCGTCGCCGGTGCGGTACCCGCTTCGGCGGTCCCGGCGGACAAGCCCGCGGTCCTTTCCGGCTGGACCCAGACCAGCGCGAGCAGCTACACCACCTGGCTCACGGCACGTGACAACCAGTCGGGCTGGTCGGCCTACAGCTTCGACTGGTCGACGGACTACTGCTCCGACTCCCCGGGCAATCCCTTCGGATTCCCTTTTAAGTTGTCATGCGCTCGCCATGATTTCGGCTACCGCAACTACAAGGCCGCCGGACAGTTCGATGCCGACAAAGCGAGACCGGACAGCGCCTTCTACGAGGACCTCAAGCGGGTCTGCGCCGCCTACAGCGGTGCGACGAAGGCCTCGTACAACGGCACCGCCTGGACCTACTACGAAGCGGTCAAGGCCTCCGGCTGACAGCCAGTCAGTCCAGCGGGGTGAGCAGGAAGCGGCCCACGAGGCCGACGCCGGCGTCGAGGCGCTCCTCGAACTCCTCGCAGACGTCCCGGAGGCCGCGCAGCGACCAGAGGGCGCGGGCCGCCGCCCAGGCGGCGTCCCGGGCCCTCTCCAGGCTCCACGAGCCGACCAGATGGGTGAGCGGATCGGCGATGTCCAGCAGATCGGGGCCGGGCATCAGCTCCTCCCGTACCCGCTCCTCGATGACGGTCAGCAACTCGCCGACGCGGTCGAAGTCCCGCTGCAGGAGCGGCGGCGCGACATCCAGTGCCCGGCAGGCGTCCACCACGGCGAGCGCCAGGTCGTGCCCCACATGCGCGTTGATGCCGCAGAGAGCGAACTGCAGCGGCCGTACCCCGCGATGGCCGCGCATCTGCAACAGCGGCCGCCAGCAGGCGGGCGCCCGCCGCCCCGCCGCATCATCCTCAACGGCCGCCAGATAACGCCCGGCGAAGCGGACGCCCAGTTCGGCGGCAGCGGCCGGATCCTCGAAGGCGTCCGCGGCGATCAGCCGCCGCAGTTCCTCGGTGACCGACAGATACACCCGGTTGAACACCGCGACCCCGTCACGCGACGGCAGCGCGTCGCTCAAAGCGTGCATCCGGGCCATCACTCGGTCCACCGTCATACGCCCAGCGTCCCAGGCGGTACGGGAAACCACGGCGAACGCTCGCCGCAGCGTCGCCGGAACGGGTGACCTCAGACCCCGCCCGCGGCACACGCCGTTGCCGGCCGGCCCAACCAGTGGCATCCGTCACAGAACCGGCACGGGTGGGCGCCGGGCGGGAGCGGCCGGCCGATCCAGGGACCAGCACTCCCCGGCTGTGACCTGGTAAGAGCTCGCGGCGATGCCGCATGCTGGAGGGGTGGACCGCTCCGAACCGGCCGACTTCCTGCGCCGCAGCCGCGCCCGCCTCGCCCCCGTCGACGTGGGTCTCGCCGAGGAGCCGCGGCGGCGCACCCCCGGCCTGCGCGGCGAGGAGGTGGCGCAGCTCGCCGGGATGTCCGTCGACGACGCTCCGCGTCGCCTCCTCCCCCAGCTACCGCTGGGAGGTGTCCCCACCTCCGCCTTGCCGGGCTTGCCCCTCGCCCCACCTGTTCACGCGGCCTCTAAACCGCACCGCAGACCGGGTGGACCGGTCGCCTCCGTGTTCGCGCACGGGCACCGTCGGCGCAGCGGGGCGCAGTACGGGCGCGCCCATGATCAGCCCGGAAGCCAGCAGGGTGACCAGGCCGAAGGAGACCGTGAGGGAGGTGGCCTGGGCGATCGTTCCCATCGCCGCAGGGGCGACAAGCCCGGAGGTGTAGGTGATCGTGGCGACTCCGGCGATCGCCTGCGCGGGCACCGTCCCGCTCCTGCCGGCCGCCGCGAAGCACAGCGGGACGACGATCGCGATGCCGACCCCGATCAGCGCGAAGCCCGCGATCGCCGCCGGCTGGGACACCGCGGTCACCACCATGACGCCGCCGGCCGTCGCGAGCACCCCGCCCGCCCGCACGGTGCGCACCGGTCCGAACCGCCGCACCACCAGGTCACCCAATAGCCGGGCGGCGGCCATGGTGCAGGCGAACGCGGTGTACGAGGCGGCGGCGACGGCCTGTGAGGAGCCCGTGATGTCCCGCAGATAGACCCCGCTCCAGTCCGCGCTCGCCCCTTCCGCGAAGACTCCGCAGAAGCCTATGGCGCCGATCGCCAGCGCCGACCTGGGCGGCAGGGCGAAGCGCGGCGGCGACTGTGCCCCCGCTTCCGTCTCCGGCCGGATGCCGGGGATCCCGCGGCAGACGAACATGCCGAACGGTATGAGGAGAGCCGCCATGACAGCCAGATGCACCCGGGCGTCGAGGTTGGCATGTGCGGCGACCACGCCCACCACCGAGGCGAGCAGCGTGCCCACGCTCCACATGCCGTGCAGCCCGGACATGATGGATCGTCCGAGCCGCTCCTCCACCCCGACGCCCACCGCGTTCATCACCACATCGGTCATGCCGGCGCTGGCCCCGAAGCAGAACATCGCGGCACACAGCCAGGGGAGACCGGGGCTGAGCGCGGGCAGCGCGAGCGAGGCGCACCACAGGGCGAGCAGCCCGCGCAGCGCGGTCCGCATGCCGAAGCGGTGGGCGATGCGGGCGGCCAGCGGCATCGCGGCGGAGGCGCCGGCCGCGGCGAAGGCCAGCGCGAAGCCGAGGTGCCCGGAGCTCAGCCCGAGGTGCTCCTGGATCCAGGGAATGCGGGTGGCGAAGGTGCCGGCGATTGATCCGTGCACTGCGAACACTGTGGCGACGGCGATGTGCGCCTTCTTCGTGGAGGTCCTCACCATGAGGCGCAAACTATCAGGCAGGTTGCCTGATAGATATAGGACAAAGGTCGTAGGATCCCGCCATGACCGCCACGCGTGACCGCTCCGGCCGCACCGCCACCCCCCGTATGGCCCGGGTCATCAACGACCGGCTGGCGCTCGAACTCCTGCAGCGGGATGGGCCGCTGACCGCCGCTCAGCTCAGGGTCCTCACCGGGCTCTCCCGCCCCAGCGTCGCCGACCTCGTCGAGCGGCTCCAGGACGCGGGACTGATCGCGGTCGTCGGCGAGGCCGGTGCCGAACGGCGCGGTCCCAACGCCAGGCTCTACGGAATCGTCGCCGACCGCGCCTACCTCGCCGCCGTCGACGTACGCACCCACCGCGTCGCCATCGAGGTCGCCGACCTGCTCGGGCGCGCGGTGGGCAGCGCCGCGCTACCGGTCGACCCCTGCAGTGATCCCAGGCGCACCGTGTCGCGGTCGGTCGTCCTGCTGGAGCGCACGGCCCACGACGCCGGGGTGGCCGAACTGCATACCATCGCGGTCGGGGCCCCCGGCCTGGTCGTCCCCGCCACCGGGGAGCTCAGCCCGAGCGGTGCGCTGCCCGCCTGGCACTCCGCGCTCGTCACGACGCTGCGCAAGCGGTTCGGCGTGCCGGTGCTGCTGGAGAACGAGGTCAATCTCGCCGCCGTCGCCGAGCAGCGGCTCGGGGCGGTACCGGACAAGGACACCTTCGTACTGCTCTGGCTCGGACACGGGGTCGGCGCGGCGGTGATCCTCGACGGCCGGCTGCGGCGCGGCGCCTCCGGCGGCGCCGGGGAAATCGGCTTCCTGCCCGTCCCCGGGACCTGGCAACTGCCGACCGCGACGGGCTGCGAGGGCGGCTTCCACTCGCTGGCGTCGAGCGGGGCGGTGTGCGCGCTCGCCCGGGAACACGGCCTCCCGGTGGCCGGGGACGACGCCCCGGCGGCGGAGGCGGTGGTGGGGGCGGCCCGGACCGCGGGCAAGCGCGGTGAGCTCTTCCTGGATGCTCTCGCCGCGCGGATCGCGGTCGGCGCCGCCGCGGTGTGCGCGGTCCTCGACCCGGGCTGTGTGGTACTGGCCGGGGAGGTCGGGCGGGCCGGAGGTGACACCCTGGCCGAACGCGTCGGGGACCGACTCGCGCGGATGTCCCCGCTTCGTACGGAAGTGCGTGCGGGGAAGGTGGGCGGCAGCGCGGTCCTGCGCGGGGCGGTGCTGTCCGCGATGGACGCGGCACAAGAGGTGCTTTTTTCGCCGGGCGGTTGACCTCTGGTCCGTCCGGCCCGGTTCGTCATTCAATCGTCGGACGGGCCTGATGTCCCAAGCCCGTCCGGCCGGGTCACAACGCGCCCTTGCTCTCGCTGGGCGCGGCCCGGCACGTGAAACCGAGAGCCTGCATCGCCCGGGTGACCTCGCCGACACTGAAGTCCCGCCGGTCCTGACGGGTGATCACGGCGCCCACCTGCATTATCGGGTAGTCACGGCGTCCGATCCGCACCGACTGGCCTGTGATCGGCTCGGGGACGACGCCCTCCATCGCCTGCTCCACCTCGATGGGGTGGAAGTAGAAGTGTCGGCGGGCGATGGTGACGCGCATCATGCCTCAGCAATGGATCGGTGAATGGAACCGTATGCTCAGCCTCGCATACTCCGGCTCAAAACCGCCATGCGCACCCGGGCCTCGCGTGATCCAGGCCACAGAGATCCGCCGGTCTGCCCGACGGCCCGACGTGGCAGACTGGAGGCGTACCAGTGACGTTTAGCGCACTCCGGGGTCGGTGAAAGTCCGAACCGGCGGTTATAGTCCGCGACCCGTCCGCTTCCAGCGGCCGGTTGACCAGGTGAAATTCCTGGACCGACGGTTAAAGTCCGGATGGGAGGCAGTGCGCGGCGGTCCGAAACACCGGTACGCCGTCGTCGGCGGCCACCGTACGTACCCGCGTACGAGGCCACACCTCCGGCCCCGGCGTGTCCCGGCGTTCCGCGTCCGCTCCTGTTCCCTCGCAGCCCCGGAGTCCGTGCCCGAAGAGGCAGGAGGACCCGGTGGCGACAGCCGTCGAAACCGAAGCGATGCGGCGGGCCATCACGCTCGCCGCCCGCGGACTCGGCGCCACCAGCCCCAATCCGGTCGTCGGTTCCGTCATCCTCGACACCGCCGGACAGGTCGTCGGCGAGGGCTGGCACCAACGGGCCGGCGGCCCGCACGCCGAGGTGCACGCCCTGAGGGCGGCCGGCGAACGGGCCCGCGGCGGCACCGCCGTGGTCACCCTCGAACCCTGTAACCACACCGGCCGCACCGGCCCCTGCGCACAGGCACTGATCGAGGCCGGGATCGCCCGGGTCGTGTACGCGGTCGCCGACCCCACCCCCGACGCCACCGGCGGAGCCGCCACCCTGGCCGCCACCGGGATCGACGTCGAAGGCGGCCCGCTCATGGAAGAGGCCGCGCGCGGCAACGAGGTCTGGCTGACCTCGGTCCGCGAACAGCGCCCCTTCGTGCTGTGGAAGTACGCCGCCACCCTCGACGGCCGGATCGCCGCGGCCGACGGCACCAGCCGCTGGATCAGCTCGCCCGAGTCGCGCGCCGACGTCCACCGGCTGCGCGCCGAGGCCGACGCCGTTGTCGTCGGCTCCGGCACCCTGCGCGCCGACGACCCGCACCTCGCCGTACGTGGCGTCCAGGGGGACTTCACCCAGCCCCTGCGCGTCGTCGTCGACACCAACGCGAAGGTCACGCGGGACGCCCGGGTCCTGGACGACGCCGCTCCGACCCTCATCGCGGTGGCCGTGGACGCCGACACCCGGCACCTGCCTG
Organism: Actinacidiphila oryziradicis; assembly: GCF_005047355.1. Lineage (GTDB taxonomy): Bacteria > Actinomycetota > Actinomycetes > Streptomycetales > Streptomycetaceae > Actinacidiphila > Actinacidiphila oryziradicis. Next base: position 287,948 of record NZ_SUMC01000004.1, read on the forward strand.
AGACCGTCATCACCCGGCTGCCGCGCGCCGAACGCGGTCTCGCGGTTCCCGACCTGCTCGCCGACCTGCACGCACGAGGCGTCCGTTCCGTACTCCTGGAAGGCGGCCCCACCCTCGCCGGGGGCTTTGTCGCCGCCGGGGCGGTCGACAAGGTCGTCGGCTACCTCGCCCCGGCCCTGCTCGGCGCCGGCTCCGCAGCGCTGGCCGAGTCAGGAATCACCACCATCGGAGAGGCGTTGCGCCTCGACGTGACCGAGTTCGTGACCATCGGCCCCGACCTGCGTATCACCGCCTATCCCCGCCCAATCCGCCCGGCCAGCACCGAGGAGAACTGAGTGTTCACCGGAATCGTCGAAGAACTCGGCCAGGTCGTCGCGATCGACGACCTGGGGGACGCCTCCCGCTTCCGCCTGCGCGGACCGGTCGTCACGGAAGGCGCCAAGCACGGCGACTCCATCGCCGTCAACGGCGTCTGCCTCACTGTCGTCGACTTCGGCGGCGGCGAATTCACCGCCGATGTGATGGCCGAGACCCTGGACCGCTCCAGCCTCGGGGCCCTCGCCGTCGGCTCCAAAGTCAACCTGGAGCGCCCCATGGCGCTCGGCGGCCGGCTCGGCGGTCATCTCGTGCAGGGTCATGTGGACGGCAAGGGCACGATCGTCGAGCGCAAGCTCTCCGACAACTGGGAGATCGTCAAGATCTCCCTCCCGGCGGACCTCAGCCGTTATGTCGTCGAGAAGGGCTCGATCACGGTCGACGGCATCAGCCTCACCGTCGTCGACGCGGGCTCCGACTACTTCACTGTCAGCCTCATCCCGACCACCCTCGCCCTCACCACGCTGGGCATCAAGCAGGCAGGCGATCCGGTCAATCTCGAGGTGGACGTCCTCGCCAAGTACGTCGAGCGGCTGCTCGGCGCCGACCGGGCAGAGGCCGCCCAGTGAGCGCCCTCACCTGGCTGAACAGCGGTGCTTTCAGCCTCTTCGGGCAGCATGTCATCTGGTCCGACATGGCCGGCAACTGCCTCGGTCTCGCCGCCCTGGCGCTCGGCTGGCGCCGGTCCATGCTGACCTGGCCCGCCCAACTGCTCTCCGGCCTGATCCTGATCGCCGCCTACGCCTCCGCCCACCTCAGCGGAGGGATCGGCAAACAACTCGTCGTGATCGTCGTCGCCCTGTGGGGCTGGCTCCAGTGGCAGCGCGGGCGCCGCGACAGCGGCGCTGTGACCATACGGTTCGCCACCTGGGCCGAGCGCGGCCGGCTGGTGGCCGGCACGGCAGCCGGCACCCTCGCCGTCGGTGGGATCTTCACCGCCTTCCCCAGCCTGTCCTGGAGCCCCTGGGCGGACGCCTACATCTTCGTCGGCACCCTCGCCGCGATGTTCGCCCAGGCCCGCGGCTGGGTCGAGTTCTGGTTCGCCTGGCTCGCGGTCGACGTCGTCGGTGTCCCGCTCGCCTTCAACAGCGGCCTGCCGTTCTCCGGCATGGTCTACATCGTCTACTTCGTACTCGTGATCCTCGGCATGTACGCCTGGTGGAAGCAGACCCGGACCCCGCGGGCCGAGGCCGACGCCGTCCTGGAAGGAGTCTCGGCATGACCGCATCGCAGAGCTGGTACGAGGCCGAGGAGCCCCCCATCGGCCTCGACCCCGTGGAACGCGCCATCGCCGAGATCGGGGCCGGCCGCCCGGTAGTCGTGGTGGACGACGCGGACCGGGAGAACGAGGGGGACCTCGTCGTCGCCGCCGAAAAGGCCACTCCCGAGATCGTCGCCTTCATGATGACCGAATGCCGCGGCCTGATCTGCGTGCCGCTGGAGGAGCCGGACCTGGACCGGCTCGGCCTGCCGCAGATGGTCGAGACCAACACCGAGAGCATGAGCACCGCTTTCACCGTCTCGGTCGACGCCGGTCCCGAGCACGGCACCACCACCGGCATCTCCGCCGCCGACCGGGCCACCACCATCCGGCTGCTCGCCTCGGCGGAAACAGCGGCTTCGGATTTCGTACGGCCCGGCCATGTCTTCCCGCTGCGCGCCCGACCGGGCGGCGTACTCGTCCGAAACGGCCACACCGAGGCCGGCGTGGATCTCGCACGGCTGGCCGGACTGCGTCCGGCCGCCGCGATCGTGGAGATCGCCAACGAGGACGGAACCATGGCCAGGCTCCCCGAACTGGTGCCGTTCGCCCGCAAGCACGGTCTGGCGATCATCTCGATAGAAGACCTGGTCGCCTACCGCCGCTCCGCCGAACCCACCGTCCGCCGTGAGGCCGCCACCAGCCTGCCCACCGCCTACGGTGACTTCCGGGCGCTGGGCTACCGCAGCGTCATCGACGGCGTCGAACACATCGCGCTCGTCGCCGGCGAGATCGGTGACGGCAAGGACGTCCTCGTACGGGTCCACTCCGAGTGCCTGACCGGCGACGTCTTCCACTCCCTGCGCTGCGACTGCGGACCGCAGCTCCAGGCATCCCTCGAACGGGTGGCGTCCGAGGGACGGGGCGTCGTCCTGTACCTGCGCGGTCACGAGGGCCGAGGCATCGGCCTGCTGTCCAAGCTCCGCGCGTACGAACTCCAGGAGCTCGGCCGCGACACCCTCGACGCCAACCTCGAACTCGGCCTGCCCGCCGACGCCCGCGACTACGGCGCCGCCGCCCAGATGCTCATCGACCTCGGGGTGCGCTCCCTGCGGCTGATGACCAACAACCCCGACAAGACCGACGCCCTGGTACGGCACGGCCTGGCCGTCACCGGCCGTGAGCCGGTGCCGGTCCAGGCCGGTGAACACAATCTGCGGTATCTGCGCACCAAGCGCGACCGCATGGGCCACGACCTGCCGTGGCTCGACGCGGGCCAGACCAGCGCCTGCGCCAACCAGTAACCATCGATCCGTACAGCACTGAGGAGAGTCGTGAGCGGTAAGGGTGCCCCCGAGCTGACCGTGAAGAACTGCGGCGACCTGCGGGTGGCCGTGATCGCGGCCCTGTGGCACGACCAGGTCATGGACGGCCTCGTCGACGGCGCGCTGCGCGCGCTGCGCGAACTCGGCATCGACGAGCCGACCCTGCTGCGGGTCCCGGGCAGCTTCGAGCTGCCCGTGGCCGCCAAGGCGCTGGCCGGGCGAGGCTACGACGCGATCGTCGCCCTCGGCGTGGTCATCCGCGGCGGTACTCCGCACTTCGAATACGTCTGCCAGGGCGTTACCGCGGGCCTCACCCAGGTCTCCGTCGACACCGGTGTCCCGATCGGCTTCGGCGTTCTGACCTGCGACACCGAGCAGCAGGCCCTGGACCGGGCGGGGCTCCCCGGCTCGAACGAGGACAAGGGCCACGAGGCCGTCACCGCGGCCGTCGCCACGGCGACCATCCTGCGCTCGGTCTCCGAACCCTGGCGCCATTAGGTCCCTCCGGCGCCGGTTCCATGTGCGGGCCGGTGGACGGTGACAATTCCAGCCCGTCCGGCGTTTGAGGACCGGGTCCTGGGGCGGAGCCCCTCCACGCGGCGCCAGCCGCGTATCGGAGGGAGCCGCGAAGGGGCGGGGAGGGGAAAGCGCCGCAGGCGCCCCGGCAGCTGGAAACCGGGCCCCACCCCGTAGGGTGTTAGGCACCATGGCCAAGAAGACATTCGAGGAGCTCTTCACCGAGCTCCAGCACAAGGCCGCCAACGGCGACCCCCACACTTCCCGCACCGCCGAACTGGTGGAAAAGGGCGTTCATACGATCGGCAAGAAGGTGGTCGAGGAGGCCGCCGAGGTGTGGATGGCCGCCGAGCACGAAGGCGCCGACCGCACCGCCGAGGAGATCTCCCAGCTGCTGTACCACCTTCAGGTGATGATGGTCGCCCGCGGCATCTCCCTCGATGACGTATACGCTCACCTCTGAACCACCCGCACCATATGAACCATCCCGAGCAGTAAAGGAAACCGCTCTCATGCTCCGCATCGCCGTCCCGAACAAGGGCCAACTCTCAGGACCTGCGGCGGCCATGCTCCATGAGGCCGGCTACCGGCAGCGCAAGGAGCCCAAGGAACTCGTCCTCGTCGACCCCGAGAACGAGGTCGAGTTCTTCTACCTGCGCCCCCGGGACATCGCGATCTATGTCGGCTCCGGCCGGCTCGACATCGGCATCACCGGCCGTGACCTGCTGCTGGACTCCGCGGCCAATGCCGAGGAGATCCTCCAGCTCGGCTTCGCCCGCTCCACCTTCCGCTACGCCACCGTCCCCGGTTCCGTCCAGGACGTGAAGGAGTTCGGCGGGCTGACGATCGCCACCTCCTATCCGGAGGTCGTCAAGCGGCACCTCGCCGACAACTCCGTCGAGGCCTCCGTCGTCCGCCTGGACGGCGCAGTCGAGACCGCCATCCAGCTCGGTGTCGCGCAGGTGATCGCCGATGTCGTCGAGACCGGCACCTCGCTGCGCAACGCGGGACTCGAAGTCATCGGCGAGCCGATCCTGGAGTCCGAGGCGGTCGTCATCCGCCGCACCGGCACCTCGGAGCCCGACTCCAAGGCCCTGCAGTTCCTGCGCCGCCTCCAGGGCGTCCTGGTCGCCCGGCGGTACGTGATGATGGATTACGACATCCGCGTCGAGCAGGTCGAGAAGGCCATAGCCGTCACCCCCGGCCTGGAGTCGCCCACCGTCTCCCCGCTGCACCACGAGGGCTGGGTCGCCGTACGCGCCATGGTGCCCAGCCGCGACGCCCAGCGGATCATGGACGAGCTGTACGACCTCGGCGCCCGCGCGATCCTCACCACGGGCATCCACGCATGCCGTCTGTGACGCCCGTGACCCCTGTGACGACACCCGCGCTGCCCGTGGTGTTCCGGCCGGTCCGCACCCGGGTGGTGCTGCTGAGCGTCGGCACGCTGGTGCTCGGCGTCTTCACCGTGCTCGCCCTGCTGATGCCGCACGGCGGCGCGCGGCCGTGGGGCGCCGGAGACCGGCTGACGCTGGTCGCCGCCGGTGCGCTCGTCTTCGCCGTACTGACGCTGCTCAGCCGCCCCAAGGTAGTGGCCGACCAGGGCGGTGTCACCGTGGTGAACCTCACCACCCGGCGCCGCCTGGCGTGGGCCGAGGTGGTGCGGGTCAACCTCCGTCCGGGTGACCCGTGGGTCCAGCTCGACCTTGCCGACGGCACCAGCCTCGCCGCCATGGGTATCCAGCCCGGCATAGGGCGCGAGCGGGCGGTGCGCGACGCGGCCTCGCTGCGCGCGCTCGCCGAGGTATACGGAACCGGGGAGTCCGCCGCCCGTTAGACCTGCCGGACGGACCCCTTCCTGATTACTCTGGAGTTCCGCGAAAGTCCGCCGCACCGGTCCCGCGGGCACCGTACCGACCAAAGGAGTGACACCCCCACCACGATGGACGGACCGTCCGGTAGTACCTGCGCCGCCCCTCCCTTCCGACATCCCGGAGCGGTGGCATGAACACCTCGCTACTGCTGCTTGCAGCGGCATTCCTCCTGATCCTCGCGAACGGCTTCTTCGTCGCCGCCGAATTCGGCCTGGTGACCGTGGAGCGGCCGGCCGCCGAACGCGCCGCGGCCGCCGGCGACCGCCGGGCCCGCAGTGTCGTCGCGGCCCTGCAGAAGCTCTCCTTCCAGCTCTCCGGTACCCAGCTCGGCATCACCATCACCTCGCTCGTGGTCGGTATGCTCGCCGAGCCCGCCCTCGCCGACCTGCTCACCGGCCCGGTCACGGCGGTCGGCATCCCCGACGGCGCGGCGGCCGGAATCGCGGTCGTGATCGGCATGATGCTCGCCTCCGCCGTGCAGATGGTCATCGGCGAGCTCGTCCCCAAAAACTGGGCGGTGTCGCGGCCGTTGCAGGTCGCCCGCTTCGTGGCCGGCCCGCAGCGGATCTTCTCGGGCGCCTTCCGGCCCGTTATCGAAGTGCTCAACACCGCCGCCAACCGGCTGGTGCGCGTGCTCGGCGTCGAGCCCGCGGACGAACTGGCCTCCGCCCGTACCCCCACCGAACTCGTCTCCCTCGCCCGGCACTCGGCGCTGGCCGGCGCCCTTGAACAGGACACCGCCGACCTTTTCGTCCGCACGCTCTCGCTGGGCGACCTCACGGCGGAGAACGTGATGACCCCGCGCGTCCGGGTCAGTGCCCTGCAGGACACAGCCACCGCCGCAGACGTCCTCAACCTCACCCGCGCCACCGGGCTCTCCCGCTTCCCCGTCTACCACGAGCGCCTCGACGACATCACCGGCATGGCCGGCCTCAAGGACGCCCTCGCCATCCCGGGCCACCTGCGGGACCGCACCCCTGTCGGCCGGATCACGGTGGCCCCGCTGCTCGTACCGGAGACGCTCCCCGTGCAGCAGCTCCTGGAGCAGCTGCGCAAGCAGCAGCCGATCGCGGTCGTCGTCGACGAGTACGGGGGCACCGCCGGGGTCGTCACCCTGGAGGACATCGTCGAGGAACTCGTCGGCGAGGTCCGCGACGAGCACGACGCCGCCGACGTACCGGAACTCGCCCCCGTGCTCGGCGGCGAGGCCGGACGCCCCGCCTGGGACGCCGACGGTGGCTGCCGGGTCGACGCGCTCGCCCGCATAGGACTCGACGCCCCCGACGGGCCGTACGAGACCGTTGCCGGGCTCGTCGCCGACCTGCTCGGCCGGATCCCCGCCTCCGGCGACACCGCCCGGCTGCCCGGCTGGGAGCTGCGTGTGCGTGAGGTGGCCCACCACCGGGCGGAACGAGTACGCCTGGTCTCCACCGAGGTGCCGGAGGTACCTGAGCGATGAGTGCCGTCCAACTGCTCTTCGCTGTCCTGCTGGTACTCGCCAACGGCTTCTTCGTCGGCGCCGAGTTCGCGCTCGTCTCCGTACGCCGCAGCCAGATCGAGCCGCTGGCCGACACCCACCGGCGGGCCCGCACCGTTCTGCACGGCCTGGAGAACCTGCCGCAGATGATGGCCGCCGCACAGTTCGGCATCACCATCTGCTCCCTGACCCTCGGCGCGGTCGCCGAGCCGACGATCGCACATCTGCTGGAGCCGGTTTTCACAGCCCTCCACATGCCGGACGAGGTGGTCCATCCGGTCGGATACGTCCTCGCCCTCGCCGTCGTGGTCTTCCTGCATCTCGTCATCGGCGAGATGGTGCCGAAGAACCTCGCCATGGCCGCCCCCGAGAAGACCGCTCTCTGGCTCAGCCCCGGCCTGGTCGGCTTCGCCCGGGTCTTCCGGCCGGTCATCGCGGTGCTCGGCAGCTGCGCGCGGCTGGTGCTGAAGCTCTTCAGGGTCGAGCCCAAGGATGAGGTCGACGCGGTCTTCACCAGCGAGGAGCTCACTCTGCTCGTCGAGGACGCCCGCCAGGCGGGCCTGCTGGACGACGGCGAGCAGGAACGGCTGGAAGACGCCCTCGAACTGGGCACCCGCCCCGTCACCGATGTCCTCCTGGAGCACGTGGAACTGGTCACAGTCGACCCCTCCGTGACCCCCGGCGAGGTCGAGGAGCTCACGGTCCGCACCGGCTACTCCCGCTTCCCCATCGCCGGTCCCGACGGCAGCTACCTCGGCTACCTCCACGTCAAGGACGTCCTCGACCTCGACGACCGGGACCGTCCGGTTCCGGCCCGGCTCTGGCGGCCCATGGCGACCCTGCGCGGCGAGCTCCCGCTGGACGACGCCCTCACCCAGATGCGGCGCGCCGCGTCCCACCTCGCGGCTGTCGCCGACCCCGGTGGGCATGTGCTCGGGCTTGTCGCGCTGGAGGACGTGCTGGAAATGCTCGTGGGGGAGGTACGGGACCCCTCCCACCGGTCGGTGGCGCTGCCGCCCGTACTGGCCGGCTGAGCGTGCGGGCCGGTGGTCTGCTTTGTGCCCACCCTCCCCCATGGCCTTAAGGGCATGGGAGGTGCCCCCCCATCGCCCCGCGGAACGCCTGCCCACAACGCAGCAACCATCCAGGCCGTCCGGCGTTTGAGGACTGGGGGTCCGGGGGTTAGGCCCAATGCCGCTGTTTTAAGCGGTGACCTTGGGTTTTCGCTTGGCCGGGGCGCTCTTGGACGCGGGGGTGATGGTGACCGCCTCGGCCGGCGGGGCGGCGGGCTGGGGCCAGGTGCGGTGGTGGGCGCG
>NZ_SUMC01000040.1 GCF_005047355.1 Actinacidiphila oryziradicis
CACCATCGTGCGAGCAGCGCGGTACAACAGCGACACGATCATCGGGACAGCCTCTCAGCCACCACCGACAACCATGGACACCGCTGCTCACCTGCAGCGATGACTTTACGAGCCCCACAAGGCGGGCTTCAAGCCGATTGGTCTGGTGCTCGGCAGCTCGATCTACCACGTGGGCATCCAGATCGGCCGCTGGAGCAAGAACCAGGAGCTGGACACCCTGAGTCAGGCGATGTACCACGCCCGGGAACTGGCGATGACCCGGATGGAAGCCGAGGCAGCGCAGTTGGGGGCCGACGGCATCGTGGGCGTACGGTTGAGCGTGGAGGCGCGGGACTTCGGCAACGACATCGCCGAGTTCATCGCAATCGGTACGGCGGTGAAGGCGGACCACCCGGCGCCCGGGGGTTCGACCTGGCACAACAACAAGGGGCTGCCCTTCACCTCGGATCTGTCGGGCCAGGACTTCTGGACGCTCATCCGGGCCGGCTACGCGCCGCTCGGCATGGTCATGGGCACCTGCGTGTACCACATCGCCCACCAGAGGATGGGTGCGGCCTTCTCCAACTTCGGAAAGAACGTCGAGATCGAGCAGTTCACGCAGGCGCTCTACGACGCCAGGGAGCTGGCCATGACGCGTATGCAGGCCGAGGCGGAGCAGTTGGCTGCCGAGGGCATCGTGGGTGTTCAGCTGAACGCGCACAACCATCGCTGGGGCGGTCACACAACGGAGTTCTTCTCGATTGGCACGGCGGTGCGACCGCTGCGCGAGGACCACCAGATCGAACGTCCGACGATGGTGCTCAGCCTGGACGGGTAACCACCTGGTGAAGGATGTCGCTGAACGTGAACGTCGAGGTACGACAGAACGTGGGGAAGTGCCATGAGCGACCGTGAGCCGTTGCCGGGAACCGAAGGGGCGAGCGGACGGGACGGCCTGCCGGCGCTGGGCCACGAGTCCCTCGATGGCGAGTCCGACAGCGGGGCCGGTTCGATCGACATGTTGGCCGCGACGCTACGCCGGGACGCGGCGGACCTGGAGATATACGCCCAAGTGTTGACCGGCTCGCTGTCCGAGGCGCTACCGCCTGGTTCGGTCGTGCTGGAGCGCCGACGTAGCTTGAGCGATCGGCTCGCCGGCCGAACGGGCAGGGTGGAGAAAGTTGAGGTCTCCCTGGACGACCAGGGTGCGTTTCTCCTGAGGTGATGGCCGTTGCGGTTTAGGCTGCGAGGGCGAGTTGTCCGGGGTAGCGGGGTGGCGTGGGTGCGTTCGTGTTCGCGTTCGAGGTGGAAGGCCCAGTACTGGTCCATGTCGCCGTTGGTGATGACTTCGCGCAGGGTGAGGACGGCTTGGGCGCCGTCCAGGCTCCATCGTGCTCCGGTCACGTCGAGTCGGTCTTTGACCAGGAATCGGCAGCATCCTTCGATGACGCCGGTGGCGATCGGAAGGCCGATGGTCAGGGCGATGTGGTAGGCGAGGTAGGGCTGTTTGGCGTCGAGGTAGGCCAGTGTGCGGGCGATGCCGGCTGTGCGCGGTCGGTCGGGGTTGGTGGTGCGGTCCGCGAGTTCGGTGCGTAGTTCTCCGACCACGCGGGCGCTGCGGCCTTCCAGGATGGTGCGCACGGTGTCGTTGACCCAGGATGCGCGGGCGTGCTGGCTGCGGTGCAGGTCTTCTGCCGCGCGCGAGCAGTATTCGATGACGTGGATGATGTCGATGTAGATGGTGATCTCGACGCCGAGGGCTGCGGCTTCGGCGTGGATGCGGTCGATCTGGTGGTTGTTGCCGTCGACCAGGGCGATCCAGCGGCGTCGGTGCTGCGGGTCGCGGGCGTTGGCCTGCTGGAACATCTCGTGGATCATCTTGGTCGTGGTGGTGGTGACCCCTGTGTGGACGACGCGTCCGCTGGTGACCGGTCCCGGGTTTCGGCTGCTGCGTTCGGTGGCGGTGGCGGGCATGATGTCGGCCGGGGTGCCGGGAGCGGGGTGGGAGTCGAAGACCGCGGTGACGGTGGCCATCCGGCGCCGTCCGGTCCTCTCGCGGGCCGACAGTTTGGCTGAGGGCCGTTGTCGACGCTCGGCCTGGGCTGCGGCATCGGCGCGGACGGCGGGATTCAGGTCAGTGGGGATCATGTTGATCCCGGTGGCGTCCACGCTCAGTACCAGGGCGAGTTCGTCTGATTCGGCTAGGTTCCGGCCCCGGGTGGCGAGTCGGTGCTCGCTGAGGCCATAGAAGGCGTCGACGTCTGCGACGGCGGCGGTGCAGATTTCCATGAGCTGGCGGGTGCCCAGGTGCTGGCCGGTGGAGCGGTTGAGCGCGTCCTGGGCCTGGCGCAGTGAACCGGCGGCTGCTTCATAGGCCACCTGGAGTCGCAGGGGGTAGGAGTGCAGGGTCCGGGGCAGGGCAAGGACAGCGTCGGCGGGGTGCAGGGCGCTGGCGCCCGGGGCCCGGTAGGCAATGCGGGAGACCTCCACGCGCCCTATGGTGGTGGCGAGTTGGTGTACCCGTCCCGGTTCGGCGCGGCGGCGCGTGACCTCGTCGGTGTCGGTCAGGGCCGGCAGGCGTTCCTCGCGCACGGCGCGGAGGTCGAGATGGTCCTGCAGCAGCAGTCGTTGTAGTTCGCGTCCCTGCCGGGAGAGAAAGTCCTCCACTCGGTCCGCCGGTGCGCCGAGCAGGTCCGAGTCGGCCAGCGCCGCGGTCATCTGCTCCAGCAGGGCCCGGGAACGACCGAACGCGTCCCGCGCGCCGTGGGCGGGTGTGTCGCAGGCAGGGGTCTCGGCGGGCGCATAGGCTTCCATCGGGTCTTCTTTCGTTAGGGTTTGGCTTAGACACCTCACCAACTGGAGAAGACCCTTTACTTGTCGGCTAGTTCACCCGTCCACCACGGCGACGCCACGCGCGAGGGTGAACTGTCCGGGCTCGTGTTCGAGGACACGCCCGGCCCGCATCTCACGTTTGAGGTGGTGGCGGACCTTCTCCACTTCCCGTGGCACCTCCGGGTCCCCGTCCAGCGCGAGCACGAGGTCCTTGCACCGCATCGGCCTGCGTTTGGACGAAAGCACGTCCAGCAGCACCGCGGTGAACCGCTCCCGCTCCACGGCCCGCGCGGGGGCGCCGCCGCTTCCCGGTTCCCGCTGCCCGGCCCGAGCAGCGGGCAGTACGACCAGTTCAGTCGGCGGATGAACCCCCGGCAGCGAGGCCGGTACCTGCTGAGCCGTCAGCAGTCGCTCCAACTCGCCCTCCCGATCGGTCAGTAGCAGCCCGATCCGCTCGACCTCGCCCCGCAACCGCTCGACCTCGCCCCGACAGGCCGCCACATACTCCTCCAGCACCCGCTCCACAGACCCGCAGCCCACCGGCCCACCTCTCCGAGCAGCACAAGCAATCCGCTACAGAAACGAACCAGCGACACCAACAGACACGCCCGTCACCTCAGGAGAAACGCACCCGGACGACCAGCGGCTGATCCTGAGCCTGGCGCAGGGCCGCCCCGCAGGCGAGGTCGCCACGGTGGTGCGAGGAGTGGTTCTGTCCCGCAAGCCGGTACCGCTGGATGAATGGGCGCGAAAGCTGGCAGCAGCCATGACGCAGCGGGCCCGCTCGGACGCTCGGGCGCGGGCCGCACTGGAGAAGCTCGTGCTGGGCGGCTGAGCGACTGTCCGGGGGGTGCGGAAACGCATCCCTCGCCACCGCAGCTTGACGAGTTAGCACCGTGAGGTGTCTACACCGACCACTACAACCGGCACCGCCCCCACCAATCCCTCCACCAACGACCCCCAGGCTGCAGAGACCGACCAGACGGCACCTGTCATCTCCTTGGGAGGCCGCATCCGCCGCACTCAACTACTCGGCGGCCTCATCAACGAGTACCAGCGAGCAGCCTAACCCGATCACGCAAACGACCTGGTCAACGACCCGAACCGGGGTTTTCACGCGACACAAGATCGCTTGTGGAGCTGGCTTCACGTGACGGGCCCTGTGACCGGAGCGCTCAGCTCCAGGTCACGTTGTCGAGTTGGAAGTCCCCGCCCCACGGCGAGTAGGTGGTACCCACGGCCCGGAAGCCGACCTCGATCCGGCTGACCGCAGACGCACCGGACCAGCCACTCAGATCCAGGGACAGGGTCGTCCAGATGTCCGAGGAGACAGGATAGGTCTTCGTCAGCGTGCTGCCGTCGCTGCCGGTCAGGGTCACCACAGCCTGGTAGCCGGTGGCGCCCGGGACACCGCCCCAGCAGTCGAAGTCCAGGGTGAGGGCCGACGCACGGGACATGTCGATGGGTTGCGCCGGAGTGACGTAGGCGCTGCGCTCACTCGCCGCCGCGACCTGGGCGCCGGAGACCTGGAGGCAGCCGCCCGAGACGCAGGTCCCCGGCCGGTTGGCGATCGAGGTCACCTGGGCGACGCCGGTAGCGTTCTGGCCCGCCTGCCAGCCCATCGTTCCGCTGTCGAAGTCGTAGCCCGGCGGCTCCACGGTGACAGTCACGGTGTCATGGGCCGTCACGCCGCCGTGCGTTGCGGCAGTCACCTCGACCGGGTAGCTGCCCGGTTTGGCCGACGTCGGGACCCCGATCGTGAGAGTGGCGGTACGGGACGACGGACTGCCCTCGCCGGTGAGCGTGACAGTCTGCTGAGCGGGAGTGACCCTCCATCCGGCCGGTACTGCGGCCGACACCGTGGCCGCGAGATGCCCCTGGGCGATACCGCTGATCGTCGTCTGGACGGACGTGCTGCCGCCCGCGAACGTCGAGGACGGTGCCGCGTTGGCCACCATCGCCAGCGCGGTGGGCACGGTAGAGGTGTGGACGGCGCGCAGGGTGTGGTTCCCGGCCGGGACGTTCGCGACGTAGATGTAGCCGTCCTGGCTCGTGGCCTGAGTGTCGCCGACCGGTTTGCCGTTCCACACCAGGCGTCCGTCCAGTGTCACGTCCACGCGGGCACCGTCCGTAGGAACGGCGAGACGCGCCGTCGTGTGACCCGGCACCGTGGTCCGCAGCGTGAAGCCCGTCCGCGAGGACTGCCAGGAAGCGCTGATCTTGCCGTGGGGCGTCGGCACGACACCCTGCGACCACGTCACATCGCCGGGATGGGGCACGACGTCGAAGGTTTGGTAAGCGCTGGAGGTGGGAGTCACGCCGAGCACGTCGTTCGTGAGCGCCACTGTCGGCGCGGATGCCCAACCGTGGGCCAGGCTGGTGAACTGACCGATTGTCGGCTGCCCGGAGGTGTCGACCTTCTCCCAGTAGGTGCTGCCCGGGTCCTGGCTGAGCTGGTAGCCCCAGAAGGTCTGGAGCAACTGCTCGCCTTGGAGCTGGCTCAGCCGGGTGGTGTCAGCGCTGCCCAGCCGTGCCTCGGCCTCAAAGCCGCTCGGCAATGGCTCGTAGCTGGGACTGATCGAGGGGTTGGGGGTGGAGGGCGAGACGGTCAGCGACCCGTAGGTGCTCCAGTTGTTCTTCCGCAGGTAGCTGAGCGATGCGGCGGCCTGCGCGGGGGACGCGACACCGGTGAGGATCGCGGTGGCGTTGGCGTCCTGCGGGTAGGCGTTCGGGATCTCGCGTGAGAGCCGGTACGCGCCGACGGTCGGGGCCCACAGCTGCGCGTTGATCGCGTTCGCGACCGTGGTGGCACGGGCCGCGTAGATCGCGCTTTGACTGCTGTCTCCGAGCTCGGTTGCGAGTTCGGCCATCTCGCGCAGATTGCGGACGTACAGGGCGTTGACGTAGGTCTCGTGTCCGCAGTCGCTGTAGCCGTAGTGGCCGCAGGACCCGACGGCGCCGAACGCTATCAGGCCTTGCGGGTCCTGTGCGCGTACCGACTCCAGCCAATTCATCGCCTTCGTCAACGCGGACCAGTTGGCGGCCAGGTAGGAGCGGTCTCCGGTGTAGAGCCAGTGCTCGTAGGCGTTGTAGACGAACCAGGTCACGTATTCGCCGTAGGTTCGCTCCTCGTCGAGATTGTGCTGCCCGACCAGGCTCTCGGCCGGGACGTAGCCGTCTGGCAGCTGCTGTGCGGCGAGCGAGGTGAGCGAGTTGTCGACGGCGCTCACATCGTCGGTACTGAGATAGGTGACCGGTGCCTCGACCGCGAGGTCGCCCTGCCAGACGACGCGATCACGTTTGGCGGCGTCGAAGATCACCTCCTTGCTGGCGTCGGCGTGCGGAACCTGGGCGTCGGACTGGTCGGACTCTCCGGCGGTGTAGGGCCAGCTCTTGGCGGTGTTCGACATCCAGGTGTCCGACTGCACGGTGTACGCGCCGGCGTACCAGAGCTTGTTGAGCTCGTTGCTGCTGCTGAGGAACCAGCCCTTGTAGTCGGCCGGATGGGCCTGCAGCGGTGCGGCTTGGTAGTCTAGCGAGATGTCGTTGAGCGTTATCGTGCCCGGGCCGTCGAGGAAAAGGGTCGCGTAGCGGAAACCGCCGCGGGGCTGGGTGTCCTTGACGGTCGCGGGTAGCGCGGTGCTGCCGGTCAGCGGCAATGTGTGGCTGTCCGAGTCGGAGGTATAGGCCACCCCGGGGTAGCCGTTCCAGATGTTGGCCGTGTCGCAGCCCGGCGCGTACGCCGCCTCGCCATTGTTCTGCGCCGGTGTCAGCGCCTCCTCGGCCTTGGATTCGCTGAAGCAGACGTGCAACTGCGGCGCGGGCGAGGAGGCGGAGAGCACATGGACCTGAATCTCGCCGCCGACCTCCTTGCCGAAGTCCAGCGTGAGCAGGGGCGAAGTCGTGCGCGGGCCGGTGCCAACCAAGCTGACTGTCGGTTTGCCGCCGAGTGCGGCCTTGGGATCGCCTGCGATCGATCCCCCGCGCGGGTCGGCCGAGGAGACCGACACCGGCCGGACCGTGTGGCCGCTCGGCGCCAGCACGTACGGCTGCCAGTCGCCTGGCGTCGGTGTGTAGGTGGGGTCGCTCCACGGACTCTTCGGCTGCAGCCGGTGGTCACCGTCGGGCCTGGCCGCCTGGGCGCTGCCGGCAATCGCCACGACCAGGGCCAGCGCGGCGATCGCCCCACCGGCCTGCCGGCGGGGTATTCGCCAATGCTTGCGATTCATGCGCGCTTCTCCCCTGCTCTTCGTGTGCCGTCGGGGGCCGACGGCGGATGTGTTGATGTCATGGGCGTGCCTCGACCGTTGTCGTGCCGGACCCCAGCCCGTCCAAGGTCAGTACCGATCCGCTCACGGAGATGCGGGTTGATCCCGGCGCGGATCGCACGTACAGCTTTCGCCGGTCGGCGCCGAGTTCGGCGCCGTCCAGCTCCAGCCAGCCTGGTCTCGGTGTTGGGTGACAGCTCGAGTTCGATCCGCGGTTGCTGCCGACGATCGATCGAGACTGTGACGCCGCCGCGGATCGTCGGCACCGTGCCACGCAGCCAGGACAGCGGGTCCGGACGTGGGTGGACGAGGATCGTGCTCGCACCAGGGCCGGTGACCTGCACGCCGAGCCCATGCCGCGCGACGACGTTGCCCGGTGCGGAACCCCAGGCGTGGGAGAACGTCGTGTTTGGCTTGAACGACGGGTCCCAGGCATCAGAGCTGGTCGAGGTCGATAGCGTCGGCCATGGCCTGGTATCCGGCCCCGTTGGGGTGCAGGTGGTCGCCGGAGTCGTACTGCGGGAGCATCGTCTCTGGGTCGGCGGGGTTGCGGACCGCGGCGTCGAAGTCGACCCACGCGTCGAAGGCGCCGCCGTTGTTCCGTATGAAGGCGTTGATCTGGTCGCGGGCCGCCGCCCGGGCGGGGGTGGTGCAGCACCAGCCTCCGGTCGGGGTGAGGGTGCCCACGACCGCGTGGAGCCCGTAGGAGTGGACTGTGGCGGCGATCTGCTTCAGCCCGGCGATCACGTCGGTGGCCGACGCGTCGGAGTTGACGTCGTTGATGCCCTCCAGCACGACCACGGTACGGACGCCGCTCTGGCTGAGCACGTCGCGGTCGAGCCGGGCCGACGCCTTGATGCCGCTGTTGCCGGAGTTGGGGACGCCGCTGAATGCGTCGGCGAGCACCCTGTTGCCGCTGATGCCCTCGTTGGCGACGCCCGGCGCGGTGGGTCCGCGCTGGGCGATCAGGCGCTGCGCGAGGTAGTCGGGCCAGCGCTGGTCGCCGTTCACCGCGGAGGCGTAGCCGTCGGTGATCGAGTCGCCGAGGGCCACCACGGTGCCGTGCCCGGACCCGACGACGTCGACGCCGGAGAGCACCGTCCAGAAGCCGAACAGGTTATTGATCGGGAAGTCGGCTCCGTCGGCCGCGTGGTCGCCGCCGCCGTCCGCGCTGGAGTACATTTCCTGGAGCCCCTGGCTGTGCATGGGCGCGAACTGCACGGTGCCGGGCAGGTACAGGCTCACCAGGAGGTCGCTCTGCGCGGGCACGGAGAACGGCAGCGGATCGCTGTACGCCTGCCCGCCGGCGGGCATGGTCACCTGTTGCTTGCCGCCGAATGTGAGCGTCACCGGGGTGGCGGCGGGTTGGGCGCCCGACTTCCTTACAGCGATGGTTGCGTGACCGACCGTCAGGGGCGCGGGCCCGAAGGCGTTGTCGAGCCGGATGCGCACCTGCCGGCCGCCGACGCTGGTGTGCTCGACCATCCGCAGCGTGCGGTCCGTCCACTGCCAGGGCGCCAGTCCGTCGTCGATCGCGGTGGACCAGCTCGCGGTCCACCGGCTCTGCGCCGGCCGCAGGCCGAGGGCGAAGACGTGCAGCTCCGGGGCGGGAGTGGTTCCGGTCGGGCTGATCGACGGCAGCGTCACCGCGGCCACCTCCTTGCGGGCGTCGACCGGCACGGACACGGAGTAGATCTTCATACCGAGCGGCGAGGGACCGGTCGGGCCGTTCCAACGCGGGGTCATCACCGCCATCGCGTCGGTCGGCCCGCTGTACCAGTCGGGTGCCCCCAGCTGGTAGCTACGGGTGCTGCCGTCGGCGTAGTCGATCACGCCGGTGCCCGAGGCGGCCGCGACCGAGCTGGTCACCAGGAAGGACAGCGCGGAGCCTTTGCCGTGCAGCCGGATGCGCTGGCCGTTGGCGACGACGTTGTCTGGCCGGCCGGGCGCGGCGGCCGGCAGCCGGAGCCGGGTGCCGGCGACAGTGAGGTTGGTGCCGGGCTTCCAGCCCGCGGCCGCCAGGTCCTCGGCCACGAAGCTGTGTCCGAAGCCGTCCAGGTCGGCGGTGCCGGGTGCGGCGGCCTCGCTGATCCCGACGTTGTCGAAGGCGGCGCCGAGGCTCGCGTAGGGGCGGCCGCCAGTCTCGGCGGTAGCCAACACCGGTGGTGCCAGGGCGGTGACCAGTAAGGCGACCACGAACACGATGCGTTTCATCTCTTACGCTCCTGACGGCGTTCGGATGGGGGGCGGGCAGAAGTGGTGCTTATCCGTCGTCACTCGACGGCGAGGTCGAACACGTGCAGCCGGGTGCCGGCCTGGTCGCCGGTAACGGCAGTGGGCAGGGTGATGTACGCGACCGTCCGGCTCGCGTCCAGCGGCACTTTCGCCGCGTAGACGCTCACCGCTATGTCGGCCGGGTAGCTGCTGCTCGGGGGGCGGTTCCACCGGGGGGCGGCGGCGACGGGTTCGTTCGCGGGCAGCACGGTGCTCGGGGTCCTGGGTGCCCGCGGTGGCGGTCGGCCAGGTGAAGGTGACCGGGCCGTGGGCGACGGGCTGCCCCGGCACGAGACCGACGCCGCCGTGGGTCATCGACAGCTTCTCGTCCGTCGTCATCGCGGCAAGCACCTGCGCCGCCCGCTTCTCCGGTGCGGCCTTCGAGTGTAGCCACGGGCAGGAGCAAGTCACGCCGCCCGCATCGGCGGCAGCCGGCCCCGCCACGGGGATCTGTCCCACCGTCACGGCGAGCAGCAACGCGTCCGCTAGCCCCCCGACGGACAGCCGCCCACGAGGCGGCATCCGGCCCGGTCGGTGTTCGGTGAGAAGGGGCATGCGTGGTCCTCTCAGGCGCTTCTCGCACGACGGGCAAACTCGGACTGCTTCTGATCCCTCGCCAGGCTCCTTGCGGCCGCGCCCGCAAACGCAACCCCGATCCGGGCAGGGTGAAGCCACAGCGTTTCCGCACTCCAAGGCAGGATCATTCGGAGCTGTAACGTTTCAATCAGGTCGCGCAGCAAAACCTAAGTCCGCGCACATCTGTGGTCAATAGACGTGTAGAAATAATCCGCACCACACACTTGAAACGTCTTTGAAATACGGACAGTCCGGTTCATCCCCGGTGGCGGTGGAGCCGTAGTGGTCCCAGTCAGTGGCGAAGCGAGCAATGATCCACCAGCGGCTTCAGGCGTGTCCCGCTCGAAATATGATTCGCGACTGCCTGGGTTCCGCAGTTGTGGTGTTGCTCTAGTAGGGCTTTGTTAGGTGGTCCGGATGTGTCTTCGTAGGTAGTGTTGTGATGTTCTGTCAGGTGTGACACCTGAGGAGATGGACGAGGTTCGCCCGCGTCTGGAGGCGTTCGCCGCGGAGATGCTCGGTTCGCTGAAGCGGCGGGACCAGCGGGCCAAGGGCGAGTTGTATGTGCGCGGGCTCATGCTGGACGGCAAGCGCAAGTCGATGCAGCCCATGGCCGGGCGCCTGGGGGTGGACCATTAGCAGCTTCAGCAGTTCGTGTCCTCCTCGACCTGGGACTACACCGAGGTCCGTCGCAGGATCGCCCGGTGGGCGGCCGCGCACATCGCCCCCGAGGCGTATGCGATCGACGACACCGGCTTTCCCAAGGACGGCTACGACTCGCCGGGGGTGGCCCGGATGTACTGCGGCGCTTTGGGCGGCAACTGCCAGATAGGCGTCAGTGTCAACCTGGTCAGCGACCGGGCGTCCTCGGCCGTTGACTGGCGGCTGTTCATCCCTGAGAGCTGGGACGACACCTGCACCGACGATGAGCTCCTGGCCGGGGCGATCCGCCGCCGTCGGCAGCAAGCCGGCATCCCCGACCAGGTCCGCCACCGCGAGAAGTGGCGCCTGGCCCTGGACATGCTCGAGGAGACCCGCGAGGAATGGGAGCTGCCGGACCTGCCGGTGGTCGCCGACGCCGGGTACGGTGACGCGACCGGCTTCCGTCTGGGCCTGACGATGCGGGGCCTGGCCTACGCGGTCGCAGTCAAAGGCACCACCACCGCCCACCCCGGCGACGCGGCCCCAACGCCCGCCCTACTCCGGGCGGGGCCGCCCACCGCGACCGGCCTACCCGCAGCCGCACACCACCCTGCGGGCCCTGGCCCTGGCCGCCGGAAGCGCCGCCGCCCGCACCGTCACTTGGCGCCACGGCACCAAGACCGGCCCCCGCAACCCGCGCGCCGCCATGCGCTCGCAGCCCGGATTCGCCGGCCACCTCCACCGTGGTGGCGAAGATCCGGTCCGGGTGCCCGGAGGCGGCCAGCCGGGCCCGGAAGTCCACCAGCACCGTGTGCACGAACCCCGGATGGTCGAAGTCCAAGCCGCCGGCGGCGTACTTCCACCGCACATCGAACGCGAACCGGTCCACCGCTTCGCGGTCCGACAGCCCTTCCAGCCGCTGCAGCACCATCACCACCGCCACGATCATCGGCGGAACCGAGTGACGGCCCTCCTCGGCGAACAGGTCGGCGAACATTCCGTCCGGAAACAGGTTGTGGCACTCACGGTGCAGCACCGCGTAGATCGAGTTCGGCGCCAGCCGACCCTCGCAGAAACTCGCCGCGGAGGAGAGCAACCCCCGGCTGCATCGGAGTCCGGCCCAGTGCCATCGCTCAACCTCTCCCCGCTCCCGGCGACCAACGACCGTCAGCCTCGCACAGGCCGAAGACCCAACGCGAGCGCACACGATTAACACCAGTCACCAGGGCCTGTCCGGGTGAACGCCGGACTTTCCGGAACGACGGCGGCCGGCCCGGGCCTGGTGGGCTCGGACCGGCCGCTGGACGGTGCCGGTCGACGGGATCGAACGTGAGGCGATCCGCTCCCCGGGGTTACGGTGCCAGTTCGGCGATCCGGGAGAAGCCGTCCTGGGTCCCGGTGATCACCACGCGCAGCTGCGTGGTCGTCACCGGGGCGGTGAACGGAATCCGCTGGCTGAGCGAGGAGTTGGCCGTCACGGTCGCCTCCGTCGTCCACTGCGACCCGTCCCAGGCCTGGACGGTGAAGTCCGTGGGGACGCCGTCCGAGATCGAGACGAGGGCCACGCTGTCGAGCGTCACCGCGGACGGGGAGGTGATGGTGAGGCTGTCCGGGTAGGCGTTCTGGGTATCGTCGTTCCAGAAGGTGGCGGTGTTCCCGTCGATGGCGTTCGCCGGGTCGTAGGTGCGGGTCGCTCCGCTGACGACGTTGGGGGCGTGGAAGCTGGACGCCGCCGCGGTGCTGCCGGTGGGCCAGCTGCCGAACACCGAGATCTGCACGGTGCTGGTGGCGACCGTGCCGTCCGGGGCCCGTACGGTCACCGGCACCGGGTAGACGCCGCTCTTGGCCTCGGTCGGCACGGTGATGTGGACCGTGCCGAGGGTCTCCGTGGACGCCGGGGTCAGCGGGATCTGCGCCGGGGTCGCCGACACGGTCCAGCCGCTGGGCACCTGGGCGCCGAGCGTGGCGGCGCCGGAGGTGGTGGAGGCGCCCTCGATCACGGCGCTGACGTCGCCGGAGGTACCGGCCTTGACGGGCGCCGTGGTGCCCGCCGTCACCGTGAGGTGGGTGACCGCGGTGCGCGGCGCGGTGACGGTGAAGGTGTAGTCGCCGGAGCCGGCGGTCAGGTTCAGCGTCTGGCCGGTGGCCTTTCCGACGGTCAGGCCGGAGTCGGACTGCGCGTGGCGGCCCCCGTCGTAGACGGTGCGGCCGCTCTCGCGGACCGTGGACCCGGTGCCGCCCAGCAGCGGCAGCTTGACGGTGGCCGTCGCGCCGACCGGCACCACGGCGTGGTAGGTCAGCGTGCTCCCATTGCGCTGCCAGGAGCTCACGACAGTGCCGCGGACGGTCTGCTGCGACGCCGACACGTGGGTCAGGTCGCCGACGACGCTGGGCGCCAGCGTGAGGCTGCTGAAGCCGGAACCGCTGTCACCGGCCTGGATGCCGGCGAGCTGCTGGTAGTACCACTGGCCGATCGAGCCGCCGAGACCGATGTGGTCCTTGGACGAAGTTCCGTCGGGAGACGAGGAGTTGTCCCACTTCTCCCAGATGGTGCCGGGGCCCTGGCTCACCATGTAGCCGAAGCTCGGGGCGTCGTTGCGTTCGGCGATGGCCAGCGCGACGTCGTTGCGGCCGTACTTGCCGAGCGCCTGGAACACGTAGGTGGTGCCGACGAACCCGGTGGTGACGTGATTGTTGTGCACGCCGATGTCCTGGACCAGCCGGTTCAGGGCGGTCTGCTCGTGGCCGGCCGGGACCAGGCCGAGCACCAGCGGCATCGCGTAGGAGAGCTGTGATCCGTTGCCGAAGACGTCGGTGGAGGCGTTGAAGTACCGCTTGAGGAAGCTGGCCTTCACCTGGTCGGCGACCGTGGTGTACTGCGCGGCGTCGGCCTTGTTGCCGACGACCGTGGCCATCTTCGCCAGCAGCGTCGCGTCGAGGTAGTAGAAGGCGGTCTGGAAGTAGCTGTGCGGCGTGCTGACGGTGGACAGCCAGTCGTCGCCCCACGAGGTCGGCGAGTTGACCACGATGTGGTCGCTGTCGCTGATGGTGGCCAGGTAGTCGACCCAGGCCTTCACCTGGCTGTAGTTGTCGGTGATCGGCTGGGTGGTGCCGTACTGGGTGTAGGAGTCCCAGATGATCTGCGGGTACGCGTTGCCCCACGCGGGGTCGGTGGCCCAGGAGCTCTGGCCGCCGTTGGCGGGTGCCACCGACGGGATGCTGCCGTTGGCGTTGGCACTGGTGACGATGTCGCCGAACCACTTGTCGTAGAACGACTGCATGTCGAAGTTGCTCATCGCCTCCTGGTCGGAGTCACCGGCGTCGCCGAGCCAGCCGTGCCGCTCGCGGGTCGGGCAGTCCATCGGGATGGACTCCAGGTCGTTGAGCTGGGTCTGGCTGACGGCGCTCTGGATCTGGTTCAGCAGCGGGTTCGAGGTGCTGAACGAACCGGCGGCCGGGACGTCGGTGTGCACGACCTGCGCGGCCACCGTGACCTTCGCGTCGGCGGGCAGCCCGGTCAGCTCGGCGTAACGGAAGCCAGCGTACGTGAAGTGCGGTGTGTACGACTCCTGGCCGGCGCCGCTGAAGGTGTAGTGGTTGGTCTGCCGGGACGGGTCGGAGGCGGCGAAGCTGATGTTCGCCGTGGACACCTCACCGTTCGCGTCGAGTATCTCGCCCTGCTTGATGTCGACCTTGGTACCGGCCGGCTCGGTGGCCTGGAGGGTGGTCCAACCGGTGTGGTTCTGGCCGAAGTCGTAGACGCGCTGGCCGCCCGCCAGGGTGGTCTCCTTGACCGGCTTGAGCGTCTGGACGACCCGGGTCGGCGGCGTCACGTCGGCCTGCAGCGCCGTCATGGCGTCGAAGGCGCTCGTGGAGTGCTGGCCGTAGGCGCCGAGTTCGGCCATCCGGAAGGTGCAACTGGTGCCGATACAGGGGATCTTGGTGGCGGTCAGCCGGATGTACCGGCCGGTGACGTCGGTGGTGATCGCCACCGGGGTGGTGCCGGGGTTCGGCTGGTCGGCGCCGGTGCGGTCGACGACGGTGGTCGACGTGGCGAAGGTCGGGTCGTCACTGACCTGGACCTTGTAGCGGACCGGGAAGCCCGCGCCGATGAAGTCACCGGCCGGGTCGTTGGTGGGCCGGGCCGGGAAGAGCGTGATCGTGCGCAGCTTCTGGTCCGAACCGAGGTCGGTCTGCACCCACTTGGTGACGTCGGCCGTCGACTCGATCGCGGAGTGGTAGCCCTCCGAGGCGTCGGTCGAGGCGTCGATGCCGTCGGTGAGCGCGGCCGGCGACCAGCCGGCGGTGGTCGTGGTGTCCAGCGAGGTGACCGGCTTGCCCTGGGCCAGGCTCTTGTCGTGGGTGACCGGGAACAGCGCGTGCGCGGCCGCCCAGGACGCGTCGTCGAAGCCGGTGGTGTCCCAGCCGGCCGGCAGCTTGCGGGCGTCGTACGTTTCGCCGTACCAGAAGTCGACACCGCTGACCGGGCCCGCGGTGGTCTTGGTGGCCGGTCCGGTGCCGAAGGTCGCGGTGGTGCCGTCGGTGTAGGTGACGTCGACCTGCGCCATGACCACGGGTGAGCCGCTGTACTGGCCCTTGCCCGCCATCAGGGCAAGGGTGTTGTGGCCCTTGCGGAGCTGCTTGGTGACGTCCAGGTCGCGGTAGAGGACCCGGGAGTTGTAGTCGGTGACCGAGGAGTCGAGGACCTCGGTCGGGTCCACCCGGGCGCCGTTCAGGTGGGGTTCGACGATGCCCTGCGCGCCGAGGTACAGCCGGGCGCGGGCGACCGGCTTGGCCACGTCGAAGTCGCTGCGGGTGAGCGCGCCGTCGTCGGTGCGCAGCCACCAGGCCGACCAGTCGGACGGGTTGAGCAGTCCGGTGTCGAAGGACCCCGCAGCGGACCAGAGGGATGCCTGGCCCTGCTTGTTCCACGTCCGGACGGACCACGTGTAGGTGTGATCGCTGACCAGCGCCGGCCCGGCATAGGTCACGTCGGTCGAGTTGGCCGAGCGCACCCGGCCGGAGTCCCAGGTGGCGGGCACTTGGTCGGCGTGGCCCGACGAGCGGGGCTGGACGCGGATCTCGTAAGCGGTCTGCGCCTCGGCGCGGCCCGTGTCGCGGACCGTCCAGGCGAAGGCCGGCCGCGCCACGTCGAGCAGCACGTTGGACGCCTGCCCGTCCGCGCGCAGATTGGCCGGGGCGAGCGTCGTGCCGTCAGCTCCGTGGTGGGACGGGGACTGGGCCGAGGCGACAGCGGGTACGGCCAGAGCTGTCGCGACGAACGCGGACAGCACCGCCACGCGTTTACGTCGGCCTCTCCAGTGTCCGGCTGCGGTCATGGTGACGCCTCCTCAGGACAAAAACGTTTCATTACCCTGGGATGTCTTACCGTCCGATCTGCCCCGGGGCAAGAGTCGTAACAAAGAACCCCGTGAGCCGATGTCCTCCGCTCGGCGGTACTTACCTCGTACGTTTCACAAGATTCCCTGCTATTACCGTCAATTCACCGGGGATCCGATGGCTCAACATGGTTGCCATCCCGATGTGGCCGTGGATAGCGTGTGCCACGTCTGAGCATGAATCATTTCAATGCCACGGCCTGCGGAGGGCCTAGCGGGCGGCAACGTATCTACTGCAAGCGGGAGCAGAGTATGTCGAACACGACGGAACCGGGCGCCGGGCCCAATCGGCGCGCGCTTCTCAGAGCGGGCGCGGCGACGGTGGTGGTCGCCGCCGGAATGCGCAGCGTCACGGCCGAGGCAGTGCCGGCCGGCACCGCCCCGAAGGGGGGCGCGGCGCCCCAGCCCGGCGGACAGGACCACGGCGGTGCGAGCGGCTCCGGACACCGGGCCGCCCCCAGCGGCACGTGGGACAGGTTCAAGCTGTCGCCGGCCGCCCGCACGGTGCGGCCGGTCGCGGTGCACACCACCACCGGCAGCATCGACAACCCCAAGTACCTGATCCAGAAATCCGGTTCGGCCCACACCCGGCTGAACGGCGCCGGCGCCTCGGTCACCCTCGACTTCGGCAAGGAGGTCGGCGGCTACGTCACCCTGACCTTCGGCGACGCCTCGGACAGCAACCAGACGATCGGCCTGACGTACTCCGAGCTGTCCACCTTCATCAGCACCACGTCCAGCGACGGCTCCAACGGCGGCTCCAACAACGAGCCCCCGGTGACCTACGCGGTGGCGCCGGCCGGCCGGCTGAGCACCCAGACGTCGGTCCCGACCGGCGGCACCGACTCGGCCGGCACCCCGGTCAGCCAGCTGCGCGGCGGCTTCCGCTACCTGACCGTCGTCAATCAGACGGCCGGCGCCGTGGACCTCACCGACGTCTCGCTCGACATCGTCTTCGCGCCGAACGTCGCCGACCTGCGGGCCTACCCCAACTACTTCTCCTGCGACGACGACCTGCTCACCCGCGTCTGGTACGCGGGCGCCTACACCGTGCAGACCAACATCGTGGCGAGCAACCAGGGCCGTGTGTGGGGCCCGCCGAACGTGGGCTGGAACAACGGCGCCCGGATCGGCGAGTCCGGCGACACGGTGCTGGTCGACGGCGCCAAGCGCGACCGGACGGTGTGGCCGGGCGACCTCGGCATATCGGTGCTGACCGACTACGTCTCGCTCGGCGACATGCAGACCGTGCGGAACTCGCTGCAGACGCTCTACAACCACCAGGCGTCCAACGGCGCCCTCCCGTACGCGGGCCCGGCGGTCAACTTCATCGGCAACTCCGACGCCTACCACCTGTGGACGCTGATCGGAACCGCCTCCTACCTCCAGTTCAGCGGCGACACCGCGTGGGCGACGGGCATCTACCCCAAGTTCAAGAAGGCCCTCGACTACATCACCGCCAAGATCGGGTCCAACGGCCTGATGAGCGTCACCGCGGCCGCCGACTGGGCCCGGGCCGACGCCGACGGTGAGAACCTCGAAGCCAACGCCATCATGTACCGGACGCTGCTCACCGCGGACACCTTCGCCCGCGCGGCTGGCGACACCGCAACGGCGGCGGCCTGCGTCACCAAGGCCGTGGCCCTGAAGGCCGCCATCGAGGCGGGCGGCTACTGGGACGCGAGCGCCGGGCTCTACCGCGACAAGCCGGGCTCCACGCTCTACCCGCAGGACGGCAATTCGCTGGCCGTGTGGTTCGGCCTGGTGGACGACGCGACCCGGACCGCCGCCATCAGCAAGGCACTCACCGCCCGCTGGACAAAGGTCGGCGCGCTCACCCCGGAGAAGAGCGCCTCCTCCGTGCACCCCTTCCCCGGCGGCATGGAGGTGCACGCCCACTTCCAGGCGGGACTGGACAGCAATGCGCTGGACCTGATCCGGCTGGAGTGGGGCTACATGCTCAACGCGGCCCAGGGCACGGCCAGTACGTTCTGGGAGGGCTACCGCACCGACGGCAGCTCTGACTACTCCGGGTCGTACATGAGCGCGTCCCACGGCTGGTCCACCGGACCCACCTCGGCCCTGACGTTCTACCTGCTCGGCATCGCCCCCGACGCCGACGGCGCCCCCACCTACCGGGTCGCCCCGCACCCGGGCGGCGTGGGCCACGCCGAGGGCCAGCTGACCACCCCGGTCGGCGTGATCGCCGCGTCGTGGCAGGACCGCGGGCCCAGCGGGTTCGACCTCAGCGTCGACGCGCCCAGCGGCGCGGTCAGCGAGATCGCGGTGCCCGTGCAGGACAGCAAGAACTACGTCGTCCGGGTGGACAACAAGACCGCCTGGGACCGTACTTCCCGCGCCTACTCGGCCCGGGTGGACGGCGGCTACATGGTCCTGACCGGCGTCCCGGCGGGCAGCCGTACGGTGACGGTCCGCAAGCGCTGATCCGACTGCCGGTCACGGCACGGTTGAACGCCTCGGCGCCCAGCGGCTCTTCAGCCGCCGGGCGCCGTCGTGCTGCCTGACTCGCCCTGGAGTGAGCAATGTTGACAAACCGCTGCCAGCCGGTCGGACCTTCTGACCGGCCGGCAGCGGCAGCTCAAGCAGTGCTCAGCGGGCCGGCCGGACCGTCACCGTGTGGGTGCCCGAGCCCAGACCCTCCAGCGTCACGTAGCCGCCGTGCAACGCGGCCTGATAGCCCGTGCCCTTCTTGCCGTTCCACACCTGGTGGCGGTCCACCTCGACGGTGACCTCACGGCCGTCGGTCGGGACCGCGACGGTGCCGCTGGTGCCGTGCGGGGCCTTGACGGTCAGCGTGAAGGAACCGTGGCCCGAGTGCTGCCAGTCGGCCGTGATCGGGCCGTGCGGGGTGGGGACCTGGCCGCGCGCCCACTCCACGGAACCGGGGCGCGGCTGCACCGACCAGTCCGCGAAGCCGGGCGAGACCGCCCGGATGCCCAGCAGTTCGTTGGTCAGCGCGGGCAGCACACCGGTGGACCAGCCGTGGGCCATCGACGTGTACGCGCCCTCGTACAGCGAGCCGTCCGGGCCGATGCCCTCCCAGTGCGTCGTCCCGGGGTCGTTGCGGTCCATCCACCCGTAGGTGCGGCGGATCTGGTCGAGCGCCGAGTCCGCCTGGTCGCTCAAGAAACGCGCGACCAGCTCCGGGTAGGAGGTGAACGCGTACACGCGCTGCGAGGCCCCGTCGAAGATCGTGTCGTTGTCCATGAAGGCGTTGCCGTACGGCAGCGCGGTGGTGGCGTCCAGGTGGGCGAGCGCGGCGGCGGCCCGGGTGGCGTCGGCCACGCCGGCCGTGATGGCGATGGAGTTGCCGTCCTGCGCGTGCCGGACCGCGCCGGTGCTGGAGTCCAGGTAGGCGCCCGCGTCGGCGTCCCACAGGTGGGCGTTGACCGCGTCGGCGACCGTACGGGCTCTGGCGGCCCACCGGTTGGCGTCGGTGCGGTGGCCCAGCAGCCGGGCGATGCTCGCGGCGTCGTTGAGCGCCTGCACGTAGTTGGCGTTGTAGTACGTGATCTGCCCGCTGCGGCCCAGGAACGCGTAGTCGCCGTACCCGGACGTGCCGTTGAGACCCTTGCTGAGCAGGCCGTCGGTGTCGGTCACAGACGGGTACCAGCTGTCGAGGAGCTTGGTCAGCTGCGGGTAGTAGTGGGCCGCGTAACCATGGTCGCCGGTGTGCAGCACATAGTCCCAGCTGCACGTCACCCACCACAGCGGATAGTCGAACAGCGGCAGCGTGTAGTCGTTGATCGAGGCGGGCGGGATCCAGCCGTCGGCGCGCTGGTGGTCGGCGAGGTCCGCGAGCACGTTGCGGGCCGCCGCGGCCGCGTCGGCGTGGGTGAGGTAGAGGGTGCGGGCGGACACCGCGAGGTCGCCGACGTACGGGTCGCGGTCGCGCTTGGCGCCGTCCTGGAGGACCAGCTTGCCGTCCAGGGTCGGCGAGTCGGCGCCGCGCGGGTCGATGTCGTCGGGCCGGAAGGTGTCGGTGACCAGCTCGTTGGTGTAAGCCGCGCCGTACCAGTAGCGGTTCAGCTCGTCGTCGGAGGACAGGAACCAGCCGCCGTAGGAGTCCGGGGTGCCGAGGTACGCGGTGAAGTCCAGCCATACCGCGTCGATGGCCACTTCGCCCCACGGCTGCGCAGCCGGGGCGTCGGTGGCCAGCGCGTCCAGGGTGATCTGGAGGTAGCGGAAGCCGTGCAGGCCGTCCGCGTAGACCTGGGTCCCGCTCTGGTAGCCCTTGGTGTCCTTCCAGTCGGCGCCGCCGGCCGGCACCGCGAACTGGTCGGTGCCCCCGGAGGCCACACCGGACTGGTCTGCGCGCGTGAAGTCGCTTCGGTCGGTGAGGAATTGCAGCGTCTCGGAGAAGGCGAGCCGCACGCCGGGGCTGTTACCGGACGCCGAGGCGAAGCGGACGTGCGGGTAGCCGACCACGACCTTGCCGAAGTCCACCACGACCCGCGGGATGTCGTCGTCGGGCAGGACGCCCGGGTAGACCTCGTTGATCCGGGTGAACTCGCCCTGCGGGGTGTTCTGGTCTGCGGTGACGTTGATCCGCACCTGCGTGGTGGAGACCGTCTTGGCGAAGGGCACCGCCTTGCGGACGGAGGTGCTGCCGGTGACGGTGGCGGCCGGCTGCCAGGCGCTGCCGTCCCAGGTCTCGACGGTGAAGTCGCTGGGCACACCGTCGGAGTTGGACAGCAGGGTGATGCCGGCGAGCGACACGGCGCCGGCCGTGGTGACGGTCAGCGTGTCCGGGTACGCGGCCATCGTGTCGTCGTTCCAGAAGGTGTCCGTGTTGCCGTCGATGGCGTTGGCGGCGTCGTAGGTGCGCGGCTGGCCGTTGTTACCGCCGTTCGGCGCGTGCGCGGAGGAGGCGGTGGCGGTGGTCCCGTCCGGCCAGCGCGGCGGCGCCAGCGGCTGCGGCCGCTTCAGTACGGTGACGCCGCCGCCCGGCTTCAGCAGCGCGTCCGCGCCGGTCACCGCGCCGCTCGTCCGCTGCACACCGGTGGGGCGTACGGTGCGGCTCGACGGGCCCTGCACGTACGACTGCCAGCTCTTCGGCGCGTGCCGCGGCGGGGCGGGATGGTGGGCGGCATCCGCGGCGGCCGGCCCGGCGGTGCCGAGGGTGAGGCCGGTGGCGGCGATCGCGGCTCCGCCGAGGCCGGCCTTCAGGATGGTGCGCCGTTGCGCCCCGGGGGTGCGGGGCTCTTCTCCGGTGGGGACGTTGGGCATGTGCGACTCCCGACTGGCTCGTTGCTGCTTATAACGATTCAACAGCACTTGGCGAGGAGAGACTACAAGCGCCTTCCTGCTGCGTCCAGAGTGTTGAACCGCCCAGCGATCTCCCTTTGCCGCTCGAACACCCATGGCTTGAATCGTTACTTACCCTCTCGCCACATCGGCCAGGAGAACGTCGGCCGGATTCCGGCCCCGCACGCGGCTGACCCGAGGCCACCGCGACCGTCCGCCTCCCGGTCCACGTCCAAGAAATAGAACCGATTCAGTTAAATCCCACTACCCGGCCTTTGGCCTCTTTTGACGTCGGCCGGACACCTCACGACCCGCGCACCGCACATTCCGGGTTCGGCCCCCGACGATCACCTGCGGTCCTGATCTGGGGTCATGCGACCAAATTCGGCGGTTTCGGAGTCCGTCGCAGGCCCAACGGAAGTCACTGCCACTCCTTTTGACGCTCCCGGTTACGGGGACGTTAGATCAGCCTTACTGCTGGTGAATGCATTCAAGCTTTGAAGCCAACGCTGCAGGAGTCCACCCCCCACTCGGAGCCTCATGAGGGCGCCCGACCGATGCCAGGAGGCTCCTACGGCATCTACGTCGGCACCTCCTCCACCCAGCTGCCGCTGCGCACCCAGATCAGCATCAAGTAGCGGCGCTCGCGGGCGGCCGGTCCGGGCCCACCAGGTCCGGGCTGCCCGCCCGCGCGTTCGCCGGGCCGCTGCCGGCGCCGCACGGCGCGGTGAACCAGGCGCTCGGCGCCGCCGGAGCGGCAGACGTCGTGCTGACGCCCTCGGAAGTGGCGGCCCTGACAGCCCTTAATCGGCGTCAGCGGGCCGCAGACTGGAGCCCCGTACGACGAGTTCGGGCTGGAGCACCACCTGCCGGTGCTGGTGGTGGCCCGACTCGTCGGCGGTCTCCTCCAGCAGCATCTCCGCGGCCAGCCGGCCCATCGCCGCGGCCGGCTGACGCACCGAGGTGAGGGGCACGGCGGCCGCGGCGGCGAACTCGATGTCGTCGTAGCCGACGACCGCCATGTCCTCGGGAACGCGGAGCCGGGCGGGGAAGACGGCCTGGAGCACGCCGAGCGCGAGCAGGTCGTTGGCGCAGAAGACGGCGCTGGGCCGGGGCACCAGACCGAGCAGGCGGGCCCCCGCGTCCCGGCCGGCGGAGACGTCCAGCCGCTCGGCCGTGATCACGGTGAGCGCGGACCGCGGCACCCCGGCTTCGTCCAGCGCGGCCAGCGCGCCGGCCCGCCGGTCCCTGACCTGCGGCCAGTCGGCGGGCCCGCCCACGTAGACGATCGAGCGGTGCCCGGCCGCGATCAGGTGCTGCACGGCGAGGCGTCCGCCCACCACGTCGTCCACCGAGACCGAGCAGACCGCGTCGTCGGCCGACACCCGGTCGACGAGGACGAACGGGATCGCCTGCCCGCGGAGCGCGTCGAGGCTGCGTCCGGTCGGATCGGCGGGGGTGACCAGCACGCCCCGCACCCGCTGGGTGGCGAACAGCGAGAGGTACTCGGCCTCTTCGCTCTGGCTCTCCGCGCTGTTGCAGACCATCACACCGAGGCCGGCCTGCCGGGCGGCCGCTCGGCGCCGCCTGCCACGTCGACGAAGAACGGGTTGCCCATGTCGAGGACGAGCAGCGCGACCAGGCGGCTGGCGCCGGCCCGCAGATGCCGGGCGTACTCGCTCCTGACGTAGCCGAGCCGGGCGATCGCCGACTGCACCCGGGCCCTGGTCACTTCGGAGACGATCTCCGGCTGGTTGATCACATTGGAGACGGTGCCGACCGAGACACCGGCCTCCCGTGCCACGTCCTTGATGCCGATCCGGGGCTTCAACATGCGGTCCCTCCCGTCGCCCGATGGACTGCGCCCCGGTACGTCCGGCCGGTCGTGGCGCCCCCGGCCGGCCGGAGTCCTGAACGGCCGGGGGCGGACCGGCCTCCGCGAGTTGGGCTCGGAGGCCGGCACCGGACACGGCCCGGTGGGCTTGCTGCGGCTCAGGCGCCCCAGCCGGCCTGCCGGCCGCCGACCCGGTCGCCGGTGATCTGCTCGGCGTATCCCGACCGGGCGTAGGCGCCCATCGGATCGGGGTCGACCCCCATCTCCTCGCGGAGTTCGGCCAGCAGCGGACGGACGTCAGTGTTGTAGGCGTCCATCAGGACGCCATTCGCGCCGAGCACGTCACCGGCGGCCTGCGCCGCGCCGAGTGCCTCGGTGTCGACCAGCAGGGCCTTGGCGGTGGCCTCCTGGACGTTCATCACCGAACGGATCTGGCCGGGTATCTTCGGCTCGATGTTGTGGCACTGGTCGAGCATGAAGGCGATGTCGGAGTCGGCGGCCAGACCGCCGGCGTTCACCACCTCGAACAGGATGCGGAACAGCTGGAAGGGGTCGGCCGCGCCGACGATGAGGTCGTCGTCGGCGTAGAAGCGGGAGTTGAAGTCGAAGGCGCCGAGCTTTCCCTCCCGCAGCAGGAAGGCCACGATGAACTCGATGTTGGTGCCCGGCGCGTGGTGGCCGGTGTCGACGCACACCTTCGCCCGCTCGCCCAGCTTGAGGCAGTGCGCGTACGAGGTGCCCCAGTCCGGCACGTCGGTGGTGTAGAAGGCCGGCTCGAACAGCTTGTACTCCAGGATCAGCCGCTGGTCGGCCGAGAGCCGTTCGTACACCGCGCTCAGCGCCTCGGCCAGGCGGTCCTGCCGGGCCCGGATGTCGTCCTGCCCAGGGTAGTTGGTGCCGTCGGAGAACCACAGTTTCAAGTCGCGCGAGCCGGTCCGGTCCATGACGTCGACGCAGGCGAAGAGGTGGTCGAGCGCCTTGCGGCGGACCGCCGGGTCTGGGTTGGTGACGCTGCCGAGCTTGTAGTCGTCGTCCTGGAAGACGTTCGCGTTGATCGTGCCCAGCTTGATGCCGACGTCCGCCGCGGCCCGGCCGAGCACCGCGTAGTCGTCGACCGCGTCCCACGGGATGTGCAGCGCGATACTCGGCGCCACACCGGTGTGCGCGTGGACTCGTGCCGCGTCGGCGATCTTCTCGAACGGGTCGCGGGGCACGCCCTGTTGGGCGAAGACCTTGAACCTGGTGCCGGAGTTGCCGAACGCCCACGACGGCAACTCGATCTTCTGCGCGCGAAGGACGCTCTTGGCTGCCTCACGACCGGTCATGAGAGGACCTGCTTTCCAGTTCGAATTGACGGCTGCGGACGGACGCTGCGGTGGAACGGCCCGGTCTCATACCGCGACCTCCACCAGCTCGACGCCGAGCAGGTCCGCGGTGGCCCGCAGCTGCGGCACGAGATCGCCGACGCCCAGCGCCCAGTGGTGCGAGATACCCGTCGCGCTCCAGGCGTCGGTCCACTCGCCCGGGTCGCAGCCGAAGTCGACGCGTGAGGTGGTGTTACCGATCTCCAGCAGCGGCCCGGGGACGACCTCGCCCTTGGACGCCACGAACCGGAAGGCGCCGTCGCGCAGTTGGGCGATCCCGAACGTGGTGACCGGGCCGTGCGCCACGTCGAACTCGACGGACACGCCCCAGCCGCGCTTGCCGTGGTAGACACCCAGGCCGCGTAGCAGCGGCCGCTTCTGGCTGATCGCCAGGTGCGCCGGGCCGTCGTGGCCCATCTCCACGACGTTGTCACGGAAGTTGAGGGCCTGCAGTTCGGTGAACGAGCCGCCGCCGCCGAGCCGGTCGACGATCAGCATGGCCAGCGAGGTGCGCAGCTCGTACTCGCCGGTGGTGGGGATGCCCCGGGCGGTGAGCAGGGACGAACCGAGGATCATGCCCGCGCCGAGGCGTTCGTGCTGCTCGCCCTCCAGGCCGCGGTGGTAGTAGGCGAGGCTGTCCAGCGAGAAGTCGGCGGCCAGCCGGTCGAGGCCGACCGACACCTTCGCGGCCCAGCGGAAGTCCTCCTCCTGGACGGTGGGGTCGAGCTCGAAGACCTCGCGGGCCAGCGCGATCCGCTCCTCGACCTGGGCGTCGGTGACGGCGGCGACCCGTACCCGCAGGTCGTCGAACTCCAGGACCTCCATGTGGCCGCCGAAGTTGGCGGGGACCAGGGTGAGGTCGGTCGACACGTCGAGCATGCCGGGGTAAAGGTGCCCCATCAGGCCGTGCCGGCCGTGCCGCAGCGCGCCCCTGACCCCGGCTGCCTTGATCCAGCGGCCGATCCGGGTCCAGGCGCGTTCGTCCTCGACGTAACCCGACACCGAGCGGAAGTCGATCCCGCAGCGCAGGAACGTGTTGGCCATCTCCGGCAGCGGGCAGGCGCCGCAGTAGGCCAGCCACTGCCCGGTGTCGAAGGTGGCGTGGTCCATCACCTCGGTGGGCTGGAGGTTGATGAGCAGCACCGGCGCCCCGCTGCGCTGCGCGATGGGCACCAGCATCGAGGCGGTCATGTACGTGGTGAGGAATCCGACGATGATGTCGCAGCCGGCCACGCGCAGTTGCTCGGCGGCACGCGCGCCGTCCTCCGCGTCCGAGATGAACCCGACATCGACCACCTCGCAGCCGAGTGCCCGCATCCGTTCGGCCACCCGGTCGGCGGATCGTTGCAGCTGCGGCAGCAGGTCCGGGAACTGGGGCCAGTAGGCGCCGAGTCCACCGGAGACCAGACCCACCTTCGTCCGCCGGGCCGCAATGCGTTCCAGGCCGGGCGAGGGGGGAGAGGAGTCGAGTGTCGTGGTCATCAGCGGGGTCCTTCTCCGAGTGCATGCAGTTGGTCGTCGAGGTTGAAGATCTGCTGGAGCAGCAGGAATCCCTCGTCCGGCGGTTGCCCGTCCAGACCGGTGAAGTAGCGGCTCATCTCGGCCTGCCAGCGGGCGTTCACCTCGGTGCGAGCCATCGCCGCCTGCGCGGCGGCCAGGTCGTCGGCCTCGACGTACCCGACGAGCAGTCCGTCGGGGCGGGCGAAGATCGAGTAGTTGTGCCAGCCTGCGGCGGCCAGCGCGCTCAGCATGTCCGGCCAGACGTGCGCGTGCCGCTCGCGGTACTCGTCCAGCAGCTCGGGCCTGACCTGTAGCAGGAAGCAGTAGCGGTTCAATCGAGCTCTCTTTGTGCTGTCGGTGCCGGGCCGGTCCCCCTGAGACCGGCCCAGGCACCGATCGACATCAGAAGTTGAACTGGTCGATGTTCGACGAGTCGAACACGGTCGGCGGGCCGAGCACGACCGACGGACCGACGCCGGGCGTCGGGCCGATCACCTTGAAGCTGCCGAGCGTGCCCGCCTTGAAGGAGGACCCGGTCTGCAGGCTGGCGCTGCCCGAGGACAGCGACGCGGCGGCGTAACCAGCCAGGTAACCCAGGTTGCTCGGGTTCCACAGCTCGAAGGACTTGACGGTGCCGTCCTTCACGTAGGACTTCATCTGCGACGGCAGGCCGAGCCCGGTGAGCGTGACCTTGGAGGCCACGTCCTTGTGGGTGGACAGGTACTGCGCCGCGGTGGAGATGCCGACGGTGGTCGGCGAGATGATGCCCTTGAGGTTCGGGTACGCGGAGAGCAGACCCTGCAGGACGGTCAGCGAGGTGGCCGGGTCGTCATTGCCGTACACGGTGCTGACGAGCTTCATGTTCGGGTACTTGGCCGCCAGCTGCTTCTTCATGTAGCCGATCCAGGCGTTCTGGTTGGTCGCGCTGGCGGCGGCCGACAGGATCGCGATCTGTCCGGTGCTGTTGATCTCCTTGGCCAGCAGGTCGACCTCGGAGGTGCCGACCGACGCCGTGTCCGCCTGGTTGATGAACAGGTGGCTCGGGCTGGTGCCGCAGGAGATGTCCGAGTCGAAGGCGACGATCTTGATGCCGGCCTGGGCCGCCTGGTTGAGCGAGGGGCACAGCGCGGACGGGTCGTTGCCCGCGATCACGATGGCGTTGGCGTGGGCCTGGATCGCGGCCTGGATCGACGGGATCTGGGCGGCCGCCGTGTCGGCGGTACCGCTGCTGATGACGACCTTGCCGCCGAGCTCCTTGAGGGCCTTCTGGCCGCCGACGTCCGCGAGG
Organism: Actinacidiphila oryziradicis; assembly: GCF_005047355.1. GTDB lineage: Bacteria > Actinomycetota > Actinomycetes > Streptomycetales > Streptomycetaceae > Actinacidiphila > Actinacidiphila oryziradicis. The sequence continues at coordinate 27,225 of NZ_SUMC01000040.1, forward strand.
ACCTCGTAGGGGTTCTGGGTGTCCTTAGGGATGAAGTAGACCGTCTGCCCCTTCTTGACGCCAGTCGCGGTGGGCGCACCCGTCGGGTCGGCCCCGGCGTTGGACGAGGAGCTGCAGGCCGCGAGGGTGAGGCCGGCCACGGTGAGTGCGAGGAGGGCGGTCGCTCTGCGGCGCACCGTTCTGCTAATGGTCACGTGACTTTCTTTCTTGAGTGAGTGGATGGGAACAGGAGCGATCGGGGCTGGCCGGTCTTCACCGTGCGCGCTGGGCGCGGGCCCTGATCCTGCGGACTGCTTCGCCGCTGTTGGGTACAACGACGCTGATCAGCAGCAGTACGCCGGTGACGATGTTCTGGACTTCCGGCTGAACGCCCATCTGCGTCAGGGCCTGCTGCAGGCAGCCCACGATGATGACAGCGAGCACGACCCCGATGACGGTGCCCCGGCCGCCGAAGATCGAGACGCCGCCGAGCAGCACGATGGCCACCACGGTGAGTTCGAGTCCGGTGCCGGCGTCGTAGCTGACCGAGGAGTTCTTGAGGGTGAAGAGGATGCCGGCAAAGGCGCAGAAGATGCCGGAGACGACGTACAGCCCGAACTTGATCCGGTTGACCCGGACGCCGGAGAAGTGTGCCGCCTCGGGCTGCAGGCCGATCGCCACGATGGAACGTCCCAGCGGGGTCGCGTGCAGCACGACGCCGAAGATGACGGCCAGGATCAGGAAGATCAGCCCCGACCAGGCTATTTCGGTGCCCCCGACCGGCATCACGCCGATCTTGGTGAGCGACGTCGGGAAGCCGGTGATGGTCCGCGGCGCGAGGATGATCTCGGAGATGCCGCGGAACAGGGTCAGCGTGCCGATGGTCACCGCGATCGATGGCAGTCCCACCTTGGAGATGAGCAGGCCGTTGAGCGCGCCGCCGGCCGCACCGACGACCAAGGCCGCGGCCATCGCCGCCCAGATCGACCAGCCGTCGCTGAACAGCGAGCCCATCACGGTGCCGGACAGGCCGAGCATGGAGGCGACCGACAGGTCGATCTCGCCGGTCATCACGATCAGCGTCATGGGGAGCGCCATGATGGCGATCTCGCCCATGTTCAGACCGATGTAGAAGAAGTTCGTGCTGTTGAGGAAGTTCGCCGACTGTTCGGAGCCGAAGATCAGCACCGCGATCAGGACGAACACCAGCGCGCTCTCCCAGCGCACCAGCTCGCGCCACATGGGCTGCTTGCTGCCGTCGGTGCCGCGGTAGGACGTGGGAGCCGACGGCTTCGTGGTGATATCAGGTGTCACGGTGGGCTCCCTGTGCGGACTGCAGGCTTCGTGCGACCCGCAGGCTCAGCCAGCGGTCGAAGGCGATGGCTGCCAGCAGCAGCCCGCCGGCGATCGCCTCATTCCAGAAGGACGAGATCTTGGTGGCGACCAGCGCCTGGTTGATCGTGTTCAGCAGCAGGGCGCCGAGGGCGGCGCCGAGCACGCTGCCGCTGCCGCCGAAGATCGCGACGCCGCCGACGACCACCGCCGAGACGACGGTCAGCTCGTAGCCGTTGCCGCCGGTGACGTCGATCTGCGCGTGCAGCGCCAGGAACAGCGCCCCGGCGAAGCCGGCCAGCGAACCGCTGATCAGGAACGCGGTGAACACCCGTCGCCCGGTGGGGATGCCCGCCAGCGCGGCGGCCTCCGGGTTCGAGCCGATCGCGTAGAGGTCGCGGCTGGCCCGGAAGGAGCGCATCGCGTAACCCACGATCGCCACGACGACCGCCACGATGATGGCGAGCCACGGCACCCCGAGGATGGTCATGTACCCGATCTCGGTGAAGGACTTGGGGATCGCCGCCGGGTCGATGGTCTTGCCGTCGACGATCACACCGTCGATGCCGCGCACGATGTAGAGCATCGCGAGCGTCACCACCAGGCTGGGTACCCGGGTGACGGTGGTGATCAGCCCGTTCACCGAACCGATCAGGGCGCCGATCGCGATGCCGAGCAGGAAGCCCAGCGGGACCGGGAAGCCGGGGTTGTGCTTGAACACGTCGCCGACGATGTACGCGGACAGTCCGACGACCGAGCCGACCGACAGGTCGACGTTGCGGGTGACGATGACCAGCGTCTCGCCGACTCCGAGGAGCGCGATCAGGGAAGCGCCAGTGAGCAGTTGCTCGATGCTGTGCGCATTGGCGAAGGCGTGGTTGTTGAGCGTCGTGGCGACGAACACCAGGATGATCGCGACGCCGATGCCCAGTTCCCGGGCCCGCAGCAGCGATCCGCCACGGGCGGCGCGCTCGGTCACGGGGGGCGGTGTGGCCAGTGCGGTCATGACGCCACCGCCGTGAGACCGGTGGCGGCACGCATGATCGAGTCCTCGTCGGCCTCGGCCCGGCTCAGTTCGGCGGTGATCCGGCCCTCGTGCAGTACCAGCACGCGGTCGGCCATGCCGAGGACTTCCGGCAGTTCGGACGAAATCATCAAGACGGCCATTCCGTCGGCGACGAGCCCGTCGAGGATGCGGTGCACCTCGGCTTTGGTGCCGACGTCGATCCCCCGGGTCGGCTCGTCGATGATCAGCAGGGAGGGGCTCCGGGCGAGCCATTTGCCCAGCACGACCTTCTGCTGGTTGCCGCCGGAGAGGGTGGAGACCGGGTTCTTCATCCGGCCGAACTTCAGCTGGAGACGGTCCGCCCAGGTCGAGGCGAGTTCCCGTTCCGCTCCGCGCCGGATCAGCCCGTACTTGCGCAGCCGTACCAGGGAGGCGAGGGCGACGTTCTGGTCGATGCCCATGTCCATCACCAGGCCCTGCTGGCGGCGGTCCTCCGGGACCAGGGCCACCCCGCCGGCCATGGCGCCGGCCGGGTCCCCGTTGGGGAGTTCGTTGCCGTCCACCCGGACCGTTCCGGACGTCCACTTGTCGATGCCGAAGATGGCGCGCGCGACCTCACTGCGTCCCGCGCCGACCAGACCGGCCAGGCTGACGATCTCGCCCTTGCGCACGGTGAAGCTGATGTCGTGGAAGACGCCCTGACGGGTGAGCTTCTCGACCTCCAGCACGACCTCGCCGGGGCTGGTCTCCGTCTTGGGGAACAGCGCTTCCAGGTCGCGGCCGACCATCGACCGGATGATGGTGTCGACCGTGACGTCCTCGATCGGCGCGGTGCTCACGAACCGCCCATCGCGCATGATCGTGACGCGCTGGCAGCTGGCGAACACCTCTTCCAGCCGGTGCGAGATGAACAGCACCGCGGCACCCTGGCTGCGCAGGGTGCGCATCACCTCGAAGAGCCGTTCCACCTCGACGGAGGTGAGCGCGGCGGTCGGCTCGTCCATCACCAGCACCTTGGCGTCCAGCGACAGCGCCTTGGCGATCTCCACGATCTGCTGGTCGGCGACCGACAGGCCGCGGGCCTGGCGCTCGGGGTCTAGCTGGACCCCGAGGCGGCCGAAGACTTCGGCTGCCGCCCTGTTCATGGCGGGGCGATCGATACGGCGGCCCGCCCGGCGGGGCTGGCGGCCCATGAAGATGTTCTCCGCGACGCTGAGGTCGGGGAACAGCGTCGGCTCCTGGTAAATGATCGACACACCCGCGGCCCGGGACGCGGCCGGCCCGGACAGGACGACCGGTTGTCCGTCGATCAGCAGCTGACCGCCGTCGGGCTGGTGCACTCCGGCAAGGATCTTCACGAGAGTCGACTTACCCGCGCCGTTCTCGCCCAGCAGGGCATGCGACTCACCCGGGTAAAGGGTGACCGACCCGTCCTCCAGTGCGCGGACCGCACCGAAGCGCTTGGTCGCCTTCTCGAGTACGAGCAGCGGGTCTTTGTCAATGGGATCGTTCATCGTGCTAGGTCCTCGCCTCGGTGTGAAGCCTTTCCGCGGTGGGCTCGCAACTCGTGCCCACTCCCCCTCCATGGAGTCGTCCGGAACTCGTAGTGACGTCCGTCTGGACGATCAGGGCTCTTACCAATTTCTCGACTCTTCCGTGATGTGGCGCCAGGACCGAGTGGGGCCTGACCGCTGTTTGCGCCGACCCCGCGGTACGCGCTGGTCCTCCCGGCCCGTGGGCCGGCGTCCGCCCCGCCGGTCCGGTCCAGACGTTTCAGCCGTCCCATTGCAGTACACCCGTAGGCTCTGCCGGCCCCTCGACCAGGCCGCCGGCGCCGGTCGGGCGCATCCACCGCGGCCCGGGGCTCCGCGCCGTCAGAGCCAGCTGGCTGAGCACTGCGATGAACAGGTGCCGCCGGGGTCCCCTCGTGCTGAGTGAGACATTAACCCTCCCAACTGAATCGTTTCATCAGGCCGATCGAAGACTATGTCCTGCATCGTGCGGGCGTCTAGAGTCCGACCCGAAAAATCTACCTGTGCGTAGTCGAAATGAGCGGCCCGGCGGTATCGGCCGATGCCGCCCGAAGGCGCTCGGATCGCGGCCGTTGAGGGGTCCTGCGGCGCCGGCGTGTGGTGCCGTGGACACGGACGGACCACACGCTCAGCGCGACAGACACCATGCCGGGAGACAGTCGCTCTCGATCGAGCACACGGACGGTTGCGTTTGCCGTCCCCGACAGGCCAGGGACGTCGCGATACCGCACCCACGGTCTCCCCCAGCCGCGTTCCTGCGGCCGCAGGGAAGCTGGCGTTCTACGCGGCACGGCCCCTTCGAGTGTCGATCATGGGCGGATCTTCCCGGAGCCAAGGCCTGCCGGGAGCGGCCCAAGCGCTCGCCGGGGTTCCGGCCGCCCACCCCCGCTCCGCGAAGCCCCCTCAGCGCGCGCGCAAGCTGGAGCTGCGGACGACGAGTTCGGGCTGGAGGACGACCTGGCGGTGTTCGTGCTCCTCGGCGTTGGGGCCGGTCTCGTCCACCAGCATTTCGGCGGCCAGGCGGCCCATCGCGACGGCCGGCTGCCGGACGGACGTCAGCGGTACGGCGGCGGCCGCGGCGAACTCGATGTCGTCGTAGCCGACGATCGCCATCTCGTCGGGGACGCTGATCCGGGCCGCGAACATCGACTGGAGGACGCCGAGCGCCAGGAGGTCGTTGGCGCAGAAGACGGCGCTGGGCCGGGGGGACAGTCCGAGGAGGCGTGATCCGGCGTCGCGTCCGGCGGCGACGTCCAGGCGCTCGGTGGACACGTCGATCAGCGCCTCGGGCGGGAGCCCCGCCTCGGCCAGCACGGACAGCGCACCGGCCCGGCGGTCGCGGACCTGCGGCACGTCGGACGGCCCGCCGACGTAGACGATCACGCGATGGCCGGCCGCGATGAGATGCTGCGCCGCGAGCCGTCCGCCGACCACGTCGTCCACCGAGACCGAGCACCCCATAGTGTCCCCGGCGACGCGGTCCACCAGGACGAAGGGAATGTTCTGGCTGCGCAGCCCGTCGAGGCTGCGACCGGTCGGATCGGCGGGGGTGACCAGCACCCCGCGAACGCGGTGTTCGGCGAAGAGCGAGAGGTAGTCGATCTCCTCCCGCACGCTCTGCGCGCTATTGCACACCATCACCCGGAGACCGGTCTGCCGGGCGGTGCGTTCCGCCCCGCTCGCGACGGCGACGAAGAAGGGGTTGCCCATGTCCAGCACGAGCAGGGCCATGATCCGGCTGGCGCCCGCTCTCAACTGCCGGGCGGATTCGCTGCGGACGTATCCGAGTCTGGTGATCACCGACTGGACGCGCGTCCTGGTCTCTTCCGCCACCATTTCGGGCCGGTTGATCACGTTGGACACGGTTCCCACCGAGACACCGGCCTGACGCGCTACGTCTTTGATCCCAACCATGGACTCCATGCTCCGTCCCACCTACCGCAGCCAAGGTGCATCGTGCTCGGGCCGATGCTCTATTGAGCTGTGGTCAGGACCCTGCTTGAACCTATTCAATCACACGGGGGCAACCAAGCGACGCCGAAGGCCCCAATACCCATAGGCAGGCGGATTTTCCGGTGAATGAATCGCTTCAGAAAGGGCGCAGGCCAAGCGTCTCGGCCATCCCGGCGCGGACATCATCAGAGGGGAAGAGTATGCGGTTACCCCGAAGGAATCCATAAGAACGCACACCCCGCGCCCGGCTTGGGGAAATACCCGGGCGCCGCCGACCGCAGCCCTCCAGCGACCGGCGCCCGCCCCGCATATCGCCCCCAACTCACTTGACCACCGGACCCGTTCCCGTCCGACCGAGTCGCGACTCCACTCGCAACGTCTCCGCGCGCGCCACCATTCATAGCGGTGAAATGTTTCAATCACGTTGCCGCCACGCAAGCCCCGCCAGAACAAGCTCTGCCGCACCTCAGGAGCGGGAACCACCCCCGATCTCGCCCTCAAAATCCCGCCACAGCAACCCGGAAGCCACCGCCGAGCAGCACCGATGCCGTATGACACGATTCAATAACGGCCCGACATCGGATGGGCCACCACACGGCCGGACCGCTAGCATCGGCAGCGCTCGGGTCACTGCAGCCCCGCTGGCCCAACGCCCCTTCGGAGCTCGGCCGCCCGGTCCGAAGAGCACTCCAGAGCGGGCGTGACGAAGTCCGGGGAGCGGGCTCGCACCGCCCGGCACGGGCGGTGGCAGTACGCCCCGGGAGCCATCCCGCACGCTTCTGGGCGCATCTGAACCATTTCATCACTCCAGGAATCATTGACAGAAGCCATCCGCGGCATTACGGTTAGGCCGGTTAATGAAACGATTCACAGAGGTTGTCATGACAGACCTGTCTGCCGTGAAGGCGGCGCTGAAGTCCCAGCGAATCGAGACCCCTTCGTGGGGCTACGGCAACTCCGGCACCCGCTTCAAGGTGTTCCGGCAGGCCGGAGTGCCGCGTGATCCGTACGAGAAGCTGGACGACGCCGCCCAGGTGCAGGCAGCGACCGGTGTGGCTCCCGTGGTGTCCCTGCACATTCCGTGGGACCGGGTCGACGACTTCGCCGAACTCGGCACGCACGCGAAGAAGCACGGGCTGACGCTCGGGGCGATCAACTCCAACGTCTTCCAGGACGACGACTTCAAGCTCGGCTCGGTCACCAACGCCGACCCGGCGATCCGCCGCAAGGCGCTCGACCACTTGCTGGAATGCGTCGACATCATGGACCAGACCGGTTCCCGCGACCTGAAGCTGTGGTTCTCCGACGGCACCAACTACCCCGGCCAGGACGACATCCGGGCCCGGCAGGACCGCCTCGCCGAAGCGCTGGCCGCGGTCTACGAGCGGCTCGGCGACGACCAGCGGATGCTGCTCGAATACAAGCTGTTCGAGCCGGCCTTCTACACCACCGACGTCCCCGATTGGGGCACCAGTTACGCGCACTGCCTCAAGCTCGGCCCCAAGGCGCAGGTCGTGGTCGACACCGGCCACCACGCTCCGGGCACCAATATCGAGTTCATCGTCGCGTTCCTGCTGCGGGAGAAGAAGCTCGGCGGTTTCGACTTCAACTCCCGCTTCTACGCCGACGACGACCTCATGGTGGGCTCCGCGGACCCGTTCCAGCTGTTCCGGATCCTGCACGAGGTCGCCAAGAACAACGGGCTGGCCGCCGAGACCGGCGTCGCCTTCATGCTCGACCAGTGCCACAACATCGAAGCGAAGATCCCCGCCGTCATCCGCTCCGTGATGAACGTCCAGGAGGCCACCGCCAAGGCCCTGCTGGTCGACCTCGACGCCCTGACCGCCGGCCAGCGCTCCGGTGACGTCCTGGCAGCCAACGCCGTACTGATGGACGCCTACAACACCGACGTGCGCCCGCTGCTCGCCGAGATCCGCCAGGAGCAGGGACTCAACCCCGACCCCATGGCCGCCTACCGGGACTCCCGGTGGCAGCAACAGATCGTGGCCGGTCGGGTCGGCGGCGAACAGGCCGGCTGGGGCGCCTGACCTCCGGCCGGACCGCGGGCCGTGCCATCGGATCCCTGACCTGACGGCGGCCCGGCCCGCACTCGACCATCCGTATCCGCAGAGCCGCTGCTCACCAGGACCCGCAAAGGACACCGACATGGCCACCGCCCCCCATCCCGTCGTCAGCGCGCTGCTCGCGCGCTCCAACCGGCTGGGCGCCGACCCGCGCAACACCAACTACGCCGGCGGCAACACCTCCGCCAAGGGCACCGCGCCCGATCCGGTCACCGGCGCCGACATCGAGCTGATGTGGGTCAAGGGATCGGGCGGCGACCTGGGCACCCTCACGGGTCCCGGCCTGGCCGTGCTGCGGCTGGACCGGCTGCGGGCGCTGACCGATGTGTACCCGGGCGTCGAGCGCGAGGACGAGATGGTCGCCGCCTTCGACTACTGCCTGCACGGCAAGGGCGGCGGCGCACCCTCCATCGACACCGCCATGCACGGCCTGGTGGACGCCCCGCACGTCGACCACCTGCACCCCGACTCGGGTATCGCGCTGGCCTGCGCGGCCGACGGCGAGGCGCTGACCAAGGAGTGCTTCGGCGACGCCGTGGTGTGGGTGCCGTGGCGGCGCCCCGGCTTCCAGCTCGGCCTGGACATCGCCGCCGTCAAGCGGGCCAACCCGCAGGCGATCGGCTGCATCCTCGGCGGCCACGGCATCACGGCGTGGGGCTCCACCGCGGACAAGTGCGAGCGCAACTCGCTGCAGATCATCCGCACCGCCGAGGCGTTCCTGGAACAGCGCGGCAAAGCCGAGCCCTTCGGCCCGCCGCTGGCCGGCTACGAGCCCCTGCCGGAGGACGAGCGCCGGGCGCGTGCCGCGCTGCTGGCTCCGCCGCTGCGGGGCATCGCCTCCAAGGACCGCCCGCAGGTGGGTCACTTCACCGACTCCCCCGAGGTGCTGGACTTCCTGGCCCGCGCCGAGCACCCCCGGCTCGCGGCGCTCGGCACCTCCTGCCCGGACCACTTCCTGCGCACCAAGGTCCGCCCGCTCGTCCTCGACCTGCCGGCCGGCACGCCGCTGGAGGACGCCACGGCTCGGCTGCGGGTCCTGCACGAGGAGTACCGCGCCGAGTACGCCGCCTACTACGAGCGGCACGCCACCGAGGACTCCCCCGCCATGCGCGGCGCCGACCCGGCGATCATCCTCGTCCCGGGCGTCGGCATGTTCAGCTATGGCAAGGACAAGCAGACCGCCCGCGTCGCCGGCGAGTTCTACGTCAACGCGATCAACGTGATGCGCGGCGCCGAGGCGGTCTCCTCGTACCGGCCGATCCAGGAGTCGGAGAAGTTCCGGATCGAGTACTGGGACCTGGAGGAGGCCAAGCTGCGGCGGATGCCGAAGCCCAAGCCGCTGGCCACCCGGATCGCGCTGGTCACCGGCGCCGGTTCCGGCATCGGCAAGGCCATCGCGCACCGGCTCGTCGCCGAGGGCGCCTGCGTGGTCGTCGCCGATCTCAACGCCGACAACGCCGTGGCGGTCGCCGAGGAACTGGGCGGCCCGGACAAGGCGGTCGCGGTGGCGGTCGACGTCACCTCCGAGGAGCAGATCGCGGCGGCCTTCGCGCAGGCGTTGCTCGCCTTCGGCGGCCTGGACCTGGTGGTCAACAACGCGGGCATCTCGATCTCCAAGCCGCTACTGGAGACCACCGCCAAGGACTGGGACCTCCAGCACGACATCATGGCCCGCGGCTCGTTCCTTGTCGCGCGGGAGGCCGCCCGGGTGATGATCGAGCAGGAACTCGGCGGCGACATCGTCTACATCGCCTCCAAGAACGCGGTCTTCGCCGGCCCCAACAACATCGCGTACTCCGCCACCAAGGCCGACCAGGCGCACCAGGTGCGGTTGCTGGCCGCCGAGTTGGGCGAGCACGGTATCCGCGTCAACGGCATCAATCCCGACGGTGTGGTCCGCGGCTCCGGCATCTTCGCCGCCGGCTGGGGCGCCCAGCGCGCCGCCGTCTACGGGGTGGAGGAGGCGAAGCTCGGCGAGTTCTACGCCCAGCGCACCCTGCTCAAGCGCGAGGTGCTGCCCGAGCATGTCGCCAACGCGGTGTTCGCGCTGACCGGCGGGGACCTCACCCACACCACCGGGCTGCACATCCCGGTCGACGCGGGGGTCGCCGCGGCGTTCCTACGCTGAGGCCTCCGCAAGCTCCTGCCGGGCGCTTTTCTTCGCCTTCCACGGGCGGCGCCGGGCAGGCACCAGTCGCTCCGGGTCACGGCCCGGCCGGACATGGGGGCGGTACTTCGGCTGAACCCGAGGCACCGGGACCGGAGCGACTGCGGCCAGGGGCGGTCGCGCCGCATCCGGACCCCGATGCGACGCGACCGTTCCCGGCATACTCGTCCCACCCTCGTCGACCGCTCTGTCCGCTGACCAAGGAAAACTCCGTGACCACGACCGCAACGTCCTCCGCCTTCCCGTACGCCTTCGCCGCGGCGGACCTCGGCGCGACCAGCGGCAGGGTGATCATCGGCAGGGTCGGGCGAGGCAATCTCGACCTGACCGAACTGCACCGGTTCCCCAACACCGCGACCCGGCTGCCCACCGGGCTGCACTGGAATCTGCCCGGCCTGTACCAGGGCGTCCTCGACGGCCTGCGCGAAGCGGCCAAGGCCGGGGCGGTGGCGTCGATCGGCATCGACACCTGGGCAGTGGACTACGGACTGCTCGACGCGGACGGCGCCCTGCTGGGCCTGCCCCACCACTACCGCGACGACCGCACCCAGGACCTCGCCGAGCGGGTGCGCGACGAGGCCGGAGCCGAGTACCTCTACAGCGTCACCGGTCTGCAGCACCTGCCGTTCAACACCGTCTTCCAGCTCGCGGCGGCGCAGGACAGGGCCCAACTAGGCATCGCCAAGACGCTGTTGCTCGTGCCCGACCTGCTGGCATACTGGCTGACCGGGGCCGTCGGCGCGGAGATCACCAACGCCTCGACCACCGGCCTGCTCGATGCAGGCACCGGCACCTGGTCGCACGACATCGCGGCCTTGATCGGGCTCGACCCGCGCCTGCTGCCCCCGCTGCGGGAACCGGGTGCCTTCGCCGGCAGCCTGCTGCCGCACGTCGCCGCCTTCACCGGGCTGCCCACCACCACCCCCGTCGTCACCGTCGCCTCGCACGACACGGCGTCCGCCGTGGTCGCGGTGCCCGCCACCGAGCCGGGGTCGGCGTACATCTCCTGCGGTACGTGGTCGCTGGCCGGCCTCGAACTGGACGCGCCGGTGCTCACCGAGGAGGCCCGGGCCGCGAACTTCACCAACGAGCGCGGCATCGACGGCACCATCCGCTACCTGCGCAACATCATGGGCATGTGGCTGCTGGAGGAGTGCCGCCGCAGCTGGTCGGCGCGCGGGCTGCCCGCCGACCTGGTGCCGCTGCTGGCGGAGGCCGCCCGCGCCGAACCGTTCGCCGCCCTGATCGACCCGGACGCCCCGGAGTTCCTGGCACCGGACGACATGCCGGCCGCCATCGCCGACCACTGCGCGCGTACCGGCCAGCGGCCGCCGACGAGTCAGGGCGCGATCGTCCGCTGCATCCTGGAGAGCCTGGCGCTGGCCCACCGCCGGGTGCTGCGCCGGGCCGCGGAACTCGCCGGGCGCGATATCACCCACGTCCACCTGGTCGGCGGCGGCAGCCGCAACGATCTGCTGTGCCAGCTGACCGCCGACGCCACCGGCCTGCCGGTCGTCGCCGGGCCCACCGAGGCCACCGCGATCGGCAACATCCTGGTCCAGGCCCGCGCCCACGGGCTGGTCGGCGACCTGGCGGAGATGCGGCGGCTCGTCGCCGACACCCAGCACCTGCGCCGGTACAGTCCGCAAGGCGGCCGGCGGGCCTGGGACGCGGCCGACGCCAGGGTCGGCGGGCCGCTGTCGGACCCGGACCCGGTGCTCGAATCCGGGTCCACCCGATGAGTCCCGCATCTCCATCCCCTGCCCCACCCGAACGAACCGAGGGAGCCAGGCTGCATCTGCGGGAGAAGTTCCTCCGCGCCAAAGTCGGGATCTCGGGCGCGAACTTCCGTAGAAGTCCCCCGGCGCCGGGCCGCTCGCCGCGTCGGGGGCGGCTGCGCCCTCGGGCATGAATCGTTCTACCTCACTTGCCCAACTGCCGCCGCGCCCAGGCGAGAAGCCCCGTGCGTCGTTCAACAGCCGTGGCCTAAGGATCCGCTGACGGCGACGACAGCTCGGTGCACGAGCATTGACGTTCACCGGCAGCCTGCCCTAGCGTCCATGAGGCGATATTGAATCCTTTCACCACCGACAGGCCCTAGCCCGGGGCGCGCCGAACCCGACCTGCCAGCAGACCGGTTGGGCTTCGAAGTCATTCTTTGAGGGAGATCCGATGAACGACCGCGTGTACCCGGCGACCGATGGTGCGGTCCCTCCGGAGGCCGCGCCGGGCACTGGGACCGGCAGCGGAGGCGGGGGCTTCCCGCTGTCCCGCCGACGGGTGCTGCAGATCGCCGCCGCCGCGGCGGCCGCCGGGGGTACCGCCAGCTTCTGGCAGCCCGCGTACGCCGCGGAGCCCGCCGGCCGGGGGGCCTTCTCCGCCGACCGGTTCGCCCGTCCCGCCGCCGACAGCATGCCGCTGATCCTGTGGTTCTGGAACGGCACGGTGACCCCCGGCCTGGTCGATTCGACGCTCGCGGACATGCGCGACAAGGGCGTGACCGAGGTCCTGGTCTTCCCCTTCGACACCACGGCTCTCCAGCCCGCCTTCTTCACCGCGGCGTGGTTCGACATCATCGAGCACACGCTCCGCGAGGCCGACCGCCACCACATGCACGTGTGGCTCTTCAACGACGACTTCTTCCCCAGCGGCCGCGCGGGCGGCTTCGTGGTGAACGGCGGCACGGTCGGCGACCGGACGTACCAGCCGCGCCCCGACCTGCGGACCAAGAGCGTGCTCCGGAGCAGCACCCAGGTCACCGGCGGCACGTCCGTACCGCTGGCGGGCCGGGCGCTCAGCGTGGTGGACGGCCGGCTGATCGTGGACGCCGCCACGTACGACGGCGTCCGGGTCCTGAAGGGCGGCACCGGCTGGGGCGACTACACCGTCACGGCCACCGTCCGGGTGGACGTCGGCAGCGCCGGTCTGATGGTGTGCTGTTCCGACGCGAAGAACGGCTACCTGGCGGACCTGCGGACCGACGGCGGCATCGACATCTGGCGCCAGAACGGCGGCGGCTTCACGCTGCTGCGGCAGGGCGGCGGCACCCCGGGGTTCGACGCCACCGCCGACCATGAGTTCAAGGTCACCAGGCAGGGCCAGAGCATCGTCCCCTCGCTGGACGGCGCCGCGCTCGCGCCTGTCACCGACGCGACCTTCACCACGGGGACCGTCGGCGTACGCGCCACCGCGACGCAGCACTCGTCCTGGAACAGCCTGACCGTCGTCGGCGCGGACGGCGGCCAATTGTTCGCCGACACCTTCGACGACGCCTCCGCCGTCGGCGACTTCGAGACGCCCGACGACCTCGGCGAGCCGTTCGCCGCCGCGGCCCGGCCGGTCGGCGCGACCGGCGCCGTGGTCCCGCAGATGATCGACCTCACCACGACCGTGCTCGGCGACGGGATGTGGCAGGCACCGGCCGGGCAGTGGCAGGTGGACGTCTTCACCTCCCGGCTGCTCGCCGACACCGGCGGGAGCCGGCGCAACTACCTCGACCTCCTCGACGACGAGGCCGTGAGCCTGTTCATGGACACGATCCCGGGCGAATACGTCCGCAGGTTCCCGTGGGCCGTCGGCCATGTGCTGCTCGGATTCGCCGACGACGAGCCCTTCGTGGCGTCGGCGGACGCGGAGTGGGCGCAGGTGCCCTGGTCGGCGAGCCTGGCCGGCGAGGTCAGGAAGCTCGGCGGGAAGCAGGGCCTGGGCGTCGTGCTGTCCGCGGTCCACGACGACCTCGGCGAGCAGGGACGCGACCTGCGCGGCATCTTCTGGCGCGCCGTCTCCAACCGTTTCTCCGCGGCCTATTACAAGGGCGTCGGGAACTGGATGGGCGACCACGGGCTGGAGCTGATCTCCAACCCGTTGTGGGACGAGTACGGTCCCGCCGAGCAGGTCAAGAGCACCGGCAACCTCAACACCGCCCACCAGTGGGCCCAGGTGCCGGGCACCGACCTCATCTCCAACCAGTACCAGCTCGGTTACCACCGCATCCTGCCGCGCTGGCCGGCCAGCGCCGCCCACCAGGTCGGGCGCGACCGGGTGTACCTGGAGGCGATGGGCGCCACGGGGTGGCAGGTCACCCCGGCTTTCACCCGTGAGGTGATCGGGGCGTTCGTCGTCCGCGGCATCAACAAGGTGCTGCTGCACGCCCGTTTCTCCGACGAGAACGACATCATCTTCGCGCCGCCGTTCCAGCCGGTGAACCCGTGGTGGGACCTGTCGTCCCCGCTGAACGACTGGATCGGGCGCGTCGTGGAGGCGGCGCGGGCCACGCCCAGGGCCCGTACCGCGCTGCTCCAGCCGCAGCGCGCCGCCGAGGCGTTCCAGGACTACCCGCAACAGACCGCCATCGACGACGCGTTCATCGGCGCGGTGCACGCGCTGGAGGACAGCCAGATCGACTTCGACTTCGTCGACGAGGGCGCGCTGGTGGGCGACCCGGCGCTGATCGAACACGCGCGGCCCCGGGGCGGCGTCCTGGTCGTCGGGCATCAGGAGTACAGCATTCTGGTCCTGCCGGAGACGCCGATGCTGTCGGCCGGCGCCGTGGACACGCTCACCGACTTCGTGAACGGCGGCGGGACGCTGATCGCCGTAGGCACGCTGCCGGCGCAGGAAGCGGCGGGCGACGACGACCAGCTGGCGCGGGCGCTGGGCAAGCTCTTCTCCGGTACGGGTGGGCACACGTCCCGTGCGCACCGGGCGGCGGACGTGACGGCGGCCGCCCCGCTGGTCGTGGCGGCGGGCGGCGCCGCGGCGATCCTGTCGCCAGCCACGCCCGACATCCGCGTGCTGCGTCTGGAGCGCGACGGCGAACAGGCCTTCCTGGTCACCAACGAGCACGCCGACGTCGTCGAGGTCACCGCGACCTTCCCCGCGCTCGGCGCCCCGCAGTTCTGGGACCCGGACACCGGCAAGACCTCGGCCGCCGGGGTGTGGCGCACGGCGTCGTTCGCGGGCACGCCGGGCGCGGGTACCGCCGTTTCGCTGCGGCTGGAGTCGAAGGCGGCGGTCCTGGTCGTCTTCCGCGCCGCGCCCCGCGGTGGGTTGGCGCACGCGATCGAATCGAACGCGCCCGTAGAGCAGTTGACGGTCAAGGGGAACACCGCCACCGCCACCGTGCGGGTGTCCGCGAAGGGGACCACCCGGGTCGTCGCACAGGACGGCAACCGCCAGTACGCGGGCAGCCTCGCCACCACGGACGCGCTGACCGTCGTGCCGCTCGACGGAAACTGGAGCTTCCGTTTCGACACCGACGGCGCGCAGGCCAGCGACCGTCCGCTCGGCTCCTGGACCGGTCTGAACGCCTCGTACTCCGGATCTGCCTTCTACGAGCGCCAGTTCACCCTCGATGCGAAGACGCTGTCCGGCCGCGTCTGGACCCTCGACCTCGGGGAGGTGCACGACGTCGTGGAAATCACCGTGAACGGCGTGCAGTTGGCCTACCGGCTGTGGGCGCCGTACCGGGTCGACGTCACCGACGCGCTCCGCAAGGGCATCAACGTCGTGCGGGTCCGCGTCACCAACACGGGCGCCAACGCGCACGGCGACGCGGAGGTGTCCGGGCTGCTCGGGCCGGTCTTCCTGCGCCCCGAACGCCTGGAACGGGTCCGGTTGTCCCCCGTGCGGCACTGAACCCGCAGCCGTGACCCCGGCTCGGGGCACGCGGATGTCGCCGTGCCCCGAGCCGGGCTTCGAGATGCGGGCGAAGGTCCGTCCGAAACATGAGGCAGCAGTGTCAGGACGCCCCCGCCCACCGGACCGCGCCCCCGTCCGCGCCCGTCGCCCTGACCCGTAGATTGTGCGGCCCCTGGCCCGGCCGGGACAGCCGCACGGCGATGACGAAGTGCGCGGCGGCGATACCCTCTTGGGCATGGATCGAGATCGCGAGGA
Organism: Actinacidiphila oryziradicis; assembly: GCF_005047355.1. GTDB lineage: Bacteria > Actinomycetota > Actinomycetes > Streptomycetales > Streptomycetaceae > Actinacidiphila > Actinacidiphila oryziradicis. The sequence goes on from NZ_SUMC01000040.1 coordinate 43,173, forward strand.
CGAGACCGGGCCGCAGGCGCCTGATCCCGATCCGGACGCGCGGCGCGAACCCAGTACCCATCAGTTACGGCTGTTCCTGGTCCTCGCGGAGGAACCGCACTTCGGGCGGCCGCCTACTGGCTTGCCAGACCAGCCGGAGTACGCCATGGGGCCCTTCACACGTTGAAGCGGATCATCGACGACTCCGCTATGGTCTGCGTCCATCGCCCGTTGCGGACAGGATCCAGCGTGATCCAAACGGGGCCGACCGGCCGCCGGTGCCCGGCTGTAACCAGCCCGGCACCGTCCCTACCGGCTACGACCAGGGCGTACCGGGGCGTAGGGCGGCCTGCATCGTGGTGCGGCAGCGGTCCCATGAGGCGGGGACGAGGTGGCCGTATACGTCGACGGTGGTCTTGATCGATCGGTGGCCGAGCCATCGGGAGACCTCGTGGATCGGGATGCCGGACGCGAGGGCGGTCGAGGCGAAGAAGTGGCGCAGGCAGTGCGGCGTGTACTTCGGGCTCCCGTCGGGTGTGACGATTCCCGCGGCCTTGAGCGCTTGTCTGAAGTGGTAGGCGTAGGTCGTCGCGGTGGGCATGGTGCCCTTGGCCCGGTCGCGCGGTGCGAACAGGACCTCCATGCCTGCCGCCGTCACCGTGCCCCACTCCCTCAGGTGTGCGTCGATCTCCTCGGCGAGGAACGCGGGCGTGGGAACGTCCCGGTACTCCCCCTCGGCCCGGTGCTTGAGCGGGATGAAGCGGGTCTGGCAGTCTTCGCGGTTCGCCTTGGAGCTCACTTGCCGGCGAACCCGCAGGAAGTCGGGTCGGCGGCAGTCGGCGGTGAAGGCCAGGGTCTCGCTGATGCGCAGCCCCGCTCCGGCCTGCAGGTAGATGGTCAGCCGGTACTGCGGTGAGATCTGCTTGGCGATCAGGTCGACCTCGTGGAGGGTGGGGATCGCGTCTTCGTCGACCGCGTGCGTCGCGCGGCGGGGGAGTTTGACTCCCTCGGTGGGGTCCTCGGCCCGCCGCTTCTCCTCGACTGCGGTTTGGAAGATGTGCGTGACCAGCTTCATCCGGTCGCACACGGTGCTGGCCGCCAGTCGCCTGCTGAGAGCGGCGACGAAGGCTTCGATGTCGTTGTGCTGCACGCCCGCGACCGTCTTGCCGCCGAGCGCGGGGAGGAGGTGGATGCGCAGGAAGCTCTCGTAGTTGCGGTAGGTGCCGTCGCTGACGACCTGCCGCTCCAGCCAGTCGGCGGCGTAGGCACGCAGGGTGATCTCGCCGCGTTTGGGGTCCAGGAACACACCCTCGTAACGGTCGTGGCGCAACTTCGCGGCGAACGCGTCCGCTTGGGACTTCAGCTCGAAGCTCGGCTGGCGCTCTTTGGCCCCCGGCCCTGTGCGTGCCGGAAACCTCATCCATGCTGGTTGCAGCTCTGCACTCGCCTGCGGAGGGCCCTCCCCATCCCGGTTGCGGCATCCAGCCCGAAGCGCGGCATGATGATCACTCGTGCTGCTTCGACTTGCCTATCTCACGGTCACCAACGCCTTCGCCGCGCTGCGCCTGGTGCCGGTGAGCGACCGGGACAAGGACGTGGAGATCCTGGCCCTGCGCCACCAGATCACCGTCCTGCAACGGCAGCTCGGCCATGGAAAGGTGCAGTTCGCCGTCGAGGACCGGGCCTTCCTCGCAGCGCTCCTCACGCCCCTGCCCCGTGAGGTGCTGCGCCGCCTACGGCTTCTGGTCCGCTCAGACACCGTGCTCCGCTGGCACCGCGATCTGATGAAACAGCGGCACGCGAACGCCTCCCGGCCCACAAGGCCCGGCCGACCGCCAACCCTCCGTTCCATCCGGCAACTCGTCCTGCGCCTGGTGCGCGAGAACCCATCGTGGGGATACCGCCGCGTACACGGCGAACTCGCCACGCTCGGGATCAAGATCGCCGCCTCCACCATCTGGGAGATCCTCAAGCAGGAGGGCATCGATCCGGCACCGGAACGCGGCAACACCACCTGGGCCGGCTTCCTGCGCTCCCAGGCCGACGCGCTGCTCGCGATGGACTTCATCGAGACCCTCACCCTGACCGGACAACGCCAGTACATCCTCGCCGCCATCGAGCACACCACCCCCCGCATCCGAGTCCTCGGCACCACCGCACACCCCACCGCGGCCTGGGTCACCCAGACGATCAAGAACCTCGCCATGGACCTGGAAGACACCGGAGCCAAGGTGAAGTACCTGCTCCGCGACCGCGACGCGAAATACCCCGCCCTGATCGACGAAGTCCTCGCCGACGCCGACATCCAAACCGTCCTCACCGGCATCCGCGTCCCGCGCATGAACTCGATCATGGAACGCTGGGTACGCAGCCTCCGCTACGAACTCCTCGACCGCACCCTGGTCTGGAACGAGCAGCACCTGCGACATGCCCTGCGCGAGTACGAGCAGTTCTACAACGAGCACCGAACCCACCGCTCACTGCAAGCAGCCGCCCCGCTGCGCGCCCTCCCCGAACCGATCAACGAACCCGGGCAAATCACCCACCTCGACATACGCCGACACGACCGCCTCCGCGGCATCCTCCAAGAGTACCAACATGCCGCCTGAGCTGCACGGACGTAGTTTTCGGCACGCACAAGGTCGAGCTGCAGGAACCCGAGCGGACCCCCCTGGCCGCAGCGTCACTCGACGAGTGGCAGCGCGCCCAGGAAGCCGGCCGTCTGGCGGAGTACGAAGCCGAGTACGGGTTGACCGCAGAGGGGCTTTTCTCGGAGTGGGAAGGCCACGATCCCCAGTGGCTGAGGGCCGAGGAGTTCGAAGGTGTCTGGACAGCCGCTCGCCAGCAGATCCGGGCACGTTCCCGCTGATCCTCCGGAACCGGCGTTGGTCAGGCTGTTCTGGAAATCAATCATGTGGTCGTCGAGCTCGCTGTCATGCGAGCCATCCGGCCGTCAGCCGGATCCTCTCTGGACCTCCACGGCAACCTGGCGGCCGCGCAGTCGTGAAGCCACGAACTCCATCTCGACCAGCGTGCCGACCAGGCCGTGCTCCATCAGCTCGCCAGCTCTCTCACGGGCCTGAGGCAGTGGCAGGTCCCAGATTTCCCGCAGAGCCTTGAGCACTGGGACCAGGCTCGCTCGCGCGTCGAGCAGGCGAAGTCGGGTGGGGCCATGCGCTGTCAGCAAAGCCTGCCGGATCTCCTCCGGAGTCTCCCCGCCGCCTTCCTCGCACCAGCCGTTGGGGCAGGCTCGACACGAGCCCTCGATGCCCCAGCACAGCTGCCCGCCGACGATGAACTGCCCGACATCACGGACCAACAGGCCCCCGCAGTCGCTGCAGCTCGACGTTATCTCCACGCCCTGCGTGATCACCCGGACTCCTCGCCGTTCCCCACCACTGTCAGTCGACCAGTTCGAGGGGGTGGGGCAAGGGCTCCCATTCGGGCAGCCAGTCTGTGGCAATCTCGCCGGTGAGGGCGAGGTGGAACCAGTCGCTGAACCCGAGATCAGAGTCATACCAGTCACCCCAGCCACGGCGGAAGGCTGACACCGTCCAGGTGCTGCCCCCGCGCGGCACGAGGAACAGCTGATCACCCTCGATCGTGTTTCCCCACACCAGTGCTCCGTCAGCGGACGGAAGCACGAGGTGGGGCACAGAAGACGACTGCTCCAACTTCCGCCCCATCCCGTCCGAGTACGACTGCAGCGTGCGAGCACCGCAGAGGAAGATGAACTCCGAGATCGCCGTGTCGCCATAGGCCCCGGCGACCTCGACGAAGTCCTCAGGAAGCGTCACGGACCAGGACCTCGCGATCTTCTCGATCAGATGTCCTTCTTCCTGGCGGACAGGCGCCCCCAGCAGCGGCACGAAGTCGCTGACCGTCTTCATCTCATCTCCGTCCTCCACGGTCCAGGGCGCACAATCTACCGAGCCCGCCCGGCATGCCGATGACTGCCCTCGCCGCGTAGTGGTAGCGGCGGCGTCTCTCCCCCCGTTCCTCAACGTCGCGACCTGGACCGATCCCTCGGCTTGGCTGCCGCCGTCGATTCGCTCCGGCAGGTCCGGCGCAGGGAGTTCAGTGACGGATTCAGGCGAGGTGGTCGAGAACCACTCCAACGGACGACAACAGGCGATGGTGAGGAACTGTCACGGACATGTAGTCTATGAATCGTCGCAGTTCAGAGCCGGTATTCGAGCTCCTGCGGTCGGTAAACTGGACGACCTGTGAAGGCAGCAGCACTGACGGAGACGGTGGGGCTCGGAAAGTCATCGCTGCAACTCAAGCACCGTATCGGTACTCTTGATCTGCATGGATGGGGTTGTCGGCAGGCGCAGAGTCGGTGGAGGAGGGCGGCGAGGAAGGCCCGATCGGACTGGGTGAGGCGGGGCTTGTCGATCTGGCGCTGCAGGATGGCGAGCTGGTGGCGTAGCGTCAGAATTTCGATGTTCTTGTCGATGTCGCTCATCGGCAGCAACCGTATGAACGTGAACACGCTCGTGAGCATCAGGTACGGCAGTCGCAGCAGCACGACTGATCATCCGGGCGTACGTATCCGGCGCTCCTCAGCCGTATCAGAAAACATGCAGGTCACACGCTATGGATGGGGTTTTCGGCACCCACAGGGTGGCCAGCGGCTACGTGTTCACGCGGCCGGACGGGCACTCGATCGAGCCCGCCACGCTCACCCGGCACTTCAACGCCCTGCTCCGCGACGCGTGCCTACGGCCGATCCGCTTTCACGACCTTCGACACTCGACCGCGACCCTGCTCCTGGAGCAGGGTGTCGAACTCGTCGTCATCAAGGAACTCCTCGGACACGCCCACATCGGCGTCACCGCGACGGTGTACGCACACGTCCGCCTCCGCCTCCAGCGCCAGGCCATCGACCTCCTCGGCCACGCCCTAAGCAACCTCGCCGAGACGATGACCGAGCCCCACGACGGAGGTCACCCGCCGCTTCGTGCAACACCCGTCCGCTGACGTTGCCGTCAACTACTGCCGTCAAGCGCCCACCGCAAGCCACCATGGCCCCACCGGAACATCATTCCGGTGGGGCCATGGTGATTACTTCACATACCCATTTCATGCAGCCCGCTACAAATCATCGTGCTGCATTCGCCAGTTCATAGAGTCCTGCAGATCCAACCGACTGGCCGAAACTGCCCCTGGAACATAGACGAGCCACCGAAGATTATGGGAGGCAATGACAGGATCGCCATTGGTGTCAACCCAAATAACTACCTTGTCTTGTGCGGCTACGCCATCCCACCAGGCCCAAGGTCGCCGCTCAGGATCGAACGAGAATAGCCATTCCTGCAGTTCCCATGGGTCTTCATTATGAGAGTCCTGATACCTGCGGTCACCGCGAATAGCCGCCTGGCCAGCAAGCGCTCCAAAGTTCGCATCTTCGCGCGAAACATCAGTGAACCATCCAGGAATCGAATCCTCAGGGAGCTCCTCGCTATCGAAGTCGCTCGTCTCCGCCATGGACACGGCGGCAGCAAGTACCCCCCTCACCCTAGCCAGGTACTCGGACGGACTAATGCCCTGGTCAACCGTTACCTCAATCGCAGCGATGGCCCTGGGGGGCACCTGCTCGGACGCCCCACCACGGATGCGGCGCAACTCGCTACTGGCCGACTCTGGCATCACGATCCACCTCCACCAATTATTCGACCGGACCCAGGGGTGATCATACGCTGAAGCTCATCGAGCATGCTGCCGGGTATTCCATACAAGCCGGGCTCATCCAATTGCTGCACGCTCGACTATACGTACCTATTCCAGTCTCGTTGAGATCCAGGCCAGCCACGGGGCTTGCGCTGCGGGGCAACGGAAGAGGTGATCCTGTCCGCGTAATCAGAGGGAATGTCGAACGCAACGATCTCGGAATCTGCTCCCCTGACCCACGCCCGCCTGATCACCGCGCTGAACGAGCAGATAGACGCGATGGAAGTGCAGGTGAAGGCCCATTTTCTGGCGCACCCGGACGCTGAGATCTACCTCTCGATGCCCGGCATCGCGGAGATCACCGGTGCTCGGGTGCTCGCCGAGTTCGGAGACGACCCCACCCGATACGCCAGCGCGAAGGCCCGCAAGAACTACACCGGCACCAGCCCGATCACCCGGGCCTCCGGCAAGAGCCACACCGTCCAGGCCCGCCACGTCCGCAACAACCGCCTCGCCGACGCCCTCCAACGCCATGCGTTCGCCGCCCTGCGCGCCTCACCCGGCGCCCGCCGCTACTACGACAAACAACGAGCCCGCGAGGCCGGCTACAACCCCGCACTCCGCCAGCTCGGCAACCGCCTCGTCGGCATCCTCCACGGCTGCCTCAAAACCCGCACCCACTACGACGAAGCGACCGCCTGGTCGCAGCACGCACACACCCATGCCGCTTGACCTCAAACGACATGGGGTGTCTGACACGCCTACCCGGCGATCAAAGGCCGTTCACAAGAACCTGCACGTCACAGGCCATGGATGGGGTTTCCGGCACCCGCACGGTGGATAGACCCGGTGCGACTGTTCACTGTTCAGCCATGCAAAGCGAGGTACGGCGCGAGGGCGAACAGGGTAATGATCAAAGCAAGCTTCAGGCTGCGGGTGGGCAGCGCGTGAGCGATCTTCCAGCCCAAAAGCACCCCGGCCAGCTCCGGAATGCCAACCAGGGCGGCCAGGGGCCAGTTGATGGTGCCGTGGGCGAGATAGCCGAGGGTGCCCACGCCAGCGATGACGATCGACTGGGCCTGGGCCGAGGCGAGGGACTCCAGCACAGGCACGCCGAGGGCGACCAGCAGCGGGACGGTGAGCATCGGTCCGCCGATGCCGACGATGCCCGCAGCCAGGGCCACAGCGAAGCCAAGCCCGGCCAGCAGCGGCGCGGGCGGGTGAGCCTGCGTGGCCGCCGGACGGTGCCGCTCGCGGTACCACACCAGTGCTGCCACACCCGCCACGAACACCCCGAGCACCAGACCGAAGGCCCGCTTGGACACAAACGTATTGATGACCACCCCGATCGGAGTGCCGACGACGGCGCTCGCGGCGAGGATCAGCACCGTGCGCCGGGTCTCGGGCTCGCGCAGCTGGCCCGACCGGGTGTAGGCGGCAGTGGCCAGCGCCCCGGTGGCGATATGGGTGACGATGGCGGTGCCGGCCACCTCGGCCGGGGACAGGCCGGTCAGGGCGAACAGCCCGATGGTGGGGAGGACCCCGCCAGGGCCGACAGCGGTGATGCCGACCCCGCCGACGAGCCCGAACAGGCCCAGCGCGATCAGCACAGGCATCGTCAGCCCGGCCATCACCGGCCTCCCCTCACTCGCGTCAGGCGCGGTCCGGAACAGGTTGACGACACAGCGATCTCCCAAACGAAGACAGTGCAGTAAAGAACGACGGCGCAAGGACGGACGCCCGGGATCAGTCGGACACTGCCGGTTGGCCGCGGTGCATCGTGGCGCGTAGGGCCATCCGGTCCGCGCGGATACGAATCGACTCGGTATCCACCGGACGTCCATCGGACAGGTGGGTCAGGCGCTCCAGCGCGAACACCGCCGCCCCGACCCCGATCCCCAGCAGCGCGGCGGTATCCGGATCGGCGGTGACCGCGTGTACCACAACGTCGGCGCGCCCCAGCCGGCAGCCCGTGGTCTCCTCGAGGAGGGTGAACACATCCCGGCCGGCCAGGTCGCCGGCCAGCACACCGGCGCCGACATCGGCAGTGAGGTAGGTGGTGTCCAGCGACAACGGCAGTCCGTCCAGCCACCGCACCCGCTCCAGATGCACCCCGCCCGCCGTGGCGGGGACCTGGAGCCGCTCGGCGATCGCGGCCGGCAGCTCAGGCACGATCTCGGCCACCCGGACCTCGTTGATGACGGTGCCATATCCGGTCAGCGCCTCGGCCAACCCCGCCAGCCGGTCCAGCCCGTGGCCGTACTTCGGCATCACCACCGTGGTGCCCACCCCGCGTCGCCGGGCGATCAACCCCTCCTGACGCAGCAGACCCAACGCTTCTCGCACCGCGTTACGAGAAGCACCGAACTGTCGGCCCAGACTGTGCTCGTCCGGTAGTACACCGTCGACGAACCCGCCGGTCGTGATCTGCTGCCGCAACGCATCAGCCACCCGCCGTGCCCGCTCCGCGCGAGGCCGTGAGGAGACCCAGTCGGCCGGAACGTTGCGACCGGACGACGGGCCCGGTACCACCGGTCGCTCGCCTTTCCCTGATGTGACGTCCGCGGTGCGGTTCATGTCGTTCACGCTACCGGGCACGTATTACGCCAGAGTTACGCCACCTGCTTTGACATGCTGAAACGCATGACCTGCGGATCTACTACAGTCACCACGCGCTCCGCCACCCGACAGCCCGCCCTGCCCACGCAACCCTCATGTGATTACTCGCGCCGTGTGCGCCGCCGCCCGCCTGCTGTGCGCCAACGGCGCCCGCCACGGCAAGGACCTGCGCAAGGCCGTCTTCGCCTACAACCACTCCACCGCCTACGTGGACCACGTCCTGCGCACCGCTGCCCAGTACGCCGCCACCGACCCGGGCGGGTACCCGGCCCCGAACCCGGCCGCTGCAACCGCCGTCGCCTACGCCTACGCCCGCCAGCTCTGGGGCGGCGACGGACCCGCCGAGGGCGGCTTCGACTGCTCCGGCCTCACCCAAGCCGCCTACGCCGCCGCCCGCATCCGCCTCCCCCGCGTCGCCCAGGACCAGTACGACGCGGGCCCCCACGTACCCGCCGGAATCCCGCTCCTCCCCGGCAACCTGCTCTTCTTCGGCACCAGCCCACACCACATCACCCACGTCGGCATCTACACCGGAGGCGGCAACATGATCAACGCACCCCGCCCCCACACCCGCGTCCGCCAAGAACCAGCCCGCCTCACCAGCCCCAACTACCGCGGCGCAACCCGGCCCAGCACCGGCGCGGTGCGATGAAGCACAGCATCCCGCCCGCCACAGCCACCGACGTCCGGGCTGGGAAGGCACCGCATGCGGGCGAGGCAGCGGCCCTCCTACGGTCGTTGACCCGGACACTGTGCGCGGTAGGCGTGCTGGCGCTGGTGTTCACCGCAGTGAACGTCACCCTGTTCGCCACAGCTCACGGGGTGATCTGGCCAATTGCCCTGCTCCTGGACCCGATGGTCGCGCTCGCCCTAGCTGCGGCACTCCTGGCCGACGCGCGCCTGGCCTCCTGGGGCGTACGCCCACCGGGCTGGTCGGCCGCCCTGCGCTGGGGCACCGGCCTGGCCGCAACCACCATGAACGTGTGGACCTCCCTCTGGCCGACCGGACCGATCGGCTGGCCCCGCCGAGCGGACCCGGCCGGGGTGCTCCTGCACGCCATCCCGCCCCTGCTCCTCATCGGCCTCACCGAAACCGTCGCGGCCTACCGCCGCCGCATCACCGAGGTCCACACCACGCACCCCGGTGCACCCCAACCAGGAAGCACCGCCTCACCGGACAGATCCGCGCACCTTCCCGCAGAACCCGGCTGTCGAGGTGCGAGGTGCGCCGCCGAACCATCGCCGGGCAGCATGGTGCCGCACAGCGGCGGCCAGAACCGCAGCATCACCGCGCCCTACGGGCCCTACACGCCCGACGACGGCCCGCAGCCGCCGCCCACCACCCCCACGCCCCAGCCCGGCGCCGGACCGGCCGTAGACGGCGACCTGTTCACCCGCGCACTCGCCCTGGATACCGAGCACCTCTCCCGCACCGGACAGCCCATCAGCATCCGGGCCCTGCGGGAGCACCTGCACCTCGGCCAGCCCCGGCCCGCCAGGTGCGCACCCGCATGGACGCCCACCGCACCCCGAGCGCACTGTGACTGAGCCGCCCTCTCCTCTCACATGTCGATGGCGATATGCGCATCGTCGACGGCCACCACGTAGGCGTGATGGGCGGGGAGCCAGTTGACCGCCGTACTCGGGGCCTCGAGGCAGGTCAGGATGGCTCCGCCATGGCGCGTTCGTAGGCCGCGTGCAATAGCTCGGATGCCAGGGGGCGGTCAGGGTCAAGGCGGGGGATGCCCAGGTGCACCTCTCGCAGTTCGTCCATCAGGTCTTGCCACAAGGGCGGGCCGGCCTCTTCGAGCAGTCGTGCGCGGACGCTCAACTCGGGTGTCGTCGGACGATGCCGCAATCCCCACGAGCCGAGCGCAACCATGATCGGGACTGTCTGGATGCCTGCCTCGGTGAGACTGTAGGTCGCTCGTCGCCCTCGCCCCGCTTCCTCGTTCGTGAGGAGACCTCCCGCGACGAGGGATTTGAGGCGGCTACTGAGGATGTTCGACGCGATCCCCTCCTCGGAGTGGACGAGCAGTTCACGGAAGTGCCGACGCCCCCCAAAGATCACGTCGCGCAGGACGATGAGACTCCACCGGTCCCCAAGGGCCTCCACCGCCGCGTTGATCGGACACCCTGACCGTGGCCCGTCTCGCATGCCACCTCCCGGTGATTGCATTCCGCCATCACCTAGCCTACGCTCGCCTACCTGGGTGATTGCAATACGCAATCACTTCTCTGGTGAGAAGCAGGAGGTCACGTTATGTCCCGTGTGCGGGTCCACAACTTCTCCGTCTCCCTCGACGGCTTCAGCACCGGTGAAGGACAGAGTCTCGATGCGCCGTTCGGCCACGCCGGCGAACGGCTCCTCGACTGGTTCTTCCAGACCCGGACCTTCCACGACATGCACGAGAAGAGCGGCGGTGCCACCGGAGTCGACGACGCCGTGGCCCGCGCGTGGGGCGGCGATATCGGCGCGGAGATCATGGGGCGAAACAAGTTCGGGCCGCAACGCGGCCCATGGGAGGACCACGCGTGGGCCGGGTGGTGGGGCCCGAACCCGCCATTCCACACATCGGTGTTCGTCTTGACCCACCACCCTCGCCCCTCCGTTGAGATGGAGGGGGGCACCACGTTCCACTTCATCGATGCCACCCCACAAGAGGCACTCCGCCAGGCGCGCGAGGCCGCAGGCGGCCTGGACGTGAGAATCGGCGGCGGGCCGACCACGATCCGCGAATTCCTGGCCGCGGACCTGATCGACCACCTGCACATCACCATCGTCCCGATCGTCCTCGGCCGCGGCGAGCGACTGTGGGACGGTCTCGAAGGACTCGAAAAGCGCTTCCAGATCGAGTCCGTGACGACCCCCAGCGGTGTCACACACATGACCTTCACGAAGCCGTAGGGCACCGCGCGATAGAGCGCACGGCGATGACCGTGGTGAGTCCGTAGTGAGTCGCCCGTACCCGTGGTGAGTTCGGGATTCCGTGCACTCACCACCGCAGGTCCAGCGCCGGGACGCTGATCGTGGGCCGCCGACTCTGGTCCGGCGACGTGCGGCTGGCTATGGGTGCCCGATGATGTGCGATCCGGTGCCCAGCTCGCGGCGTCCAGGGTCTGGCGGTGCCGCGGGCAGGTCGGCTGTCACTTCGGGCAGCGGCCGCGGCGCGTTCGGCCGCGGCGGCGCGCTCGGTGGCGGTTGCCGGCCGGGGCTCGCGGACATACCCGGCCGGTCAGGCGGGCATGAGTGGGGATCAGTGCCCCGGCGTGTTCATGGTCGTCTTCAGCCGCCGGGCGTCACCACGACGATCAGGCGGTAGCTGGAGGGGCAGGCGACGGGCGCCTTCGGGCAGGGCAAGGCTTGCGCCGTCAGGATGCTTTGGCCTTGACTCGCGGCGAGGAAGCGGGCGTTGGCCGTGGTGGACTTCCACCTCGCCTGCGTGGGGCGGAGCACCTGGGGGTCGCTGCTGGTGGGCGGGGTGAACCAGGTCGCGGACAAGCGCAGTTCCAGCACGGTTCCGCGGGCTACGGTGAGCGTGGGGTGGATGGGGTCGAGCTGGCGGTAGGCGCTCGGGTGGGAGGCGACGGCGGGGGTGTAGCTGACGCTGCGGTTCTGGAGCAGGATTGCGGTTCCCGGCGCCGCGGGGGCTTCGGCCGGTGTGTTGGAGGGCCCGGTGGTGCCGTCAGGGATGATGACGCCGGTGGCGATCGGTGTCTCGCCCGAGCGTCCCTCAGTGGCGATCCGAGCTGCGCCGCAGCCGCACAGCACGATCAGCGCCGCGAGGACTGCGCAGGTCTGTGCCGGTCGGCGGATCAATTCACGCATGGCGGCGCTTCTCCTCGCTCAGGGCGGCGCACTCCGATTCCACGCCGATATGACGGGCCGACGTGCACCGTGGTTCCCTCCATGCCGGTGCCCGGCCGCGCGGTGGCGGGGCCGGGCACCGAACTCGGTGGTGCGGGCGGGGCCGGTCAGTAGTTGTACTCGCCGATCTCGGTGCCCCACACGTCGGAGGGCGAGGTGGATACGGCGTTGCCGTACTCGCCGGCGACCCATATGACGCTGCTGCTCAGGGAGGAGCCGTCCAGGGAGATGCCGCTGTAGTCGCCGTAGCGGACCAGGTTGTTGCAGTTGGTGCAGGACAGCGGGCCCAGGCCGGTCTGCATCAGGCTGCCGGAGATGTTGGTGCCGCCGGACTGCGCGGAGAACAGCCCGAGGGAGGGGTTGATGGAGGTGGAGGACGCGCTGGCGACCAGGAAGATGTCGTTGCTGTCGTCCAGGGTGACCGCCGGGTAGAACAGGTAGGTGTTCGGCTCGTACAGGTCGGTGTCCACCGACTTGGTCGGCGTGGACGCGGTGGCGTTGGTGAGCTGGATGACCCGCAGGCAGGACAGGGTGGGCTGGCCGCTGGGCTGGCAGGAGTCGCCTGCCGCCGCCCACAGCGTTCCGCCGCGGAAGGTGGCGGACTGGATGCGGCCGTCGCCGAACGCACCCTCGCTCGTACCGCCGCGCGCGCGGGCATCTTGCCCCGCGTCAGGACGCCGTGTGGGGCGAGACGGAGGCCGACCAGCAGCCGGTCGGGCAGCATATGGCCAATCTCCGTAGGAAGGGTGGCTTGGGCAAGGACCCGGAGCGGGCAGAGGACCGCGTCAAGCAGCTGACGGCCATCGACCCGGACTGGAACTGCCCTTGGCCGCTGGAGTGGCAGCGGCACTTCCGCGTCCTGGCCGACCTGGTCGACGCCGACGGCACCCTGCCCGACATCCAGCCCGGGGTCCTCTTCGAGGGTGATGATCTGGGGAGGTGGGTGGAGCGGCAATCGGGTAACTCTGGGCGCAGCTGTCGACTGAGCAGCAGGAGCGGCTGACCCGGCTGGGCATCAAGCCCGCCCCGCGGAGCGGGGATGCCGAGCAGCGGGCGCAGGCCTCCCGGCGGCGTGCCGGCACCCGCTCACTCCTCCTCGGTGGCACCCGCGTCGCGAAGAGGCCGCATCCGGCCGGGCAGGTCCGGGAGCTGGAAGGAGTAGCGGCCCAGTTGATGTGGTGCCGCACGAACGGCGAGAGACGGGCCACGTCCTCGTCGCGGACCTCGAACCCGTCCGCGCGCCGCAGGGTCACCGCGGCGTCCATGTACCGGGTGTTGAACAGGGCCAGGGCGTTGAGGCGAAGCCGAGAGCGCCGATCTATGTCTCCGGGTGCGCGTTGCCGGCGTGAGCTTGGGATCTGGTTTCAGGATCGGGTGGGTCTGACTTCTGTCATACGGATGTTGTGATCGGTGGGGACTAACGGTGGCCATTGCCGCTTTTTAGAGTTGCCGGCATGACACAACACGCGGTTTCCTTTCAGTGCGTCACCAAGACTTTCGGTTCGGTCCGGGCGGTCGGCGGGCTGGATCTGACCCTCGACCGGGGTGAGACTGTCGCGCTGCTGGGCGCGAACGGTGCCGGCAAGAGCACCTCGATCAGCATGTTGCTGGGGCTGCTGGAACCCACGGCAGGGCAGTTGAGCGTGCTCGGCGGCAGCCCGAACCAGGCGGTGGCCGAGGGCCGGATCGGGGCGATGTTGCAGGACGGCGGGCTGATGCCCGGCGTCACGGTCGGCGCGCTGGTAAGTCTGGCGTGCCGGATCTACCCGAGCCCTCGGCCGGTGAAGCAACTGCTGGCCGACGCCGACCTCATCTCGATCGCCAGTCGGCGGACCGACCGGCTGTCGGGTGGCCAGGCGCAGCGGCTGCGCTTCGCGCTCGCCATCGCGGGCAACCCGCAGGTGCTGGTGCTCGATGAGCCGACCGCCGCGATGGACGTGGAGTCCCGTCGCGCGTTCTGGACGACCATCCGCGGTTACGCCGCGGGTGGTCGCACGGTGCTGTTCGCGACCCACTATATGGAGGAGGCCGACGAGAACGCCGATCGCATCGTCGTGATCGCGGGCGGCCGGGTCGTCACCGACGGCACCCCCACCGAGATCAAGGCGGCAGCCGGCGGCCGTAGTGTGCGCTTCACCCTGGGCGGCGAATCGTGCGCGGGCCTGGATCTGCTCCCCGGCGTGAGGGTCGTGGAGGTGCACGGTGGCACGGTGGCGCTGCGGACCACCGACGTCGAGGCCACCGTCCGTGCCCTGTTCGCCACTCGTGACCAGGTCCCCGATCTCGAGGTTGGCGGCGCCGACCTCGAAGACGCCGTGCTGGCCCTCACCCGCTGACCACGCCCACATCTCTGAAGGAGACACTGCAATGCGGACCTACCTGCGGCTCGAAATCGTGCGGATGGCCTCGGACAAGCGGTTCTTGATCCTCATGCTGGCCATGCCGGTGGCGATGTATCTGCTCTTCACCAATCTGTTCGGCGCGGCGAACAACCAGCCGGTCGGCGGCCTGGCCCCGGACCTCGCGGTGATGATCTCGATGGCGGCGTTCGGGGCGATCGGCGCCGCGCTGACCGCCACCGGCCCGCGGATCGCCCAGGAACGCACCAACGGCTGGATGCGGCAGCTGCGGATCATGCCGCTGCCCACCCGGTCGGTGATCGCCGCCAAGATCCTCGCCGCGCTGGTCTGGGCGCTGCCGGCGATCCTGCTGGTGCTCCTGACCGCGGTCATCGACCACGGGGTTTCCCTGACGGCGGGGCAGTGGGTCGCGATCGCCGGCCTGCTGTGGGTCGGCACCGCACCCTTCGCCGCGCTGGGCATTCTGATCGGCTACGTCACCGACGACTCCTCGGCCTTCCCCGTGATGTACGGCGTCTACCTGTTCCTCGGCGCCGTCGGCGGGCTGTGGATGCCGGCCAGTGTGCTGCCCTCCGCGCTGCGCCACATCTCGTACGCCCTGCCGTCCAACCGGGTCGCAGAGTTCGGCTGGAAGATCGCCGCCGGGCACTCACTGTCCCTGACCGGCCCGGCCATCCTGCTGGCATGGCTGATCGCCTTCACCGGGCTGGCCGCACTGGCCTACCGCCGCACCGCCTCCCGCTGAACCGCCGCCATCGTGCTGGGCCAGCGCTATCGCCAGCCGGCCCATCAGCCCGTAATCTCACACCGGAGCACTGGAGGCGGCGTGAACCAGCCCACCCCCATTTTCGCCGTGATGTCGCGCACATCCGGGCCCCCGAGCCGATGGCGGCGGGCCCGGTGGTTGGGCTTCCTCCTGTTGATGCTGGCGTTCAACGCCTATCCGGTCAGTGATCTGGTCACCCGCGGTCTGGCCTGGCCGGCCTGCGCCGGCGTCATCATGGCACTGGCGCTCATCGCCGGGCTGTGGGTACGCACCATGTGGCTGGCGCTGGCCACCACTGCCCCGTTTCGCGACATCGCACCCTGGCTGGCCGCCGTGGCGCTGTTGGGCGCGGCGTTTGCCCTGGGGTTGCGGGGCCAGTTCGAGGGACTGTTGATCTATGTGAGCATCGCCTGCGCGGTGTCGCTGCCGATGCGCTGGGTGCTGCCCGCGCTCACGGGAGCGGCCCTCGCCACGCTGGTCACCGACCTGCCCCACCCGGTTCACCTCGGCATCTCGCGGGCCAGCGAGCCGAACACGGTCTTTTCTCAGCTGAGTTTCGTGTTCTTCCTCGGTCTGATGATGTGGTTCTACCGGCGCACCATGATGCTGATCAACGAGCTGCGGCAGGCCCGCGAGGACCTGGCCCGCCTGGCGGTCACCGAAGAACGGCTGCGGTTCGCCCGCGACTTGCACGACCTGCTCGGCCACACACTGTCCACCATCTCGCTGAAAAGCCAGCTCGCCCGGCGCCTGGCAGCTGCGGATCCGGAGCTGTCCGCGGAAATCGCCGACATCGAGAGCGTCACCCAGCAAGCGCTCGTGGAGATTCGTCAGGCCGTCACCGGCTACCGGCAGACCAGCCTCGCCGACGAACTCGACACAGCCCGCGCGGCGCTGGCGGCGGCCGGGATCGAGGTGTACGCGCACATCGCCGGAACACCGCTGCCCGCGCTGGCCGACGGGCTGCTCGGCTGGGTCGTTCGCGAAGCGGCTACCAACGTCCTGCGGCACAGTCAGGCTCATATCTGCCGCATCCGGCTGACCCGCCAGCGCGATATCGTCATGTTGGACATTCGCGACGACGGGATCGGCCTCAAAGAGGGCGCCGGTGCTGGCAACGGGCTGACCGGGCTGGCCGAACGCCTCACCGCCGCCGGCGGCACCATCGACACCGGAACGGCTCCGGGGAAGGGATTCGGGCTCACCGTGCGACTACCGCTGACCACCAGCGAAAGCTTGGTCCACCTATCGCGGAACCCGGTGAGCCCGCGTTCAGGGACCGGCACCCGTTGATCCGCATCCTGCTGGCCGAAGATCAGGGCCTAGTCCGCGACGCGCTGGCGCGATTGCTCGACATGGAACCCGACCTGCACGTCGTGGCACAGGTCAGCACCGGAGACCAGGTCGTACCGACCGCCCTCCAGGCCGAGCCCCACGTCGCCCTGCTCGACATCGAAATGCCCAATCTCGACGGGCTGAGCGCTACTGCAGCCCTGCGACAGTCACTCCCGGACTGCCGGGTGCTGATCCTCACCACTTTCGGCCGCCCCGGCTACCTGCGCCGGGCGATGGACGCCGGCGCGAGCGGCTTCCTGGTCAAGGATGGTCCCGTAGACCAGCTCGCTGCTGCTATCCGGCGTGCCATGCGGGGTGAGCGGATCATCGATCCGGTACTCGCCGCCTCCGCCCTCTCGGCCGGACCAAACCCGTTGTCGGCCCGCGAACGCGATGTCCTCATCGCCACCGCTGACGGCTTCACCATCCCCGACATCGCCCGCCGCCTCCACCTATCCGAAGGCACCGTACGCAACTACCTCTCAGCCGCCATCGGCAAGACCGGCGCCCACAACCGGCTCGAAGCCGCCCGAACCGCTACCACCAACGGCTGGCTCTGACCATCTACGGGACCGCCCGGTGGAGGGTGCGACTTTGATGCCGAGGGCAGCGAGTTCGCCGTGGATGCGCCGGTAGCCCCACCCGGAGTTCTCGCGGGCCACGCGCAGGACCAGAGCCTGGACGCCGCGGAGGGTGGGTGGTCGGCCGGACTGCTTACGACGGGAGGCGACGGTGCATCAGGTCGCGGTGCCGCCGCAGGATCGTGTCCGGGGAGACGACCTGTAGGGCTCAAAAACACGAATCGTCGCCTGGTTCTGTAGCCCGTCGCTGTGAGGAACCCGGAGCCCAGGTCCCTGAGCAGCGGTTCTTCCTCGTCTGGGACCATATTTCGTGATCATGTCCACGGTGTACGCCGTCACCCGCCGCCTACTCTCGCTGCCGGCGTTGCTACTGCGGCGTGAGGTCTCCAAGGACGCGGAGTTGCTGGTGCTGCGGCACGAGAACGCGGTCCTGCGCCGACACGTCCCGCGCATGCGCTACGAACCAGCCGACCGCCTGTGGTTCGCCGCGCTCTCGCACCTGATACCACGCCGCCGCTGGCCCCAGGTCTTCCCGATCACCCCTGCCACGCTGCTGGCCTGGCACCGCAAACTCGTAGCGAAGAAGTGGGACTACAGCCAGCGACGCCGACCCGGACGCCCGCCCACAGCCGCCGTGCTCAAAGCCCAGATCCTGCACATGGCTGCCGACAACCCGGGATGGGGCCACCGGCGCATCCACGGCGAACTCACCCGCCTCGGCCACCAGATAGCGGCCTCCACCGTGTGGAACATCCTCCACCAGGCCGGCATCGACCCCGCCCCGCGCCGCACCGGACCGACCTGGAAGCAGTTCCTCACAGACCAAGCGCAGCACATCGTCGCCGTCGACTTCCTGCACGTCGACACCATCAACCTCACACGCATATACGCCCTGATCCTGCTCGAACACCGCAGCCGCCGTGCCCACCTGCTCGGCGTCACCGCCAACCCCACCGGCCCATGGACAACCCAGGCCGCCCGCAACTTCCTCATGGACACCGACACCGAGGGCCACACGTTCCTGATCCGCGACCGCGGCAGCCAGTTCACCAACACCTTCGACGCCGTCTTCACCGACGCCGGCCTGCGCGTCCTGAAAAGCCCACCGCAAGCCCCGAAAGCGAAACAGATGGCTTCATACTGCGCCTCTTTCGGTTGATGCGATGGTTGTTGGAGTGGAGGCTGGTCGGGGGCCTGGTGGTCGGCCGGTCCGCGGGCGGACGAAGTCGGGGCCGGGCATGTCGTAGAGGTACTCGCCCTTGTCGTTGGCCAGGCGGCCGGTCAGCAGTCCGGCGTCGCGCCACCTCTTGACAGTGCCGGGGTGGAGTTTCATGCGGCGGGCGATCTCCTTGAGGGTGACCAGGCCCTGGTCGGCGAGCCGGCGTGGCTGGTCAGAGGCACCCTTCCCCTCTCAACGACAGCACCCTTCAACAGACGGCAAACCCAGACGCTCAATCCGGGTCACGTACGCGATCGTCGTCACCCAAGCAGACGACTCCTTGACAGCCGGCGCAGGACCTTAACTCCCCTGTCTTGTGCTCGAACCCTTCTGGGACCAGTTCGCGGCGCTGCTGCCCGAGCATGTGGACACACCCGCTGGGCTGCCACAACCCGCGCATACCCGACCGTGTGGTCTTCGAGCACGTTATCGCTGCGCTGGTGCACAGCTCCGGCTACGAACGCATCGCCAGTCCCGGCTGCTCGGACCGCACCATTCGGCGCCGCGACTCCACGGGCGATATCGCCACCATGCAGGAGATCTTCCATCCCTGATCCCTACTCCCTGCTCCCGGGACCCCGGGAACCACTACGCCCCCGGCAGCGTCCAACCTTCGTCAACAACAAGGGGGAACGATGCAGACACCCCGGATCACGGCCGTCGCCACCATGGCGGTCGTTCTCGCAGCCACTGCATGCGGCGCCGGGCAGGGCAGTACCCACAATGGCACGAGCCGTCCAACCGGCGTCGTCACGGTCCTCAAAGTCATGGACGCCAGCCACTGCCCTTCGCGCCGGCCCCAGCCGACCGCCTCGAACGTCAGCGGCCTCAAGGACCGGCTCGAACCGATCGCCGCGAACCGGCTGCTGCTATGTGGCTACGGCGGTATCACCTCGACGGGCAGGCCACGCCCACCAGCACAGGCCCGCATCACCAGCCACGCGGTCATCGACCGGCTCCGCACCATCCTGAATGGCCTCCGCCCGCCCGCCTCCGGCACCTACAACTGCCCCAACGACACCGGCGGCGCCGTCCTGGAGATCTTCAGCGCGGGCGAGCAGGCCGTCGAAATCGACGAGCCTCTGACCGGCTGTCAATTCGTCACCAATGGACAGCGCACCGGCCAAGCCGCCGACTCCGCCCTCCGCACGACTGTCCTGTCCCTCCTATCCCCGCAGGCGGGACTGTCATGAATCAGGTTTGCGCCGTGAGGCGCTGTGGTTCGAGCCTCGAGCCGGGCCGCGTGCCATGGCCGGTCCGTCTCGGGAGCGATCGTCTCGGCGGCGGCGAGCGAGTTGGTGGCGCAGCGTCAGAATCTCGATGTCTTTGTCCGTGTCGCTCATGGGCAGCAGCCGTATGAAGGCGAAGACGCTCGTGAGCGCCAGGTAGGGCAGTCGCAGCAGCACGATCGACCATCCTGGCGTACCCGTCCGGCGACCTACAGCCGTATCCGCGAATCTGCAGGTCACGGCCTATGGATGAGGTTTTCGGCACCCACAATCTCCCCGGAGCCGGAGCCGGAGCCGGAGTGGTTGCTGCGCGCGTGTGCGTAGAAGTCGTCCGCGTCCGCCGCGGTGCGCTCAACCAGTTGTTCGACCTGCCGCTTGCCCGTGTGCGTGCCGGTGGCGCGCTCGATCGCCTCCACGGCTTGCTCAACGAGCCGCGCGCCGCCTCGATCGCGGCGAGTCTCTTGAGCGCGTGTGAGTGCCGCCCGGTCGGCAGGTCCAGCTCGGCATCGGCCGGGTGCAGGTTCGATGCTCCCTTGGCCCGGTAGAGCCGCTTGTGCCCCGCCTCGGCGGCGCGCCGCACCACCTGGTCGGATCCGGCGACATCCGGCAGGCGCTCCTCACGCCCGGCCCGCTGGTCGAACCACTCCTGGAGCATCAGGCGGTGCACCTCGCGGCCGCGCGCGGCGATGAACTCCTCTGCCTCGGCGTGGGAGGCGCCCCGGTAGTCGAACAGATCGGCGAGCAGCTGCCCGAAGGCGGCGCGGGCAGCGGGAAACACCCCGGCGGACGCGGTGGGACCATAGGCTGGCATCGGACTCTTCCCTATCGTCGATGCGGGCTTGTCACCAGGCACGACGCGGGGAAGAGCCCGCCTGATCAGCGCCGATCAGGTGCGCGAACGCCATCGGCCAGCGCGAACAGCCCCCTGGACGGCTCGGCCAGCCACTCACACCCACCATGCGCTTCAGCCGCATCCGCAGCGTCTCAACGTGCCGATGGTCTGCGGCTTCCTCCGTCACTTCGCAGATCTCCTTTGCCCGCAGCGGCGTATTCGCGCTGGCCAGCAGGGCCAGCACCGGCCAGTCACCCTCCGCGGGCACCTCACCCGGTCGCGATGCACACAACCGGCGGCAGAAAGCCGGGCAGATCGTCCGGATCCGCATCCCGTACGGACACCTGCTCGAACCCCGGTTCGTCCGCGTCGCGTTCGCAGAGCACGCGGGCGAGGGTCGCCTGGGTGACCACCAGGTCGGACAGCTCCCCCTCGGCGGCAGCGATCCGCTCGTTCAGCACGGCCAGCCCGGCCCGAAGCTCCTCCAACCGCCGCCGGGCCGCCTCCTCATGCTGCTTCAACAGCGCCAGCAGCCCCTGCTCCACGCGCCCCTCCCCGCTATGCCACCGACGCTGCCACGCCGAACCCACCCCCTCACCACAAAGGACTTACCGGCCTTCCGGAACGCGAAACCCCCGCTGATCGCCGACCCTCAAACCGAGCCGCACCCTTCGGCTTTCGCTCCGCCGAAGCGATCATCGCCCTCGTCATGCTCTGACTTGGCGGATCGGCATTCGTGTGACGGCCCACCAGATAACGTCGCGCGGTGAAAGACTGAGGCTCGGCGCACTGCTGTCAGGAGCTCGCGGGGGCGGTGGACATCCTCCGTCGGTGCCGGAAGCGATCCGCCACGGATAGGCGGATACCTGCAGGGATCACCTTCGAAGGCTGGCTCTCCCCTGGCAGCCAATTGATCCAACAAACCGAAGCAGACCAGCCGTTAGGTTGACACGTTTGAACGAGACTGCAAGGCTGCGCCTCCGCCAACAGCGGTGCCTGATGTCAGGCATCCTCGCAGTTGCCGCTCGCGTCGAGCCCTGGTTCCTGATGGGACCGCGCCCGCGTCAATCAACTTCTCACCATTGGATCAGACAACCATGCGACCTTCTTACCGGGCACTTGTCGCCTTCACCTCTTCCATGGCTCTCGGCCTGCTGGGCGTCGGGGTCACTGCGGCGCCCGCGTCAGCAGCCGGATGCTACGGCTACACCTGTCACGGCTACGACATGTACCACTTCGGCTGTACCTACACCTCCACCACGTCGGCCGCCGCCGTCGACAAGCGAACCGGCGTGATAGTCGGGTACGTGTATAACCGGTACTCCAAGGGTTGCAACTCCAACTGGGCCGAAGCGCAGCTCACTCCCGCCGGGGTGGCGGCCGGGGACACCCTCATCGCACAGATCGTCACAACGGACAGCAAGGGCAACAGCGAGGTCATGAACGCCCCGGCAGTCGGTAACGGTAACCAGGGCGCGCTCACGGAGGCCGCCGGCCAGGATTACTCCGGAAGCGCCAGCATCTACACCGATATGGTCGACGGAACCAACCTGACATATTCGTACGCCCTCGTGACCTCCCCCTCTGCCGGAGGAATGCTTGTGAGCTACGGCACTGGAGAGGCCACGCAGTAAGGGCGGTCCAGGTCAGCTTTGCACTGACACAGCCCCACGCCCAGTGCCATAGCTGGGTGGGCCGCGCGCGTGTCCAGTTGGGCGATACGCCGTGACCCCTCAATTCCTCGGCGCAGGGCCTGAGCAGGTGGGCCGCAGTCCTCGGTCCCACGCTTCTGCATGTGGATCATGATGGTTCTTCGAGATCCCAGAAAAACCATCATGGTCTGTGCGGGTCTGTTGGCCCCGGCTGCCTGACTGATCCGAAAAGGGTGCGGCTCGATTTGAGGGTCGGCGATCAGCGGGGGTTTCGCGTTCCGGAAGGCCGGTAAGTCCTTTGTGGTGAGGGGGTAAGTTCGGCGTGGCAGCGTCGGTGGCATAGCGGGGAGGGGCGCGTGGAGTAGGGGCTGCTGGCGCTGTTGAAGCAGCATGAGGAGGCTGTAGGTGCCAGAGACCTCATCCGCGCTGGTCAGTGAGCATGTGGGCGCTGTTGTGAGGCCCGGCCAGTCGAGCGTGACGGTGGAGGTCTCGCTTGGTGATTGCCTGCTGGTTCCGGTCGGCATCAGGATGGTCCGGTGCTGCTGCGACTGTGCGGGTGCCGATAAATCATCCGGCCAGGTCAGGAGCTTGATCGTCCATGACATGGTCCTCTGCTGCCGCGCAGTTCGTGCCCGTATTGTTCACGTGGACGGCGGTCGGGCGGCATCGTGATCTGTCGTGCTGCTTCGCCTGGCCTACCTCGCCGTGACCAACACCTTCACGCTTCTGCGGTTGCTGCCGATGAGCGAGCGGGACAAAGACATCGAGATCCTCGCGCTGCGGCACCAGCTGCTGGTCCTGCAGCGCCAAGCCGGCAAGCCCGCGTTCACCGACACCGACCGCGCGGTGCTCGCCGGCCTGCTCCACCATCTTCCGACGGACAAGCTGCGCCAGCTCGTGCTGCTCGTAAGCCCGGACACGATCTTGCGCTGGCATCGCGACCTGCTCAAACGGCGCCACGCCGCGACCTGCGCACCGAGGCAGCGCGGACGCCCGCCCACCGTCCGATCCATCCGCGCCCTGCCGACCTCCCCGGCTGGGTCATCCGGGACCGCCCACCCCGCACCGCCCCGATCAAGACCAAACGCCCCAGCCTGCGCTACCAAACCCGCAGCTCGGACGACCCCGGAACCCTGCGGGTGCCGATTAATCATCCGTCCAGCTCAGGCGGCATGTTGGTACTCGTGGAGGGTTCCGCCGAGCCGATCTCGTCGGTGGATGTCCAGGGGTGCGATCTGTCCTGTATTGCTGGTCGGTTCGGGCAAGGGGCGGAGGGGAGCGGCTTGGTGCAGGGTCCGGTGCGGGCGGTGCTGGTTGTAGAACGACTCGAACTCGGATAGGGCGTGGAGTAGGTGGCGCTGGTTCCCTATGAGGGTGTGGTCCAGCAGCTCGCGCCGGCAGGTTTGTACCCAGCGCTCCATGATGGAGTTCATGCGAGGCATTCGGATGCCACAGGTCACCACGCGCAGGCCCGCGTCCTGTAACACAGCATCGAAAGCCGCGGTGAATTTCGAGTCCCGGTCACGGATCAGGAACTTCGCTCTTGCGCCCGCGTCCTCCAGGTCCATGATGAGATTGCGCCCCAACTGCACCACCCAGGCTGCGGTCGGATGCGCGGTAGCGCCGAGGATCCGGATGCGCCTGCTGGCGTGCTCGATGACTGCGAAGACGTACAGGCGCGCTCCGGTCAGGGTGCGGGTCTCGAAGAAGTCGCAGGCGAGCAGCGCGTCCGCCTGGCTGTGCAGGAAGTCGGCCCAGGTGGTGCCCTGGCGTTCCGGGGCGGGTGGGATGCCGTGTTCGCGGAGGATTTCCCAGACGGTGGAGGCGGCGACCTTGATGCCCAGCGCCGCGAGTTCACCGTGGATTCTGCGGTACCCCCAGGAGCTGTTCTCGCGTGCCAGGCGAAGGACCAGGGCGCGGATCGAGCGGACGGTGGGCGGGCGTCCGCGCCGCCTCGGTGCGCAGGTCGCGGCATGGCGCCGTTTGAGCAGGTCGCGATGCCAGCGCAAGATCGTGTCCGGGCTTACGAGCAGCACGAGCTGGCGCAGCTTGTCCGTCGGAAGATGGTGGAGCAGGCCGGCGAGCACCGCGCGGTCGGTGTCGGTGAACGCGGGCTTGCCGGCTTGGCGCTGCAGGACCAGCAGCTGGTGCCGCAGCGCGAGGATCTCGATGTCTTTGTCCCGCTCGCTCATCGGCAGCAGCCGCAGGAGCGTGAAGGTGTTGGTCACGGCGAGGTAGGCCAGGCGCAGCAGCACGACAGATCATGATGCCGCCCGACCGCCGTCCACGTGAACAATACGGGCACGAACTGCGCGGCAGCAGAGGACCATGTCATCGACGATCAAGCTCCTGACCTGGCCGGATGATTTATCGGCACCCGCAGTGCTCGTCGACAGCGAACGCATAGCCGTGCGCGTCTATGTCGCCCTGGGCGCCGAGCTGGGGTGGCCGCTGACCGAAGCCGAGGTGATCGAAAAGTTCATCGGCCGGTCGATCGTGTCCAACTTCGAACAAATCACTTCCCGAGTAGGGCCGAGCCGGGCCGCGCTCTGGCAGGAAAGGTTCGGGCAACTCCACCGCGCGGCCGTCGATGCCGAACTCACCCCGGTCGACGGCATCCTCGAAGTCCTCGACACCCTCACGCTTCCCAGCTGCGTCGCTTCAGGCGGCCGCCACGACACGATGCGCCACACCTTGGGCCACACCGGGATCTACCCATACTTCGACGAAGGCCGCATCTTCAGCGCCAGCGAGGTCGCTCACGGCAAACCGGCTCCCGACCTGTTCCTGCACGCCGCCAAGCAGATGGGCGTCAACCCTTCGGCTTGCATCGTCGTCGAGGACAGCAAATACGGGATCCAGGCAGCCCGCGCAGCCGGCATGCGCGCCCTTGGCTACGCCGGCGGACTCACACCCGCGCAATGGCTCGAAGGACTGAACACCACGGTCTTCGACGACATGCGCGAGCTCCCGAGACTCCTCGCAGAAGCCTGACTGACCATGACTCAGCGCGCTATGGCCCCTATTACACACCGACCAGCCGAATGCAACACCCCCCGACATCGCCATGGCGAACGCAGCATCCATGGCAAACCTGCTCAATGACTACACGGACCCACCTGCACACGACCACTGTGACCTGGACAGACATCCCGAAAGGAGATCGCGATACCTGCCTTCTGGCGTCAGGGACAGGCACCACGAGATGATCATCCTATGGCAGATGTGATTTTCTTCGATCTGGACGGCACCCTGGTCGATCACCGAAGCGCGGTCTTGGAAACGATCGGCCAGATCGTCCAGGCCGCGCCGAACGCGACGGCTCCACCGGAGGAGCTGGTGACGTTGTGGTGGACGCTGGAGGCGCGCCACATGCGGGAATACCTGGCCGGTCAGTGCTCCTTCGCTGAGCACCACCGACGCAGGCTCCGTTCCTTCCTGCCGATGCTCGGCGAGCCGGTTCCGACAAGTCCCGGCCGTCTGGACGCCTGGATCGCCGAGCGCTACCTCACCGTGTTCGAGGAGTCCTGGCGGTGCTATCCCGATGTCCAGCCATGCCTGGAGAACCTGAAACGGCTTCCCCGAGGACCGCGTCTGGCTGTTCTCACCAACGGGGACCCCGAGCAGCAGCGCGCCAAGCTCGTCCGCTTCGGCCTCCTCGAATACTTCGAAGCCGTCCTGACCCCGACCGAGCTCGGTGCGGCCAAGCCCGTCGCCTACGCCACCGCCTGTCGGCGGATGCGGACGGACCCCGCGCAGGCGGTCAACGTGGGCGACATGCTGGAAAGCGATGTAAACGCAGCCGCCCTCGCCGGGCTCACCGGCATCTGGCTGGACCGCGGCATCGACTTCGTCACCGGTGGACCATCGCCGACGGCAGACGAGACGGTGCTCCGCATCGAACGGCTCACCGACCTCCCCGATCACCTATCACGCACGAACGCCTGACCGGCTCTCACGGCCGTCGTAAGAACGTCCGCCAGTAGGCATGGCCGGGGGGTAGTCGGACAGGCGCGGCGTCCCGATAGTGGAGTTGCTGACGCTCTGCGACTGGGGAGGGGCCGTGCCTGCTGTTCCAGCATGCATCCTGGAGCCGCTGCGCGAGGAGTTCCTTGCGCTGCTGCCTGTGCATCGCGGTGATCATCCGTGAGGGTGTCACAACCCGCGTATCGCCGATGACTTGGTCTTCGACCGGCTGATCCTGGCCTTGGTATCCGGGATGGGCTACGAGCGAGTGGCCCGGACCAGGTGTGCTCGGCGACCACGATCCGTCGGCGCCGGCGACCAGTGGATCGCCGCCGGCGTGGGCGAGGCACTGCGCCTGGCGGCGTTGGCCGCCTACGACCGCATGGTCGGCCTGGAGCTGGAGCACCTGGCCGCCGACGGATGCCAGACCAAGGCGCCGTCCGGCGGGGAGTGCGCGGGAAAGAGCCCGGTCGACCGCGCCAAGCAGGGCGTCAAGCGCTCGCAGCTGACCGAGGCCTACGGCATCCCGCTGGTCATCGACCCGGCCCCGGCCAACATCCGCGACCACACCCTGCTCCCGGAAACCTTGGACCACTTCAGCGAGCTCGCCAAGGACCTCGGGCCGCTGCCGGAGCATCCGACGCTGAGCCTGGACGCGGGCTACGACTACCGGTGTGTCTACGACGACCTGGCGGACCGGCGGATCACCGCGAAGATCGCCAGGCGAGGCGAGCAGACACCGATCCAGGCGGACGGCCGTTGGGTGGTGGAGCGGACGAATTCGTGGCTGAACAACTTCGGCAAGCTCCGCCGGTGCACCGAACGCCGCCGGGCCTGTGCGGAGTTCTTCATCGCCCTGGCCGCCACCATCGTCACCATCCGTAGCCTGGTTCGACGCTCCTGGTTCCTTTACCGCTGGGACACCCGCCCTCGCAGCCCCCGCATCCGTTGATTTAGGCTGACCGCACATGGGAGCCGCAACTGCATTCTGGTCCTTCGCCGTGGTCGTGGGTCTGCTGACCCTGACTCCCGGCCTCGATACCGCGCTGATCCTCCGCACGGCCGCCCGGGGGCGACGCCGTGAGGCATGGGGCGTCGTGCTCGGCATCCAGACGGGAACACTGATCTGGGGGACTCTGAGTTCCCTCGGCGTCACGGCCCTGCTCGCGGCCTCGCACGCCGCATATGACGCTGTACGCCTGGCCGGTGCCGCATACCTGCTGTGGATGGGCGCGCTGATGCTGTGGAGCAGCCTGCGCCGACGCCACGGCGTGGCGGAGTCCCACGCCGCCGAGGGGGAGCGGACGGGCGCGACCGCCGGGCTGTCATCGGGCTGGCGACGCGGGGCGCTGACAAACGTGCTCAATCCTAAGATCGGCGTGTTCTACGTCGCCGTCCTGCCGCAGTTCATTCCGGCCAGCGCGCCGCACCTGGCCATGGGCGTGGCACTGACATGCGTGCATGTCGGAGAGGGCCTGGCCTGGTCGTCAATCCTGGTGGCCTTCGCACAGGTTCTGCGCGGTTGGCTGCGGCGCCCGGTGGCGCAGCGGGTGCTCGACCGGATCACCGGCACGGTCATCGTCGGCTTCGGCGTGAAGCTGGCCATCGGGGACTGACCGCGGAACCCAGAGGGTCGCGCCCCTATCTCGAGTGCCTGCTGCCTACTGGCGGACGCTCTTTAGTGACAGATACGGCGACCAAGTGACAACTATCTCGACCAGTCACAGTAGGACGGGCCTCCGTTGCGACTGCGCCGTCTGCGATGTCAGTGGTGGCTGCGATGCTGCCGACGTGACCCCTTGGAATCTGCTCGACCTCGACAAGGCCTTGCGAGCCTGTTGGGCCGCCGACACCTGCTCGCCCGACGACCGGGCCGACTGGCAGCCGCGCAACCCGGCCTGGGGCCACTGTGACATCACCGCCTTGATCGTCAATGACATCTTCGGCGGCGACCTCATGGTTGGCGAAGTGCACCTCGACGGGGACCAGCATGGCTTCCACTGGTGGAACCGATTGCCCAGCGGTGTCGAACTCGACCTGACGCACGAGCAGTTCCAGCCGGGCCAGACCGTCACCGCGACCCGTGTCGTCGAACGCCCGCCGGGTCCCCTGCCCCGCCGTTGGGACGAGTACCTTCTCCTGCGCAAGCGGGTCATCGAGCACCTCGGTCATCTGCCGGAGCCGGCCGGGTGAGCCGGCCAGGATCAGCCCGGCTGGTTCAGCGGGACGACGCCCTGGCCGGTGGTGGCCTGGGTCAGCCGCAGGCTGGAGCCTTCAGTCGAGACGATGTGGGCGTGGTGCAGGAGCCGGTCGACGGCGGCGGTGGCCGGGGTCTTGGGCATGATCGAGTCGAAGCCTGACGGGTGCAGGTTCGAGGTGACGATCACGGACCGCCGTTCGTAGGCGGCGTCGATGACGCGGTAGAACGCCTCGGCGGCGGCCTGTCCGGAGGGCAGCATGCCGATGTCGTCCACCTATGCGGATATCCGCATAGGTGGACGAACTCGGCTACATGGAACTCGACCGTCACGGCGCCGAACTCCTCTTCCAGGTCCTGACCGAACGCGAGGAGAAGAACAGCGTCGCCATCGCGTCGAACGAATCCTTCGGCGGCTGGACCAAGACCTTCACCGATCCACGCCTCTGCGCAGCCATCGTCGACCGCCTCACCTTCAACGGCACGATCATCGAGACCGGCACCGACTCCTACCGCCTTGCCAGCACCCGAGCCCGAGCCGAAGAGCCCGCGACGGCCAGCTGAATCCTGAGGGTTCAGTCTCGACGGCCAGTCGCCCTCACGGGCGGCGGACCCTCCCACGCGCTTACGTCATTTCGGAGGATCCCATCTGGCTTCTTGTGGCCGACAATCTCCGAGATCGCCCAGCCCTGGACGACGCAGGTTGCATCTTCAACTCGCCTGAACCATCGCCAGCGCCTCGTTCAGGTGATGCTCGGCGATGCCCTGCATGAACTCCCGATTGGGGAAGTCCCCGTCGAGCAGACGCAGCGGACCGGCCGTCAGCGACAGATGCTGGGTGAGTTTGTAGAGCGCGAGGCGGTCCTCGTCGAGGGCATCCACCGCCAGCTGCTGGTACTGGCTGTCGGTATGGCGGAGGCGTAGGAACACGTGCTCCCACTCGACGTCGAAGTACAGCAGGTCCTCGATGTCGATCACGACGGGATAGCCATCTCGGTCGACCATGACGTGGTCCAGGCCCAGCTCGCCGTGGACGACGGAATACTCGGCGCGCGGCCGCACCGCCGCAGTCAGCTGGCGCAGCTGCTCCTCCAACTGGTTGCGGGCGTCGGCGATCCTGTGGTCGCGCGCGGTCGCCTCGGCGAGGCAGCGCAGCGCGAAAGCGAGCGCGGCCTGCTCACACGAGGCCGACCGTGACGTGCCGCCCGCGTCGATCAGGGCCACCTTGCCGAAGGACGGCGCCCGGTGCCCCCGCATCATCGCCAGGCTCTCAGCGAGGCGCATCATGGTCGGCTCCGCGGCCTGCGGGTCGCGGATGCGCAGGTCCATCAGGTCCCCGCAGGGCACGTCCTCGACGATCGCGAGGTCGGCCGGGTAGTGGGTGCGGTCACGGTCGACCAGATGAATATTAAGGACCCGAAGGCCCAGCGCCTCCAGCCGCGCGTGCGCCGCCTCGAACAGGTCGAGCCCGATGCCGGGCGAGAACGGGTCAGCGAGGTCACCATCGTGCTCGGTGACCGGCCAGTAGTTCTCGGAGTCCTCCCAGAGATAGGCGATCGCCGTCATGGCGTCGTCCATCGTCAGCCGGTACACGCCCTTCGTGGTGCCGCCCGCGACTCGCTCGACCGCCTCCAGCCGTCGCCCACCGCCCAGCGCGGCCCGCGCCGCACCCGCCAACTGGTCCCGCGTCACTTTCCTGGGTGCCACGCCCGCAACCCACCTTCCGCCTAGGTAACTGGGGAACCCTACGCGAGTCATCGTTCAACGCCGAACGATTTGTTCCGAGCCCCAGGCGGCAGGCCGTCCCACGCACCGACGTCATTTCTCGTGAACATTCCCGCGCCCATCGACCTCCAGATGCTGCCGAAAGTGGCGGACAAACGCTGCTGCTGAAAGTGAACGAAGCCAGGCCGGTCACCCCCAGGACGCATACGTCGGTGCAGCCCATCTCGATGACGTGAAGGAACAAGTCGCTTTCGCGGGCCTCGCCGCCTGCGTTGTAGAAGCCGCGTGGCGTCCCCGGTTCTCCGGCGGGATTCATGAGAAGCGGCCACCGCGGGTGTCTTCGCGTCCTGGTCCCTGCACCGGCCCAGGCCGCCCGCGAACCTGTGGCGCCCGCAGAGACCGTCGGCCCGAGCTGCACGAGCGCCGCCAGCCGGACGCAGGGTGCCCCCTCCCGCATGATGCCCCGCCCCCATACGATGATGAGCACCCGATACGGAGGAGGCTCGCAGTGCTGTCGTCGTTCACTGTCCTCCTGCGTCTGTGCGGGCACGTTGCCGGTGCTCTCCTGCTCGGACAGAGCGAGCAGGCCGGGCTGGCCTCATTCGCCGCTGCCGCGACCCTGGTGCTGGTCACCGGGCTGATCACGACCACCCTGCTGACCGCCGGGCTGCTGAGCAGTTGCACGACGCACGCCGGGAGGGACTGGGCGC
Source organism: Actinacidiphila oryziradicis (assembly GCF_005047355.1). Lineage (GTDB taxonomy): Bacteria > Actinomycetota > Actinomycetes > Streptomycetales > Streptomycetaceae > Actinacidiphila > Actinacidiphila oryziradicis. Next base: position 73,884 of record NZ_SUMC01000040.1, read on the forward strand.
TGCGGCGCCG
>NZ_SUMC01000041.1 GCF_005047355.1 Actinacidiphila oryziradicis
GCCGGAGCGGCGGCGTTGGCGGCCGTGGCGCCTCCTGCGACGAGCGCGGCGGACAGCGCGGCAACAGCGGCGATACGAGTATTCAAGGTGACTCCCAGAGACGGCCCGGATTGGGCTTGCGATGAGACATTAACTCGCACCGCACCCGAATTCTCTTAGATGCCGGTGAGGTCTCGGTGAGCTTTCTCATCCGGTGCGGAAGCCACGGGTTTTTTCGCCCGCGTGACGGAATGTTCGCCACCCGTTTACTGAACTTCCCCATTGGTCTGGACAATTTGATAGCGGGATGAATGGTTCCCCAAGGAAGGCGAAGTACCAGGAGGACCGCCCGCAGCGCAGCTGCGGGAGCATGTAGATTTTTTCGTGGCGACCCTCGGCCTGTCGACGCCGGGACGACTGCCGGCAGGGGGTCGCTGCTTCCTTAGAGGCCGCGCGAATAGGTGGGGCGGCGTCGCGTGCCGAGCTGTGACATCAGCCGACTCCGTCGGCGGGGGCGCCTGGAAGTGTTGCCGTCGGTGTCGGTCGACGACTCTCCCCGAGACTCCGTCCGGGAGGTGCCCCCAGGAGGTGCCCCCACCTCCGCCTTGCCAGGCTTGCCCCTCGCCCCGCTCCTTCACCCGCCCCACCTATTCGCGCGGCCTCTTAACCGCTTAACCAACGGAGAGCCGGAGCGGCCCGTCGGCGAGCGTCGCTACAGCGGGTTGAACCCGGCTGGGGTGAGCAGGTAGGCGAGGTTGTCCAGGCCGGGATCTCCGGACAGTTCCACCAGCTTCTCGCCCACCTGCTCCGGGGTCAGCGTCGGCCCAAGTCCACGTAGAAAGGTCGGCACATCGACCTCTTGAAGTGCGGCATAGGCGGCCACCCCGCTCTCGCCAAGCTCAGTCGCCGGGGTCAACTTCGGCAGGATCGAGACGAAACGGATGCCGAGGGACTGCCGCACCGATTCGCCCGCCGCGTAAGCGGAGATGAATCGAACGGTCGCCTTGGCCCCGGCGTACCCTCCGCTGAGCGGCGAACCCCCGATCGCCGCGCCACTGGAGAACGAGAGGACCGAGCTGCCGGGCGTCAGCGGCCGAAGGAGCGCCTCGCGTACCCAGTGGAACACCTGCTGGACGTCCACCTCCCAGTTGGTCCTGAAGGTGTCCCAGGTGTGCAACTGAATCGGCCTGGTCAGCGGATTCGCCCCCGCGTTGAGGATCAGCGTGTGCGGCTCGTACCTTTCGATCAGCCGACCGGCGATGACCGGATCGGCGGCGTCGGCGGTAACAGGGACGAACTCTTCGCCCAGTTTGCCGCGCAGCTCTTCAAGCGCACCGCCGTCGCGCGAGACCGCTACGACGCGGACCCCGGCGCCGACGAGCGCGGACGCGATCGCCCGGCCGAAGCCCCGGCTCGCGCCGGTGACGACCGCGGTGGTCCCGACTAGTTCTCGCATTGACATGAGCAACTCCTCATTCTCTTCGTCACGTGAGCCGTTCGCCGGCCGGTGGCTCTACGAATAGAGACCCTGAGAAGGTGCGGGATTCATCGGTCGGAGATCCGACTCCCCCTGCGCCTGCAGATCGGGGCCTGACGATCTGCAACCGGCGCGAGCAAGACCTCATCGACACAGGCGGGATACAAGACCCTCAGCCGGCTGTCAGCGTCTCCAGCCGTCGCTCGAGCTCGGCACGCTCCACCGCGTTCGCGGAAAGCGCGATCGCCCGCTCGTAGGCGCGCACGGCGCCCGTCAGGTCACCGGCACGCTTGAGCAACTCGGCATGCGCGGCATGCAGCGGCTGGTAGCGCTCAAGCGCAGGGTCGCTTAGCAACGGCTCGAGCAACTCCAGACCGGTTTTGGCGCCATGGGCGAACCCGACCGCGGCCGCGTGATTGAGCTCGACCACCGGGGAGGGGTTGAGCCGGCCGAGCGCGCCATACAGCTCGGCGATCTGCGCCCAATCCGTCGCGTCGCCATCGGACGCCTGGATGTGCAACGCGGTGATCGCCGCCTGGAGCTGGTACTGGCCAGGCCGCCCGGACCGCACCGCGCGCTCAAGCGCGCGAAGCCCTTCGCGAATGCGGTCCCGGTCCCACAAGGACCGGTCCTGTTCCTGCAACGCCACATAGCTCCCGTGTCCATCGACGCGCGCGGCGCTGCGCGCGTCGTGCAGCAACATCAGCCCCAGCAGCCCCCACGCCTCAGCCTCATCGGGCATCAACTCGCAGACAAGGCGGCCCAGACGGATCGCCTCGTCACACAGTTCGCCCCGTACCAAACGATCGCCCTCGCTGGCGGAGTAGCCCTCGTTGAAGATCAGGTACACGACGCGGAGCACGCCGCGCACGCGGCCGGGAAGCTCCTCGCCGGCAGGTACCCGGTACGGGATGCGAGCATCAGCGATCTTGCGCTTGGCGCGGACGATCCGCTTCCCCATCGTCGGCTCTGAGCGAGGTTCCCCAGAGGTTCCCCCTATGGGCTGGACCCAAGCTGCGGGCATGACCCCGTCGGGCCCGCGCCTCGTATTCGAGCCGATCGGCGATTCGCCCTCCCTGGGTGGTAGATTTTGCATACCAGCTGTATGCAATCCATGGGAGTCTTGGTGAAGTCAGGCCGGGAGAAAGCCTATGAATTCCTCCGCGAGACGGTGCTGACCGACCCGGAGATGCAGGGGCGGTTTCTCACCGAGCAGGAGATCGCCGACCGGATCGGTGTCTCCCGTACGCCCATCCGCGAGGCGTTGCTGCTGCTGGCCGCCGAGGATCTGGTGCAGCTCGTGCCCAAGCGCGGAGCGTACATCGCACCGCTGTCGGGCCGGGAGATCACTGAACTCATGGAACTGCGCGGTGTGGTGGAACGCTACGCCGCCGAGCGGCTGATCGCCCTCGGCACGGCTCCGCTGGCCGAACTCACTGAAATCCTCCAGCGGCAGCGCGCCCTGCTCGGTGCCGAGCAGGCCAAGGAATTCATCGCCGCCGACCACCTCTTCCACTCCACCATGATCGCCGCGCTCGGCAACGAGCTGCTGGCCAAGCATTACGAGGGGCTGCGCAGCCGGCAGATCCGGGCCGGCGTGGTCGCCCTCTTCCGGGTGGAGGGACGCCAGCAGGCCGTCCTCGATGAGCATCAGGCGATCCTTGACGCCCTGGTCGAGCAGAACGCGGACGCCGCGCGGGCGGCGATCACCTCCCACCTCGACGCGACGTCCAAAGTGCTGCTGGCCGGGTGACCGAAGCCGCGGCTGACGGCGATCGGCGACTGGCGACTGGCGACCGGCGACCGGCGATCACAACCGCCGATTGGCCAGTACCGAGACCTTCCGGCGCACCTCAGCGACCTCGGCGGCGTCGATGTCGGTCAACAACAGGCCCGGTTCCGCCCCCAGCTGCTCCCTGATCCGGCCGTCCGGGCCGACCACCGCGCTGTAGCCGATGCCGGTCGGCGCACTGCCGCCCGCCGCGGGACCGGCGCCGCCCGCGGTCGGGTCCGCCTGGCCGACGGCGACCACCCATACGGTGGCATCCAGCGCCCGAGCCCGTACCAGCAGCTCCCACTGGTCCCGCTTGCCGGGCCCGGCGCCCCAGGAGGCGGGGAGCAGCGACACCGTCGCGCCCGCGTCGGCGTGTGCCCTGAACAGCTCCGGGAACCGCACGTCGTAGCAGGTGGCCAGGCCGAGGCGGACGTCGTCCACGTCGATGGTGACGATCTTGTTCCCGGCCAATACGGTGCTGGACTCGGCGAAGCCGAACGCGTCGTAGAGGTGGATCTTGTCGTAGCTCTCCTCGACGCCCGGGCCGGTGGCCAGCAGCGTGTTCGTGACCCGGCCGTCGGGCGCCGGCGTGAACATCCCGGCGACGACCACGACGTCCGCCTGCCGCGCGATCCGGCGTACCTCGGTGGCCCATGGCCCGTCCAGTGGTTCGGCCAGCGGCGCCAACGGGATGCCGAAGCACGCCATCGTCGCCTCGGGGAAGACCACGACCCGCGCTCCGCCTTCCGCCGCGAGAAGCGTCTGTTCGCGGACGGTGTCGAGGTTTCGCCGGGGGTCGGGTACGGAGGTGAGCTGGCTCAGAGCGATCCGCATGGTCTGCTTCTTTCCTCTTTGCGTCGGGTCATCACTCGGGTCATCACTCAGGACGTGTATCGGAACGTCACCGGGTGGCGACGGTTTGTGCTTCCGCTCGCGCGAGGGAGCGGGTGAACTCGGCGTCCTCGGCGTGGTCAGCGTCCCGCCCCAGCAGCACACCGGCCACCGTGAGCGCCGCGGTGACCGCGATGTAGGCGGCTAGCGGCTGCCAGGTATGGAACGTACCCAGCAGCGCGGTGAACAGCAGCGGTGCGATGGCGCCGCCCACGACGCCGGCCAGGGTGTAGGCGAGCGAGGAACCGGTGTAGCGCAGCCGCGGGCTGAACTGCTCGGCGATGAAAGCCGCCTGTGGCCCGTACATCAGTGCGTGGATGACCAGGCCGACGATGACACCGAGAGCCAGCATGAACCACCGGCCGTGGCCGGCCGCGGCGACCATGGGAAAGAAGATGAACGGCCAGATGCCCGCCGCGACCGCCGCGCCCAGGTAGAGCTTGCGCCGGTTGACGCGGTCGGAGAGCGCTCCGGCCAGCGGCATCAAGAAGACCTGGAGCCCGGAGCCGATGAGCACGGTGGTCAGCGCCGAACCGCGTGACATGCCGAGGTGGTCGGTGGCATAGGTGAGAATGAAGACGGTGAACATCGCGTACAGCACGTCCGGGGCGATCCGGCTGAGGATCGACGCGACCAGGGCCCTGGGCTGGGTGGTGAACACTTCGCGGATCGGTGCTTCCGGCCGGCTGTGTGCGGCCTCCATCGCCTTGAAGACCGGGGTTTCTTCGAGCTTGAGGCGGATCCAGAGGCCGAACGCCACCAGGACTCCGGACAGCAGGAACGCCACCCGCCAGCCCCACGCCAGGAACTGGCTCTCGGAGAGCATGACACCGAGCCCGGCCAGGACGCCGTTGGCCATCAGGTTTCCCACCGGAGGCCCGACCTGTGCCGCCGATGCCCAGAACCCCCTGCGCCGGGTGTCCCCGAACTCGCTGGTCAGCAGCACCGCGCCGCCCCACTCGCCGCCGACACCGACGCCCTGCGCGAAGCGCAGCAGCACCAGCACGACGGGAGCGGCCGGGCCGATCGCGCTGTACGTCGGCAGCAGACCGATGAGCAGCGTCGCGGTACCGATCAGCACCAGCGTCGTGACCAGCACTTTCTTACGGCCGATGACATCGCCGAGCCGTCCGAAGACAAAGCCGCCCAGAGGTCGGGAGAGGTACCCGACGGCGTAGGTGGAGAACGCCAGCAGGGTGCTGGTCAGCGGGTTGGCGGAGGGGAAGAAGAGGCGGCCGAAGACCAGGGCGGCCGTCGCCGAGTAGACCGCGAAGTCGTACCACTCAAGTGCCGTGCCGGTGAGGCTCGCGACGAACGCCCGGTGCAGCGTCGAGGGGTCCGGGTCCTGTTGCCCTGGGCGGTGAGTGGTACGCGTCATGGTTTCCAACCTCGCACAGTCGCGGTTCAGTGCCTGGCATACTTCCTGTATACCGATGGTATGCGCAACCCCCTCCCCGCTTCGCCCCCGTATCACCTGGAGTCCCCATGACAGCCCTGACCTTCACCCTTCCCGACGGAACGACCCGCGACGTCGATGTCGTGCAGGTCTTCAACGCCGGTTACGCCGGGCGCAGGCAGCAGGACGTGGCGGCGCACGTCGCGGAACTCGCCGAGCTGGGCGTCCCGGCGCCGTCCACCACCCCCGCGCTGTATCCGGTCTCGCCGTACCTCGCCCAGCAGACCGAGCGGGTCGCGGTCCAGCACGGGCGTACGTCCGGCGAGGCCGAATGGGCCCTGGTGGTCGCCGACGACGGCGAGGTCCTGCTGACCGCCGCCTGCGACCACACCGACCGGGCCCTTGAGGTGCACGGCGTGGCCTGGAGCAAGAACGCCGGGCCCGACGTGCTGGCCCGCTCCGCCTGGCGTCTGGAGGACGTCGCCGACCGGATCGACGCGCTCACCCTGAAGGCGTGGGTCACCCATGGCGCCGAGGAGAGCGCGCTGCAGAGCGGCACGGCCGCCGAGCTGCTCACCCCGCACTACTGGGTCGAGGTGCTCAAGGAACGCGGACAGTTCGTCCCCGGCACCGTGCTGATCTCCGGCACGATCCCGATGGCCGAAGGCATCGACCAGTTCGCCGAGCGCTGGCGGGTGGAGCTGGCCGACCCGACGACCGGCGCGAGCATCGAGCTCGCCTACGACGTCGTCCCGCTCCCGGCTCCCATCGGGTGAGTGAGGCGAGAGTGAGGCGAGAGTGAGGCGAGAGAGGCGCCGCCCGGCGGCGCCTCTCCGGCATCGGATTCAGTGCCGGTCAGAGGACCGCGTGGCCGCTCGCGAGGCCGCTCCCGGCGCAGGAAGTCGGCATCCGACCCAAGCCTGCCCCGGGCCGCGTCACGGCGACGTCAAAGTGCCATAGCGAGAGCATGCCGGTGAACTGTGCCGAGGTGGTGTCTGTCCGTGCCCCCCGCTGAACGCGGCGTGACGTGACCGTCCCGCACTCCGACGGTGACGACGACACTCTGCCGGTGCCCGTGGCGCCGAAGCCCTTCGCGGTCTTGGCGCCGGTGGCGGCTATACAGGACAAGCGCCCGATACGCCCGGCCGGTCAGTCGCCGGGCGCGTCCGTACGGCTGGACCCGGAGGCATCCGGGTGATGCGAGGATGGTGTCATGACGAGCAACAATGTGTACTTCGATATCTCCATTGACGGCGAGGCCGCCGGCCGGATCGTCTTCAAGCTGTACGACGACGTGGTACCCAGGACGGCGGAGAACTTCCGCAAGCTGGCCACCGGCGAGCTCGGGTTCGGCTACGCGGGGTCGGGCTTCCACCGGGTCATCCCCAACTTCATGCTGCAGGGCGGCGACTTCACCCGGCACAACGGTACGGGCGGCAAGAGCATCTACGGGGAGAAGTTCGCCGACGAGAACTTCGTGCGCAAGCACGACAGGCCGGGCCTGCTGTCCATGGCCAACGCCGGGCCCAACACCAACGGCTCCCAGTTCTTCATCACCACCGTCGTGACCAACTGGCTGGACGGCAAGCATGTCGTGTTCGGCGAGGTCGTCGAAGGCATGGACCTGGTCCAGAAGATCGAGGGCTACGGCATGGACTCCGGCAAGACCAAGGCACCCATCAAGATCACCGAGTCCGGAACGGTCTGACCCCCGGGACCTCGGGCACCCACCGGGCTCGGTCATACGTGCCCCGGTGGGGCGAGGTCTCAGGCGCGCCGGCGGTTGCGGGGGCGAGGAAGTAGCGGGCCACGCGGTCGACGCCTCCGATGGCGGCGGCGTCGACCGCAGCCGCCGAGGTGAGTCCGACGAAGGCTCCGGTGGTGCCGAAGATCGTGCTGCTGGTCCGCACCTTCCGCTCGATCCTGCTGCCGCTGAAGGCCGTGCTGCTGAATCTGGTCAGCGTGTCCGCGACGACACGCTTCGCGGGCGGGCGGGCGGAGGCGGCCGAGGCCGCCGGGGGGCTGGAGGTGGCCAAGGGGGCCCGGCTACAGCACGGTCAGCGCGACCTGGACCGGACGGACCTCGCCGTCGCCCAGGTGGAGCAGGCCACGGCCCGGCTGGACGGCCTGGCCTATCGAACCGCGCTGCAGCCGGACGCCGATCAGGTCGGCGTCCGACATGTTCTGCGGGGAGAGCAGCAGCCCGCGGCGGGCCTGCCGCGCCCGTGGGATGTCAGGGGGCCGTCGCGCGCCGTGACAAGGGTGTGACAGTCGCCCCCCGCGCAGCGGACAGGCCCGGCGCTTGTGCGCCGGGCCTGTCCGCATTGCGTCGAAGGACCTGAAGGACCTGAAGGACCTAACTGTGCGAGACGGTCAGCGCGTAGAAGGCGACTCGCGCACCGTTGGTGGTGCTGTCCGAGGACGACTGGTTGTACGAGCCGGCCTTGAAGTACTGCTTGTACGGGCTGAAGGACGACGGAATGGTGTAATGGGTCGTGCTGCCGTTGATCGTCAGATCGAGCGTGTTGCCGCCGGAGACACCGATCGTGTAGCTCCACTTCGTGCCGACCGCCACGTGGCCCACCGTGTGCGGCGTCTGGCCACCGTCGGGTGAGTCCTCCGTGCCCACGATGATGTCGCCGTTCGCGTAGTAGTAGAGCTCCAGCAGCGGCTTGGTCGACGTACCGCCCGAGCCGAGGTGGATCTGGCCCACGGCGACGTGGTTCGTGACCGACACCACACGCAGCGTCGCGTTCATCCGGTGGGTGCCGCTGAGCGACCAGTCGGCGGCGCTGCCGTCGCTGTTCATCTCACGGAGCTCGGACCGCGCATAGCTGGAGTTGGGCGTGGTGACGCCCTTCTCCGGAGCCCAGAACGTCATCGCGCCGTCGGAGGTGTCGGTGTAGAAGTACGAGTCGTGGAAGCCGTTCGCTCCCACGAGCTGGGACGGCGGGATCGTGGTCGGCGAGCCGGCCGAGCCCACCGGCTCCTGCAGCTCCCACACCGACAGGTTGAAGTTGCCGCCGGGCGCGACCGAGGTGTTGAGGCTGCCGCTGGCGGGCAGCGTCCACAGCTGGTTGGCCGCGCCGGTGCAGGTCCAGATCTGCAGCTGGTTGCCGTTGGCCGAGGAGTTGCCGGTGGCGTCGAGACACTTGCCCGAGCCGGCGTTGACCAGCTCGCCGTTGCTCACTGTCCACTGCTGCGCGGCGGTGCCGTTGCAGTCGTAGAGCTGGACCTTGGCGCCGTTGGCGGTCGACGCCGAGGTCACGTCCATGCACTTGCCGAGCGTCTGTAGGGAGTTGTCGGAGTTGCCGACGGTCCAGGCCTGGGCGGCGGTGCCGTTGCAGTCGTACATCTGCACATGCGCGCCGTTGGCCGACGATGCGCCGGCGACGTCGATGCACTTGCCGCCGAGGCCGGTGATGGGGCCGGCGGTGGCGGCGTGAGCGCTGGTGCTGCCGAGCAGGCCGATGGAGCCGGCGACGGCCGCGGTAGTGGCTACCGCGAGGAGTTTGGAGCGGCGTTTCATGTGGGGGGCTCCTTAACGACCGGTCAGCCGGTGTACTTGGTGATGATCTTCGTGAAGTCGTAGGGGTTCTGAGCGACGCTGCTGCAAGCGCCGTCGGCCCAGTTGTGGACCGTGTTGGGGTCGCAGGCGCGGTCACGGTTGACGTCCCAGTAGGAGAACTGGGCGACGTGCTTGCTCTGGGCGAAGGCGAGCAGGTCGTTGAAGGTGCTCTGGGTGAACAGCTCGCTGGGCTGGTCGGTGTGGCCGTTCATCAGCTGGATCGAGGTGTGCGCCCAGGCGGTGGCGGCGTCCCAGCCGTAGAGCGACTGCAGCTGGGTGTTGACGTCGCCGGCGACCGTCTCGGCGGCCTGGGTCTCGGTGCCGCTGGTGAGGCCGAAGTCGAAGTCCATGATGTTGACGACATCGATCCGGGCACCCGTGCTGATGGCCTGTCGTATCTCGTCCTTGCCGGTGTCGGGCAGACCGACGGTGGTCATCGGGATGGTGAGGGTGACCTTCAGGCTGGGGTTGTTCTGCTCGAGGGTCTTGATGGCGCCCCAACGCACTGCCATGTTGGCGTCGAGGTCGTCGCCTTCCCAGTCGAGGTCGATCCGGGTGAGCTGGTACTTGTTGATCACCTTCTGGTACGCGGCGGCGAGCGCCGAGGAACTGCCGCAGGTGGCGCCCAGTTCGGTGCCGTTGTAGCCGCCGAAGGAGACGCTGACGTCGCCGCCGGCCGCGCGGACGGCCGTGACGTCGGCCTGGACGGTGGTGTCCGAGGCGACGGTGTGCGCGCTGTCGCCGTCCCAGGCGGGAGTGCAGCTGCCGGAGTCGAGCACGAAGGCGAGCAGGAGCTCCTTCTCCCCGGAGTTGCTGACGATGTCGGAGACGGATTGCGGGGTGTTGTCCAGCGGCATGAAGTACGCGGGGTGCTGGAAGCCGGTGTCGGCCGGCGCGGTGGGGGTGGGGGTGGGTGTGGGTGTCGGGGTAGTGGTGGGGGTCGGACTGCCGGTCGCCGAGGGGCCGATGAGCGACAGGGCGTCGGCTCCGAAGGTGCCCTGGCCGTACCAGCCGTGCACCCACACCGTGACGGAGGTCGTCGAGGCGCCGGTGGTGAAGGTGGTGGACAGGCCGGTCCATCCGGCTGAGGAGGTCCAGGTGCTGGTGTCCGAGGTCCCGGTCCCGGAATCGCCCAGGTAGACGTAGGAGCCCTGGACCTTGCCGGTAAGGGTGTAGGTCGCGCCTGGCTGGACGCTCACGGTCTGGGCGCACTGGGCGTAGTCGCTGCTGGTGGTGGTTCCCGACAGGGCGTACGAGTCCGCGGCGACCGGGCTGGTCACCACCTTGTCGCCCGACGAGCAGTTCCAGCCGGTCAGGTTGCCGGTTTCGAAACCGGGATTCTGCAGCAGCTGTACGGAGTCGGCGGAGGCGCTGGTGGCGCCGGTGGCGGTGATCGCCAGGCCTGCGGCGGCGATGACGGCTGCCGAGGACAGTACGGCGACGAGCTGTCTTGGGCTGGTGGGCATGGCTGTCTCCTGACGGTGGGGCGTCACGGAAGTCACGGAAGCGGAGTCGGGCTGTTGAGGTAGGACTGCGTGCGGGTCGCCCAGTATCCGAAGTCGCCCGGCCCGGTCTGGTTCGTGCCGACCATCTCGGGCACGCCGTAGGTGCCGGTCCCGGTGCCGGCGCCGAAGAGGATCGCCACGACACCGGCCGCCGCGGCTTCCGGGATGTGCGATCCCCAGGTGACGGTGGAGCCGCTCACGGAGATCTTCGGGTCGGCTCCCGGGTTGCTGCTGTAGAAGGACAGGTTGTTGCCGCTCGAGGTGAAGGAATCGCCGTAGAAGAACGTGGACGCCGAGTCCTCGCTCTGCTCGGTCGTCACGTTGTCGAGGTCAGGGAACACCCCGGAGGAGTTCCAGTACGTCGGGCTCGGCGTGTGGGTCGAGTTGAGATGACCGACGGGGATCTGCCACAGGACCGCCGGCAGGGCGAGGGATTGCCGGATCGTCTGGACGTAGAGCAGGTAGTTGCTCCAGTGCGCCGCGTTGAGGTAGCGGATGTCAGCCGCGGGGTTCGGGTCGCGCAGGATGCCGAAGTCCTGGCCCCACTGGTCGAACGCCACGAGGTCGGCGTCGTAGCCGATGTCGGCCGTCTTCACGAAGGCGGCGACCTGCGTCGCCACGTTGGTGACCGACTGGCGTCCGGCGCTCCAGCCCAGGGAGTCGGTGTCCTTCAGCGCGTCCCGCACGGCCCAGGTGTTGACCTGCCAGCCGACGAAGGCCGTCGGGTCGTACTTCTTGATCGTGTAGTTGATCGCCTCGGTCAGTCCCCGGAGGTTGTTGCCGAAGGCCGGGTCGCTGCCGCTGGCCAGCACGCCGGAGGAGTAGACGGCGTTTGTGGCGGCCGGCATCTTGCTCGCGTCGTTGCCGTAGGTCGCCGCGTAGTTCTGCTGCAGGTAGCCGAGCATGTCGGGTTCGATCACCCAGCCGACCGGCTTTCCGGGCGCGGCGGCGTTGGCGGCTGCCGCGGCGTTCTTCAGGGACTGGAAGTAGGTGGTCAGCCAGCTGGCGCTCTGCATGTTGGTGAAGTCGACGCCTGTGCCGTCGACGTTGCCGTTCATCCCGTAGTCGACGAGTACGGGCGTCATCCCGAACTGCTGGGCGTGGCTGACCAGTGTGGTGGTCGTGGCCGCCCAGTTGGAGAAGTCGCCGCCGATCAGGTACTCGTACCCGTAGTTCGGTACCGGGCCGTGCGTCTTGAGGGTGCTGAAGAACGAGTCGACGGTACTGCCCGGGGTGTACACGGTCCCGACCGACAGGTACGAAGGGTGCCACGCGGACGTGGACCCGCCGGTGCCCGCGGACTGGGTGGTCGCGGTGACGGCGGTCGACTTGGCCGATTCACCGGCGCTGTTGGTCGCGGTGACCGAGAACGCGTAGGACGTGCTCGCCGCGAGCCCGGTGACCGTGGCGGCGGTCGTCGTCACCGATGCCACCTTGGCCGAGCCCTGGTAGACGTTGTAGCCGGTCGCTCCGGTCGACGCGTTCCATGACAGCGACGCGGAACTACTGGTCGTCCCGGAGACCGCCAGGCCGGTCGGGGCGGCGGGTATCGTCACCGTGCCGCCGCCGCTGCCGCTGGGGCCGGTCAGGGACACATCGTCGGCGCGGTAGGTGCCCTGTGCGTACCAGCCATGCAGATAGATCTTGACCGAGGTGGTGGTGGCCCCGGTGGTGAACGTCGTGGACAGCTGCTGCCAACTCGTCGCGGACGGCGTCCAGGTGGAGTTGTAGCCGTCGGCGCCCAGGTATACGTAGGCGCCCTCGACGTACGCCGACAAGGTGTACGCCGAGCCGGGCTGCACCGAGATGGTCTGCGTGCACTGGGCGGTGTCGGAACCGGTCGTGGTTCCGGCCAAGGAGTGTGTACCCCCGTGCACGGGGGTGGTGACCACGCTCGCGGTGGTCGCACTGCAGGCCCAGCCGGACAGATCCCCTGTCTCGAAGCCCGGGTTGACGGCCAGATTCGAGCTGTCGGCCGCCGCGACGGTGGCCAGTGATACGGAACCGAGCAGCATAAGGACGGCCGCGATGAACGCGGCCCATGATCTGCGGGCCATGGACTCCTCCTCGTCTCGCACGGGCAGGAAACGGGAGGGGGCGCCGCACCTCCACAAGGAGAATGGTCCAGACCTTTGGTCCGCGTCAAGGGCGCGACGGACTACGGGACTTGTCCGAAGGCCAGGCCGGTTTCGCCCCGCAGGCTGTGCGCCATTCGGATCAGGACGCTGCCGCCCGGCGCGGGCCTTCCGGCAGGGGGTGGATCATGCAGAGGGCCTTCGGGATATGCCTGGTGTGCGAGCGGCCCCGCAAACGCCAAGCCCCCGACGCTGGACCCGGACCCGGGCCGAACCTCGCTGACCAGCATCACTGGTCTGCGATCAGTCGCAACAGGCTGCTGGGCTTGGTGGGGCAGCGTGGCGAGTTTGAAGTGGTGTGGTCCCGCGCGCTGTGTCGAGATGAGCGCCCATACCGTTGATGGGTGGGGCGACCCACGATCCGGTGCACCGCCGTGGTGTCGTTCGCTCGGTTCGTCGGACCCTTCTCCGACGCTGTCAGCCGAAGAAACCGCCGTGTCCGCCGCGGCCGCCGTGTCCGCCGTTCGCGTCTTCGGTGGGCGCGGCGGTGGGGGCGGTGGCGCCGTCGGCAGCCTTGAATTTGGCTTTGTCTAGGGCTGACTGGAGGGATGCGGCGTAGCTCTTACTGGTGTAAGTAGCACCGCTGACGGTGTCGATGGCGGCGCTCTGCTTGGTGAGAGCGCTCTGCTGGAGCGTGGGTATGGCGATGTTGCTGATCTGCGCCGACCGGGGATCGCTGCCGGGGACCTGCAGCGCTTTGACGTCTGTGATCTTTCCGTTCTTGATGGTGACGCTCACCTGCGTGGTGCCGAACTGCGTGCTGACCGGCGTGCCGGTGGCGATGGTCGAGCCCGCGCTCTTCTTGACGGTGGCCTGTTTGCCAGTGGATGTGGAGGAGGCCGAGGAGGCCACGGAAATCGTCGCCTCGCGCGGTTTGAACATGAGGACGCCGGTGGTGCCCAGGATGGTGGCGACCAGCACGATGGGAGCACGTCGCATCGGAATCTCCAGGAGTCAGAGGAACACAGCGGGGGGCCGGTCGGGGGTCAGAAGGCGAAGTCTTCGTGGTGGATACGTGCGGCGGGCACTCCGGCCTCCAGGGCCGCGCTGACGACGGCGCGGGTGAAGGCGTCCGGGCCGCAGATGAAGACATCGCGGCGTGACACGTCGGTGACGAGGGTCCGCAGGGCGGCGGCGTCCAGGCGGACCTCGTCGCGAGGCCCGGTCAACGTCTGCAGTCGGCCCGGCCGGTGGGCGAGGAGTTTGGTGAACTCGTCGAGGTGCGCGATGTCCTCGGGGCGCGAGCCGCGCAGGATGACGATGACGTGGGTGTCGCGGGGGAATTCCTCCAGCAGTGCCCGGATGGGCGTTGTGCCTACGCCCGCGCCGATGAGCAGGACATATCGGGAGCGTCGGGCGTCGGGGGTGAACACCCCGTAGGGCCCTTCGAACGCCACCCGGGTGCCGGGTGTGAGCTGCGCCAGAGCCGTGCTGTGGTCACCCAGCTCCTTGACGGTGATACGCAGGTGCCCCGGCTTGGGCGCGGCCGACAGGGAGTAGGGGTGGGCCTGCCACCACAGGCCGCGCCGCAGGAACCGCCACATCATGAACTGGCCGCCCGCCACCGGCAGCCGCTCCAGGCGGCGTCCGGTGAGAACCACCGACCAGGTGCGCGGCCCGGCCGGCTTGACCTCGGCGATGCGCAGGTCATGGCGGACGGAGCGCCACAGCGGCAGCGCCACCCGGAAGGCCAGTACGACGGCGAGCGCGCCCACCCACAGGGCGGTCCACCAGGCGCGGGCCAGGGGATGCCCCACGAACGGTGCGCCGTTGTCGACCTGGTGGACGAAGGACAGGCCCAGGCCCAGATACGTATAGAGGTGGACGGCCCACCATGTCTCGTACTTCATCCGGCGCCGTGCCCGCCGGTAGGAGGTGACGCCGGCCATCAGCAGCAATCCGGTGCCGACGGCGGTGGACAGCACCCCGGGGTACGTCCACAACAGCTGGCCTACCTCGGCGAGCAGGCCGGTCTTCGCCGCCCGCGCGTAACCGATGGTGATGAGCAGCGCGTGAGCCGTGACCAGGTACAGCCCCCACGGGCCGAGCCGGCGGTGCCAGACGATCAGACGGTCCTGGCCAAGGGTGCGCTCCAGCGGGGGGATGCGCGCGGAGAGCAGGACGGTGATGACCATGGCGTACCCGGAGAGCATGCCGGTGACCCGTCCCAGCGCGGTCGCCACCCCGCCGGGCGCACTCAGTGCGCTCACACTCTGCGCGGACACACCGAGCGCGAGCGAAGCGCCCAGACCCAGCCCTGCCGCAGCCGCCAGCAGATCCACCGCGAGCGGGCGGCGGCGGGCCGGGCGGCGGCGCGGGACCGGGGCCTGACGCCGGGGGCGCGCCGGCGGTCGGCCTGCCTGCTTGGGCGTGGCCGGTCGCGGCGGCTGAGATGTGCGCGGCACGGTCATCGGGTGTCCTGTCCGGGATCGGCCAGGGGAAAGCTCGGGGTGGTGAACACGGTGTCGTCCTCCGTTACCGTCATGGCCTCGTATCCGTCGAGGCTCAGGGTCCATGCGGCGGCTTCGTGGCCCATGGCGAAGGCAGCTGTCGAATAGGCGTCGGCGGTGCCCAGGTCCGGGCCGCAGACCGTCACCGAGACCACTGCCCGGGGGGCACGGCGGGTGTGTGGGTCGACAATGTGGGAGCCGCGTTCGTAGGTTCCCGAGGTGGCCACCGCGAGGTCGGTGGCTTGCAGCACGGCCGCTACGGCGGCGCGGTCGTAAGGGTGCTGGATGCCGATCCTCCAGGGCAGCCCGGGTTCTCTGCCGCCGCGGCAGACGACGTCTCCGCCGGCGGAGAGGCAGAAATCGGTGATACCCCGGCGCGTCAGATCGTCCGCGGCCCGTTGTACCGCCCAGCCTTTGACCAGGGCCGAGGGGTCCAGGGGGCCGTGCGCCCGTGCGTCGAAGAACCCGTCTGTCTCTCGGCGCAGCTCTTCGCACCGGCCGAGTACCCATGCGATGTCGTCGTCGGCTTGGCCGATCGTCAACTCACCGCGTTCGATGCGGGATATGGCGCTGTCGGGCCGGTAGGTGCTGAAAGCGGCGTCGACCTCGTGCAGCCACCGTATGACACCTGCGGTACCTGCCTCGGCAGTGTCGGCCGTGCAGCCGCGCAAGTCGATGGATACTGTCGTGCCCATGACATGCTCCACATGGACGTACGGACCGGCAGCGCCTTGCGCCTTCTGGGCGCTCAGCTCGTTTGCTGTACTCATCTCGTCGCACCTGCCCTCTCCGGCGGTCCTGCTTGCCGCAAGTGCCCCTTCATAATCGGCCGTTGTCAGCGGCGGGCCGCGCTTACGCGCCGCTGTACGTCTCTCGGCACCTTGCCCGGTGGACCTCTGAGTCTGCTCTGAGCCCGCACCCGGCCGAAGAGGTGTGCGAACGTGCCGTCCGCCCGGCGACAGCGCTGCTACCAGGCCGTCTGTGCCGGCACGGGGCTTGAAGGGCGCGGGGTCCAGGGATTGGTGCCGCGTTCAGCGCGCGGAGGTTTAAGTTAAATCTCAGAAGCGGTGATGTATATGAAGGAATGATGAAAACACTCAGACGGTGGGCAGAGTGCCGCCGCCGCGGACGACCCCACCACGGCGAGATTCTCCGTGAAGCGGCCGCCCTCGCCGACGCCGGAGCGCTCAAGCCCATCGTCGACCCGCGGCGGTTCACTCTCCGCACTGTCACCGACGCCCACGAGGCAGTGGAAAACGGAACCGCCGCAGGCAAGGTCGTCATCGACATCGTCGACTGAACTCAGGGCCCGAACATCCGGCTCAGGGTGTGGACTTGCGGCTGGAGGCCGGATGACCAAGTGCCTGCGAGCCGGTGATCGTGGTCAGTGTCTCCACGTTGGACGTGGTGTTGCCGCTGATGAGGATCTGACCGCGGGAGTTGACGGTGTACCCCTGCGCGGAGGCGAAGTCGGCGGGGACGGTGAAGGTGCCCGTCTGGCTGGTGGCGGGGTTGGAGGTGTCGGGAACCGCTGCGGTGACGGGGTAGTCGACGAAGGCGGTGGCGTGGGTGCCGGCGGTGCCGGACGGTCTGTTTCCGCAGGGGACCGGGCGCCGTGCTCAGCTGTCGATGCCGGAGACGAGAGGCGACCGGCCGGCCGCGTCCGGGGCGGTGTCCCCCCGGACGCGGCCCCGGGCGGGGGAACGCAGCGCGGAGGCGCCGAGTGCCACAAAGAGGACCAGCAGCGCGGGGATGGCCAGGGCCCCGGGCAGCCCGATGAAGGTGCTGACGCTGCCGATGACGACAGGGCCGATGAGGAAGCCGACGTATCCCAGGCTGACCACCAGGGACAGCGCGGCGCCCGCGCGGGCGGGATCACGCTGTCCGGCCGCGGAGTAGACCTGCGGGGCGATGCAGGACATACCCGCCCCCAGGCAGGCGAAGCCGATGACGCCGGCCACCGGCCGGTCGATCAGCAGGGCCGCGGTCATGCCGACCGAAGCGAACACCCCGCAGGCGCGTACGAGCAGCACCGGCCCGAACCTGGCCGCGAGACGGTCGCCGAGCAGGCGTCCGACGGTCATCATGACGGAGAAAGCGGCGAAGGCCGCTGCGGCGAAGCCGGCCGTACTGTCCAGGCTGTCGCGCAGATACACGGCACTCCAGTCGGCGGCGGTGCCCTCGCCCACCAGCGCGCACATCGCCAGTGTTCCGAGGAACCACAGGTCGAACGAGCGGATGACGCTCTTCGACGGGGAGCCGGTCGGCGCCTTCTCCGGCAGCGCGGGCACCAGCGCACGCGGCAGGGCCCACGACGCCGCCCACACAGCCATGATCACGACCGCACCGCCCACCGAGGCAAAGGTCACCCCCGCGCTCGCGCCCTGACGGGCGAACAGGCCCCCGGCCGCGGAACCGAGGAAGCCGCCGATGCTGTACACGGCGTGGAACGACGACATGATCGGACGGCCCCAGGCACGCTGGATCTCGATCGCGTTGGCGTTCATGGCGATGTTCAGGGTGCCGTGCACCAGACCGAACAGGAACAGTGCCAGCATCAGGGCCGGCAGACCGGGCATGTAGGCCGGGGGGACGAGCAGCAGCCCTTCCAGCACCGCTGTCGGTATCATGACGCGCGTACTGCCGTAGCGGTCGGCGAGTCTGCCGAGCACCAGCATTCCGACGATGGCGCCCGTGGCGAAGGCCAGCAGGGCAAGACTCAACAGGCCGTCACTCAGCCCGAGACGGGTCTTGACGGTGGGTATGCGGCTTGTCCAGGCGCCCAGAGCGGTACCGAACAGTAAAAACAGCAGGGTCGTGGCGGTGCGGCCCCGCCGCAACGCTCCACGGGCTGTCCGGTCCATTATCACGCGTGGCGTCTTCGTTCGTCGACTGTTCCCCGCGTCTATTGAGGTGTCATCGGTTCACTTTCGTCCAGGGGGCAATTATGGATAAGGCCCAATTGGGCCAATAGTGGCTTCACGCCGAGCGCGGGAAACAGGCGTCAGGTCCGCTGGGCGGCGAAGAGCTCCAGATGTGCGCAGTTGGGGCAGCGGAAGGCGTCGACCTGCCAGCGCTGCTTGCCCATGCGTTTGGCGCCGCCGAGCGGGCCTCGCTCAAGGGGGCCTGCGATCCAGCGCGCGTACCCCTGTGCGCCTTGGCCGGAGTCCTCGACGAAGCCCTGCTCCAGTCCGACCACACCGCACTGGGTGCACCGTATGTTGTTCATCGGGGCAGCGCGGCCGGCCGGATCCGGGGCAAGGTCGTGCTCACTCCGACCCCCTGATACCCCGGCCCGGGCGCTGACCGCTGCGGTGGCACCGCGCCGGTGAAATGTCGAGACACCCGAGAGCGACCCGTCGTCCGTCCTGCTGTACCTTCACGGCGGCGCGTACGCCCTCGGCTCGGCAGCCGACTCCGTAGGCCTGGCCGCCGACGTCGCCCGCCGCGCCGGCGCCCGCGTCATCTCGGTGGAATTCGTGGGCGAGTCCGCGGGCAGCGGCCTGGTCATAGCGACGCTTGTCGCGCTCAAGGCTGGCGGCTCGCGCCGCCGAGCAGGACGTGCCGGTCCAGTTGCAGGTCTGGCCGCAGGTCCCGCACGTCTTCCAGGGTTTCGCCGCGCTGCTCGACGAGGCCGACGCCGCCCTGCAGGCCGCCGCCGCCTTCACCCGGGCACACTGATCAGCCGGCTGACGGGATCCCCGGCTTCGCCATGACCCGGGATCCCGTCAGATCCTTGGCTGGCCGGTGGATGCGGTGGTGCCGCCATCGACCGGGAGCACGACTCCGGTGATGTACCGGGCCGCGTCGCTGGCAAGAAAGAGGACGGCGGGTGCGACGTCTTCCGCATCTCCGATCCGGCCCAGAGCGATGCGGTCCTCGAACCGGGCAGCGAGCGTCGGATCATTCACGATGGCAGCGACAGGCTCGGTCTTGATGAGTGACGGGGCGACGGCATTCACCCGCACGCCGCGGCCGCCCCAGTCAAGGGCGAGCGAACGGACGAAATTCGACACCGCGGCCTTACTGGCGTTGTAGACCGCCTGGTTCCAGTCACCGGCGAGGCCGGAGACACTACTCGTCGCGATGAACGAGCCGCCCGATACGGCCAGGTGCGGCAGGACGGTCTTCGCGAGGTGGAAGAAGCCGTCGACGTTGGTCCTCCGTAGGCCCTCCCAGCCGGAGGTGCTGACGTCGAGGATGTCGCCGGCAACGTAGCCCGCGGCGTTGCTGACCACGATGTCCAGCCGGCCAAAGCGCTCAAGGGTGCCATCGACAAGACGGGCCACGTCGTCAGGATCCCCGACGTCGGTCCGGATCGCGACGGCACGCGACGCGGGCAGGGAAGCCACAGCGGCGTCCAGCTTGTCCTGCGACCGCCCGGCGATCACCACGGTCGCACCCGAGCGGGCGAACAGGTCAGCGATGGCGTATCCGATTCCGGTTGCGCCGCCGGTTACGACAACGACCCTTCCGTCGAAATCAAAGGAGACATTAGAGTTTTCGGTCATGATGCCGATGTCCTTCGTCCGAGGTGTTCGTCTGTCGTCCGAGGTATTCGTCTCTTGATGACCTGCCGCCCAATGCGACCTTTGGCTGCCGTGTTTCCAGAACTCCGTCGGTAAAACGTCCGGGAATCTATTTTTCTAGCCTGCGTGCAACGCCTCCGGCAGGGCGTCCCACGGATTGGCGCCGTCGCCGGTCACCGCGCAGTGCACGGCGGCGCCGCGCAGCCGGGCGGTACGGGCGGCCAGCCCGGACAGGCCGGCCGGGACGCCGTGGATGAGGTGACAGAAGCGCTCCGGCGGGTGATCCGCCGTCCACCCGGGTGTCCCGGCGCGGTGGTAGGTGTCCCAGCCGCCTTCGTATGTGACGAGCAGGTCGGCGATCCGGGCGTATCCGGGATCGGGGTGGACCCCCGGGTTGAGTACGACGGTGTGCGCGCCCAGCGTCCTGGCCTCGGCTGCCAGTCGCCGGTAATGCGGGACCAACTGCCCTTCGGCTGCGGCCTGGTCGAGGAAGAGGCCGTCGGTCCCGTACCACTGCCGGTGACGGCGCGCGTCGGCGACGATATCGCCGACGGGACGGTCTCCGTAGGCCGTGTCGACGTACCCGAGGACGCGGATGCCCGCCGCGCGCAGCAGCTCGGCCGCGTCCGCGAAGGCCGGGTCGTAGGTGCTGCCCGGCCCGTCGGCGGCGTTGAGCACAACGCCGTAGAGCCGGGGAGCGGATCGGGCCAGGGCTTCCCAGGCGGCCGGATCCACCAGTGGGTGCACATAGAGCGGTACAAGCATGCTGCGGGTTTCCACCATGGCACCGTACGCGTACGCCGTGGTTCAGCAGGGTTCGCGCCATGCGCCGAGGGCAGGCCGCTTCGCCATGGAGCTGAGGCGCAGCCGCCGTGACTGGGGGCAGAACTCGCGGGTGGGCACCGTGTATTCGACGTGGAAGACGGCCTTGTCCGCCCGTACGAACGGCTCCAGCGCCGCGCATTCGCCGTACTGGGCGCATTGCTCGTTGACCGCGAAGTCGAAGTCGCCGATCAGCCGCGGGATCTGCGCCAGGTCGTTCTTCAGCCCGACCGCGAGCCCGCGGTCGTGCGCCAGGCCGGCGATCATGCGGTTGTACGCGAGCTGGTCGGCGGCCGTCAGCGGGAAACCGGTGCGGTTGGTGTACGCGTCGGCCAGGTCGGGCTCGACGGCGTCGAAGCCCTTGGCGCGGCACATGTCCAGCCGCTTGGCCATGAGCGGCCGGAGGACGTCGATACGGCGGATGTCCAGCCATCGTTCGCCGCTCCAGCCGTCCCCGCGCCCGCGTACCGAGGCGGGGAACGCATTGCGGTCGGGACGGAAGTCCTCCCAGGCGCCCGCGTTGATGTAGCAGATCACTTTGCGGCCCCTGGCGTGCAGCGCCGCCACGGTCGAGGCGCTGTTCTCGAAGCCGTCGATGTCGTACACGGGGACGTCGACATCCAGGTCGATCCGCCCGCTGAGCTGCCACTGCCAGGCGGTGCCCGGCCTGGGGCGCCATCGCCGGCCGCCGTCCGAACCGCCGCTTCCGGCGCATCCGACGAACGGCAGCAGGACCAGCAGCAAGGCCAGCAGCGGGGCGGCCCGCCGGATCATTCCGCGGCCCCGGCCGGTGCGTCCACATCCGCACCCGCCTTCCACAGGTCGGCGAGCGAGACCGCCAGCGGCCGCTGCGGGCGCCAGGACAGCGCGGCCCGGGCCGCCGAGGTGTCCGCCTCCTGCCAGGAGACCGCCGCCGAGCGCGCCGAGCCTCCGCCCGTCTCCTCGATCCGGCCGCGGAACCCCGAGGCCGCGACCAGGCCGTCGGCGACGGCCCGTACCGGGTTGGCCGTGCCGCTGCCGATGTTCAGGACGCGGGGGAGCGGGCCCGGCGCGGTGGCGGCCAGCGCGGCGGCCCGGGCCACATCCCGTACGTCCACGAAGTCCCGGTACGCGGACAGGTCGCCGACCCGCACCGTCCGGTCCGGGAAGGCCCGGCGCAGCTCGGCGGCGAGCCGCCCGGGGAGGCCGGTGGCGGGTGCGCCAGGCCCCACGGGGTTGAAGACCCGCAGCACCACCGCGTCCAGTGCCGATGAGGTGACCGCCAGCGTGCCGGCGAGTTTGGCGGCGCCGTACAAGCCGGCCGGCCGGGTGTCGCAGGACTCGGTGAGCGGTGTCCCCGCCGGGGTCGCCCCGTATTCGGCGGCCGACCCGAGGTGGACCAGCCGTACGGACGGGACGGCCGCCGCCAGTGCCTCGCAGAGCGCGGCCGGTCCGCGGGCGTTGGTCCCGGCCAGGTCCACCGGGCCGCCGCTGACGGCCCCCGCGCAGTTGACGACGGCGTCGGGCGCGAGCTCGCGCAGGGCCCGGGCGAGCTCGGGGACGGCCGCGGTGGCCAGGTCGGCCGGCAGGTCGGCGCCGGGGGCGCGGCCGCCGCCGAGCAGCCGCACGCCCGGCAGGGCGCGCAGCTGCTCGGCGGTGTGCCGGCCCAGGAAGCCGGAGGCACCGAGGACGAGGATGCGCATGGCGGCGCCGTCACGCTCCCTTGAGAAGCAGGTCGCGGTGGGTGGTGAATTCGGCGTTGGCCCGGTCGTAGTCGTCCGGGCGGCCGATGTCGAGCCAGTAGCCGCCGAACTCGTAGGAGGCGGGCGGGGCGTCGGTCTTGAGCAGGTCCAGTACCAGGTCGTCGAAACCGAGCGGCAGCCCCGGGGTGTAGCCGGCGAGGGTGGCGCGGGAGATTCCGTACACACCCATCGACACCCGGTAGTCCATGGTGGGTTTCTCGATGAAGCCGGTCACCAGGCCGGACTCGGTGGTGAGCACTCCGAAGTCGATGTTCACCGGCCGGACGTAGGTCGCGATGGTCAGTGGCGCCCCGGACTCGTCGTGCCGGCGGAAGACGTCCCCGAAGTCCAGGTCGGTGAGTATGTCGCCGTTCATGACGAGGAAGTGCTCGGGCAGCCGGTCCAGCATGGTCAGCAGCGGCCCCATCGTGCCGAGCGGGCTGTCCTCCGTCGAGTAGCCGACCCGCAGACCCCACTGGGAGCCGTTGCCGACGTACGCGCGGATGATGTGTCCCAGATGTCCGATCGCGAGAGTGACCGTGGTGAACCCGGCGGCGGCCAGCTGCCGCATCACGATCTCCAAAATCGCGTGCTGGTCGCCGATCGGCACCAGCGGCTTGGGTAACGCGGTGGTGTACGGCATCAGTCGGACGCCTTTTCCGCCGGCCAGAATGACTGCGTGCATGGGTGGCCCCCTGGTGTCAGATGTTGTAGATCGCGGTCTTGAACCGGGCGAGGTTCACCGGGTCGCGGAAGAAACCGATCGTTTGCTCAAGCCCCCGTTCCAGGCTGTGAGCCGGTGCCCAGCCGGTGGCGGCGCGCAGCCGGGAGGCGTCGCAGACCAGCCGCATCACCTCGGAGTTCGCCGGCCGGATGCGCTGCACGTCCTCGGTCACGTCCAGCTCGACGCCCATCAGCTTGCCGATCAGGCCGACCAGTTCGCCGACCGAGATCTCGCCGCCGGTGCCGGCGTTGAACGTGCGGCCGACGACGGCCTCGGCGGGCGCCGTGCCCACGGCGAGGAAGGCGGCGGCGGTGTCCTTCACATACGTGAAGTCACGGGTCGGCCGCAGATCGCCGAGCGTGATGATGCGCTCCCCGGCGGCGACCTGGCCGATCACCGTGGGGATGACGGCCCGCATGGACTGCCGCGGCCCGAAGGTGTTGAACGGGCGCAGAGTGACCACCGGGGTGCCGAAGCTCGCGTGGTAGCTGTCCGCCAGGCGGTCACCGCCCGCCTTTGAGGCGGCGTACGGCGACTGGGTGTTGATCGGGTGGTCCTCGGTGATGGGGACGGTTCGCGCGGTGCCGTACGTCTCGCTCGTGGAGGTGTGCACCATGCGCGGGATCTCCAGGTGGCGCACGGCCTCCAGGACGTTGAGCGTTCCGGTGACATTGGTGTCGACGTAGGAGTGCGGCGCCCGGTAGGAGTACGGGATCGCGATCAGCGCCGCCAGGTGGTACACGGCCTCCGTACCGGCGACCAGTTCGTGGACGGAGCCGGGATCGCGTACGTCGCCGAGCACGACCTCGACGCTGTCCAGGACGTCGGGCGCCAGGTTCTCCAGCCAGCCGTAGGAGGAGAAGGAGTTGTACTGGGCCATCGCGCGCACCCGGTGGCCCGCGGCGACGAGCGCCTCGACCAGGTGCGAACCGATGAAGCCTTCCGCGCCGGTGACGGCGACGGTGACAGGTGGGGGTGGGATCACGTTCAGGTCTCCTGTGCGTGCGTGGGGGGATGGATGGGGGGATTGGGGATCAGCGATGGGCTGTCGCCCGGCCGAGCAGGAAGTACGCGAGAGTGAGCAGCAGGACCGCCGACACGACGCTGACGGCGGACCGCAGGACCGCCGGGTCGGCCGTGGGGGCCGCCCTGGCGGTCTCGGCCAGGGCCGCGCCCAGGCAGACCGCCGCGGGCGGCCACGGGCTGCCGAACGCCTGGAGCAGCAGCGCCACCCAGAGGACGGCGCCCAACGCGACCGCCGCGACGAGTGACCGCGGCACGCCGTGCGGGGGGCCGCCCGGCCACAGCGCCCCGGCGACGGCGGCCAGAGCGGCGAGTACGGCGAGGTAGCCGGTCAGACACAGTGCCAGCGCGCCCCCTGCCCGGACCCGGAACCCCGCCGCCGTAGGGCTGCGCCGCAGCGCGGCCAGGCCGAGCCCCCGGTACCGGTACAGCAGCCACTCCGCCGCCCCCATGCTCAGCGCTAGCGCGGCCACGGCGTGCGCGTCCGCCGACGACCGGAGGATCAGCGCCCCGCTGCCCAGCCCGAACAGCCCGTACGGGACGGAGTCGGCCAACGCCGGGCCGGCCGTCGGCCGCGACTCGGGCTCACGACCTGGCGCACTACCCGGATCGCCCGAACGCGCACAGGAGACCAGCCTGAGCGCGTTCCGTCGCCTCGCGATCAAAGCCGAGACGGAGGCCCGGGCCGAAGCCGTGAGCGAAGCCGCCCGAGGCCGCAGGCTGGTCCACTGCCTTTCGTGCGCCTGGCTGTTCCCGGCGGCGGCCTTTCCTGGGCCGGTCCGCCGGGCCCGCACGATCGCGGGGCCGGCCGCGGCGAGCGCGCCCGCCAGCGAGGCGATGAGCAGCCCGGTGCGCAGGACGTCCGGCAGCAGGGCGCCGGCCGCGGTCGGTGCGAGCGCCAGCAGCAGGAGGCGCTCCCGCCCCAGCACCAGCAGCACGGTCGCCGCCGCCAGATACACCGCCTGCCCGGCGGCGAAGACCGATACCGCCCCGGGGCCGGACAGGACGAGCGAGACGCAGGTCGCGCCCGCCGCCCCCGCCGGGGCACCCAGCAGCAGAGCGCCTGCCATGGACCGGCGGTCGCCCAGGCCCAGCCATACGTACGCACGGTGGGCCAGCGCCTGATTCCACGCCCAGGCGAACAGGGCCGACGCGCCCAGCGCAGTCGTCCCCGCCGCCCTGCCCGCCAGCAGCGGGGCCGCCAGCACATACCCCAGCCCCGGCAGCGCGAAGACCACCCCGCGCAGTACGCACCGCCACGGATCCGCCCGCCAGGGATCGGCCACCGGCCCGGCGTCGGGGAAGCGGCGCGGCACTCGCGCGTACAGTTCCTGGGCGACCTCGAACAGGTCCTGCCGCCCGTATCGCCGTTTGATCTGCTCCTCGGCCAGCCCGTCCGACTCCAGCACGGCCGCGATCTCGTCCGGGTGCACCGCCGCTCCGCAGACGTCCGCCAGCCGCTCCGCCAGTTCGTCGAGCGGGTCCGTGGCCCATGACGGTCTCGGGGCCTGTCCGGCCGCTGCGGCTGATATGCCTCCCCCGGCTGCTACCGCTGGGAGGTGCCCCCAGTTGCGGCGTGGCCGTGGCGTCGTGTGCCCTGGCACCAGCGCTCGCGGCGTTGTCGTCGGTCGACGACTCTCTCCCGGACTCCGTCCGGGAGGTGCTCCCACCAAGCTCTCGGCTCCGCTCGAGCAGGGGGCACACCCCATCGCGTCGCCTCCTCCCCCAGGCTCCGGCCGCGAGGTGCCGCCACCTCCGCCCGCTCCCTGCGATTCACAGG
This sequence comes from Actinacidiphila oryziradicis, assembly GCF_005047355.1. Classification (GTDB taxonomy): domain Bacteria; phylum Actinomycetota; class Actinomycetes; order Streptomycetales; family Streptomycetaceae; genus Actinacidiphila; species Actinacidiphila oryziradicis. The sequence continues at coordinate 25,775 of NZ_SUMC01000041.1, forward strand.
CACCAGACCCCGCTCCTTCCTCCACGGACGGCCGGACAGGCCCCGCGGCCGGCCGCGGCAGGAAGGGCAGGGCGCCCTCGTCGCCTTCTGTCGTCAGTTTTTTGACCAGGTGCAGCGGCCCGCTCATCGTCGGCCTCCCGCGATCGCCTCGTACTGGAACGCCGGTTCCGCAGCCCGCAGGCCGGCCGCCGGCTCCGCGGTGAGGTCGCCGTAGATGGCGCGGAAGGCGTCGATGGTCTGGCGCAGGGTGAACTGCTCGATCACCCGGAGCCGGGCGGCCTCGCCCATCGCCAGGCGGCGTGCCGGGTCCCGCAGCAGTTCCAGCGCGGCCGCGGCCATGGCCTTGGGCTCACGCGGGGGGACCACCAGTCCTGTGTCGCCGACCGCTTCGCGGACGCCTCCGACGTCCGTCGAGACGGTGGGCCTGGCACAGGACATGGCCTCGATGAGGGTGAACGGGAAACCCTCGCTGATGCTGGAGAGCATCACCACGCTGCCCGCCGCGTAGGCGTCGCGGATGTCCGGCACCCGGCCCTCGAAGACCACGGCGTCGGCGACGCCCAGTTCGGTGGCGAGCGCCTCGCACCGCTCGCGGTAGGCCTCGCCGCCGCGCGGGGTGCCCCCGAACAGCCGTAGCCGGGCCTCGGGGACCTCGTGCCGGACCAGGGCGAACGCACGGATCAGGGTCTCCAGGTCCTTGATCGGGTCCACCCGGCCGGCCCAGGTGAGGGTCGGCAGTCGCGGCTCGGGGCCGGCCGGCGGGAAGGCGCTGGGGTCGACGCCGTTGTAGACGGTGCGGATGCGTTCGGGCGGGGTGCCGCCGTGCTCCTCCCAGCGGCGGTTGTAGCGGTTGCCGGGGGTGACCAGGTCCGCGCGGGTGTATATCTCCTCGGCGAGCAGCCGGAAGAAACCGAGCAGGAGGGCCTTGACCGGCCAGCTGTAGGGGCCCGTCCGGTAGCCGAGATAGCGTTCGCGCAGGTAGACGCCGTGCTCGGTGAGCAGCAGCGGCGTGCCGTGCCAACGCTTGGCCACCAGCCCCGGCAGGGCGGCCAGGCCGCCGCTGACGGCGTGCGACACGCCCCCCTCGCGGAGGACCGCCGCCAGCGGGCGCAGCGCGTGTTCGAGCAACTCGGTGGCGGTGAGCGCGTCGTGCAGGGTGGGGCGGGCGGCGGAGGCGGCGATGTTCGGTCGGCGCCAGACGTCCGCGAGGAGGCGTACCGCGGCCTCCGAGCGCAGTGCGGCGGCCAGCGATCCCCGCCGCGCGTGCCCGGCCATCGCGTACAGCGCGGTCGGGAAGCGCGGTTCCTCCTGCGGGTCGAGCAAGGACAGCAGGAACTGCTCGTACATGGCCAGAAAGGCCCTGCGGTGCTTCCCTTTGGGGGCCCGGCCCTGCGGCACGGGCCCCCAAAGGGGGAGCGACCTCACGTCATGGACGTTGGCGGGCAGCTTCCAGGCGAGCGGTTCCTGGCCGCTGCCCGTGATCGCGACGACCCGGAAGTCGACGTCGGGCATGCCCTCGACCAACTGGTCGCACCACACGCTCACCCCGCCGAGGCTGTGCGGATACGTTCCTTCGGTGAGCAGGGTCACCGTGGAGCGGAGTGGTTTGTCCATGGCTGCTGGTCCGTTCTCCCCGGGAGCGGAATGCGGTTGCCGGCCTCAGCTCAGCGCTGTCCGGCGGCGGTGGCCGGCTGAAACGGCACCGGGTCCGAGGCACCGGCGGGCACCGGCAGCCTGTGTGCGGGCGCCGGCACGGTCACGTCCGCCGTTGTGGCGGAGGCGGCGACCGCGGCGGGCGTGGCCGAGGACGCCAAGGTCAGGCTGACGTCGCTCTGCAGATCGCCGGGGGCCGTCCATCCGGAAAGCAGGCCGGCGTAGGAAGTGCCGAAGGCGCTGTCGCCCAGCGCGAGCGACTGCGTGGTGCCGGCGGGCATGGTGGCGATGGCCGGGACGCCGTCCGGGGCGCTGATGGTGACTGCGGAGCCGATGCGGTACGCGGTGACCTGCCCGGCCTTGAGGGCCGCCTTCCACGTGGCGCGGTGCTGCAGCTCGGTGGCGGTGTCCTGCATCCGCAGGTTGACGATCGGTGTGTTGTCCGCGAAGAGGTTCTGGTAGTCGCCGAGGATCTTCTCCAGCAGCGGGTACGCGATGCGGTCCTCGGCGAAGTTCGACTGGTGGATGTAGTGCGGCAGCGGGTCGTTGCCCAGCACGTGGTCCAGCGCGGTCCGGCTCTCCAGCGGAACGATGTACGAGGCGTAGCCGGTGCTCGTGTCCAGCGGGGCGGACAGGCAGGTGGACGTGGTGGACGTCTCGCAGGTGCCGCTGCCGCCGTTGGCCACACTAGTGTAGATCCAGTTGTACTCGTCCACCTCCTCGTTCGTCCGGCCGGCGTTGTAGAAGACGTTCATGGGGTGGCGCGGCACGGTCAGCGCCGAACCGGCCGCGCGCTGTTCGGATTCCCGCGAGGCGTCACTGGCCAGGGCGGTCACTCCGTTGGCGGCGAGCGCGGGGGCGAGGTTGGGATTGTCCTCCGGCTGCTGCGGCAGGATCTTCAGCCCGGAGTGCTCACCGGTGACCAGTTCGCCGGTGTCGAGGCTGATCCCGTTCGCCGCCGCCCAGTCGGTGTTCTGGGTGATCTGCGAGCTGATGTCGGACTCGCTCACCCACTGTGTCGCACCGGAAGCGTCGGTGGCGCACTTCCAGGGCACGACGGTGACGTCCTGGACGCAGCCGAGGAAGGGGTGGTTGTAGGTGTGGTCGACCCACCGGTAGGTGTCCTTGCCGGCGATCAGTTGTTGTGCCAGCGGGTCGGTGCCGCCGTTCGCGGCCACGTAGTCCGCGCTGCCGCCGCCGTTGAACACCAGGTCCAGGGTCATCCCGTGCGCCTTCGACCACTGCGTCGCGTACTGCGCGTCGGCCGCGGTCATGCGGATCGGGTTGGCGTCGTCGCCGGTGCCCGCGGGGCAGTCGATGTCGCCCGGAGTGCAGTTGAGCTCGGTGTTCCAGCGGTCGTCGCCGAGGAAGACGTCATCGACGTGCACCGAGAAGTAGTTGCGGTCGGCGCCCAGATGGATACCCTGGGTCATCCACTCCACCATGCCCCGCACCAGCAGCCTGAACTGCTGCTGGTACTGGTTGTACACGAAGGTGACGACCAGCTCGCTGCGCCCGTCGTGGTCGTACTCGCCGATGAGCGAGCCGCTCCCGGAGCCCCCGGGAATGGGCGCCCCGACGTACTCGGTGAAGGTGGCGCCGGCCGCCTGCTGCGCCAGCGGCACAGCCAGATAGCCGTAACTCTCGGACACCGTGGTGGAGTTGTCCTCGAACGGGACGCTCCCTTTGAGGTAGCCGAAGGGGCCCGCGGTCCCGGCGGGAGTGACCTCGGCGGTGGTGCCGTCCAGCGAACCGATGTAGCCGGGGTTCTGTGCGTAGTTCAGCCCGACCTCGGGCCTCGCGTAGGTGTAGGCGTCGACCTGCCGGATGCCGAAGGACTGCTCATACGAGGTCAGCGCGGTCATCTCCGCCGACCCGCTGCCGAACGGGCTGTCGTTCGGCACCACCACGGCTTGGTACTTCGCCCGGGGCCGTCCGTCGACGGTGTCGCTGAGAAAGCTCGCGGTGATCTGCGGGCGGGCGGCATCGGTGAGATCTACGCGCGTATACGGTGAGCCTGAGGCGTCCAGTTCGGCGGTAATCGCCCCGGTGGCCGGGCCGCCGTCGTCGACGACGAGGATCTGCAGGTCTATTCGGGGGGTCGACGCGGTATCGGCGTGTGCGGCCGGTGACGCGGCGACCAGCAGTAATGCGGCAACGCAGGCCTCTGCGGCTCTGGCTGTCCAGCCCATGGTGTCTCCTTCTCCGGTTCTCCGGGAGGTTGGCTGCGGCAGGCCGCTGCCGCACTCCCCTGTGTAACGCCTATGGAATTCCCATGTAATGCCTATGGACTTGGACATGACAATCCTTCGGCTGGACGTGCCCGACGTTGTCGTCCGCTGCCCCGCCATATCTTCCAGGGTGGTGCGGATGTTCTGTAGAGCTTCTGTTGAGTTGGCTGAATGATGTCTGCCGCTGTTTTCCTTCCGTACGGTCAGATTTACGTTGCCGTAACAAAAACGCCGGGACGTATGGCCGGTGAAACAGCGACGCCCGCCGCTGCGAATCGGCTCACCCGTATCGTGCCGATCCCATCGTCCGACGGGAAGTTGGCCCCACAACCGTCCATACGCCGACGGCGTGATGGAACAGCGGATGGTGAACGGCCAGAGTCGGGCGTCGGCGGTCGCCGGGCACCTGCGGTGGACTCACGACCTGCTCGGCAGCCTTCCCCTCCCGGCTGAACGCCGGGACGAGCTGCGGTCCCGGCTCCGTGCGGTCCAAGCGCGCGCCGCCCGGTGCCTTCGGCCGGATCAGGATGCGGGCGGCACTCGGGCAGGGCTCCATCTCCCCGGCCGCAGAGCGGGCCCGGTGCACGCAGCGGTTGACGTCATGAATAGGCCCCCGAAGCACCGTTCATTTTCGGCCAGGATGCCGCCTGTCACATATTATGATCACTCCTGATGGTTCTTGCCCAGAGATTGGGCGCTTTGCTCTGACCATTCGGTTGGATCAGCTCGCCGGGCGAGTCGCGTGCTACACGGTGTCGGCCGGCCCTGTCCGTACGGCGGACGGCCGCCAGGCGCGGCGCCGGCACGGTCGTGGCGCCCGGGATGGCGGGTCCGGCCTGGGGCCCGGCGACGCTTGAAACAATCTCGCGGGATCGCTTGACCACGGGGCAAATCGGAGTAATCGTAGGAAATAGGACCGGTCAACCACGACAGGGCCTTGCAAGAGGCACCTGCCGGGTACCGGCCAGGTTCCCGGCGGCTTCTGATATACGCGACGAGTTGTTCAGAAAATTCCGGGAACCGCCCTTTGGGACGGCCTCCTTTTGAACGACCTCCGAAGAAGACCACACGTAGGGCCCGGGTCAAGCACCCGGGCCCTACGTGTCGCTCCGGAGGCGGCGGCCTACGGCAGCAGGGCTGCCAAATCCCTCGGGACGGTGGATTTGATGTCCTCCCACTCACCTTCACTGACGTGGGGGCTCAGGGCCCGCAGTACCGTGCGGACGAGCGGCTCCGTGCCGCCCTCCACCGTGTAGGGGAACTCGTGCCGCACCCGGGCGAGGAACTCGTCCCTGTCCATCTTCACGGGCACGCGGCTCGGGTCCCAGCCCTCGTAGTAGATGCCTCGTACAAGCATCGGCAGCTGCGCGCCGAGCTGTGCGATTTCTTCGACCGTCAGGCGGTCCCGGAGCTGATGGAGGACGGCTCGCAGAGCCGCGTACGACATGTTCCGGAGCTCTTTCGGCCATCCGTAGGCCTCTTCGATCTGCCTGAGTATCCGATTGGTTTTGTCCACCGTCGTGTTGAACGATGCGAATCCCGTCTCGGCCATGGGCTCGGTCCTTCCTGGAGAAGCGGGGGTTTCGGGGAAGCACGGTCCGCTCAGAGCGCGAACGGGTAGGTCTCGGGCACCTCGCCCGACTCCCACCCGGGGGTGCGCTCCAGCGGCTCCACCGCCCGGGTCTCGTCGATGTGGATCACGGCGTCGAACTGGTCGGCCATCCGTACCCGGAAGTAGTGGCTCTGCCGCTCGGTCTCCGGGCGGTAGATGACGCCGATGGCCCGCTCCAGCTTCGCCGCACGCAGTGCCTCCGCTACCCGCGGCGCACGGTCGAACGGGATCAGGAACTCCTTCTGGGCGGCCTCGTGGAACAGCTCCTCGACGCTGTCGGCCAGTGCCGGGCGCACCGCCTTTCGTTCGGCCGGCCCTCCCCAGTCGTCGGCGGCGGTCACTGTGCCGGCGTGCGTGGTGAAGCCCAGGAGGCGGCAGTCGCCGGGGTGTCCCTCGCGTACGAGCTGGCCGACGTTGAGCTCGCCCCGGGACGCGGCCTCCGTGGCCCGGGCGTCACCGAGATGCGAATTGTGCTCCCAGACCACGATCTTCGCGGGCCCGCCCCGCTGCTGACCGAGGTGGTCCGCCAGCGCGTCGAGGGTCTCGGCCATGTGCCGGTCGCGCAGATTCCAGGAGGAGACCTGGCCGCCGAACATCATGCGGTAGTAAGTCGCCGCGTCCCGCACCGTGCGCGCGTTCTGCTCGGCGTAGAAGAGATCGTCCTCGGCGAGAAGTCCGTCCTGCCGCGCGTACTCCACCGCGTGCCGCCGCAGGTCGACCAGCTGCTCGACCACTTCCCGCTCGCAGGTCTCGCCCGCTCCGAAGGCCGCCTCGAAGCCCCAGGCCTGCGCGTCGTCCTCGCCGCGGTAGTGGTCGAAGCAGGCGTACCGCTCACGGGCGCGAGCCGCGGCCTGCGGATCGACGTGGTCCAGGTAGGAGATGACCTCGTCGATCGACCGGTACAAGCTGTAGACGTCGAGTCCGTAGAAGCCCGCCTTGGCCCGCTCGTCGGGACGGTGCCGGTCGTTGTGCTCCCGGAGCCAGCCCACGAAGTCGAGTACGGCGGTGTTCCGCCACATCCAGGTCGGGAAGCGTTCAAATCCGCGCAGTGCCTCCTCGGCAGCGGCGTCGTCGCTGCTGCGACCCCGGACGAACCGGTTCACCCGGTAGGCGTCCGGCCAGTCGGCCTCGGCCGCCACGGCGCAGAACCCCTTCTCCTCGATGAGGCGCCGGGTCATGTGCGCACGAGCGGCGTAGAACTCGTGGGTGCCGTGCGACGCTTCGCCGATCAGCACGAAGTGCGCGTCGCCCACCAGGGCGAACAGCGCTTCGTCGCTGGGCACGCCGTCCTCGACCGGCAGCGCCTCGGCCCGGATGAGGGCCACCTCCGTCAGACCCCCGTCGTCCGCTGAAACGCGGCTCGTCCTCGCCGCCGCCCGCAGGAGGTCCCGCACTTCCTCATCCGTCGTCTGGGTGAAGTCCCAGTACGACTCGCCCACCGCGACGAACGGCGACGGCGTCGTGGCGCACACCACCTCGTCCACCGTGCCGGCCAGCTCCTCACAGGTCACCCCGGGCGCGGCGGGCACCGCGACGACCAGGCGCGCCGGCCGGTGACGGCGCAGGGCTCCGATGGCGGCCCGCATGCTCGCGCCGGTCGCGAGGCCGTCATCGACCAGGATGACCGTCCTGCCCTCCAGCTCCGGCGAGGGGCGCCCCTCGCGGTAGGCCTGCTCCCGTCGCAGCAACTCCCGGCTCTCGTGCTCGGCCACCCGCCGGATGGCCTCCGGCGGGATGTCCAGGCCACGGATGACGTCGTCGTTGAGCACCGCCACCCCGCCGTCGGCGATCGCCCCCATCGCCACCTCTTCACGGCCCGGGACACCGAGCTTGCGGACCAGGAAGATGTCGAGCGGGGCACCGAGCGCCATGGCGACCTCGTAGGCCACCGGCACACCGCCGCGCGGCAACCCCAGCACAATGACCGCCGGGTCGCCCGAGTAGTGCTCAAGAAGCCCGGCCAGGCTCCGGCCGGCGTCCCTTCGGTCCCGGAACAGACGAACCGCCATCTCAACCCCTCAATTGGTCGAGCATTCCATGCAGGTGCGCGGCTGCGAGCTCAATGTCGGTGTATTTGTACTGCCCGGCACGTGACTCCACGGTGAGCAGACCGCACCGGTGCACTTTCTCGAAGTCTCCGTACGGGAACTTGTACCGGCCTTTGTTTTCCTCGGCCTGCTCATCGTCCAGGCCGAGATACCACACCTGGTATCCGGCGAAGCCGTGTTCTTCGAGGTAGCTGTTCTCTTCCTTGGCCGAGGGCCGGTGCTCGCTCCAGTCATCCCGTTCGTCCAGGACGACCAGCTGCTCCTTGACCAGCCTTTTGGCATGATCGAAAGCCCGATTGTTCAGCCTCACCGCCATAAGCCACCTCCGACGCCCGGACCGTGCCGTGGGTCTGTGGGGATTCTGCGGGGAATTCTGCGGGGAAAAAGCGTCTGTCACTTCGGGAATGCCGCTGCTACGAGCCTACCTCCGTTCACTTCGGGGCGTCCGGTCCAGGCAGGCAGGTCCGTGGCGCTGGGCGGGCCGGTCCCGCCCAGCGGGGGAAGATCGGAGAGGGTCGGAGAAGTCAGGCCTGGTGGCGCGTGCGCCGGATCAACTGGTCCACATCGGCGAGATGCAGGATCATGGCCCCGGCCGCCGCCGCCGGGTCACGGGCCTCGAGCGCGTCACGGATCGCCCGGTGGCCGGCCAGGGACGACCGGCGTCCCTCCCGGGTGCTGTGGGAGTCCTTGCGTACCGGGGTGGTCCACGAACTGACCATCGTGCTCAATGCGGTGAGCAGCGGATTGTGGCTCGCCCGGGCCAGAGTCAGATGGAACTGGATGTCCAGCTCCAGCGACTTGGCGCCCAGCAGGTTCTCGTCCGTGGCGTGCAGGATGTCGTCCATCTGCAGTAGGTCGGCGCTGGTCGCCCGCAATGCCGCGAACTCGGCGATCTTCGGCTCGATGACCGTCCGCAGCTCGGCCACATTCGCCAGCTCCCGGTCGGTCTCGCCCAACTCGGCCAGCCTGGCGTAGAGCTCATTGACCTGCGCGGGCGGCGCCAGCACCACGGTGCCCCTGCCCTGCCGTCGCTCGATGAGGTGCTTGTCCTCCAGCTTGTGCAGGGCTTCCCGTAGCGAGGTCCGTGACACCGACAGCGACTCGGCCAGTTCGCGCTCCGACGGCAGCCTGTCACCCGGGCCGAGTTCGCCCAGTGCGATCATCTGCTCCAGGTGGGCGACGAGCGCGTCGCTTACGCTGCGGACACGGGTGCGCAGCGGCGGCACCTTCGCCACTCCCATGCCCTGTACCTCCTCGACCACTGTGCAGTCAGCGTACAGTGCCCGTTCACCGCGGTCCGGGCTTCAATCCCCGGCCGGGGCGGGCACCGAGAGTCTTCTACGATCATGTCCATGCGGCGAAGTCGCTCTTACGGATCAGGCAGTGGACGCCCTTGACGTCGTCCACCACCTGGGTCACCACGAAGTCCGCGGCGGCACTCAGATAGGCGTAGCCGTCGTCGGTCGGCACCTGGTACAGATCGGTGAGTACGCGAAGGGCCTCGCGGACCGCCTCGCGGAACGCCTCATTGAGGTCGCGGTGCAGGCCGAGCGCGATCCAGTGCTCCGAGGTCTCGCCGAAGGGCCGCTGCAGCAAGCCCAGCAGAGCGCGGCTTTCCTCCGCCGGCAGCACCGTCGCACGCAGGGTCGCGCGCAGCGGGGCCTCCAGCGCGGTGAGAGCCACCTCGCCGTGCCCCTGGGCGTAGTGCGGGTCTCCCATGAACAGCCCGGCGCCGTCCACCTGCACCGGCAGGTACAGGCTGGTGCCCGCGACCAGGTCCTTGACGTCCATGTTGCCGCCGAACGGCCCGGGCGGCACGGAGTTGAGGGCAGTGGCACCACTGGGCGTCACCCCGATGAGCCCGAGGAACGGCGCGAGGGGAAAGCGCAGCTCCCGGCCGCCCGGCACCGCCAGGCTCCCTGTGAAGTCCGCCGAGGCCCGGCAGAACTTGGAGACGTGGCCGGCCTTCTCCGGGTCGCTCGGATCGGGCTCGAAGCCGGCGTACGGCAGCGGCGGGAGCTCCCCGGCCAGGGCGCCGTAACCGTGCCTGCTGGAGATGACTCCGTACGGCGCTCGCGGCACGAGCTCCAGGAAGTCGATCTTCAGTACGTCGCCGGGCCTGGCCCCGCTGACCGCGATCGGCCCGGTGACGACATGCGGTCCGTCGGCACTTGCGTCGCGGACGGGGAATCCGGCCGCGATGTCGACGGCGTCGCGCAACACGTCGTCGGGGCCGACCCCGAACTGTCCGAAGAAGGTCCGGGGATCTCTGCCGTGGTCCTCCACGATGCCCTCGTGCGAGACGGTGTCCACGGTGATCGTCTCCCCGGAGCCCATCTCGGCGATCTGTGTGGCGCCCTCGGTGGGGAGCCATCCCCAGGTGACCGTTTCGACGGTCGACGCCAGGTAGTGCCGGCCGGGGATGGGTCCCTCGTGGGGCTGAAGGAGGGGCATGTTCATGACTCGTTCCTCTCCGGTATTCCGGCGATCAGGTCAATCTCGATTTCGGCGCCCACGGCCAGCCCGGTGACGCCGACGCATGTGCGGCTCGGCAGGGGGCCGCCGAACCATGTTTCGTAGGCCTTGTTGAAGACGCCGAAGTCGTCGAAGGAGGTCAGGTAGACCCGGACCATCAGCGCGTCATCGAGCGTGAGGCCGAACTGCCGGAGTACGGCCTCCAGATTGCGGCACACCTGCTCCGCCTGGGCGACCACACCGCCCTCCACCAACCGGCCTGTCGCCGGGTCGGTGGGCATCTGCCCGGTGATGAAGACCAGCGATCCGAAGCGGGTCGCGTGCGCGAACGGGCCCACCTGCGGCGGCACTCCGTCCTCGGGCGAGAAGACGAAGGTCTCTTTCTCTGTCATGCGACCTCTCCAACGCTTTCCGCGCCCATGATCCGCAGGAACCGCGCGGTGGCCGGGTGCTTGGGACGGGTGAGGATCTCCTCGGCGGGCCCCTCCTCGGTGACGGACCCGTCACTCATGAACACGACCCGGTCGGCGACCTCCTGAGCGAAGCGCAGCTGGTGGGTGGCGATGAGCATGGTCAGCCCGTCCTCGCGGGCGAGCCCGCGGATCACCTCGAGCACTTCGTGGATGAGTTCCGGGTCGAGGGCCGACGTCGGCTCGTCGAGCAGCAGCACCCGGGGGTTGGGCGCGAGCGCCCGGGCGATGGCCACGCGCTGCTGCTGACCGCCCGACAGGTGCCGCGGCAGGGCGTCCGCCCGATGGGCCAGACCGACCTGTTCCAGCAGCTCGTCCGCCCTGCTTTCGGCCCGCGCGGCCGGCATCCCGTGCACCCACCGCAGCGGTCCCGCCACGTTCTCACGGGCGGTGAGGTGGCTGAAGAGGTTGAAGTGCTGGAAGACCATGCCAACTCCGGCCTGCGCGCGGGCACCGGCGACCTTCGTGGGGGAGAGCGGCCTGCCGTCGTCCGTGTAGCCGATACGGCGGCCGCCGATCAGGACCGCCCCCGACTCCACGTCCTCCAGGTGGTTGATGCCGCGCAGCAGCGTGCTCTTGCCGGACCCGCTGGGGCCGAGCAGAGCGACGACCTCGCCGGTCGTCACGGTCATGTCCAGCCCGTTGAGCACGACGTGCTCCCCGTACCGCTTGTGCAGGTCGCGGACCTCGACGGCCGCCGGGGCGCCGTTGAGCGCCGCGGCGCGGGCTTCCCGTTCCCACGGCTCGGGCGGGGCCGGCGGCAGCCATGGTTCCTCGGCCTCGGCGGGCGCCGCGGCACCGGCGTCCTTCTCCGCGAGCGGTGCGACCGGCCGGCGGACCGGCAGCAGCCGGGCCGCCCACGACCGGGACGCGGGGCGATCCAGGTCCAGCGCGCGCTCGGCCGCCAGCTGTATGGCGCTGATGGCTCCGGTGAGGGCGAGATACATCACCCCTGACGCGAAGAAGATCGAGAAGAAGTCGAAGGTGGACGAGGCGAGCTGGGTGCTGCGCAGGGTCAGTTCCTGGACGGCGATGAACGAGGCGAGCGAGGAGTTCTTGAGCGTCGTCACGGCTTCGTTGCCGAGGGCCGGGACCATCAGGCGGATCGCCTGCGGAGCGACAACGCGCCTCATGATCACGCGCGGTGTCATACCGAGCGCCTGGCCGGCGGTGACCTGGCCCTTGTCCACCCCGAGCACACCGGACCGGAAGACCTCCGCGATGAAGGTGGCCTCGTTGGCCGCGAGCGCGAGTCCGGCCGCCATCATCGGGCTCAGCATGAGCCCGATGTGCGGCAGGGCGTCGTAGGCGAAGACCAGCTGCAGGATCAGCGGGGTGCCCCGGAAGATGACCGTGTATCCGCGCGCCACCGCGGACAGCGCCCGATGCCTGGACAACTGCATGCTCGCCAGTGCCAACCCCAGCACCAGACCGCCGAGCAGCCCCAGCGCGGTCAGCTGCAGGGTGATGAGGATGCCCTGCAGCAGATACGGCATCTCCAGGTAGTGAAGGAAGCCGGACATCAGCCGGTCACCAGCTTGGGTGCCTCCAGAGTGCCCGTCTGAAGCGCCCACTTCTTGAGCAGCTTCGTCTCGGTGCCGCTCTTCTGTACCTCGGTGACCGCGGCCTTGATGGCGTCGCGGAACTGGGTCTTGTTCTTCGGTACGGCGATGCCGATGGAGTACGGCAGCGTCACGGCGGTCGCCTTGTCCAGGGTCCCCGGGTTCGCTTTGACCGCCTGGTCCACGGTGTTGACGTCGTTGATGTAGGTGTCCGCCCGGCCGGCGAGGATCGCCTGGATGCACTGGGCGTTGTTGTCGTACAGCTGCACCTGCGGAGCAGGACGGCCGGCGGCCTTGCACGCACTGGCGAGGTTCTGGACGAGCGGCACCTCGACGAAGCCGGTGTTGAGCGCGGCCGTGGACCCGCAGAGGGAGGTGTTGATGCCCGTGAGCTTCTTCGGGTTGCCCTTGCGCACCAGCACTCCGTCGTAGACCTTGGAGTAGGTGACGAAGTCCGCCGCCTTGGCGCGCTGGGCGGTGGCGTAGATGTCGGAGATGACGAGGTCGGCCTGGCCGCTCTGCAGCGTGGTCAGCAGCGCCGGGAAGGCCACCGCCTTGTAGTTCAGCTTGAAGCCCAGACAGTCGCCCAGGGCGGTGCCGAGATCGATGTCGAATCCGACGTATTTGCTCGGATCCTTGGGATCGAGTGCCTCGTAGCCCGGCGTGTGCGGGTTGATCGCGTTCGTGAACGTCTTGCCCTTGAGCGTCGGGTACGTGGTCTGCAGCTGCTTGCAGGCGGCCGAGACCGGGGCGGTGGATGCTGCGGCGTTTGTTGTCGAGCCGGAGCCCGAGCCCGAGCTTGAGCCGCAGGCCGTCAGAAGGGCGAGTGAAGCGGCGGACACCGCTGCTATCGGCAGAAGGTGGCGCATAGGGCTGTGCCTCTCGGTCACTGGTGCGGGGGAGTCAGTGGACGGATGGTCCGACCAATTCAGAGTCACCTGCGAACGCCCGTCCGTCAGTAGCCGACCGCAAACGTTAACCCGTTCTTACAGGAATGCAACAAACTGAGGCCGCCATGGAGGTCCCGGACATCCAGGCGAAACCGGACCGCCGCAAATGCTGCGGCCGGCCGCGGCGTCACGTCACGTCCTCCCCGGCGGGTACCCGCCGGTTCGGTGAGTGCTCGTCGAACCGGCACGGGAGGAGCTTCCGTCGGACCGAGGCCCGAGCCCGAGCCTGGGCCCGAGCCCGGGCCCGAGCTTGGGCCCGAGGGCGGATGGCGGGCGCGCCCCTGGCCGTGCGGGCGTTCATGGCGTTTCCGCTCCCGGGGTGTTATCATGGGAACCAGCACTTGTGTACGCCGGTCTCCGGCGCCGGTGCTTCAATGCCCTTGACGGCGCGGCTGGGCCCGTCCTTCTCTGATCGGCAATCCAGCGCTGTCGTACTTACCTCCCCGGCCCCTGGCCTCCCGCGTGTGGCGTGGTTTTTCCGCCCCCGCCGGACCGCCGGGCCTCTGTCTCACCTTGTCCGTTGAAAGGACTCTGCATGACCAGCACTCTTGAACGCCCGCTTGCCCGCCAACAGCACCTTCAGGCCGTCCCGGTCGCCGGGGTCCTCGACATCGTGAACAGCCAGGGCTTCCTGCGCGCCGCCGGCTATCTGCCTACGTCGGGTGACGTACAGGTGCCGCCGGCTCAGATCCATCAGTACGGCCTGCGCAAGGGCGACGCCATCGAAGGCGTCACGGGCCGGCCGCGTTCACTCGCCCAGGTGGAGCGTGTCAACGGCCGTCCGCCCGAGGCACTGCGCGGACGGGTGCACTTCGGCGACCTGACCCCGCTCCACCCCCGGCAGCGGCTGGGACTGGAGACCTCGGCCGGCATTCTGACGACCCGTGTCGTCGACCTGGTCGCCCCCGTCGGGAAAGGGCAGCGCGGCCTGATCGTGGCGCCCCCCAGGACCGGCAAGACCGTGCTCCTGCAACAACTCGCCGCCGCCGTCGCCGACAACCACCCCGATTGCCATCTGATGGTGGTCCTGCTCGACGAGCGGCCCGAGGAAGTCACCGACATGCGCCGCTCCGTACGCGGCGAGGTGCTCGCCTCGACCTTCGACCGCCCGGCCAAGGAGCACATCGCGCTCGCCGAACTCGCCGTGGAACGCGCCAAGCGGCTGGTCGAACTCGGCCAGGACGTGGTCATCCTCCTGGACTCCCTGACCCGGCTGTGCCGGGCCTACAACAACGCGGCTGCCAGCGGTGGCCGCACCCTCACCGGCGGCGTCGACGCCGCAGCCCTGCAAGGGCCCAAGCGGCTCTTCGGCACGGCGCGCCTCGCCGAGGAGGGCGGCTCGCTGACCATTCTCGCCACCGCGCTGGTGGACACCGGCTCCCGGGCCGACGACTACTACTTCGAGGAGTTGAAGGGCACCGGCAACATGGAGCTGCGGCTGGACCGTTCGCTCGCGGACAAGCGGATCTTCCCGGCGATCGATGTCATCCAGTCCGGCACCCGGCGTGAGGAACTCCTGCTTCCGGCGGCGGAACTGACAGCCGTGCACGGATTGCGCCGGGCCCTGCTCGGCAGGGAGTCGCACACGACGCTCGAGGTGCTGCTGGAGAAGATCAAGAAGACGCCGAGCAACGCGGCGTTCCTCCAGCAGATCCACCAGACCGTCCCCGGTGCCTGAGTCCCGGCGCCTGACCCCCGGGCGCCGGGCGGGCCTGCGCGGTCGGCCCTCATGCCATCAGCGCGGGACGCGTCCCAGGGATTCGGATACTTTCCTGCCAGGCGTTTTCCTGGCGAGCTGATCGGCGAGCAGGCGCTGCTGGTGATCCTTGGCGACGACGGGCTGGACATCGCCGCCCTGCACCGCGAGGCCCCGGCCTCGGTCGAGCGTCTGGCCAAGCTCCTGGACGTGAGCCCCACGACGTAGCGCCTGTGGACGGGGGACCGCGCCCTCGCGCCGCACGAGCCCCAACCGCCCAAGGCACTCGTACGCACGCTCGTGACTCAAACCAGTATCCCTGATCGAAATGGGGAGCGTATTCGGTCGATACGAAGCTGTATTCGATAGCGCAAACGCACGTACGTATCTTTCTGAACGTATGACCGAAGCAAGCGCATTCCGCCAACTGCCGTGAATCGAATACCCAGTGACGGTGACTCAGTACGTATGGGAACCCGTTATGCTGCTTGCGGCTCAGCGTGACGGGGCAATTGCCGTACGTTGTTGCCACTGATCGCTGCCGCTGCTCGGGCCGTGCGTTTTGGGCCCCCGCGGGCCGTCGTCGGCGCCGTATTCATTTGCGTTGTCGTTCCAGTTCCATAGTCTTTTGATGGTTTGAGGATGCTGATGGTTCATGCTGGATCGTCACCCGGAGGCCAACGCCGTGCCTCTGCCCTTGTGTGGTTACTGCCTTCGGTGGTGACCGCTGCGGCTGCCGCGCTCACCGTGCTGGCCGTTGATGCCGGGGCGCGCACCGCCGTCATGTGGTGCGGCGTGGCCGCGACCATAGCCGTGGCGGTCATAGCCGCGGAGACCGCCCGCCGAGGGCGGGCGCTCGCCGCGATGCGCGAGCGGCTCGCCGAGCGGGAGGCCGCGCTGCAGCATCAGCTGGGGCGGCAGGAGGCCGAGACGGTACGGCTGGCCGAGAAGCTGCTGCCACAGGTGGTGGCCCGGATGCAGCAGGGCAATTTCGCCGACGACGCATTGTCCAGGGTGAGTTACGAGAACGAAGAAGACCTCAGCGCCGACTTCAAGGCCGCGCACGGCGAGGTGCTGCGTTCGGTCGTGGAGGCGGTTCAGGCCGAGGAGGATCTGCGCGAGTCCGCGCAGCGGGCGTTCGTGAACATCGCCCGCCGTGTGCAGGCGATCGTGCACCAGCAGGCGACCGACCTGCGGGCGATGGAGGACCGGCACGGCCGGGACGCGATGGTCTTCGGAGACCTGCTGAAGCTCGACCACGGCACCGCGCTCATCGGCCGCCTCGCCGACTCCATCGCTGTGCTCGGCGGTGCCCGCCCCGGCCGCCAGTGGAGCCGGGCCGTGCCGCTGTTCAGCGTGCTGCGCGGCGCCATGTCGCGGATCGTGGAATACCAGCGCGTCGACCTTCACGCGGTGACCGAGATCGCCGTCACCGGCCCCGCCGTCGAGCCGCTGATCCACGCGCTCGCTGAGCTGCTCGACAACGCGACCCGCTACTCGCCGCCGCAGACCCGGGTGCACCTGACCGCGGTCGAGGTGCAGTCCGGGATCGCCATCGAGATCGAGGACGGCGGCGTCAGCCTGAGCGAGGAGGCCCGGTCCAGGGCCGAGCGGATGCTCCAGCAGGCGCAGGCCGGTATCGACCTCAACGACCTGGGCGAGACCCCGCGCCTCGGCCTGGCCGTGGTCGGCAGGCTGGCGCAGGCGTACGGGTTCCAGGTGTCGCTGCGCTCGTCCGCGTACGGCGGTGTGCGCGCCGTGCTGATCGTGCCGCAGGATTTGGTCACCACGGCCCCGGCGACCGGCCGGGCGCACGGTATCGGCGCCTCGTCCGGGCCGCGCCCGGAGCCGCTTCCCACCACTGCGGCCCCGGCCCCGGAGGCTGCGCCGGCCGCCGCGCCGGTCCGGGCCGCCCGGCCGGTCACCGGGCCCCGGCCCGTCGAGCTGGACGACGATGCCCCGATCGTCACCGAGCGCAACTCCAACGGCCTGCCTCAGCGCCGCCGTCGTACCCCGACGGTTCCGACGGCCCGGACGGCCGACGCGCCTGCCGCCGCCGGTCCTGTCACTGCTTCGCCTGCCTCGGCGACGGACGAGCAGCAGCCCGTGCAGCCCGGTATGTGGCTGGCGGACTTCATGAGCGGAGTGAACGGTGAGACCCCGACGACCGCTCCTGTCCGCCAAAACAGTGACGAGTCGTCAGATAAGGGTGAGTAGCCGTGATGCAGCAGCGGGCCAATATGGACTGGATGCTCAAGGACCTGGCGGAGAGCGTTCCGCAGACCCGTCAGGTGGTGGTGCTGTCGGCGGACGGCCTGCGGATGGCCCAGTACGGCGCCGACACCGACAGCGCCGACCGTCTGGCGGCGGCCTGTGCCGGGCTGCAGAGCCTGGCGGTCGCGGTCGCCTCCGAGTTCCCGGGCAGCGACGGTCGGATGCGGCTGGTGGTGATCGAGGTCACCGGCGGCCTCTTCTACCTGATGGCGGCCGGCGCCGGAGCGTATCTGGCGGTACTGGCCGACGACGGGGTTGACGCCGGGCTGATCGGAGCGCGGATGCGCGACCTGGTGGCCCGGATCGGTGAACACCTCAGCAGCCCACCGCGTAGCGACGGGCAGGTTGCATGAGTGATTCGGACCCGGGGTGGGGGGAGGACGATCCCGAGCGGCTGTATGTGATCACGGGGGGGCGCAGTGCCTCCGGCGGGGATGCCGGTCTCGACCTGGTCACGTTGATCGTGGCCCAGTCGGGGCCCCGGCCGGGGATGCAGCCGGAACACGCCGCGATCGTACGGATGTGCCACTCCCCTCTGTCGGTGGCCGAGATCTCCGCATATCTGTGCCTGCCGATCAGCGTGGTGACCGTACTCCTCGCCGATCTGCTGGGCGACAAAAAGGTGGTGGCCCGCGCGCCGGTGCCGCCCGCCCTACTTCCTGACGCTGCACTGCTGGAGGCGGTGATGCATGGACTTCAAAAGCTCTGACACCGTCGGCGTGACCGACACGGTCGTGGGGCCGCGGACCGAGGACATATTGCCGTCATCGGCCACAGCCGCGGTGAAGGTCGTGATCGTGGGCGGCTTCGGGGTCGGCAAGACGACCCTGGTCGGTTCGGTGAGCGAGATCCGTCCGCTCACCACCGAGGAGACCATGACCCAGGCCGGCGTCGGTGTCGATGACACCGTCGGCATCGAACGCAAGAGCGCGACGACGGTCGCGATGGACTTCGGACGGATCAGCCTCAACGAGGAGCTGGTGCTGTATCTGTTCGGCACACCGGGCCAGCAGCGTTTCTGGTTTCTGTGGAACGGCCTGTTCGAGGGCGCCCTGGGCGCGGTGGTACTCGTCGACACCCGCCGCCTGGAGGTCAGCTTCGATGTCATCGGGCGGCTGGAGGAGCGCGGTGTGCCCTTCGTCGTCGCGATAAACACCTTCGCTGAGGCGCCCGGCTACCCCTTCGAGGACCTGCGGGCGGCCCTGGACCTGCCGCCTTATGTACCGATTGTCAACTGTGACGCCCGGCTGCGTTCGTCCAGCCGTGACGTGCTGATGACGCTGATGCGCTATCTCCACTCCCTCGCCGTGACTCCGGAGCCCACATCGTGACCTCCCCCTCGTTCTCCTCCGACGCCGACAGCGCCGTCGGCCCCACGCCCGCGGCCTCCGCCGCCCCGCCCCCCGGCTGCCCCGCGCACGGCCTGGGCCCCGGCGGTCTGCGACGGCTCTTCGGGCACGAGGCCGAGACCGACCCCATGGGGCTGTACGAGAGGCTGCGCGCCGAACACGGCCCGGTCGCCCCGGTCCTGGTCAACGGCGACATCCCGGCCTGGATCGTGCTCGGCCACCGGGAGAACATGGAGCTCGCCCGCACACCGTCCCGGTTCTCCCGGGACTCCCGGCACTGGCGCGAGATGCAGGAGGGGAAGGTCCCGCCGGACCACCCGCTGGCCCCCCTCACCACCTGGCAGCCGATCGCCAACCTCACCGAGGGCGAGGAGCACGAGCGGTACCGCAAGGCGATCACCGAGTCCATGGGACGGTTCGACCGGCGCGGTATCCGCCGCCATGTGACCCGCTTCGCCAACCAGTTGGTCGACGAGTTCTCCGCCGACGGCCGGGCCGAGCTGGTCAGCCAGTTCTCCGAGCACCTGCCGATGCTCGCCATGACGCAGCTGCTCGGCATGCCCGACGAGTACGGCCCCCGTCTCGTCTCCGCCGCCCGCGACATGCTCAAGGGCACCGAGACGGCCGTCGCCAGCAACGAGTACGTCGTCATGACGCTGCGGCAGACGGTCGCGAACAAGCGTGAGAAGCCCGCCCAGGACTTCACCACCTGGCTCATCACCCACCACTCCGAGCTCAGCGACGAGGAGCTGGAGCAGCACTTGCGGCTGGTCCTCATCGCCGCCTTCGAGACCACCGCGAACCTGATCACCAACACCCTGCGGATGGTGCTCACCGACCACCGCTTCCGTGCCAATCTGGCCGGCGGCCACATGACCCTCCCGGACGCGCTGGAGCAGGTGCTCTGGGACGAGCCGCCCTTCATCACCCTCCTCGGCCGCTGGGCCACCGGCGACACCGAGCTCGGCGGCAAGCCCATCCGCAAGGGCGACCTGATCATCTCCGGGCTCGCCGCCGGCAATGTCGACCCCGAGATCCGCCCCGATCTCTCGGTGCCCGTGCACGGCAACCGCTCGCACCTCGCCTTCAGCGGCGGCCCCCACGAATGCCCCGGCCAGGACATGGCCCGCGCGATCGCCGACACCGGCATCGACGCCCTGCTCGCACGGCTGCCCGATCTCCGGCTCGCCGTCCCCGAGGGCGAACTGCGCTGGGTCTCCTCCATCATGTCCCGGCACCTCGTCGCCCTGCCGGTGGAATTCAGCCCCCACCGTGCCATCGCCCAGGGCGGCACCACCGGCCAGACCGAACTCCCGCTCACCGTCGCCACGGCCGGGGCGCCCCTTCCGGATGCCGCGGTTGTCGCCGTGGCGGGGGTGAGCGAGCCGCAGCTGCGCAGGTCGTGGTGGGTCAGGCTGCTGCGGAGCCTGCGCCGCCACTGACGCGCTGACGCGCGGGCAATCCAGCCCGTCCGGCGTTTGAGGACCGGGCACCGCGCTAGCGGTTCAGCTGGTCCCACCACCAGGCGATGGTCGGGATGGGCAACGGTTCCAGGCTGTCGTCGTAGGGGCTCGGCTTCCACCAGCCGGTGCCCGAGGGTATGCCGTCGGCGTAGCGGGCGCAGACCTGGGCCCAGTCGAGGTGGCCGCGGACGAACTGGGCGAGGCCGTCGAGGTAGCGGCGGAGAACGTCGTTGGCGGTCGGGAGGACCTGCTCGCGGAGCCGGAGGAAGAGGACCATGACGCGGTCGCGCATCATATTGGCCTCTTCGAGGGCGTAGGCCGCTTCGTGGCCCCGCTCGTGGACAAGGACGTCGACAAGGTTGAGGTGGTCCTCGGCGCGCAGGATCTCCTTGTTGCGGGAGTAGAAGTCGTTGTCCCAGCTGACCAGGGTCCAGGTCATCTCGGTGAGGGCGCGGACCTCGGGCCGCTCCAGGTCGTGGTCGGAGACCTGGAAGCCGCCCACTATGTCGATCATTGTCGTGGACGGCGCCATGCCGATCGCGCGCATCCACATCGTGACGTAGTCGTTGAGCGACGGCAGTACAGGATCGTGGCGGCAGGCCGCTTCCCAGACCAGGCCGGAGAGGTAGGTGCGCATGCCCTCGGTCCAGCGCCGGACCTGGCTCGGGGTGGCGTGCTGGGCGAGCTCCAGCCGGATCTCGCGGAGGGCGGCGGCCCATGGGGTGTCATCGGGCCACTGGGGAGCGGGGGCCTCCAGGGCGCGCAGGATGCGCTGGGTCTCATGGGCGAGGCCGTGTGCGGTGGCACCGACCTCGTCGCAGAGGCCGTCGTCGAGCGAGAAGAGCACCGAGTGCAGCTTGGCCATGAGGGTCAGCGGGGCTGACTGGCCGTAGGGCATGGTCTTGGCGGTGAGGCCGCCGAAGTCGCAGAGCGCGAGACGCTGGCGCTGCCGGTGGTCGGTGTCGAGGCCGTGTTGGAACATCCACGCGATGGACGCTGTATCGAATGCGCGTTCACCTGGATGTACGGCAGGGGCTATCGGGCAGTAAAAGGGCTTGACGGCCAGGGCTTGCACCGGTGTCTGCGGTGATTCTTGAACTGGTGTTCGAGTTTCCGCGCGCGCGGTATCCGCTAAGTCCGTCATGCTCTTCTTCTCCTTGTCGGCGGCATGCCTGGCCTCCTGTGTACCGGCCGGAAGGTGATTTTTCGGCCAACGGAAGACGTCCGTCCACCATTACTCTCAATTGCGGATGTGTCGATTAACCACCTGATCAAATGGCTGAATTGACCATTTCTGGGTGTTGGTTGGCGCGAACATGCACCTGGCAAAGCCGTCGCACGCGCCAGGACTTCATGGGCGGTGTGCAGGGCTGTGCGCCGTGGTGATGGAGTTGTCACGGAGCGCACGGGTGCGCCCGCGCTGCGCGGTGCCCGATCGGCGGAGGGGCTTGAAAGTGCCTCCCAGGGAAGATCGGCCTGGGGGTGATGAATACCGGATTGGCCGTTCTGGGGTGGTCTCCGGGGCCCGGGAGAGGGAGGATGCAGAGGGTGGAGCCGTGTATTCCGGACCTGCGGAGGACCCGGGCCGGGGCGCGGTGTGGGCGAGAGACAGGCAGGTATGGAAGCAGACCCGGCCCAAAGGCCGGACGGCACCGGCACGGCCTCGGCCGCCGAATTGCGGGACTGGACGCTGGCCCAGATACCCATCCCGCTGGCGGTCTACGACCATGAGGCGCGGCTGGTGGAGGCGAACGACGCCATGGGGCGGCAGATCGGCATGCCCATGGACAAGCTGGTCGGCAAGCGGCTCAAGGACTTCATGCCACTGCCGGCCTTCGCCGAGTACGACCGGCTTCAGGAGCAGGTGATCCGGACCGGCGAGACGGTACGCCTGGAAACCTACGCCCGCGCCCCCGGCGACACCCGCGAGCACGCCTGGACGATGTACTTCTTCCCGCTGAAGGACGAGACCGGCCGGGTCCACGGCGTATCCGCCGCCGTCTTCGACACCACCGAGCAGTTGCGGGCCCGCGAGCGGCTCGCCGTGCTCAACGAAGCCAGTAAGAGCATCGGCAGCACCCTCGACGTCACCCGCACCGCCCAGGAGCTGGCCGAGGCCTCCGCCGGGAGACTCGCCGACTTCGTCAGCGTCGACCTGTTCGAGTCCGTACTGCAGGGTGAGGAGCCCGCGCCGCCCGCCGACGGGCAACCGGTCGAGCTGCGCCGGACCGCGCACCAGTCGGTCCTGGACGGGGCCCCCGAATCGGTGGTGGCGGTGGGCAGCACGCACAGCTACCCCGACTACATCGCCCGCGCGGTCGTCAGCGGCCGGGCCACCCGGCACTCGGTCGGCGACCCGGTGATCCGCAGATGGATCGCGAACGACCCGATCCGCGCCCGCGCGGCCAAGGAAGTAGGCGTGCACTCGCTGATGTTCGTGCCACTGCGGGCCCGTGGCACCACCCTCGGCATGGCCTTCTTCATCCGCCATCGCACCCCGGATCCCTTCAGCTCGGACGACCTCCTCCTGGCCGACGAGATCACCGCGCGAGCCGCCGTAAGCATCGACAACGCCCGCCGCTTCACCCGTGAGCGCAAGACCTCCCTGGCCCTCCAGCGCAGTCTGCTCCCGCAGCGCCTGCCCCGCCAGGCCGCTGTCGAGGTCGCCTCCCGCTATCTGCCCGCCGACTCCCAGGCAGGCGTCGGCGGTGACTGGTTCGACGTCATCCAGCTCTCCAGCGCCCGCGTCGCGCTCGTCGTCGGCGATGTCGTCGGCCACGGCATCCATGCCTCCGCCCACATGGGACGCCTGCGCACCGCGGTCCGCACGCTCGCCGACGTCGATCTGCCGCCCGCCGAACTCCTCACCCAGCTCGACGACCTCGTGCTGCGCCTGGACCGCGAGCAGGACACCGCGGGCCGCCTCGCCGGTGACGTCGGCGAGGTCGGCGCCAGCTGCCTCTACGCCGTCTACGACCCCGTCTCCCGCCGAGCCACCGTCGCCCGGGCCGGGCACCCCCCGCCCGTCGTCGTGCGCCCCGACGGCACCGCCGACTTCCTGGACCTACCGCAGGGGCCGCGGCTCGGCGTGGGCGGCCTGCCCTTCGAGTCCGCCGAGGTGGAGCTTCCCGAGGGCAGCCTGCTCGCCCTCTACACCGACGGCCTCGTCGAGTCCGCCGAGCGCTCCATGGACGACGGGTTCGGCCTGCTGCGCCGCACCCTCCAGGACCCCGGGTCCTCACTGGAGGACCTCTGCGAACAGGTAATCCGCGAGCTCCGGCCGAATCGCCGGGTCGACGACATGGCCCTGGTCCTCGCCCGCACCCGGGCGCTGGACGCCGGGCAGGTCGCCATCTGGGACCTGGAGGCCAAGCCGGCCGTGGTCGCCGAGGCCCGCAAACAGGTCAGCGAGCAGCTGTCGACCTGGGGCCTGGGCGAGGTCGCCTTCACCACCGAGCTCGTCGTCAGCGAGCTCGTCACCAACGCCATCCGTTACGCCGGCGGCCCCATCCAGCTCCGTCTCATCCATGACGCCACCCTCATCGTCGAGGTCTCCGACGCCAGCTCCACAGCCCCCCACCTGCGTCGGGCCCGTATCTTCGACGAAGGCGGCCGGGGCCTGCTCCTGGTCGCCCAGCTCACCCAGCGCTGGGGCAGCAGGCAGACCCCCGCCGGCAAGACCATCTGGGCCGAGCAGACCCTGGGGAGCGAGGCGCTACCGGAGGCTGCCCAGCAGGATGCCGCTTCGCCAGTACTTCTGCGGGGCGAACATGAAGACCAGACCGCGGATGATGGACAGCATTGAATCCTCCCCCAGTTGAAGCAGCGGGATTCCTGGCTCACGCTGCCTGCGGGTCAGCGACCCAGCAGGTCTTCCACGATCAACGCCAGCCGGGTTGAAACCAGCCTGGGTCGCTACAGCAAAGCTCGGAGGTGCGTGTGCTGTCTTGGCTCTCGATCAGCACGGTTTACGCGCTTCGTTCTCGCAACGCACGGCGCTCGGTGTACCCGACCGGGTGGGCGGTCTTTCGCCCTGGGGGCGAAACCCCGTTCCCTGCCCTGCTCCGCAGGAGTCCGATTCCTCCCCGGCCTGAAGGCCGGGGCATCCTCGGAGGTTCCCGGTGACCCACCGGCGGAGAAACGTCACAGCCCTCCGGTGAAGGCGAGCTTCCGGGGCGTGCCCCAGGGCGCGGCCAGCGGGACATTGGGGGTGGCGTTGTCGACGAGCCACTTCTTGAGGGTCTCGAAGGGGACATCGCCGTGCGTGGCCTTGTAGAGGACCGCGATGCCGGTGACGTGCGGGGCGGCCATGGAGGAGCCGTTCATGTCGGCGTACGAGTTGTCCAGGTAGGCCGAGGTGATGCCGACACCGGGGGCGTTGAGATTGACGCAGCTGCCGTAGTTGCTGAAGGACGCCTTGCGGTCGTTCTCGTCGGTGGCGGCGACGGTGAAGGCCTGGGAGGCGCTGGCGGGGGAGGTGATGCAGGCGTTGACGTTGTCGTTGCCGGCCGCGACGACCGGGAAGACGCCTGAGCGGGCGAGGCCGTCCACGGCACTGTTCATGGTCGGCGAGTAGTAGCCGCCGAGTGAGAGATTGGCGACGGCGGGCTTCTTGGCGTTGGCGGCCACCCAGTTCATCCCGGCGATGACGCCGGAGTTGGGGCCGGTGTTCGTACAGTCCAGGACCTTGACGGAGACCAGCGTCGCCTGCCGGGCCACCCCGGTCGTCGTACCGCCGATGGTGCCCGCCACATGGGTGCCGTGACCGGCGCAGTCCTCGCCGTTGCCGGCCGGGTTGGTCTGGTCCGTGCCGGGGACGGCCCGGCCGCCGAACTCGGGATGGGTGTACTCGATGCCGCTGTCGATGACGTACGCGGTGACCTTGCCGCCGGTCGACTTGACGGAGAAGCCGTGCTGGTTGGGCGCCTGCTGGTTGATCCGCTCCAGGCCCCACGGGGTGCCGCGGCCCGCCCGACGGACCGTGCGGGCAGCGATCCGCTCCTCCGGCGGGACCGTCACCGTCGAGTCCTGCTCGACGGCGGCGACCGACTTGATGCCCCGTACGGTGGCGAGCTGCGGCCCGGTCAGGGGCGCCGCGAAGCCCAGCAGGGCGCTCCGGTACACGTAACGGGGCGTCACCCCCACCTTGTCGGTGACCGTCTTCGGGTCGGCGCCCGGCGTGAGTGTGATGATGTACTCCCCCGGGATGGCGTCCCGCACGGAAAGCAACGGGGCGGGGACAGCCCTGGTGCCCGGCGTGGGAGCGGGAGAGGCGGCCGTAGCGGCCGGCACGGCGAGCGCGGCGACCGCCGCCGCCACGGCGGCGAAGGCGGTCCAGCGGCGGGACAGACGCATTGCGGCGAGCTCCTTGACAGGCTGGTGATCCTTACGCCCCCTCAGAGCCTGTCTACAGCGGTGCCGTCCGCCCTGCGAGCGCTGCTGGGCCAAACGCGTGCCAGGGCCTGTCCGGCGGACAGGCCCTGGGCCCAGCAGCCGCCCGGTACTACTTCCGGTGCTTGCCGCAGTTCTTGACGTCGATCCGTACGATCTGCGGATCGTGGTCGCTGGCCTGGTCGGCGAACTCGGCGTTGAGGTGCACCACGTCGTAGTCCACGTCGTCCAGTGCGGGGCTGGTCAGGATGTGGTCGAGGGTCTGGGAATTGCCCTCGTAGACATAGGTGTAGCGCTCGTCGGCCGGGAGGGTGGTCAGCAGGTCGGTGAGGACGCCACCATTCGTGAGGATGGCATCGGTGTTCGAGAACTCGTAGTCGTTGAGGTCACCGAGCACCACGACCTTGGCGTTCTTGTCGGCCGCGAGCAGCTGGGCGGTGAAGTCATGGACCTCTGCCGCCTGCAGTACGCGCTTGGTCTCCGAGCTGCGCACCGGCGGCTGGTAGCGGCTGGTCATCGGCTGGTCGCCGCCCTTGGAGGCGAAGTGATTGGCGATGACGAAGACGCTCTCGCCCTGGAAACGGAATTCGCCCGCCAGCGGCTTGCGGCTGTCGGCCCAGGCGGCGTCGTTCGTGGGGTCGATCCGGCCGGGAGAGACGGAGAGCCGCACGCCGTGCTTGGTCTTCACAGCGGCGACGGCGGTGGTGGAGTCGCCGCCGGCGCGGTCGGTGAAGGAGACCCGCTTGGGGTTGAAGAGGAAGACCTGGCGGATGTTGCCGCCGGGCTCGCCGCCGTCCTGGTCATTGACCGGGTTGATCGAGCGCCAGTCGTAGCGGGGGCCGCCGGCCGCGACGATGGCGTCGGTGAACTTGACTATGGTCTGGTCGGCGGCGACGGTGCCGTCGTCGGTGGCGCCGTTGTTGTCCTGGATCTCTTCCAGGGCGACGATGTCGGGCGAGGAGAGGTTGACGGCGACGCCCTCGGCGAGCCGGGCGAACTTCGCGTCGCTGTCGCCCGGGTCCAGGTTCTGCACGTTGTACGTGGCGACGGCCAGCTCGTCGCGCCGCTGCTTCTTGGTGACCTCGCGGGTGATGCCGCCGGAGGTGAGCGTGCCGACGGCGGTGGCCTGGAGGTTGTAGCCGCCGTAGGTGTCGTAGTCCAGCGGTCCGGTGGTGGTGCCGGCGAGGGTGTCACCGACGTTCGCGGTCGGGACGGGGTTCGCGGGGTCGAGTGACATCACCTTGACGCGGCCGGTGTTGGGCTGGTCGTAGGAGCCGTAGACGGTGCCGCCGCGCACGGACGGGTTCTCGCCGGGCTTGGCGGTGACCCATACCTCGCCGTACGCGGTGGTGGCGCCGACCACGCGGGCGTTGTCGACCTGGACGCGCTCGCCCTCCAGGGACTCGTAGAAGTCCAGGGCGTACGTCGTCGGGTTCAGGGCGAGCGATTCGATGCTGCCGCCGTCGGCGGCGGCGGGCGTGTACTCGGCGGGTATGGACGAGGCGTCCAGGGTGACGGCCGCCGGGAGCGCGTTGCCGGAGGAGAGAACGGTGACGGCGGGGCTGCTCAGCTCGGTGACGGACTGGGCGGTGCTGCTCGGGTAGTACTCGCTGACCTTGCCGCTGACCAGCACCGAGTCCCCGACCGCGACCGTCGGCGCGGCGCTGCCGGTGTAGACGAACACGCCCTCACTGGTGCGCGGGTCCGCGTCCGGCGCCGGGTCCTGGATCCAGTACCCCTTCGAGCCCGACGTACGGACGCCGGTCACGATGCCCGGCAGCCCGGTCACCTTCTGCCCGGCGAGCGGTGAGAGCCGGGTCGTGCCCTGCACATCGTGGATCCGGAACGCTCCCGGCTCGGTCGGGCCCGTCGGGCCTCCGCCGTCACCGCCGGAAGCCGTCTCGCCCGCCGAGTTGACGGCGGCCGGGGCGGCGGCGGTGAAGTCCGCCGAGTTGTCGTCCGTGTCGGCCAGACTCGCCGCTCGGGCCACGGCGGTGGTGTTGCTCGCGGCCGGTGCGGCCGTGCCCTCCCTGACCACGGCGGTGCCATAGCCCAGCAGGTCGACCACCCGCCTGTCGCCGGTGCAGTCCGCGGCTGTCTTGCAGGTCAGCGCTGTTGTGCCGGACACCAGCGCGACCGTGCCGCTCGCCGCCGCCATCGAGATCGTGCCGGTGGCGTCGGCGGTCGGCAGCGCCGTCGTACCGCCGCTGCCCGCCGCCTCGGCGACCAGATAGCTGCCGCCGGGCGCCAGCGCGCCGGTGAGCGGCGTGACCTGCCACGCCGAGCTCGCGCTCGCGGCGGCGGGCAGGTACTGGACGCTGTAGCCGTCCAGGGGGTATGCGGTCGTCGAGCGGTTCGCCAGCTCGACGAAGTCGCGGGTCAGTGTCGCGCTGGAGTTGCCCCCGCCGCCGTACGCCTCGGAGATCACGGCAGTGGCGGAGGGCGCGGCGAACGCCGCCGGGAGCGGGGTCAGCACGAGCGAGGTGGCGATCGCGGCCGGTATCAGCGCGATGCGGCGTCTGGGCGTTCGGGCGTGGGCCATGGGCGGTTTCGTCTCCTTCAGCCTGAAGTCGGCCCAAGTTACGCGCGTAGAACTGGACATGACAAGATGTCGGAGGTTAAATCTGTGCGTCGGGCCAATGCGTCGGGATAACCCTCGACGCCTCCCGGCTGCGCCTTTGGTGCCGCCGGCAAGGGCTGACGGCCTTGACCTGGAGCACGCTCCAAGGCATACCGTCGTGACTGTCTAGACGACGACGCGGACGGAGACCCACGTGCGACTGGGTGTACACATCAACAAGTTCGATCACCCCCAGGGGTCCGCCGGTCTCGGGCCGGAGCTGGCCGCGGCCGGCGCGGCCGCGGAGGCAGCCGGCGTGAGCTGGCTGTCGGTGATGGACCACTACTTCCAGATGGAGCACAACGGCGGCGCCGAGGCCGCGATGCTGGAGTGCTACACGACGCTGGGCTACCTCGCGGCCCACACCTCCTCGGTGCGGCTCGGGGTGCTCGTCACCGGGACGACCTACCGCCACCCCGGGCTGCTGGCGAAGATCGCCACCACGCTCGACATCCTCTCCGGCGGCCGGGCGACCCTGGGCATCGGCGCCGCGTGGTACGAGCGCGAGCACCAGGGCCTGGGCGTGCCGTTCCCGCCGCTCGCCGAGCGCTTCGAGCGCCTGGAGGAGACGCTGCGCATCTGTCTGCAGATGTGGGACCAGGACAACAACGGCCCCTTCGAGGGGAAGCACTACCAACTCGCCGAGACCAGGTGCACGCCGCCGCCCGTGAGCGCGCCGCGCCCCGAGATCATGATCGGGGGCGGGGGCGAGAAGAAGACGCTCCGGCTGGTCGCCCAGTACGGGGACGCCTGCAACCTCTTCGGCTCGTCCCAGGCCGAGGTCGCCCACAAGCTCGACGTGCTGCGCAGGCACTGCGACGAGGCCGGACGCGACTACTCCCGCATCCGCAAGACCATGATCTACGTCGGTGCCTCGATCCGGGACGGTGACATCGACGCGTTCGTCGACGACATGGCCGGCTACGCCAAGCTCGGCATCGAGACCGCCATCGTCGCGCCGGAGGACGCCGTCGCGGCCACGTGGATCGAGAGCCGCTGCGCACCCGCGGCACGGCGCCTGGCCGAGCTCGGCTGACCGCGCACTGACCCAACGGGGCCCCGCCCGGGGGAGGGCGGTCGGCGCCGGATGCGATGCTGGGCGGCGTGGCAGCACGTATGAACGAAACAGCACAGGCTGTCGAGGCGGCGTACCTCGGGGCGCTGAACGCCCCCGACCGGGGCGTTGAGGCGGCGGTCGACGCCGGGGCGTCGGTGATAGCGGCGGCGCCCGGCGGCCTGGCGGCGGCCGAGGCGCTGGCGGCGCGGGTGGTGCGGGCGTGCGAGGACCGGGGGTGGCTGGCGGCGGACCTGGTACGGATGGCGCGGCGCGAGCTGGGGGCGGCCCATGTGCGGCCGGCCGAGGAGCTGAGCGGGGGCGGGGGCCTGCGGCTGGAGAGGCTCGACCGGTTCGGGGCGGCGACGTGTGTACTGGAGCTGCTGCGGTTGTGGGGGCGGCTGCCGAGGATCACGCCGCTGGCGGTACCCGCCGGGGACCACCGGGGCGGTGAGCACAAGATGCTGGGGCGGATCCGGGCGCTGCTCGCCAAGGCCGAGTCGACGGCCTTCCCGGAGGAGGCGGAAGCGCTCAGCGCGAAAGCGCAGCACCTGATGGCGCGGCACAGCATCGACGAGGCGCTGCTCGCGGGAGCGGCCGGAGCGGGGGCGACGGGGGACGGCCCCGGGGCGCGGCGGGTCGGGGTGGACCCGCCGTACGAGGGGGCGAAGGCGCTGCTGCTGGACGCGGTGGCGGCGGCGAACCGGTGCCAGGCGGTGTGGTCGTCGGAGTTCGGATTCTCGACGGTCGTCGGATACGAGGCCGACCTCGAAGCCGTCGAGCTGCTCTACACCTCGCTGCTGGTGCAGGCGGACAAGGCGCTGAACCGGGGCCGTTCCCGGTCGAAGAACTTCCGGCAGTCCTTCCTGATCGCCTACGCCGGCCGGATCCGGGAGCGGCTGGCCGCCGCGACCGGGGAGGCGGCGGCCGAGGCGGCGGCGGAGGAGGAGGCCGCCGGGCCCCGGCTGCTCCCCGTACTGGCCGCACGCGAGGTCGCGGTCGGGGCCGCCGCCCAGCGGATGTTCCCCGAGACGACCACCCACCGCCTCCGGGTCCGGGACGGCGAGGGCTGGGAGCACGGCACAGCGGCGGCGGACCGGGCTGCCCTGGGGCGGTGAGTACGGGGCCGCCGGGGCGTTACGGCATGTCCGGCCTCTGCGGCCGATATGCCGCCGGCGCGGCGTGGCCGTGGCGGTCGCGCCGCCCGGCACCGGCACACGCGTCGTTGTCGTCGGTCGACGATGGTGCCGTCGCCGTCTCCGCCAGCCACCGCTGTGAGGGAGGTACCACCACCTCCGCCCCTCCCTGCGGTCGCAGGGATCCCCTCCCGCGGAGCCCGGCCGGGCAGGCCCTACGTGCGGGCCGCGCGCACCCCGTACGCGGCCGCGCCCACCGCCAGCACCGCGATGCCGGCCACGACGGACGACGGCGGAAGAGCGAAGGCCAGCGTCACACACCCGGCCAGCCCGAGGGCCGGGACGACGCGGGGCAGGCGGCCTTCGTCGGCCCGCAGCGTCCATGCGCTGGCATTGGCGATCGCGTAGTAGGCGAGGACGCCGAATGACGAGAAGCCGATCGCGCCACGCAGGTCCGCCCCGGTGGCCAGGACCGCCAGCACCACCGCGCCGACGGCGAGTTCGGCATGGCGCAGGTTCGCCAGGCCCGTCGGCAGATACCGGTCGCGTGCCATCGCCAGCGTCGTACGCGATACGCCGAGAATGAGCGCCAGCAGCGAGCCCAGCGCGGCGACAGCGGCCCCGACGCGCACCACCGGCGCCAGCCCGGGTGCCCCCGCCGCGCGCACGGCTTCCGCCAGCGGCGCGGCGGCATGCCCGAGCCGGTCCGGGCCCAGCACCGCCAGTACGGCGGCGGCCACGGCCGCGTACACCACCAGGGTGATCCCCAGCGCGACCGGGATCGCCCTCGGGATCGTCCGGGCCGGGTCCCGGACCTCCTCCCCGAGCGTCGCGATCCGCGCGTATCCCGCGAAGGCGAAGAACAGCAGTCCCGCCGCCTCCAGCACCCCTTCCGCGGACGCGTCGCCGCCCAACTCCAGCCGTGCCGCCCGCGCGCTGCCTCCCGCGAACGAGGCGACCGCCACCGCTGCCAGCACCGCCAGCACGATCGCCACGATCGCCCGGGTGAGCCACGCCGCCTTCTGCACGCCCAGGTAGTTGACGGCGGTCAGCGCCACCACCGCCGCCACGGCGACCGCGCGCTCCTGTCCCGGCCATATATAGGAGCCGGCGGTCAGCGCCATCGCCGCGCACGACGCCGTCTTCCCCACCACGAAGCTCCAGCCGGCGAGATATCCCCAGACACGCCCAAGCCGCTCCCGCCCGTACACATATGTGCCGCCCGACGCCGGATACAGCGCCGCCAGCCGTGCTGAAGACATCGCATTGCAGTACGCGACGACGGCTGCCGCCGCCAGCCCCACCAGCAGCCCCGACCCGGCCACCCGCGCCGCCGGGGCGAACGCGGCGAACACTCCTGCTCCCAGCATCGAGCCGAGACCGATCGTGACGGCGTCGAGGACGCCGAGCCGGCGGTGGAGCTCTTGCGGTTGGGCCATGCACATATGGTGCCTGGCGCGGTTTGTCGCCCGCGCGGCGGGCCGGAGAAGCCCGCCCCGGACGCGGCCGCCCGGCAGCTCTCGACGGCGGGCGGCCCACGCCGCGCGGCGCAGTAGACAGCACGTCAGCAAGCTGCCATGGTTTCTAGCCATGGCACAACGCTGGGTGACAGCCTCCGACGGTGTGCGGCTGGCCGTGTACGAACACGGGGACCCCGCCGCACCTACGGTGCTGTGCGTCCACGGCTTCCCCAACGACCACCGGGTCTGGGACGAAATCGTATCCCGCCTGGCCGGACGCTTTCATATAGTGACGTACGACGTACGAGGCTCCGGCAAATCCGGGGCGCCGCGCCCGACCAGCGCCTATCGCCTGCCGCAGCTGGCGGCCGACACCACGGCGATCGCGGACACGGTCAGCCCGGGTGTGCCGGTGCATCTGCTGACGCACGACTGGGGCTCGGTGCAGAGCTGGCACGCCGTCAGCACCCCGCAGCTGGCGCACCGGTTCGCGTCGCTGACCTCGGTGTCCGGGCCGGACCTGGACCATACTGGCAGGTGGTACCGGGAGCAGCTGCGGCGGCCGAGTCCGGCTCGGCTGGCGAAGTTCGCACGGCAGTCGCTGGCGTCCTGGTACGTGGCCTTCTTCCACCTCTACGGGGTCGCGGACCTGGCCTGCCTGCTGGGCCTGGTCGACCTGCTCTCCCGGGTCCCGCACGCCACGGGGCTCGCCGCCCGCAACCGCGCGGGGCTGAAGCTCTACCGTGCCAATGTGCTGCCCAGGCTTTGGCGGCCCGGCAAACGATGGGCGGAGCTGCCCGCGCAGGTGCTGGCCCCCAACCAGGACGCGTTCGTCCGGCCGCCGTGGCAGACCGAGATCACGGACTGGGTGCCCACGGCGGAGATCCACCATGTGGACGGCGGCCACTGGCTCCCGGTCGACCAGCCCGAGCTGGTCGCCGACTACGCCGCCGCCCTGGTGGAGCGCGCAGAGAAACAGCGCTAAGAGGCCGCGCGAATAGGTGGGGCGGCCTCTAAGTCCGGTCCCCCCGCCGTGACCGGGAAGCGTTGGCTCAACGAGAGCACCAACGGCCTGCCGCAGCAGCGCTTCCCCAAGGACGCCGCCCTTGCCCGCCCACACCCGCGACCACCTCGTCGCCGCACGACCGCCGGAATCCGCCCTGGACCGTTACGCGGGGGCGGGGCCATTTCGGCGCGGGTGGCGTGGCGGACTATCCCGCCATCCCGCCATCCCGCTACGGCGTACGGGCCGGACAGCTCCGGTGACGGACGCCCGCGCGGAATGGCTGTCTGAACTGCCCGCCCGGCGTCACTCAACCAACCATGTGTTGCACGGCCGCTGGATCCCGCCGACCCGCCGATCCTGCCGACGGGTCGCAGCGGGCGGGCGGGCGCTACGCGGCAAGCGGGTCGATGTGCATGGGCAGCACCAGGCCCTCCATCATGGCCCCCAGTCCCCGCACGGCGCAGATGTCGGGCCGCTCGGCGATGCTGACCGGCATGCGGGTGCCCTGTCGGAGCATGGTCTCCAGGCCGGGCATCAGGGCGCTGCCGCCGGCCAGCATGATGCCGCGGTCGGTCAGGTCGGCGACCAGGTCGGGCGGGCAGTGGCGGAGGACGGCTCCCACGCCGTCGACGATGGCGGCCATGGGGATGCGGATGGCCTCGCGTACGCCATCGGTGTCGACCCTGACGGTGCGGGCGATCCCGCTGGCGACGTCGCGGCCCTGGACGTCGGTGCTGCGCAGCTGGGGGTCGGGGGAGCTGAGCATGAGGTGCAGGGGACGGACGGACTGGCTGGGCAGCATGAGCTCGTGTTCGTTGCGGAAGTGCTGGACGACGGCGTAGTCGATGGCCTCACCGCCGACGGCGACGGTCTCGGCAGCGACGATCGAGCCCAGGCAGAGGACCGCTATCTGGGTCGTGGAGGCGCCGCACAGCATGATCATGGTGGCTTCGGGCTGCTCGACCGGCAGTCCGCAGCCGACGGCTGCGGCGATGAGCGAGTCGACCATCTCGACGCGGCGGGCGCCTATCCCATAGAGGGTCTCGGTGATCGCTCGCTGGGCGAGCGGCTCACAGGCGTGCGGGGCGCAG
Source organism: Actinacidiphila oryziradicis (assembly GCF_005047355.1). Taxonomy (GTDB): domain Bacteria; phylum Actinomycetota; class Actinomycetes; order Streptomycetales; family Streptomycetaceae; genus Actinacidiphila; species Actinacidiphila oryziradicis. Next base: position 59,316 of record NZ_SUMC01000041.1, read on the forward strand.
ACGGCGGCGCGCAGCATGGGCAGCGGCCTGCGGAGCCGGGCTCGGCGGAGCTGGCTGCCCAGGAGCTGGCGGAGCATACGCTGGGCCATGGAGACGTCGACCACGATGCCGCTCTGCACCGGGCGCACGACGCGGATGTGGTCGGGGGTGCGGCCGGTCATCTTCTCGGCCAGTGCGCCCACTGCTATCAGTGCTCCGCTGCGGATGTCGACGGCGGCCACGCTGGGCTCGTCGACGACGACCCCGGAGCCCTTGAGATATACCCGGGTTCTGGCGGCACCGAGATCGACGGCTATGGAACAACGGCGCAGTTGCGTGAGACTGACGGACACGGAAAGTCCTCCCCTTGGGGCGGTTGGGAAGAGCGGCGCCGCAACGCGGCGGCCCTTTCGATCATCGTGCGGCCGGACCGGGAGTCGCGCCCGCTGGACTGCTCCGAATGCGGGGTGCCGTGCGCGGGCCGAACATGGGAGGCGGGCGGCGGCGACGGACGACAAGGCCCCGAGGAGAAGAGGAGACACGGAGACGAGGGACGAGGAGGCGCACGGGTGAGCCATTGCGAGGCCTGGTCATTCCCGGAGCTGGACCAACGGGTCCTGCAGCAGGTTATGGACGGCAGCCAGGCGGCGGTGGGCATTCTGGACACGGGGCTGCGCTACCGCTACGTGAATCCGGCGTTGGCCGAGATGAACGGCGTACCGCCCGCCGAGCACATCGGCCGCACCGTCGCGGAGGTGCTGCCGGACGTGGACGCGGGCGAGGACCTGATGCGGGAGGTGCTCGCCGACGGGCGGTCGCGGGAGTGGACGACGAGCGGGCAGACGCGGGCGGCGTCGGCGCTGGAGCGGCGCTACTGGCACGGCGCGTACCACCGTCTGGAGGACGCCGACGGGCGGCCGCTCGGCCTGGTGGGGATCGTGCTGGAGGTGAGTGCGTCCCGGCTGCAGCAGCGGGACCTGGAGCGGGCGAGGGCGCGGCTGGCGCTGCTGGACAGGGCGGCGAAACGGATCGGCACCGGTCTGGACATGGACACGACCTGCGGTGAGCTCGCCGAGTTCCTGGTGCCGATTTTCGCCGATGTGGCGACAGTGATGGTGTTCCCGCCGGAGGAGACCGACGGACTGCGGCTGCCGCCGCACGGCGTCGTGCGGATGCGCAGGGCGGCGATCGCCGCCCTGCCCGCGATGATGGGCACGTGGACGAAGGTCTTCGGGCCGTTGGGAGGGTACGTGGACTTCCCGGTTGGTGCCGCGATCCCGCGCTGTCTCAAAACCGGCCGCCCGGTAGTGCTGAACCTCGTCTCGGACGACGAGTTCGGCACGGCCGCCCCGCATCCGGACCGCGTCCGGGACTACCGCGCCGCCGGCATCCACTCCGCGCTCGTGGTGCCGCTGGTGGCCCGCGGCGAGTCGCTCGGCGCCCTCACGATGACCCGCACCGGGGACTCGCCGCCTTTCTCCGACGATGACGCCGTCGCCGCCGAGGCCCTCGCCGGACGCGCCGCGATCAGCCTCGACAACGCCCGCCGCTTCACCCGCGAGCACGGCATCGCCCTGGAGCTGCAGCGCGCCCTGCTCTCCGAACCCGGCCCCCCGCACCCGGGACTCGAGGTCGCCTCACGCTATCTGCCGGCCGGCAACAGCGCGCTGGTCGGCGGCGACTGGTACGACATGGTGCGGCTCTCCTACGGACGGACGCTGCTGGCGATGGGCGATGTGATGGGCCACGGTGTCGAGGCCGCCGTCGACATGAGCCACTACCGCTCCATGCTCCGGGTCGTGGCCGGCTCCGAACTCCCGCCCCACCTCATCCTGCGCCGCCTCGACCAGCTCATCGCCGAGGATCCGGCCAGCCGCCCCGCCACCTGTGCCCTCGCCCTCATGGACCCGGCCCGGGGTGTCTGCTCCTACGCCAGCGCCGGCCACCTCCCCCCGGCCATCCTCAGGCACGACGCCACGGCCTCCATCCTTCCCGTGCCAACCGCCCCGCCCCTGGGCACCGGCCATGGCGGCTACAAGCCCGTCAAGCTGACGTGTCTCCCCGGCGAGGTCCTCCTCCTCTACACCGACGGTCTCATCGAGCGCCGGGGCGAGGACATAGACGTCTCCCTCGCCCGCCTCACCGGCCTCCGGCTGCGCCTCCCCCCGCGCGGGGACCTGGGCACCCTGGTCGACGAGATCCTGTCCCGGTTCGTCAACCGCCCCGCCCAGGACGACGTGGCGGTGCTGGCGTCCCGTCTCATGCGTAGATCGTGCGCGGAACGCCCTCTGACGCCCTGACGCCCTGATCCCGTGCTGTGACGCACACACGCCATCTCCCGCCATCTCCCGCCACCCCCGCCACAGCGGTGTCACAGCTCCCCGCTAGGATGCGGCCTCCGGCGCTTCTATTGACGCCGCTTCTGACCTGTGGGGGGTCTCGAACATGCGCGTATCGCGCACATATCGGCCTGCCGTCCTCCGGACCGCAGCCGGATGGTTCATCGCGTCCGCGATGGCCGTCACGCCGCTCGTCGCCGCACCCGCCGCTTTCGCGGCCAACGCCGACGTCACCAGCGTGTCCACTTACGGTGATGGCACGCTGTCCGTCGGCCTCAACGACGGTGACGCACTCTGGATCAAGATCAGCGTCCGGGCCTCGGCCACGGCCGACGCGCCCGTGCTCGCCTCGACCGACGCACTGCACTACGACAGCGTGCGCGGCTGGCTCACCGAGCAGCCGATCAGCCTGCCGTCCGGCACGGGGTACGGCGACTACCCGGTCGACGTCGACTACCGCCTGCCTGGCGGCACCGTCCAGCACTGGGCCGGCGCCGACCACGGCACCTCCGGTCTGCTGGACTACCGGCTGCACACCAGTGTCACCGCGGTGTCCTTCGACCGTGACCACACCGACTTCGACAACCGCACCGCCGTGCTCAACGGCACGGTGACGACCTTCGACCCGGCGACCGCCACCAGCCGCCCGGCCGACGCCGGCACCCAGGTCCGGGTCGACTGGCCCTCCGGGGCCGTGAGCACCGCGACGACGGTCACCACGGCCGGCGCCACCGGTGCCTTCGCGGCGCCGGTCACCGCGAAGGGCGCGCTGAGCGGCGGCGGCGACGCCGTCGTCGTCGGGGCGGGCCCCGACACCACCGTCGCTGAAGGAACGTCACTTCCCGCGCTCCCGGCGGAGACCACCAGGTACCGGATCAGTGCCGACCCGAGCGCCACCCGGGTGCACAAGGGCACGACCTTCACCGTCGGCGGCACCGTCCAGCGGCTGACCGCCGACGGCTGGAAGCCGTTCGCGGCGGCTCCGGTGGTCACCACCACCGATACCCCGGACACCACCGGCTACACCACGCCCGGCCTGCTGGGCAGCGGCACGTCGGACAGCACGGGCACCTTCTCGTACAAGGCGACGGTGACGACGTCGACGTACCACCGCACCTACGTCAAGCCGTCGGCGTACCTGGAGAACTCCCCGTACGCCGAGAACTACGTCCACGTGCCCACCGCCGGCTCCATCTCCGGCCTCACGGCGTCGATCGACCAGTACGGCCAGGTGAAGGCCTCCGGCAAACTGGGCGGCGCCTGCATCGACGAGCCGGTGGCGCTGCAGTACTCCAAGAACGGCAAGACCGGCTGGTCGACCCTCGTCAAGGGCACGGTCGGATACCCGTCCTCGGGCAAGTGCGCCTTCTCCCTCACCGCCTGGGGCTACATCGACGGCTACTACCGCGTCTCGCACGCCGAGACCGACGCGATGCTGGCCGTCAACTCGGCCACCAAGCGGCTGCACCGCACCGACACCCGGTTCACGTCCTTCGACATGACGCCGCACAACCCGAAGGCGTCGGCCAAGTTCGTCGCGACCGGCAAGCTGCAGTACAAGTCGGGCAGTACGTGGAAGGGCTACAAGGGCGCAAACCTTGTCCTGGTCTTCAAGCCCAAGGGCGACAACACCTGGTACTGGGTCGTCAAGGGCAAGAGCGGTGCCAACGGCTCGTTCACGTTCAAGGGCGACCAGTACGGCTACTACGGGGACGGCACCTGGGCCGTGTACCTGAACGCCGACTCCACGCATTTCTACAGCGAGTCCAAGACCGTCTACGTCAACGTCCGCTAGAAACCGGAAGGAGCGCATCATGCGTACCAGCAGCCTTCGCACCATAGCCACGCTCACCGTCGTGGCCGCCCTCTCCGGCGGCGGGCTCGCGACCGCCCCGGCAGCCCTCGCCGTCCAAGTCCAAGCCGGGCCGCTCGGCATCGGCGTCGCCCGCACCGATGACGCCCAGCGGGGCATCTTCACCGTGCCGGTCTGGACCGATGACACCAGCGACCCGCTCAGCACCGTCACGGCGACGGTCCGCGACGGCGACACGGTCATCGCCGACGGGCTGGCGCTGACCCAGTCCGGCGACACCTGGCAGGTGCCGTCCGGCGACCCGCTCAAGCTGGCGGAGGACGGCGGCCCGGTCCCGCACCTCGGCCACTACGCGATCGACGTCACGGCGACGGACGGCCAGGGCCACACCATCACCCGGACCGGAGCCGGCACGCTGGACTTCACCCTGCGTCCCGAACTCACCGGCACCGCCCTCACCCAGCCCGCCCTGGACTTCGACCACCGGTCGACGGCCGTCACGGGCACCCTCGTCGGCATCCAGCCGGGCAGCGGCGACACGGTGCCGCTCGACGGCACCGAGGTCACCGTCACCCGTAAGTACACATCACCGGCGACGGGCCCCGCGGCGGCCGAGACCGCCACGACCGCGGCCGACGGCACCTTCACCTCACCCGCGTTCACCCTCGACGGCGAGGCCGGCTTCACCACCGCCTTCAGCGCCGACACCGACCAGGTGCACGGCGCGGCCTCCGCGGACGGCACCGCGGCCATCACCACGAGGACGGTGTACGTCGCGGCCACCGCCGACCGTACGCGCGCCGTGCCCGGCCAGACGGTGACCGTCAGCGGCACCGTCCACACCGGCGGCACGACCTCCACCCCGGTCGTCGCGGGCGCCGAGGTGACCGTGGAGCTCAGCAGCTGGGGCGGTACGACCAAGACCGCCGTCACCACGGACGCCAACGGAGCCTTCAGCGCGGCCGTCCCGGCGGTGCCCGGCGAGAACGGCCGCTGGACGGCCGACGTCACGGACCCCTACCTCGACAGCCCCGGGGCGTCCGGCGGGATCATCCTCCCCGACGACTCCTCGTACACCGGTCTGAAGACCTCCATCGCCGCCAACGGCATGGTGACCGCCACCGGCACCCTCGTCCGCAGCTACGACCGGAACTCCTCGGTCAGCGCCCCCCAGGTGGTGCACCTGGAGTACTCCAAGGACGGCAAGACCGGCTGGAGCGACTTCGGCACGGCCACCCAGCAGTACACCAACGGCACCTTCAGCATCGGCGTCTGGGGGCACCTGGACGGCTACTACCGCGTCCACCACTACACCTCCGACCAACTGGCCGAGAGCATCAGCAAGCCGGTCCGGCTGTACCGCATCAACACCCACGTCTACTCCAACAACGCCTCGCCCGCCAATGTGAACAAGGGCGCCACGGTGACCGTCACCGGCGTCCTCAAGGAGCACAAAACCAGCGCCTGGACCGTGTACAAGAGTCAGCACGTGGAGCTCTTCTTCGAGAAGAAGGGCACCACGAAGTGGACATACATCACCTCCGGCAAGACCGACTCCCACGGCAAGGCCACGCTCAAGGGCAAGGCCACCGCTGACGGCGTCTGGCTGATCCAGTACTTCGGTGACTCGAAGCACTTCAACAGTGACGGTACGCCGGACTTCGTGAACGTGCGCTGACCACCCGCCCCCGGCCCGCCCCCCACCCGCAGGTGTGGGGCGGGCACTTGGGGGCATCCGCAAATCATGGAGATTTCGGGAATTTTCAGTGCACTGATCATCGGTGCGATCATCGGCATCCTCGGCCGGCTGGCCTTACCGGGCCGTCAGCACATCGCGCTCTGGCTGACGATCATCATTGGCATCGTCGCCGCCTTCATCGGCGCGGCGATCGCCCACGGCTTCGGCGTCGCGGACACCAAGGGCGTGGACTGGATCGAGTGGCTGATCCAGATCGGCCTCGCGGCGGTCGGTGTGTCCTTCGCGGACCGTTCGTCCGGAAGCCGCCGCGGAAGCCGTCGCCTGAGCCGCCGCTGAGCCCGCCTGAGCCCCCGCTGAGCCCACCTGAGCCCCGCCTGACAGCCGCTGAAGCGCCGCTCAGTGGTGGAAGGCGGTCGGCGCCTTGCCCCGCCGGTGCAGCGGCCCCGGCTGCTCACGCAGTTGGGGCAGCAGCCGGCTGAGGTCGGCGATCAGCAGGTCGCCGAGGTCGGTGGAGAAGCCGTTGCGGCAGACGATCCGGAGTACCGCCAGATCCTCGCGGTCGGGCGGAAACGTGTACGCGGGCACCAGCCAGCCACGTTCGCGCAGCCGCCGTGAGACATCGAAGACGTCGTACGACGTGATCCCCTCCACCGTGGTGAAGGCGAACACGGGCAGCTGGTCGCCCCGCGTGATCAGCCGGAAGTCGCCGAGCTCCTCGATGCGCCGGGCCAGCGACTGGGCGACATCGCGGCTGGCCTGCTGGACGGCGCGGTAGCCGTCGCGGCCCAGGCGCAGGAACGAGTAGTACTGCGCGACGACCTGCGCGCCGGGGCGGGAGAAGTTGAGGGCGAAGGTCGGCATGTCGCCGCCGAGATAGTTGACCCGGAACACCAGTTCCTCCGGCAGTGCCTCGGTGTCACGCCACAACGCCCACCCCACCCCCGGGTACACCAGCCCGTACTTGTGCCCCGACGTATTGATGGAAGCGACCCTCGGCAGCCGGAAGTCCCAGACCAGGTCCGGGTCGAGGAAAGGCGCGATCATCGCGCCTGAGGCGCCGTCGACATGGACCGGCACATTCAGTCCCGTGTGCGATTCGAACTCGTCCAGTGCCGCGCAGATCTCGGCCACCGGCTCATACGACCCGTCAAAGGTCGAACCCAGAATGGCCACTACACCGATGGTGTTCTCGTCGCACAGCGCCACCGCCGACTCGGCATCCAGATGCAGCCGGTCCCCGGTCACGGGCGCCATCCGCGCCTCCACCTCCCAGAAGGCGCAGAATTTCTCCCAGCACACCTGCACATTGGCGCCCATGACCAGATTCGGCCGGGCCGTCGCCGGATACCGGTCCGCATTGCGCTTCGCCCACCGCCGCTTGAGCGCCATCCCGGCGAGCATGCAGGCCTCCGACGACCCCGTAGTGGAGCACCCCACGGCCACCGTCGGATCCGGCGTGTGCCACAGGTCGGCCAGCATGGACACACACCGCTGCTCCAGTTCGGCGGTGCGCGGGTACTCGTCCTTGTCGATCATGTTTTTGTCGGCGCACTCCGCCATCAGCGTGGAGGCCTGCGGCTCCATCCACGTCGTGACGAACGTCGCCAGGTTCAGCCGTGCGTTGCCGTCCAGCATCAGCTCGTCGTGGACCAGCTGATACGCCGTCGACGGTGCCATCGGGCCGTCCGGCAGCCGGTGCTTGGGCGGCGCGGTGCGCATCCCGGCGACCGGGTCGGCCTCGCCGTAGAACGGGTTGACGGCCAGGGTGTGCTGGCTGTCCACGCCTTTGTGCAGCGACATTCGGATCCTCTTCCTCGCACGACGAGACGACGTTACGACCGTACGTCGGCCTGTCGTGCTCTCGTGCGAGGCGGCTCCGGACGGGCCGTCGGCGGATCAGCAGGCGGTGTAGTCCACCGAGCCGTTGTTGTAGGCGCAGGTGTCGGCGACGGCGCCGGAGGCCTTCTTCAAGGTGGCCTTGTCCTTGGTGTTGTTCCAGACGTACCACTTGCGGTTCTGGTACTTCGTGCCGGTGGTGTTGCTCCCCTTGCCGGTACGGACCGTGACGGTCTTTCCGGCGCCGAGGCTGAAAGCGCCGAAGGTGTACTTGTGACTGGAGGCGTCGACAAGCACCCAGCCCTTGAGGCTGGCCGCCTTCGACGTGGTGTTCTTGATCTGGACGTACTCGGCGTTGAGGCTGGCGTTGCTGCCGGTGTCCTTGCCCGGGGAGTCGTAGTAGATCTTCGTCAGATGCACGGAGCCGGCGGCCTCGGCGGGAGCGGCGGTGAGCAGGGCGCCCACGGCGGCTATGGACATGGCCGTGGCGGCGGTGAGGGTCATGCGGCGGGCGGACAAGGTTGCACCCTTCGTTGGTTGTGCGCCTGTGGTGAATGTGGCGCGAAGGAGCAGTGTAGAAGCGTATGAGGCGGGAAATACCAGTAGTTACAGAAACGCGACATTCCGTCATGTGCAGGCGGAACTGAACGGAGGAGGAGCCGGCCATGTCCCGCCGCTTATGGGTGCACCCCGAGAACAGCTCACGACTGCTCCGGGCCGGCCAGACCCGCCGCTGCCGCTACTGCGGCAATTACGTCGACTGGCACTACAAGGCGGACGGCAGCCCCGTCCCGCTCGTCCCGCAGGAATTCCCGGCCCGTCAGATTCCCGACGGAAAGCGCTGGCATCTCTCACGCGGCACCGTCTATCCGGGCGACGGCGGCTCCCGCTTCTGCCGTATCGCGCACACCGCCGTCTGCCCCGCCGCAGACGAGAGCGACACGCACCCCCGGCTGCTGCCGGTCCGCCGCCACCTCGCCGTGCACAGCCGCAAGCTCGTCGAGACCGGCACCTGGGCCCGCCCCGCCGAGGCCCCCACCGTCAGCGCCACCCGGATCGCCGACCACACCACCAGCGGCCCGGACCGCGAGGTCGCCCTCATGCTGGGCGTCCACTACCTCGCCCCGGGCCGGATCGCCACGCTCCGCTGCGTCGCCCTCACCCCGGACAAGCGCCGCTGCCCGGGCACCCTCCTCGCCGCCACCACCCCCGCCGACGCCGGCAGGTGGCGCACCGTCCCCGTGCCCTACAGCGGCGGCCTCGGCGCCCAGTTCGCGGGCGAGCCGATGGACGCGTACGACCTCTCGGCGCTCACCTACGCGCAGCAACTGCGCTGGCGCTGGCAGCACTGCATGGCCCACGACCGGTCCGTCGCACCCGACATCGAGCTGACCGAATGGATTGCCTTCAACGCCACCGACCACGCGGAGTACATCCGCAAGGAACTGGGCTGATGCCCCGGCCGCGACGTGCCTGAGGGCCTCAGCCCACCAGCCCCGGCTGCTCCGCAGGCGTCGGGCAGGTGCGGCGGCCGTCCTGGTCGAAGACGTACAGATGGGCGAGGGTGACCAGCAGCGGCACCCGGTCGCCGGGCCGCAGGCGCAGGTGCGGCGCCTGGGAACGGGTAGCGCAATGCGGCATTGATACTTTGTGCGTGTGACGAATATTGCGCTGGGCCCGAACTGGCTGGACCCGGACTACCTCATCAACACGCTCGGTCTGTTCGGACTGCTGGCTGTGGTGTTCGCCGAATCAGGACTGCTGATCGGCTTCTTCCTGCCGGGCGACTCGCTGCTGTTCACCGGCGGCCTGCTCGTTTCCGGCAACAAGCTGCACTACCCGATCTGGCTGGTGGCGATTCTGGTCGCGCTCGCCGCGGTCCTCGGTGACCAGGTCGGCTATCTCTTCGGGCGGAAGGTCGGGCCCTCGCTCTTCCGGCGCCCGGACTCCAAGCTCTTCAAACAGGAGAATGTGGAGAAGGCCCACGAATTCTTCGAGAAGCACGGCCCCAAGTCGCTCGTCCTGGCCCGCTTCGTGCCGGTCGTCCGGACCTTCACGCCGATCATCGCGGGTGTCAGCCGGATGGAGTACCGGACCTTCGTCACATACAACCTCATCGGCGGCACCCTGTGGGGTGCGGGCGTCACCCTGCTGGGCTTCTGGCTGGGGCAGATCGCGTTCGTCAACAAGAACATCGAACTGATCCTCGTGGCCATCGTGCTGATCTCCGTCGTGCCGATCGGCATCGAGTATCTGCGCGCCCGTGCTAAGACCAGGAAGGAGCTGGCGGCGGGCGGCCCGGCGGCGTCCTCGTCGGCCACCCGGCCCGCCCCGCATCCGTCCGCGTCCGAGGACGACGACACCCAGCCCCCCGCGCAGCGCGGCGGCGGCCGGCACCGAGCGAACCGGCGGTAGCGACCGGTGGCGGACGAAGACGGAATACGGCACGACGGCAAGGAGCCCGGCCCCGGCGAGGGCCGGGCGCCGGTGGCGCAGCTTCCGGCTCAGCACGTGTATTCCGCGTTCACGCCGCCCACCGGGATCCCGGTCGTCAGCCTGTCGAAGGAGACGCCGTGGCCCGACCGGATGCGGACGATGCTCCGCATGCCGGTCACCGAGCGCCCGGCACCCGAGCAGCCGTCGGGCAGGGCCGACGCCGGGGCACCCGTGCCACGCGTACTGGACCTGACGCTCCGGATCGGGGAGCTGCTGCTCGCGGGCGGCGAGGGCGCGGAGGACGTCGAGGCGGCGATGCTGGGGGTGGCGCACGCGTACGGGCTGGCGCGGGCCGAGCCGCAGGTGACCTTCACCCTGCTGGGGATCTCGTACCAGCCGTCCCTGGTGGACCCGCCGGTGACCGCGAACCGGACCGTACGCCGCCGGGGCACCGACTACACCCGGCTGGCGGCCGTCTTCCGGCTCGTCGACTCCATCACCACCGCCGCCCTCACCCTTGAGGACGCGTACGGCCGCCTCGCTGAGATCCGCCGCAACCGGCACCCCTACTCCGGCTGGCTCATCACCGCCTCCGGCGGACTGCTCGCGGGCGCGGCGAGCGTCCTGGTCGGCGGCGGCAGCCCGGCGGTGTTCCTGATCGCGGCACTGGCGGCGATGCTCGGCGACCGGCTGGCATGGCTGTGCTCCGGGCGGGGGCTGCCGGAGTTCTACCAGTTCGTGGTGGCCGCCATGCCGGCGGCGGCGATGGGCGTGGTGGTGGACCGGTTCGGACACCTCCTGCCCGGGACGAGCAATCTGCAGGCGTCGGCGGTGATCACCGGTGGACTCTTCGCGCTGATCCCCGGCCGGGCGCTGGTCGCAGCCGTCCAGGACGGGCTCACCGGCTTCTACATCACTGCCTCCGCCCGGCTCCTGGAGGTCATGTACCTCTTCACCGGCATCGTCAGCGGCGTCACACTCGTCCTCTACGCGGGCGTCAGTCTCGGCGCGAATCTCGACCCGGACCGGGCGCTGCGCCCCTACGAGAACCCGCCGGTGCAGCTCGTCGCCGCGATGGTGCTCAGCCTGGCCTTCGCGGTGCTGCTGCAGTGCGAGCGCGGGGTGCTGCCACTCGCCACCCTCAACGGCGGGGTCGCCTGGACGGTCTACGGGGTGCTCCACCAGAAGGCGTTCGTCGGTATGTCGGCGGTCGCCGCCACCGTGATCGCGGCGGGGCTGGTCGGCCTCTTCGGCCAGCTGCTGTCCCGCTACCGCTACGCCTCGGCGCTGCCGTACGTCACCGCCGCGATCGGTCCGCTGCTCCCCGGCTCGGCGACATACTTCGGGCTGCTGGGCCTCACCCAGGGGCACCTCAGCACCGGGTTCGCCTCCCTGACGAAGGCCGCCGCGCTGGCACTGGCAGTGGCCATTGGGGTGAACCTCGGTGGCGAGATCGCCCGGCTGTTCCTGAAGGTGCCCGCGGCGGGTCGGGTGGCGGCCGGCCCGGAACCGGCGCGGCGGCGGGCGGCGAAACGCACGCGCGGATTCTGAGGAAGACACCAGATATTAACACTCCGTGACGTGTCAGTCGTTGACTGTAATCGATCCCAGGCGTTTCACTTCGTACTCCGTGCATCAGGGACAAACAGACCGTTCGGAGGACGATCCTTGGCCGACGAGCTGCTGAGCCCGCTCGACTTTGCCTTCTGGCACCTCGATGCCCCGGGCCACCCGCTGAGTGTGGGGGCCCTGGCTGTCTTCGAAAGCGGAGCCCCTGTCGATCCGGAGCAGATCGCCTCGCTGCTCGCCGAGCGCGCCGCCGCCGTAGCGCGGCTGCGGCTGCGCGTACGGGACGTCTGGTTCCCGGCGGGCGGCGCGGTCTGGACACCCGACGAGACCTTCGACGCCACGCGCCATGTACGGGTCACCCGGGAGCCCGTCGCCGAGTTGATGGCACGGGCGATGGACCGGACGCGGCCGCCCTGGGAGGTCTACGTGATCGAAGGCGCGGCCGTCGCGGGCGGGGCTGTCGCAGGCGGGGATGGTGCCTCCCGCCCCGCCTTTTCCGTGCTGGTCAAGCTGCACCACGCCCTGGCCGACGGGCTGCGCGCCGTCCAGGTCGGCGCCGCGCTCCTCGACCAGGGCGCGGGACTGCCCCCCATGCCGGCCGCCGCGCCTCCGGCCCGTACGAGCCTGATCCCGACCGTCCCCGACGCGCGCCGGCTCGTCCGTGAGGCCGGGCGGGCGCTCGGCATCGGCAGCGCCCTCGTCAGGGCGGCCCTCGACCCCTTCGGGCCGCCCGCGCTCGGCTCCTCCTCCAGCGGCACCCGGCGGCTCGCCACCGCCGTACTGGACCTCGATGAACTGAACCGGATCCGCAAGTCCAGCGGCGGCACCGTCAACGACGTCGTCATGGCCGTCGTCGCCGGAGCCCTGCGCCGCTGGATGCACGACCGCGGCGACGACCCGGGCGGCCCCGCCCCGCGCGCCCTCATCCCCGTCGCCCGTCGGCGCCGCCGTTCCGAGCCCGGCCCCGGCAACCGTCTCTCCGGCTACCTCATCCGGCTCCCCGTCGCCGAGACCGACCCCCTCGCCCGCCTCCGCGCCGTCCGCCGCACCATGGACACCGCCAAAGCCACCGGCCCCGACGGCGGCCCCGGCGCCGTCGCCCTCCTCGCCGACACGCTCCCGCTGTTCGCCCACCGTCTCGCCGCCCCCGTCCTCGGGCGCACCGCCCGCCTCCTCTACGACGTCCTCATCACCAACGTCCCCATCCCCGACATCCCCCTCTCCCTGAGCGGCCACCGCCTCGCCGAGCTCTACCCCCTCGCCCCCCTCGCCCACGGCCAGTCCCTCGCCATCGCCCTCTCCACGTACCACGGCCGCGTCCACGTCGGCCTCCTCGCCGACGCCGCCGCGATCCCCGACCTCGACCGCCTCGCCACCTGCACGGTGGGGGCCCTGACCGAGCTCACGGCTGCGATGCCTTGAGGGGGCGCGGGTTTTGCCCGACCCGCCCGCTCCTTGCCCGGCGAGCGGGACAGCCCGGCTCGTGGCTGCGGCGGTCGCCCGCACGCTGTGACGTTGGCGCGCCATTTCGCGCTGGGGCGAGACGCTGCCCTCGGCGGTCGGCTCCCCGGGCCGGAGGGCGGTTGCGTGGCCGGGGCAGGAGCTTGTCGCAAAGCTCAGCGGGTGGGTGGGTAGGAGGCCGGGGCGCCGCCCGGGAACGGTGCGCGCCCCGCGCGGCTAGGGCCTGTCCGGCCGATCTCCGCGGCGTCGCGTGCCCTGGCACTGGGGGCACCTCCCAGCGGTAGCTGGGGGAGCTCGCGGCGTTGTCGTCAGTCGACGACTCTCCCCCAGACTCCGTCCGGGA
>NZ_SUMC01000042.1 GCF_005047355.1 Actinacidiphila oryziradicis
CTTGCTCACCAGATTGGTGCCCTGATTCTTGCAGCGGATACGACGTAGACACTCGCATCCTCGCAGGTCAGCGGCACCATTCTGCTATCGGGGCGTCAGATCACCCAATTCCGCTGAATATCCAGGGCTAATAGCCACGGATGCAGTGCGAGCATTGACACCCTAGCCGAGAAGGCTGGACTGTCTCGCAGAGCAGCAGACAGGGCCATAAAGGCGCTCAGGGAGCATGGCCTGATCCGGAACGTGGGAACTGGATACAACTGGGTCAAGGTGTACCACCTTGGCATCCCCAAGTAGCCGAGCGGACCTCTGCCACTCCAGTCGCCTCTGCCACTTTTGGTAGTCCCCTCTGCCATTTTTGACAGAGGGGGGTGCCACTTTTGGTAGTCACCTCTGCCACTAATGGCAGAAGAACTACTTTTAGAACTACATATAAAACTACAAAAGAACTACTTAGCCAGGGCTGGTTCCAAGACCAGACCTGGTTGGGATCCTTCGGGGGATCTCAACCAGCCTAGGCGAAAGTGAGCGAGAGCGAACGAGTCGAGTTAGGCAACTTGGTTGCCAACGAGACCCAGGAGGAGTCCATACCTCCTGACGAGGGGGTTCGTACCCGAGCCTGACTGTCCCGCCCCCGCGGCGAGTCGATGTGAGGATTGCGTCGAGTACCACGCTGAACGGAACGCGATCCTCTGGAGCCGCCCGGAGGACCGGGCTGGCGCAACGCTGTACGTCACCTTCGAGCCTTGCGGCGACTGCATGAAGTTGATTAAGGGCGTCGGCATACGCCGAGTCGTTTGGTACACGCGGACTCGCTTGATGCACGAGCTGATCCTGTAGGATCATCTGAAGGACCCCCCGACACCCCCCCGTCGGGGGGTCTCTTCTTTAGTATTGCAACTGTTCGGGGATATGTAGCTCGAATTGATCTGCGTAGCAGTAGAACTTGACTCCGTTGCGGCGCATCAAGGATTCAAGTTCGGGAATCTCGCTTGTCTCCCAAAGCTCCCGCCAGGTTTTACCAAGGTTCCGGTATTCCCAGCGGTCTCCTTGGGGTCTGGTGGACAGTGTCTCGTACTCGGCGTTGAGATTATCCAATATTGCCTCCGCCTTGCCCCTCATTAGCGGCGTGCCGTATCGGCGTCCCGGCTTCATGTCCTCCATGATATGGCCTACCAGTTCGCTGATCTCGGCCATGCGGCCTTCGTTGTCTTCCCCTACAACGTAAATCCGTTCTTCCACATCCTTATCCCCGAACTCCCCCATGAGGTGATGTTCAAAGGTGACTAGAAGGCGATCAGGGGCCCATGAAGCTTGATCGCTGCACCCGTACTTTGTTCTGCCTTCGACGGTTCTAGGGTTGAAGCAGCGAAATTTAGGGTACTCGACCCTAGTTCCGTCCTTCCTGTCCCTGCGTGCGACGTGCAGGCGCATCTTCCCCTTGCAGTATCCGCATGAGATAACGTCCAGGAAGGGCGTGACGTTGGTGGGGGAGGAGATTTTGAAGGTTCGACCCTCCAAATACGCCTGGAGCTTTGCCCATTCTTCGTCGGTGAAAATCGGGTCCGCTATGCGGATCTTTTCCCCGTCGCTAGTAATGACCGGTATCGTCTCGTAATACTTCTTCCCGGGGACCGGTCTTGTTTCCATCTTCCAGCCCATGAGGGCTTCGTTTTTGAGTAGCTTACGAAGGCCGGCCGCAGTCCACTTGTATTTTCTGCCTGACTCGACTATGCGCTTTGACGGTCGGGTTCCTCGGGGAGTCGGTTCGTTGCGGTGGTTCAGGTTATCTGCGATCTCTGCGTGACTCTCTCCGGGCTGATCCTGGAGCCTTTGAGCGATTTCGTGGATGACTTTGACCTGGCGCGGGTTCTGTCTCAGGTATGCGGCCCCGTCTTCGGCCTTGTAGACCTCGTAGCCGTAGACAGGCATGCCACCAGCCCAGCGTTTCTGTTCGCGCACGCTCTCAATGAAGGACTTCACTCGCATAGACGTGTTCGTTGCCTCCATCTCCGCCAGGGCCGAGAAGAGAGCAATGATGACGTGGCGGAACGGTCCCGTCATGTCGAAGATCGGCTCTGTGACGGACGCGTAGCTCTTGTGGCCGTGGTCCTCAGCCCACCGCAGCATGTCTTGCATGTCGAGGACTTTGCGGACGAAGCGGTCCAATTTCCAAAACAGGATCAGGTCGAACTCAGGTGCCCGTTCCTTGATCCAGTGTCCCAGCTCGGCACGCTGGAACGGTGACTGCTTCGTAGCGGACACGTGCGCGTCGCGGGCGACACCCACCTCCACCCACCCGAGGTCAGCCCGCTCCGCGATGTGCCGGCGGGCGTCGGCAAGTTGGCGTTCGAGGCTCGTGGACTCGTCAGTCAGGTCACTGATGCGCAGAGCGATGAGGACCCGTACGGGCCCGGGGCGGGCTGCGGTAGGTGTAGTCACCCACGCAGTCTACACAGCAGATACAAGCGCGGCGCCTTCTACCCGTTCGCGCCCCTGCCGGGGGAGAAGCGCGACAACGCGCTCGAACTCCAGGTCAAGGCGCTGGTCACCAACGACCTACGGGTCGAGGAGGACCTGTCCCGCTGGTTCCCCGTCTGGGGCGCGCCCGGCCTGTGAGGCCAGGTTCAAGGACGAACGTTCCATGACGAGCAGGTTCTACGACGAGAAGACGCCGATGGCGTCGGGCACCGGACGCTGGGCGCCGCCCGACGGATGGTTCCTGACCGTCACACGCCTGTCACCCGGCTCGCGGGAGACCAGGGTCGAGGAGCCCCCGCCGTCGAGGTCGACGGCGGAGTTCGCACCGATGCCCCGCATCAGGGCGGCCAGCTCACTGATCGTCAGCCCGGAACCGGTCTCCGCGTCGCCGTCCAGGGCCAGCAGATAGAGCACCCGGCCGGCCGATCCGAAACCCGCGGCGGTGCGGGTGGCGGCGGTACGGGTGTCCAATCCGCTCAGCGGGCGGTCGCTGCGCAGGATCGGGAATCCGCCCACCGCGAAACGGAAGGACGTACCCCCGTCGGCGGCCAGACGGGCGAGGACCCGTACCCGGTCGCCGGTCGCCAGCCTCCGCAGTGACCGTGCTCCGGCCTCGCGCCCGACGAGGACGACGTCGCCGGGCCGTACCGCGCCGCGCCCGGGCGTGTCGGACACGGCACCCACCTTGCCGTCGTGCACCGTCACCTCGTATGTGTCCGTGCTGCACGGCGCGCCGCGCTCGGTGTCGGTGCCGCAGGTCGCGCGCACTCGTGAGGCGCTGCCCCAGGCGGAGGTGAAGGCGCCGATCCCGCCGGCCGGCAGGGCGTACTGGTTGAGGCCGCTCAGCCGCAGCCGGCCCTGCGGAGTGCTGACCGCGCCGCGCAGCACGAGACGGCCGAGCCGGGCCGTCCGGTCCGCCGACACGCCGATGACATCCTGGGCCGAGGTGCCCGGCGGCAGTGCCGGGCCGAAGCGCTGGCCGTCCGGCACGGCCGCCTTCAGCTGCCGCCCCCCGGCGATCGCCGGGCCCACCGGGGCGTAGGTGGGGTCGACTCCGGGGTGCTGGGCCTCGCTCATGTCGAAGAAGTCCCCGTTGACGGCGCCGACGGCACCCTGGGCATCGGCCAGCGCCGACACTGTCGCCCGTTTCGTCACCGCGCCCGGGTGCAGCAGATCCACCCTCACCCTCGGGTCGCGCAGATCAACCGTCAGCAGATGTCCGCGGGCCGTACCGTACGACGCCGGGTAGTCGAACTCCCGGTACGACACGCCCGGGGCGAGCCGGACCCGGTCACCATAATGAAGCCCTTCCGCGGCGCCCGCCGGGCTGGCGCCGACGAAGTTCCCGGCCAGAGTGCCCCACGCGACCAGAACGGTGAGCGCCGCGCGCACACGGACACCTCGTCGGTTCACAGTCCCCCCAGAATCTGCCCCAACTTCGCTACGACACAAAGAAGTCCACCATTCCCTGCGGCAAAAGTGCGGAAACCAATAGCGTCCAGTGCCGGAACTCTTGACGCGTCCCTGCCCACTCTGGGGTTCGGACCTCAATAATCCGTACCGTCGGCGCAGCCGTTCCGGCGCCACGCCGGTGGGAGCTCTGGGAGACACCATGGTCCGAATGGCCCGGCACCTGAGCCGCGTCGTCGCCGTCCTCGTCACCGCTGTCCTCGCGGGCGGCCTGGCCGGCGCCCCCTCGTACGCTGGACAACGAACCGCGGCCCCGCTGCGACACGCCCACGCGCACAATGACTACGAGCATGAGCGCCCGCTCGCCGACGCCCTGTCGCACGGCCTCAACAGCGTCGAGGCCGATATCTGGCTCGTCGGCGATCAGCTGCTGATCGGCCACGAGGAGTCAGACCTCACGCTCGACCGCACCCTGGAGTCCCTCTACCTCGACCCGCTGCTGGCCCAGGTCCGGGCCAACCGCGGCCGGGTGTACCGGGGCTACGAATTCGCCCTGCAGCTGCTCATCGACATCAAGACGGCCGGCGCGCCGACGTACACCGAACTTGCCGGGCACCTGGAGCGGTACCGGTCCATGCTGAGCTCCGCCACGGGCGGCCGGGTGCGCCTGCGGGCGGTCACCGCCGTCATCTCCGGCGACCGGGGCGCACGAGCGCCCATGGAGGACGCCTAGGGTCGGCGTTGACGAACGGCTCCCCGTGCCTCCTGCTGGACTACCAGTGGCGGCGCGGCGGCGACTGGCGCCGTACGGTCCTCATCTGCGGCCAGGACGGCGAGACCACCTGGTCGTCGCCTCCAAGGCCACACCTCGTGGACGTCCTCCCCCCGTACGCGGGCTACCGGGAGAAGACCGACCGCGACATCCCCGTCATCCGGCCGCGCCGTATCCGACCGGCGGACTCCTACGCCTGCGAGCGCCCCTGACCGCCTACGACGCCGACGGGACAGGGAAGGCCACCGGGCTGCGGTGGCCGTCCCGGTCCACCGCCCGCACGCCGAAGAAGGCGTTGTCCTTGGAGAGGTCCAGCGTGTACGAGGTCGTGTCGCCGACCGGGATGACGTGGGTCCACTCCGGCGCGGTGGTGTCACGCCATACGACCTCGTAGCCGGCCAGGTCCGGCTCGGTACCCGCGGTCCAGGCGAGCTCGGTCGAATTGCTGAGCGAGGCCGTACGGATTCTCACGTCCAGCGGTGTGCCCGGTGCCTGGGCGAGGGTCCACAGGGCCGCGCCGTTCACCCTGGCCACCCGGGTGATGTAGTCGAAGTCGCAGAATTCCGGTAGGTCACCGTACTGCTTGTCGTCCTCGACCCGCACGTCCTGGTGCTGGTGGGCGTAGTCCTCGTGCGGTTCGGTGAAACGGGCGGCCGGATAGCCTTGTTGGAGGAACGGGATGTGGTCGCCGCCGCGCAGATAGCGGTCCCGGCGGTAGATGACGCGGACGTCCATGCCGGTGGAGTCGTTGACGGCAACATCCCGGACGAAGCGGCCGAGCTGGCGGGACGGGGAGTCGTTCTCGCCGCCGACCGAGCGCCGGGTGTTGGCCTGCTCGGTGGTCTCGGCCGTGGGCACTCCTTCGGCGAACAACCGTATGGCGTAGGGGTCGCGGGTCCTGTCGTCGGCGGTGGCGCTGCCGATGATGTCGTTGGTGAACATCGCCTGCACATCGGTGCCGGCCGCCTTGAACACCCCGGCCATGTGCGCGGCCCCGTACAGGCCCTGCTCCTCCCCGGCGACGGCGGCGAAGACGATGGTCGCCTCACTCGGCCGGGCCGACAGCACCCGGGCCAGCTCCATGGCGACCGCGACCCCCGAGGCGTCGTCGTCGGCGCCGGGCGCGTCGCTGGTCGCGTCCATCACGTCCGAGCAGCGTGAGTCGTAGTGCCCGGAGACGACGTAGACGCGGTCCGGCGCGACCGATCCGCGCAGGGTGGCCACCACATTGGTGATGCGGGTGGCGGCCGGGATCCGGGAGGCCGGCTCCTGGACATACGACTGGAGCTCGACCGAGAGCCGGCCGCCGGAGGCCGCGGCGTAGCTACGCAGCTCGGCGTATATCCAGTCGCGGGCCGCTCCGATGCCGCGCTGCGGGTCGTCCTGGCTGGACAGGGTGTGCCGGGTGCCGAAGGCGGCGAGGCGGCGGACGGTCGCCTCGATGCGGTCCCGGTCGATCTCCCGTAGCAGCGCCCGGAGTTCGCGCGACGGCGACTGTGCGGTGGCCGGCCGGCCCGGTCGTACGTCCGTGGCGGCGGCCGCGGCCGCCGGGGTGCCGCTGATGACCGATGTGCCGGCCGCGGCTGCCGCGGCTGCGGATGCGGAGAGGAAGGACCGTCGGCTTGCTGGGCTGGGATTCGGCATGGCAATCATGGTCATGGACAGACCAAAGTGACGCAAGACTGCCGTCCGCCGGGCCGCTCAGCCATCCTTGCGGCCCACCCCGCCGTACAAGCCGTGCTCGGCCGGCTCCTTGGGTGTGGGGAGCGGGCGGTCCGGGCGCCACAGCGGGAGCTGTACGAGTCCGCGGTCCAGCAGCTCGAAGCCGTCGAAGAAGGCGGTCGAGGACCGCCCCGGGCTCGCGGACATCGGCCAACAGGAACGAGGTGTCGCCGGTGCCGGTCAGCTTGGTGCCCGCGTGGGCGGCCACAATGGGGTCGTTGTCTACATAGGCCGCGCGGACGCTGGGGGAGACCTGCGTGGCGATCTCATGGGTGTTGGGCGCGGTGGGAATTCTGGTGCCGATGTCGATGATCTGCCGGATGCCCTGGCCGGTCACGTACCGGATGGCGCGTCGGTCGACCTCGTGGTTGTCGTAACCGCCAAGGAAGTAGACGTACATACGGGCCGGATGCGCCCGGCTGGTGTCCAACGCTTCAGCCGGGAGACCCTATGTCCGTCACGGTTGGATCTCCTTGCGCACACTGTCGAGGAAGGCTTCGGTGCGGTGAGTGGGCAGGGCCTGGGCACTCATCCGGTCCAGGGCCTCACGGAAGGCGGAGACATCGTCGCGCTCATCGAGATAGACGGCGCCGACCAGGCTCTCGATGTAGACGATGTCCGGCAGTTCGGGCTGCTCCTGGAAGCGGAAGACGTGGAACGGCCCGTACATCGCCGGATGGGGGCCGGAGGCGAAGGGCATGACCTGCAGGCGGACGTTCGGCTGCGAGCAGGCCTCGATGAGGCGGTCCACCTGGGCGCGCATTACCTCCGGGCCGCCGATCGGGCGGCGGAGCACCGTCTCGTCCATCACCACCCACAGCAGTGGCGGATTCTCGCGGGTGAGCAGCGCTTGGCGCTCGGTGCGCAGGGCGACGGACCGCTCCACCTCTTGCCGTGAGGCCTGCGGGCGGCCTGCCCGCAGTACGGCGCGGGCATAGTCGTCGGTCTGCAGCAGCCCGGGGACGTAGTGCGGCTCGTACGCGCGGATGAGTTCGGCGGCCCCCTCCAGGCTGACGAAGGCGCTGAACCACTCCGGCAGGACATCGCGGAAACGGTGCCACCAGCCGGGGCGGTTGGCGTCCCGGGCGAGGGCCAGGAAGTCCTCGACCTCGCAGCTCTTGGTGATGCCGTAGGTCTGCAGCAGCTTCTCGACATAAGGGATCCGCAGGCCGACCTCGGCCTTCTCCATACGGCGAATGGTGGCGTGGGTGACATCGAGCGAGCGGGCGGCCTGCTCGTAGGAGAGCCCGGCCTTCTCCCGCAGGTACTGGAGACGTTTGCCGAGCACTACCCGCATCACGGTGGGCGCGCTCGCCGGCCGCGCTTCGCTCACGACATTCCCCTTCAATGGCCCTGCCCCGGGGACAGTCTGTCATGACGTCAGAATTGGGGCACGCACCGTTGTGACGATTGTGTAATTTGCAGATCGCACCTTGCCATCCGTCCTGGACGACGCGCATAGTAGCGGAGTGCCTTCCTCCTACGAGGCTCTCCGGCCGGAGCGCCGTGGCGGTGGTCCCGGCGTCGACAGCCGACGGGACGTCTTCCGCCTTCCCGCGCAGAGCGCCTCGGTCGCCGAAGCGCGGCGCCGGGTAGGGGCGCGGCTGTGCGCCTGGGGCGTCGACGACGAAGTGAACGACGACGCGGGGCTGGTGGTCTCGGAGCTCTTCACCAATGCCGTCCGCTACACCAGCAGCGAGTCGGTCGGCTGCGAGCTGTGGACGGACGGCGGGGTGCTGCGCCTCGAAATCAGCGACCAGGGCTACGGGCTGACCGAGCCACGGCCCCGGGTCGCCCGGGCCGACGAGGAGTGCGGACGCGGGCTGCTGCTGGTCAGCGTCCTGTCCAAGGCGTGGGGCGTGCTGGCGGCCGCGGACGGCAACGGCCGTACCGTGTGGGCGGAGTTGGGTCTCGCAGCTGATCATCACTAGCATGCCGCAATGATCACAAGAAGACGGCTGGCGGCAGGGGCGTGCGCCTTGGCGGCCACCCTGGCGGCCGGTCTGTTCCCGGCTGCCGCCGCGGCGGACGAGCCGGTAAAGGAATCACCCAAGGTCGAGCTGGTACTCGACGTCAGCGGCTCCATGCGGGCCCGCGACATCGACGGGCAGTCCCGGATGTCGGCCGCCAAACAAGCTTTCAACGACGTCCTGGACGCCGTACCCAGCGACGTACGACTGGGGATACGCACCCTCGGCGCCAACTACCCCGGCAAGGACAAGGTGACGGGCTGCAAGGACACCGCGCAGCTCTACCCCGTGGGGCAGGTGGACCGCACCGAGGCGAAAACCGCCGTCGCCACCCTGGCACCCACCGGCTGGACCCCGATCGGGCCCGCGCTGCAAGCAGCGGGCAAGGACCTCCAGGGCGGCAACGCCACCCGCCGGATCGTGCTCATCACCGACGGCGAGGACACCTGCGCCCCGCTCGACCCCTGCGTCGTGGCCCGCCAACTCGCTGCCGAGGGCACCAACCTTGTCGTCGACACCCTCGGTCTGGTGCCCAACAACAAGATCCGCACCCAGCTCAGCTGCATCGCCGACGCCACCGGTGGCACCTACACCTCGGTGACCCACACCGACGAACTCACCTCCCGCGTCAAGCAGCTCGTCGACCGCGCCGCCGACACCCAGGTGGTGACGCCGACCGCCACCGCGGGCGCCGCCAAGTGCTCCACCGCCCCGCTGCTCGGCGCCGGTCTCTACACCGACCGCGAGGAGTTCGCCGAACACCGCTGGTACCGGGTCAACGTCACCGACGGGCAGGAACTGCGCGCCTCGGTGAGCGTCGGCGCGGACCGGGCGGTCAACAACGACTACGGAGTTCTCCTGCGGGCCGTCACCAGTAACGGCAGGGAACTGGTGCGCGGCAGTGACGCCGGCAGCGGGCGCACCGATCTGCTGTCGGCCGGCCTGCGCTACGCCTGGGCCGAGAACAGCGGCACGCCCGTCTCACGGACCGTCTGCATCGAGGTCAGCAACTCCTTCTCGGCGCCCGCCTCCGTCAAGACCACCCCGGGCCTGCCGGTAGAGCTCGGCATCGGGCTGGTGTCGTCCCCCGACAACGCGTCGGATGTCGCCGCCTTCGGCCTCGGCCGCGGGTGGGTCCTGCTCCTCGTCCTGGCTGTCACCGGCCTGCTCGCCGGCGTGCTGTGGGGCTGGCTGGCCCGCTTGCGCGCAGCCATCTGGAGGACCAACTGATGCGTACCACGACACGCCTGGCCGCCGCCGCGCTCGCGGCCGGCACCGTCCTCCTCGCCGCCGGCGGCACGGCCCTGGCCGACACGGCCGGCCCCAGCCCCAGCGCGAGCGGCAGTAGCTCCGCGCCCACCGAGGCCGGCACCACCTTCCGTACGGCGACCGTGCTCAAGCAGGGACAGACCGCCACGGCGACCGCGTCCACCGGTGACTACCTCTACTGGGTCTTCCCGGCCACGGCCGGGCAGAACGCGACCGCCAACGCGACCGTCACCCTGCCGGAGTCCGCCACCCGGCACGGCTCGGTCACCTGGCAGCTCGACGTCTACGACGGACTGCGTCGCCGTCAGGCCTGCGCGTCGGGCCGGCCGAGCAGGGTGGCGTCCGTCCAGGACACCACCGTGTCACTGCGCTGCACACTGCGCACCGTACGGCCGTGGGCGGAGGCCTGGGCCAACGACCCGCTGCCCGGCGCCTACTACATGCGGCTGACGGTGGTCGATCTGCCGGAGCAGGACCTGGGCCTGCCCGTGAAGGCCGAGGTCGAGGCGACCGCCAAGGACGCCGGAGGCGCCAAGGCGGCGGGCGGCAAGCTGGCCGCCCCGCTCACCCCGGTTGCCCAGGCCGGCGCCACGCTGGACCCGAGCGCCGACCCCAGCGCGTCCCCGACGGCCTCCGCGCCCTCGACGCAGGCGTCTTCGCAGCCGGCGGCCCTTGAGGCACCGGGCGGCAGTTGGTCCCCCGGATGGTGGTCCGACCGCTGGGTCTGGACCGTGGCCGGTGGAGTGCTCGGCGCTCTCGCGGGAGTGGGCGGGTACGGCCTCGCCCGCCACCCCCGGCGCCGGACGGCCGCGTAGCGGCTGAACCGGTCCAGGGGGGCGGACCCCAGCGGCCTGGACGAGCAGGTCGACCGTGTCGATGGAGACTCCGGGACCGAGATGGGTGGTCCCGGAGGATCCGCTGACCACGGTCAGTTTCAGCACGTTGCACCGGCTCGTGTGAAGGTGACGTTGTCGCCCCGGCAGGAACCGACGGTCAGCCCTACGGCTGCTCGGTTCTGACGGGGCGGCGGTGAATTGGAAGTAGACCGGAAGGTCGTTGTTGACCTCCTTCCACCTGTGGGCGGGGAAGGCGCCGGCCGGTAGTCGGCCACCCGCAGCCCGGAGTAGTGCCTGGAGCGGGTGGTGCCGTCGGGCTTCCGGTAGGCGTCCCGCGCCGTGCACGGCCTTCACCAGGATGACGCCGCCGGGCTGCGAGATGGTGGCGGTGGAGGAGCCGAGGCCGGACTGGCCGGCGCTCCTTCGATGACGATGCCGGCCCCGATCGCGCTGGTGGCGACGAGGAACGCGCGCCGGTCCAGCCGCCGGCCCGGTCCGGAGGGTGTTGCCTGCTCATCCATGTCGCGGCGCTCCTTTGGCAGTTGGTCCCCGCAGAGCAGTGGCCGGGCGCCGCGAAAAGGTTGCCGGTCAACGGTGGTGAACTGCTGAACCACCCGTGTGCGCAAGCCCGTTGTGGCGGCTTTCACCTTGCGTTTTGCCTTTCCTTGGTCATTGCCGGGCTTGCGTTTTACTTAGGTATGCCTACATTAAGTTCCGCTCGTCGGAAAGGAGTCACCGGTGTGGGACAACGCGTTGCCCAGCTTCCTGATCGCTCTGCGTGAGGGACTGGAGGCGGGGCTCATCGTCTCCGTACTCGTTGCCACCCTGGTGCGGTCCGACCAGCGTTCCCGGCTGCCGAACGTGTGGACCGGGGTGCTCGCGGCCATCACACTGTCGCTCAGTTTCGGGGCAGTGCTCACCTTCACCGCGGCCGGCCTCTCCGGGCAGGCCCAGGAAGGGTTCGGCGGCACCCTGAGCCTGGTCGCGGTCGCCTTCGTCACCGCGATGGTGTTCTGGATGCGCCGCTCGGCCCGTACGTTCTCCGGCGAGATCAAGCAGAAGGTCACCGCCGCCCTGGCGATGGGCAGCGGTGTCCTGGTCCTCACCTCCTTCCTCGCCGTAGCCCGCGAAGGCCTGGAGACGGCGCTGTTCCTATGGACCACCGCCCAGGCGGCCAGCGGTTCGGGGGGGCCGATGGCGGGTGCCGCAGCCGGGCTGGTGCTCGCCACGGCGCTGTGCTGGGGCCTGTACCGGCGGGTACTGCACATCAACCTCACGCGCTTCTTCACGATCACCGGGGCCGTGCTGATCGTCATCGCCGCCGGGGTGTTCGGGTATGGCATGCGCGATCTGCAGGAGTCGACGCTGCTGCCCGGCAAGGCCGCGTACGCCTTCGACCTCTCGACCCACATCGACCCGGGATCCTGGTACGCCACACTCGTGCAGGGCACGCTCAACCTCACCCCGCAGATGACCTGGCTGCAGGTCGTCGCCTATGCCGGCTACCTGACCGTGGTCATGACCCTCTTCGTACGGGGCGTACGCACCCCCAAGGAGGCCCCGGCGCCCGCCCAGGCCGCGCCCGCACCCGCCCCGGTCCGCGCCGCGCGCCGGGTGCCGCGCTGGGTGGTGCCTGGGACCGTCGTCGCGGTGCCCGCCCTCCTGACGGGCGTCATCGTCGCGGTCAGCGACGGCAAACCGGCCGCCGCCGCTGTCGTCTCGGTCTCCTCCGCCGACTGCGGCAGGGGCTTCACCGCTCCCAAGCCCGGCCGCCAGACCTTCCAGGTACGCAACACCGGAAGCCGCGCCGCCGAGGTCTACCTCATCGACCCGGTCAGCAACGCCGTCTACGGAGAAGTCGAGGGCATCGCCCCCGGCACCACCCGCTCCCTGGTCGCCACCATCGGCTCCGGCTCCTACGCCTGGCGCTGCGTGCCGAACGGCGGCAAGTCCGTCACCTCGGCCGCCGTCCGGGTGAGCGGCGGCTCCACCGCGACCGCGGTGCTCCCGGTCTCCGGGAAGGACCTGGCCACGGCGCTCACCGAATACCGTACGTACGTCGAAAGCGGGCTCGCCCAGCTCCTCGCGCAGACCAGGACCCTGCAGGCCGACATCGAGGCGAAGAACCTCGGCCAGGCCCGCAAGGACTGGCTGACCGCCCATCTCCGGTACTCCTCGCTGGGCGCCGCCTACGGCACCTTCGGCGACTACGACAAGAAGATCAACGGCCGCACGGCCGGGCTGGCGGGCGGAGTGAAGGACCCGGGCTTCACCGGTTTCCACCGAGTCGAATACGGCCTGTGGCACGGTGAGCCGGCCGCCTCGCTCGCCAACCCGGCCAAGCAGCTCACCACCGATGTCGCCGCCCTGGCCAAGGCCTTCCCGCACCAGGACTTCGCCCCCGGCGACCTGCCGCTGCGCGCCCACGAGATCCTGGAGAACACCCTCGCACGGGAGCTGACCGGTGAGGCCGACTACGGCAGCGGCACGGGTCTCGCCACCACCGAGGCCAACCTCCAGGGCACCCGGGAGCTGCTGACCGTCCTGCGCCCGCTGGTCGTCAAGCGTGCCCCGAAGCTCCCGGCCACCGTGGACACCTGGACGGCGCGCACCGAGAAGCTGGTGCTCGCCCAGCGGTCCGCGGACGGCACCTGGACCCCGGTCGCCGGCCTGCCCCTGGCCACCCGCCAGGAGATCAACGGGACCGTGGGCGAACTGCTGGAGCAACTCGCCCCGATCCCGGACCTGCTCGAGATCCGCAAGGCCGCATGAACGAGAACGACGAGAAAGAGAGGCACACCCCGATGAGCTGCCCCGCCGGCCGCCGTACGTTCGTCAGGACCGCGCTCGGAGTCGGCGCGGCCGGGGCGGCCCTGGCCGGAGCGGGACTCGCCGGAGCCGAACTCACCACCGGCCGCGCCCAGGCCGCCGCCACGACGCCGGGCGGCTCGGTCCCCTTCCACGGTGCGCACCAGGCCGGCATCGTCACCCCCGCGCCCACCGCCGCCGCCTTCATCTCCTTCGACGTCATAGCGGACAGCCGCGCCGGACTCACCGACCTGCTGCGCACCCTCACCGAACGGGCGCGGTTCCTGACCGCCGGGGGCATCCCCACCGACCTCGGCGTCGGTGCCCCGCCGTCCGACAACGGCATCCTCGGCCCGGATGTGCCCGCCGACGATCTCACCGTCACCGTGGGCGTCGGTGCCTCGCTCTTCGACGACCGTTACGGACTCGCCGCGCACAAGCCCCGGCGCCTCAACCCGATGCGCACCTTCCCCAACGACAACCTCGACGCCGCCGAATGCCACGGGGACCTCTCACTGCAGATCTGCGCCGGCCACTCGGACACCGTGCTCCATGCCCTGCGCGACATCACCCGCCACACCCGGGGCGCCATGCAGATCAAATGGCGCATCGACGGCTTCCAGAACCCCTCCCGTCCCTCCGGCACCCAGCGTAACTTCCTCGGTTTCAAGGACGGCATCGCCAACCCGGACACCTCCTCTTCCCGCGAGATGAACAAGCTGATCTGGGTCACCGACGCGAGCGGCGAGCCCTCGTGGGCCGTCGGCGGCAGCTACCAGGTCATCCGGATCATCCGGATGCTCACCGAGTTCTGGGACCGCGTATCCCTCACCGAGCAGGAGAAGATGATCGGCCGCCGCCGCGACACCGGAGCCCCACTCGACGGCGCCGGCGAGACGGACATCCCGCTCTACGCCAAGGACCCCAAGGGCGAGGCCATCCCCCTCGACGCCCACATCCGGCTCGCCAACCCGCGCGACGCCAAGACCGACACCTCGCGCATCCTGCGCCGCGGCTACAACTACGACCGGGGCATCGACAAGGTCGGCAACCTCGACATGGGGCTCGCCTTCTGCTGCTACCAGCAGGACGTGGAGCGGCAGTTCGAAGCCACCCAGAAGCGGCTGATCGACGAACCGCTCGTCGACTACATAACCCCCACCGGCGGTGGCTATTTCTTCGCCCTCCCGGGCGTCAGGAACGGCTCCGACTGGCTCGGGAGTTCGCTGCTCGGGGTCTGAAAGCCACTAGGGACGGTACGGTGTCCGGATGGACCCAGCAGCAGCCGACGCGATCGGAGCAGTGGTCGTGGCCGCGGCCAACTCGGCAGCCGGCGAGGCGGGACGCCAGGCGTGGACCTCGCTCGTGGGCACCGTGCGGCGAGCCTTCGGCCGCCGCACGGTGCCCACGAGCGCCGGCGAGACGGCTCTCGTCACCGCGGCCGACCCGTCCGACGCCGAGTCGCTGCGCGACCTTGTCCTCGCCTGGGCCGGTGAGGATCCGGAGCTGCTGCGGGAGCTGGTCCGCTGGGAGTCGGAGCACCGCGGCGTCCTGGAGTCGCGCGATGACAGCGTCACCAACACCATCAGCGGGAACGCCACCATTCACGGACCGGTGATCCAGGCCCGCGATGTCAGCGGCACCTTCAATTCCGGCGGTCCTTCCTGACGTCCGCCGCCGCGTTCGCCCGTGTTCCCCGTTGTGAGGCCGGGCACGCACGCTCACCGCGTCGCACGAATCGGACGCCACCCCTCGACGGGCGGACATCCGGACAGGGCCTAGCCGTCCTCGGCCGGGCGGAGTGCGTTGAGGGCCGCCGTCAGCCGGGGGGAGCCGCAATACTGGGCGAGCCGCAGCGCCTCCTGGCCCAGTTCGTGGCCGCCGTCGGGGTCGCCGGTCCGGAACCGGGCGCTCGCAGCCCGTGCCGAGTAGATGGCGCGGTCCCGGAGATACGCCCGGTTCTGCAGCTTGAGCGCCCGCTCCAACTCGGGGCGGCCCTCATGGGCGAGCCCGAGGTCGAGCAGGGCGGTGCCGGTCTGGGCGGCCAGTTCCGCGTCGTCGAACCAGTAGAGCCACAAGGGGTCGTCGTCGGTGCCTGCTGCGTCCAGCAACTGCGCGGCCTCGTCCAGCGCGCTACGGCACGCCATCTCGTCGCCGAGCCCGGCATGGGCGCGCGCCCGGCGGGTGGCCAGCATCGCTCGGGTACGCCGGGTGGCTGCGGCGGCCACCGATCCGGCGGCGTCCACGGCGGCCAGGCCGTCCTTCGGCCGCCCGGCAAGGACGGCCTGGAGGCTGAGCCCGGCCCAGATACTGGCGGCGAGCGGCAGGTCCTGGGCGTTGTCGGCCAGCCGCAGGCCGGTGAGGAAGTGCCGCTGGGCCGTGTAGGGTCGTCCGGCGTCGGTGGCCGCCCACCCGCCGAGCTGGGCGAGGCCGGCGGCGGTCCGCAAGAGCCGGGTCTCGAGCGTACGAGCGTAGGGCCCGTGGCGGAGCAGACCGAGGGCGAGTCCGAGATCCGCTTCGACCCGGTGCTGTACGGCGGCGCCGCCGAGCCGGTCGTCGAGCCGGCGCAGTCCCAGGAGACCGGACTCCAGCCAGGACAGGGTCTGTTCGTCGACGACGCCGGGGTGCGGCCGGACCGTCGGCTCTCCGGCGCCGGTGTCCGTACCGGTGTCCGTACCGGAGTTCGTATCCGCGTCCGCGTCCAGGGCGGCTCCCCGGGCCACCGCGGCCGTCCAGTCGGCGACAGCCTCGTGCAGCGCCGGACCGACCGCGACGGGGCGGCCGGCCGGGTCGTCGTGGTCGCCGCGGGGGCCGTGGTCGAGCAGGGAGGCCAGGGCGGACAGGCTGCCCGCCCTGGTCCAGGGCAGCCCGGACGGCATCCCGTCCTGCGCCGGCAGCCACTGCGGCCAGGGCCGCGTGTCGATTTCCTCCCCCGGCACGCCGAGGGCGCGGGCCAAGGCGCGCTGGCTGTCCCGTTCGGGCACCACGCCCCAGTGCTCCCACCGCCAGATCTTTTCCCGTCGTGCCGCCATCGGGACACCCAGGGCACGGGCGTTGTCCGCGATCACCCGGGCGATGTCCTGGTAGCTCCAGCCCCGGCTCCTCCTGACGTAGGCGAGCGGATGGGTGGAAGCCTGCGCGGTCTCCCGCGTCATGGTGCGCTTCCTCTCTGCGGCCCGACGAGTTACAGACGCAGGATTCGAATACCAGTCCCGGAGGCTCCTGCGCAGGCGATCGTGCGGGTCTTGTCCGATCCGTTCCCCGGGATGCGGACGCGTGTACGAGACTACTGCGAGACAACAAATCCTATCTTGTAGCAGGGCGGTTACTACCGGTTGGCTATGCGTGATCACCTGACATCGCAGACGGCTTGCACGCGGACTCCGGTGATTTACCCCCCTCAACCGCAGTTGAATGCCCTGAACCGGGCCGGAAGTGACGTGTGCGCCGTGGAGGCAGCCCGAGAATGATGCCCCCTCCACCCCCTCTCGGTTTCGGCCGTTCCCGGGATGAGTTCCGCTTCGACCCCGCTTTCGACGACGACGCGCTCGTCGCCGCCCGCGCCGCCCTCACCCAGGGCCGCTGGGGCGCCGCCCGCGAGCTGCTCGTCGCGACCGGTGACACCTGGGACCGCCGAGGACACCGCCTCGTCGTCCTGGCCGAAAATCCGTCCTCCGCCGTCTGGGCGGAGGACTGGCAGATCGCGGAGCCCGACAGCGCTGACGCAGCGGCGCTGCTTGCCTGCGCCACCGTCTTACGTGCCACCAACGGCAAGGCGGACCCGGATGCCGCCCGCACGGCCTGCCACGCCGCCGCCCGGCTGGCGCCCGCCGACCCCACGCCCTGGCTGAGCCTTCTGATCCTCGCCCGCCACACCGGCACCGACGACGAGCAGTCACGCGCCTTCGACCAGGTACGGGGCCGCCATCGCACCCACCACCACGCCCACCACCTCATGACGGCCTGCCTGGCGGAACGTCGACTGTGCGACGGCGACGCCCTCTTCCACGAGGTCTACGAGTTCGCGGAGTGGGCGGCGGGAGACGCCCCCGACGGCTCACCGCTCGCCGTGCTGCCCGTTGTGGCGCACACCGAGCGCTACCGGGTGCTCGCCGAGGCCGGGTCGAAGCCCGGCGACCCGGCGGAGTCGGGCCACTGGACGACCTGGCGGGCCCGGCAGAGTCTCAAGAGCGCTTTCGACTGGTGGCTCGAATGGGACGGTCGGGACCACCCACGGCTCTACGTCGACCTCAACTTCCTGGCCCACGCCCACTTCTTCCAGGGGCACACGGCCGAGGCCGCCGCCCTGATCAACCGGATCGGACCGTACGTCACCCGGGCTCCCTGGGCGTACCCCGACCTCAACCCGGGAAAGGCCTTCCGTGCCGCGCGCGGCTCTGTGCTCGGTCTCGGTTCGTCTTAGGACCCCGCACGACGCTCAAGACCCGCACGACTCTCATCGCCCCCAACGGAAGGACCGACCAGTCATGCTGACGGGTAGTACGACCGGGATCAGCACATTCAAAGGCGAGGAACGGGCGCTGCGCGCGGACCGGATGGGCACGCCGAGCCTGCTGTTCTCGGTGATCGCCGCCAGCGCCCCCCTCATGGTGGTCGCCGGTGTCATGCCGAACGGATACGGCGTCATGGGCATCGTCGGGCAGCCGCTGGTGTTCGTGCTGCTCGGTGTGGTCCTGGCGCTGTTCAGCGTGGGCTACGCGGAGATGAGCCGTCACGTCCACAACGCGGGTGCCTTCTACGCCTACATCGCCCGTGGCCTCGGCGGCACCGCCGGAACCGGGGCATCCATCGTGGCGCTGGTCGCCTACGCCCCCCTGCAGTACGGCGTGTACGGCCTCTTCGGATTCGAGATCTCCAGCCAGCTCTCGGAACACGCCAATGTGACCGTCGCCTGGTGGATCCCCGCGCTCGGCGGGGTCGTGCTCATCGGGCTGCTCGGCTGGCTGAAGATCGACCTCAACGCCAAGGTGCTCGGCGTACTGCTGGTCATCGAGATCACCATGGTCGTCATCTTCGACATCTCCGGCATCCTCGACCCGTCGAAGGAGGGCCTGTCCCTGCACGCCTTCAACCCCGGTACGCTGAGCGGCGCCGGGCTCGGCAGTGCGCTGGCCCTCTGCCTCGCCGGGTTCGTGGGCTTTGAGCAGTCCCCGGTGTACGCCGAGGAGACCAGCCGCCCGCAGATCCTGGTGGCCCGGGTGACCTTCCTCGCCATCGGTTTCATCTCGTTGTTCTACGCGTTGGGCTCGTGGGTGCTGACTGTCGCCACCGGGCCGTCCCACATCGTGGGGGAGTCCGCGAAACAGGGGTCCAACCTGCTCTTCACACTCGCCCAGGACCGGCTGGGCACTGGCTTCACCGATGTGCTGCACCTCTTCTTCGTGACCGGCATGTTCGCCTGCCTGCTCAGCTTCCACAACGTTGTCGCCCGCTACGCGTTCGCCATGGGCCGTGAGGGCCTGCTGCCCTCCGCGTTCGGCCGCACCAACCGGATCACCGGTGCCCCCGCGTTCGGATCGCTGCTCCAGACCGTGATCTCGTTGGCCGCGGTCGCGGTGTTCGCGATCACCGACGGCAAGCCGGCCGGCGACCCGACGGCGCCGGTGCTGCGGCTGTTCGTCTGGTCGGGCAACATCGGCGCGCTCGGCATCATGGTGCTTCTGGCGACCACCTCGATCGCCGTCATCGTCTTCTTCGTCCGGCGCGGCGCGGCGCGTGCCCAGGCCTGGAGGATCGCCGCCTCGGCTGTCGCCTGTGCGGGCCTTGCGGTGATTATCGTCTACACCGTCAGGGACTTCGATGTCCTGCTCGGCTCCGAAGCCGGCTCCCCGCTGACCTGGATCCTGCCGGGCATCGTCGGCGCCGCGGCCGTCGGCGGTTTGGCCTACGGTCTGGTGCTGCGCTCGGTCAACCCCCAGCGGCACGCACGGATCGGCCTGGGCAACGAGGCCGTCCAGATCTCCAAGGCCCGCGCGTCCGGCGGGCCCGGCGCCCCGGACAGCGCCGCCACGTGATCCCGGCCCGCCGCTGCCTCCCGGCGCGGCGGCGGGCCGTTCCCCTTTTCCAGCACGTACGGAAGAGTTGCCTCATGTCGTCCCGCTGCCACACCGAATCCGCGGCCGCCGCCCCCCACCCCCTCGACCCGCTGTCCGCCGACGAGATCAGCGCGGCCCGCCGCATCCTCATGGAAGCAGGCAAGGTCGCCGGGTCGACCCGGTTCCCGCTGGTGCTGCTGGACGAGCCCGACCGGCATGTCGCCGCCGCCCACCTCGACGGCGACCCGGTGGCACGGCGGCTGCGGGCCACCCTCCTGGACTCCGCGACCGGGGTCTGCGCGGAGGCCCTGGTCGATGTCACCGCGGGCGTTGTCGTCTCGTTCCGCGAGCTCGATGTGGCGGTGGAGGGGCAGCCGCCGGTGACCTTCGAGGAGTTCGAGATCGTCAACGCGGTCTGCAAGGCCGACCCGGGGTGGCGCGAGGCGATGGCCGCGCGCGGCATCACCGACACCACGCTGGCCATCGCGGGCCCCCTGGGCGCGGGCGCCCTGACCTTCGACGACCGGCCCGGCGCGCGGCTGGCGCGAGCACTGACCTGGACGCGCTGCAGCGCCGACGACAGCTGCTGGGCGCACCCGGTGGCGGGCCTGGTCGCCGACGTCGATGTGATCGAACGCCGGGTCATCCGGCTCATCGACACCGGAGTCGTTCCGGTCCCGGCCGAATGCGGCCGCTGCGAGACCGAGTTCAACGGTCCGGTCCGTACCGATCTGCGCCCGCTGGAGATCAGCCAGCCCGAAGGCCCCTCCTTCGCCCTCGCCGGGAACCTCCTCAGCTGGCAGAACTGGAGCTTCCGGGTCGACTTCAACGCCCGTGAGGGGCTGGTGCTGCACCGCGTCACCCACCGTGACGGCGACCGTGAGCGCCCGGTGCTGCACCGCGCGTCCCTCGGCGAGATGGCGGTGGCGTACGCCGACACCGAGGAGACCCGCAACTGGGTAACCTTCCTCGACGCGGGGGAGTACTCGCTCGGCCGCAACGCCAACGCGCTACGGCTGGGCTGCGACTGCCTCGGCGAGATCAGCTACCTCGACGCCGTGGTCGCCGACGACCTGGGCAACCCCGAGACACTCCTCAACGTCATCTGCATCCACGAGGAGGACCACGGGCTGCTCTGGAAGCACACCGACATCTTCAACGAGATGGCTGCCGAGAGCCGTCGCTCGCGCCGCCTGGTCGTCTCCTACATCGCGACCGTCGGGCACTACACCTATGGTTTCTACTGGTACTTCCACCAGGACGGCACCGTCGGCTTCGAGGCCAAGTCAACCGGCGTGGTCCAGACCACCGCCGTCCTGCCGGGCGAAGGCTCGGCGTACGGGACCGAGGTCGCCCCCGGCCTGCTCGCTCCCTTCCACCAGCACCTCTTCTCGGTACGCCTCGACATGGCCGTCGACGGCCCGGACAACACGGTCGAGGAAGTCGACATCGTTCCCGTCCCCACCGGCCCGGACAATCCCAACGGCAACTCCTTCACCACCAGGGCCACCCCCATCACCGACAGCGCGGACGGCGGACGGCTGGCCGACCCGGCGGCGGGCCGCCGCTGGCGGATCACCAACCCGGGCTCGCTCAACCGGATGGGGCAGCCGGTCGCCTACACCCTCACCCCGCAGCCCGGCCCGGTACTGCTCGCGCAGCCCGACTCGGCGGTCGCCAAGCGCGTCACCTACGGCACCAAACACCTCTGGGTGACCCGCTACCGTCCCGACCGGCGGTATCCGGCCGGTGAATACCCCAACCAGAACGCCGGTGGCGCGGGCATCCCCGAGTGGACGGCGGCGGGGGAGTCGCTGGAGAACACCGAACTCACCCTCTGGCACACCTTCGGCCCCACCCACGTGCCCCGGCTGGAGGACTGGCCGGTCATGCCCGTGGACCACAGCGGTTTCACCCTCAAGCCCACCGGGTTCTTCGACCGCAACCCCGCTCTCGACCTGCCCCGGTGACAGGGGGTGACAGGCAGGTGATGACGCATCAGTGAAAGGACGGGATCCACAGCCGGGCCTTGTAGAACTCCGCCCCCGGGCGGGTCAGGGAGAACGCCTTCTTCCCCCCGGCGTCGAAGAAGTCGATCGTCGGGCCGCCCCAGGCACGGGGTCCCGCGTTGTCGGCCTTGGCCCGTACCCGGATCCCGGACGGCTGGCTGACATACGCCTTCACGCCGTTGGTGCCGTCCACCTCGTGGTATTCGTTCGCCTTGATGCCCAACCGGTACACGCCGTAGGAGTCGGTGAACCACAGACCGTCCGGTTCCCCGTACACCGGTTGGACATCATGACCAGTGCCTTTGAAGGCGGTGCGGCTGTGCACGGTGAGCTTGGTGGACGCACCCGTGCGTGCTGGTGGCCGATCGCCCACAGGCAGCTGTGGGCCGGGTCGTAGAGCACACCGTGTGCCATTTCCAGGGCGATGGTCCGGAACGGCTCCGTGTGCGTGGAGTCCGCGTACAGCCGCAGCTCGCCGGAAGCGCTGCTCGCGACGACGATGACCCCGCCGGCGATCCGTTCGACAGCGTGCGGATTGCCGCCGGGGACGGCATGCCACACCACCTTCTTGGAGTCCCGCCGCAGCATGCCCACCCAGCCGCCCGACGCGGCCACCAGCACCACCGGCCCGTACGCCCGCGTGCTGCGCATCCGTACGTCCGAGAGGTTGTCCCACACCGTCCCGGCACCGCCGGGTGCGCTCCACCGCCATTTCACCGCTCCGGCTGTCGCCCAGTCGGCGTCCTGGTCGAAGACGATGATGTCGTTCGTCGTCTGCTCGGTCGTGACCCCGAGATAGTTTGTCATGTCAAAATCCCCCGATTCCCGATACCTGCTGATACGCAGGGGACGGAAAAATGGCTCCCGGAGCAGTCAAGGTCCCTGCCAGGATGCCGTGTGTGAACGCAACGAAAGGGTGGGAGGTCGCCCCCCTCCCCGTCGGCCACCCGGAGTCGGCCGCCCTGATCAGGCAGTACTACGACGACATCGCCGGCCGCTACTACGGACGCCCCGTCACCACCGCCGAACTGGACGCGATAGTGGAGGAATTCACCAGCGACGATCTCACCGCGCCCACCGGGCATTTCCTCGTGGGGTGGTACGACGGCCGCTCCGCGGGCTGTGCGGGCCTGCGCGTCCTCGACACGCGAACCGCCGAGCTGACCCGCGTCTACATACGCCCCGGCGCGCGCGGCACCGGCGGTGGAGGGCAGCTGCTGGCAGCGGCCGAACTGGCCGCCCGCGATGTTCTCGGAGTGTCGGTGATCCGGCTCGACACACGAAGGGACCTGGTTGAGGCCCGCGGCCTGTACGCCAAGCACGGCTACGCCGAGATCCCCGCCTATAACAATGGCGAGTACGCCGACCACTGGTTCGAGAAGAAACTGGACTGAGCCGCCCCCGTCGGCGAGGAGCGCGGCGCCGCTGGGCCAGGCTGGGCGATAATGCACCGGACAGTCCAGCGAGAAAGCAGGTCAGTACATCGTGACGACGTCCGTTGAGCGCAGGATCGCCGAGGAGCTCGGTGTACGGGAAGGGCAGGTACAGGCGGCCGTCGACCTGCTCGACGGCGGGGCCACCGTGCCCTTCATCGCCCGGTACCGCAAGGAGGCCACCGGCACTCTCGACGACGCGCAGCTGCGCACCCTGGAAGAGCGGCTGCGCTATCTGCGCGAGCTGGATGAGCGGCGGGCCGCGATCCTGGAGTCCGTCGAGTCGCAGGGCAAGCTCGACGACGCGCTGCGGGCGCAGATCCTCGCCGCCGAGTCCAAGGCGCGCCTGGAGGACATCTACCTGCCGTTCAAACCCAAGCGCCGCACCAAGGCGCAGATCGCCCGCGAAGCCGGCCTGGAGCCGCTCGCCGACCGTCTCCTCGCCGACCCCGGCCTGGACCCGCAGACGGAGGCGGCCTCCTACGTCGACGCGGACAAGGGCGTGGAGGACCCGGCCGCCGCCCTGGAGGGGGCCAGGGCGATCCTCACCGAGCGGTTCTCCGAGGACGCCGACCTCGTCGGCGAGCTGCGCAGCCGCATGTGGTCGCAGGGGCGCCTCGTCGCCAAGGTACGGGAGGGCAAGGAGGAGGCGGGCGCGAAGTTCGCCGACTACTTCGACTTCGCCGAGCCCTTCACCAAGCTGCCCTCGCACCGGGTGCTGGCGATGCTGCGCGGCGAGAAGGAGGACGTCCTCGACCTCACCATGGAGCCGGAGGAGCCCGTGGACGGGCCCTCCAGCTTCGAGCGCGCGATCGCCCACCGCTTCGGCGTCACCGAGCGCGGCCGTCCCGGTGACAAATGGCTCGCCGACACCGTCCGTTGGGCCTGGCGCACCCGTTTCCTGGTGCGCCTCGGCATCGACCTGCGCGTCCAGCTGCGCCAGGAGGCCGAGGACGAGGCGGTACGTGTCTTCGCCTCCAACCTCCGCGACCTGCTGCTCGCCGCCCCGGCCGGCACCCGCGCCACCATGGGACTCGACCCCGGCTTCCGTACCGGCGTGAAGGTCGCCGTCGTCGACGCCACCGGCAAGGTCACCGCCACCGAGACGATCTACCCCCATGTGCCGCGCAACAAGTGGGACGAGTCCATCGCGACCCTGGCCCGGCTCTCCAAGGCCCACGATGTCGACCTGATCGCCATCGGCAATGGCACCGCCTCCCGCGAGACCGACAAGCTCGCCGCCGACCTCATCAGGCTCCACCCCGACCTGAAGCTCACCAAGGCCGTCGTCTCCGAAGCAGGCGCCTCGGTCTACTCCGCCTCCGCCTACGCCTCCGCCGAACTCCCCGAGCTGGACGTCTCGCTGCGCGGCGCCGTCTCCATCGCCCGCCGCCTCCAGGACCCGCTGGCCGAACTCGTCAAGATCGACCCGAAGTCGATCGGCGTCGGCCAGTACCAGCACGACCTGTCCGAGCTGAAGCTCTCCCGCTCCCTCGACGCCGTCGTCGAGGACTGCGTGAACGGCGTCGGCGTCGATGTCAACACCGCCTCCGCGCCCCTGCTGCGCCGCGTCTCCGGCATCACGGAGGGCCTGGCCACCAACATCGTGGCCCACCGAGACACCAATGGCCCCTTCCGGACCCGCAAAGCCATCAAGGACGTCGCCCGGCTCGGACCCAAGGCCTACGAGCAGTGCGCCGGCTTCCTCCGCATCCCCGACGGCGACGACCCGCTGGACGCCTCCAGCGTGCACCCCGAGGCATACCCGGTGGTCCGGCGGATCAGCGCCGCGGCGCGCACCGACGTCAAGGCGCTGCTCGGCAACGGCCAGGTGCTGCGCAGCCTGAAGCCGCAGGAGTTCGTCGACGACACCTTCGGACTGCCGACCGTCACCGACATCCTCACCGAGCTGGAGAAGCCGGGGCGTGACCCGCGGCCGGCCTTCCAGACAGCCACCTTCAAGGAGGGCGTCGAGCAGCTGAAGGACCTCCAGCCGGGCATGGTGCTGGAAGGTGTCGTCACCAACGTCGCCGCTTTCGGCGCCTTCGTCGATGTCGGCGTCCACCAGGACGGTCTGGTGCATGTCTCGGCGATGTCCAAAACCTTCGTCAGCGACCCGCGTGATGTGGTCAAGCCAGGCGACATCGTCCGCGTCAAGGTCCTCGACGTGGACATCCCGCGCAAGCGGATCTCCCTGACGCTGCGGCTGGACGACGAAGCGGCTCCAAAAGGCAGCAAGGACGCCAGGGACGGTGCGGACGGCAAGGAGCGTACGGAGCAGCGCGGTCCGCGCGGTGGCGGCGACCGCCGGGGCACTCCGCCCCGTCAGTCCCGTGGCGGCGGCGCCCCGGCCCCGGCAGGCGGAGCCATGGCCGACGCGCTGCGCAGGGCGGGCCTTGGCAGGGACCTGGGCGGCCGCTGACAGGCGCTCAAGGCAGCGGCTGAGGGCAGCCGCTGGAGTCGTGTGCAACCATTGGCGGCCCTGAAGTGTCATATACGACGTACGTGACACAAAGCACCATACGGGGAGCAGTATGAACATTTTGTCGTACATCGGGCACCGGGTGGCCGCCACGGGGGCTGTCGCCGTCCTGGCCGGGGCGGGGGCGCTGGCCGCCGCTCCGGCGGCTGCCGCAGCCGAACTGCCCCAGGGCAAGGTCGTGTCCCGCGTCACCCTGAGCATCCGGTCCGAACCGACGTCCAAATCCACGTTCCTGGGCGGTTTCGCTCCCGGCACGGTCGTCCCGCTGTACTGCAAGACGCACGGGCAGAAGGTGGACGGCAACGACCTGTGGTATCCGCTCGGCGGCCCCAAGCCGGGCTGGGTGGCCGCGCGCTATGTGAAGAACCTGGCGCCAGCGGGCTACTGCAATTAGCGGAACGGTCCGTTCCGTGACTGCGGGCCCGGGGTCCGGCACCGCACCGGACCCCGGGCCCGCCGGACTCACGCGGCACAACGGGCCCACCGGTTCCGCATCTTGTCCGGTAACCCCCTGTTGGCATGGCGCGGCCAACCGCTACCGTCCGCCCGTGCTCTCTCACGCGCGGGATGCCCGCATCCACTGGAAATCCGTCGTAGCGGTCGTGGTCACCGCCCTGCTCGTCCTGCTGACCGCGCCGACCGCCGCCCACGCCACCGCGCGTGGCAGCGGAACCGTACGGCAAGAACTCAGCCAACCCGACTACTCCTACGCCGACGCGATCCGCGAAGCGGTGTGGGTCGACACCGGGCTCGACGGGGACGGGGACGGGAGGACCGACCGGGTGGCCGTCGACATCGTGCGCCCCAGCGAGCCCGCCGAGGCCGGCCGCAGAGTTCCCGTGATCATGGACGCCAGCCCCTACTACTCCTGCTGCGGCCGCGGCAACGAGAGCCAGACGAAGACCTACGACGCAAGCGGCAACATCCTTCAGGCTCCGCTCTTCTACGACAACTACTTCGTGCCGCGCGGCTACGCGTCCGTCCTCGTCGACCTGGCCGGCACCGACCGTTCCGACGGCTGCGTGGACGTCGGAGGCCGTTCCGACATCCAGTCCGCGAAGGCCGTCGTCGACTGGCTGAACGGCAGGGCCAAGGGCTACCGCACCCGTACCGGAGCCACAGCGGTCAAGGCCACCTGGGCCACCGGCTCGGTCGGGATGATCGGCAAGAGCTACGACGCCACCATCGCCAACGGCGTCGCGGCCACCGGGGTCAAGGGCCTGAAGACCATCGTGCCGATCGGCGGAATCAGCTCCTGGTACGACTACTACTTCTCCCAGGGTGCCGCGCTCTACGACTCCGGCCCCGACTGGCTCTCCGGCTACGTCGAGAGCGCCGGCGCCCGCACCCGCTGCGCCGCCGTCCAGCAGAAGATCGTCGACGGTGCTCCGCGCAGCGGCGCCTGGACCAGCTTCTGGTCCGAGCGTGACTACGTGAAGGACGCCGGAAAGGTCCGCGCGAGTGTCTTCGCCGTCCACGGCATGCAGGACCTCAACGTCCGGACCAAGCACTTCGGACAGTGGTGGGACGCGCTCGCCAGAAACGGCGTCGAACGGAAGGTGTGGCTGTCGCAGACGGGCCACGTCGACCCGTTCGACTACCGGCGTACGCAGTGGGTGGACACGCTCCACCGCTGGTTCGACCACTACCTGCTCGGCGTGCCCAACGGCATCGACCACGAACCGGCCGCCGACATCGAGCGCAGCCCCGACCACTGGACGACCGACCGGACCTGGCCCCCGGCCGGCACCGCGGACACCACACTGAGCCTGTCCTCAGGCGCCACGCCGGGCGTCGGCACCCTGGGTCCCGCCCCGGCCACACCTGGCAGCACCGAGTCCTTCACCGACGACCCGGCACTGTGGGAGGAGGACTGGGCCGCCGCCGCGGACACCTCCACGCCTGCCAAGACCGCGTTCAGCACCGGCACCCTCACCAAGGACCTGCGGCTCTCCGGCAGCAGCTCCGTCACCCTCACCGCCTCCTCGTCGACGACCAGCGCCCATGTGTCGGCGGTCCTGGCCGACCTCGGCCCGCAGACCATCCGCAACTACCTCGGTAACGAGGAAGGCATCACCACCCTCACCACCCGCTCCTGCTACGGAGACAGCACGGCCTACGACAGTGCCTGCTTCCTCGACACCGCCGCCGACACCGAGAACGTGGACTACCAGGTGGTCAGCCGCGGCTGGGCCGACCTCGGCCAGGGCAAGGCGCTGACCCCCGGCAAGGCCTACCGGATCACTTTCGAGCTGGCCGCCACCGATCATGTGATCCAGGCGGGCCACCGGCTCGCCCTCATCGTCGCCGGCACCGACGCCGGGCTGATCGACCCCGCCGACACCACTCCGAAGGTCACCATCGACCTGGCCCGGTCCTGGGCACGGCTCCCGCTGAGCGGCCTGGCCGGCGGCTACGCCGCCGTGCCGAAGCAGCAGCCGCCGGCCTCGGCGACCGCCGGGTCGCTGCTGGGCCTGCCCGCCGCACGGCCGGCCATGCGGCCGGTCCCCGGAGTCTGACCGGCGCTTTTGGCCACGGCCGGGGGCTGCGCGCTCCCGGCCGTGGCTGTGTTCCTGCGCCCCTACCCCCCTACGCCCGCACAGGGGCGGCTGCGCTCTGTCGCGCGCGGCGGCCCCGGGCCCGCCAACCGATTCCGGCCGCCAACACCCCCGTCACCGCGATGAACCCCATGGCCAACAGGAACACCGGCGACCCCGGACTCGCGGCGTGGCTGCCCGCGAGGACGTAAGCGGCGGTGTTCGGCACCGAACCCAGCGCCGTGGCCAGCAGAAAGGGCGCCAGGCCCATCCGGGACACCGCGGCACCGTAATTCGCGGCGGCGAAGGGCACACCCGGGAAGAGCCGCATCGCGAGCATGCTGCGGAAGCCGTGCCGGCTCAACTGGCCGTCCAGCGAGAGCAGCAACCGGCCGCGCAGCA
Source organism: Actinacidiphila oryziradicis (assembly GCF_005047355.1). Classification (GTDB taxonomy): domain Bacteria; phylum Actinomycetota; class Actinomycetes; order Streptomycetales; family Streptomycetaceae; genus Actinacidiphila; species Actinacidiphila oryziradicis. The sequence goes on from NZ_SUMC01000042.1 coordinate 28,188, forward strand.
GCGGCCGCAGCGCGTCCCGCCCCAGCACCCGGCCCAGTACGAAGGAGAGCCCCGCGCCCAGCACCGTGCCGGCCAGCGCGGCCGCCAGTCCGGCCTGCGCGGCCAACAGAGCGCCCGCCGCCACATTGAGCAACGGCCTCGGCACGAAGGCGGTGGCGCACACTCCGTACGCCAGCCCGAAGAGCACCACGGCCGCGGCACCCGAAAGCTGTGTCGCCGGCCAGCCGTTCGCCAGCAGCCGCTGCGGCTCCCAGACGAGTACCGACGCCGCGCCGCCGGCGAGCAGCGCGACCAGCAGGGCGAAGCGGGCCCAGGGCGACAGCAACGCACGAGTGGCGCGGGCGGGGGGAGTGTCGAGCATCCTCAGGAGAGTAGCCGAGGACCCTGTCGGTCCGCCTACAGCCCGGCGAATCCCCGGACAGGACCTGGGCGAGGACGCCGGTCCGGCCGGGCCGGGGGCCCTGCGAGAATGGGCAGGTGGAAGCAATACCGGTGACGCGTGCCGTGGACTTCGGTACGGCCAGGCTGCTGCCCGACATCGACCGGCCGCGTGCCTGGCTGCTCACCGTCGACGGAGCCCCGCAGTCGTACGTGGACCTTGACGATCCGGCCTACCTGGAGTTCGAGTACGTGCGCCGTCTGGCGCATGCGCTCGACGCCGCCGCGCCGCCGGGCGTGCCGCTCGATGTACTGCACCTGGGCGGCGGTGCGCTGAGCCTGCCGCGCTACCTCGCTGTGAGCCGCCCCGGTTCCCGGCAGGGGGTCGTGGAGGCCGACCGGGAGCTGGCGGCGCTGGTCGCTGAGCATCTCCCGTTGGACGGGGCTGTCCGGATCGTCGTACACACCGAGGACGCACGGGCCTGGCTGGAGCGGGCACCGAGCGGTTCGGCGGATGTGGTGGTCGCGGACGTGTTCGGCGGTTCCCGGGTGCCCGCGCACCTCACCTCGCAGGAGTTCCTGACGCAGGCCGCCCGCGTGCTGCGGCCGGACGGACTGTATTTGGCGAACCTCGCCGACTCGGCCCCGTTCGCCTTCCTCCGTTCCCAGATCGCCACGGTGCGGGGGGTCTTCGCAGAGGTGTGCCTGATGGCTGAGCCGGGCGTGTTGCGAGGCCGCCGCTTCGGTAATGCCGTGCTGGTCGCGAGCCGTGCCGGGCTGCCGCTGGACGTACTCGCCCGCAAGGCGGCGGCCGACGCATTTCCCGCGCGTGTCGTGCACGGTACGGCGCTGACGCGGTTCGCGGCCGGGGCCCGGCCGGTCTACGACAGTGACGCGGTGCCCTCGCCCGAGCCTCCGGAGGGCGCCTTCAGCGTCGGCTGAGCGGCGGGCAGCGGATCCGGGCCCGGTCCCGGTTCCGGACGCGACTCGGCCCGGGTCAGCCGGCGGACCTCCGGGGCGAGGAGTACGGCGCCGGTCAGCAGCACCGTAAGGGCGGCGCAGCCCCAGAGCGCGCCGGACATGCCGATGGCGCCGGCGGTGGGACCGGCGGCGGCCGCGGCGAGGGGGGTCAACGAGACCGAGCCGAGGATGTCGTACGCGGCGACCCGGGACAGCTTGTCCTCGGGGATCTCCTGGTGCAGCGCGATCATCCAGGCCACGCCGAACACCTCGATCGACAGACCGCTGACGAACATCGCCCCGGTGAGCACCGGCGTCGGCAGGAGCAGGGCAAGTGCGATCGGCGGGAGGGCGAAGGGAAAAACGCCGAGCGTGCCCGCGAGCAGGATCCTGCGCGGCTTCCAACGCAGCATCAGAAGGCCGCCGAGCACAGTGCCCACGCCGAAGGCCGCGGCTGCCACGCCCCACGGCCCGGCGCCGCCCAGATGCTCATCAGCGATCAGCGGGCCGTAGACCGCCTCGACAGCGGTGAACATCGCGTTGACCACCGAGAACTGCGCCACTATGCTCCACAGCCACCGCCTGGAGACGAACTCCCGCCAGCCCTCGCGCAGTTCCCGCAGCATGCCATGGCCGGAATCCTCCCGGGGGATGTCGCCGGCCCGCAGGAAGGCCCGCAGCAGCGCGGCGACCGCGAACCCGGCCGCGTCCACGGCCAGCACCCAGCCGGGGCCGATCGCCGCGACCAGGGCGCCGCCCAGCGCGGCGCCTCCGATGATCGCGCCGTTCATGCCCACCCGGTACACGGTGAAGGCCTGCCCCGCGTGCTCCCGCTCCACCGTCGCCAGCAGCATGCCCTCGGAGGCGGGGCCGAAGAAGGCGGACGCCGTGCCGCCCACGGCTGACAGCGCCGCCATCTGCCACAGGGCAGGGCTGCCGGAGATGACGAGGGCGGCGAAGACCGCCTGCGCGGCGGCGTTGAGAACATTGGCGGCGACCATGACCCGGTTGCGCGGGATCCGGTCCGCGATCGCCCCGCCGATCAGGAGGAACACCACCAGCGGTGCGGTGCGCGCGGCGGCGACCAGGCCCACATCCGTGCCGCTGCCGCCGGACTCCAGCACTGCGAACGCGGCCGCGATCATGGCCCCGGAATTGCCGAGGTTCGTCACGACCGTGGCGGCGGTCAGCAGACGGAAATTGCGCGACGCCCACGAGGGCAGCCGGAACACGGACAAGGAAGTCACCCGGGGACTATCGCCGCGATGACGTTCCGCTGCCACTCCATTTCGGACAGCCAGCTGTCGGACAGCGCCGTATCGGCTGATCTCGCGTCAGGCGGGGTTCACACCGACCGGGGGTGGCCGATCTCCCCTACTCGTGAGTAACATGCCGTTCATGACTCCTGCCCAGATGTCGATCGGCGAGATGCTCGCCGCCACGGTCCCCATGGCGCGTACCTTGAACCTCGAGTTCCTGGAGACCACGCCGGAGCGCGCCGTCGTCCGGCTGCCCGACCAGGCCGCCTTCCACAACCACCTCGGCGGCCCGCACGCCGGGGCCATGTTCACCCTGGCCGAGTCCGCGAGCGGCGCCATCGTCCTCGCCGCGTTCGGTGACCATCTCACGCGTGCGGTGCCCCTGGCCGTACGGGCCGAGATCGGCTACAAGAAGCTCGCCAAGGGCCCCGTCACCGCCACCGCGACCCTGGGCCGTCCGGTCGCCGATGTCGTCGCCGAACTCGACGCCGGCCTGCGTCCCGAGTTCCCGGTCGCCATCGCCATCCAGCGGGACGATGAGGCGGTCACCGGCGAGATGACGGTTGTCTGGACCCTCCGCCCGAACAGCTGACGCGGGCCCCTCCATGGCCGCACCGGCAGGAGGACCGAGGCGGTCCGGCGCGTCGGATACGCTCGTCCCCAATCATCTCAGGGGAGGGAGCGGCCTTGGACGTCCAGGAATGGCTCGGGACCATCCCGCCGATCAGCATCTACCTCTTGGTGGGGCTGGTCATCGCGGTCGAGAGTCTGGGCATCCCGCTGCCCGGTGAGATCGTCCTGGTCAGCGCGGCGCTGCTGTCCTCGCAGGGGCACGTCAATCCCTGGATCGTCGGCGCCTGCGCCTCCGCCGGGGCCGTCATGGGCGACTCCATCGGCTACGTCATCGGACGCAGGGGCGGCAAGCCCCTGCTGGAGAAGCTGGGCCGTAGATTCCCCAAACACTTCTCGTCCGCTCATATCGCCTCCGCCGAGCGATCCTTCGAGCGGTGGGGGATGTGGGCGGTCTTCTTCGGGCGCTTCATCGCCCTGCTGCGGATCTTCGCCGGGCCGCTGGCCGGTGTCCTCAGAATGCGGTACTGGAAGTTCCTCACCGCCAATCTCATGGGCGGCGTCATCTGGGCGGGCGGCACCACCGCTGTCGTCTATTACGTTGGCGTGGTCGCCGACGCATGGCTCAAGCGCTTCTCCTGGCTCGGCCTGGTGGCGGCGCTGCTGGTCGGCCTCGCGTCCACGCTGATCGTACGGCGGAAACAAGCCGGCCCGGCGATCCAGGACGATCTCGGGGCCGAAGCCGGGGCCGAGGACAAAGTCGCCTAGACCGGATGCCGCCTGCCCAGCCGCCGGGGGCCTACACACACAGCAGAGGCAAGGAGTTGGAGATGGCACGACGGGCATTGATTTGCGCAGTGGGCGGGAAGGAGCCGACGGTCGCAGCGGAGGCGTTCACGGCCCCCACGTCCGTCGTGATCGGCGACGTCGTCATGGCCGCGGGATCGAGTGTCTGGTACCAGGCTGTGCTGCGGGCCGACGGTGGCCAGATCGTCCTGGGCGCAGAGAGCAACATCCAGGACAACTGCACCGTGCATGTGGATCCCGGCTTTCCGGTCACGATCGGCGAGCGAGTCTCCGTCGGGCACAATGCGGTCCTGCACGGCTGCACGGTCGAGGACGATGTCCTGATCGGCATGGGTGCCACGGTTTTGAATGGTGCGCGCATCAGCACAGGCTCATTGGTCGCTGCCCAGTCGTTGGTTCCGCAGGGAATGCAGGTGCCGCCAGGTTCGCTGGTGGCCGGGGTGCCGGCAAAGGTCAAGCGGAGCTTGACCGATGAGGAGCGGGAGGGCATCAAGTTGAATGCTGCGGTGTATGTGGACCTGGCGATTCAGCACCGGGACTTGTCTGTGAGTGACGACCGCTGAGTCAGGTCGCCGGGTCGCACGCAAGTGCGACAGTAGGAGGGTTGTACGGTGAGCGGGTGCCGAAGAACGAGAACCTGTTCTCCTCCTGGGCGGCCTGGCGCCGCCGCACCGCGTCCCGCCTGCTGCATCTCGGCTGGCGCCGTCTGCAGGAGGCCGGCGCGATCACCGCGGAGCGCCCCGGGTTGCTCCGCTTCGGCCGGATAGGCCCTGGCACCCGGCTGGCCTTCCCGCAGGGCACCGTCTTCGGTGAGCCCTGGATACACCTCGGCGACCACTGCGTCATCGGTGAGCAGGTGACCCTCACCGTCGGCATGTGGCCCGGCCTCGACCTCGGGCCTGATCCGGTACTCCGGCTCGGGAACGGCGTGGTGCTCGGCCGGGGCAGCCATGTGGTGGCCTCGCAGCCCGTGGTCTTCGGCGATGATGTCTTCTGCGGCCCGTATGTCTACGTCACCAGCGACAACCACTCCTACGAGGACCCCGACCAGCCCATCGGCAGACAGTGGCCGCGCTCCGCCCCGGTCGAGATAGGCTCCGGCAGCTGGCTCGGCGCGGGCGCGGTGATACTGCCCGGCGCGAGCCTGGGGCGCAACGTCGTCGTGGCGGCCGGCGCCGTGGTACGCGGCGAGGTCCCGGACCATGTGGTGGTCGCCGGCGCTCCGGCCCGGATCGTACGCCGCTGGGACCCGGAATCCGGCTGGCACCCTCCGCTTCGCACCCTGTCGCCGGTGCCGGTGACCGAGCTGTCCAGCCCCGACGTCGCCATCCCGCCACCACGCTGACGCCCTGTTTGTTAGCGTCCTGCGTATGCGCGCACCCATCGGCGACTTCGACGAAGCCCATCCCGCCACCGACCGCTCCGGCCTCCTCCCGCCGCCCGTCGTCGCCGCCCTCACGCCCGAGGTTCTGTACGTGGACACCGACCCCGAGCGGGCCGACACCGCGGTCTTCGCCGAGACGTACGGCCGTGACCTGCTCGACAAGTCCGCGAACTGCGTCGTCGTGGCCGGGAGACGCGGCCAGGACGTCACCCTCGCCGCATGCGTGGTGCTGTCCACCACCCGTGTCGACGTCAATGGAGCGGTACGGCGCAGGCTCGGCGCCCGCAAGGCGTCGTTCGCCCCCATGGACACCGCGGTCGGGGAGACCGGTATGGAATACGGCGGCATCACCCCGATCGGCCTGCCCCCGGGCTGGCCCCTGCTCATCGACGCGGCCGTCGCGGACGCCCCGCACCTCGTCATCGGCAGCGGCCGCCGCCGCGGCAAGCTGATCGTGCCGGGCAAGGCGCTGGCCGCCCTGCCGGGCGCGGTCGTCATCGAGGGTTTGGGGCTGCCCGTATGACATCGCCGCTGCGACGCCTGGAGGAGTACTACGACGCCGTGCCGCGGCTGGGCGCCCGGGTCGAGGAGCACGGTCCGCTCACCTTGTTCGTACGCCAGGGCGAAGGCTGGCCCTTCTACGCCCGGCCCGCCCTGGACCGTCCCGGCCCGGTGACCGCCGCCGATGTGCAGCGGGTCCGCTACCGGCAGCGCGAACTGGGAGTCCCGGAGTGCTTCGAATGGGTCGCCGAGAGCGCGCCCGCGCTCCGCACCGCCGTCGAGAAAACGGGGTTGGTGGTCCATGAGCACCCGCTGATGGTCCTCGATCCGCAAGCGCCCACCCAGGACCCAGGTCCACGGCCGGACGGCTTGTCGGTGCGGATCCTCGGCGCCGACGATCCCGCGCTGCCCACCGCGCTCGCCCTTCCCCACCTCGCCTTCGCCAGCCCCGGCACCCGCATCGGCACCGCGGGCCCGGCCGAACTGGCCGCGGCGGTGCCGGTCCATGCGAACAGCGCCGCGCTGGAGCGTGCCACCGCCCGAATCAGCTTCGGCCTGACCGTCTTCGCGGCGGCCGTCGACGGCACCACGGCCCTGTGCGCCGGCCAGCACAACCCGGTGGGCGACACCTGCGAGATCGTCGCCGTCGGCACCCTCCCCGCCGCCCGGCGCCGCGGCCTCGCTCTGGAGGTCACCGCCGCACTCGTCGCCGATGCCCGGTCACAGGGCGTACGGACGGTCTTCCTGTCGGCCGGGGACGGGGACGTGGCCCGTATCTACGCCCGGCTGGGCTTCCGCCGCGTCGGCACGGCACTGATCGCCGAACCGGGCGGCGGGTGAGGGGACTTGCGGTCCCGTGCCGCCTGCCCGGCCTGCGGCTCAGCCAAGCCGGGGAATTTCGATCGCCGGGCAGCGGTCCATGACCATGTCCGCACCGGCCGCCCGGGCGCGCTCGTACGCCGCCGTGTCGATCACGCCGAGCTGGAACCACACCGCCTTCGCCCCGGCCGCCACCGCCTCGTCCGCGACCGCCCCGGCCAGGTCCGAATTGACGAACACATCCACCACGTCCACGGGAAACGGAATCTCCGCCAGCGATTTGTACCCCTGCTCGCCGTGCACCGTTTCCGCCTTCGGATGCACCGGTACCACCCGCTTCCCGAACCGCTGCAACACCGCCGCGACCCCGTAGGCCGCCCGCGCCTGGTTGTTCGACAGCCCGACGACCGCCCAGGTGTCCCCGGACTCCGTCAGGATCTTCCGTACCGTCGCCGCGTCGCCGTACACGTCGTGACTCCTTCTGGTGGATGGGCCGGTTCAAAGTGGGCCGGTTCGCTCCGGCTCAACCGGGCGGCGGCCGGGTCCATTCCCCCGCCCCGCCCGGCATAGGCTGGCCGGATGGCGGAACGGTATGTGACGGTCGGGCGCGAGGGAACGCACGAGAGCGAGATCAAGCGCTCACGCTTTCTCTGCACTCTCGCCCCAGCCGGCAGCGAGCAGGCGGCCCGGGAATTCATCCAGCGGATCCGCAGGCAGCACCCGGGCGCGACTCACAACTGCTTCGCCTACGTGATCGGCGCCGACGGCCGCGTCCACAAGGCCGGCGACGACGGCGAGCCCGGCGGCACGGCGGGCACACCGATGCTCCAGGTACTGCTCCGCCGCGAGGTCCGCGATGTCGTGGCAGTGGTGACGCGCTACTACGGCGGCATCCAGCTCGGCGCCGGAGGGCTGGTCCGGGCCTACGGCGGAGCCGTCTCGGCTGCCCTGGACGAGCTCGGGACCGTGGAGCGGCACAAGCTCGCCCAGGTGACGGTGGCAGTCGACCACCAGCGCGCCGGGAAACTGGAGAACGACCTGCGGGCGGCCGGGCGCGCGGTGCACGGGGTCCGCTACGGGTCGCAGGTGACGATCGAGCTGAGTGTCCCGGAGGAGGAGCTGGCCGCGTTCCGTGCCTGGCTGGCCGATGCGACAGCCGGCTCGGCGGTCGCGGAAGTGACGGGCGCCGCCTACTTCTGAGGACCGCCCGGCCTGCGAGTAACTGGGGTGGCACGAGTACGGTGGGGTGGGGGGAGATTCTTCGCATTCTTCCCATTCTCTGCACCGGGACATCGCATGGAAGTCACTTCGAGCCAAGCCGCCGGATCCGCTTCGGACCGGTCCGAGCGGACGGACCGTGGAGATGCGGCCCGTACCGGTCCGGCAGTGATCGCTGCCGTTGCTACGGATACGGGTGGACCCGCGAGGCGGCGAGGTCGTGGTGGACTCCTCCCGGACGCCGAGCGCCTGATGCCCCGGGCAGTGTGACCGGACCCGAAGGAGGACCGACATGGCAATCATGACCGTCCGCTGCGAGCGGTGCGGGCGCGCCAACCGGGTGCCTGCCACCGCCGAGGGCACCCCGCGGTGCGGTAACTGCCACCAGCCGCTGCCGTGGATCGCGGAAGCCGGCGACGCCGACTTCGCCCAGGTCGCGGAGCGATCCTCGCTACCCGTGCTGGTGGACTTCTGGGCGACCTGGTGCGGTCCCTGCCGGATGGTGAGCCCGGAGCTGGAGCGCCTCGCCCGCGAGCTGGCCGGCCGGGTGAAGCTGGTCAAGGTCGACATCGACAGGTCCCCCGGGCTGGCCCGGCGCTTCGACGTCCAGGCCGTGCCGACGCTGCTGGTGCTCAACCAGGGCACGGTGGTGGCCAGGCAAGCGGGCGCGGCGCCAGCGCACGTCCTGCGCCCGTGGGTGGAGCAGGCGCTGGAGCGCGGAACCCCGGCCGGCCCCGCGGCCGCCTGACGGATTTTCCCATCCCCTGCCGGTGCCGCGACCGCGGCACGAAGGAGGCTCGCGATGACGACCTTCACCGATCCCCACCTCGCCCTGGTACGCCCTGTCCAGCCGCGCACCCCGCAGGGCTGCGAGGAGTGCCTCCAGCTGGGTTCGCCGTGGGTGCACCTGAGGCTCTGCCTGACCTGCGGCCACGTGGGCTGCTGCGACTCCTCCCCGCTCAAGCACGCCCGCGGCCACGCCTACGCCGACCAGCACCCGATCGTCCGCTCCTTCGAGCCGGGCGAGGACTGGCGGTGGTGCTACGTGCACGAGGCCATGGTCTGAGCATGACCTGAGCCCGCTGCCGTACAACCCGAGGGAGCAGCCCCATGGACGCAGCGAGGGTCACAGAGGTCGGGCGGCAGCCGCTGCCAGAAACGCCCGACCTGGACGGTGCCTACCCCCGGCTCAGCGACCAGCAGATCGAGACGCTCGCCGAGCGCGGTGAGCGGCGCCCGACCCCGACCGGCGAAGTGCTCCTGCGTGAGGGCGAGCGCAGCGACGAGTTCCTGGTGGTGCTGAGCGGCAAGGTGGCCATCGTCCAGGGATACGGGGAGGACGAGCAACTGCTGCGGGTGCACGGTCCACGCCGGTTCCTGGGGGAGCTCGGACTGCTGGAGGGCCAGCCGTCCTTCTTCACCGCCGTGGTGCACGAACCCGGCGAGATCCTGGCCGTACCGGTCGCGCAGCTGGAGGCCGTCGTGCAGCGGGACCAGTCGCTCGGGGACCTGATACTCCGTGCCTACCTGATACGCCGTACGCAGCTGATCGGGGTCGGCGCCGGCTTCCGGATCGTCGGCTCCGGCTACTCCGCCGACTGCAGGCGGCTGCTGGAGTTCGCCAGCCGCAACCGGCTCCCGTACCGGTGGATCGACCTGGAGAAGGACCCGCAGGCCGAGGCGCTGCTACGCCGCTTCGGGATCGCCGCGGACGAGACCCCGGTGGTCATCTGGCGCGGCAGCCGGGTGCTCCGCAACCCCAGCACCACCGAACTGGCGGCCCTGCTCGGGCTGCGGACGGAGGGGGCCACGGCGACCGCCTGCGACCTGCTGGTGGTCGGCGCCGGCCCGGCCGGACTGGCGGCGGCGGTCTACGGAGCGTCGGAAGGCCTCGACACGGCCGTGCTGGACTCGGTCGCCACCGGCGGCCAGGCGGCCACCTCCTCCAGGATCGAGAACTATCTGGGCTTCCCGGCCGGCATCTCCGGGGCAGAGCTCGCCGAGCGGGCCGCGATCCAGGCGCGGAAGTTCGGCGCCCGGATCAGCGTCCCCACGACGGCCACCATGATGCGCCGGCACGACGGTCATGTCACGGTCGGGTTCGACGACGGCACCGAGACCACTTGCCGCGTGCTCGTGCTGGCCACCGGAGCCCGCTACCGCAAACTCGACGTCCCCGGGATCGAGCGGCTGGAGGGGACCAGCGTGTACTACGCCGCCACCCTCTGGGAGGCGCTGATGTGCCGGTTCGACGACATCGCCGTCGTCGGCGGCGGCAACTCCGCCGGCCAGGCGGCCGTCTTCCTCTCCGACCACGTCCCACGGGTGTACCTGCTGGTCCGCCACGAGAACCTGGGCCGGGACATGTCCCGCTACCTGGTCGACCGGATCGAGCGCAATCCCCGGATCGAGGTGCTGCTCCACACCGAGGTCAGGGAAGCCGTGGGCGACACCTCGCTCGAAGCACTGGTGGTGGAGGACAACCGCACCGGTCTGCGCCGGACCCTCGGCGTACGCGCTCTGTTCGTCTTCATCGGTGCCCAGCCCCACACCGCGTGGCTCGGTGACACGGTGGCGCTCGACCCGCATGGTTTTGTGCTCACCGGACCGGACGCCGCTGGCTCTCCGGACGATGGCGGGCCGCGGGCACCGGACGGTCACCCGCTCGCCCTGGAGACCAGCGTCCCCGGAGTATTCGCCGTGGGGGATGTGAGAAGCGGCTCGGTGAAGCGGGTCGCCTCGGCGGTGGGGGAGGGCGCCATGGCCGTACGTCTTGTGCACCAGCACCTCAACGGGACCGGTGGAGCCATCGGTCCCTGACTCTCCGCCAATCCCCGTCCGATGGCGCCTGACGTGCGGCGGCGCCGCCTCAGCCGCACCGTGGACATATGACCGAGAGCCCCGGCGTCGCGCCGCCCCCGATTGTCGTCTCCCAAGTCATGCCCGGCGATCCGCCGTTTCGGATCGTGCAGATCGGGGGTCAGCAGGTCGGCAAGGCGTTCTCCCCCGTGGACGTGATCGAGTTCGCCCGCCGGGCCGGTCTGGACGATGTAGACCTCGATGATCCGTCCGTCGTCCGGTGGGTGGGCGGCGACAAGTTCAAGTGGACCCTGTGACCAGTCATTCACAAGCAACTTAAGTAAGTTGCTTGTCGAGATGCTAGCCTGGGCGACGTGAGCGAGAACCAGGAAGCCCCCCGCACGGCCGCGGCGGCGCATCGATTGATTGTGGCGATCACGCGGCTGCGGCACCGGTTGCGGGAGGAGGCGGGCCTGTACGCGACCAGGCTGTCGGTCTCGCAGCTGGCCGTGCTGACAAGCGTGGTCGAGGAGGGGCCGGTGACCGCGGTCTACCTGGCCCAGGTGCAGCATGTGAGCCCGCAGTCGATCGCGCAGAACCTGGCGGTTCTGAAGGCCGCCGGGCTGGTGCGCGGCGAGCGCGATCCGGGCGATGGCCGCAAGACGCTGATCAGGGCCGAACCGTCGGCCCCACGGCTGCTGCTCGCGCTGAACGAATCGCGTGAGTCGTTCCTGGCGAGGGCGATCGACCAGCTCGTGGCACCCGAGGAACGCGCCGACCTGGAACGGGTCATCGACCTCTTGGAGCGGTTCGCCGCGGCCGACCTGGACGACAAAGACACCGAGATATGACGGCGTCCGCCCAGCAGGCCGCACCCGCGCGAACGGGCGGCACGAACCCGTTCGCCTGGAAGTTCACCACTCCCCTGTATGTGGGCGCGGCCCTGAACCCGGTCAACAGCTCCCTCATCGCCACCGCGCTGGTGCCGATCGCCACGGCCCTGCACGTGTCGGTGGGCAGCACCACGGTGCTGGTCTCCAGCCTCTACCTGGCCAGCGCGATCGCCCAGCCCACCGCGGGCAAGCTCGCCGAGGAGTTCGGCCCGCGCCGGGTGTTCCTGACCGGCATCCTGCTGGTCCTGCTTGGCGGCCTGCTGGGCGGCTCCGGCCAGAACATGGCCATGCTGATCGCGGCCCGGGTCCTGATCGGAGTCGGCACCTCGGCCGGATACCCCTCGGCCATGATCCTGATCCGCCGCCGCGCCAACAGCGCCGGCATGAGCGCACCCCCCGGCGGTGTGCTGGGCGGCATCGCGATCGCCGGCATGGCCACCGCCGCCGTCGGACCGCCCATCGGCGGCATCCTGGTGGGCGGCCTCGGCTGGCGCTCGGCCTTCCTGATCAACATCCCCGTCGCCCTGCTGGCCCTGGGCATGGCCGCGCGGTGGGTTCCCCGCGACCCGCCCGCGGCCGGACGCCGGGGTGCCCGCGAGATCGCGGCCCGCATCGACGTCCTCGGCATCGCCGGCTTCGGCGGGGCCATGACCGCACTCCTGGTCTTCCTGATGGGCCTGCCGCGCACCAACTGGGTCGCGTTCGCCGTGGCCGTCGTGCTGGCTGCGATGCTCGTGTGGTGGGAACTGCACACCCCCACGCCGTTCTTCGACATCCGCCAGCTCGGCCGCAACGGCGCGCTGACCCGCACCTACCTGCGCTCCGCGCTCACCCTGTTGGGCACATACACCGTCCTGTACGGCGTCACCCAGTGGATGGAGGCCGGACGGGGATTCTCCACACAAGAGGCCGGCCTGTTGCTGCTCCCGATGGGCGCCCTCGCGGCGCTGCTCTCGCGCCCGCTCTCGCAGCGCAACCTGATCCGCAGCCCGCTGATCGCCGCCGCCGTCTCCATGCTCATCGGCTCGCTCGGCATCCTGATCCTGACCACCCACAGCCCGGTCGCCCTGATCGTCGTGGTCACACTGGTCTTCGGCGTCTGCGTCGCCACCACCACGGTCGGTAACCAGACCGCCCTCTACACCCAGGCACCCGCCGACCAGATCGGTACCGCCTCCGGCCTGTCCCGCACCTTCGGTTACATCGGATCCATCGCCTCGGCCACCGTCACCGGCATCGTCTTCCGACACGGCACCACCGACAGCGGCCTGCACTCCATCGCGGTCGTCCTCATCATCGCCGGAGCCATCGTGCTGGCGATGACCCTCCTGGACCGCCGCCTCAAGACCCCGGCTGCCAACACGAGTCAGCCGGACGCCATCCCCGCCAAGGAGAACACGTGAGCACCACCGCCCCCGCCCTGGACCCCAAGCACACCGCCCTGCTGGTGATGGACTACCAGGCCGGGATCCTGGCCTCGCTGCCCAGCCCGGCCCACACCGACGCCCTGCTGGGACGCGTGGAAGGCGCCATCGCCGACGTCCGAGCCCAAGGCGGCACCATCGCCTACGTTCGTGTCGGCTTCACTGAGCAGGACTGGGAGGCCGTCCCCGACAGCAACAAGATGTTCTCCACGGTTGCCAAGTACCGCGTCATGTCCCACGAGGACCCCTCCGCCGCCATCCACGAGCGCCTGACCCCCCAGGACGGCGACATCGTGGTGCGCAAGGTCCGCTTCGGCGGCATGTCCACCACCGACCTGGACCAGCAGCTGCGCGAGCGCGGCATTACCGCTCTGGTCCTCGCCGGCATCAGCACCAGCGGCGTCGTGCTGTCCACCGTCATCGACGCAGCCGACCGCGACTACCAGCTGTACGTCCTGTCCGACGGCGTCGACGACCCCGACACCGAGGCCCACAACGTCCTGCTCCAGCAGGTCTTCCCCTCGCGGGCCCACGTCATCGACACCAACGATCTGCGCACCCTGCTCGAAGTCGGCTGACCCCGCCCGCCAGCGGCCTCGGCGCCGCCATCCAGAGTCTGAGCACCCCGACCGATCAGGAACGGTGGTTGGGCCCGGATCACAGCCGACCTCGACGGTCATCCGGCACCCGATGGTGGTGGAAAACTGAGGTCTGTGGTGGAGCAGGTGCTGACGAGCGCTAGCGTGGTCGGTGCTGACATTGGACCCCGCGCTGGTTCGGTACTGGACTCATGGGGTGGAGGAAGGGTAGACGTGCAGGTCGGAGCGCCACAGTGAGAATTCTGCACACCTCCGACTGGCACTTGGGGCGGTCCTTCCACCGTGTGAACCTGCTCGACGCCCAGGCGGCCTTCATCGACCACCTGGTCGCCACGGTGCGCAGCGAACGTGTCGAAGCGGTGCTCGTCGCGGGGGACGTCTACGACCGGGCGCTGCCCGGGCTGCCCGCCGTCGAGCTCTTCGACGACGCCTTGCACCGGCTCGCCGCTCTCGGTGTTCCCACCGTCATGATCTCGGGGAACCACGACTCGGCGCGTCGGCTCGGTGTCGCGTCCGGTCTGATCGAGCGGGCCGGCGTCCACCTCCGTACCGACCCAGCAGGGTGCGACAAACCGGTCATTCTGGCCGATGAGCACGGCGACATTGCCCTGTACGGTCTCCCGTACCTCGAACCCGCCCTGGTACGGGACGAATTCGGCCTGGAGCGGGCCGGCCACACCGCTGTGCTCGCCGCCGCCATGGACAGGGTGCGTGCCGACCTCGCGACACGCCCGGCGGGCACCCGGTCCGTCATCCTGGCGCACGCTTTCGTCACCGGCGGCGCGGCGTGCGACAGCGAGCGGGACATCACCGTCGGCGGAGTGGCCGCGGTCCCGGCCGGGATCTTCGACGGCGCAGACTACGTCGCGCTCGGCCATCTGCACGGCTGCCAGACAATCACCGAGCAGCTGCGCTACTCCGGTTCACCGCTCGCCTACTCCTTCTCCGAGGCGGACCACCGCAAGACCATGTGGCTGGTCGACCTGGGCGCCGGGGGCGCGATAGCGGCCGAGCGCCTGGACTGTCCCGTACCGCGTCGGCTGGCCCGGATCCGGGGGAAACTCGACGAACTGCTGGGGGACCCGGCGCTGGCCGGACACGAGGACGCCTGGGTCGAGGCCACCCTCACCGACCCGCACCGCCCGCACGAGCCGATGGCCCGGCTCCGCAAGCGCTTCCCGCACACCCTCGCCCTTGCCTTCGACCCCGACCGCGCGGACGAGGACGCCCTCACCTCCTACGCCCAGCGGCTGCGCGGCCGCACCGACCAGCAGATCGCCGAGGACTTCGTGGCCCACGTCCGCGGTAGCGGCCCCGACCGGCGGGAGCGAGCCGTACTGAGCCAAGCGCTGGACGCGGTGCGCGCACACGCGGCCGGGACGGAGGCCAACTGATGCGCCTGCACCGCCTCACCCTCACGGCCTTCGGGCCCTTCGCCGGCACCGAGACCGTCGATTTCGACGAGCTGTCGGCGGCCGGCCTCTTCCTCCTGCACGGCGCCACCGGAGCGGGCAAGACCTCTGTCTTGGACGGGGTGTGCTTCGCGCTGTACGGCGGCGTCCCGGGCAGCCGCCCCGCCACCAGGCTGCGCAGCGACCACGCCGATCCCGGCACCCCCACCGAGGTCGTCCTCGAAGTCACCGTCGGCGGACGCCGCCTGGAGATCACCAGGCGGCCCGAGCAGCCGCGCCCCAAGAAGCGCGGTGCGGGGGAGACCAGGGAGAAGGCCGTCACCCTGTTGCGCGAGCACAAGGGCGGGCAATGGCGGGCCGGCAGCAAGTCGCACCAGGAGATCGGCGAGGAGGTGAAGCAGCTCGTCGGCATGAGCAAGGAGCAGTTCTGCCAGGTGGTGCTGCTGCCACAGGGCGAGTTCGCCGCCTTCCTGCGCGCGAGCGCCACCGACCGCGCCGTGCTCCTCCGGCAGCTCTTCGACACCCGCCGCTTCAAGGCCGCGGAGGAGTGGCTCAGGGAGCAGCGCCGCGCCGCCGAGCAGCGCATCGAAGCCGGCGACCAGGAACTGCGGGGCCTCGCCCACCGGATGCAGCAGGCGGCGCTCGACGACGTGCCGCCTCCGGACGACGACGTCGCGGACGTCCTTCCGTGGGCGGCGGTCCTGCGCTGCACCGCACGCGAGCAGGCCGGCATCGCGGCGATCGCCCTCGCCTCCGCCGAGGCCGCGCACACCGCCGCTCAGCGCCAGGCCGACTCCGTACGGGAGCTGTACGCGCTCCAGCAGCGCCACGCCGACGCCCGCCGCAGGGCCGAGGCCATCGCCGCGGACCGGGACGAGCGGGAGGCCGACCGGGGAAGGCTGGCGCGGGCCCGCCGCGCGGCCGCGGTCGAACCCGCGCTGGAACTGCGGGAGAAGGCCGCCCGTGAGCACCGGACGGCGCAGGAAGCCGAGCGGGACGCCCGCCGGTCCCTGTCCCGGGCCCTCGCCGTGGAGGCCGCCCAGCGCGTACTCGTGACATCCGGCACCGCACGCGGGATGGCACCCCACCGGCCGGAACACACGCCGCTGCCGCGGCAGGCGCGGTCCGTCCGCCAGGAGCCGCAGCGGGACGGCCTGCCCGAAGCACAGGACGTCGCCGAAGCACAGGACCTCGCCGAAGCCGCCGCCGACCAGCTGACCGCTCATGAGCGCCGCGCGCGCGAAGAACTCGGCTCGCTCGCGGCGGCCGGCCAGTTGGAACAGCGGGCCGCGGCCCTCGCGGCCGAGCGGGCCCGGCTGGAGCGCGAGGCGGGGGAGGACGACGGGCGCCTGCGTGATGCCGCCGCCTGGCTCGACGGCTGGGAGCAGCTGAAGCAACGCCACCAGCGCCGTATCGACGCCGCCCACTCGGCCGCCGCCCGGGCCGCCGGACTCGCGGCCGACCGCGACGCGGCGGCCCGGCTGCTGGGCGCGGCGCAGGAGCGGGACGCGTACGCCCGGTCCCTGGCCGCCGCCGAAGCCAGGCACAGCGACGCGCGAGAGAGCGCGGCCGACGCCCGGGAGGCCTGGCAGGACGCCCGCGAAGCGCATATAGCGGGCCTTGCCGCAGAGCTCGCCGCAGGCCTCAAGGACGGCGAGGCCTGCCGCGTCTGCGGCTCCCCCGACCACCCGGCCCCGGCCAGCCCCTCCGGCCGCCCGGTCACCCGAGCCGACGAGGAGGCCGCCTACGCCGCCTACCAGCGCGCCGCCGCCCAGCGGGACACGGCGCAGCAGGAGCTGAGCCACGCCCGGGCCGGCCGCGACGCGGCGCTGGCGGTGGCGGGGGAGATCTCCGTGCCCGAACTCGCCGCCGGGCACGCGGCGCTGGAAGCCGAGTACGCGGTCAACGAGCAGGGCGCCCACGATGTGCGGGCGGCCCGTGAGGCACTGGAGCTGGCCGAGTCCGAACACGCGCGCCGTACCGCGCTGCGCCGCGATGCGGAGACCCGGGCCGCCGCCCGGACCTCCTCCCGCGACGCCATCGACCAGCAGCTCACCGATCTCGCCGGGCAGCTGGAGCGGGCCCGTGGCGGCTTCGCCACCGTCCCGGACCGCCGCACACATCTCGAAGCCAGGGCTGACGCTCTGGCCCGTACCGCCCGCGCCGTACAGGCGGGACAGGAGAGTGCCCGGCGGCTGAAGGAAGCGGACTCAGGCCTCGCTGACGCCGCTTACCGCGCGGGTTTCGACACGCCCGAGGCAGCCGCACAGGCGCTCCTGGCGTCCGACGGACACCAGCGCCTGGAACAGCGCGTCCAGCAGTGGCAGCACGAAGAAGCCGCCGTCGCCACCGACCTCGCCCACCCCGGCCTCCTTGCGGCGGCGGCCCGTCCGCCCGCCGACCCCGCGCTGGCCCAGGCCGGAGTCGACACCGCCACCCGACACCTGCGGGACGCCTCCGCCGGGCACGAGGCCGCCCGTACCCGCTGCACCGAACTCGACCGCCTCGGCGGACAGGCCGCCGCCCGCGCCGCCGAACTCGCCCCGGCGCGCGCCGAGTACACCCGGCTGAGGCGCCTCGCCGACCTCGCGGCCGGCACCTCCACCGAGAACAAGCTGCGCATGGAGCTGGAGACCTATGTCCTCGCCGCCCGCCTCGAACAGGTCGCGGCCACCGCGAGCGTCCGCCTCCGGCGCATGTCCTCCGGCCGTTACACCCTCGTCCACAGTGACGCCAGGGCATCCGGCCGTACGAAGTCCGGGCTCGGCCTGATGGCGGTCGATGCCTGGACCGGCACTGAGCGCGACACCGCCACCCTCTCCGGCGGCGAGACCTTCTTCGCCTCACTGGCCCTCGCGCTGGGCCTCGCCGACGTCGTCACCGACGAGGCGGGCGGCATGCGCCTGGACACCCTCTTCATCGACGAGGGGTTCGGCAGCCTCGACGAGCAGACCTTGGACGAAGTCCTCGACGTCCTGGACGCGCTACGCGAACGCGACCGGGCCGTCGGAATCGTCAGCCACGTCGCCGATCTGCGGCAGCGCATCCCCGCGCAGCTCCAGGTGGTGAAGGGCCAGGCCGGCTCTGCAGTGCGGCAGCGGACGGCGACGGCCCGGCCGCCCCAGGGGTGAGCGGGTGGCGGGGGAGCGGCGAGGAGCAGACCACGCCCGTCGTCACCGGGCCGAGGCCCGCGATCCGGCCGGCGCTCTGGACCGGATGCCGCATCGACCGGGCAGCGACCTTGAGCACGAAGCAGTCCTCGCCCGTGGCGGGGTGCGCCTCGGGACCGCCGACGGCCCGGCCGGCGCCCCGCCGACCCCCTCACCGCCCCCGCGGGTACGGACGCCCGCGTTTGCTGACCACGATGTGAGACGCTGGGCCACCATGACCGGTCCGCTCCGCCTCGAAGTGTCCCCGCCGCTCACCGACGCCGCCCTCAACGCGCTGTTCAGCGGCGCATGGCCCGGCCACACGCCCACCGCCTTCGCGCCACGGCTGGCCCGCAGCCTGGCCTGGATCGCCGCTTTCCGGGGCGACCGACTCGTCGGTTACGTGAACGTTGCCGGTGACGGCGGCGTGCACGCCTTCTTGCTCGACACCACCGTCCACCCCGGCGAACGGCGCCGGGGGCTCGGAACCCGGCTGGTGGAAGCCGCATCCGGGGAGGCGGCACGCCTCGGCGCCGAGTGGCTGCATGTCGACTACGAGCCCGAACTGGCACCCTTCTACGCGGAGTGCGGCTTCGGCCCCACGGCGGCCGGGCTCAGGCGGCTGCGCTGAGCCGGCCCGGCCGCCGTACCGATAAGGCGGCCGGTGCCGGACCGGCGGCAACGTCAGAGCCGGGACAGCTCGTCGACCAGGTCGTCCAGGCCCAGTGAGCCCTGCGACAGGGCGGCCATGTGCCAGGCCTTGGCGTCGAAGTCCGCCCCGTGCGCCGCGCGGGCGGCTTCGCGGCCGGCCAGCCAGGCCCGTTCGCCGAGCTTGTAGCCGATGGCCTGGCCGGGCAGACCGAGGTAGCGGATCAGCTCGCTGTCGAGCATCTCGGCGGACAGGCCGTTGTACAGTCCGAAGAACTCCCGCCCCAGTTCAGGGGTCCAGCGCTCGCCGGGCTGGAAGGGGCTGTCCGCCGGGATGCCGAGCTCCAGGTGCATGCCGATGTCGAGGACGACGCGGGTGGCGCGGAGCATCTGGGCGTTGAGGTACCCGAGCCGGCGGCCGGGGTCGGTGAGGAAGCCGAGCTCGTCCATGAGGCGTTCGGCGTAGAGCGCCCACCCCTCGACGTTGGCGCTGACCTGGCCGAGGGTGGCCTGGTAGCGGGACAGCCGGTCGGCGACGTAGGCCCACTGGGCGATCTGCAGATGGTGGCCCGGGACGCCCTCGTGGTACCAGGTGCTGACCAGGTCCCACACGGGGAAGCGGTCCTTGCCGAGGGTGGGCAGCCAGGTGCGGCCGGGACGGGAGAAATCCAGCGACGGGCCCGTGTAGTACGGCGCGGCGGCGCTGCCCGGCGGCGCGATCCGGGACTCGACACGCTTGACCGGCTCGGCGAGGTCGAAGTGGGTGCCGTCGAGGGTGGTGATCGCCTCGTCCATGAGCGCCTGGAGCCACTCCTGGACGGCGTCGACGCCCTCGATGGCCTCACCGGCCACGTCCAGGTGCCGCAGGGCCTCCAGCGGGGTGGCGCCGGGCAGCACCTTCTCCGCCTCGGCACGCATCTGGGCGTCGAGGCGGTGGAACTCCTCCCAGCCCCAGGCGTACGCCTCGTCCAGGTCCAGGTCCGACCCTGTCCAGTAGCGCACCCACCGGGCGTAGCG
Organism: Actinacidiphila oryziradicis; assembly: GCF_005047355.1. Taxonomy (GTDB): domain Bacteria; phylum Actinomycetota; class Actinomycetes; order Streptomycetales; family Streptomycetaceae; genus Actinacidiphila; species Actinacidiphila oryziradicis. Next base: position 48,025 of record NZ_SUMC01000042.1, read on the forward strand.
TTTGCGACCCACTGCGTCCGGCTGGTCGGCCACCTCCGGGGCGTAGCTGTCGCGCAGCCAGTCGCGCAGCGCCGCGACGGCGCCCGTTGCGTCGTCGGCGGCGGCGTCGAGTTCGTCGCGCAGCGGCTGCGGGCCGTCCTCGGCGAACTCGGCGAACCAGCTGCGGCCGCCCTCCTTGTCCCCGCCGAGCCATTCACCCAACTGCTCCACCACGGTGGTGACCTGGCGGGGAGCGGCGAACAGCTTGCGGGAGAGGCCCTCGAGGAGCGCGGCCCGGTAGCCGGTGAGCGCTTCGGGAACCGCCCGCAGCCGGGCGGCGACCGCTGCCCAGTCCTCGTCGGTCTCGGTGGGCATGATGGTGAAGACGCTGCGTACGGAATGCACAGGGGACGAGAGGTTGCTGACGGCGCGCAGGCCCTCGCCCGCCTCGTGCACGGCGATTTCGGCGGTGAGCCGTTCGCGCAGCAGCCGGGCGCAGCGCCGCTCGGCGTCGTCGGGGGCGTCGGCGGCGTCGAGTTCGGCGAGCGTGCGCCGGGCCAGGTCGGCGACCGCGTCCAGGCCCGCGGGGGAGAAGTCGGGAAGCCGGTCCTGGACGGAGCGCACGCCCAGGTAGGTACCGGTGATCGGGTCGAGTTCGGTGACCGCGTCGACATACGCGTCGGCGATCTGGCGGGGCAGCGGGCTGCCAGGGGTGTCGGACATGCGTACATCCTGTCCGACGCGGTAGGCCGCGTCACCACGATCGGTGATCACGTACCTGACGCAGGCGCCGCCACGCCCGCCGACGACACGGTCGCGGTGATGACGAGAGTGCCGTCCTCGACCTGGTAGTCCAGCGGCAGGCCCAGCGTGCGCATGGTCGCGACCATGCCGGTGTTGGTGGCCTGCGTCACCGCGTAGACACTGTCGCGGCCCGCCTCAGTGGCGAGGGCGACGAGCTTGCGGAGCAGCTCGGCGCCGATGCCGCGGCGCTGCCAGGTGTCCTCCACCACGACGGCGACCTCGTTCTCCTCCCCGTCCCAGAGCAGATGCGCCAGGGCGACGAGGCGGCCCGAGGCGGTCTCCACGGCGAGGGTCTGCCCGAACCGCGGGCTGAGCAGGTGCACCAGATAGCGGTCGGCATCGCCGACCGGGCCGTGGTAGCGGCGGGAGAGGGTGGCGGGGGAGCAGCGCTCGTGCATGGCACGGGCAGCGGGCAGGTCCTGGGGCCCGGCCCGGCGGATGGTGATCTCGCTGCCCTCGGGGAGGGTCAGTACGTCCTTGCTGTTCGGCATCCGCACGCCGAGCTGCGCGTCGAGCTCTATGAGGGCACGGGCGCGGGCGAACTCGGTCGGCGTGAAAGGCAGATGCGCGCGCTCCACGGTGATGGTGCCTCCGGACGGGTCGCGCAGCCGCATCGTCGTCCCCTCCAGCACGTCCTCGGGCGCCGGGGAGCCCGAGTGGGCCGCGGGAACGGAGCGGATGGTGCAGCGGCCGAAGAGCTGGCGCAGCGCGAGCGGCAGCTCGGCGGCATCCATGGCGGTGCGGGTCGCGAGAGTCAGCATCCTGGTCGGGGTGTCCACCAGATCGTGGGCGTCAGCCCGCTCCAGCCAGGTGTCGCGTCCGCCCGCTGCCGCCACCGCACGGGTGAGGGTGCCGCCCGCCAGCGCGGCCGGGACGCGGAGCAGGAACTCGTCCACCGTGCCGTCGGCCAGCGGATGTGTCTGCAGGGTGAGGATGTCGATGCTGTGGCCGGCGAGGGCGGTGCACAGGGCGGCCAGGCTGCCGGGAGTGTCGCGTACGGTGGTCCGCAGCCGCCACAGGGCGCTGCCGCCCTGGGCGCCCGCGGATTCCTGGGGCGGCCCGGTCCCGGGCGCGGCCTCGCTCCCGGTGTCCGGCGGCGAATGGCTGTGGCGGCGTGCCCACCAGGTGTGGAATCCCGCGGTGGCGATCAGCGCGACCGCGGACGCCGCGAGGAGTGCCGGCCCGTCCGGGCCGTGCGCCACGAGGTTGGCGACCATGTCGGCGGTGGCAACCGCCGTGAAGAGGGCGGCGAGCTCGATCACATCGCGTCGCCAACGGTGATGGCGGGATGTGGTGTTCGTGGAAGTCAGGTGAGGCATATGAAACACCCTGCCTGACGCTTGTTGCGTGATCACGAACGCTCTATGACCGATGGGTAAAGGGTGCATCGTGTCGGTTAACTCCCATTTCTGGTGATTATCTGCTGGGTGACCCGCCGCAGTGAATGCCCGTACCAGCGGGCCATCGCTCCCTGCGAGAGCCGCCCGAGCGGACCGGCGGCCCGCACATACCAGCTCCCGGCCCGGCTGAACGCGATCACGCTCAGCCACACCGAACCGTCCGGGTCGCGCTCGACCACGAACGACTCCTCGCCGCGCTCCGGGTGCCCGGCGAGCGTGCCGTACGCGAAGCCGGTGCGATGTTCCTCACGCACCGTCCACACGACCTCGCAGGGCGCCCGCAGCCGCCACCGCCCGACGCCGAGGCCGATCACCACCCGGACGCCGCGTGCGGCCTCCGGCGCGCCCGCGTCGACCGCCAGCCCCGCGCCACGGTGCATCCGCCAGCCCAGGACGGCCTGCCCGGCGGCCGCCAGGACCTCCGGCCCGGCGCCGAGCCGGACCCGGCACCGCAGCAGGCGGTAGCCGGGCGGCGGCAGGGACCCAGGGTCCTGGGTCGCCCCCACTTCCCGGTACGTGAATCCATCCATCCCTTGATCTTCGCAGGGAATCCCGGCCTTCAGGCCGGGCGGGAATGCGATCCCTGGCTCGGAGGCGCGGAGCGCTGGAGCTCTCTACGCATCCGGGGTGACGGTCAGGCTGGTCGCTTCTGGTTCTCGATGTAGTCCTTGACGATGCTCAGCGGTGCGCCGCCGCAGGACCCCGCGAAGTACGACGGGGACCAGAAAACCGACCCCGTGCCGATCTGGTTGATCCGGCCGGTGTACTCCGCCCGCAGGTAGCGGGAACTGACGCCCTTGAGGGAGTTGACCAGTTTGGACAGGGCGACCTTCGGCGGGTAGTGCACGAGCAGGTGGACGTGATCGCCTTCACCGTTGAACTCGCGCAGCTCGGCCTCGAAGGACTGGCACACGTCCCGCATGATCGCCTCGCAGCGAGTCAGCATCTCGTCGTTGAAGATCTCACGCCGATACTTGGTGACGAACACCAAGTGAGCATGCAGGTGATAGATGACATGGTTTCCCCTTCGGACATCGGGATCTGGTTCCCAGCGTGGTGACATGCGCCAAGTGTAGTAGAATCAAGAGGACTTGACCGGAGGGGGTGGGCTGGATGATCCGTGCGTACAAGTTCCTGATGCGGCCCACCGTGGGCCAGCAAGTCGCGCTCGGCGAGATACTGCGGGATCACTGCTCCCTCTACAACGGGGCCTTGCAGGAACGCCGCGACGCCTACCGCCACCCGTCGAAGACGAGTGTCAAGTACGGCACGCAGTCCGCGCAGCTCAAGGACATCCGGGCCTTCGACCCGGAGCGTCAGGGCCGCTGGTCGTTCAGCTCGCAACAGGCGACGCTGCGCCGCCTGGACAAGGCGATGCAGGCGTTCTTCCGCCGGGTCAAATCCGGTGACACACCCGGCTACCCCCGTTTCCGGGGGGTGAACTGGTTCGACACGGTGGAGTTCCCCAAGGACGGCGACGGCTGCCGCTGGGACTCCACCCCGCACGACCCCGTCACCCGCGTCCGATTCCAGGGCGTCGGGCACGTCAAGGTCAACCAGCACCGTGCCGTGACCGGCAAGGTCAAGACCGTGTCGGTGAAGCGTGAGGGCCGTAGGTGGTTCGTCGTGCTGACCGCCGAGCAGGACCGGCCCGAGCCGCTGCCGCCGACCGGGTCCGTAGTCGGCATCGACCTGGGCATCGCCAGCTTCCTCGCCGATTCCCACGGCGGGTTCGTCCCCAACCCACGCCACGGCCGTACCGCGGCCGCGAAGCTGGAGACCGCGCAGCGGGCCCTGTCCCGGTTCCCTCGTGTCCGCCGGGACAAGCGCACCGGCAACCACCGACGGGCGGTGGAGAAGGTCACCAAGCTGCACGGCAGGGTACGGCGTCAGCGTCTGGACCACGCGCACAAGACCGCCCTCGGCCTGGTCCGCGTGCATGACTTCATCGCGCACGAAGACCTCAAGATCCGCAACATGGGCAAGGCCCCCGCACCGAAGCCCGACCCCGACCAGGCAGGTGCGTTCCTGCCCAACGGGGCCGCCGCGAAGGCCGGACTCAACCGCAGTATCGCCGATGCCGGATGGGGGGTGTTCCTGACGATCCTGCACGCCAAGGCTGTAAGCGCCGGACGGGAAGTGATCGCCGTGGACCCCCGCAACACCTCCCGCGAGTGCCCCGAATGCGGGCACACCGCCAAGGAGAACCGGCCCACTCAGGAGAAGTTCCACTGCGTCGCCTGCGGTCACACCGCGCACGCAGACACAGTGGGAGCCACCAACGTTCTACGGGCCGGGCTGGTCCGTCGCGACGCCAACCCGGCATAGCGAGAAGCCCCCGGCTTCAGCCGGGGGAGGAGTCACGGATACGAACGACCGGTGAACAGCCACCGCCCGCCACCCGGAACGCGAGGCGCCCACCGGCTGCCCAAACCGCTGCCGCGTCCGTCCCGCAGCCCTACGATGGGGCCCCGCCCGCCTCCGCGATCACCCGATCGCCCTACCCGTGCCGACTGCCCCTGCCGATCGGCGGGTCCGCCACCGGCGCAGCGACAGCGACACATGACCGCCGATCACTCCCACGCCCCGTACACCTTCCAAGCCGGCCCGCGCGCTCTGGCGGACCTGCGTGCGCTCATGCCGGGACGCGTCCCCGCCGCCGCGGCGCGAAGCGGCGGACTTCCGGTGCCGGGTCCCGGGCTCGCGGTGGCCGGTGAAGGGCGCGCGGGGACGGGAGCGCCGACGGGGGCCCCGCCCGACCGCGCGTCCCGCCGACTGCCGCAGTGGGCCACCCGCCGCGCCGAACAGGAGAACGGCCGATGAGCCATGCCCCCCGCGACACCGACGCCCTGCGACAGGCCCTCGCCGAGAACCGCGACGAACCGGAGGGCCCGGCGCGCAACGCCGGTGCCGAGCTGCTCGTCCAGCAGGCCGAGACAACCGGCGATGCCCCGCTGCTGGTCGACACCCTGTTGTCACCGTGGGGCGGGAAGTGCCGGTCGTAGCAGATGTAGACGCCCACCTCGCCGACCGCGGTGTCGAACACCGGCACCGCGATGACCATGCTGAGCTCCTTGGCAGGCGCCTGCATCCGTACGATCGTCGGACCGTCCGGTACCGGTTCCGCCCACCGGTAGTGCTCGGGTTCCTGGACCTGGCAGAAGTACGGCGCGTTGAGGACCTCCTGGAAGCCGATGATCTGCGCCCCCTGCGGCGCCGCCTCCCGGGCGTATCGCTCGTGCAGTTCGGTCATCGACTCCTTGTCGCCGGTCCACTTGGTCTGGACGAGCGCCGCGCGCACGATTCGATTCCCTGGCTCCGGATCGCTGTTCCGGCAAGGCGCGGAGGGAGAATTCCTGCGGGGAGTCCGCGCGGTCAGCGAGCGCGGGATCGGCGCGAGGCGCCGATGCCTCACGCGCGTGGGTCACGTCACACAGGTGGGCGCGAACGGCTGGGAACTCCGGTGGGACGCCATCAGTTGCACAGGACGGGCCGGAGCACACAGCCGGCCCGGCCAAGACGGCTCCGACCGGGTACCCCCGTCCCGGTCGGAGCCTTTGGCTGTCGCGGGCTATCTGACGCCCAGCAGCTGCTCGACCGGATCGATCGCGAAATACACCAGGAAAAGCGCCGAGGTGGCCCACAGCAGCCAGTGCACCTCACGGGCCTTGCCGAGTACGGCCTTGAGCACCACGTAGGCGAGGAATCCGGCGCCGATGCCGTTGGTGATGGAGTACGTGAACGGCATCACCGCGATCGTCAGGAACGCGGGGACCGCGATCTCGTACTTGTCCCAGTCGATGTGCCGCACGTGCGTCATCATCAGGAAGCCGACCGCGACGAGTGCCGGAGCGGCGGCCTGCAACGGCACGATGGTCAGCAGCGGGCTGAGGAAGAGCGCGACGGCGAACAGCCCACCGGTGATCACATTGGCGAAGCCGGTGCGGGCACCCTCGCCGACTCCGGAGGCCGATTCGATGAAGGCGGTGTTGGAGGAGGCGGAGGCGGCGCCGCCCGCGACGGCCGCGGCACCGTCGATCAGCAGCACCCGGCCGAGGTTGGGCACATTGCCCTCTTCGTCCAGCAGCCCGGCCTCGGCGCTGATGCCGACGATGGTGCCCATGGCGTCGAAGAAGTCCGACAGCACCAGGGTGAAGATCAGCAGCACCACGGTGATCGCCGAGGTTCTGCTGAACGCCCCGAAGAGACTGAAGTGTCCGACGAGGCCGAAGTCCGGCGTGGAGAAGACGTCACTGGGGAGCTTCGGTGTCGTCAGGCCCCAGCTCTTGATGTCGGCGATGGAGTTGATGATGATCGCGAGGATGGTCATCGCCACGATGCTGATCAGAATCGCGCCTTTCACTCTGCGCGCGAGCAGGGCGATGGTCAGCAGCACGCCGAGGCAGAAGACCAGTATCGGCCACCCCGACAGGGTTCCGCTGCCGCCCAGTTGCACGGGCACGGTCGTGTTCGAGACATCCGGGACACGGGTCACGAAGCCGGCGTCGACGAAGCCGATGAAGGCGATGAACAGGCCGATGCCGACGCTGATCGCCTGTTTCAGCGGTGTCGGAATCGCGCGCATGATCGCCTCACGGAGGCCGGTGACCACCAGGACGCAGATGAGCAGGCCTTCGAGGACAACGAGTCCCATCGCGTCGGGCCAGCTCATGAGCGGAGCCAGCTGGAAGGCCACCACTGCGTTCAGGCCCAGCCCCGCCGCGATCGCCAGTGGCAGATTGCCTCCCAGGCCCATGATCACGGTCATCACAGCCGCCGCCAGGGCGGTGGAGGTGGCAAGTTGGCCGGTGGAGAGCGAGTGCCCGAACTTGTCCTTTGCGCTACCGAGGATGATCGGGTTCAGCACGAGGATGTACGCCATCGTAAAGAAGGTGGCGAATCCGCCACGTATCTCACGGGCGAGGGTCGAGCCGCGCTCGGCGATCCGGAAGTAGCGGTCGAGCTGACTGCCAGGTGTGGGAGGTGGAACCTTCGCCGTGTCAGCGGGCTGGGCGGGCATGGAACTCCTCGGTTTTCAACAGTAAGTCAACTTTGGCGCTCCGGGGATTGTGTACGCGCCGTGGGTCCTCCAGGTTTTCGGCATGTTTCCTCGTGTTAACGAAACCATGCGTACATAAGACGATGGCGGCTTGCCTCGGCACCGCCGAACTCACTGCCGGAGCCGTCCATTGCTGTGCGGCTCGCGGCCCGCCGGTAACGCGCGGCACTGTGCGCGTGGGGTGACGAGGCCTGCGGATCGCCGACGATCTGTCCGCGCTGTACGGGGTCGGCCCGCGCGGCGCGTATTGGTCTTGACCAAGTCGGACGCCCGGGCCTATCGTCGCGTAGTAGTGCAAGGACCTTTAATAAATACTGATGCGGAAAAGACCGGAGGACAGGGTGGCGACGACACAGCTCGAGCCGGTGCAGGAGCCCAAGTACTGGCACCTCAAGACCGTCCTCCAGGAGGCGCTCGACTCCGAATTCTCGGTCGGTGAGATCCTGCCCAATGAGCGTGACCTCGCGGCTCGTTTCGGAGTGGCCCGGGCCACCCTCCGGCAGGCGCTGGAACAGCTGGAGCTGGAAGGACGCCTCCAGCGCCGCCGTGGCGTCGGCACCACCGTCGCCCCGCCCCGGATGGGCATCGCTGTCGGCACTACCGGTGCGTCAGAGGGCGCGTGGCCGGGTAGCGGCAGCGAGTCGTGGCGCACGGTCGGCTGCGCGGAAGCCGTCCCGCCCGCCGCTGTCGCCGCGGTTCTCGGCACCGGCACGGACGAGCTGGTGCACACCGTCCGCCGGGTGCGGATGATGCAGGGCCAGTCCGTCGCCACCGAACTGATCTTTGTGCCGTCGGGGTCCGTGCCCGCTCTGCCCGCGCTGCTCACCCCGGCGGCGCACGCCCCCGCCGTCCTGCGCGAGCTGCACGCCATGGCCCTGGAGAGCGAGGACCGAGCCGTGGAGCTGGGCTCCGCCCGCGCCGAGGACGCCAAGCAGCTCGATCGGCTGCCCGGCGCGCCCGTCCTGGTCGTCACCACCCGTTACCGCACGGGCCAAGGCGTTGCCGCGGTGTCCGTGGCCACGTACCGGGCCGACACCTGCCGGCTCACGTTCGGCGAGACGGGCACGGTGCAGATCAGCCACCACGAGCAGGAGGAGCGCCGCGAGGCCTCCTGACCTGGCCGGCGGCGATCCCGTCGGCTGCCGTCAGTACAAGTGCCCTGTGTTCGCGTCCGATGCCCCCGCCCGGCCGGTCGGCACGGGGGCGGGGTGCCCTTCGCACCGCACATCCGCGTCGTCCACTGTTCCTTTGACGAGGTAGCGGTCGACCGATGCGCTGACGCACGGGTTCCAGATGCTGACCAACCCGTGCGAACCCGCGCCGGTCTCGGTGATCAGCCGCGACCCGGGCAGCCTGCTGTGCAGCTCCAGCGCACCCTCGTACGGGGTCGCGGCGTCGCGATCCGACTGGAGGATCAGTACCGGCGGCAGATCCGAACCCTCCGGCACCCCGACATCCACCGGGTGCCCCGCCGGGACCGGCCAGTAGGCGCAGGGCAGGTTCAGCCAGGCGTTGGCCCAGGTCTCGAACGGATACCGCTTGGCGACCCGCGAGTTGTCGCGATGCCACACCCGCCAGTCACGCGGCCAGTCCGAGTCGCCGCACTCCACGGCCAGGTACGCCGCGTCACCGTTCTCCGCCGACTTGGCCGCCTTGGAAGTGGACGTGGTGGTCGCGATCAGCGCCTTCGCGTTCCCGTCAAGATAGCTGGCCAGCAGATGGGCGAACGGCACCCACTCCTGGTCGTAGTACGCGGCCTGCACCGCCGCGCTGTGCAGTTGACCGGCCCCGGCTCTGCTTCCCGCCGGGTGCTTGCCGAGTTGCCGGGCCGCCCGGTCGAACGACGCCTGCACCCGCTCAGGCGTCGAGCCGAGCCGGTACACCCGGTCGTACCGGGCCGCCCATGCCTTCCAGTCCGCCCAGCGGCTTTCGAACGCCACGTCCTGCACAAGGTTGGCGCCGTACCAGATGCCGCGCGGATCCGGGTTCACCACACTGTCCGTGACCATGCGCCGCACATGGGAGGGGAAGAGAGTGGCGTAAACCGCCCCCAGATAGGTGCCGTACGACACGCCGAAGTAATTGAGCCGCTTTTCGTGCAATGCGGCCCGGATCACATCGAGGTCGCGCGCCATGTCCGCCGTCGTCATGTGCGCCAGCAGCTCGCCCGCGCGCCGCGCGCACCCCTCCGCCATGCTCTGCGCCGCCAGCTGCCTCATCTGCAGCACCGCGGCCGTGGGACGGCGCGGATCGGCGGTCGGTGCGCGCTGGTGGTCGGCCGGCTTCTCACAGGAGAGCGGTGCGGAGTAACCGACGCCACGCGGGTCGAATCCCACCAGATCGTACGCGTCGGCCGCCGCGGCCCAGATCCTACGGGTGGGCTGGGGCGCCCCGGGGACGCCGACCAGCGGAAACCACAGGCCGGACCCACCAGGACCACCCGGGTTGAACACGAGCGCGCCCTGCCGCCGGCCCGGCCGCCCGGCCGCCCGGAGCCGGCTCACCAACAGCTTGATCGTGGGCCCGTCGGGCAGCTCGTAGTCCACCGGCACCGTCACCCGGCCGCACTGGACCGGAGCCTTCAGGCCGCTGTCCGCGGGACACGCGCCGAAGCGGATCCCCGCGGTCCGCGCCCGTCCGGCCGCCAGCACGGCACCGGCCGGTGCCTGGTCCGCGGCACGGGCGGTAGCCGGTGTGGCCGGTGCTCCCGCCGCCAGCGCCAGCGACACGATCGGAATCACTGCTCGCCGCACGCGGATCGTCCTCTCCTCGGCCGCCGCCCCGGAGGCGGGGCGGTCGGGCACGGTCTACGTCGAGAGGAATCGTCGGCTGGTCGGACAAGCAGCCAAAACAGGCGTGCCGGTCAGCGGCCGGTAATTCGCCCGAATGGGCAGGGGTTCAGCGGCGCGCCAACGGGGCCTGCTCCACCGCGAACAGCTGCTCCTCCACATGGTCCAGCGCCAGCCGCAGCGCGCCCGTCGCGATCACCCCCTCGCCCAGCGCGGACAGCGCCACCTCCGGCGGCCGCAAGCAGTAGAGCGCCAGCTGTTCGCGCAGCGGCTCCAGTACGCCGTCCAGTCCCGCCGCCCACCCGCCTACCACCACCAACTCCGGGTCGATGGCCAGCACCAGCGCCGCGACATCGTGCACCAGCCGCCGCAGAAAGCGGTTCACGGCCTCCAGGGCCTGCGGATCGCCCTCCTTGGCGAGCGCGAACACCCGCGCCACCGCTCCTTCGTCCAGCGGATGGAGGGGGGTGCCGGTGGTCGACAGCAGATGCTCCGGAGTCACCTCCCGGCCCAGCAGATGCAGGGCCCCGATCTCGCCCGCCGCCCCGCCGAAGCCGCGGTGCAGCCGGCCGCCGATCAGCGAACCCGCGCCGGGGCTCAGCCCAGCCAGTACGAAGACGGCGTCATCGGTCCCCACCGCCGCACCCTGCCAGTGCTCCGCCACGACCGCCACGTTCGCGTCGTTCTCCACCAGCACCGGACATCGGAACGAACGCTGCAGACGTTCCCCGAGCGGCAGCCCGGTCCAGCCCGGCAGCGCCGTGCACAGCCGCACCACGCCGTCCGCCTCCACAATGCCGGGGGTGCCGACGCCGACCGCCCACAGCGTGCCGCGCGCCACCGAGGACCTGCGAAGCAGCTCCGCGACAGTGCCCCGGACCCGCTCCAGCCGCTCCTCCGCCGAGGCCGACTCATCCACGTCATGCCGGTGCGAGCCCAGGGGCGTTCCGCTCAGGTCGGACAGCACCGCCCGCACCTGGTGCGCCCCCACCTCGATCCCCAGCAGATGCCCCGCCTCCGCATGGAACCGGAATCTGCGAGCCGGCCGGCCCTGTTTCCGCGCGTCAGCGGGGTCCGGCGGCACCTCCACCACCAGGCCCGACTCCGCCAGGCCCTCGATGACACCCTCGACCGTCGGCCGAGACAGCCCGGTGACCCTCATCAGCTCGGTCAGGCTGGGGGTCTCCGCGTCGCGCAGGGCATGCAGCACCACCGCGGAATTGATCCGCCTGAGCAGGGACGGGTCCCCCCCGGTGAACCGCCCCAATGTGAGTCCTCCCAGCATTGTGCGTGTGTGTGGGCGGATTGTACCTGTCGGTGTCGTACGGGCGAACACCGGCTGCCCGCCACAGCTGGGACCCTAGCCGAAGGGGATTTAACGGGGACCTAAGGGGGGTTTAACGGGGGCTCAAGTGTCGTACCAGCGCGGTCTACTGGACGCATGGACCTCGCCGCCCACCTCAGCGCCATCGACCTGCTGCGCGCCCGTCCCGGCTGCCACATCACCGACCTCCAGATCAGTGAGGATTTCTGGGAGGACGACGACAGCCGCCGGCCCCGGGCGCGGGACGACTTCGGGGCCGGCTGCCAGGCCCTCGTCGATCTGCTCACCGAGCGCTGGGGCGAGCCGGAGGTGCTCGACCTGGGCGGCCACCTGGAGCAGCTCGTGGCGGGCGAGCGTGTCGCGCCGCCGCTCAATGCGCTGTGCGGTTACGTCCCCGAGCTGTACCTCTGGCGGCCGGACGGCCGCTGGACAGCGATAGGCGTCGGACAGGGGGGCGAGGAGCTGCCGTTCCAGCTGGTCGCCGCGGTATCGGACGGTGATCCCCGCTAGGCCCTGTCTGACAAATAGGCGCCGGCCGCCCGGAGGGCGGGCCCCGTGGGGGCTGGTGCGTGCGATCGCGAGGCGGAGGATCGGCGTCGTCTTTCGTAGCCGGGCTACTCGGGCGACTCGACAACACAGCGAGCGTCCGTACTCCTCGGCCATGGTGGCGGCCGTCCAGTGGGCGTTGAGCCCGCTCGGGTTGGGCAGCGCCCAAATCCGGGTCGGCCCGATCATGCGCTCCTGCGGGCCGATCCGCGCCTGCCGGTCGGCGAAGGCCACCCTGTACGCGGTGACGCCGACCACCGCGAGCCAGCGCGGCTCGTACTGCCGCACCGTCTCCACCAGGATCGCGCCGCCCTCGCGCAGTTCCTCCTGGGAGAGCTCGTCGGCGCGCGCGGTGGCCCGTGCCGCGACATTGGTGATGCCCAGGCCGTACGAGAGCAGTTCGTGCTGCTCGGACGGCCTGAGCTGCCGTGGTGTGAAGCCGGAGATGTGCAGCACCGGCCATGGGGGCACCTCCCAGACGGAGTCTTGGGAGGTTCCCCGGGCGGGCGAAGTGGCGTCAGAGAATCGCCCCGGGCGTGTAAGCGGCGGCCTGCGGGTACCGCTCGGCGACCTCGCCGATCCGCCGGACGACTTCCGCCACCTGGCCGGACGCGTCGCCGGTGAAGGAGAGCCGGTCGGCCATCAGGGCGTCCAGCTGCGCGCGGTCCAGCGGCATTCGCTCGTCCTCGGCGAGCCGGTCGAGCAGTTCGTTGCGCTCGGCGCCCTTCTCACGCATGGCGAGGGCGGAGGCCACGGCGTGCTCCTTGATGACCTCGTGGGCGATCTCCCGGCCGACGCCGGCGCGGATGGCGGCCATCAGGACCTTGGTGGTGGCGAGGAACGGCAGGTAGCGGTCCAGTTCGCGGGCGATGACAGCCGGGAAGACACCGAACTCGTCGAGCACGGTCAGGAAGGTCTCCAGCAGGCCGTCGATGGCGAAGAACGCGTCCGGAAGGGCGACCCGGCGCACCACCGAGCAGGAGACATCGCCCTCGTTCCACTGGTCGCCGGCCAGCTCGCCGACCATCGAGGCGTAGCCGCGCAGGACCACCGCGAGGCCGTTCACGCGCTCGCAGGAGCGGGTGTTCATCTTGTGCGGCATCGCGGACGAGCCGACCTGGCCCGGCTTGAAGCCCTCGGTGACCAGTTCGTGGCCGGCCATCAGCCGGATCGTCTTCGCCAGCGACGACGGTGCCGCCGCCAGCTGGACCAGCGCGGTGACGGCGTCGTAGTCCAGCGAGCGCGGGTAGACCTGGCCGACGGAGGTGAAGGCCCGCGAGAAACCCAGGTGCCCGGCGATCCGCTGCTCCAGCTCGGCGAGCTTGGCGGTCCCGCCAGCTCCTCCGCCGAGCAGGTCCAGCATGTCCTGGGCAGTGCCGACCGGGCCCTTGATGCCGCGCAGCGGATAGCGGCCGAGCAGGTCCTCCACCCGCTCGAAGGCGACCAGCAGCTCGTCGGCGGTGGTCGCGAAGCGCTTGCCGAGGGTGGTGGTCTGGGCAGCGACATTGTGCGACCGGCCGGCCATCACCAGCTCGGCGTACTCGGCGGCGAGCTTCCCGAGCCGGGCGAGCACCGCCACCGTACGGTCGCGGACATGCTCCAGGGAGAGCCTGATCTGCAGCTGCTCGACATTCTCGGTCAGATCGCGGGACGTCATACCCTTGTGGATGTGCTCATGCCCGGCGAGCGCGTTGAACTCCTCGATCCGGGCCTTGACGTCGTGCCGGGTGACCTTCTCGCGCTCGGCGATCGAGGCGAGGTCGACCTGCTCCAGGACCCGCTCGTAGTCCGCCAGTGCCTGGTCCGGCACCTCGATACCGAGATCCTTCTGCGCCCGCAGTACAGCGAGCCACAGACGGCGCTCCAGCACCACCTTCTGCTCGGGGGACCAGAGGCTGGCGAGCTCCGCGGAGGCGTAGCGGCCGGCCAGGACGTTGGGGATGCGCGGCTTAGCAGTCACGTGGCAAGAGTCTACTGGCAGCTCACAGCTCGTACGGCAGCAGCTCGGCGCGCTTGGGCGGCAGTCCGTCGCCCGACGAACGGCCGGTCAGCCGCCTGCCGATCCAGGGCACCAGATGCTCGCGGGTGAACCGCAGATCCGCGCCGCGCCGGGTGGCCCAGCCCAGGGGCAGGGCGGCGGGAAGCGGCTCGGTCCAGTCGTGTCCGGGCAGGTGGCCAAGCGCCTGCCACACGGCTTCGGCGACCCGGCGGTGGCCCTCCGCGTTCAGATGCAGCCGGTCGTCCGCCCACATCCGCGGATCGCCGAGCACTCCGGCCCCGTACAGGTCGACGACAACCGCGCCGTGGCGCGCGGCCAGCTCGTCGACGGATCGGAAGAGCTGCTCCATCCTCGGTAGGAACCGGGTGGCGACCGGGCCCCGCCGGATGGGGCTGCGCATGAGGACCAGCTGCCTGCAACTCGGCGCGAGCCGTTGCACGGACTGCTCCAGCAGCGCGCAGACCTCGTCCACGTCGCACTTGGGCCGCAGGGTGTCGTTGAGGCCGCCGACCAGCGCGACCAGGTCGGCGTCCATGGAGGCGGCGGTGTCAACTTGTTCGTCCGCGATCTGGCGGATGAGCTTGCCGCGCACCGCGAGGTTGGCGTAGCGGAAGCCCTCCGTACGGGCGGCGAGCCGGGCGGCGAGGAGGTCGGCCCAGCCCCGGTAGGAACCGTCCGGGAGGCCGTCGGACATGCCCTCGGTGAAGGAGTCCCCAAGCGCGACAAAGCTGTTGTACGTGACATTGATATGCATGGCGCGGGCGATCCTACCTGTCACTGCGCCACGGCTGTGAGACAGCCTTCGCGGGGCCGACGAGTTCCTTGAGCACGTCCTCCATCGTGACCAGCCCGATCCCGCGCCCGGCATCGTCGACCACCGCCGCGAGGTGGGTACCGCTCGCCCGCATCATGGTGAGGACGTCGTCGAGCGGAGTGGTGGTCTTGACCCTGATGACCGGGCGCAGCGCGCTGCGCGGGAACGGCTGGTCCCTCGGGGTGGCGTCGAGCGCGTCCTTGACGTGCAGATAGCCGAGCACCCGCCCGTCCCCGTCGACGACCGGGAAGCGGGAGAACCCGGACTCGGCGGCGAGCCGCTCCAGCCCCTCCGGGGTGATCCCCAGCGGCGCGCGCACCACGTGCTCCGACGGCAGCAGGACCTCGCCGACCGGGCGGCGGCCCAGCTCCAACGCGTCCTGGAGGCGTTCTGCGGCCCGCTTGTCCAGCAGCCCGGCTTGTCCGGCGTCCGTCACCATCCGGGACAGCTCGTAGTCGGAGAAGACGGCGACCACCTCGTTCTTCGGCTCCACACGCAGCAGCCTCAGCAGGGCGTTGGCCATGGCGTTGACCGCGAGGATGACCGGCCGCAACGCGCGGGCGAGGGCAACCAGCGGCGGGCCGAGCAGCAGCGCGGTGCGCACCGGGGCGGCCAGCGCGATGTTCTTGGGGACCATCTCGCCAAAGAGCATGTGCAGATAGGTCGCCACCGTCAGCGCGATCACGAACGCGACCGGGTGGATGAACCCCTCCGGGACGGACAGCGCGTGAAAGAGAGGTTCCACGAGATGGGCCATGGCCGGTTCGGCGACGATGCCCAGCACCAGAGTGCAGAGAGTGATGCCGAACTGCGCGGCTGCCAGCAGCGGCGAGAGGTGCTGCAGCCCCCACAGCACACTGCGGGCGCGCCGCTCGCCCGCCTCGGCCTGCGGCTCGACCTGGCTGCGCCGTACGGAGATCATCGCGAACTCGGCGCCGACGAAGAAGGCGTTGAGAACGACGGTCACTGCCCCGGCCAGGAGTTGCAGGGCGGTCATTGGGCGCTCGCCCCGCCCTCGCCCGCGCCCGCGCCGTCCTGCGGCGCGGGCGCGGTGAGCCTCAAGCGCGCCGCGCGCCGGCCGGTGTCCTCGGTGACTTCGAGCAGCCAGCCGTCGACCTCGACGGTGTCGCCCACTACCGGGATCCGGCCGAGCCGGTGGGCGACGAAACCGGCCAGGGTCTCGTAGGGGCCCTCGGGGGGGTGCAGGCCGATCTCCTCCAGCTGGTCGATACGGGTCGCGCCGTCGGCGTCGTACGTCCGCCGCTCCTCGTCGTCCTCCTCGACGAAGGCCAGGTCGGGCACCTCGAACGGGTCGTGCTCGTCGCGAACCTCGCCGACCACCTCCTCGACGATGTCCTCCAGCGTGACCACGCCCGCCGTGCCGCCGTACTCGTCGATCACCACGGCCATGGACTCCTCGCCGGAGAGCCGGTCGAGCAGCCGGTCCACGGTCAGCGACTCGGGGACCAGCAGCGGCTCGTGCATCAGCGAGGTGACCGGGCGCCGGGGGCGCTCGTCGGCGGGGATGGTGAGGACGTCCTTGATGTGCACGACACCGATGACGTTGTCCAGGCTGCCGCGGTAGACGGGAAAGCGGGAGAGCCCCGTGGCCCGGGTCGCGTTCGCGACGTCCTCGGCGGTGGCGCTGGCCTCCAGCGCGGTGACCTGCACCCGGGGGGTCATCACATTCTCGGCGGTGAGGTCCGCGAGGTTGAGGGTACGGACGAACAGCTCGGCGGTGTCGGCCTCGAGCGCGCCGGCCCGGGCGGAGTGGCGGGCGAGCGCCACCAGCTCGCCGGGGCCGCGGACGGAGGCCAGTTCCTGGGCCGGTTCCAGCCCGAAGCGCCGGACCGCCCGGTTGGCGGTGTTGTTCAGATGCCGGATCAGCGGGCCGAATGCCGAGGTGAAGGCACGCTGCGGCGCCGCCACGGCCTTGGCGACCGTCAGCGGGCTGGAGATCGCCCAGTTCTTGGGGACCAGCTCCCCGAAGACCATGAGTACGACGGTGGAGACGGCTGTACCGAGCACCAGCGCGGCCGACGAGGCCGTGGTTCCGGACAGCCCGACGGCCCGCAGCGGGCCGGTCAGCAGCTTGCCGACCGACCCTTCGGCCAGCATGCCGATCACCAGTCCGGTGACAGTGATGCCGAGCTGCGCGCCGGACAGTTGCAGGGTCAGGGTCCGTACGGCCTTCAGCGCGGCGGACGCGCCGCGCTCACCGGCCTGCGCAGCCCGTTCGAGGTCGACGCGCTCGACAGTGGTCAGTGAGTACTCGGCCGCCACGAAGACAGCGCAGACGAGGGTGAGCAGCAGCGCCGCGGCGAGAAGGAGCACTTCGGTCATGGGGACACCTCCGTCCCATGATCACTCATGGGGCGGACGCTTTCACCTCTCCTGAGGCGGAGACCTCTCCCCAAGAGTAAAGGATAGACAAAGCAGTCAGCTCGGAAGGGGAGCCGAGGGTGCCGGACGGGACTTATAGGCCGCGTGAACAGGTGGGGCGGCGTTCCTCCGGCCCACCTGTTCACGCGGCCTCAAAAGAGGCTTGGTCCAGCGCCGCCACTGCGGCTCACGCGCGTAGCCGGCCGCGCTCCACGCGTGCTGCGCCGGTTCGTTGCGCTCCAGCACCATCGCGTCGCCGCGCCGCCCGCCCAGCTCGGTCAAGCGCCGCTCGGCCGCCTCCAGCAGTGCGGTCGCTATTCCCTGTCGCCGGTGCCCCGGATGCACCGCCAGCCGGTACAGATGGCACGGCCAGCCGTCGGATTTTGCCTCCTCACAAACACCTCGCCGTGCCTATAGCGGCTTCACCCAGCGCCGCCAGTGGTCCTCACGATGGTAATCAGCCGCAGCCCACGTGTGGTGCGCCGGCTCGTTGGCTTCCAGGACCATGGCGTCAACCCGTCGCCCGCCCAGGGCGATGAATCGCTGTTCCGCTGCTTCCATCAAGGCGGTGGCGATGCCCTGCCGGCGGCAGCTCGGGTGTACAGCCAGCCGGTAGGCGGAGCATCGCCAACCATCGAAACCGGCTATGACGGTCCCCGCCAGTGAACCGTCACCCTCTGCGAGGAGCAGGGCTTCGGGGTCTCTTGAGATGAGTCGGGCTACCCCGTCGTAGTCGTCGCTGATGCTCGTTCCTTCTGCGGCTTCACGCCAGAACTGCAGCACGGCTTCGATATCTGTGAGGTCGGCGCAACGGATGTGGAGATCACTCATCGGGTGAGCCAAGCAGAGCGCCGCCCTGTTCGGCGAACGATTTCCGTGCTGAGGAATGGAGAGAGGCGTGGGCTTCTGGGCGCGTACAAACCAAGGGCTCGCGGGCGCCGGGACCGGCGCCCTACCGCATCGGCCTGCGTCTTGGGCAACTCGCCGCCCTAACCGGACGCCAGTGGCCCGCTCGAACAGGGCGCCCGGTTGGCCGCGTGCATCTGGTGGGCTGGACGGCCGAGGGTGAGGCGTCCGGCCGCGCGCATCCTCGACCCTGTTTTCGTTTACCCACCATGTGAATGCGTCGCGATCCTTGAGCCTGTGGGAAAGCAGGTCTGGCCTGCGGGTTTGGGTGATGTGCGGTATGTGCATTGTGTGCGTTACGGGCGATATCTTGACGCTGAAATGACGCTCGCCGAAGTATCTGGCGCCGACACCACCATGTTCGCCAAGACCATGACCATCTCGGCGCGTTCGGACTCCCACCGCATCGGGCCCCGCCGTTCCGCCCTGCACCCCGCCCGCAGCCTCCACGTCCAGGATGCCTACGCCTTCTTTGCCCGCGACAGGGCGCAAAAGAGCATTGACCAGCGGCTGAAGTGCGACCAGAGCCTCCGGCGCCAACCGGAAACACCCCGCCTCGGGTCCTTGATCCGTCCATCCCTCGGGCACAGTGATCCTCCCGGTCGGCCCACCCTCACAGGTAATCGTCCGTCCGCGCCGCGTCCGCTGAGTCAGCAACACCCCAAGCCGCTGACCGACCAAGGGATGGAAAGGATGCGTCACGACCACGGAATCCCACGGACCCCTGGCCAAACTGGCACTATGCCGCCCACGGTAGGTGCCGCACTTGCCAGGTCACCCAATCCCGGTTCGGGTGCGCGGCCGGTCGCGTTGTGGCCTCCGCTGCGCATCCGTCACGTCTTTCTTCGGTCGGCGAAAAAGGCCGGACCTATACCAGGGCGCTGCCGGCTTTCCAGGTGGCCCAGTCGACGTTCCAGTCGCCGTAGCCGTTGTTGGTGGGCACGGTGTCCTTGGATTTGACGACGGTGACAGGGTCGCCGGGTTGGACGCGCTCGTAGAACCGCTTGGCGTCCGTGGTGCTCATGCCGATGCAGCCATGGCTGCCGTTGATCTTGCCGAACTTGCCCTCGTTCCAGGGGGCGGCGTGCGTGTAGGTGCCGGACGGGGTGAGCTGGACGTCCCACTTGACGTCCTTGAGGTTGTACGCCTCAGTGCCGAAGATCTTCACGGTCTTGGAGTCCATGGTGATGCTCGGGACCTTGCTCAGCACGACCATGGTGCCGTTCCAGGTTTCGAAGCCCGCTTTGCCGGTGGAGACCGGCAGGGTCTCCACCACCTTGCCGCTCTCGGCGAGGGTCAGCTGCTTCCTCACCACGTCGATGGTGGTGACGACCGACTTGCCGATGGTGAAGCCGACGATCCGATCCTGAGTTCCGTACACCCCGCCGCCCGCGTCCACGCCGGCCAGATTCACGCGGAGGGTCACTGCTGTGCCCGGCTTCCAGTACATCTTGGGCCGGTAGTCGATGCGGTCCTTGCCGTCACGGTCCTTCATCCAGCTCCACGCGCCCTCGACCGTGGGGGAGGCGGTGACCGACAGCTTCCGCTCGACCGCCGCTTTGTCGGTGATGGGCTTGTTGAAGGTGATGGAGACCGGCATGCCGACACCGACCGTGGTGCCCTTGTCGGGGGCGTAGGTGCCGGCGAAGGAGTTCTGCGCCGCCTCGGTGGTGAAGGTGCTGGTGTTGGCCAACGCTTTGCCGCCGGACGCCGTGCCGCGCGCGGTCACGGTGTACGTCGCGCCGGGGGCCAGAGCGGTGGTGGAGGTCCAGGTGGCCTTGTCCTTCGACCAGGAGCCGCCGACCTTGCCCGGTCCGGGGGAGCTCACCGTCACCGAGGACAATGTCCCACCGGCGGCTCGCACGGTGACCTTCTTCTGTATGGAGACCTTGCTGCTGTCGGTGGCGGGCTCGATCGATATCGCGGGCGCAGCGCTGCTGGCGCTGCCCCCACCGGTCGCCTGTGCGCCGCCTCCGGGCGTCTTCGAGGGGCTGCTGCATCCGGCCAGGACCACGCCAGCGGCCGCAGCCAGCGCGGCGGTCCTGTAATCGAGCCGCCGTATCGAGCGCTGTCGCATGGAGTCGGGTCTCCGTTCGCAAGGGTGCTCTAATTAGGTTGGCAGACGTCTCGGAAATGTGCCGTGGTGCCGGGTTCTCGGGGATACGGGAACGGACCGCCGACGGTATGTTGCAGACCCAGTAGGTAGAGAGACTACTCAGGGTTGGGGAGCGTCTCCGAATCTCGCACGCGCGGCGAGATTCGGCAGCCCGATCGGACGCGTCCAGCGTTCAGCGCAGCGGTCAGGTCCCAGGGGCCCACCCGAAAATCGCAGACGGTCTCAAGCCGAGGCGACGGTAGTACTGCTCGCATCGCTGGCTCCTGCTCATGGGCCGGGCCGGTTCGCGCTGTCCTGGATAGGCCGGGCGCACGGGCGATGTCGTGGAATGCGCGCCGCCGTCCTCCGGGCGCGGTGTGCTGTGCGCGACCGTACTGATCGCGTTGCTGACCCTGCTGCACGCGACCTTCTCCCCGGGGGCCTCCCATGTGGCGCTCCCGGACGCGGACCACTGCGCCAGCAGCCTCCGGTTTCCCGCCGCTCTGGCCCAAAGGGGTGACGACTGCGGCCAGGCCCGCGGGTGCGATCACGCCGAGGCGTCGCAGGCGGGTGGACGGGTGTGCGGTACGCACGAAGGATTCTCTCCTCGTTCGGGCGGTCCGCGCGGGTAGGTTCGGGCCGTGAAGATCGGCAGAGTCGGGTCGGTCCCTGCCAAACGGGAGGTCCCCTGCGAACGAAAGAATGGGCAAGCAGTGCCGTGCCGAGGCCGGCACAGGTGCGGTCTGCGGAGCTCGTGGGCCATAGGGTCCGGCGCCGTGAGCCGGACGGAACAGACACCAGGTCAGCAGCCGGGCCAGGACGGCAGCGAGGGAGCGTACGAGACGGACGAGAACCGACGGCAGCGCGGACAGCCGGCGGTCGGCGCCGTGCAGCAGCAGCGCCACCGCCACAGCCGCCAGGGCATGGGGTCCCCGTTCGTTCCCGACGACCGCGGGCTCCGCCCTCTACATGGTCCAGGCCGCCCGCGCCCGCGGTGCTCTCGCCCCGGGGCGCGGATCGTGGAATCCACCAGCGGCATCCTGGGCCTGGCCCTGGCCGGCACCGTCCACGGCCACCCGGTCACCGTCGTCACCGACCCCGGCATGGAGCCGCTGATGACCGGCCTGCTCACCGCGCACGGGGCCACCATCGACGTGGTGACCGAGTCGCACCCGGCCGGCGGCTGGCAACAGGCCCGCCCGGACCGGGTGCGCGAACCGCTGGCCGCCCACCTCGGCGCCTGGTGCCCCGATCAGGACCACAACCCCGACAACGTCGCCGCCTACGCCCCGCTCGCCCACGGACTGGTCGCCCGGCTCGGCCGCATCGACGTCCTGGTCGCCGGCGTCGGCACCGGCGGCCACTCGGCCACGGTTTGGTGTGCGCGGGAATGGTCAGAAGCAGGATCTCCAGGACCCGGCCGCGGTGGCGGCCGGGTCTGGCGGTGTTGGCCGGTCGCTGTGCGGGCAGCTTGCTGAGGCGATCGCTTCCATCCGCTCGCAGGGGGCCATGATCTTGGGGATGGAGCCCATCCGTGCTGGTGAGGACGGGGTTACTGGGTCGGGCGGCACGTCATCAGAGTGATCGCATCCCGGAGCCAGACGAGTGAATTGGCCCTGTGACCAGCATGTTCGTGTTGCTCAGGCGGCGTGCGCGAGCCTGGGTGGGGCGGGACCTGACACCTTAAGGATGAAGGTCTCCCAGCTGACGGTGGCCCTGTCCGGCAGCCGGTTCGGCGTCGACTTCAACGCGGTGGCCAACCGGCTGCGGGTGGTCAGCGACACCGGCCAGAAGTTGCGTCACACCATCGACGACAAGGCCGCCCCGCTCGGCACCTCGGTCGACGGCATGCTGACCAACCCGACCATGCCGCCGTCCACGGCCATGGGCGTCACGGGCGCCGCGTACACGAACAGCGACCTGAACGCCGCGACGCAACCACCCTGTTGACATCGACACCATGGCCGACCGCGTCTCCCTCCAGCCACCCGCCAACGCCGGCACCCTCGCCCCGGCTGGAAACCTCAGTGTGAACGCCGGCCCGGACGTCGGATTCGAACATGTAGTTCTCACCCAAGCACGGCACCAACCAGGGCTTCGCCGCCCTCAAAACCGCCGACAGCTCCTGCCTCTGGCCGACAGCTCCTGCCACTACGAGATCAACGTCCTCACCGGGCCCCGCCCACGACCTGGGCGCCTTCCCCAAGAACCTCAGGTCACCGACTTCGCCCTGCCCCTGAACCAGCACTGACACCCCCTGCGCGACGCGTGCGCCGGTGCGGGCGGCCGGGGCCTGTCACTCGTGTGGTCCGTGCCGAGGGGCGGCGGGTGACACGTGGTCATAGCGTCGGCTTTGTCCGATTCCGCTTTCCTGTGAAGGA
>NZ_SUMC01000043.1 GCF_005047355.1 Actinacidiphila oryziradicis
CCGGACCAGCGCAGCGACGACCGACAGCGACATCCGCACATCGTCCCAGAACACTCGAAGCCGCGTCGCCAGGATCAGCAAACGCCCAGGCCACAGCCCCGAATCGTATTTTCGAGCGGGACAGGCCATCGGGCTCGTCCTGGACGACGCCGTCTTCCCCCGGATCGCCCGGCGCTGACCCGCCCCACCGGGCTCGCGCTCCTGGCCCCAGCCACGGGCGCGCAGTCCGTAGAGGTGCGACCGCCCGGGGAGCCGGCAGGAAGGGCCCCTGCACAACCGGCGTCCCGGCCGCACGTCCGTGCGCCCAACCGCATCCGCGCGGATCCTCCCACCGCATGCCATTGGCCGGCTTGGCGGGCGAATGTGCGCCCCCGCATTCCTGAGCGGCATCGGTGCTGCCGGAGGTTGTTCACGGGTACGGTCGGCACGCTGCTACCACCCGGTGCCGGACCGGCGCTGCGGCTCGCTTCCCGCCCTCTTCCTCTACACGAAGTGCCGGTCAGGTGACGCCATGACGAGCACACGGGATCCGCCGGTTGCCGGGTGTCCCTGGCGCGGGAGCCTCCGGTGTGCTGACGACGCGCTGCGCGGGGGTTGCGGTCGTGGGTGTTCAGACGACCAGGCCGGTGAGGGGTTCGGTGCCGTCGATGAAGGCGCGGGCCAGGTCGGACAGGCGGCGGTTGTGTGCGCGGGCGTAGGCGCGCAGCGCGGTGAAGGCTGTTTCCATGTCGATGTTGAGGCGTTCGGCGAGTTTCCCCTTGGAGTCCGAGGGCGGCGTGTCGCTTGCCCTGAATGCCGAGGGCGCCCAGGGTGCGTTGGGCTCAGCGAGCGGCATCGAGGAGGTCGAGGACGGCAAGTCTGATCGGCCGGGGTGTCATCAGGGGGTTGTCGTGCAAGACGCTGTCACTGTCGGCGAGCGGCGCCAGGGCTGCGGCTACGTCGGCGGGCAGCCCGGTCGCGGTGCCCAGGATGCCGGCCAGGAGTGGCGCAGTGCCGTAAACGCACTGTGGAACCGCTGCTGGGCGCTGATTGGTGGCCGGGCAGCGCTGACCGTGACCCCGACAACTTCAAGGCCATTGACATTCTGCGCGTCCTAACGCTCGCCGAAGCACGTGACGAGTCCTTCACACCCCGCACTCTCTGTGCCGGTGTGACAAGCGAAGGAGCCGGTCGTACGGCAGCGCTGAGGGCCGCTTCTGCGCCCAGCGCGCGGCGTGCGGTCCGCGGTCCTCAGCCGGGCGAGGTCTCCTTGACGACCTCGCGCCACCGGCGCTGCGCGTCGTCGTACCAGCGGGTGCGCAGCTGGGCGCAGACGACGGCGGCCCGCCTGCCGATCCAGTTCGGCAGCAGCTCCTCCGGCAGCTGCGGGTCCAGGAACGGGAACCGTTGCCACTCGCTGACCAGCTGTAGGTGACCGAGGAGCAAAGGGTCGCCCGGCTCGGGTTGCAGACCGCTGAAGCGAATCAGCAACTGCTCGTATTTGGCGGTCATTTTGTCGAAATCCCACGCCTTTTGGACGATCTCAGCTTCAGTCAGACCGATCGACAGCGAGCTGCCCACGAAGGCCAGCGTCGATTCACGCAGCCCGAAGTCGTCGATGACTTGCTGCACACTGTCGCGGCGATCCGGATGCGGGGACAGCCACACGCCCGGTGTGGGGTTGCCGAACCCTTCCCAACTCAACGCGCCGTAGAGCTTCTTTCGCACCGAGCGCTGGCTCTGCGGGATGGTGACCAACAGAATCAACCAGTTTCCGCCCCAGCGCCCGGCCGGTTCACTCATCGAGTAAACGCGTTTCGCGCCCGCCTCGATGAGATGCCGACCCGCCTCGGTCAGCTTCCACTGGACCTCGCGACCGGAACGGTGCCCCGTGATCCAGCCGGCGGACGCACCGCGGGCGATCGCCTGCCGCGCGGTCTGCTCCTCGATGCCAAGACGGGTGAGGACATAGAGCAACGACGACGTCCACACCGAGTCCCCGTTCGGCATGACCAGCTCACCGAGCACGGTCAGCAGCAGCGACCGCGCGCTCCCGGCCGTGGTCGAGGGGCGCCCAGTGTCGTTTCCACCCCGAGCGGGGTTGGTCGTCACCGCACGCTGACCCATAGGACGCTCCCCCAACTCGTTGACCACCGCATTCTACCGTGCTGATCGGTGAGCGGCCGAGCGGTGCGGTGTCGCCGAGCGACCGGCGGCAGGGGCGCGTCGGCGACTGGGGAACAAAATTATTCTACACTCTTTCAAATTCGCTTCCGTGGGATGTATAACGGTGGTGGCTGCTGGACAAAGTTCGCGGTCGGGGTGGCCTGCGGGGGCGGGGGCACGGGCCACCCGTCCAGAACCGGGTCAATTCTTGCGGGAGGCGAGATGCCCATCGAGCAGAACCTCCTCACCGAGTCGTACCGGCCGGCTGAGGGTGGTCACGAGAAGGCTCGCGACTGCACATTGAGGCAACTGCTTCGAGAGGCGGCGAAGGCCGCGCCGGACAGGCTCGCCCTGGTCGACGGTGTCAGGGACCCGGCCGCGCGTCGGACCTGGACCTATGTGCAGTTCCTCGAAGCGGCGGAGCGTGCGGCCCGCGCGTTGCCGCGACGCTTCGTGCCCGGGGACCGGATCGCGATCTGGGCACCCGACAGCGCGGACTGGGTCATCGCAGCTGTTCAGCAGGCGTGGACGCGCATGGATCGCACGCTTGATCTGGGCGCGAAGCGGGTCGAAAGCGGGCGCCGGACGGCGTGTCGGCTTCGTGCTCCCCTGTCGCGGCCAAGCCGAAGCCGCTCCGACCCGCACATTTGGGCCCCAACCTCTGCTGAACAGCTACGGATCATCCTTCGGCAGGGCATCAGCCTGACGGGGATAGTGCGGGGATGGTGATGGTCGCCGTCAACCCCGCCTACCGTGCGCAGTTGGGTTACGTCCTCAGGCAGTCACGCGCCGCGGGCTTGTTCTACGCCGGTTCGTACCGCGACTTCGCCGTGACGCCGGTGGTGGACAACGTCGTCGTGCCACAACTGCTCGAGTTCAAGAAAGCGGTGTCGTGCTCGTATGGGGAGACCTTCCTGGAGTCGGGCGACCCACGGCAGGAACTCCCGCGCACGACCGCCTGCCTCCCGCCGAACGCACGGGGACCGGCCGCGGAGGCATGGCCGATTCGACTCTGGAGGTTGTCCGATGATCGATGACGAGATCGTGGTCGACGCCCACGTGCACGCCCCGCGTCTGCCCACGCTCAAAAGCTCCTGGCTGGAGTGGGCCGACAAGTTCTCCGGCCGCCATCCGTGGCGTGACGCGTACGACGACCGTGGCGACCCCGTACCCGAGCGTCTGGACGCTCTGCTCGCCGCCGAAGGCGTCGACCGGGCGCTGCTGTTCTGCGAGTACAGTCCGCGAGCCACCGGCATTCAGTCGTTCGACGACCTGCTGCCGATCGTCGAGTACAACCCGGTGCGGTTCCGTCCGGTGGCAAGCGCCAACCCCCATCTCCACTATCCCATCACCGCCGAGATCGAGCGGCAACTGGACCTCGGGGCCGTGGCGCTCAAGCTGCACCCGGTGCACGGCGCCTTCTCACCGGCCGCCAGAGAGCTCTACGCGGCGTACGCGCTGTGCGCCGAACGCGGCGTCCCCGTCATCGTGCACTCCGGCACCTCCAGCTTCCCGGGAGCGCGGACCGCCTACGGTGCCCCCGAGCTCCTCGCGGACGTCATCGAGGACTTCCCCGACGTGCAGTTCGTCTTCGCTCACGGTGGGCGGGGCTGGTGGTACGACAGCGCGGCGATCTTGGCCCTGGGGAGGCCGAACGTGTGGCTGGACCTCGCCGGGCTGCCCCCTAGGAAGCTGCCTGAGTACTTCTCCCGGTTCGACCTGCCGAGGCTCGCCACCAAGTGGATCTTCGGGACCGACTGGCCCGGAGTGCCAGGGGCCTCCCGCAATGTGGCCGCCCTGCGCGAACTGGGCCTGCCCGCCGACACCGTGCGCGCCGTGCTGTCCGGCAACGCCGCCAAGATCTTCCCTGGACTTGGGGTGTGAGGGCACCGATGAAGGCTGTGTATGTGGTCGACGCCTGCCGTACCCCCACAGACAGGGCCAAGGGCCGACTGACCGGCGTGCGACCGGACGGCGCGCCGTACTCGCGGCGCAGGCAGTCGGAGCACAGACGCATCAGCCCCGCGCTCGCCGGGACGGCATGGGACCGGCCGGCCATCGCACGGGCCCGGTTGTCGTTCTGCCGCGGCACCACCGACGGAACTCGTCGACCTGCGGCAACGCGGTTGTGCGCCAGGTTCGTTTCCCGCGTTGCCGGAGATCGTTTCCCGCCGCTCGGAGCGCCGGACCTCGCGGACCTGGAGGCCTCGGCCGACAACTCGTCCACGCAGCACGGGAGTTTCGTCGGTGCCCCGGGTGGAAGGGCCTGGCTGCGAGTTCCTCGGCCAGCAGCTGATCGCCGTCGTCGAAGGGGTCCGGGGTGCGGTGCCGGGCGAAGATCACGACGCCCAGGGGGGTGCCGCGGGCCTGCACCGGCACCACCATCGTCGAGTGGACCCCGTGGGTACGGATGCTGCGAATACGCTCCGGTCTTCCGGCCGCCCACCAGCGCAGGGTCTCCTCGTCGACCGGATGCCGTACGGCTTTGCCCGCGGCCAGGGCCCGAGCGGGCGGTGACTGCTCGTGGTACGTGTGCCGCTCGCCCGACAGGACCACCGACTCGGGACATCCCTCCAGTACCGACCGCCGGGGCCACTCGCGGAAGATGAGGGCGCGCGGGGGCACAGCCGGTTCCGCCTCCTCTCCGGACAGGACCGCATCGAGCAGGTCGACGGTGACGAAGTCGGCGAACCGCTCGACGGCCACCTCGGACAGTTCCTCGGCGGTACGGATCAGGTCCAGCGCGGTCCCCCCGGCGGGTAGGCCGAGGGCGATCGGGCCGCCGGAGGCGTTGGTGCGCTCGGGGTGGGCACGCGTCTCTTGCTGCCGGCCTTACGCCACCGGCGCGAACGGCAGCGGCGGTCGGGGGTGACGGCGATCCAGGCGAGCTTGGCGGCCGCCGAGCCGCGGGCGTCCGGTCACGCGGGCGTGTAGAGGCCGGCCTCGACGGTGCCGTCGGCAGTACGGGTCAGCCGGCCCTGTTCGACCAGGACGTCGAGGTGGGCGAGGGTCTCGGTGACCGCGAGGCACTGGTTGAACAGGTCGAGGTCCTCGATGCGGCGGTTCCTCCTGGTCCAGCCGAGCCGTCCGGCGACCAGCCGGGCGGTGTCGCAGCCGGCCTCCACCACGGCGGCGATCTCGTCCAGGCGACGGCCGTGGTGGTCCAGGAGCTGGTCGATCCGCCGGTGGGTGCTGGGCGAGACGGGTCCGTGCGCGGGCAGGAACCGCTGGTCGGGCAGGGCGCGGACGGCCCGCAGCGAGCGGAGGTAGTCGCGCAGCGGGGAGGCCGCGGGGGCCGGCTCGAAGCCGATCGAGGGCGTGATGTGCGGCAGCACGTGGTCACCGGCGTAGAGGTCGCCGCGCTCGCTGTCGAGGAAGACGACGTGGCCCTGAGTGTGCCCGGGGGTGGCGATCGCCTGGAGCGCCCGGTCCCCCACCTTCACCGGGACCGGCGCGTCCACCCACTCGTCCGGCGGCTCCCAGTCGGAGATCACGTGGCTGGGCGGGAGTTCCTCGGTCAGGCGGTCGCTGAGGTCGTCGGCGCCGGCCCGGCGCAACTGGAGGCGCAGCCCGCCCCAGGGGTCGGCGTTCGCGTCCCGGGCGTGCCGCAGGCTCGCCTCCTCGCCGCGGCCCAGCAGAATCCGGGAGCCGAACTCGCGGCGCAGCAGCACGGCCATCGTGTAGTGGTCCCGGTGCACGTGCGTGATCAGATAGCGGTCCACGTCGCCGAAGCCGCAGTCCAGGGCGCCCAGCGCTGCCTTCATCGCCTCGCGCGCCTCGGCCAGTGCCCAGCCTGAGTCGACGACGACGAGGCCGGTGCGGGTGCGCAGCGCGTACACGTTGACGGCGCGCAGGCCGTCGGAAGGCAGCGGCAGGGGGATGCGGTAGACGCCCGCGGAGACCTCGAAGACCCCTGGACGCGTCCAGTCGCCGCCCGGATCGTCGAACTCGATCTCCATATGTCTCTCTCAATCCTCGTACAGCGTGGCAGTGGCGCAGGCCGTCCCACACTCTACAACTTCTGGCACCAGAACCATAGATGCGTGTGACATCTATCGCCGAAGCCCCTGGACGCGCGACGGGACGGATCCGGCGCGCGGACCCGTCCCGTGCAGTGCTGCAAGCGTTCCAGAGGTGTTCCAGGTGTTCCAGGCTGTCAGCCGGGCAGGAAGGTCGCCCCCGCGGCGGTGTCCGCCGGGAAACGCCGGTCCAGCTCGGCGATCTCCTCCACCGACAGCCGCACCTCGGCGGCCGCCAGGTTCTCCGTCAGGTGCGCGGGGTTGCGTGTGCCGGGGATCGGCACCGCGCCCCGGGCCAGCAGCCAGGCCAGCGCGAGCCGGCCGGGGGTGCAGCCCTTGTCGCGGGCGATGTCGCGCAGCGGCGCGAACCGGTCCCGGTTCACCGCCAGGGTCTCCGCGCAGAATCGCGGGTAGCGCGAGCGCAGGTCGCCGCGCGGCACCTCGGCCACCTCCGCGGAGCCGTCCAGATAGCGGGGGTCGGCGAGGAAGCCGCTGCCCAGCGGCCCCCAGGCGACGAAGCCGACGCCCAGCTCGTCGCAGGCCGGGACGAGCGCTGCCTCCGCCTGCCGGCTGAAAAGCGAGTACTCGAACTGCACGGCGGCCACGGGGTGCACGGTCGCGGCCTTGCGCAACTGCGCCGCGTCCACGTTGGACAACCCGATGTGCCGGACCTTGCCCGCGGCGACCTGCTCGGCCATGGCGCCGACGGTCTCCTCGACCGGCACCTCGGGGTCGGGGAAGTGCAGGTACCACAGGTCCACGTGGTCGGTGCCGAGGCGGCGCAGGCTCGCGTCGATGGCCTCGGCCACGTGGGCGGGGCTGCCGTCCACGAACGGCCGCATGCGGTAGCCGGCGTCGACCGGCCGGCCCTGGTCGGGGCCGACGTAGCCGAACTTCGTGGCGATGACGACCTCGTCGCGCCGGCCGGCCACGGTCCGGCCGATCAACTCCTCGTTCTCGCCGGGGCGGCGGCCGTAGGCGTCGGAGGTGTCGATGAAGCCGGCTCCGCCGTCGAGCGCGGCGCGGATCACTTCCTCGGCCTGCTGCTCGGCGATCTCTCCGTACACCCCCGACAGGACCATCGCGCCTAGTCCGAGCGGGGGGACTTCCAGGTCGGGGCCGAGCCGGGTCACAACTGCGCCTCGGGGGCCGCGGGGACGTCGGTGAGCGCGCCGAGCAGCGCCGGGGAGCCCTGTACGGCGGTGCGCTGCATGTGGTGCAGGACGCCGCGGATGCCGCCGAGTTCCTCGCCGCCGCCGGCCCGGCCGGGGCCGCCGTGTGTGGTGTGCGGCAGGGGCGAGCCGTGTCCGGTGGACTCCTTGGCGTCCTCGCGGTCCAGGACGAGCAGCCGCCCGTGCCAGGGGGCCGCGCCGAGGACGACGTCGCGGGCGAAGTCCGGGTCGTGGGTGACGATCGAGCCGACGAGGCTGCCCTCGCCGCGGGCGGCCAGCTCGACGCCCTGAGCGGCCCCGTCGTACGGCAGCAGGGTGCTGACCGGGCCGAACGCCTCCACCTCGTGCGGCTCGGCGCGGCCCGGCTCGTCGCAGCGCAGCAGCAGCGGGGGCAGGAAGGCGCCGCGCTCCCGGTCGGCGTCGACCAGCTCGAAGTGCTCGGAGTCGCCGTGGACGATCTTGGCGGCCCCGGTGAGGGCCTGGAGGACCTCGGCGCGCTGGCCGAGGCTGGCGAGAGCGCCCATGCTGACCGAGGGGTCGGATGGATTGCCGACCTTCACCTCGGCGAGCCGGGCGGAGACCGCCTCGGCGACCTCGTCGATCAGCGCGCTGGGTACGAACGCCCGCCGGATCGCGGTGCACTTCTGCCCGGCCTTGACGGTCATCTCGGTGACGAGCGCCTTGGTGAACAGGTCGAATTCGGGGGTGCCGGGGACCGCGTCCGGCCCGAGCATGGAGAAGTTCAGCGAGTCCGCCTCGGCGTTGAACCGCACGGCGCGGCTGGTGATCACCGGGTGCGACCGCAGCGTCTGCGCTGTGGTCGCGGAGCCAGTGATGCTCAGCGAGTCCTGGCCGGTGAGTGCGTCGAGCAGCCCGTCGGGCCGGCCGCAGACCAACTGGACGGTGCCGGGCGGCAGGATGCCCGACTCGATAATGCGGCGGAAGACCAGTTCGGTCAGGTACGCGGTCTGGCTCGCGGGCTTAATCACCGACGGGACACCGGCGAGCACGGCGGGGGCGAGCTTCTCCAGCATGCCCCACACGGGGAAGTTGAAGGCGTTGATCGAGACCGCGGCGCCGTGCCGTGGGACGTGCACGTGCCGCACGCCGAAGGTGCCGGCCTTGCCGACCTGCTCGAAGTCGCCATCGGGCAGGACGAATCCGTCGGGCAGCTCCTTGGCGCCCTTGCTGCCGTAGACGAAGAGGACCGCGATGCCGCCGTCGACGTCGAAGGCCGAGTCGCGGGCGGTGGCGCCGGTGCGGGTCGACAGTTCGTTGAACTCGGCGGTGTACTGCGTCAGATGCTTGCCGAGCGCCTTGAGCAGCCCGGCCCGCTGGTGGAAGGAGAGCGCGCGCAGGGCGGGACCGCCGACCTCGCGCGCGTACCGCAGCGCGGACTCGGCGTCGACGCCCTGCGTGGAGATACGGGCCACTTCTTCGCCCGTCGCCGCGTCGAACAGCGCTCGGCCCTCGTCGGGGCCGGTGTACCAGTCACCGTTGACATAGCTCTGCAATTTCGCCGCCACGAGCGGGTCACCTTCCGTCAGGAGTCACGGGGTTCAGCGGTCGATCCGGCGCAGCGCGCCCCGGTAGTGGTTGCCGGCGTCGACATAGCTCTGCACGGCGAAGTCCATCCAGGAGGGGTCGTGACCGGTCTTGCGCAGGCGCACGGGAACGCCGACCGCCGTCGTGTGCGCGGGCACCTCGAAGTCCTCGGGCACCAGCGCGGCCGCGCCCACCACCGCTCCGGTGCGGACCACGGCCCGGTTGAGCGTGATGGAACCGGAGCCGATCAGGCAGCGGCTCTCGACGGTGCAGCCCTCCAGGTGGGCGTTGTGCCCCACCACGCACTCCGGGCCGATCACGGTCGGCCACTGCTCGGTGGTGTGCAGCACGGTGCCGTCCTGGATCGAGGTGCGGGCCCCGACCTCGATGCGCCCGCCGTGGTCGCCGCGCAGGACGGCGCCGGGCCAGATGGTGGCCTCTTCACCGATCGACACACGGCCGATCACGACCGCGTCGGGGTGGACGAAACTGCTGGGGTGGATCTGCGGCTCGTCGGGGCCGAGTGCGTAGATCGGCATCGTTGGGTTCCCCG
Organism: Actinacidiphila oryziradicis; assembly: GCF_005047355.1. Classification (GTDB taxonomy): domain Bacteria; phylum Actinomycetota; class Actinomycetes; order Streptomycetales; family Streptomycetaceae; genus Actinacidiphila; species Actinacidiphila oryziradicis. The sequence continues at coordinate 9,435 of NZ_SUMC01000043.1, forward strand.
TTCGTCCGGACGGCGGCCAAACACTCACTTATTATCGACACTATCCAGTCGCTCCACAAAAAACAAGTATATTAACAATAGGAGCGGCGTCCCCGCCGGGGCGGCCGGTAGTCTGGAAACCGCGCGGCACCTGCGGTGTCCCGCGATCCACGGTGAAGGATGTGACAGACGATGGTGGTGAAGGCGGGGGGGCAGAGCGCCGATAAGCGCAAGCCGCGGGCCGCGCACCCGGCGGGCGAGGCCCGGCCGATGGTCAGCAGGCGGCGCGAGGTCGGCCACACCAGCGCGCGGTCGCTGCTGGCGACCATCCTCGGTGAGTACGTCCTGCCGCGCGACCGCCCGGTGTGGACCTCGACGCTGGTCGAGGCGCTCGGGATGTTCGACATCGAGGAGAAGTCGGCCCGTCAGGCGCTCGCCCGCACCGCCGCTGAGGGCTGGCTGGCCTCCGAGCGGGTGGGGCGGCGGGTGCGCTGGGCGCTCACCCCGCCCGGCCGCAGGCTGCTGACCGAGGGCGCCGAGCGCATCTACCGCTTCGGTGACAACGAGCGGGAGTGGGACGGCACCTGGCTGGTGATACTCGTCTCCGTGCCCGAGGCCAAGCGCGAACTGCGCCACCGGCTGCGCACCCAGCTCGCCTGGACCGGCTTCGGCACCCCCGAGACCGGGGTGTGGATCTCTCCCGACACCCGCCACGAGGCCGAGGCGCTGAGTGTACTCAAGGAGCTCGAACTCTCCGCGGACGCCATGTCGTTCACCGCCGACTACGGCGCGGTGGGCAGCGAGGATGCCATGGTCTCCCGCGCCTGGGACCTGCGCGAGGTCGAGGCGCGGTACGAGGCGTTCATCGACGAGTTCACCGGCGCGCACCCGGTCGAGGGGGACGCGGTCTTCCAGGCGCAGACCCGGCTGGTCCACGAGTGGCGCCGCTTCCCCTTCCTCGACCCCCAACTGCCACGCACGCTCCTGCCGAAGCGCTGGAGCGGCGTCCAGGCCGCCGGCCTCTTCCACCGCATGCACGGCGACTGGCACGCGCACGCCCAGCAGCGCTGGGACCGGCTGGTGGAAGACCACGGCGCGGTCTGACCTCCCTAGCCGTACCCGCCTTACCCACCACGTCAGCCGGTCACGTGGCGGGGGCCGCTCGCCAGGGCGCCGCCCCCGCCGTGCGCCGGCTCAGTGGCCGCCGCGCGAACCGCGGTTGAGGAAAGCGTCCATGCGGGTGAACTTCTCCTCGTCCTCGAAGAGCACCGCCTGCGCGACCAGGTCGAGCTGCGGGTGCGCCGCCTCGGGGGCGTCCACGGCCAGCTTGGTCAGCCGCAGCGCGACAGCCGAGCCGCGCAGCATACGGTCCACGGTCACGTGCGCGGCGGCCAGCAGTTCCTCCGGCGGCACCACGTCGATGACCAGGCCCAGGTCCAGGGCGCGTTGCGCGTCCAGGGTCCGGCCGGCCAGCAGCACCTGCTTGGCGACGCTCTCCCCCAGCAGACGCACCAGGCGGTAGGCCGCCCCGGCGCCGGCCAGGATGCCCAACTGCGGCTCGGGCTGGCCGAATCGGGCCCGCGGCGTGGCCAGCCGGATGTCGCAGGCGTACGACAGCTCCGCTCCACCGCCGAGCGCGTGGCCGTCCACCGCCGCCACCGTGGGCATCGGCAGCGCCCGGATGCGCTCGAACAGCCGCAGGTTGATGCCCGCGAGCGCGTCCTTGCGCCGCCGTTCGCGCAGTTGGGCGATGTCCGCGCCGCCGGCGAACACACCGTCGGTGCCGCCGGTGAGCAGCAGCACGCCGGGCTCGCGCTCCAACTCCGCACATACGCCGTGCAGTTCCTCGACCATGGTGGCGTCGATGGCGTTGCGCTCGGCGGGCCGGTCCAGCATCACCACGGTGCGGTCGTCGCGGTGCTCGATCCGCAGGGTCTTCAGCTTCTCCTCCACGACGGTCACCCGTTGCTCCAGTCGTAGAAGCCCCTGCCGCTCTTGCGGCCGAGTTCACCCGCGGCGACCTTGTCCACCAAGATCCGCGGCGGCTCGAAGCGCGGGCCGAAGCTCTTCGCCAGGTGCTGGGCGATGTCGAGGCGTACGTCGAGGCCGACCAGGTCGGTCAGCCGCAGCGGACCCATCGGGTGACGGTAGCCCAGCTCCATCGCGCGGTCGATGTCCTCGGCGGCGGCCACGCCGTCCTCCAGCATCCGCATCGCCTCAAGGCCGATCGCCACACCGAGCCGACTGGTGGCGAATCCCGGCGCGTCGCGGACCACGATGGTCTCCTTGCCGATCTCCTCGGCGGCGGTACGGGCCTGCGCCAGCGCCGCGTCGCTGGTCGCCGCGGAGCGGACGATCTCCAGCAGCGGCATCGACCAGACCGGATTGAAGAAGTGCAGGCCGAGGAAGCACTCGGGGCGGCGCAGCGACGCCGCGAGGGTGTCGATACTCAGGCCGCTGGTGTTGCTCGCCAGCAGCACCGGGTTCGTCTCCTCGGCGGAGGCGAGCACCGCGCGCTTGAGCTCGACGCGCTCCGGCACGGCCTCCACGATCAGGTCGAACCCCTCGCCGAGCTGGGCGACGTCGGGCGCGTGCACCACGTTATCCACCAGGGCCCTGGCGCCCTCGGCTGCCAGTTTGCCGCGCTGTTCGGCCTTCTCGGCCTGCTTCCTGATGATCTCCAGGGCGAGCCGCGCCTGGTCCTCACGTGGCTCGACCAGTGTGGTCGCGTATCCCGCGGCCGCGAAGACGTAGGCGATGCCCAGTCCCATCGTTCCGGCGCCGATGACGCCGATCTGCTTGCTCATGCTGCCTCCAACGCCATCGACAGACCCTGGCCCACTCCGATGCACAGGCTTACCAGCCCGCGCCTGACGCCCTTCAGGCGCATCTCGTGCGCGAGCGTCCCCGCCAGCCGCGCTCCGGAGCATCCCAGCGGGTGTCCGAGCGCGATGGCGCCCCCGTTGACGTTGACCCGCTCGGGGTCGAGCTTGAGTTCATCGACCACCGCGAGCGACTGGGCGGCGAACGCCTCGTTCAGCTCCACCAGGTCCAGGTCATCCACCGACCAGCCGATCCGGGCCAGCAGCTTGCGCGTGGCGGGCACCGGGCCGATGCCCATGAAGTCGGGGTGCACACCGGCCGCGGCGGTGCCGACGTAACGCGCCAGCGGCTCGACGCCGAGGGCCGCCAGGCCCCGCTCGGAGGTCAGCAGCAGGCCGGCCGCGCCGTCCGACAGCGGCGAGGAGTTGCCGCCGGTGACGGTGCCCTCGCGGCGGAACGCCGGTTTGCGCGTGCCCAGCGCCTCCAGGGTGACCGACGCGTCCGGACCCTCGTCCGCGGTGGCCTCGCCGTTCTTGACCGCAACGGGCAGGACCTCGGTGGTGAAGCGGCCGGCCGCCGCCGCGGCGGTGGCGCGCTGGTGGCTGGTGAGGGCGAAGGCGTCCTGGCGCTCGCGGCCGATGCCGTAGCGGTCGGCGACGTTCTCGGCGGTCTCACCGAGGGAGATCGGCGGATAATCCTTCTGCATCTGCGGGTTGACCAGCCGCCAGCCGAGACGGGTGTCGGCCAGCTCCATCGAGCGCGGGTAGCCGGAGTCGGGGCGCGGCAGCACGAAAGGCGCGCGCGTCATGGACTCGGTGCCGCCGGCGAGGCAGAGGTCCGCCTCGCCGGCCGCGATGGCCCGGGCGGCGCCGGAGACGGCCTCAAGGCCGGAGGCGCACAGCCGGTTGACTGTCGCGCCGGGCACCTCGAGCGGCAGGCCGGCCAGCAGCACGCCCATCCTGGCGGCATTGCGGTTGTCCTCGCCGGCCTGGTTGGCCGCGCCCCAGTAGACATCGTCGATCCGCGACGGGTCCAGGGAGGGCGTACGCGCCAACAGCGCGCGCATCACCACCGCGGTCAGATCGTCCGGTCGCACACCGGCCAGTTGGCCTTTGGCCTTGCCAATAGGAGTACGGCAGGCGTCGACCACGTACACAGCGGTCATCGTCATTCAGTCCCTCACACCCCGAGTCCGGGGGAGATCTTGGCGGCGTTGCCGGACAGCACGGCACGTACGGTGTCGGCGGGCAGGCCCAGCTCGCGCAGCGCGGCCACATTGCGGGACGCGCCGGGCACGCCGGGCCAGTCGGTGCCGAAGATCCACTTGGTGGCGAGCCTCGGCAGGCCGAAGCGGGAGTAGTACTCGGGCAATTTCTTCGGCGGCAGCCCGGCCAGGTCGAGCCAGACGTTCGGCTTGGACAGGGCGAGGAAGGCCGCGGTGTCGTACCACCAGCCGCGGCCGCCGTGGGCGAAGACGAACTGCACGTCGGGGAAGTCCTCGATGTCGTCGAGCAGCAGCGCGGGGTCGCCGAAGCGGGTGCGCGAACCGGGGAAGCTGGAGGTGCCGACGGTCACATCGTCGAGGTTCCACGCCTGGCGTGCGATCTCGTCGTCGGTTGCCGATCTACAGCGAGCCGCCGACGAAGGCTAGGGCGCAGTCCCGCAGTTGCAGGTCGACGATCACCCGCTCCAGGCCGTAGCGGGCAGCTGAACACGCCGTCGCAAAACCTGGCTGGTAGCTCAACTCCCCCATACGGCGCCGTATTCCGGCGCCGCACCTCGTCCGCTACCTACGTCGGCTCCAAACGTCTGCTGTGACTCGACTGTGCCTCACGAGGCGGCTGAGGCGTCGCCAGACTCGCGATTTCCTGCTCTCCGTACCCGAGTTCGGCCAGTACCTCGCTGGTGTGCTGGCCCGCCCGCGGCGGCCCGGCAATCACACTGCGCTGCACCTGGTCATAGGTGATCGGGGAATCGACCGACTCCACCCCGGCGTTGGCGATCTCCACCCACGCTCCGGTGGCACGGGCCTGCGGGTCCCTCACCACCTCTTCGGGCGTCTGCACCGGAGCCCAGAACACGTCGTACTTGTCGAAGACCTCGGCCCAGTACTCCAGCGGGTGGGCGCCGAAGGCCTCGTCAAGGATCGGGATGAACTCCCGGCGGTTCTTGGTGAGATCGCGCGGCTTGGCGAAGCGCTCGTCCTGGAGCAGGTCGGTGCGCCCGATGGCGGCGAGCACCTTCGGCAGCTGGCGTCCCGCCTGGACCCCGACCAGGAAGAACCACCGCTCGTCGGCGGTGCGGTAGGAGTTGTACATGGGGGTGGGGCAGTTGTCCCGCGGATACGGCGGCCTGGGCCTGCCGCCCATGGCCTGCACACCGAGTTCGCCGGCCAGCGCCCACATTCCGGTACGCAGCAGGGACGCCGCCACCATCCGGCCGCGGCCGGTCTGCTGGCGCTCGTGAAGCGCGGCGAGGATGCCGGCGACGCCGGTCATCGCGGTGAAGGTGTCGCCAATGCCCTGCATCAGGGGCGCGGGAGGCTCCCCCTGTGTGGTGAGCTCGTGCGAGATGCCGGTGCGGCCGAAGAACGACGCGAGGTCGTAGCCCGCCCGCTCAACGTCGTCGCCGCCCCAGCCGTAGGCGGTGAGCGTGCAGTACACCAGGCGGGGGTACTGCTCGGCCACCTCCTCAGGCGACAGGCCCAGCCGCCGCAGGGCGGACGGGCGCAGGTTGGTCAGCAGCACGTCCGCGCCGGACAGCAGGCGGCCCAGCGCCTCCCGCCCGTCCGGACGGCGGATGTCGAGCTCGACCGACCGCTTGCCGCGGTTGGCCGAGGTGAACGCGCCGTTGGGCGCGTCCGGGTTGGCGCCCATCGAGCCCCAGATGTGCCGCATGGGCTCGCCCCCGTGCGGCTCCACCTTGATGACATCGGCGCCCCAGTCCGCGAGCACGCCGCCGGCGGCCGGACCGGCCATCCAGTGGGCGAGCTCGATCACGCGGACACCGCGCAGGGGGGCCGGCGGCGGCTCGGTCTGCTCGCCGGCGGGGACGCCCTTCACCGTGCTGTCGCTCACCGTGCCACCTCGAAGTCCACGCGCTCCGGCCCGCGGGTCTGGCCGCCGCTCCACGTGACGCCGGCCGGGTCGGTCAGGCGGAAGTCGGGCATGACCCGTAGCCACTCCTCCAGCGTGACGCGCAGTTCCAGACGCGCGAGGTTGGAGCCGAGGCAGCGGTGGCCGCCGGACCCGAAGGTCAGGTGGCGGTTGCGCGCCCGGTCGATCCTGATCTCGTCCGGGTCCTCGAAGACTTCCGGGTCCCGGTTGGCCGCACCGAAGGCCAGCAGCACGCGCTCGCCGACCGCGATGCTGCGGTCGTGCAGCTTGATGTCCTCCTTGGTGATCCGCGCGACGCTGACCGGGGCGTAGACGCGCAGGAACTCCTCGGTGGCGGTGTCCAGCAGAGCCGGCTCGGCGATCAGGCGCCTGCGGTCCTCGTCGTTGGCGGCCAGGTGCCACAGGGCGGCGCTGATCGCGCTCCAGGTGGTGTCCGCGCCCGCGATCAGCACCAGGAAGGCAGCACCGATCTTGTGCTTGCGGCTCAGCGGCTCACCGTCGATCTCGGCCTGGGCCAGGTAGCTGATGAGGTCGTCGCGCGGCTCGACGTCACGCTCGTCCAGCAGTCCGCCGAGGTAGTTGAGGATCTCATTGATCACCTCGGCACGGACCTTCTGGTCCTTGGGGCCGACCCGGATCATCCGGATCATCCAGTCGGTGAACTGCTCGCCGGGGGGGACACCGAGCATCTTGGTGAGCACGGCGATCGTCAGGTGCTGGGCGAAGTCGTTCACCACGTCACCGCCGCCGCGCTTGGCCAGCTCTTCCGCGAGTTTCCGGGCCTTCTCACGGATGAACGGCTCGAACTCCGCGATCCGTGCCGGCAGGAAGTAGGGCATCAGGATGTCCCGGTGCGGCTTGTGCTCCGGGGGGTCGGACGTCAGCGGAGGCAGGTGGAGACCGCCGGCCGACTCCAGCGGACCGGCGACCTCAACGGCCTTCGAGGTGAACCGGGCACCGTCACGCGCGATGTTCCGAATGTCGTCATACGAGATCGGCATCCACGAGGTGCCCCACTTGTCCGAGTGGGCCATGGGGCAGCCACCCGCCCGCATGGCCGCCCAGGTGGCGTGCGGGTCCTCTTTGAAGTCCGACGAGAAGATGTCGTAGCCATCGAAATCGTGCTCGATCGGTTGTTCGCTCATAAGGAGACTCTACGCTTCAAGGAACAGAGTGTCGAGCAATGTAGGTTACGAGGATCGGCCAAAATATGACGGCGCACGGAGTTCGAGTGCTGTTCGACAGCGGTCCGTGGCAGGCGCGCGGCCGGTTCGCGGCCTTCGCTCCGCTTTTGCCGCCCTTTGCGGCACGCGCGCCCGGACATGCCGAAGCACCCCGAAGGCCGTACCGCGTCGCCGCGGCCGTCCCAGGGGCGCTCAGGGCACTTTCTTCAGTGGCGGACCGCCCGGCGGCAAGCCACCCGGCGGTCAGCGCGAGGTCACCAGCGGGGTGTCCACTCCGATCGGACCGGTCTTGTTGGACCCGCCCGGTGTACCCACCGGGGCATCACGCCCCGGCAGCGCCTCGGTGAAGAAGCGGCGGTTGTCCTCGACGAACTCGGCGTCGGAAGCGCGGCGGTCCTGGGTGATCGCCTCGACCGGGCACACCGGCTCGCAGGCACCGCAGTCGATGCACTCCTTCGGGTTGATGTAGAGCTTGCGCTCGCCTTCGTAGATGCAGTCGACCGGGCATTCCTCGATGCACGACTTGTCCATGACGTCGATGCACGGTGCGGCGATGACGTACGGCATGCTGCCTGCCTCCCAACTGGATGCGGATGGATATGAGGGCGCGGATCACACGGACAAGGGAAGCGGAGCCTGACTGTCCGTGGAGTGCCCGGGGAAGAGCTGCGCGTCGGGATTGATGTGTACTGCAGCGTTGTTGACCGCAGTGGCCACTTCACCGAATCCGACCGCGATCAGCCGGATCTTGCCGTCGTAGTGGGTGATGTCACCGGCCGCGAAGACGCCCGAGACGTTGGTGCGCATCGCCGAGTCGACGACCAGGTGCCGGTTGTCGTGCAGGTCGACGCCCCACTCCCGCAGCGGGCCGAGGTTCGCGGTGAAGCCCAGCGCCGCCACCAGCTTGTGGCACTTGAGCGTCTGGTTGGCACTCTCGCCGGTCACCTTGACCTCGATCGCCTCAAGCTGCCCGTCACCGGTGGTCTGCGTCACCTGCGCGTTGGTGATGATCTCCACGGGCGATGCCTTGAGCTGTGCGACCGACGCGTGGTGGGCGCGGAAGGCGTCGCGGCGGTGGATCAGCGTGGTGCTCGCGGCGATCGGCTGGAGCATCAGCGCCCAGTCCACGGCGCTGTCGCCGCCGCCGACAATGACCACGTCCTTGCCCGCGTACTCCGAAGACGAGGGCACGAAGTACTCAAGGCCCTTGCCGAGGAAGTCCTCGCCCGCCGGCAGCGGGCGCGGCGTGAAGGTGCCGATGCCGCCGGTGATGACCACCGCGCCGGCCGTGACCTCTTGGCCGGAACTGGTCTTGACCACGAGCAGGTCCGGCTGCCCGTCACGGGCGACCCGCTCCAACTGCTGCGCCTCCTGCCCGAGCAGGTAGACCGGGTCGTGCGGCGCGGCCTGCTCGACCAGGTTCTTGATCAGCTGGCGGCCGGAGATCGCGGGGAAGCCGGCGATGTCGAAGATCTGCTTCTCCGGGTACATCGCGCTCACCTGGCCGCCGACCTGGCTCAGCGAGTCGACCACGGCCACCGACAGTCCGCGGACGCCGGCGTAATAGGCACCGAACAAACCGACCGGTCCCGCACCGACGATCAGCAGGTCGACTTGGACGGCACTCATGTGTGGCCTCCTGAGGCAGAGGTGGGAATGGGTGAGAAGGCGGCTGACAGGTGGACATTGAGGTTCGCCACCAGCTGGCGGATCTTGATCCGCTGAAGCTTGCCCGTGGATGTCTTCGGCAGTTCTTCCATGAAGATCACCGCTCGGGGACGCTTGAAGGACGCCAGGCCGTTGCGACACCACTGGATCAGCTCGTCGGAGGTGACCGGGGCGGCGGTGACGACGCAGGCGACCGGCTTGTCCAGGCCGGAGGCGTCGGTGAGGGCGACGACGGCGGTCTCGGCGACGGCGGGGTGCTCCAGCAGGCGGCTTTCTATCTCCGCCGGGGAGATCCAGATGCCGCCGGCCTTCAGCATGTCGTCGCTGCGGCCGAGGCAGGTGTAGTAGCCGTCCTGGGAACGGACGTAAACGTCACCGGTGTTGAGCCACTGGCCCTGGAAGACGGTCCTGCTGGCGTCAGTCCGGCGCCAGTAGCCCTCGGCGATGGACTGCCCACGCACGTACAGCGACGCGGGCGTGTGGTCGGGGACGGGCAGGCCCGTCGCGTCCCGCAGCTCGATGTCGTATCCCGGCACGGGGCGGCCGGTGGTGCCCGCGCGCACCTCGCCCGGGCGGTTGGACAAGAAGATGTGCAGCGCCTCGGTGGACCCGATGCCGTCGATGATCTCGACGCCGAAGCGCTCGCCGAACCCCTCCTGGAGCCCGGCCGGCAGCGGCTCGCCGGCCGACGTGGCCAACCGGACCGAGGCGAAGGTGTCGTCGGGCAGGTCGGAGGCGAGCAGCGCCGCGTAGAAGGTCGGGACACCGAAGAACAGGGTCGGACGGTCCTGCCGCACCCGCTCGCCGAAGACCTCCGGCGTGGGCCGCCGGGATTCGAGCACCGTGGTGGCGCCGACCGACAGCGGGAAGAACAGCCCGTTGCCGAGGCCGTAGGCGAAGAAGAGCTTGGCGACCGACAGGCACGAGTCGTCGGGGGTGATCCCCAGCACCCGGGCGCCGTAGGTCTCGCTCACGTGGCGGATGTTGGCGTGCCGGTGGATCGCCGCCTTGGGGAAACCGGTAGTCCCCGAGGTGTAGAGCCACAGCGCCCAGGTGTCTTCGGTGGTGGGGGCCGCGGCACGCTGGTCTGCAGCGGCCCCGGCCCCGGTCTTGATGAGCTCCGCCCAGGTCAGTGCCTGGATGCCGGCCGGCGTCACGAGCGGCTGCTCGGCGTCGACCACCAGGTACCGCAGCTGCGGCGCCGCCTCGGCCGCGGCGAGCGCGGCCTCGGCATACTCCTGGCTCGCCACGAGGACGGAGGCGCCCGAGTCGGCCACGAGGCCGTCCAGTTCGCGTCCGTTCAGCATGGTGGACAGGGGCACCGCGACGAAGCCGGCCCGGAACGCGCCGAGGATTCCGGCGAGCATGGGCACGTCGTCGTTCATCACGAACAGAACCCGGTCGTCGGGACGCAGCCCCAGGGAACGCAGGCCCGCCGCGGCGTCGGCCGACACGTCGGCCAGTTCGCGGTAGGTCAGCGTGCCGCCCGCGCCGCGCACGGCGATGTGCTCACCGCGGCCGTTGTCGACTTGTCTGTCGACCAGCCAGGTCTGCGCGTTGAGGGTGCGGCTCTGGTGGGCGGGCACGGGTCAGATCCGCTGCATGTTGTAGTCGCCCTTGCGGCCGGTGCCGAAGCGGCGCAGCGCACCGTCGGGGCCCGAGGCGTTGGGCCGGATGAAGATCCAGTTCTGCCAGGCGGTGAGGCGGCCGAAGATCTTGGTCTCCGTCGTCTCGGGGCCGACGAAGCGGTGGTTGGCCTCCATGCCGGTCAGGGCGTCGGGCGACAGCGCGGCCCGCTCCTCCAGGACGATGCGCAGCTCGTCGGCGAAGTCAATGTCGTCCAGGGCAAGGGTGACCAGGCCGAGCTCGGTGGCGGCGGCCGCGTCGAGGGGCTCTCCGATCTTGGCCTTGGCAGCGGCGACGTCGTCATAGTGGCCCCAGAAGCGGGACTCGATACGGGTGAGGTCGTTACTCATCGGCCAGGGGCCGAAGTTGGACTCGCTCAGCACGATGGTGGCCGGCGTCGCGTCCGGGTCGACGTCCTGGTAGACGCCTTCGAGGATGTACTGCCGGTCGGCGGCCAGGGCCAGTTCGAGCAGCAGGCCGGCGAAGCAGGTGCCGGGCTCGATGACGGCCACGATACTGCGGCTGGTGACGTCGAGACGCTTGAGGGTCCGCTTGTAGTACTGGCGGATTTCGTTGACCAGCCAGTTATCGGCGAGCTCGGTGAGCTGCGCGTCGTAGGCGAGTACGGCGTCGCTGTCGCCCTGGGCGCGGATCAGCCAGCTGCCGATCTCCTGCTCGTTGGTGCGCAGGTGCAGAATCAGGTCGTCCAGCGCGCGGGTGACGGCCAGCGGCCAGTAGTCGGCGCCCTGGGCGTGGATCGCGGCGGCGTCGGCCGGCGGCGCGTCGACGGGCGCGTGCACGGTGATCTCGGCGATCCGCGCGGCGCGGTCGATGGTGGCCGTCACGTGCGGGTAGATGATGCTGTCGCCGGACGCCTTGCGGTCCAGCGGGGTCAGCGCCATACCCTGCGCGTCCGACGGGCGGGGAGAGGTGGCGGCCGCCTCGTGGGCACGGCGGGCGATCTCGTCGGCGAAGCCGGCCCGCGGCACGGTGAAGTCGGCGAGGCCCCACTCGACGGCGGTGGCGCCGCGGAAGCCCTCGGACTTGGTGGCGAAGATGTCGGCGCGGTCCTTGCGGACGTGGCGCTTGTCGACCACGCGGGTCAGACCGCCGGTGCCGGGCAGCACGCCGAGCAGCGGGACCTCGGGCAGCGACACGGCCGAGGAGCCGTCGTCGATGAGGACGATCTGCTCGCAGGCGAGCGCCAGTTCGTAACCGCCGCCGGCCGCTGTGCCGTTGAGGGCGGCGATCCAGGTCTGGCCGGAGTTTGCGGTGGCGTCCTCGATGCCGTTGCGCGTCTCGTTGGTGAACTTGCAGAAGTTCACCTTCCAGGCGTGCGAGGACTGGGCGAGCATCCGGATGTTGGCGCCGGCGCAGAACATCCGCTCCAGGCCGCTGGTCATCACGACCGACTTGACCTCGGGGTGCTCGAAGCGCAGCCGCTGCACGATGTCGTACAGCTCGATGTCGACGCCGAGGTCGTACGAGTTCATCTTCAGCTCGTAACCGGGAACGAGCCCGCCGTCCTGGTCGACGCCGAGGATCACCGTGGCGACTTCCCCGTCGACCTCGACCTTCCAATGGCGGTAACGGTCGGGAGTCACGCGGAAGGAGATCTCCGGCGCGGCCTCGGGCTGGGCCGGTGCCGCACCTTCCTTCGCGGGACTTTCACTCACGGAAGCGGAGACGGACATGCCACACCTCTCAGCAGACTGGACGGCAAGACGAAGACACTGCTCAATAGTCTACATCTCTCTGCACACAGTTCAACTACGTGTAGATAATCATGGGTCGTAGGGTCGGTGCCCCGGTATGCGCCGGCCGGGAGCGGTATACAGCCCTGGTGCTCACCCACGGGTGGCCGCCAGGGCTGTACCGTCCGTCGGGCGGAATCAGGCGAGGGCTTCCTCGGCGAGGTGCACGTAGTCGAACTCGACCGGCTGCTCGTTGATGCCGGCCTGCGGCGCAGCGATCCAGCCGGCGAACTTGCCGACCTCGTACTCGGGCACCATCAGCGCCGCGACCGCCCTGCGGTCCTCGTCGCTCGGCAGCCAGTCGCCCTCACGGGCCTCCCACGTGGCCTCGTCGACAACCTCGCCCTCGGGGCTCACATAGTGGCCGGAGTAGACACCGACCGCGCGGTGGAAGCCCTCGTGCGGCAGGAACAGCCGCTCGTCGAGGCCCGCGTCCTCCAGCGCCTGGTTCCAGCGGCGCACGCCGTTGGCGCAGTCGGCCACGTACTCGTCGCGCAGGTCGAGGTTGAGGGCGCTGAGCAGCGGCACGGACTTCTCGACGATCTGGCCGTCCTCCACCACGTTCATGAGGCGCTCGGAGGTCAGCAGCTCGTGGTCGTCCTTGCGTCGGTTCTCCTGCCAGCGGCCCTTGAGGCCGGAGCTGTAGTAGTTGCCGGCGTTGGTGGACTGCTCGGAGCCGAACAGGTCCATGGAGACCGAGTACTGGAAGTTCAGGTACTTCTGGATGACGGTCAGCGGGATGCCGCCGTACTGCCAGATGTCGTCGGTGCCGTGCTCCTTGATCAGCTCGGCGGTCCGCTCCACCACGCGCTGCACGCCGGTGGTGCCGACGAACATGTGGTGCGCCTCCTCCTTGAGCATGAACTCGCAGGTGCGCGCCAGCGGGTCGAAGCCGGACTCCTTGAGGGTGCCCAGCTGGTACTTCCCGTCGCGGTCGGTGAAGTACGTGAACATGAAGAACTGGAGCCAGTCGGTGGTCTCTTCGTTGAAGGCACCGAGGATACGGGGGCTGTCCTCGTCTCCCGAGTTGCGCTTGAGCAGCTGCTCGGCCTCTTCACGGCCCTCACGGCCGAAGTACGCGTGCAGCAGATAGACCATCGCCCAGAGGTGACGGCCCTCCTCGACGTTGACCTGGAAGAGGTTGCGCAGGTCGTACAGGCTCGGGGCGGTGTTGCCGAGGATGCGCTGCTGCTCGACGGAGGCGGGCTCGGTGTCGCCCTGGACGACGATCAGCCGCTGGAGCTCCGCGCGGTACTCACCGGGGACCTCCTGCCAGGCCGGCTCACCCTTGTGCTTGCCGAAGGGGATCGTGCGGTCGGGGTTGCGGTCCGCCAAGAAGATGCCCCAGCGGTACTCCTCCATGGGCACGTGCGCGAAGTGCGCCCAGCCGTCACGGCCGACCGCGATCGCGGTGCGCAGGTAGACGTCCTTCGTCGGCAGGGAGGGTCCGAGCCGCTTCCACCAGTCGAGGAACTTGGGCTGCCAGCCCTCCAGAGCACGCTGGAGGCGCCGGTCTGCGGCCAGGTCGACGTTGTTGGGGATGCGCTCGTTGTAGTCGATCGTGCTGAGCGGGCCGGTCGGGCTGGGTGCCGGTCCAGTTCGGGCGTCAGTGGACATCAGCGCTCTCCTGTGGTTGGTCTTCACTCCCTAATAAAGTTCTACGCCTTCTTTGCGTCACCGCCAAGTGTCTGTCGAACTTTTTGGGCGCGATGCCCCGGGGGACGGGGTCGACGCGGTCGCAAATCGCACAATCCGGGCACCTCAGCCGTGCGGCGCGGTATGGCGGGACCAATCGATGGCCACTCGGGCCAACGTTTGACATAATCGGTAACTAAGTTCTCATTTCAGTGTCGTATATGGAGGACCCCTTGGGACCGATCAGCAACCGGTACACCGAGCTCGTAGGAATCGAACACCCGATCGTTCAGGAGGGCCTCGGCCCCTTCAAGACGGCCCGGCTGGCGGCTGCGGTCTCCGACGCCGGCGGCCTCGGCACGGTGAGCATGCCGGGCATGCCGGACGACCTGAAGGAGGGCGCGCGGACCTTCCGCGCGCACATCGAGGAGTGCGCCTCGCTCACCGACAAGCCGTTCGCGGTGAACATCCCGGTCGGCGTGGACGGCGACGGCAAAGTGATGCCGTTCACCGACGTCTACATCGACACGGTCTTCGCCGCCCGCGCGGCCGACGAGGGCCTGGCCCGCCAGCTGAAGGTGCTCACCACCTCGGCCGGCTACCCCGGTGGCTACGTCCAGCGCATCCACGACGCGGGCATGATCAGCCAGCACAAGGTGGGCGCGACCCGGCAGGCGCTCAAGGCGCAGGAGGCGGGCGTGGACGCCATCATCGCCTCCGGCTTCGAGATGGGCGGCCACGCGCCCAGCAAGGCCGTCCACACCTACGTTCTGGTACCCAACGTCACTCAGGCCGTGGACGTCCCCGTGGTGCTCTCCGGCGGCGCCCGCGACGGCCGGACGCTGGCCGCCGCGCTCTGCCTGGGCGCGGACGCGGTCGCCATGGGCACCCGCTTCATCGCCACCGAGGACAACGCCGACTGGCACCCCAACTACACCCAGGCGCTGATCAACGCCCGCGAGGGCGACGACGTGGCCTTCGACGGCGTCTACGGCCCCTGCCGCGGCCTGCGCAACAAGGCGTCGGAGTCGCTGCTGCACACCGACGCCACCGTGCACAGCGCGGTGGAGCTGACCCGCTGGAAGATCCAGCAGATGCAACTCGCCCAGACCGAGGGCGACGTGGAGAACGGTCTGGTGCTGGCCGGCCAAGTGGCAAGCGCCATCGCCGATGTGGTGCGTGTCGCAGAGTTCCTGCCTGCCATGGCGGAGGAGGCCGCGGGTATCCTGAGGTCCCTGGCCGCGCCCGTCACCCTCGCATAACCCGGAACACCAGGTGTGTGGGTCCGGTGCGCCGGGCCCACACTTCCATGTCCGCGGCCGTTCCGCCCTCTTCACTCCTCCCTTTACGTGTTCCGCGCGTGGCCGCTCCCGACTTGACCGTGCGACGCCGCACCCGCCCCTGGCGGTGCCGCGTCGCACTCGGCTTCCCGGCGCAGCGCCGCGCCCGGACCCGAGCAAGCGCGCCCAAGGCCGCGTTCAGCTTCAACCTCGCCACTACGAAAGGTTTCTCGCTGATGCGTATCGTGCTGGTCGGACCTCCCGGAGCGGGCAAGGGCACCCAGGCCGAGATCATCTCGGCCCAGCTCGCCGTGCCGCACATCTCCACCGGGGACATCTTCCGCGCCAACCTGCGCCAGGGCACCGAGCTGGGCAAGTCGGCCCAGTCCTACATGGACGCCGGAGACCTGGTCCCTGACGAGGTGGTCATCGCCATGGTGCGCGACCGGCTGGCCGAGCCCGACGCCACCACCGGCTTCCTGCTCGACGGCTTCCCGCGCAGCCGCCCGCAGGCCGAAGCGCTCGACGGACTGCTCACGGATCTGGGCACCTCGCTCGACACGGTGCTCGAACTGCAGGTCGACACCGAGGAGGTGGTCCGCCGACTGGCCATGCGCAGCGCCGAGTCGGGCCGCGCGGACGACACCGCGGAGACCGTACGCCACCGCCAGGAGGTGTACGCCCAGCAGACCGCGCCGCTGGTCACCCACTACGCCGAGCAGGGGCTGCTGAACGCGGTCGACGCGGTCGGCGAGGTGGACGAGGTGACCGGCCGGATCATGCAGGCGCTGGGCGCCGAGGGCACCGGACGGACCTCCGCCGCCCTGGCCTGAGCCCTTTCGGGGCCGGGCGGTCCGAGCCCGGCAGTTGAGCGGCCCGGCCCGGTCCGTACGCGGGCCGGGCCGCTCACCGTATCCGGTATCCGGTATCCGGTATCCGGCCCCGAACGCACTGTCGGCGGGCCGCCGCTTCTCGCGGCGGCCCGCCGACACGCGTACGGACGCGAACGGGCCGGGCCGACCCGGGGGTTCAGACCCGGGCCGGCCTCACCTCACCCCGGCTGGGGCGCCGACGACTGGGCGACCTCGGCCTCCAGCACACCGGCGGCGAACTGCTCCTTGAGCTTGAACTTCTGGAGCTTCCCGGACGCGGTGACCGGGAAGTCGTCGACGAAGATCCAGTACACCGGCGACTTGTGAGCCGCCATCCGCTCCCGGCAGAACTTCTTCAGCTCGTCCGGGGTCGGCTGCTGCTCGCCGTCCTTGACCCGGATCACCGCGGCGATCTGCTCGCCCCACTTCTCATCCGGGACGCCGATGACGGCCGCGTACCCCACGGCCGGGTGCAGATCGAGCAGTTCCTCGATCTCCCTGGGGTATATGTTCACCCCGCCGCGGATGATCATGTCCTTCAGACGGCCGGTGACCTTGATGAAGCCCCGCTCGTCCATGGTGCCCATATCGCCCATGTGCACCCAGCCCTCGGAGTCGATCGTCTCCGCGGTCTCCTTGGGCAGCTCGTAGTAACCGATCATGTTCTGGTAGCCGCGGCAGCAGATCCCGCCCTTCTCACCGAGCGGCACCGGCGCGTTGGTGGTCAGATCGGCGATCTTGACCTCCAGGTGCGCCAGTGGACGCCCGACCGTCTCGGACTGGTCCTCCGGCGAGTCGGTCAGCCGGGTCTGGCTGATCACGCCGTGCATCTCGGTCTGGCCGAAGAGGATGCTGAACTGGCAGTTCAGCGTGGCGATCGTGCGGCGCACCAGAGCCGCCGGCACCGCGGCGGCGCCCGACATGATGGTCTGAAGGCTCGACAGGTCCCGCGACTCGCGGTCGGGATGGTCCAGCAGGGCCATCAGCATTGTGGGCACCACCAGCGTGTGGGTGCCCTTGTACGCCTCGAAGAGCTCCAGCATCAGACCGGCGTCGAAGCCACCCATGATGACGAAGGTGCCATGCACCGCCACCGCGCCGAAGGACGTCACCGCGCCGCCGCCGATGTGGTACATCGGCATGGCGTTGATGTAGACGCCGCCGTCCGACATACCGGCCCGCAGCGCCACGAAGTGCGCCTCGTTGACCAGGCCCTTGTGGTGCAGCAGCGCGCCCTTGGGGAAGCCTGTGGTACCCGAGGTGTACTGGACCTGGATCGGGTCGGTCGGCGAGACCGGGGGTAGCTCCTGCTCCGGGTCGCCGGACTCCAGGAAAGCGTCCCAGTCGGAGAAGGAGACGGCCTCCTTGAGGTCGGGCAACTGTGGCAGGACCTCGTCCACCACGGTCCGCATGTCGAAGTCGCGGTAGGAGTCGATGTGGAACAGACCCGCGGAACGGGACTGCTTGAGGATGTACCCCAGTTCCTGACTGCGGTAGGCGGGGTTCACCGCGACCATCACCATGCCCGCGAGACTGATCCCCTCCTGGAGGATGATCCAGTCCGCACTGTTGGGCGCCCAGACCGCGATCCGATCGCCCGGTGAGAAGCGCTTGAGAAGCGCACGAGCGGCGTGCTCAGCCGCATCGAGGAATTGCGTGTACGTCCAGGACCGGCGCTCGGCCGGGTCCTTGACGCCGTCGACCAGTGCCAGCCGGTCCGGCGTGGCTTTCGCTGCCTCTCGCAGCAACTCTCCCAGTGTCAGATCCCGAACTTCCTCGCCACCTTCTTCAGCCGGCCAGTACGACTGGCTGAGGGGTTCCCGCTCCATGGGCATCTCGCCTCCTGCAAGAAGTAGCCCGTTTTCCGGACAGCCGGTCCAGGCAGGCCACGCCAACCGCGATCTGCATCCGCAGCATCATCGTTATACATCTTCAGGAAGCAACTACGAAAGAGTGTAGAATGATTTTTCTCCTCCACTCCTGTCCTCGCACGTCAGACGCGGCTAGGAGAGTCCGGCGACGCCCGGAGTGGCCCAAGCGACGCTTGGGAACTCGGACCGGCAGGGCGGAAATATGCCCTCCCCGCGCTGTCCGCCCGCCGCACCGATTCCCGCCGATACGGCTGATATTCACCCCTGCCTCGGTAGCGCACGGTGACGACACACTGGTGCCCCTGAGTACTCGGACAGTAGAACTTCGACGGTCAACGATTGGGGAGAACGTTCCATGGCTCAGCGGCGTGTGGTGGCGGCCAAGCCCGTACGGGGCGGAGCCGGTGCCGGCTCTTCTGGTGAGCGTCGGAAGCGCCCGCTCTCTGCTGCTGACAAGTACTCGGCGAGCTCGTCATGCCGAACGGCGACTCGATGTGGACCTCGTCGCTGTTGTACGTCCTGACCGGCCTCGGCATCGAGGAGCAGACCGCCCGGCAGGCGATCGCGCGGCTCGGCCGCCGGCTGGATCACCGGCCAGCGCGTCGGCCGCGAAGTGCAGTGGACGCTGACGCCCGGTGACCGCCGGCTCATCGAGGAGGGCACCAAGCGGATCTTCTCGATGAGCGCCCCACCCGAGCCCTGGGACGGCAACTGGCTGATCCTGCTGGTCAGCATCCCGCAGAGCCAGCGCTCGGTGCGCAAGAAGCTCTACGGGGCACTGAGCTGGGAGGACTTCGGCAACCCCACGCCGGGTGTGTGGCTGGCGCCGCACCCGGAGCGCCGCCAGGGCGTGCAGCAGGTGATCGACGCCTTCGGGCTGCACGAGTCGACCCTGGCCTTCGTCGGGAACTCCCTGCCGATCGGTCTGCGGGAGGACGAGATCGTTCGGAAGGCGTGGGACCTCCAGGACGCGACCGACAAGTACGAACAGCTGCTGATCCGCTTCAGCGGCCTGCGCCCGGAACCGGGCGACCCCATGCTCTTCAGCCACGTAGAGCTGGTCAGCGAGTGGCAGGGCTTTCCGTTTCTGAACCCGCAACTGCCCGAGGAACTGCTGCCGCATTGGATCGGCCGGCGGGCCGCCGTGGTCTTCACCCAGCTGCGCTCGCGGTGGTACGAGGACGCGCAAAGGCGCTGGCACGAGGTCGTCAAGCAGACCTCGCCCAGCTGAGACCCGCGGCCGAGGCCGTCTCGCCCGGGGTGCCCGGCCACACGACGGAACGGCTGAGGCCCGGTCCGGGTCCCCGCTCTCACGGCGCGGCCCGGCCCGGGGGCCGCCTGGCATCCCCACTCGGGTCGATGCGGGTGGGGACCCGGTCAGCGCCGACGGCCGGCGAGTTCCTTCTTCGTCGCCGCGCCGACACAGATGGTGCAGGGCGTGAAGGACTCCTCGCGCGCCTCGGCGAGCGTGAGCTCCTCGAAGTCCTTGCCGTCGAGCGTCGAGCAGCCCGGCGTGTGGAAACGCCTGCGCCCGGCCACGACGAGCACCACGGAGTCATCGGTGAGCGGCTCGTCGGCCACGTCCGCGTCACTGTCCGTGCCCGCGGCCTCGTCGGTTGCCGCCACGGGCGCGGGTGCGGCCTTCTGCGTGGCCTTCGCCTTGATCCTGGCCGCCCTGCCCCTGGTCCTGGTCCGTGACATGGAGGACGCGACAACGGCGGTGTCGGCGTCCGCGTCCTCGCTGCTCCCGCCGTCCTCGGCGGTCTTCCCGTCCTTCGCGGCGTCCTTCGCATCAGCGGAGACGTCGGCGTCCGCGGACGCCTCGGCGGGCTCGGCGCCCTTGGCCGTCTTGCCGTCCGCGCCGGCGGTCACGGCCGCCTCGTCGTCGGACTCAACGGCCTCGGCCTCATCCTCCTGCGCGGCCCGCCTGCGGCGCAGCCACGCGTCACCCCCGATAAGGATCAGGCCGACCACCGACACGCCGAGCGCGACGTAGACCAGCGCCGTAATCCCGAGCAGCCATCCCAGCAGCAGGCTCACGCCGGCGACCACTACCAATATGAGCGTAAGCACGACTCTCCCGTCCTGTACTTCCGATGCCGGTCAGCTAACCGTGTCCGTGGTCGGCGGCGAGTTGGGGTCCGCCGGCTTGTAGGCCGCCGCGTAACGCACGTGGGCGGCGATAATCTGCTTCTTCAAGAACGCGCCCCAGACCTTGAGTTTCGCGTCGTTGTCGAGCTTGGTCTTGATCGCGCTCTTCAGCTGGCTGAAGGACAGCGGAACCGCTTTGTGGACGGCGGCCACCTTGCCGACGTTCCAGCCCTGCGTCGTCTTGACGGGACCGTACACCGAGTTGTCGGCCGCCTTGAACGCGACCGCGGCGTAGCCCGAATCGAGCTGGCTGGCGGGCACCGAGCCGAGGGAACCGCCGGAGTTCTTCGTGCTCCCGTCAAGGGAGTACTTCTTCGCCAGGGATGCGAAGTCGCTGCCCCCCCGCGCCTGATCGACGATCTGCTGGGCCTGCGACTGGGACGACACGACGATGTTGTCGAGCGTCCGCTGCTCCGGCGAGACCATCTGGCTCTTGTTCGCGTTGTAATAGCTCTGGGCCTGGGCATCGGTCGTGGCCTTGACCGAGCCGGTGACCTTGGAGAACAGCTCGGCGCTCGACTGCTGCCGCTTGATCTCGCCGAGCACATCGTTCTGGGACAGTCCGCGGCCGCCCAGTTCCTGGATGAGCGTGTTCGTGTCGCCCCAGTTGTTGTCCTTGATCATCTTCTGGAGCTGATCACTCGCCTCCTTGTCCGCGATCACGATGCCCCGTTTACGCGCGGCGGTGTCGATCACCTGACTGACCGCCAGCGCCTTGGCCACGTCCCGCCGGAACTTGTCCTGCTTGGCCGCCCCCGTCGGCTCCTGGAGGCCGTAGAGGAACTCCATCAGCACGATCCGGTGCTGGAGTTGCTGTTTGGTCGTGGACACGCCCTCGGTACGGAAGGCGACGTCGCCCGGGAGGTCATTCTTGCCCTGCACGTAAAGGTTGGTTCCGGCGCCGCCGGCGATCGCCACCAGCAGCACCACTGCGGAGACCAGAGCGAATTGACGGCTGGGGACGATCACCGCTCTGCTCCGCGGGCCGCCGCCCGTACGCCGGTCGCCACCTGGGCGCAGAACGCCGGGGAGTTTGAATTTCACTGCATTACCTCCGCGTCCACCGGCTCCGCGAGTTCGACTGACTCGACCTTCGAGACGGGACGCTTTCCTGTTTCCGTGGGCACTTTGACTGGGATGAGTCGTACGACCGCGGTCGCGGCCAGGTAGGAGAACAGGACCGTCGCCGTAAGCGCGATACCGAACTCACGCAGCAGCGCGATCCGCGAAGGGACAAGCGAGAGATATCCGAGTACCGACGTGGCACATGCCCACACCACCACGCGCCGCAACCGGGAGCCCTCCTCCTGCCGGGCGTCGATCAGCAGCACGGTGAACTCGCAGCCGGTCACCGTGATCAGCGATCCCAGCGCCACGGTCAGCGGATTCAGTGACTGCCCGAGAACCCATAGGGCGGTAAGCGTCCATCCGGTGGCGAGCACGGCCGCGAGCACCGCCCGCAGACCGTCCCGGCGGCGGCGCAGGCCGAGCAGCAAGATCGCTCCCGCGACGACGATACCCGCGGCGTTCGACAGATAGCGGTCGTTCGTGATCAGGGTGTACGCACGGTCCGCGGCGACCGGAAGACCGACGATCTGCACCTTGTACCCGGACGGCGGCTTGGGCAGCGCCGCCTGCACCTCGTCGAGCAGCTTCGTCTGCGCGCCCAGGTCCTGGAATTTCAGGCCGAAGTCCATGACGGCCTGGGTGCAGTCCGGGGTGAAGACCGCGTCGACCAGGTACGGCGGGAGCAGTCCCACGCCCGCGGAGATCTGCGCCGGGGTGGGCGAGTTGCCGAGGAAGGACAGCAGGTCGGGCGCCGTGAGAATCGGCTGGATACGGTCGCCGTACGAACCGACCACCACGTTTTCGGCCTGCTGGAGCCAATGCAGCGCCTGGGGGCTCTGCGTGTCGGTTCCGCGCAGCACGATGCTGACGTCACCGGACGATCCCAGGACGTGCTCCGCGTACTGCGCCCTGGTCAGCTCTGGGAGGCCCTTGGCGAGGTTCTCCGGATTGGCCTGGATGTCCAGCCTGGGCAGCACACCCCAGCCTAGGCCCGCGACGGCGACGAGCGCGCCGAGGACGAGCCACCGCTGTCCGGCCGGCAGCGACCGCCGCGCGGTGCTCCGAGGACGGCCGGGCGCCGAGGCCGGGATCGGCGCCACTACGTCTCCGAGCGCGAGCGTCGCGGCCACGGTCAGCAGGACGCCGACGCCCAGCGCGATGCCCAGCTCACGGACGAACGGCAGCGGCGAGATGGCCAGTGAGCCGAAGGCCGCGGCGCTCGCCAGCGATACCACGAGCACTCTGCGCCGGTCGGCGAAGGACGCAAGATACAGCGGGAACGAACTGCCGATGCCCAGCAGCAGCGGGAAGAGCGCGATCGCGCCGAAGGACATCGGCACGTCGAGCCAGCCGAAGGCGGACAGCGTCAGCGCACTGCCGATCACCGCCGCGAGCAGCGGCCACAGCCGGCGCAGGCGGGTGGTCAGCGAGGGCGCGATGAGGAACCGCAGCAGGATCACCAGCACGGCGAGTCCCCCGAGCACCGGCATCTCGGAAAGGACCTCGTGGGTCAGCGAGGAAGTAATGGCCGGGACGCCGGTGACCGTCACCCGGCTGGTCTTGAGGCCGGAGTGCTGCACCGCCGCACGGACCGCCGAGACCAGTCGCTCGGTCCCCGCCCCGTCCAGGTCCTCGCGGGGACGGATGAGTTCGGTGACGCTGTTGGCGTTCGGCACGACGAACTTCCACCGGACGCGTGGTTGCCCCGACTGGTCGTAGATGACGTTGTTGATGAAGGACGGATTGCTGGTGGTCGGCAGTCCGCCCGGCAGGCCCTTGACGAGCAGTGCGCCGTAGCGGGCGTCGAACTTTGCCACCGCGGCCTTCCCCGCGGCCTGGATCTTCGCCGCGGACAGGTGCTGGCTGCGCGCCTTCTGCTCCGCCTGGGCCTGCAAGGCGTCCCGGGCACCGCTGATCTGGGCGAGCATGTCCTGCGAGGAGATCGCTATCTGGTTCATGACGGTGGCCGGGCCGTACACTGTGGCCACGTCGGGGAGCTGCGAGAGGGTTCCTTCAAGCCTGAGGAGTTTCCCGAACTGGTCCTCGTCGGTGAGCAGTTGGCGCGGCTTGCTCGACTCCAGCAGTACGACGATGGGGTCCCCGCCGAACGACCGCGCGTTCTGCTCGATCGCGGAAACCGTCGGATCACCTTGGGGAAGAAAAGAATCCATGGCGGTTTCCACGCGCAACCGGGTCAATCCGCCCGCCGTCGCGGCTGCGACGGCGAGGACTATCAGGGAGATCACGAACTCGCGTGCCGTGGGCCGGCGCAGACGGAACCGGCCACGGGCGTTCCCGCCGTCCTTTCGGTTCCGGCTGACGAGGCGACGCCAGAACGCAGTCAGCTTCTTTCCAGCCCGGGCCACGGGCTTCGCTGTGCGCCTCATGGTGTGTCGTACTCCTTTGCGTGTTCAGTGACCCAAGCCGCTCACAGAGAATTCACATAAGACAGGTCTCGGAACACAGCCATAGACGGCGACTCAGTTTCCGACGGCTCTTACGCGGCCCTTGCACTCTTTCGTCCTGCGGGACTTCAGGGACTTCCTCCGCGCCTTCCGCACGGCCCGGGCGGTAAAACCCCATCTCAGACCCCACCCGTGCGAGGTGAGTCACGCTACTCGGCACCCCCAGGACAGTCAACGTTTATGACGCGCAAGTGACTTGCCGTGTAGTTCATTTCCGGCAGCCGGAACCCCGGGGCGTATTCCCGCCGGTCGAAGTCCTCTCCACGGAAGAGGTGTTCGAATTCGGCTTCGGTACGCCCCGGGCTATTTCTCAGGACGACGGCAGCAGACCGCCGACCGCCGGCAGAAGACCGCCGACGACTCCGGTCACCGTGGTGACCGTACCGGTCAGCACCGGCTGGAGGCCGCCGCCCGCGGGTGAACCCGGCGAGGTCGGCGTCGGGGTGGGCGTCGGCTTGCCGGGAGTCGGCGTGGGCTTCGGCGTCGACGTTCCCGAGCCGCCGGTCGGCTTCGGGTTCGGCGTCTTCCCGGGCTTCGGCTTCGCCGGCGTGGACTTCGACGCGCCGGGGGTCCCGCTGCCGCCCGAGCCGTCCGAGGCGTCGGTGGCGGTCTCGGGGCCGAGTACGGTGCTGTCCGGTATCGGGGAGATCCCGCCGGAGTACACCTTCATCCACTCCAGTACCGCGATCAGGTACTGCTGCGAGTGGTTGTAGCTGACGATCGCGCTCTGGAGTCCGGCCGGCGTGGAGAGGTTCCGACCGTCCGCGCAGAGGTAGCGGCCCGCGGCCAGCGCAGCGTCGTTGACATTGCTCGGGTCGCCGCCCCCGCCCCAGCGCGCCCAGGTGGACGGGATGAACTGCATCGGTCCGACCGCCCTGGCCCACGCACCGCTCTGCCCCCACTGCGTGCCGTACACGTTGGGGATCGCGGCGAAGCCGTTGGAGCCGTCGAGCACCGGGCCGAGGATGGGCCGCAGCGTGGTGCCGTTGGTGTCGACGGCGCCGCCCTCCGCGTGATTGGACTCGATCTTGCCGATGCCGGCCAGCACCGCGACCGGCAGGTGGCAGCCGGGCTCGCTCTTCGCCAGCGTGCCGGCGGCCTGCTCGTACGCGGCCAGGACCGACTTCGGGATGCCGGACGCTCCCGCGGTCACGAATATGATCGGTGCCGCGTGCGGGGGCGTCTTGGCGATCGGCGCCAACGGCGCCTCGTCCTGGGGCGGGACCGGCGCGGGGGGCGCGCTGGCGAGGTACAGCGGGTCACCGCCGTCCGCTCCCTGGGTCTCGCCGCCGGAACTGACCTTCTGCGGTGCCTTCTTCGCCTGGGCCGTGAGGTCGAGGGAATTCCCGAAGTGCGGCGGGCTGCCCGCGGTCGTGGCGATCAGAATGCCGGCGAGCGCCGCACACTTGACGCTGCGCTGGAACTTGCGCGAATGGGGAACGGATGCGGCCTCGACGGCCCCCGCCGTCCCGATTCCCTCCATTCTCTCCGCCTTCGATTTCCTGTGCACATTCCTGCGAGTCACTTGTTCCTCCGAGTTAACGGTTTTCGATGTCGTCCTTCGGGCGGGACTGCGTTGTCGGCAGTGCGGCTCCTCCGCGGCGGGCCGGCCACGGCGGTGTTCGACGATGTCGGTGAGGCGGGGCGCGGCGGCTACTTCTTGGCCGGGTAGAGCCTGGTGAAGCTCCGGCCGGTCGCCGCGTCGCTCTGTCCGGGAGCGGGGTACGGGTTGTCGTTGACGAGAATGTTCGGGAGCTTGATCGGAACACCCTTGACGATCTGCTCGTTGCCCAGGTCCGGTTCGAGCCGGAAGTAGTGGATTCCGGCCTCGTCGGAGTACTTCATCATGGCGCCGAAGTTGGAGAAGAAGGACCCGAGTTCGGGACCGTACGGCTCCAGGTAGCCCAGCATCGGGTTGAGGTTGCTGAGCGTCGTCTCCAACTGCGGGATGACCGCGTCCGCGTCCGAGGCGAGGGTCGGCACCCGGTCCAGGGTGGCCGGCGCCTCGGTCAGGGTGCCGTTCAGATCCGGCAGCAGCCCGCGCAGGTCCTTGGTGGTCTGCGGCAGTTGCTGCAACGCGGTGTTCAGCGATGGTGCGGCGTCATTGAGGTCCGAGGCCACCGGCGCCAGCGACGTGGACAGCGTGGTGAGCTTCTGCGTGGCAGTCTGAGTGCTGCTCAAAACGCCCGGCAGAGAGCGCACGGTCGCGCTGAGGTTCTTCTGCTGCCCGCTGGTCGCCGACGTCAACTGCTGTGCGCTCTTGACCAGTTGACCGATCTGCCCCTCGCCTTCGTCCAACGCAGACAGAATCGTGGTGGTCTGCTGCGCCAGCGTCATCAGGTCCTTGGACTGGGCCGAGATGGCGTCCAGCGCCGTGAACCCCTGGTTCCCGATGTTCCCGAGACCGGTCATGGTCTGGGAGACGCTCTCCTTGGTGCCGTCGGTACCGGTGCCCAGGCTGCGCGCCAGGCTGCCCAGCGAGGTCCTCGTCTTAGGATCGAGGCTGCGTATCACGTCGGCGAGCTGCACGGAGGGCTTCACCGCGGACGAGGGCAGCGCCGTCCCGGACGGCAGCGCACTGCCGGTGCCGTCGGTGACGCCGACATACGACTCGCCCGCCAGCGACTTCGCGCCGATCTGCACGCCCGCGCCCTTGTGCAGCGGGGCGACGTTGGCATCGAGCTTGATGAGGACCTTGGCCGTGCCGTTGACATGGCTGACCGAGTCGACCTTGCCGACCCGCACACCGGCCATGTCGACGTCGCCGATCGGAATGAGGTTGTCCACGTCCGGAGTGGTGAACGAGACCTTGTACGTGTTCCCGGCGAACGGGGTGCTGACCCCGGCCTTGCCGAACAGATAACCGAGGTAGATCAGCGCCAGGATGGTGAAGACGCCGAGGACAAGCATCTTGCCGAGCCTGCTCGTGATGAACGACATCACTTACTCCCGCCGCTGTTGCCGCCGTGCGTTCCGGGGATCACTCCGGCATCGGGCAGCGGAACCGCCACGTGACCGCGGATGAAGCCGCCGTTGGCATCGGACAGGCTGAACACACCATTGGTGTTGTAGATGAATGCCTGGAGATCGCCGAGGTAGGCGACCAGGGTCTTGGTGTCCGGGTTCAGGTCGCGCGCGACGGGTTCGAGATCGCCGAGCGAGGTGTGCAGGTCGCTCACCAGCGGCCGCAGGTCGTCGACCACCGGGTTGGCAGCCGAGACGACCGGGTTGGCCGCGGTCACGGTCTGGCCGATGTCGGTGACCGTGTCCTGCGTCTTCTGGAGCACCTTCGGCAGCTGCGCGGACGCCTTGCTCAGGTTCTGGAGCGCCGGGTTGAGCTGCTTGGTCAGGCCGTTGACCCCGGTCATGGCGTTCTTGAGCTGGCCGGTGGTGCCGGGCAGCTCGTTGAGCGTGGCCTCAAGGTCGCCATTGTTCTTCGACAGGATGCCCAGTGAGTCCTGCGTGGCGTTCATCAGGCTGGTCAGCCGGGTGTCGTTGTGACCCACCGCTGTACTGATCTGGGACAGCGACGTCACCAGTTCGCTGATGTTCTGCCGACGCTTGGTGAGTGCGTCCAGCACCGGCTGGACCTTCAGCAGTGTCGCGTCGGTCGAGTCGAGGCCGGACGGCAGGTTCTTCGACGAGCTGGCCAGCGCCACGTCCGAGGTCGACAGCAGGTCGGTCAGCGCCGCCCTGCTCCGGTCGTCGAGGTGGTCCAGCACCTGGTCGGGCTGGATCGGCCGCTCCGTCTGGCTCGATGGGATCACGCCGTGCGCGGGCAGCGGCTTTCCGGGCGGCCCGCCCGGGTCGACCTCGACGTACATCTCGTTGAGCGGATTCGTCGGCCGCAGCACGAGGTGGGCGTTCTCGTAGATCGTGTGGCCGGAGTCCAGTGACAACGTCAGCTGGGCCTGGCCGTTGGAGGTCACCTTGCTGCCGGTGACCTGGCCGACCGGGACGCCCGCGATGCGCACCTTGGGCGCCTCGTTGGCGTTGACCGCTCCAGCCTCGGTGAAGTCCGCGGCAAAGACGTACTGGTGGGACCACGGTGCGATGAACCGCTGGTTGCCCAGGATGACCGAAGCGCTGACGAGGCCGAGGGCCACCAGCACCACCATCGTGATCACGTTGCGCCCCAGGCCCGGAACGGTGCGGATGCGTTCCCACGTCCGGCGGGCCGAAAATTTCCTGCTCATGTCAGCCCTACTTTCCTTGGGTTCCGGACGCGCCGGTCAGCAGCCCCAGCAGGGAGCTGACCGGTCCGTTGAGGATCTGGCCCTGGCCGGGCGCGGTGGCCGACTCGGGGGTCCAGGCACCACCGCCGGTGTCGGGCGCGGGCAGCACCGACAAACCCTCGGGCAGAATGCCGAGCTGCTGGAGCAGCTTCGCCGTGCCCAGTTCGTTGCCGCCGGCGCTGGACGTACCGGCACCCAGCGCGAGGCCGAGCATCCGCCCGTTCTTGTCCCCGTACTTGGACAGGTTCGCCGCGTGCGTGGCGAGGTATCCGACCTCCTGGTAGAACAGGTGGCCGTTGCCGCCGTCACCCTTGTAGTAGCCGGTGCCCGACCACGGCGACAGCACCGTCTTGGCGATGGGGCCGTTGACCCGGTCGAGCACGGGGCCCTTCAGGTCGTCGAGCGTCGAGGTCGCCTGCTTCGAGGTCGGCACGAGCTGCTGCACCACGGGAAGCGCCTTGTTCAGCAGCGGCCGCAGATTGGCCACCAGCGGGCGGGCCTGCTTGAGCACCGGGTCCGTCGTGGTCAGCAGCGGGCCCAGCCGCTGGGCGGTGGGCAGGGCGTCGGTCGCGGTCCGGGTGAGCTGCTGAAGCGAGCCGTTCAGGGCGGTCAGACCGGTGCGGGTGTCTGACAGCGTCTGCGGCAGCGTGGCGAGGGCATCGGTGACCGGCTGACGCTCGTTCGACAGTGCCGTGCTGACCGTGCCGAGCGAGTCCAAGATGTCGCCGAGCTGGCCGTTCTGACGGGTGGCCACGGCCGCGATCGTGTCCAGCTCGGGCACCAGCTGGCTCAGGTCCTGCGACGGGCGCGTGCCCTGGAGGCTGGTGAGCACCTTGGCGGCCGGCGTCAGGGTGCCGGGCGCGTCGCCGAGCAGGTTGTTCAGCGACGTGCCCGCGCCGTTCTTCAGCGTCTGGTCGGTCTCCTTGAGCGAGCCCTGGATACCGCTGCGGGCGGACTCCGGGAGCGCCCCGAGGACCTGGTCCAGCTCCACAGGAATGCCCGTCCTGGACATCGGGATGGTGCTCCCGTCGTACTTCTGGTCGGTGCCGCCCGGGCTGAGCTGCACGTAGTAGTTGCCGCCGAGCAGAGTGGTCGGACGGATCAGTGCCGACGGCTGGGCACCCAGCTTCCCGGCGACGTCGTCGTCGATCTTCATGGAGACGACGATGTGGCCGCCTTCCTTCTTCACACCGGTCACCTTGCCGGCGGACACACCCGCGACCTTCACCTCCGTCTTGTACGGACGCAGCTGGTAGTCACGGGTGAAGTCGGCCTTCACCGTGTGGCCCGACGACAGCATGGTGCCGATGCGCTCCTTCTGGTACACGGCCAGAAGGAAGACCACCGTCAGCACCAGGAGCACCGCCCCGATGACTGCCGGGGAACGCAGAGGTCGCGTCCACGTTCGCGCGGTGCTCATCAGTTGCCTCCGTACAGAATTCCGGGGATGTTGTCGAGCGGCGAAACGGTCTTCTCACCATCGGCCGCTCCGGGCGCCGGGTAGACGTCCTGGCCCTGCAACGGTTCCTTGACCAGGCCGCCGGTGGCAACCGACAGACCCTCGACCGCCAGGCCGACGCGTGCGCCGTGGACACCGGGAGACACGGAGGTGGAAACCATGCTCTCGACGCGTTCGAAGAACGTCACGACCTGATCGGTGTACGTGGCCAGCGTGCCCACCGGCAAAGCGGCGTCGCGCAGGGCGGTGGTGACCGCCGGAGCCAGCGGCCGCGCGTCGGCGAGCGTCCCGGTGAGATCGGTGACGGCCGGCTGGGCGACCTTGGACACGCCCGGCACCTTGTCCAGCGGCGGCTTGCCCTCCCTGAGCACGCCGCGCAGGTCGGGGGTCGCCACGCCCAGCGACTTCACGCCCGACTTGACCGACACCAGCGTCGAGTGGACGTTGTCGAGGGGCTTGTCGAGCGAGTCGAAGCTCGTGCTCGCGTTACTCAGCGTCCCGGGCAGGTCCTTGATGGTGTTCTGCAAGGGATCTCCGTTGTCGACGCTGACGGCCTTCGCCGTCACGCCGAGCTGTTGGACCAGGCTGGCGAGTTCCTGCTCGTGGCCGTTGAGCGACCCGGCGAGCCGGTCGGCGGACTGGAGCAGCGCGGGGAGATCGGTCGACGGCTTGGACAGCGCCTTGCTGGTGGTGCCCAGGTCGTCCAGCGTCGCCGGCAGGTGCACCAGGACGTCGTGCAGGTCCTGGCTGTGGCCGGCGGTGCCGTCGCCGAGCTGGCGGACGGCGCTGGTGAGCTTGGCCCGGGTCGGCGGGTCGAGCACGTCGAGCACCTGGTCGAGGTCGGCGGAGTTGACGTCGCGGTTCGCCGCGATGACCTGGTGGCCGAGCGGGCCGGCGTCGGGGGTGCCGGGGTCGAGCTCGATGAACTTCTTAGCCAGCGCCGACTGGTCCCAGACAGCGGCCCGTGCGTTCTTGTAGACGTGCTTGTGGCCGTCGAGTTCCATGGTGACGACGCCCTCGCCGTTGACGTACTTCAGGGCCGAGACGCGGCCGATGCGGGAGCTGTTCTCCCGGACGTCGTTGCCTACTTGAAGCGACGCTCCGGCGTTCGTGAACGCCGCCTGGACCTTCGTCTCCGGGGCCCCGGGAAGTCCGGAGCTGGCCGTGAGGCCGAAGGCGACGACCGCGATGACCACCAGGAGGCCCACCGTGCCGATCACGAACGAGCGGGATTCGGTCCGCGACAGTGCGGCCATCACAAACCTCCGAGGATCTGGCCGAGCAGGGAGTTCTCCTGCGTCGGGGTGAGACCGGTCGCGCTGTTGTCCCCGCCCGAAGGGGTCGGCAGGAGCGAACTGGTGGATGGCGAAGGCGTGGGCGACGGGGTCGCCGACGCCTTGGGGGTCGCCGACGTGCCGCTCTTCGACGTCGTCGTGGGGGCAGTACCGCCCAGCCCGACGCCGGGGATCTGGAGCAGACCCTTCGGGGTGGTGACCACGAAGGCACGGAAGTAGTTGCTCAGAGCGTCCCGGCCGTTGGTGCTCAGCGCCCAGTCCTTCACGAACTCCATCACCGTGGTGATCTTCGGGCTCAGGCCGCCCACCAGCCGGTTGGCCGATGCGCTGGTGCTCACCAGTGAAGGACCGCCGTTCCGCAGATCACGGACGACCGGCTGTGCCTGGTCGAGCAGCGACTTCGCCTTGTCGAGCACGGGGTTGAGCGACGTGATGGCCGGCTTGGCGCTGTCGTCGAAGGCGTTGAGCTCCGAGGTGATCTGGGACAGGTTGTCCGTCACCGGCTTCGCCGACTTCAGCACCGGCGTCGCCTGGTCGGCGACCCCCGCGACCTGCGACAGCGTGTGCTGCGCCTTCTGGAGCGTGCTCGGCAACTGCTGGAGCGCCGCGGTCATGGCCTCGTGCTGGGCCGACACCGAAGCCAGCAACTGCTTGGCGTACGTCACGGCCTGGTCCAGATTCTGGCCGTTCTTGCCGGCCAGCGATTTGGCCACCGGCGTGGTCCGGTCGACCAGCTGGTTGAGCACCGAGTTCTGCTGGTCGAGGATCGTCGCCAGCTGCTTGGTGTTTTCCATAGCCGGCGCGAGGGCCTTGATCGCCTGGCTGACGTTGGTGCCCTGGCCGTTGACGCCTTCGCCGAGTGTCGTCACCAAGGCGGCGAGCGCGGTGGAGGTCGGGTCGTCGAGAGAGTCGAGCACCTGGTCGAGGTCGACCGACGTGTTCGTGTGCTTCACGGTGATGACCTGGGGGTCCGACATCACCGGCGAGTTGTCCGAACCCCGGTCGATGTCGACGTAGCGCTCACCGAGCAGCGTGACCGGCCGGATCGTGGCGCTCGCGTCGTCGTGCAGCGGCAGCACCGACTTCTCGATGTTCATCGTCACAGCGGCCTGGCCGCCTCGCAGCTCGACCGACTTGATCTGCCCGACGTCGATCCCGTCCATATGCACGAGGTTGCCCGGGATCAGCGGGCTGGCATCGGTGAACATGGCCGTGACCGTGACGTTCTTGCTGCCACCGGAGTCCGCGACCGCGACCGCACCCACCGCGATGACGGCGACCACCGCGACCGTGGCTGTGGTCTTGAGAAACGTCGCCCTGGATATGCTCATCGCGCCGTGCTCCCATTTGCGTCGACCCAGCCTTGGCCGGATGCCGACCCGGGTGGGGGTGTGGATTTAGGTCCACCGGTCAGACCGACGTTGAGCCCGGGGTTGTCGTCCAGGACGCTGGTGGAGACCTGGACCAGACCGTGGAAGTAGTGGCCCTGGGCGTCGAAGTTGCCGAAGGCCGCGCCCCAGTTGCTCAGCCAGCCGACGAGGTCCGGCGTGTAGGGCCGCAGGAAGTCGACGGCCGGATTGAGCTGGTCGGCAGCCTGGGTCACTCCCGGCAGTACGCCGTGCGTGCTGTCGAGCAGGGACGGCGTCCACTTCAGCAGGGTGTTCGCGGATTGCAGCACCGGTCCCAGCTCGGCGATGGTCGGCCGCAGGTCGACCAGCAACGGGCTGAGGTTCTTGGACACCGACGTCAGCTGCTGGGTAGCCGGCCGCAGGTTTTGCAACAGCGGCACGGCCGAATCGACCGCGGCGGGAACGGTGTTCATCGTCTTCTGCGCGGCGTCCAGGGTGGAGGGCAGCTCGCCCAGCGACTGCTGGAGTTGGCTTTGCTCGGTGGCCATCGAGGACGTCGCCGAGGTGAGCTTGTCGACCACCGTCTCAAGTTCCGCGCGGCGCTTGGCCAGCGGGTCGGTCATCTTCTGGAGGTCGGATATCAGGCTCTTGATCGCCGGCCCGTCCTGGCCGACGGCCTGGAGGACCGATCCCAGTTCCTGGACGGCGGGGCCGGCCGCTTGCAGGGTGTCCCGGAGGTTCTGCGGCTTCGACTTCAGTGTGGCGTCCAGTTGCTGGACCGTGGAGTCCAGGTGCGCGCGGGTCTTGGGGTCCAACGCCGACAGCACCTGGTCCAGCTCGACCTGCTCGGTACCGGCGGCGAGCAGGCTGCCCTTCGGTATGGTCGGGTTCGAGGCGGGGCCGGGCAGCAGCTGTATGACTCGCTCGCCGAGCACGCCCTGCCACTGCACTTGCGCCTTGCTGCCCGTGTGCAGCGGGGCATGACTGTGGTCGACCGATACCGTCACCAGCGCGCTGTTGTCCCGTGTCTCCAGCTTGCGCACGCTGCCCACTTGCAGGCCGTTGATCTCGACCCTTGAGCCGCTCAGCAGATTTGCCGCATTGGGCATGACAAGTTGAACTTCGTACCCGGAACCTCCCCCGGATGCCAGCAGGTATCCGGCTGCGAGTGCGACGACCGCCACAAGAGAGACGCCCACCAGCCATTTTGCTCGTCGTGCCATCTCAGTCCATCCCCAGTGGGCCGACCGAGTCGCCGGCCAGGAACTGTCGGACGAACGGATCCTCCGACGCGAACGCCTCCTTGGCCGGTCCGTAATAGACGACCTGGCCCTTCCAAATCAGCCCCACGTAGTCACTGACCTTCCGGGCCGTGCGGATGTCGTGCGTGACCACCACGTAGGTGCCCTTGTCCTCGGCGTGCACCTTGAGGATCACGTCGTTCAGCAGGCTGGTGCGGACCGGGTCGAGGCCGGAGTCCGGCTCGTCGAAGAGCACGATCTCCGGGTTCAGCACGAGGGCGCGGGCGAAGCCGGCACGCTTCTTCATACCACCGGAGATCTCGTTGGGCGCCTTGTTCTCCGCGGCTTCGAGACCGACCTCCTGGAGCCGTGCCTTGACGATGTCGCGGATCTCGGCCTCGGACAGGTCGGTGTGCTTGCGCAGCGGGAACGCGACATTGTCGTAGACGCTCATCGAGCCGAAGAGCGCGCCGTCCTGGAACAGCACACCGAAACGCTTGCGCAGTTCCGCGCGTTCGCGCTCCTGCATTGCCCAGATGTCCTTGCCGAAGATACGCACCGATCCGGAGTCCGGTTCCAGCAGGCCGACCATGTGCTTGAGCAGCACGCTCTTGCCCGTACCCGACGGGCCGAGAATCGTGGTGATCGCCTGCGGTTGGAAATCGAGACTCAGTCCCCGCATCACCTGGAAAGAACCGAACGACTTGTGCAGCTCGCGGACGCTCGCGACCGATCCCGCGTAACTCTCGGACCCGGGGCCTGAACCGACCGCGGCCGCCTCCCGCACGGGCGGAAGGATTTCTGTATCAGCGTTGTCTTGGACTTGCGGACCCATGGGGACTCCCCTGTCGACGTCGACAGCAACGCGCCGTTGCTAATTTCCAATCGGTGTCTGGATGTTGGTACCGAAGAACAACTGGTACAGGGTGACGGCGCACGCACTGACGACGATCATGTTGACCATCATCGACTTTGCCGTGTTCCGGCCGACATCGACCGGACCACCGCTGGCGGTGTATCCGTAGAAGCAGCCGACGATGACCACCAAGGTCCCCAGCAGCTGCGCCCATATCAGTGCGTACAGCAGGTCGAGAGGAGTCTGGAAGGACCAGAAAATGTTTGAGTATCCGCCGGGCGACGTCGTCTGGAGCATGGGCTGCACAACGACCCAGGATCCGAAGTACTGGATGCCTTCGCCGACAACGAACAAGAACGGCGCCGATATCCACATGGCGACCAGACGAGAGCCGGCGAGATAGGCGCGGGAATGCACTCCCATCACTTCGAGCGCGTCAACCTCGTCACTGATGCGCATGGAGCCGAGCTCCGCAACGTATCCGCACCCGACCTTGGCCGCCAGGATCCAGCCCCACATCGAGGTGCTGTCGGCCTTCAGGTCCCCGATGGCCGTGAAGACACCGACGTAGCCCGAGGCACCGACTTGGTCGAGGATGTAGTGGCCCTGCAGACCCGTCTCGGCGCCGATCGCGAACATCATCATCCAGATGATCAGTCCGCTGGAACGGATCAGGATCGCCGCTTGCCTGATTATTTCGGAGAGGTAGAACCTGACCGTCAGCGGTACGTCGATGACGACGCGAAGCCCGAACCAGGCGATCTTGCCGACCGTCTCACACGCTGCGATCAGGGCGTTCGGCGTTTTCGTGGAGACGGTGACCCGCCCCTGCTCACCCTGCGCCGCGAGCGGCTGGATATTTCCGGTAATGGCACTCATCTGCGGTTGTCCCTCTACCTCTGCGTCAACAGGTTGGGGTTGAGGCCCTGCGCGATGGCGTTGAAGAAGAAGTTGAGCACCCACACCATTGCGAAGCTGGTTACTACCGCCTGGTTGACCGCTCGTCCGACCCCCTCGGGACCGCCACCCGCGTTGAGACCCTTGTAACTGCAGATCACGCCGATCAACAGTCCGGCCAGGAGGGTCTTCAGTTCGGCGCCCCACACGTCGGCCGCGTACAGGTTGTGGGACATGCTGTCGATATAGGCGCCGTTGGTGGTGCCGGCGAGCGCGCGCACCGCGAGCAGACCGACCAGGACGCCGACGAACGACGTGAGGCAGTTGAGCAGGGCGCACATCACGGCGGTGGCGATGACCCGCGGGATGACCAGCATCCGGATCGGGTCCATGCCGAGCACCTTGAGGGCGTCCAGCTCCTCGCGGACCTTGCGCGCGCCGAGGTCGGCGGTGATCGAGGTGCCGATCACGCCGGCCACCACCATGCCGACCATGAACGCCGCAATCTCACGGATGTCGGCCATCACCCAGAAGGCGCCCATGCGGTTGTTCGCGCCGAGCAGCGTCAGCAGGCCGACGCCCATGACGCAGATGAGGAAGCCGAACCCGGCCATCGACAGCGTCGCGGGCCAGAAGCAGAGCCTCAGCAGGCTGTACATCTCTTCAAGGGTGTCGCCCCAGTAACCCCGCGGGTTACGGACGGCACTGTAGATCACCTGACCGAGGAGCTGACACATGCGCCCGACTTCGAGCACCGGCTTCCGCACAGAAGCCGGCACGAAGCCGAGCGTTCGGCCCCCTGGACCGGGCGCTCTCCGTAGTTCGACGTCGGCTTCAGCGACGGTTGTCATTCCTGCTCCCGTTGGCGTTGTGGTGCGGCTCCTGGCCCGTTACTTGACAGCCTCGACGAGATCGGCCCGCCCGGCGTCGCGGAGGATCCTCTCGTAGGTGGCGAACAGCGGCTTGGTGATGGGAACGACCTTCATCACGGCCGACACCTTGCCCTTGTTGCGGATCTGGCCCCTGGCCATCGCCAGCGCGACATTGACCTTGCCGAGCCAGAACTTGTGCGCGGTGTCCGCCGCCATGGACAGTTCCGCGTCGATCGGCCGCGTCACCTGAGGGTTGCCGTTCTCCCCGAGCTGGACGATTCCTTCGCCGAAGTCGATCACGATGGTGGATTCGGGGTCTGTCTGATTGAGCTTCAGCACCGCGCCGACCGCGCGGAGCTTCGGCCCGAGGTCCGGGTCGTCAAGCCCGGCCTGGAAAATGCGGCCGAGATACTCGTAGACCTCGGCTTCGTCCTTGAAGACACCCATCTCGGTACTCCTGTTCTTCGGCAAGGCCGCGAGCCGCCGACCGGCCAGGTCTCTGTCCGGCCCGGCGGTTCGCTTTATCGGCTTTGGGGTCTGGGCTTCAGACTTCAGTGATCGTGATCGCCCGCTCCGGGCACGCTTCGAGCGCGCTGCGCGCCGCGTCCTCCTGCCCGGCCGGCACCAGGTTCGCCAGGGCGAAGGACTGGCCTTCGTCGTCGACGTCGAACAGCGCGGAAGCGCGGGCCACACACCTGGCGTGGCCCTCACACTTTCCGGGGTCAATGGCGAGTTTCAGCACGCTCATTCACCTTGCCCCGCGCTCGCGCCGACGGTGTCCCAGTCTTCGAAGACCACCGGCAGTTCCGTGACACCCCAGGTATTGCCGGTGTGCCACAGCGGCTTGGCGTCGGGCGCCACCGCGTACGTGGGGACGCGGTGCAGGAACTCCTGGAGCAGGATCTTGATCTCCAGGCGCGCGAGGTGCGAGCCGAGGCAGCGGTGAATGCCCGAGCCGAAGCCCAGGTGCCGGTTCGGCTGCCGGTCGAGGATCAGTTCGTCCGGGTTGGGGAACTCCTCGGGGTCGCGGTTTGCGGACGGCCACAGCAGCAGCAGACGGTCGCCAACGGCGAGTTCGGTGTCCGCGAACGTCATGGGCGTGGTTACGTTACGGGCGACGCCGGGCTGCGGCGGGATGTACCGGACCAGTTCCTCGACGGCCAGGTCGAGCTTGTCGGGGTCGTCGACAATCGCCGTCAACTGCTCGCGCACTTCTGGCCGTTCGGTGAACATCAACAGCAGTCGGCTGAGCAGGCTCGCGGTGGTGTCGAAGCCGGCCGGCACCAGCACCAGGCAGAAGCCGAAGATCTCGTCGTCCGTCAGCCGCTGGCCGTCGATCTCGACCTGCGCGAGGTGGCTGATCAAGTCGTCGCCGAAGCCGTTGGTACGGCGCTCCTCCAGCAGCTCGGCGAAGTACATCGAGCAGTTGAGGCCGGCCTGCATGGCCCGCTCGTTGTTCTCCTCGTCCGACTTCTCGGGGTCGGGCTCCAGCATGTAGAGGAATTCTCTCTTGAGCATCGCCCAGTCCTTCTCGGGCACGCCCAGGTACACCTCAAGGATGGCGCGCAGCGGCAGCGCGATCGCGACTTCCTCCGCCAGGTCCGCCTGGGGCCGGCCTTGGAGGTTCTCGATGAGCGTGTTGACGATGGCGCGCAACTGCGGCTCGTTCGCCTCGATCGTGTTGGGGCTGAACTGGGTTCCCACCAGGGTGCGGTACTTGCGGTGCACCGGCGGGTCCATCTCGATCGGGATCATCGGCGTCGGGTTGCCGAACGGCGGGATTGTCACCGGGAAGGAGGAGAACACGTCCTGCTTGTGCGCGGCCGCGTAGACGTCTTTGTAACGCGAGACGGCGTAGAAGCCGCCGTGTGCCGAGCTGCGGGCCATCGGGCACGACTCGCGCATCTCGCGGAATATCGCGTCCCGGTTTTCCAGGCTCTCCCTGTTGTGCACGCTGAACTTCTCGATCAACGCGCGAATGGTGGCACTGTCCGCTTCTTCGGATTCTGCATGGCCCGTCGGGTTCTGGTTGGCGCTCAACGCAATCCGTCCCTCTTAGTGTTGATCGGCGTGTTGAGAGTGTGAGCAGGTGCGGCCCGCTTGCGAGACGCTGCTGAAGGAATAGGGGGCCTCGTCGACCAAGGCCGCGCGGACGAACTATGGCCGGGGAGGCATACCGTCGGCGGTCCTGAGACGAGTTCATCGATGGTCTCCATGGGTCGAGACCTGTACCACATTTGACGTGTTGAGGGAGCGTAGCTTCCTGGTTGTAGAACGTCAAGACAGGGCGTCATCTGATCGACACACGACGTCAATGCATGTGCAACAGAAGCGGCCGTTGCCAGTGCGCCGGGCGCGGGCCGTGGTTCCGATAGACGGCACACGGGCGTTGATCGAACCTGGCGATCCCGCGGGCGAATTTCGGGTCCGCACCGCCCCGACCAGCCAACTCTTTCCGCATACCCAATGTTTGCCATATGCACATATGCACGTGAATTCTGGCGCCCGTAACACGGCGCGAGTGGACGCGGCACCCCGCAACCCGCCACCGGCGCCGGTTGGCGCCGGCTTGGCGCCGGACGGCGGTTGCGCATCCGCCGGCCTCATGCGACAGCGTGTTCGACCTGGTGAGCATGGTGTGCGGCGCGCGGGCTGAGGTCAACGGCCCGGACGACCATCGCGTCGCTCTACACAAGATGGACTCAAGTCACTCACGGTATGTAACGTTTCCCCGGACTCCGGGTCGCCGGGAAAGCAACCTGTTTCTACCGATGCACTACAGACTCTTGACGCTCCGCGTTACATGCGTCGAATCTGTGAGTCACAACCCGGCTCCGGCGGCACCGGGGCGGGCAAGACCGACCCTGGAAGGGGGTACCCGTGGAGAACCATGACGTCCATGGACGGCCCGCCCGGGAACTGAGCGACGAGGAACTGGAACAGCAGGGGACCAGTGCCCACGAGACCCGCAACTGGGTCTTCCTGCACGGCAGCGCCGAACAGTACGCCCTGCATACCACGCGAATGCTCGAGCTTGAATGGGAGTACATCCGCCGGTTCCCCAAGCGGACCTGGCAGAGTTCGGGCGGACTCCCGAGCGATGTCAAGGTCACCGCCGAGGCGTGGGCGGAGACCCTGCGCGGAGTGGTCCGCCAATTGGAGTCGCTCGTCGAGCTTCCCGACAACACCCCGGCCCAGCCGGTCGGCAGCGGCCTCCGGGCCGCCTTCCTCCAGCGGATCGCCGACGCGCCGGGCGGCCGCATGCACAAACTGGAGGCGCACCAGGCCGCCCGTGAAGTCGGGCTCGACCGGGCCGCGGTGGCCACGCTCTACAACGAGGAGCCCGCGCTGCTCGCTGCCGACCTGCAGTACCGCGTCGTCACCGACGTCGGCCGCGCCTGGCTCGCGGCGGAGGCCGGCTGAACTGGCCGGCGCGGCGGTCCGGGCAGGACCCGCAAAGCCGCAGGACCCGCAAAAGACAAGGTGGCCGCGGTGTGATGCGGCGGCCACCTGTCTTTTCCCCCGAGTGTCCCTTGCCCGGGAGTCTGGGCCCGCGGGAGCGTCAGCGGCTCTTGCCGTTGCCGTTGTAGTGGCTGTCCCGGTCGGCGAAGGCGTCGCGCGTGCCGAGGTGGCTGCGCTCACGCAGGAAGTTGAACTCGTCGGGCTCGAACCGGAGGTTGGTGCCGAGGGTGTGCCCGACGTAACCGCGCCAGAACTGCTGGGTGCCGCCGAGGCTGTCCAGCGCCATCTGCCACACGGCCTTGCCGGTGACCAGCGCGTCCCTGGGGTGCTGGGCCACCTTGCGCGCCCATTCCTCCACGGTCGCTTCGAGGTCCTCCTCGGGCACCGAGCGGTTGACCAGGCCCCACTCGGCTGCCTGCGTGCCGTTGAACTCCTCGCCGAGAAGGAGGAGTTCGCGTGCGCGCTTGGGACCGTACTTCATGATCTGGGTGTTCAGGTGCCAGGTGTTGCCCGCGAGGCCCAGGCGCTGCTCGGCGTGGCTGAAGCGCGCGGTGTCCGCGCAGATCGCCAGGTCGACCAGTTCCGCGATGTAAAGGCCCGCGCCGACGCACACGCCCTGGATCTGGGCGATCACCGGCTTGAGCGAGTAGTGGAAGGCCATGTAGTTCATGCCGAGCCTGCGGTCGCGGGCCAGCCGGGAGCGCTGGCTGGGGCGGCGCGGTTTCTCGCCGTCGGCCCCCGGTTCCAGACCGTAGGAACGCACCGCGTCGTCGTAGTCATGGCCCGCGCAGAACGACTTGCCCCGTCCTTGAAGGATGATGACCCGGACCGAGTCGTCCTCCTCGGCCTCGTGCAGCAGCTCGACCAGCCGGTCAAGGTCGTCGAAGCGTATTGCGTTGTGCTTGGCGGGGCGGTTGAGTATCAGCCGCGCGACTGGGCCGTCCGTCTCCAGCAGAACTGCGTCGTCGTCCACAGTCAACCTCACTTCCTCAGCACCTATTCTATACAGATGTGAGTACCGTACTCCACAAGGCGTAGAATGTTGACGCGGCACGCCCCCGAGATGGAGGCCGACACCCTAACCGGGCGCAACGCGTACCGTCACGGGTGCAGCGATCCGGGATCCCCAAAAATGTTCTACATCTCTCGAGCATTAGTTGCGTTACACGTTGACTAGGCGACGACTGGTCCCTATGTTCAAGTGCGCAGCGTCACCCCGCAACATCACAAGCGGCCCACCCAGGACGGGGTGTCTCAGGGTTCGCTCGAGCGGTCACCAGCAAAGGAGCCGGGTATGACAGTGGTGCATGACAAGTTGTACATCGACGGGGGCTGGGTCGACCCGGCGACGGACCGCCGTATCGAGGCCATCAATGCGACGACTGAGGAGCCCTTGGGCAGCGTGCCCGAGGCGAGCGAGGCAGACGTCGACCGCGCGGTCCAGGCCGCCAGGCGAGCCTTCGACGACTCCGGCTGGTCCACCCTGCCCGCCGCCGACCGTGCCGCCGTCATCAACCGCTTCGCCGACGCCGTCGAGAAGCGCACGGAGCAGCTCACCCGCACCGTGAGCCTCCAGAACGGCATGCCGATCAGCCTGGCGCAGGCGATGGAAGGCGGTTACGGCGTCGCGCTGCTGCGTTACTACGCCGCGCTGGCCGCCGCCTCCGAGCGCGTCGAGCGCCGGCCGTCGCCGCTGGGCTTCGACACTCTCGTGCAGCGCAACCCGGTCGGTGTGGTCGGCGCCATCGTGCCGTGGAACTACCCGGTGGTGCTCGCGATCACCAAGATCGGCCCCGCGCTCGCCGCGGGCTGCACGATCGTCATCAAGCCCTCCCCCGGCACCGTGCTCGACGGCTTCGTGCTGGCCGAGGCCGCGGACGAGGCGGGCATCCCGGCCGGCGTCATCAACTGGGTGCCTGGCGGCCGTGAGCTCGGCGCCTACCTGGTGCAGCACCCCGGCATCGACAAGGTCGCCTTCACCGGCTCCACCGCCGCGGGCCGGATCATCGCCGAGAACTGCGGCCGGCTGATGCGCCCGGTGAGCCTGGAGCTCGGCGGCAAGTCCGCGGCGCTCATCCTCGACGACGCCGACCTGAACAAGGTGACCGAGGGCCTGTTCTTCGCCTCGCTGGCGAACAACGGCCAGACCTGCATGGCATGCACCCGCATCCTCGCGCCGAGCAACCGGTACGACGAGGTCGTGGACGCGATCTCCGCGTGGATGGGCAACCTGAAGGTCGGCGACCCTCTGGACCCGAGCACCGAGGTCGGCCCGCTCGCCTCCTCCGAGCACCGCGACCGCGTCGAGGGCCTCATCGCCAAGGGACGCGGCGAGGGCGCCCGGCTCGCGCTCGGTGGCGGCCGGCCGGCGGGCATCAACCGCGGCTGGTACGTGGAGCCGACGCTCTTCGCCGACGTGGACAACTCCTCCACCATCGCCACCCAGGAGATCTTCGGACCGGTGCTGTCCGTGATCAAGTACGACAGCGACGACGACGCGGTGAAGATCGCCAACGAGTCGGACTACGGTCTGGGCGGCACCGTCTGGTCCAGCGACCCGGAGCGGGCCATCGCGATCGCGGACCGCGTGCAGACCGGAACGATCGGCGTCAACGGATACGTGGTCGACCTCAACGCGCCGTTCGGCGGTGTGAAGCAGAGCGGCCTCGGGCGGGAGTTCGGCCCGGAAGCCATCTCCGGCTACCAGCAGCTGAAGTCGATCTACCTGCCGGGCTGAGGCTCTCTGTACGGGCCGGTTCCGTTCGGCCCGTACGGCCTCACCGCTTCACCATCCCCTTCGTTCCACAGGAGCAAGATCCATGCGCATCACAGCCGCAGTCGTGCGGGAAGCAGCACAGCCGTTCATCCTCGAAGAACTCGAACTCGACGCCCCGGGCGACGGCGAGATCCTCGTCAAGGTCCACTCCTCCGGCATCTGTCACACGGACATCGGTGTGCGCAACCAGTGGCTGCCGGTGCCGCTCCCGCTCGTCCTCGGGCACGAGGGCGCCGGTGTGGTCGAGGCCGTCGGCGCGGGCGTTACCAAGGTCACCCCCGGCGACAAGGTCGTCCTGACCTACGCGGCGTGCCACGAGTGCGTCATGTGCAAGCGCGGCGAGCCCGCCTACTGCGAGCAGTTCGCACTGCGCAACGTCGCGGGTTCGCGCCCCGACGGCACCAACGCCCTGCATGGCGAGGGCGACATCCACGGCTTCTTCTTCAGCCAGTCCTCCTTCGGTACCTACGCCATCGCCGTCGAGAGCAACGTGGTGAAGGTCTCCCCGGACGCCGACCTGTCCATCGTCGGCCCGCTCGGCTGCGGCATCCAGACCGGCGCCGGCACAGTCCTCAACCGCCTGAACCCGCCCGCCGGTTCGAGCCTGGTGGTGTTCGGCGCGGGCGCGGTCGGCCTGGCCGCCTTGATGGCCGCCAAGGTCACGGGCTGCACGAAGATCATCGCTGTCGACCTGGTGGACGCGCGGCTCAAGCTGGCCGAGGAGCTCGGCGCGACCCACACGATCAACGGCGGAACCACCGACGTGGTCGACGAGATCCGCAAGATCACCGGCCGCGGTGCGGACTACGCGGTCGACACCACCGCGGTGACGCCTGTCGTGCGGCAGGCCGTCAGCGCGCTGGCGCCCAAGGGCACCTGCGCCATCCTCGGCTTCGGCACTGTCGGCACCAACATCGAGGTCGACATGCTCGAGTTCCTCATGGCCGGCCGCAACATCGTCGGCGTCACCGAGGGCGACGCGCGTCCCGAGGAGTTCATCCCGCGCCTGATCGAACTGCATGCGCAGGGACGCTTCCCGTACGACAAGCTCATCACCAGCTACTCCTTCAAGGACATAAACACCGCGTGTGAGGACTCCGAGGCGGGCAAGACCATCAAGCCCGTGCTCCAGATGATCTGACCGCGCTCTGCCTGACGGACCCTCCCTGAGGTCGTCGGCCGGCTCTTCGCCGGCCGACGACCTGTCTATTTTTCAGGCCGTTGTTCATGCCACGACGTGACCGATCGCCAGGACAACCCACACATCCAGGCGAAGAGCCAGAAAAACAGGTGACCACCGCATCACGCGGCGGTCACCTTGTCTTTTGCGGGTCCTGCGGCCTTACGGGTCCTGCGTGGACCGGCCGCGGCCCCGTAAGGCTCAGGCCGACGCGGCGATGTCCACGATGTCCTGGCCGCCGCTTTCCACCCACGCCTCGCGGACCTCGCCGCGCAAGATCTTGCCTGTCGGGTTGGTGGGCAGCGACTCCGTGCGCAGCCACCACCGGCTCGGCAGTTCGAAGCGGGCGAGCCGGCCCTTGGCGACCGACAGCAGGGCGTCGACGTCAGGCGCTGCGCCCGGGCGCAG
Organism: Actinacidiphila oryziradicis; assembly: GCF_005047355.1. Classification (GTDB taxonomy): domain Bacteria; phylum Actinomycetota; class Actinomycetes; order Streptomycetales; family Streptomycetaceae; genus Actinacidiphila; species Actinacidiphila oryziradicis. Next base: position 52,957 of record NZ_SUMC01000043.1, read on the forward strand.
CACCACGGCCATCCCGACCTCCTCCCCGAGGTCGGGATGCGGCAGCGCGACCGCCGCGGCCTCCAGGACGTCGGGGTGGGCGAGCACCGCGCTCTCCACGTGGGCGCAGGAGATGTTCTCGCCGCCGCGGATGATGATGTCCTTCGAACGCCCGGTCACATAGAGCCAGTTCGGCTCCTCGATCCGCCCGAGGTCGCCGGTGCTGATCCAGCCCTCGGCGTCGGCGACGCCGCCATGCTCGCCCAGGTAGCCGTAGGTGGCGGTGGGGGTACGGGCCTGGATCTCCCCGACGCCGTCGGCGTCGGGGTTCTTGATCCGGAGCTGGACCACGGGCAGCGCCCTGCCGACGCAGCCCGGCCGGTCAGTGATGTCGCGGCCGCTGCCCGCGGCGAGGACGCCGCCGGCTTCGGTGAGGCCGTAGAGACTGCCCACCCGCGACTTCACGCCGGAGAACGACTCCGTGACCCGCTGCCGCAGCTCGGGGGAGATGGCGGAGCCGCCCATGGGCACGGAGGTGACGCTTGAGGTGTCCCGCTTGGAGAATTCGGGGTGGTCCAGAACCCGGGAGACCATGGTCGGGACGCTGCCCCACACCTTGACCCGCTCCCGCTCGATCAGCATCAGCACCTCGGCCGGGTCGAACTTGCCGCTGAGGAAGATCAGCGAGCCCCCGGAGAGCAGGGTGGTGGAGCTGATCTGCACACCGGCCAGGTGGAAGAGCGGCACCGACAGCATGCTCACCGTGCCCGGGTGGTCCGCGGGCAGCTCGTTGGGCAGCCGCCCGGTGAGGTTGAGCAGGTTCTGGAGGTTGGCCACCACCGACCGGTGCGACATGATCACGCCCTTGGGCGCCCCCGTGGTTCCGGAGGAGAACATGATCACGGCGATGTCGTCCTCGGAGACCGGGGTCAGCTCCAGCTCCACGATGTCGTCGCTGACCACGACGGTACGCAGCGTCTCGAAGTCCACGGTCCGGAACCCGTCGAGCTGCCGCTCGGTGACCACCAGAGCGGGCTCGGCCAGGGCCAGCACGCCGGCCGCCTCCTCCTCGCTCCACCACGCGTTGCCCAGCACCGCAACCGCGCCCAGGACCTGGAGCGCCCAGTAGGTGACGACCCACTCGATCCGGTTGAAGCCGAGGATCATCACGCGGGTGCCGCGCTCGACGCCCAGCCCGCGCAGGTGGGCCGCGACCCGGGCCACCGCCTGCTCATGCTGACCGGAGGTCATCCGGCGGTCCCCCTGGACGAGGAACTCGCGGTCGCTCCAGCGCCGGGACGCAAGGAGCAGCTCCGCCACCGAGCCAGGGCGCAGGGTGTAGACGAGACACGGATTTCCGCCGACGGTGGCCTGTGAAACCTCACGTCCCCAGCGGGAGACTTCGTTCATCGCTGTGTCCTCACGGTCATCACGCGTCATGGATGAGGGAAATCGCCTGTTCCGGGCAGTTGTCGACGGCGAGCTCGGCCTTTCCGCGCTGGTCGTCGGGTACGGTCCCGTCGCCGTTCTCGGTGGAGAACCCCTCCTCGTCGGCGGTGAACAGGCTCGGCGCCAGCACGATGCACCGGTTGTGCCCTTGGCACAGTTCGGGGTTGACATGAACCTTCATCGACATCTCCGTTCCTTGTATGATCAGCGGACGAACTTGGGCGCACGCTTCTCCATCAGCGCCGCGACGCCCTCCGCGTAGTCGGGCTTGTTCATGAGCGCCCCGATCAGTGCCTTGCTCTCCTCGACGGCCGCCCGGACGTCGCTGTGCAGCAGGTCGGCCCACAGCTGCCGCTTCGCGGTGGTCACCGCTTCGGGGGAGGCGGCGGCCAGCATGTGCGCGAACTCGTCGACGTGCTTGGCGAACTCCGCCTCGGGCAGCACCTTGTTGAAGAAACCCATCGACCCCAGTTCCTCGGCGAGGAACACCCGGCCGGTGAGGAGGATGTCGGCCGCGTAAGTCATCCCGATCAGCCGCGGCATGATCCACGACAGCCCGTACTCCGCGGGCAGTCCCAGCCGCGGAGTCGCCGTGGTGACCTTCGCGCCCTCGACGGCGAAGCGCAGGTCGCAGAAGGCTGCCAGCGCGACAGCGATTCCGGCGCACGCGCCGTTCACCGCCGCGATCATGGGCTTGCTCATGCCGAGCTGCCAGGCCATGTCGGTGTCGAACTCCGGCCGGATGCCGTAGCCGGGCCGTTCGGCGTCCTTGGGCAGGGCGGGGTCGTAGTGGTCGGCGGTGACGTAACCGGTCAGTGCCCTGGGGTCGGCGCCGACGCTGAAGGTGTGTCCCGTGCCGGTCAGCACGATGACCTTGACCTTCGGGTCGTCGTCGAGCTGCTTGCAGATCCAGCGGTACTCGTCGTGCATCCGTCCGGTCCACGAATTGCGCCGCTCGGGCCGGTGCAGCCAGACGGTGGCGACTCCTGCCTCATCGACGGCGTAGCGGGTGACCTTGAGCTCCATCTCTCCTCCAGATCGGCTGCTATGGCCTGACGCGTGCGGTTCTGCGTCCGGGTATGGCGCGAGCACAGAAAACACGCTTAAGCTATACAGCATGAGTAACTCAGTGACCACAAATGTAGACTACCCGAGTACCTGCTCCTGGGGTACGGCGTGACCGGCGCCGCGGTGTTGACAAGCCCGCAACAGCCGCTGCGACTGACTGAGGTCGACCTCCAGTCGCCTTCCCGGGGCGAGGTGACGATCGAGATCGGTGCGTCGGGCGTCTGCCACTCCGACATCTCGGTCTTCAACAAGACGCTGCCGCACCCGCTGCCGGTGGTCCTGGGCCACGAAGGCGCCGGCACAGTCGTCGAGGTCGGCGACAGCGTCACCGACGTCGCCCCGGGCGACCGCGTCGTGCTGTCCTGGCTGGCACAGTGCGGCACGTGCTTCTACTGTTCGCACGCCCAGCCCCAGTTGTGCGAGACCGCGGGCGTGGCCTTCGCCAAGGGCGCGCTGCTCGACGGCACCACGCGGTACTCCCTCGGCGGTGAGCCGGTCTACCAGATGGCGGGCCTGGGCACTTTCTCCCAGCGCTGCGTCGTACCGGCCGGCGCGGCGGTGAAGATCCCCGACAGCATCCCGTTCTCGTCGGCGGCGCTGCTCGGCTGCGGTGTGCTCACCGGGTTCGGCGCGGCGGTCAACACCGCCGGCATCCGGGTCGGCGACACCGTCGTCGTCATCGGCTGCGGCGGCGTCGGGCTCAACGCGGTCCAGGGCGCCCGGATCGCCGGTGCCAGCACGGTCATCGCGATCGACATGCACCAGGAGCGACTGGACCTTGCCGTCAAGCTCGGTGCCACCGAGGTGCTCCAGCCCTCGGACAGGACCGTCAAGGCGGTGCGGGCGCTGACCGGCGGACGCGGCGCCGACCACGTGCTGGAGGTCGTTGGCCGCCAGGAGACCGTGCGGGACGCGGTCAAGATGACCCGCAGGGGCGGGCAGGTCGTCCTGGTCGGCGCGGCCGGCGACGACGTGAACCTCACCGTCCCGGCGTTCACCGGCGTGGTGATGACCGAGAAGATCATCCGCGGCTCCCTGTACGGGTCCTCCGACATCAAGCGCGACGTGCCGCGGCTGGTCAGGCTGTACGAGAAGGGCGTGCTCAAACTCGACGAACTGGTCACCGAGACCTTCGAGTTCGACAAGGTCAACGACGCTGTCGACTACTGCGCCTCCGAAAAGGGCGCCCGAGCTGTGGTGGTGTTCTGATGACCCAAACCCTCACTACCGGCTTCACGATGACGATCGGCGGCAAGTCCGTCGCCGGCGCGGGCGGCTTCGGCGTCGTCAACCCGGCCACCGGGCAGGTCTTCGCCGAGGCACCCGACTGCTCCCGTGAGCAGCTCGACCAGGCCATGGCCGCCGCGAAGGCGGCCGGCGTGTCCTGGCGCAAGGACGAGGACGCCCGGCGCGGCGCCATCAAGCAGGCCGCCGACGCGCTGCTCACCCACACCGAGGACCTCGCGGAGGTGCTGTCGGCCGAGCAGGGCAAGCCGCTCAAGGCGGCTGCCTACGAGATCACCGAGACCGCTCGCTGGCTGGCCGCGACGGCCGACCTCGAACTGCCCCGCACCGTCCTCCAGGACGACGCGAGCGCGTACGCGGAGGTCGTGCACCGGCCGCTCGGCGTGGTCGCCGCGATCACGCCGTGGAACTTCCCGCTGCTGCTGGCCGGTTGGAAGCTCGGCCCGGCGCTGCTCGCGGGCAACACCGTGGTGATCAAGCCCTCCCCCTTCACTCCGCTGTCCACCCTGCGGCTCGGCGAGATCGTCGCATCGGTGCTGCCCCCCGGCGTGGTCAACGCCGTCAGCGGCGGTGACGACCTCGGTGCCTGGATGACCAGCCACCCCGCGGTCCGCAAGATCAGCTTCACCGGTTCGGTGCCCACCGGGAAGGCGGTGGCCGCGGCCGCCGCTCCCGACCTCAAGCGCTACACCCTCGAACTGGGCGGCAACGACGCGGCGATCGTCCTGGACGACGCCGACGTCGCCACGGTGGAGCGCGGCCTGTTCTGGGGCGCGTTCATCAACAACGGCCAGATCTGCGCTGGCATCAAGCGGATCTACGTGCCCGAGCGGCTGCACGACGAGCTGGTCGAGGCGCTGGCCGCCCGCGCCCGTTCGGTGCGCGTCGGAGCCGGCACCGAGAAGGGTGTGCAGCTCGGCCCGATCCAGAACCTGCCGCAGTTCGAGCGGGTCAGGGGCCTGGTCGCGGACGCCCTCGACAACGGCGCGGTGGCCGCGGCCGGCGGCAAGCCGTTCGACCGCGACGGCTACTTCTTCGAACCGACCATCCTGACCGGTGTCGCCGAGGGCACCCGGATCGTCGACGAGGAACAGTTCGGCCCCGCGCTGCCGGTGATCCCCTACCGGGACCTGGACGACGCCGTCGAGCGCGCGAACAACACCGACTACGGCCTGTCCGGCTCGGTGTGGAGCCCGGACCTGGACCGTGCCGCGGAGGTCGCCGCCCGCTTCGACTCGGGCACCGCCTTCGTCAACGACCACCTCGCCCTCCAGCCCTACCTGCCCTTCGGCGGCAGCAAGTGGAGCGGTGTGGGCGTGGAGAACGGCCCGTGGGGCCTGGCGGAGTTCACCGAACTTCAGGTGATCTACCGCAACCGTAAGTGACATGCCGGTTCCCAGACCTGGCCCTGAGAGATGAGGCCGTCTTGCCCTACGTGATCGCCGACGCGTGCATCGACGTGACAGACCGCACGTGTATCGAAGAATGCCCTGTCGACTGCATCTACGAAGGCAGTCGCAAGCTCTACATCAATCCGGCCGAGTGCATCGACTGCGGTGCGTGCGAACCTGTCTGCCCGGTGAGCGCCATCAGGAGCGACCGCAAGGTGCCCGAGGCGAAGAAGGCGTTCATCGCCGACAACGCCCGGTTCTTCGCCGAGCCGCTGCCGGGACGCGACGAGCCGCTCGGCGCGCCCGGCGGGGCCGGGGTCGTCGGACCGCTCGGCGTGGACACCGAACTGGTCGCCGCGTTCGAAAAGGAGCCCGCCGCATGACCGCACAGCGCCTCGTCGTGGTCGGCGCGTCACTCGCCGGACTGCACGCGGTGGAAGCGGCACGCAGGGCCGGCTTCACGGGCACGATCACCCTGATCGGGTCCGAGAAGCACGAGCCGTACAACCGGCCCCCGCTGTCCAAGCAGTTCCTCAACGCGGGACCGCCGCCGGAGCCGCCCTTCCTGCGCACCGCGGAGAAGTTCGGCGCGCTCGACATCGACCTGCGGCTCGGCCGCCCGGCGACCGAGCTGGACACCGAGGGACAGCGGGTAGCCGTCAGTGACGAGTGGATCGGCTACGACGCGCTGGTCATCGCCACCGGCGCCACCCCGCGGGCGCTGCCCGGCACCGACGGGCTCGCCGGCGTGCTCACCCTGCGCACCGTCGACGACGCCCGTGCGGTGCGGACCGCGCTCGACGCGGGGGCGCGCACCGTGGTGGTCGGGGCCGGCTTCATCGGCTCCGAGGTGGCCTCGGCCGCGCACAAGCGCGGCCTGCCGGTCACCATCGTCGAGGCTCTGCCCTCGCCGCTGGCCCGCGCGGTCGGCGAGGAAATGGGCGTGGCGGTCGGCGACTTCCACCGCGCCAACGGGGTGGAGCTGCGGTGCGGGACCGCGGTGACGAAGCTCAGCGGCGACGGACGGGTCGAGCACGTCCACCTCTCCGACGGCACCGTCCTCGACGCCGATCTGGTGGTCGTCGGCATCGGGGCCGCGCCGGAGACTGGCTGGCTCGAGTCCTCCTCGCTCACCCTCGACAACGGCGTGGTCTGCGACGAGACGCTCAACGCGGGCGTGCCCGGGGTCTACGCCGCAGGTGACGTGGCCAGGTGGCACAACCCGCTCTTCGACCGGTCGATGCGCCTGGAGCACTGGACCAGCGCGTCGGAGCAGGGCGCGGAGGCCGCGCGCAACGCGATCGACCCCGAGCGCAAGCAGCCGTATGAGACCGTGCCGTACTTCTGGTCCGACTGGTACGACCGGAAGATCCAGTTCGCCGGGCTGCCCGACGCGGAGCACATGGAGGTGGTCTCCGGCCAGGCCACCGACCGCAAGTTCACCGCGCTCTACCGCAGCGGCGACCGGCTGATCGGCGCCCTGACCGTCAACCGCCCGGCCGAGAACGCCAAGTACCAGGGGCTGATCGGGCGCAGGGCCTGCTGGGAGGAAGCGCTCGAAGCGGCCCGGGCGTCCGCCTCCCGGGCTACGGCGGCTGCGGCGAAGATCTGAAGTTCGCGCCCCGGGCCCGCCACAGGCGGCCCGGGGCCTTCCAAACCGGTGTCAACTCCAGTGTTGCATAAGGGTGTTCGCTGGTTGGAGCACGGAGGTGCAGGCCGAACGGCACAAGGTGCTGACCACCGGCATGAACCCTGCCGTCGCCGAAGGCCGCACCAACCGCAACTGGTATCCCGTCCGGCAGCACGGCCGCGACGCGATCGTCGTCAACTTCGCCCGCGGCGACTGCCACCCCTGCCCCGCGCGCGAGAGCTGCACCGCCTCCCGCCGCGGCACCCGCATGCTCACCCTCCAGCCCGCGAACTCCACCAGGCCCTGAACGCCTGTAGGGTTCCAAAAGTCCTGCACATTTGTTGACCTGGGCGTTCGCCAGCTCCGCCTGATCGTTCTCAAGTGGGGTTGCGGTACTCGTGGATGAGTCCGTTGAGGACGTTGTGGCGATGGATGCGTTGTGTGGGGAAGGGGATGACGTTGGGATCGTCGCCGGGAGATCGGAGTTGCAGGGCGCGGTGGGGTCGGCTGGTGTTGTAGTGCTCGGCGTATTCGGCGAGGACGCGCCTCAGGTGTTGCTCGTTGTAGATCAGTAACCGGTCGGTGCACTCGGCCCGGACCGTGCGTATGGCCCTTTCGGCGTGGGCGTTCATCCGCGGAGTCTGCGGCGCGCTCTTCAGGATTTCGATTCCGTCCGCGGTGAAGACCGCGTCGAAGGCCTGGGTGTACTTGCTGTCGCGGTCACGCAGCAAGTAGCGGAAGCCTGAGGCGCGCTGGCCGAGGTCGGCGAGCAGGTTGCGGGCGAGCTGAGTGGTCCAGGCTGCGGTGGGGTGGGCGGTGACGCCGAGGATGTGGACGGTGCGGGTACTGACCTCCATGACATAGAAAACGTACAGCCGTCGCAGGGTCACGGTGTCGATGTGGAAGAAGTCGGCGGCGAGCAGCCCGGATGCCTGGGCGCGCAGGAACTCCCGCCACCTCGGGGTGCCGTGGCTGGGTCGGGGTGCGGGGTTGAGGCCAGCGCTGCGGAGGGTGCGTCGGATGGTGGAGGCGCCGACGCGGTGGCCGAGGCGTCGAAGTTCGCCCTGGATTCTGGTGTAGCCCCATGTCGGGTTGTCGTGGGCGAGGCGCAGGATCAGGGAGGTGAGTTCCTCGGGGATCGGTGGGCGTCCGGTCCGGGCGGGCTTGTGTTTCCACTTCCAGCGCAGCAGTCGGCGGTGCCAGGACAGGAGCGTGCCGGGGGTGACGAGGCGGTGATGGCGCAGCCTGGGCGGGAGGTGTCGGGCGAGGGCGGCGAGCACGGCGCGGTCCGGCCACGTCAGGCGCGGCCGGGTGCTGAGCTGTCGACGCAGCACCGCGACCTCGTGGCGCAGCGCGAGGAGCTCAACGTTCTTGGCCTTCTCCGACCGGGACATCAGCAGGAGCAGTCCGAGCAGCCGGACGAAGATCAGGTAGAGCACGCGCAACGCCATGCAGTCGCAGCATGCCATGATCGCCTGGAACGGCAAAGAGCCTGATCAGAGACCACGCGGCAGTTTTGGCACCCTACAGGCAGGACGCCGCCTCCGAGCTGGCCACAGCACCGCCGGGCCCGCGCGAGGTGGGCACCTGCGGTCATAGAGGGCGTCATGAAGCCTGTAGCGGACGAACCGGCCGTGGCCGGTTGTTGTGGTTGCTGTACTTCGCTGCTGTACCGCAACGTCGGTGCTACTAGAACCGGGACGCACTATCGTTCGCAGTTCGGGATGTTGAGGGTTGGAGAGCCCATGGATCTGCGAGAGTCCCTCGGCAAGGCCGTGGCCGACCTAACAGCTCCGCTGGGACGGGCTGACCGTGAGCAGGGCTGGACTGACGAGCTGCGTCGGGAGATCCAGGAAGAGATCTCGATCAACCGCTCAATGCTGCGGCGCCCCGGACCGTGGGCGGTCAGGTACCTACGTCCCCGCCTCGATGAGTGGATGGCGCGCGAGGGTGTGCAGCCGGGACGCCTCCGAGATGTGGTCATGGAAGTGCAGACTCTCATCACTGAGGCGCGCGAGGCCTGTCCATGCGGATCTCGTCCTCGAACAGCAGCGCCCCCGCGCCGACGATCAGGGTAGTCACGTCGCCCGCCGAGGGCCCGCGTGCCGGGCAGGTCAGCTCGGGTCGGCCCCCCCCCCCCGAACCTCGTCTGCCGGATGTGCGCGCGTCGCGATGGTGGCCGTACAACGGTCGTTCGCACAAGTGGTGCCACGGGGAACTGCTGAGCTCACGGCATTGTTGGGTTGCCACAACCCCGGCCCCATCACACCGCTCGACCCGTAAGGCTCACCGAGAGCCATTTGCACGCTCGCTGCACGCTCGGCCACCGGACGGCCACCACCCCACGCCGACTAGACACGAGCGGACCTGCTCCTGGGAACAAAAGGCCAGCTCAGAGGCGTGGGACGGCGAGATCAGCCACTCAGCGTCAACCACGGACCTACGCATTACGATGCACAGATCGTCGGTGCCCGATTTGCCGAGATTCCAAGGTCATCCAAAGCAAGAAACCCCAGGTCAGAGGCCTGACCTAGGGTGCACCACGGAGCCGCCTTCGGGATTCGAACCCGAGACCTACGCATTACGAGACCGTGAGCGTTCGTGTTGCGTGGTGCCGGGCCGTGCTGCCGAATGACGTCCTGCCTGATTAGAGCGCGTGCGGCTCGTTGGTCTGTGCTGCCTCGTATTACGTCGTCCAAAGGCGTCCGGCCACCGGCTGGCCACCGGAGGCGGCTAAGGGTCGGCGTAGGTGTGTTGTCAGCATCCCACAGAGGCGCTGCGGGTGCCGATTATCGCGTCCGCGCAGGAGAGCGAGTTCGCCGCGGAACCTTCTGTAGCCCCACCCGGAGTTCTCGCGGGCCAGGCGCAGGACGAGAGACTGGATGTTGCTGGGGGCACCTCCCAGCCGAAGGCTGGGGGAGGGTCGGCGGTCTGCCGGGGTGTGTGCGACGGGAGGCTTCGGCGTGGCGGCGGCGCATGAGGTCGCGGGCCACCTCAGGATCGTGTCCGGGGAGACGACCAGGTGCAGCTGCCGCAGCTTGGGCTTGGGGAGCCGATGGAGAAGCGCGGCAAGGAATGCGCGGTCCACCGCAGTGGCCCGTGGCCTGTCGGTTTGCCGCTGCAGGACGGCCAGCTGGTGGCGCAGCGGCAATATCTCCATGTCCTCGTCCACGTCGCTCATCGGCAGCAGCCGTATGAGGGCGAACACGCTTGAGACGGCGAGGTAGGGCAGTCGCAGCAGCACGATCCATCAGCCTGACACGCCTATCCGGCGATCACGGCCGTTCACAAGAACCTGCACGTCACAGGCCATGGATGGGGTTTTCGGCACCCGCAGGGTCGGATGTGACCGCCACCTTCGGTTGACACGAGTCAGAGGTAGATCACCGGTTCGGGGCCGCCACTCTGACCTGGCCTCCGGTGAGGGTGGTTCGGCTTCGCGCCGCTGGGTCCAAGGACCGCGCTACTTCGGTTCCAACAGCCCTGTCTCGCCGGACACGCTAGACCAGGTCGTCGGGGGTGTGGCCGAAGGTGTGGGCCCGGTGTTCTGCGAGATCGCTGAAGGAGCGGGCGGCGGCGCTCTGGTAGGCGGTATCCCGGCGGAGCATTGTGACGGTTCGTGAGGGGAGTGGGGGGTCGACGGGTACGGAGTGGAGGTGGGGCTGTTCGCGGGTGATGGCGTCGGGTAGCACGGTGGCGAGGCTGGTTCGTTGGACGATCGCAACGAGCGCATTGACGGAATTGGCCTCGATGGCGACCTGTGGTCGGACCCGGTGGTCGGCGAGGTACTGGTCGATGTGGTGCCGGGTAGCGAAGTCCGGGCTGAGCAGGGCGAGTTGCTGGTCGCGCAGTTCGCGGACCGGTATCGGGCCCGGGCGGGTCGCGTAGGGGTGGGTGGAGGCGACGACGAGGCCGAGGTTTTCGGTGAACAGGGCGGTGGCGGTGATGGCCGGTAGGTGTGCTCCGCCGAAGGCGATGCCGAGGTCGAGCTGGTCGGCGGCGAGCTCGGACTCGATGCGGTCCTGTGTCATCTCGCGGATGTCCAGGGTGATCCCGGGGTAGCGCGCGTGGAAGTCCTCGACGAGCGGCCCGATCAGGTAGGCGGTGAAGGTCGGGGTCATGGCCAGGCGCAGGGTGCCGTGCGAGAGGTCCTGGACGTCGCGGACCGCGCGCTCGGCTGCGGCGAGGTCGCGCAGGGCTTGGCGTGCGTAGTGGGTGTAGGCCTGGCCGGCGTCGGTGAGGCGCACGGTGCGCCCGGAGCGGTCTAGGAGTTGCACGTGTAGCGAGTTCTCGAGCTGTTTGATCTGCTGCGAGAGCGTGGGCTGCGAGACGTGGAGGGCTTCGGCGGCGCGGGTGAAGTTGGCGTGCTCGGCCACGGCGAGCAGGTACCGGAGGTGGCGCAGTTCCATGAGCCAACTATAGACAGCACTGATAGATCCGATGGCTATTGCGTCTTGGACACTATATGCACAGGTCATGCATCGTTGAGGTCATCGGCAGGCAATACCGGTCGTCGAAGAGGGAGTGACCTCATGAACGAGATGGCGCAGGGTTTCCAGCGGTTCAGCCGGGAGGTGTTCCCGACCCAGGCGGCACTCTTCAAGAAGCTCGCCACCACCCATCAGCCGACCGCGCTGTTCATCGGCTGCTCGGACGCCCGGGTCGTGCCGGAGCTGATCACCCAGACCGGTCCGGGCGAGCTGTTCGTCATCCGCACCGCGGGCAACCTCGTGCCCCCGTACACGCAGGGTGCGGACGGTGTCGCGGCGAGCATCGAGTACGCGATCAGTGTGCTCGGGGTCACGGACGTGATCGTCTGCGGGCACTCCGCGTGCGGCGCGATGACCGCCCTCGCCTGCGGCAACGACCTCACCGGTCTGCCCGCCGTCGCCACCTGGCTGCACCACGCGGACGCCTCCAAGGCCCGCACCGACGCAGGCGAGCACCCTGCGGGCGCGGAGCGGGTCGCCGCCCTGGTGAAGGACAACGTCCTCGCCCAGCTGGCGAACCTGAAGACCCACCCGTCCGTGGCCAAGGCCCTGGTGCAGCACATGGTGACCCTCCACGGCTGGGTCTACGACATCGGCAGCGGCTCCGCCGAGATGCTCGACACCGAAAGCGGACAATTCACCGCCCTGGTCGGCTGACCACCCCCGCATCCCCTCCCACGATCCCCAGACCAGGTCCGGGCACCCGCCTCGGACCCCATCCCGAAAGGCTCACCTCATGGTGCACGCACAGTTCGACCAGACCGCCCGCCAGCAGCTTGCCCTGCAGGTCGTCGACGCCAAGACCCGCAAGGACCTCACCTGGCAGGAGCTCGCTGACGCCGCCGGCCTCTCCATCGCCTTCGTCACCGCGGCCCTGCTCGGCCAGCACCCCCTGCCCGCCGACGCGGCCAAGGCCGTGACCGAGCGCCTGGGCCTGGACGAGGACGCCGCGCTGCTGCTCCAGACGATCCCGCTGCGCGGCTCCATCCCCGGCGGCATCCCCACCGACCCGACCATCTACCGCTTCTACGAGATGCTCCAGGTCTACGGCACCACCCTCAAGGCCCTGGTCCACGAGCAACTCGGCGACGGCATCATCAGCGCCATCAACTTCAAGCTCGACTTCAAGACCGTCGAGGACCCCGACGGCGGCCACCGCGCCGTCATCACCCTCGACGGCAAGTACCTGCCCACCAAGCCGTTCTGACCCCAGGCGGGCCGGGGACCGACCTAACAGGTTCCCCGGCCCGTCGACGCGGGGGTCACGCTGGTGGTGATCGAGGCGACGTCGGACTACTGGAAGCCCTTCGTCCACCTGCTGTCCGAGGGCCTAAATGTGATCCTGGTCAACGCCCGCGATGCCAGGAACCTGCCCGGCCGCAAGACCGACGTCTCCGACGCCGCCTGGCTGGCGCAACTGGGTGCCCACGGGCTGCTGCGGGCCTCGTTCGTGCCGGACGAGCCCGTGCGGGAACTGCGTGACCTCACCCGTGCCCGCACCCACGCCACCCGCGAACGCGCCAAGGTCGCCCAGCGGCTGGAGAAGCTGCTGGAGGACACCGGTATCAAGCTGTCGTCGGTGGCCTCCGACATCATGGGCGTCTCCGGGCGGGCGATGCTCGAAGCCCTGATCGCCGGCGCGCGCGACCCGGAACAGTTGGCGGACCTGGCCAAGGGCCGGATGCGCAGAGGCGCTGACCGGGCGTTTCCGCGAGCACCATGCCTTCCTGGCCCGGCTCTACCTGGACCAGTACGACCAACTCACCGCCATGCTGGAGAAGCTGACCGGCCGGATCGGGGAGGCGATGGCCCCCTTTCGTGACGTGCTCGACCTCCTGGACACCGTTCCCGGCATCAGCCGAGCCGTCGCCGAAGTCGTCGTCGCCGAGACCGGAGGCGACATGAACCGCTTCCCCACCGCCAAGCACCTGGCCTCCTGGGCCGGGGTCTGCCCCGGCCACCACGAGTCCGCCGGCCGGTCCAAAAACACCAAGGTCAGGCCCGGCAACCCCTGCCTCAAGGGTGCCCTGGGGCATCGCCGCGATGGGAGCCGCCCGAACCAACGGCACCTATCTGCAGGCCCGCTACCGGCGCCTCACCTCCCGGCACGGGGTCATGAAGGCCCTGGTCGCGGTCGAGCACTCGATCATCACCGCGATCTGGCACATGCTCACCACCAACAGCCCCTACCACGACCTCGGCGGCGCCTACTTCGCCCAACGCGACCCCGAACGCTCCCCCCGACGCACCATCACCCAACTCAACCAGCTCGGCTTCACCGTCACGCTCAACCCGATCGGCAACGCCGCCTGAACGAACACACCCCGAACCGGCAGCCAGCCCTGGCCACCGGACACGTCCGCCTGCCCGAAACCCGCCTGAGCTGGACTTATTTACGCGTTAGGGTGCGGTCGAGGAGCTCGTGTCTGCAGGTCTGCACCCGCCCCCAGCCTTCGGCCGGGAGGTGCCCCCTGTTCCATGATCGAGCTCATGCGGGGGACGCGGATGCCGATGGTGACGATCTCGATGCCCTCGGCGGCGAAGACGGCGTCGAATGCGCGGGTGTTGCTGCTGTCACGGTCCCTGATCAGGTGTGTGACCGTGGCGCCGGCGTCCTGGAGGTCCATGATCAGGTTCCGGGCGGCCTGGGTCACCCAGACCGCGGTGGGGTGTGCGGTGGCCCCGAGGACGCGAACGCGGCGATTGGCGTGTTCGACGACGGCGAAGACGTACACGCTCGTGCCGTTCAGGGTGGTGGCGGTGAAGAAGTCGCAGGCCAGGATCGCGTGGGTCTGGCTGCGCAGGAAGGCGGCCCAGCTCTGGCGGTCGCGCTCGGGAGCTGGCTCGATCCCGTGCTGCTTCACAATCTCCCACACGGTGGAGGGCGCGACTTTGATGCCGAGGGCAGCGAGTTCGCCGTGGATGCGCCAGTAGCCCCACCCGGCGTTCTCGCGGGCCAGGCGCAGGACGAGAGCCTGGATGGCGTGGCGGGTCGGAGGACGGCCGGGCCGCCTTCAACGGGAGGCGTCGGCGTGGCGGCGGCGTATGAGGTCGCGGTGCCACCGCAGGATCGTGTCCGGAGAGACGATCAGGTGCAGCTGCCGCAGTCTGGGCCGGGGGAGCCGGTGCAGGAGCGTGGCAAGGAGGGCACGGTCCGCCGGGGTGAGGCGTGGCCTGGCGATCTGCCGCTGCAAGACCGCCAGTTGGTGGCGCAGCGTCAACATCTCGATGTCCTTGTCGATGTCGGTCATCGGCAGCAGCCGTATGAGGGCGAACACGCTCGACACGACGAGGTAGGGCAGTCGAAGCAGCACGAACGATCAGCCTGACACTCCTATCCGACGATCGTCCGCCGTTCATGAGAACCTGCACGTCGCAGGCCATGGATGGGGTTTTCGGCACCCGCAGGCGTGCCGCGAGAGCGCTGTCGGCAGGACCCGGTCGGACGGCTCCAGAGAGGGCCGGGAGACCTGACGGCGCAGCACCGCCAGCTGATGCCGCAGCACGAGTAGTTCGCCCGAGCCAAGTTGACAACGCCCCCCAGGATCATCGGCGGCGACACTGTCCTCACATCGTCTCGTCGGTCTGCGGCGAGGGGACGACTTCCACTTTGAGGTGTTTCATGAGTGGTTGGTCGCTCTGCAGGCTGTAATCGCTCGCGGCGCACAGGACGTTCAGCTCTGGCATGTAGCCGGCGGCGCAGCCCGGCGGGATGTCGTAGGCGATGGCCCGGTAGCCGCGGACGGAGCGTTGGCTGCCGTCCTTGGCGGTGCTGGTGATGTCCACCAGGTCGAGTTCCTTGATGCCGCGGACGCGCATGTCGGCGGGGTTCATGAACACCAGGGTGCGCAGGTTCTTCACGCCGCGGTAGCGATCATCGCTGGAGTAGATGGTGGTGTTCCACTGGTCGTGGGAGCGCACGGTTGCCAGCGCGAGCGTCCCGGGGGCGGGTACGACGTCGGTGAGCGGTGCGGAGGAGAACTCGGCCCGGCCGGTGGGGGTGAGGAAGACCAGTTCGCGTGCGGGCTGGCGGAGACGGAAGCCGAGCGGGAGGCGGACGCGCCGGTTGAAGTCCTCGAATCCCTCCAGGGCCTTGGCCATGGTGTCGCGGATTCGGTCGTAGTCCTCGACGTACTTCTCCCACGGTGTGTCGCTGTCCGGCAGGGTGGCGCGGGCCATGCCGGCGATGATGGCGGGCTCGGAGAACAGGCGCGGCGAGGCGGGGCGCTTCATCCCCACCGACAGGTGCACCATGCTCATCGAGTCCTCCACGGAGGTGGCCTGGAGGCCGGACCGCTGCTGGTCCTTCTCGGTGCGGCCGAGGCAGGGCAGGATCAGGGCCTTCTTGCCGTGCACCAGGTGGCTGCGGTTGAGCTTGGTGCTGACATGGGCGGTCAGCTCGCAGTGGCGCAGCCCTTCGAAGGTGTAGGGGGTGTCCGGGGCGGCCATGGCGAAGTTGCCGCCCATGCCGATGAAGACCTTCACCCGGCCCTGGTGCATGGCTTCGATGGTGCGCACGGTGTCCAGGCCCTCTTCACGGGGCGGGTCGATGCCGCACGCTTCGGCGAGCCGGTTGAGGAACTCCTCGGTGGGGCGGTGGTCGATTCCGCAGGTGCGGTTGCCCTGGACGTTGCTGTGGCCGCGGATGGGGCATGG
>NZ_SUMC01000044.1 GCF_005047355.1 Actinacidiphila oryziradicis
GTACTTCGACCAGACCTACCAAGCCATCGCCGGCCTGGTCTCCGACCGCGCGGCCATGCGGTAATCAACCACCAGCCAACCCGCCAGGCCAGCACAGCCCGACCTCAATCGAGCACCACGTCGTAAGCGCGAATCCGACAGTGTTCTTGCGTTTGCCACCGATGCGGTCGGCGCGGTTCATCCCCTCGCGGACATAGTGGGTGACGTCCTCGTAGAGGTCGTACTCGAGTGCCGTGAGTTCGTAGGGGACTGTCTCCGCAATGCGCTCGGGGAAGAGCTTCCTGCCCTCGAAGGTGAGCAGGTCTTCCTTGATCATGCGCCGCATGATCCCGCTGACGTCGGCGCTCCTCTTCTGCCTGCCCTCGAACCGGTCACGGTCCAGCAGGGTGAGGAAGAGCTGGAAGTCCTCCTCCTTTCCTGAGTGCGGGGTCGCTGTCATCAGGAGCAGGTGGCGAGTGATCTCGCCGAGCATCTCGCCAAGCTGGAACCGTTTCGTCTTCTCCACCTTGCCACCGAAGTAGTGGCCACCCATGCGGTGCGCCTCGTCAACGACGATCAGGTCCCACTCCGTCTCCTGGAGCTGCGCCTTCAGGTGCTCGTTACGAGAGAGCTGGTCCATGCGGGCGATCAGCAGCGGATAGGTCTCGAAGACGTTGAGATTGAACTGGGAGTCGATGAGCTGGTTCGTGAGCAGGTCGAAGCGGAGGCCGAACTTGAAGAAGAGCTCGTCCTGCCACTGATCGACCAGGCCTCCCGGAGCCACGATGAGGCACCTCTTGACGTCATCGCGCAGCAGGAGCTCTTTGACGTAGAGCCCAGCCATGATTGTCTTTCCTGCGCCCGGATCGTCGGCGAGCAGGAAGCGCAGCGGCGTACGGGGCATGAGCTCGCCGTACACGGCGCGGATCTGATGCGGGAGCGGCTGAACGTCACTGGTCGCCACCGCGAGCATCGGGTCGAATAGACCGGCCAGTGAGATCCGCTGAGCCTCGGCGACCAGCTTGAAGTCACTTGCGTTCGCGTCGAAGGCGCGGCTGCCGCTGCGGGCAACGCTCAGCTTGTCCTCGTCCTTTCGGAAGACGACCCGCTGGTCAAGGCCGCCCGCGGCGGTCTTGTAGGTCAGCTCGAGTGCGTTCGCACCGTGCCACTGAGCGGCGATGACCGTGACGACCTCCGCCGGCATGAGTCCGTCGATCCGCAGACCCGGCTTGAGCTCCTCGAGCAGCACGTACAGAACCTCCTGGTTGGCAGCCTGCGAACGCTACTCGGACGTTCCGGCGGATTTGTGGTCCAGTCGACTTCGTCAACCGGGGTCGCTAATCTTCGCAGAGGTAATTCGAGTCGGCGGGGGCAATGGAGCGAGAAGAACGTCAGCACCTTCGTGGTGTGGTGGAAGAAGTCAGCGGGTGGCGCAAGCTCGCGGCGAGGATCGTTGAGGAACGTGAACCCGTCGAGGCAGCGGCGGAAGACGCCGCCAGGCACCTCCTCGGCCGAGTGGCTTCCCTCGGGACTGGAGCCACCACCGCATGGCGCGTATTGCAGGTCTCGCCGTCCGATGTCGACCTGGTGGCCTCCCTGGCCCGCCGTCAGGCTCTTCCGGCGCTCACAGCTAATGCCCAGCAGGGCATCCACCAGTTGACCAACGACGTCGGCCAGGCGCTGACGGCCGTCCGGGCGCTGTTCGGCGCCCGCCGGATATTGTCGGGCAAGAGCCGCAAGGACGAAGCAGGGCAAGCTGCGGCATACCTGATATCCCTCCACGAGCGGGCTACGAGCACCCCACTCGTTACCGAGTTGGAAAGTCTGGCAGCCTGGGACAGGAAGGCCGTCCCCGCAATCGGGCTCTCGGCCATCCTCGATGACACGGTCGGCTTCGCCCACCTCCTCGGTGGCCGAGCCGAACTCGTCGGGCGGAATGAACTGGACGTCCCCAAGACCGCGATCAGCGCAATCGATCAGGCCCTGCAGCGCGAGTACGAGTTCAGAACGGCAGTCAATGCCGCCGGCAATGCAGTCCGACAGGACGAGGCTCGCAAGCTGGTCGCCGAAATGCCCGTCGAGCGGCTCAAGGACGCAACCAGCGGCCAACTACGCATCACGGCGCTGATCGATGCCGAGATCAGGAACGTGCAGCAGGTCCTCGACCAGAAATCACGGATTCGATCGCTCCCCGGAGTCGGTGAGACGACGGGCAACCGGATGGTCGGCGCCGCACGGACCATCTGGCAGACCACGCTGGACGAGATGCCGGTCCGGATCGACATCAAGAACCGATCCCGCGCCACCACGAAGCTCCTCACTACGATGCGCGCTTGGGACGCGGCACGCTCGATCCACAACGCGACAGCCGACCTCGCTGCCGCCGACGCGGTTCGGCCGCTCCTCCAAAGCCTTGATTCCAAGACCTCCCACGTGGTTCTCGTCCCCCAGGCTCGGACCGTCGCCGAGTTGCGTACCGCGCTGGCGGCCGTCGAGCGCCGCGGGGCGCTGCTCAACGGCGGGGACGACGCCGCAGGCGGTGATCCTTGGGAGGATTTCATCGCCCGCCCGGCCGACTACTACGCGATGCTCGCGGAGCTCGGATTCCTGGCCGACGACGCCGAGAAGAGCCACGGCGACCTACCGACCGAAATCGTCGAGGCGGTAAGGGAACTCAAGCTCGACACCAGCCATCTGAAGGCGTCCCTTCGTGGATACCAGTCATTCGGTGCCCGCTTCGCGATCGTGCAACGGAAGGTCATCATCGGCGACGAGATGGGTCTGGGAAAGACGGTCGAGTCACTCGCCGTACTCGCCCACTTGCGCGCCAAGGGCTCCTCCCACTTCTTGGTCGTGTGCCCAGCCGCTGTCGTGACCAACTGGGTGCGCGAAGTCCAGGCCAAGTCCGATCTGCGCGCGTATCGCCTGCACGGGCCCGGTCGCGACGACGCGCTGAAGTCCTGGATCCGCAACGGTGGAGTCGCGGTCACCACCTACGACATCCTCGGTTGGCTGGAAGGCCGGATCCCCGAACGCGCCGAACTTGCGTGTCTGGTGTTCGACGAAGCGCACTACATCAAGAATCCGGAGGCCCAGCGAACCCGGCGCTCCACGGCCCTGATCAAGAGCTCGGAGCGAGCGATCCTACTGACCGGCACCCCGCTGGAGAACCGGATCGAGGAATTCCGCAATCTCGTCGGCTACCTCCGGCCAGACCTGTCGATCAGTGCCTCGGAAATCGCTCCTCGCCAGTTCCGGAAGCAGGTGGCACCGGCATACCTGCGGCGCAATCAGGAAGACGTCCTCACCGAGCTCCCGGAGCGGTTCGAAGTCGACGAGTGGATGCCGATGTCCAGCGCCGACGAGCAGCACTACCGAGCAGCTGTCATCGAAGGCAACTTCATGGCCATGCGCCAGGCCGCGCTACGCGCCGGCGCCAAGTCCGAGAAGATGCAGCGCCTCATCGACATCGTCCAGGAGGCAGAGGACAACGAGCGCAAGGTGCTGGTCTTCTCGTACTTCCGTGACGTCCTCGATGAAGTGGCGTCCGTCCTTCCGGGGAAGGTGTTCGGGCCCCTTACCGGCTCCGTTCCCGCCGCGAAGCGACAGAGCATGGTTGATGAGTTCTCCCAAGCCCGCCACGGGGCAGTCCTCGTCGCGCAGATCGTGGCAGGCGGCGTCGGCCTGAACATTCAGTCGGCATCGGTCGTCGTGATCTGCGAGCCCCAGCTTAAGCCGACGACCGAATGGCAAGCCATCGGTCGCTCCCACAGGATGGGGCAGCTGGAGTCGGTACAAGTACATCGCCTGCTCTCCGAAGAAGGCGTCGACCAGCGCATCATTGAGATCCTGGCGCGCAAGAACCAACTCTTCGCGGAGTTTGCCCGCGTCTCCGAAACCGCCGACAGCGCCCCGGAAGCGCTCGATATCACGGACGCTGAGCTGGCACGGGAGATCGTGGCGGCCGAGCGCGAGCGCCTACTCCTGGGCGGCTGACGGACGCGAGACACGTAGCCGACCGCAGTCGGCCGATCCAGGCGCCCCCATCTCTCTGACCGCCGCCAGAGCCACACTCCTCAACTCCTACTCGGAAGGGCGCCATGAGCTGGGACGTGCTCCTCTTCCGCCTGCCCGACGGCGTCGCCTCGGGGCACGAGATCCCCGCCGACCAAACCCCGGACCCGCTCGGCCGGCGACACGACATACTCGCGGCTGTCACCCAGGCCGTTCCCGAAGCTTCCGTAAGCGTCATGTCCGACAGGCGGATATCGGGGTAGTCGGCGGTCAGCAGGCTCACGAGCTCGCCGCGAGGCTGTACCACCGGCGTGGGAGTCGGGCGACGGGTGATTTTCTGGGCACGGGAGGAGTCGATCAACTCCCGGAGCTCAGTCGCGAGCCGGGTGCGGCTCTGGCGTGCAGACTTCGCTGCAAGCTGGAGGGCGATGCTGTAAAAGCGGTCGTTGTCACCCTCGGCATGGGCGCTGAGTAGAGCTATTAGATGGTCGGCGCTCGCCGTCATCGTCCACGCCTCCCTCAGCGACTCGTCCCGCCAACCTAGCAAGGGCCTAGGACAAGCACGCTCCCAGGACTTCCCCCGCTTCCCGGAGACGTGCATCATCGTAGTTCTTCCCCGTCGGCCGAGGTTCTCTCTTCGGTGCGAAGAGGTGACGGATTCCCCGCCGGATTGGCGAGGAGGTCAGAGAGCTACTCCGTCCCGCACAGCAGTGAGCGGAAGGTCTCGTCCGCTCCACTGTTTGAGGGCCTCGGCGAGCTGGGTGATCTCGTCGGTCCAGTCGGCGCAGGCTACGTACTCGGGGGCTGGGCCGTGCAGCAGGGAGTGGTAGCCGTCGAGGGTGTCGGTGCCGTCGTCGAGGTCGTCATAGGCGGCCCCGCGGACGACCTTGGCAGCCTGGTCGAGGATCTCCTGGGTGGTGCGGTAACTGAGCGTCAGCTTCGAGGCGCGGCCGCGGATGTGGACGCCGACGGTGGAGAGGGTGACCTGCCGGTCGTAGATCCGCTGGTGGGTGTCGCTGGCGATGAACAGGTCGTCCGGGCCGGACGCGACCATGGCGCGCAGCATCTTCCAGTGGGCGGGGCTGAGGTCCTGGGCCTCGTCGACGACGATGTGGCGGTAGCGATGACGCAGGTAGCGCACCGCGGAGCTGTTGTCGTCGAGGTGGGTCAGGTCGCCGCCGCCGATGTCCGCCTTGTGCTCGGCCCGGGTCTGGATCTTGCGAGCGCGTTCCATCTCGTAGCGGGCCGCGCGTTCGGCGGCCTGGGCCCAGGTCTCACGGCCCATGCCGTTGAGGCGCAGGGTGAACTGGTCGAGCAGCTTCCAGATGGCGGCGCGTTCGGGCCGGTTGAGGGCGCGGCCCATGCCTGCGCGGCGGGCCTTGAAGTAGTCCTGGCGGGTGGCGAGGGACTGGCCGAGGACGATCTGTTCCCATTCGTCGAAGAGGAACTCGGCGTCCCAGCGCTGCTCGTCGTGTTCGAAGAGGACTTCGCGCAGCACGTCCAGGGCCCGGTCGTCGTTGATCAGGCTGCGCTGTGCTCCGGGCGCGGTGTTCTCGTTGAGGACGCTCTGGGCGAGCTGGTCGATGTGCTTGATGTCGACACGGCCCAGCAGCGCCGGGTCCATGAGCGAGGTGAGCCGGGAGCGCAGGTCCGCGGTGAGGTTCTTGGTGTACGTGGTCAGCAGGATCGGCTTGCCGTGGCCGGGCGGCAGAGCCGCGGCGAGGCGTGCGACGCGGTGCAGGGCGACGATGGTCTTGCCGGTGCCGGGGCCGCCGCTGACCCGAGCGGGGCCGCTGTAGTTCCGTTCGACGATCTTGCGCTGGGTGGGGTGCAGGTAGACCTTCCAGGCACGGAAGTCGCCCTCGGCCAGGACATTGCGGATGTCGTCGTCGACCGTGGTGACCGCGGTACGGGTGAGGGCCGCCGCCATGTCGTTCTCGAAGCCCGGTTCGAGTTCGGTGGAGGCGGGCTCGGTGATCTCACGCTCGACCTCGTCCACGGACATGCCGGAGCCGAGTCCGGTGAGGACCTCGGCGGTCAGGCGCGGTGCACCGGCGATGAGCTGGTCGAGTTCCTCGTCGGTCGTGACGGTGAGGGCGACATCGATGAGGGCGTCGGTGACACCGAGCCGACGCAGGTTCTCGGGAGTGCAGCCGGCCAGGAGCGGTTCGGCGGGGGCGGCCGGTCGCTCCGTCACGACGGGGGCGGGCGTGGGCTCGGCCGGTGCGTCGTGATCGTCCGGGGCCGGGGTGAGCTGGAGTCCCGCGCGCTGGAGGACACTCTGGCCGACGACGCCGAGATCGACGAACTCGATCTCGCCGGTGACCCGGTTGATGGCGACGCTCAGTTGGTGGTAGACGTCCTTGCGGTGGCGGACCGCGACGATCAGCCACTGCTGCACGCCGTCGGCGCCGACACCGGCCCGGGCAAGGAGCGCCCGGTACGAACGGTCGATCTTGGCGCGGAAAACCCGGCCGTCACCCTTGAGGGGCTTGAGGTCGAGGCTCGGGTGGTCGGGGTCGAGACGGAACTGGTGGCGCAACCGGGCCACCGAACTCGGAATGGCCATGAACACGCAGCCGAGTCTTTGGGTTCCCGACATGGCCGGGTAACCCTCGCGTCATGTCCCCGCCAGGAGGCGACGACACGGTGCGGGTGCTATATCCCTCCTTGAAGGAGTCTGACGCACATGCGTAAACCCGTGATGCTGGCGGCAGCCGCTGCGATGCTCACGCTGGGCACCGTGTCCCCCGCGATGGCCGAACCCGGCAACGGCCACGTTTTCACGCTGGCCGTCTACGGAGATGCCCCGTATGGGACGTCACCCACCGACACCGCTGAGTTCCAGGCGACACCCGCCTTCATCGATTCGATCAACAATGACCCACAGGTCAGCCTCGTCGCCCACGTCGGCGACATCCACTCGGGCAAGCAGTACTGCACGCAAGCCTATGACCAGTCGGTCTACAACCTCTGGACCAGATACCAGAAGCCTTTGGTCTACACCCCCGGCGACAACGAGTGGACGGACTGTCACAAGCCCGCTGAGGGCGGCGGCACTTACAGCCCATCGACGCAGCAGATCAACTTTTCCCTCGATCCGGTCACGCATCAGCCGGTCGATTACGCCAGCGGTAATCCCACCGCCAACCTCGACCTGGTCCGCTCGACCTTCTTCTCCAAGCCCGGCAGCACGCTCGGCAACGGGAAGCAACACGTGCTCTCCCAGGCGCAGGTCTATGACCGGGCGCACCCCACCGATTCGAAGTACGTCGAGAACGTGATGTGGCAGCAAAAGGGCATCCAGTTCGTGACGCTCAACATTCCGGGCGGCTCGAACAACGACGCCGATGTCTGGTACGGCGCTCCCTCGCAGAGCGCCGCACAGGCGAAGGAGGTCGCCCAGCGCACGGCCGCCGATCTGCGCTGGCTCGACCGGGCGTTCGCCCAGGCTCAGGAAGACCACAACACCAAGGGTGTGGTGATCCTGACGCAGGCTGACATGTGGGACTTGGACTCGAATACTGCGGCGCACCTGACTGGGTACAACCCGTTCGTGGCGAGCATCGCGTCCCACACGACTCAGTTCGGGAAGCCGGTCTTGTTGTTCAACGGCGACTCGCACAAGTACAAGTCCGACAATCCGCTGTCTCCGTCGGCCCCGTGTGTTGGCGAGGTCGCCGGTGGTGGCGAAGGCGCGTGCGCCTCGGTCGCGTCCGCACATCCTGGATACGACGTGCCGAACTTCCACCGGGTGGTAGTGCACGGCAGCACCTTCCCGCTCGAGTGGCTGAAGCTGACCATCGACACGAACGCGAATGCTCCGGCGAGTGCCAACGCATTCGGCCCGTTCAGCTGGCAGCGGATGACCCAGTCCTGACTCCGCGTTGTGACGTACCCGGGGAGTCGCCTTCTGGCGATCCTGTCAGCGGCCCACGGCCGGTGGGATGTGCACTTCCTGCGCGCCGCAGACCGTCCGTTAGGACCGGCTAAGAAGTCAAGGAAACGCACCTTTGAACCGCTGAACCGCCACTGTCGCTGACCTGGTCACAGACGCTCGCATCTGCAAGTCGCGCCCTGCCCCAAGACGATCACCACGAGACGCAACCGTGCCCCTCGGCCGCTCCGGCCGAGGGGCACGACAAGCAGCCTCACGGTTACGCCCTCCAGGCGCATAACCTCAGGTCAACGCACCCGTCCCCGCGGTTTCAAGGGCACCGGCGGGAGTTCGGGGGCGGGCAGTCGGCCTCCGTCGTACCCCTTCACTTCACCGAAGCGGGACCCCTCCATCCAGTCCCTCCTGGCCTCTTCGATGTCCTGTTGGGAACGCCCGACAAAGTTCCACCACATCTCAAACAGTTTGAGCGTTTCCGCAGGTCAGACCCCTAAGTACCCCTTGGGGGTCAGCAAACGGTCAGCATCGGAATCGGATGGTCCCCTCGGAACCTTCGCGTCGCAGCACGCTTCTGCGCGTGCGGCACGGGTGGCGGTGGTGCGGCGGGATCCGGTGAGGCAGGCGCGGCCGGCGTCAGTGAGGGTGACGGGCTGTCCGGCGTACAGCGGATGGGACTCGTCGCGGGTGACCAGGGACCGTTCCGCCAGGCGCTGGTGGGCGGGCCAGGGCACCCGGGTGCCGGAGGTGGTCACGACCGAGACGCGGTGGGTGAGCAGGTTCTCGCGCAGCACGGCGCCCTGGGCGATGGCGACCAAGGCCGCGAAGTCGGGGGCCGGCAGGTCCGGCGCCCGGGCCGGATCGCGCATCCGGACTGCTTCCTCCAGCGGTTCCAGGACCGCCAGGACCGCGCCCTCGCGTGCGTGGCGCTTGCCGGCGGCTTCCCGCAGCTGGTCGACGGTGCGGTCGATGCGGTCGAAGAGCGCGTCGTCGACCTCGTACTCGCCCGAGGAGAGCCGTTGAAGCAGAGTGCGGTAGAAGGTGACGGCGGTCTCCGCGTTGGCGAGCTTGCGGTGCGCATCGACGAGCCGGGCGGTCGGCTCGTCCAGGAGGTGCTGGTCCCGGTGTGGCCATAGGACATCGGTGCTGAGGCCGGTTGCTTCCTCGATGCGCAGATCGAGGGAGGTCAGGGTCTTGTTCACCGCGGTGGACGCGGCAGGTTGAGGCATGTGGGGGCCTCTTGGTCACGGTGGCAGCAAAGCAGGCGTCGCGAGGGCGAGAGCCGGTGAAGGGGGAGGCGGACGTCGAGGTGGCTGCCGTCCCGGCGCTCCCGGGTGGCACCGAGGCTGCGGAGCACCGCGAGCATGGCGGCGTTGGTTGCCTGGGTGTAAACGGCCAGGGTGTAAGCACCCGCGGCGCGGGCCTGGCAGGCAGCCCGGTGGGCCAGAGCGGTGCCAATCCCGGATCCGTGGTGTGCGTCGGCGACTTGCAGGCCGAGGTCGACGCATCCCGGCTCATGGCGGAGGGGGCCGAGGGAGGTCAGGGCGATCACCTCACCATTGCCGGCCGCGGTGGTGATCCAGCAGGTGGCGGCCGACCGCAGCCGGTCCCAGTCACGGCGGCCGATCACGGTGCGGCCCCAGCGGCGGTGGAGGTTCTCCGTTGAGCAGCGTTGGTGGAAGGCGTCAACGAGCGGCCAGTCACCAGGCCGTGCCTCTCGGGTGGCGAGGGCGGGTGCGGTCAACGGCGGTGCGCCCGCCGGGCGGCCGCCAGGGCGGTGCGCCGGTAGGCCTTGCGCCGGCGGCCGTCGGGCAGGGTCACGTCGCGGGAGTGCACCTGGTACGGAGCGAGCAGGCCCGCCAGCCGGCGCTGGGTGAGTTCGGCGAACTCTTCAGCGGTCCCCGGCCGGCCCGGGCAGCTGGCACAGAGCGTGAACAAGGTCTTCGGAGGACAGCGCGTCCGGGTCGTCGAAGCGCTGGAAGACGCGCACGCAGTCCTCCACAATTCCGCCCGGTACCGGGCGGGCACCGGTGCTGCCCGGTGCGAAAGTGCCGCAGCGCTGCGGCCGGTCGGCCTGGCAGCAGCAGGCGGTGCTGGGCAGGTCGGTGAGGGTCCGGGGCTCCGCGAGTCGCTCGGCGAGGAGGTCCAGCACCCGGCCGAGCCGGGCGAGCGGGCATTGCGCGGCGGGCAGCGGCGCCGTCGTTTCCGTCGTGCGAGTGTAGAACTTGGCGGCCGCGTTGGCCGAGCAGAACGACGTGTCGCCCGTCGCCTGCGCGGACAGGGACTTGGCGGTGCGCGGCGGCTTGACGGGGCCGATACAGATCTGGGTGTCGGCTGTCCCCTTCTGCGGGGCGCAGCTCTGTCCGGCCCTACGTGCCTCCTGCACAGTCGCGGCGGCCTTCACGGGTGCCTTGGCCGCGCCGAAGATGGAGCCCGAGAGGGTCTCGATCGGCTCCTGCGCGGCCGGTTCCCGTGCGTTGGCATCAGCGTCCGGCATGTGGATCTCGGGGATGAGGTCGTAGTCGCCGGGCACGAACGCCACCGCGTCGAACGCGATGTCCTCGTCACCGGTGCCGTCCGAGGCGATGGTGTTCAGGCGCACCTCGGCGGCGTTGTCGAAGCGGAACGCGCCGAGGGAGACCCACCGGTTGGCGCTGCCATCCTGGTCGACCGTGCGGAGTTCGGTTCCGTGCGGGGTGTCGATCTCGTAGGTGGCGTAGCTGGTCTGTGCGCGGTGGTCCGGGATGTGGACCATGACCTTGGCCTCGCCCTTGAGCGGGTCGTTCAGCCGCCAGGCACCCTCGATCTTCAGCCGCTCGCCCTTGTCGTCGGCGATACGGGTGTGTCCGAAGTAGAAGTGTCCGCCGAAACCTGCGCCGAGTTGGTGGAGGTCGACCTTGGCGGGATAGACGTCCTCGACTCCGTTGTTGCCGAAGGTGAAGGAGAAGGTGCCGGAGTTGGTCCAGGAGTTGGTACAGCCGGGCCGGACGACTGGGGTGCCGGCCGGTACGTCGTCGACGATGAGGGCGCCCGCGGGCAGTCCGCTGGTGGTGCAGTTGGGCGGATACGCGGATCCGTCAGCTTCCTCAGGGTAGGTGCTGTTGAAGCGGACGAGTTCGTTTCCGCAGGTCAGGCTGCACGCAGTCTTCCACGTAACCGGCTTGTGCCACCAGCATTGGAAGTCCGCGACGCCGCACGGGCCGCTGGTGGTGGTGTCGTTAGAGGCGCCGTCGCTGATCCTGCTCGGGTCGCAGCCGTTGGAGGCGTCACAGAACAGGTTCTCGTCGGGCTTGAGGTGCGCGCGGTTGTACAGTGCGCTGCCTGCTACTGCGACCCCGCTGGTGGTGCCGTTCCAGCTCGCGGGGCGGAAGGCTGGCACCAGCGTGCCTGGTGACTCCAGGAAGGCGGGCGGGTGGGCGGCGAAGCCGAGGACCTTCTCCTCGTAGGGCCAGTTCTGCGGGCGGGCGGCCGCGCTGGCGTCCTCACCGCCGGCGGCGTTTTCCATGAAGGGCAGGCGCCCGGCGTCCCATTCGGGGTTGGCGGGGTTGTTGGCCCAGCCCACTCCCCAGGGGGATCCGTCGCCGAGGTCGGGATGGAAGCCGGAGTTGTAGGCCCACAGGGCGTAGAACCAGTTTTCGGGCTTGAGGGGGTCGCCGTTGTTGGCGATCAGGCCGGCGGCGTGGGTCTCGTTCCACTTGGAGACCAGGATCTGCAGGCCGGCGGCGATGTTCGCGGTGTAGTCCAGGGCGGCGGCACGCTGGGTCTGGTAGTCCCAAGCGGTGCCGCCGTGTCCGTCCTCCCGGCCGGCCAGCCGCATGTGGTCGGTGACCTGGGTGATGCCGTAGCCGCAGTCCGCTTTGGCGAAGTTGACGTCCCAGTCGTTGGAGGTGTCGCCGTCGTACAGGTCGATGCCGTAGTAGTTGCCGATCAGCGGGCTGGCCGTGACGCCGGGCACGGCTTCGCGGCCGGCCTGCCACATGTTCGACTCCTGCGTAGCGACGCCGAGCATTACCTGCGCGGGGACCCGGCTGCCGCCGTCCAGCGGCGGGTTGAGGAAGAGGGTCTGCGGTGAGTACGCCGGCATGCCGAGGTTCTTCCAGTTCGCCGGGCGCGAGATGTAAGTGTTGAGGTAGCCGGTGATGGCCTGGTCCACGGCCCACTCCACCTGGCGGGGCTTGGGTTGCATCGCCTGGTTGCGAGGGTCGTTGCGCGGGACGGAGCAGGTGCGCTCGTCCTCGACCGGGTCGGTCGGGGAATTAGCGGCCGCCACGGTCGCGGTGCGGTCGGTCGCGGTGCTGCCGTTGTGCGAGGTGAGCCTGGGTGAGGGCGCCCGTCCCTGGGCGGCGTGCTTGCCCTGCCGGGCGGCGGGGTCGACGGTGAAGGTTGCCTTCTTGCCGGTAGCCGGCATGGTCAAGCCGAAGGTCACCGGCCGTGCGGTGGTCGCGTCCTGGGGCTGGAGGGTGGATCCCTTGCCGTCCGCCCAGGCCGTCCCTGCCAGTACTGCCTCGCCCCGGGTGGAGACGGTCGCGTCCTTGGGGGACTTGGCCAGCCGCTGTACGCGGCGAGCGACAAGCCGCATCACAGCGGAGGCATGTGGATGAAGTTCCACGTGATCGATCTTGCCGCCCATCACAGTCCGGACGTACTGGAACCCGTAGGACGGCTTCCCCTTCGGTGGTCCAGCGGCCCTTGTCTTGACGGTCGCGCTCCTGTTGCGGCGCTGAATCGCCCGCAGTTCCATCTGCGCGCCCCAGGCCTCCATGGTGAAGCGGTTCTCGTCGGTGGGGTCGTCCAAGTCCCATGGGCCGTCGTGACCGTATGTGACGAGCAGCTTCTTCTCGTCACGCATTGTAGCCGGTGTTCAGGCAGTCCACGACGTTGCGGCCCAAGCGGTCCACAGCGGCGGCGACGAGGCCGTCGTACGGACCCCGCTCGTCCCGGAGCCAGGGGCCGAGCTTGGGCCGGGTCATCGGGTCTGTGGCGCCCGACACCTCCCAGTCGTCAGCCCAGCCGATGATGTGGCCGCCGACGGATGCGGCGGCCGTCAGGACGTCTTCGCGCTGGCGCTCCGGGGAGCTTGTGGCTGCCTTCATACGCGACAGCCGCCGCACGCCGAGCAGGCACTTTCCGCATCCGTCGTAGGGTCGTTCGATCATGTCCAGGTCCGTACCGCGCAAGGCTTCTCCGTTTCGAGGACGCAGGGTACGGAGATCTGGCGGCCACACCTAGGACGATCTTGCTCAGCCCAGGAAGCTCAGTCGAACCTGACGGTTGACATTAGAGATGTTGGTGTCGACCAGCACGACCGACTGCCAGGTGCCGAGCGCCAGCTCGCCGTCGATGACCGGCAAGGTCGCGTGCGGCGGCACGATGGCGGGCAGGACGTGGTCGCGGCCGTGGCCGGGGCTGCCGTGGCGGTGACGCCAGCGGTTGTCGGCGGGCAGCAGGTCGTGGAGCGCGGTGAGCAGGTCGGCGTCGCTGCCCGCGCCGGTCTCGATGACCGCGACGCCGGCGGTCGCGTGCGGGACGAAGACGTTGAGCAGTCCGTCACGCCCGTCGGCGGTGTCGTCCAGGAAGGCGGCGATGTCGGTGGTGAGATCGTGGACCGTCTCGGCGGAGCCGGTCGTGATGTCGATGGTGCGGGTGGTGAATGAGTCGGCCATGGGTCAATGATCGCCCAGCCACCCGGGATTCCTCGTCCGGCAGACGAGACGGCGTTGACGCTGCACGGAATACACGGTTACTTTCATCGGTATGTTGCGTCCCGTTCTGCTCACCACGCGCGGTCACATCGACCTGCTGCGGGTGGCTTCCGCCGCGTGTCCTTGCGGCTGCTGACGCCTTCTCACCGCTCTCTGCTGTTTTCTCCGGCCTCCTAGCGCCGCGCGCTCACCGAGGCATTCCCCGCTCGCCGCCGCCCCCCGAGGTGGAGCCTCCGCATGACCTTAAGCAAAGCCCCACCGGACATATCCGGCATTACGGATCACTCCCCCGGCCCTGAGCTCGAACCTCTCATCTCCGTCACCGCTAGCCGGCGTACCGTCCCCCGCTGGCTGCGCCGGACAGCCGTGCCCGTCCTGCTGCTCGTGCTCTGGCAGGTGACGAGCGCCACCGGCGTGCTGTCGCCGGACACCCTCGCCTCCCCCGGCACCGTCGCCCGCGCCGCCTCCGACCTGATCTCCAGCGGAGAGCT
Organism: Actinacidiphila oryziradicis; assembly: GCF_005047355.1. Classification (GTDB taxonomy): domain Bacteria; phylum Actinomycetota; class Actinomycetes; order Streptomycetales; family Streptomycetaceae; genus Actinacidiphila; species Actinacidiphila oryziradicis. The sequence goes on from NZ_SUMC01000044.1 coordinate 14,079, forward strand.
CGGGACGGCGATGTCCGTGTCGCTGCGACGGGTAGCCTTCGGCCTGCTTGTCGGAGGGCTGGCCGGCACCGGTCTCGCGCTGGTCGCGGGGCTGTCCCGGCTAGGCGAGGACACGGTCGACGCGACGGTGCAGATGATGCGGACCGTCCCGTTCGTGGGACTGATCCCGCTGCTCATCATCTGGCTGGGTATTGGCGAGGCCCCAAAGATCACCCTGATCGCACTCGGCGTCACCTTTCCGCTGTATCTCAATGTCTACGCGGGCATCCGGGGCGTGGACGAGCGGCTGATCGAGGCCGGCTCGTCGCTCAGCCTTTCGCGCTGGGGGCTGATCCGGCATGTGATCCTGCCGGGCGCACTGCCCAACTTCATGACGGGCCTGCGCTTCTCCCTCGCCACCGCGTGGCTGGCGCTGATCTTCGGCGAGCAGGTCAACGCCGACGCCGGGCTCGGGTACCTGCTGAACCGGGCCCGGGACTACCTCCGTACCGACCAGATCATCGTCTGTCTGGTGGTGTACGCCCTCCTCGGCCTCGTCGTCGATGCCCTTGTCCGTACCCTCGAAAGGCTGCTGCTCCAATGGCGACCGACCTTCACGGGCAGTTGAGTCCCGCCGCGGTCCGGGTCGAGGCTCTGACCCGGGCCTTCAACGGCCGGCCGGTGATCGACAAGCTGGATCTGACCCTCCGGCCAGGGGAGTTCACCGCGCTGCTCGGCCGCAGCGGCTGCGGCAAGAGCACACTGCTGCGCGTGCTCGCCGGGCTGGACCGGGAGATCGAAGGCACTGTGCTGGTGCCGAAGAAACGTGCCGTCGCCTTCCAGTCTCCTCGGCTGATGCCCTGGAAGCGGGTATGGCGCAATGTCCTGCTCGGCCTGCCGGATAGTCCGGGACGGGCCGTGGCTGAGACCGCGTTGGAGGAGGTCGGCCTCGGCGACCGGTCCGATGCCTGGCCGAAGACCCTCTCAGGTGGTGAGGCACAGCGGGCGTCGCTGGCCCGGGCGCTGGTGCGCGAGCCCGATCTGCTGTTGCTGGACGAGCCGTTCGGGGCGCTGGACGCGCTGACCCGGATCAAGGCGCAGCAGCTGGTCGCCGAGCTGTGGCAGCGGCGTGGCTGCGCGGTGCTGCTGGTTACGCACGACGTGGAGGAGGCGCTGCTGCTCGCCGACCGGGCGCTCGTGATGCGTGACGGTGTCATCGCTTATGAGACCCCGGTGGATCTGCCGCGCCCGCGCGATGTCGGTGACCCGCCGTTCACCGCGCTGCGCACCCGGCTGCTGTCCGAACTCGGCGTCGATGTCCCCATGACCGCCAAGGCCGTCTGAACCGCCCGCACCGGAAGGACCCTTGATACGCCATGAGAACCGCACGAATCGTCCCCGCGCTCCTGCTCCCCTTCGCGCTGCTGATCGCGGCCTGCGGCGGTACGTCGTCGGCGGGCAGCTCCGCCGCGGGCAGTGGTACCGACGGAAAGGGCAGCGTCACGCTCAATGTCGGCGACCAGAAGGGCGGCTCGGAAGCTGTCCTGCGGGCGGCCGGCGAGCTGGACAACCTGACGTACAGGATCAAGTGGTCGACGTTCACCTCCGGGCCCCCACTGCTGGAGGCGGTCAACGCCAAGGCTGTGGACATCGGCGGAGTCGGGAACACCCCGCCGGTCTTCGCCGCGGGCTCCAAGTCGAAGATCACAGTGGTGGGCGCCCAGCACGGTTCGTCGGACGGCGAGGCGATCGTCGTACCGAAGGGCTCGAAGCTGACGAAGGCCGCCGACCTCAAGGGCCGGACCGTCGCCGTCGCACAGGGCAGTTCGGCCCACTTCCAGCTGGTCGCCTCGCTCCAGGCAGCCGGGCTGTCCATCTCGGATGTGAAGGTCAGCTATCTCCAGCCGGCCGACGCGCTGGCCGCGTTCAGCGCCGGCAAGGTGGACGCCTGGGCGATCTGGGACCCGTACACCTCGCAGGTGACGCAGACCCTCAAGGCTCGGAAGCTGACCACCGGCAGCGGGGTGGTAAACGGGCTGAGCTTCCAGGTCGCCTCACCCTCCGCGCTGGCCGACAAGGCGAAGTCAGCGGCGATAGCCGACTACCTCAAGCGGCTGAGCCGGGCGCAGAACTGGGTCTACAAGCACCCCGAGGCCTGGGCGAAGGTCTGGGCGAAGGAGACCGGTCTGCCGTACGAGGTGGCGCTGGCCTCGGTGAAGCAGAGCAACGGCACCCGGGTGCCGGTGGCTGTCGACGACGCGGCCATCGCCTCGGAGCAGAAGATCGCCGACACCTTCGAGAAGCTGAAGCTGATTCCGGGCCATGTCGACTTCAAAAGCTACGCGGACAAACGCTTCGACGGCGGCCTGCCGCCGTCGACCACCACGCCCAGAAAGTACTGAGAGGGCCAAGCCATGACCGTACACCTGCACTGGTTCCTGCCCACGGGCGGTGACGGCCGCACCCTCGTCGACCGGCACGCCTACACCGACGGCGGGATCAAGCGATCGCGCATCACCCCGGTCTCCGGGGTACGACCGCCCGACATCGACTATCTGGCGCAGATCGCCAGGGCCGCGGACCAGCTCGGCTTCGAGGCCGTGCTGACGCCCACCGGGACCTGGTGCGAGGACGCCTGGCTCACCACGGTGGCGCTCTCGCAGCACACCCAGCGGCTGAAGTTCCTGGTCGCCTTCCGGCCGGGGTTCATCTCGCCGGTGCTGGCGGCGCAGATGGCGGCGACGTACCAGCGGATCACGCGGGGGCGGCTGTTGCTGAACGTGGTGACGGGCGGGGACCCGACGGAGCAGAAGCGTTTCGGCGATCATCTGGGCCACGATGAGCGCTACGCCCGCACCGATGAGTTCCTGTCGGTGGTGCGCGGGGTGTGGGGCGGCAAGCCGTTTGACTTCGCCGGCGCCCACTACCAGGTGGAGGGCGGGCTGGTCGCGTTGCCGCCGGACCCACAGCCGGAGATCTTCTTCGGCGGCTCGTCACCAGCCGCGGGGCCGGTCGCGGCCCGGAACGCGGATGTCTATCTGACCTGGGGCGAGCCGCCCGAGCAGGTCAAGCAGAAGATCGACTGGATCCGGGGGCTCGCCGAGGCGGAGGGCCGGACCGTACGGTTCGGCATCCGCCTCCACACCATCTCGCGGGACTCCTCGAAGGAGGCCTGGGCGACCGCGAACCGGCTGCTCGACGACCTGGACGAGGAGACGGTGGCCGGGGCGCAGCAGGCCCTGGGCCGCAGTGAGTCGGTGGGGCAGCAGCGGATGCTCGCGCTCCACGGTGGCTCGCGCGACAAGCTCCAGATCTACCCCGGGTTGTGGGCCGGGGTCGGCCTGGTGCGCGGCGGCGCGGGCACGGCACTGGTCGGCAGCCACGCCGAGGTCGCCGACCTGGTCGAGGAGTACCACTCGCTCGGCATCGAGCACTTCGTGCTGTCCGGCTATCCCCACCTGGAGGAGGCGTACTGGTTCGGCGAGGGCGTCATGCCCGAGCTGGCGGCGCGCGGCCTCCTTCCTCCTGACAGCCGTGCGGCGTCCGTGCCGGCCGGCGCACCGCTGCTGCTCTCCAGGGGGCGGTGAGCAGCGGCGGTGATACGTGGGGCCGTCCGTCCGCCTGGTCCGGCGGGCGGACGGACGGACATGTTCTTCCAGCTCGCCGGGAAGACCCGCGGACCGTCCTCGGTTGGTAGAAGCGTGAACTACTTGAGCGGTACGGCCGAGACCGGCATCGTCGTGATCGGCGCCGGCCAGGCCGGGCTCTCCGGGGCCTACTTCCTGCGGCGCGCCGGGCTGGCGCCGGACGAGGACTTCGTGGTCCTCGACCACTCCCCCGGCCCTGGCGGCGCCTGGCAGTACCGCTGGCCGTCCCTCACCTACGGCAGGGCGCACCGCGTGCACGACCTGCCGGGGCTGCCGCTGGCGGACGCCGACCCGGACCGGCCGTCGGCCGAAGTGGTCGCCGAGTACTTCGAACGCTACGAGCGTGTCTTCGGCCTGCGCGTCCACCGGCCGGTCGATGTGTCGGCGGTGCGCGAAGCACCCGGCGGCCGGCTGCTCGTCGAGACCGACAGGGGAGCCTGGTCGACGCGGGCGCTGATCAACGCCACCGGCACCTGGGACCGGCCCTTCGTGCCGCACTACCCCGGGCAGGAATCGTTCCGCGGAAGGCAGCTGCACACCGCCGAATACCGTGGCCGGGAGGAGTTCGCGGGACAGCATGTGATCGTGGTCGGCGGCGGCACCTCGGCGGTGCAGCTTCTGATGGAAATCGCGGAGGTCGCCGACACGACCTGGGTGACGCGCCGCCCGCCGCTCTTCCACGCCGGGCCGTTCGGCGAGGAGCAGGGGCGGGCCGCCGTGGCACTCGTCGAGGAGAGGGTACGCAGCGGTCTGCCGCCGCAGAGCGTGGTGAGCGTCACCGGGCTGGCGGCGACGGAGGCGGTCCAGGACGCGCGGGCCCGGGGGCTCCTGGTGCGGCTCCCGATGTTCGACCGCGTCACGCCGGACGGGGTGGCTTGGGACGACGGCCGCGTTGTCCGCGCCGACGCCATCCTCTGGGCGACGGGTTTCCGTGCCGCGCTCGACCATCTCGCCCCGCTGCGGCTGCGGGAGCCCGGCGGCGGGATCCGGCTCGACGGGCTGACCCGGGTCGCGAAGGATCCCCGGATCCATCTCGTCGGGTACGGGCCTTCGGCCAGCACGATTGGGGCGAACCGTGCGGGTCGCAGTGCGGTTCGGGAGGTCCGTGAGCTGCTGCGGGCGCCGGTGGTTGCGGTCGGCTGACCGTGCGGGCCGGTGGTCGGTGTTGTCCCCACCCTCCCCCAGCTACGCTGGGAGGCGCCCCCATCTCGCTTCGCTCGCCCTGCGGAACGCCTGCCCAAAACCTCTAGCGGACCCGGCGGGTTGAGCCGCGTACCACCAGTTCCGGCTGAAGGACGATCCGCTGGTGCTCGTGCGCATCCGCGTTGTCGCCGGTCTCCTCGATGAGCAGATCGGCGGCGGCCCGGCCCAACCGGTACGCGGGCTGGCGCACCGATGTCAGGGGCACCGCCGCGGCCGCCGCGAACTCGATGTCGTCATAGCCGACCAGCGCCACCTCCTCGGGCACCCGCACCCCGGCGGCGTAGAGCGCCTGGAGCACCCCGAGCGCCAGCAGATCGTTCGCGCAGAAGACGGCTGTCGGCCGGTCCGTCATGCCCAGCAGCCGGGCCCCCGCGTCCCGGCCGGAGGCGACGTCGAGCCGTTCGGTCTCGATGTGGGACAGGGCCTCGGGCGGCAGCCCGGCGGCGGTGAGGGCGTCGAGGGCTCCGGTGCGGCGGTCCTGGCACTGGGTGAGGTGCATGGGACCGCTGACGTAGACGATGTGCTCGTGGCCCTGCTCGATGAGGTGGTCGGCGGCGAGCCTGCCGCCCGCGATGTCGTCCACGGACACCGAGCAGGCCTGGGAGCTGGGCACATCGCGGTCGGCGAAGACATAGGGGATGCCATGCCGGCTGAAGGACTCCAGATTGCGGCCGGTGGTGTCCGCCGGGGTGACCAGTACGCCACGGACCCGCTGTTCGGCGAAGAGGCCCAGGTAGTCCGCCTCTTCGGCGGGGCTCTCCGCGCTGTTGCAGAGCATCACGCCGAGCCCGGCCTCGCGGGCGGCGCGCTCGGCGCCGGAGGCGACCTCGACGAAGAAGGGGTTGGCCATGTCGAGAACGAGCAGCGCGATGATCCGGCTGCGGCCGGCCCTCAGTTGGCGCGCTGATTCGCTGCGTACGTAACCGAGCCGCTCGATCACCTCGAGCACACGGGTGCGTGTGTCCTCGGAGACCATGTCCGGCCGGTTGATCACGTTGGACACTGTGCCGACCGAGACCCCTGCCTGCCGTGCGACATCCTTGATGCCCGTCATGCGCGCCACGAGATGTGATCCACCGCCTTACGCGGCTCGTTGCGGCCGCTGCATCATGCTACGCATACACAGGGTGAACAGCCCCACTCGCGTCAGCCTCGGTGACCTGGGAGCGAGGACGCCCGTACGACCAGTTCCGGCTGGAACACGATCTTCTGGTGGACGTGGGCGGCAGCCCCCTCGCCGGCACCGTCGTCCGTCTCCTCGATGAGCAGCTCCGCCGCTGTCCGCCCGATCCGGTACGCGGGTTGGCGGACGGAGCTGAGCGGCACCGCGGCCGCGGCGGCGAAGTCGATGTCGTCGTAGCCGACCAGCGCCACCTCCTCGGGCACCCGCACCCCGGCGGCGTAGAGCGCCTGGAGCACCCCGAGCGCCAGCAGATCGTTCGCGCAGAAAACGGCCGTCGGCCGGTCCGTCATGCCCAGCAGCCGGGCCCCCGCGTCCCGGCCTGCGGCGACGTCGAAACGGCCGGCTTCGAGGACGGTCAGCCGGCCCGGGGGGAGCCCGGCCTCGGTGAGGGCGGCGAGCGCTCCGGCGTGCCGGTCCCGGGACTGGGTGAGGTGGGGGGGACCGCTGACGTACACCACCCGGGGGTGACCGGCGGCGAGCAGGTGACGGACCGCCATTCGGCCGCCGGCGATGTCATCGACGGAGACGGAGCAGGCCTGGGTGCTGGGCAGCTCACGGTCGGCGAAGACGAACGGTATGCCGCGGCGGCGGATCGCGTGGAGATTGCTCGCCGTGCTGTCGGTCGGAGTGACCAGCACGCCGCGGACCTGCTGCTCGGCGAACATGACGAAGTAGTCGGCCTCCTCCTCCGGGTTCTCGGCGCTGTTGCAGACCATCACCGCGAGGCCCGCCGCGCGGGCCGCGCGCTGTGCGCCGCGCGCCATCTCGACGAAGAAGGGGTTGGCGATGTCGAGGACGAGCAGCGCGATGATCCGGCTGTGGCCGGCCCGCAGCTGTCGGGCCGACTCGCTGCGTACGTAGCCGAGCCGCTCGATCACCGCGAGCACCCGCAGCCGGGTGCGCTCGGAGACCGAGTCGGGCCGGTTGAGCACGTTCGACACGGTGCCGAGCGAAACGCCCGCCTGCTCGGCGACGTCCTTGATGCCGATCGCGCCCCGTTTGGGGTTGTTCCCGCTCAGTTGCCGACCTCGACGAGTTCCAGGCCCGTGAGCTCCGCCACCGCGCGGAGTTCGGGGATGATGTGGCCGGTGCCGAGCGCCCAGTGGTGGGCGACGCCGCTGCCGCTCCAGGCGTCGGTCCACTCGCCCGGGTCGATGCCGAAATTCACCCGGGAGGTGGTGTTGCCGATCTTCAGGAGCGGTCCGCCGACGACCTCGCCCTGCGAGGCGATCAGCTTGTAACGGCCGTCCCGGGTCTGCCCGAGCCCGATCACCGTGACCGGCCCGTGCCTGACGTCGAATTCGACGGAGACGCCCCAGCCGCGCTTGCCGTGGTAGACGCCGAGGCCGCGCAGCAGCGGGCGGCGCTCGCTGATGCCGAGGTGAGCGGGGCCGTCATGGCCCATCTCGACCACGCCGTCACGGAAGTTGAGCGCCTGTAGCTCGGTGAAGGAGCCGCCGGCGCCGAGCCGGTCGGTGATGAGCATCGCGAGCGAGGTCCGCAGTTCGTACTCACCCACTGCCGGGATGCCGCGGGCGGTGAGCAGCGAGGCGCCCAGGATCATGCCGGCGCCGAGCCGCTCGTGGGTCTCGCCGTCGAGGCCGCGGTGGTAGTAGGCGAGCGAGTCGAGGTCGAAGTCGGTGGCGAGCCGGTCGAGGCCGACCGAGACCTTCGCCGCCCACTCCAGGTCGCCCTGGACGACGGAGTCGTCGAGTTCGAAGGTCTTCCTGGTGTCGGCGAGCTTCTGGGCGACCTCGTCGTCGGTGACCTTCTCCACCCTTACCCGCAGGTCGTCGAATTCCAGCACTTCGACATGGCCGCCGAGGTTGCCGGTCACCATGGTGAGGTCGGTGGAGACGTCGTACATGCCCGGGTAGAGGTGGCCCATCAGGCCGTGCCTGCCGTTGCGGAGCACGGACCGCACCCCGGCGGCGCGGATCCAGCGGCCGATACGGGTCCAGGCCCGCTCGTCCTCCAGGTAGCCGGAGACGGAACGGAAGGGGATGCCGCTGCGCTCGAAGGTGTTGGCCATCTCGGGCAGCGGGCAGGCACCGCAGTAGGCGAGCCACTGGCCGGTGTCGAAACTGGCGTGGTCCATCGCCTCGGTGGGCTGCAGATTGATCAGCAGCACGGGCGCGCCGGAGCGCTGGGCGATCGGAACCAGCATGGTGGCGGTCATATACGTGGTGAGGAAGCCGACGATGAGGTCGCAGTCGGCCGCGCGCAGCTTCTCGGCGGCGGCGGCGCCTTCCTGCGCGTCGGAGATGAAACCGACGTCCACGACTTCGGCGTCGAACTCCCGCATCCGCGCCGTGACGCGGGCCGCCGAGCGCTGGAGCTGCGGCAGGAGCTCGGGGAACTGGGGCCAGTAGGCCCCGAGTCCCCCCGCCACAAGGCCGATCTTCGGCTTGCGTGCGGTGGCGGGGGTACGGGTCATTGCGGGGTCCTCCACTCAGACGGGAAGTTGGAAGTCGATGACGTGCAGGGGGGAAGGCGTGGTCGTCCCGGAGGAGGTCTCCTGGTACATGAAGGAGAGCACACCGTCGATGGAGACGCGGCTGTGGTCGACGACGACCTCGCCGAACGCGTTCAGGGTGCTGGTGCCGTCGTAGAGCACGGTCCAGTCGGTCCAGGACGAGCTTGCGGAGGCCGCGACGATCCGGCCGTACGGCATGACGACGTAGGCGTTGTCGTAGGCGTCGAGGACCAGTTGGGAGCGCTGGCTGGAGTTCATGGCGACCGGGACCTCGGTCTTGTGCCAGGTGCCGGCGGAGTCCTTCCAGACGTGGAAGGGGCGGGCATACGCGGTGCGGCCCGCGACGTAGTCGGTGACGCACTGGGTGAAGCGGCCGGGGACGTAGGAGATCAGGGCGTGCGGCAGGTTGCCGGAGTCGACCGCCTGGCTCTCCTGGTTCATCAGGGCGTGGTCGGGGTTGAGCGAGTCGACGACCAGGCCGGTGGAGGTGACCGAGACCAGAGTGGAGCCGGTGGTGCCGACGGAGGTGCCTGCGGAGTTCTTCCAGGTGCGGCCGTAGTCGGTGCTGTGGACGTAGACGGTGTCATGGTTGGTGAGGCCGCCGCTGTTGCACATCACCGCGCCGGCGTTCTCCCGCCAGGTGCCGAAGATGTGCAGCGTGCCGTCGCTGCCGTAGTCCAGGCCGTGGAGGTAGAGGTTGCGGGCGGCGCTGGAGCCGTGGGTGTCGGTGTAGGTGCCGGTGGCGCTGGTCCAGTTGCCGAGGTTGGCCCAGGAGCTGCCGTCGTACTCGGCGAGGGCGGCCTGGCCGTTGCCGGAGACGCCGGTGCGGTAGCTGAGCTGGAGTCTGCCCGCCGGGGAGACGATGAACTGGGGGTAGGTGAAGGTCGAGGTGAGCGCGACACCGTCGAGGCTGGTCTGTACGGAGCCGAACTGGGCGGCGGTCCAGGAGTGCGAGGCGGGGTTGCTGACGAGTCCGGCGACGGACTTGACGTAGAAGTAGCCGCTGCTGTGCGAGTCCATCACCAGGTGGAGCCGGCCGTCACTGGGCGATATGCCCGCCGATATCACGTTGTGCGAGTCGTCGGTGCTGAGGGTGTGGCCGACGGTGACCTTCGACCAGGTGGTGCCGCCCAGGGCGCGGCGGGCGACAGTGGCGTTACGGTCGGCGGCGTACCAGACGGCGTACTGGTAGCCGCCAGTGGTGACCAGGCCGTTCTGGAAGGCGTTGTTGTTGACCAGGCCGTTGTACGAGACGAAGTACAGGGCCGTGGAGTCCAGCACGGTGGTGGAGATCTGGGTGGCGGACGGGCCGGTGGCAGCGGTGGCCCGTCCTGCGGCGGCTCCTCCGACGGCGAAGGCGACGGCGCCGCCGATGGCGCCGCGCAGCAGGTTTCGGCGGTTCGGCGAGCCAGGTGAGTTCGGGGAGAGGGACATCGTCGGCTCCTCGGAGATCAGGCTAGGTGGAAGACCTCGGTCAGCGGCCGCATGGCCTCGTCGGGCTTGGCACCGTCCAACGCCTCGAAGAAGCCGGCCATCTCCGTCTGCCAGCGGGCGTTGACATCGGTGGCGGCCATGGCTGCCTGCGCGGCGGCGAAGTCGTGGGTCTCCAGGTAGCCGACCAGCAGCCCGTCCTCGCGCAGGAAGAGGGAGTAGTTGCGCCAGCCGGTCGCGGAGAGTGCTTCGAGCATCTCCGGCCAGACGGCGGCGTGGCGCTCTCGGTACTCCGCGAGCCGGTGCTGACGGACCTTCAGCAGGAAGCAGACACGCTGCATGGGGGGCGTCCTGGTCCTTCCCTCGGCCGGCCCGGGTCCTGCCGCACCGCGTGATGGGTGCCTGGTGCGGCGGGACCGGGCCGGGTGCGGTCAGAAGTTGAAACCGTCGATGTTGGACTTGTCGAAGACGGTGGGCTTGCCGAGGATGACCTCGCCGTTCGCGCCGATCTTGTAGGTGCCGAGCTTGCCGGCCTTGAAGGTCTCGCCCTCGGCGCCGGTGATCTGGCCGGAGGACAGTGCGGCGGCGGCGTACGCGGCCAGATAGCCGAGGTTCTTCGGGTTCCACAGCGAGAACTGCGCGACGGTCCCGTCCTTGACGTACTTGCGCATCTGGTTCGGCGTGCCGAGACCGTTCACCACCACCTTGCCCTTGTAGGACGAGGAGCTGATGTAACGGGCGGCGGCGGCGATGCCCACGGTGGTCGGCGAGATGATGCCCTTGAGGTCGGGGTAGGCCGCGAGCAGGCCCTGGGTCTGCTGGAAGGACTTCTGGTCGTCGTCGTCACCGTAGGCGACCTTGACCAGCGTCATGCCCTTGTACTTGGGCAGCGCCAGTTCCTGCTTCATGAAGCCGATCCAGGTGTTCTGGTTCGTGGCGTTCTGGGTCGCCGAGAGGATGGCGATCTTGCCCTTGTAGTTCAGCTGCTTGCCGAGGTTCTGCACCAGGCTGCGGCCGATCTGCTCGGAGCTGGCCTGGTTGATGAAGAGCTGGCGGCAGTCCTTCGCCGTGTCGGAGTCGTAGGCGACGACCTTGATGCCCTTCTTCATCGCCTCCTTGAGCGGGGCGCACACGGCGTTGGGGTCGTTGGCGGCGAGCAGGATCGCGTTCTGCTGCTGCTGGATGAGGGTGTTGATGTAGGAGACCTGGGAGGAGGCGCTGGAGTCGGAGGGACCGACCTCCTTGGCCGTGCCGCCGAACTCCTTGGCGCCGGCGATGCCGGAGTCGTCGACGATGGTCTCGTAAGGGTTGTTGATCGCCTTCGGGAGGAAGGCGATCTTCAGTCCCGTCTTCAGCGGCGCGTCCGGGTTGGCCGTGGCGGACGAGGTGACGGAGCTGCCGCTGCCGCTGCTGGAGGAGGAGGACTTCTTGGTGGTACCGCCGCAGGCGGTCGCGGTGACGGCGATCACGCAGACGGTGGCGACCGCGGCGAATCCGCGCACTCTGACGGTGGTGCTGATGGACATGGTTGGGCCCTTCTTCATTGAACGGGTTACCAAAAAGGTGGGGTTGCGTGGGGAGTGGTGCGCCGTCAGGCGGCCGCGCGGCGGTGGCGCCGTTCCAGAACCGCGGCGATCACGCGCGGGGTCGTGACGGAGGCCACGAGGAGCAGACCGGTGACAATCACCTGAATCTCGTTGGCCACATCGTTGAGAATGAGCAGGTTCTTCAGGAAGCCGATGAGGAGCAGCCCGGCGATCGCGCCGCCCAGCGTGCCCTTGCCGCCGTCGAAGTCGACACCGCCGAGGAGGACGGAGGCGATGACGAGCATCTCGAAGCCCAGGCCGTTGTCCGCCCGCGCGCTGCCGTAACGCAGGGTGAAGACGATTCCGGCGAACGCCGAGAACAGGCCGGTGAGGACGAAGAGCAGCAGCTTGATCCGCTTGACCCGGATGCCGGCGAACCAAGCGGCCTGCTCCTGCGCGCCGATGGCGAAGAGCGACCGGCCGAAGCCGGTGGCGTGCAGGACGACCGCGGTGATGACGGCGAGGACGGCGAACAGGGCGATCGGGTACGGGATGAAGCCGAGGACGGTGGTGGTGTCCGAGGTCCAGTTGGCGTACTTCTCGGGGAAGTCGGTGATCGCGTTGGAGCCCAGGGCCACCGAGGCGAGTCCTCGGTAGAGGGTGAGGGTGCCGATGGTGACAGCGAGGGAGGGCAGTCCGACCTTGGTCACCAGCCAGCCGTTGAGCAGGCCGCCCAGCACTCCGACGACCAGCACCACGGGGACGATGGTCTCGAACGCCCAGCCCGCGTCCCACAGCTTTCCGCTGAGGGCGCTGGACAAACCGAGCATCGAGGCGACCGACAGGTCGATCTCGCCGGCCACCACCAGGAGGGTCATGGGCAGCGCGATGATCGCGACCGGCGCGATGTCGTTGAGCGCGAAGGCCAGATTGCCGGTGGTGGCGAAGCCCTCGGTGCTGCCGGCCCCGGTTGCGAAGACCGCGACGAGCAGCACTCCGACGGCGACGTCCCAGCGCAAGAAGCGGCTCAGGTCAGGCCTTGGTGACATGGCGGGCACTCCTCTTCCGCAGTGCGCTGGTCATGCGCAGGTTCAGAATCCGGTCGACGCTGATGGCCGCGAGCAGAAGCGCACCGGTGATGGCGTTCTGCCAGAAGGAGTCGACCTTCAGCACCACCAGCGCGCTGCCGATGGTGGTGAGCAGCAACGCGCCCAGCGCCGCGCCCCAGACTGTGCCGACGCCGCCGGTGATGGCGACACCGCCGACCACCACCGCGCTGACCACGGTCAGCTCCCAGCCGTGCGCGTTGTCCGCCACCACGGTGCCGAAGCGGGCCAGCCACAGGGCGCCCGCGAAGCCCGCGACCGCGCCGGAGAAGACATACGCGCCGAGCACCCGGCGGCGGATCGGCACTCCGGCGAGGCGGGCCGCCTCCGGGCTGGAGCCGATGGCGTAGAGCTCCCGGCCGCTGCGGTAGGACCGCAGGTAGTAGGCGGCCCCGGCCAGCACCACCGCCGCGATCAGCGGCAGGTACGGGATGCCGAGCACGCTGCCGCTGCCCAGGGAGAGGACGGAGGACGGGACATCGGCGGCGTTGATCTGCTCGCCGTGCGCCCACCAGTAGTCGATGCCCTGGATGATGTAGAGCATGCCGAGCGTGACGACGAGCGCCGGCACTCGCCCGAAGCTCACCAGCGCTCCGCTGACCAGGCCGCACGCCGCGCCGAGCGCGAGCCCGAGCAGCAGGACGAGCACGACGTTGTGGCCGGAACCCGAGACGAACTTGCCGCAAGCGAACGCCGACAGGCCGACGACCGAGCCGACCGACAGATCGATGTTCCGGGTGAGGACGACGACCGACTGGCCGACTGCGAGCAGCGCCAGGATCGACGCGTTGAGCAGCAGGTCCTTGATGCCCTGGTCGGACAGGAACCGGTGGTTGGACAGCCAGGTGCCGAGGACGAGCAGCGCCAGACAGCCGGCGATACTGATCTCCCTGGCCCGGAAGACGGTTTCGGTCAGCGACCGCGCCGAGCGCTGCCCTTCCGACGCCGCCGGGGGGCTTTCGACGGAGGCCGTCATGCGGTGCTCCTTTCATCAGACCCGCCACGGTGACGGTTGCCGGGCGCCTCGGCGCCCGGCCTTACGGGGCCGGCCGCTTGCACGGCGGGGCCACGGCCGTGCCGCGCGGTGCCGAACGGGCCCGGGGCGGCGCCGGCGGTCCTTCCCCGCCCGTACCGCCCGCCCGGTGCGGGACGCCGCGCGGCAGCCGCGGGGTGTGTCCGGTGCGGCGCGCGCCCGGCGGCACGCGGTCCGGCGGCACGCGGTCCAGCGGCACGCGGTCCGGCGGCCGTGCGCCGGCGGCTCACGCCGCCTTCCCCGTGTCGCCGCGGCCGGTGGCGGCGGCCATCACCGACTCCTCGTCGGCTTCGCCGCGCGGTATCTCGGCGGCGATCCGGCCCTCGTGCATGACGAGCACGCGGTCCGCCATTCCCAGCACCTCCGGAAGGTCGGAGGAGACCATCAGCACCGCGAGGCCCTCGGCGGCGAGCGAGGAGAGCAGCCGGTGCACCTCGGCCTTGGTGCCGACGTCGATGCCGCGGGTCGGCTCGTCGACGATGAGCACGCTCGGATTGGTGGCCAGCCACTTGGCCAGGACGACCTTCTGCTGGTTGCCGCCGGACAGCACGCCCACGCTGTCGGAGAGCCGGTTGTACTTGAGTTGCAGCCGCACCGCCCAGTCGGTGGCACGGCCGCGCTCCAGGACCTTGCGTACCACACCGCCGCGGCCCAGTTCGGCAAGGCCGGTGAGGCCGATGTTGCGTTCGATGGACATCTCCATCACCAGGCCCTGCTGCCGCCGGTCCTCCGGGACCAGGGCGATCCCGGCGTCCATCGCGGCCGTCGGCGAGCCCGCCCGCAGGATCTTGCCGGCGACCTCCACCTCTCCCGCGTCGGGCCGGTCCACGCCGAAGACCGACTGCACGACCTCGCTGCGGCCGGCGCCGACGAGCCCGGCGAGCGCCACGATCTCGCCGCTGCGGACCTCGAAGGAGACATCGCTGAAGTGGCCCTCCCGGGTGAGCCGCCGAACCGAGAGGGCGGTGGGGCCGAGCTCGGCGGCCTGCTTGGGATAGAGCTCGCCGAGGTCGCGGCCGACCATCCGTCGCACGAGGTCGTCCTCGGTGAGTCCGTCGAGGAGTTCGCTCGCGATCCGACGGCCGTCGCGCAGGGTGGTGACGCGCTCGCAGAGCCCGAAGATCTCCTCCAGGCGGTGCGAGATGAAGAGCACCGCCGCGCCCTGCTCGCGCAGTGTCCGTACGACGCCGAAGAGCCGGGCCACCTCGGTGCCGGTGAGGGCCGCGGTCGGCTCGTCCATGATCAGGACGCGGGCGTCGAAGGAGAGTGCCTTGGCGATCTCGACGATCTGCTGGTCCGCGATGGACAGGCCGCGGGCCGGCTGCTCGGGATCGAGGTCGACGCCGAGCCGGCGGATGAGTCCCGCAGTGGCCTCGCGCACGGCCTTGTGGTCGACCCTGCCGAGCGAGCGGCGGGGCTGGCGCCCCATGAAGATGTTCTCGGCGACAGTCAGGTCGGGGAAGAGCGTCGGCTCCTGGTAGATCACGGCGATGCCGGCGTCACGGGCCTCGGACGGCCCGTGGAAGACGACGGGCTCGCCGTCGACCAGCACCCGGCCGGCGTCGGGCCGGTACACCCCCGCGAGCATCTTGATCAGTGTGGATTTCCCGGCACCGTTCTCCCCGGCGAGGGCATGTGCCTCGCCGGGAAAGAGCTCCAGGGACACGCCCTGCAGGGCTCGTACCGCGCCGAAGGACTTGCTTGCGTACTCCAGTGAGAGCACGGGCCGTCCCGCCGTCTCCGGCTGGTCCATGGTGGCCTCGCATGAAAGGTTTCAACTAAGTTTCACGGACGTTAGGCCGTGCCCATGCCATGCGTCAATGCCTTCGTTTCAACTTTTCCGTCCCGTGACCACCGAGCGATCAGTCGGTCATGGCCAGTGCTTGACACCCTGTGGAACGAGGCTTAGCTTCCCCTAAGTGAAACGATTCATGGCGGGAGCGATGACATGACGACCGACCTGTCCGCGGTGAAGGCTGCTCTGAAAGCCCAGGCCGTTGAGACGCCTTCCTGGGCGTACGGGAACTCCGGCACCCGGTTCAAGGTGTTCGCGCAGGCCGGCGTGCCGCGCACCCCGCAGGAGAAGCTCGACGACGCGGCCCGCGTCCATGAATTCACCGGTGTCGCGCCGACCGTGGCCCTGCACATTCCCTGGGACAGGGTCGAGGGCCCCACCGGCTATGCGGACCTTGCCTCGTACGCCGGCGAGCGCGGGCTGAAGCTCGGCGCCATCAACTCCAATGTCTTCCAGAACGACGACTACAAGCTCGGCTCGGTCGCCAACCCCGATCCCAGGATCCGCCGCAAGGCGACCGACCACCTGCTGGACTGTGTCGACATCATGGACGCCACCGGGTCCCAGGATCTGAAGCTGTGGTTTGCCGACGGCACCAACTATCCGGGCCAGGACGACATCGCCGACCGCCAGGCCCGGCTCGGCGAGGCCCTCGCGGAAGTGTACGAACGGCTCGGTGACAACCAGCGGATGCTGCTGGAGTACAAGTTCTTCGAGCCGGCCTTCTACGCCACCGATGTCCCGGACTGGGGCACCGCGTACGCCCACTGCCTCAAGCTCGGCCCCAAGGCCCAGGTCGTGGTGGACACCGGCCATCACGCGCCGGGTACCAACATCGAGTTCATCGTCGCGACGCTGCTGCGCGAGAACAAGCTGGGCGGCTTCGACTTCAACTCCCGCTTCTACGCCGACGACGACCTGATGGTCGGGGCCGCCGACCCGTTCCAGCTCTTCCGGATCATGTACGAGGTCGCACGTGGCGGCGGCCTCAAGGCGGAGACCGGTGTCGCCTTCATGCTCGACCAGTGCCACAACATCGAGGCGAAGATCCCGGCGATCATCCGCTCCGTGATGAACGTCCAGGAGGCCACCGCCAAGGCCCTGCTCGTCGACGCGGACACGCTGCGCGCGGCGCAGCAGTCGGGCGATGTGCTGGAGGCCAACGCGGCACTGATGGACGCGTACAACACCGACGTGCGGCCGCTGCTGGCGGAAGTCCGCGAGGAGCTCGGGCTCGACCCGGATCCGGTCGCCGCGTACAAGGCCTCCGGCTGGGCCGAGAAGATCATCGCCGAGCGCGTCGGCGGCGAACAGGCGGGCTGGGGCGCGTGAGGCCTCCGGCGGGGTCCGGCGGCGACGCGGGCGCCGCCGCGACGGCGCGGCTCGGGCCGCCTGCGAGGCGGGTACTGCCTGCCGCGCAGGCGGTATCACCGGCCACGACGTTGCGGATGCCTGCGGCAACGGACGGGCCGGCTGCTGACCGCGCCCAGCTGCGGGTCGCCGGGCCGCGCCGTCCCGCCTCTCGCCATCGCGACGGGAGAGAGATGTCCGGTGGCCGGTACGTCCTCCGCCCGTGGATTGCGGCCGGTTCAACGCCCCCGGACGCCGCGGTCCCCTTTCCCGCCGTCGCGGCGGGAAAGGCATGCGCGATGCGCGAAGCGTCGTCCGCCCTTGGATCGCGGCCGGTCCGGCACAGCCGGGCACGGCCGTCGTGGTTGCTCGCCGTCCCGGCGGAAAGAGGCAACCCGCGCGGCAGGGCGACGCCCACCGCACCCCGCATGATGCATTCTGGCGGCCCAGGGCCCCGCGCGTCGCTGCGTGCTTCCAGTCCCACCGCGACGGCGGCCAACCACGACAGCGTTTCCGGCCGTGCCCGAACCACCGCAGCCCCGGGGACGGCGCCGTCCCGCGCCGCCCGCCAACGACTCCGCACCGACTCACGAGGAATCTCACGATGACCGCAGAACCGCACCCGCAAGCAGCGGAGCTGCTGGAACGCAGCCACCGGCTCGGAGCTGATCCGCGCAACACCAATTACGCGGGCGGCAACACGTCCGCGAAGGGCACCGCCACCGATCCCGTGACCGGCCAGGACACGGAATTGATGTGGGTGAAGGGATCCGGGGGCGACCTCGGAACGCTCACCGGGGGCGGGCTGGCCGTGCTGCGGCTGGACCGGCTGCGGGCACTTGCCGTGGTGTATCCGGGCGTTGAGCGCGAGGACGAGATGGTCGCCGCCTTCGACTACTGCCTGCATGGCAAGGGCGGGGCGGCTCCGTCGATCGACACGGCGATGCACGGCCTGGTGGACGCCGCGCATGTGGATCACCTGCACCCCGATTCGGGCATCGCGCTGGCGACCGCCGCCGATGGCGAGGCGCTCACGAAGGAGGCCTTCGGGGACCTGGTGGTCTGGGTGCCGTGGCGCCGCCCCGGCTTCCAGCTCGGACTGGACATCGCGGCGATCAAGACGGCGAACCCGCAGGCCATCGGCTGCATCCTCGGGGGCCATGGCATCACCGCTTGGGGCGCGACCTCGGAGGAGTGCGAGCAGAACTCGCTGCGCCTGATCCGTACCGCCGAGACGTTCCTGCAACAGCGCGGCAAGGCCGAGCCCTTCGGCCCCCTGCTGCCCGGTTACGAGGCGCTGCCCACGCGGGAGCGCCGGACGCGGGCCGCCGCGCTGGCTCCGGTACTGCGCGCGATCGCCTCCGCGGACCGGCCGCAGGTCGGCCACTTCACCGACTCGGGAGCGGTGCTGGACTTCCTCGCCCGCGACGGGCATCCGCGGCTCGCGGCGCTGGGCACAAGCTGCCCGGACCACTTCCTGCGGACGAAGGTGCGCCCGCTGGTCCTCGACCTGCCGGCCGCAGCCCCGCTGGAGGAGGCGGTCGCCCGCCTCAAGGAGCTGCACGCCGAATACCGCGCCGAATACCGCGCGTACTACGACAGGCATGCCACCCCCGACTCCCCCGCGCTGCGCGGCGCGGATCCGGCGATCATCCTGATCCCGGGCGTCGGGATGTTCTCCTACGGCAAGGACAAGCAGACCGCGCGCGTGGCGGGCGAGTTCTATGTCAACGCCATCAATGTGATGCGCGGCGCCGAGTCGGTCTCCTCGTACAAGCCGATCGAGGAGTCCGAGAAGTTCCGGATCGAGTACTGGGAGCTGGAGGAGGCCAAGCTGCGGCGGATGCCGGCGCCCAAGCCGCTGGCCGGCCGGATCGCGCTGGTCACCGGCGCCGGCTCGGGGATCGGCAAGGCGATCGCGCACCGGCTCGTCGCCGGGGGCGCCGTCGTGGTCGTGGCCGATATGAACGCCGAGAACGCGGCAGCGGTCGCGGAGGAGCTGGGCGGCGCGGACAAGGCCGCCGCGGTGACGGTGGACGTCACCTCCGAGGAGCAGATCGCGGCGGCGTTCGACGAGACGCTGATGGCCTTCGGCGGGGTGGACCTGGTGGTCAACAACGCGGGTATCTCGATCTCCAAGCCGCTGCTGGAGACCACCGCCAGGGACTGGGACCTCCAGCACGACATCATGGCCCGCGGCTCGTTCCTGGTCTCGCGCGAGGCTGCCCGGATCATGATCGAGCAGTCTCTGGGCGGCGACATCATCTATATCGCGAGCAAGAACGCCGTGTTCGCGGGCCCGAACAACATCGCCTACAGCGCCACCAAGGCCGACCAGGCCCACCAGGTCCGGCTGCTCGCGGCCGAGCTGGGCGAGCACGGCATCCGGGTCAACGGCATCAACCCCGACGGGGTGGTGCGCGGCTCCGGGATCTTCGCGGCCGGCTGGGGCGCCAAGCGTGCCGCGGTCTACGGGGTGGAGGAGGAGAAGCTCGGCGAGTTCTACGCCCAGCGCACCCTGCTCAAGCGCGAGGTGCTGCCCGAGCACGTGGCGAACGCGGTCTTCGCCCTGACGGGCGGCGATCTGACGCACACGACCGGCCTGCATGTCCCGGTCGACGCCGGGGTCGCGGCGGCGTTCCTGCGGTGACGCCTGCCCGGGCGGTCTTCGCGGCAGCGGCGGCAGCGGTGCCGGACCGCCATGCCGCGCCTCCGTGGCTGCTCGCCGTCCCGGCGGCGGGCGATCCCGCCGCCGGGACGAACCGCCGGAAGGGCCGCGGTCGCAGATCGCGGCCCACGATGCCAGGGACGGTGCCCCGACGGCCCGGCGCCGGGCGCCTCCCAGCCGCCAGGCTGAGGGACGGCGTGGAATCCACCGCAACCCGCCGGAGCTCCGCCGGGCCGGCACCAGCTCCTGTCCGGCGGACCGGACTGCGGTCGCGCCATGGTCCGCCTGGCAGGGATCAATCGCAGGTGGCGGCCACACCGCACCAAGCACGGCGGCGTCCGGCCCCGGAGGCCGCCGTGCGGTCGCCACCGGTCGGCTCCGCCCATCGCTTCTGCCCGCATCGCTGCCCGCACCACCGAGGTACTCGACGTGACTTCCACCGCCCCGCGTTCCACCGCCGCCCCCACTCCCGCCTCCCCGGCCGCGTTCGCGGCAGTGGATCTGGGCGCGTCCAGCGGACGCGTCATAGTCGGCCGGCTCGCCGCCGGCGCTCTGGACCTCGAGGAGGTGCACCGCTTTCCCAACCGCCCGGTCCGGGTGGGCCGGACGCTGCACTGGGACATGCTCGGGCTGTACCGGGGCGTGCTGGACGGTCTGCGGGCCGCCGGACCGGTGACGTCGGTCGGTATTGACACCTGGGCGGTCGACTACGGACTGCTCGACGCGTCCGGCGCGCTGCTCGGCAACCCCGTGCACTACCGCGACGCCCGCACCGAGGGCGTGGCGGCCAAGGTCGCGGCGATCCTGCCGCCCGAGCGGTTGTACGCGGCGACCGGCCTGCAGTACCTGCCGTTCAACACGGTCTACCAACTGGCGGCAGCGCAGGGCACCCCGCAACTCACCGCGGCCCGGCGGCTGCTGCTCATCCCCGACCTGGTGTCGTACTGGCTGACCGGGGTGGCCGGGACAGAACTGACCAATGCCTCGACCACTCAGCTGATCGATCCGCGTACCGGCGACTGGTCGGTGACGGTCGCCGACGCGCTCGGCATCGACCTGTCGCTGTTCCCGCCGCTGCGCCGCCCGGGGGACCCCGCCGGAGAGCTGCTGCCCGAAGTCCTCGCCGAGACCGGGCTGACCGGACCCGTCCCGGTGACCGCCGTCGGATCGCACGACACCGCCTCGGCCGTTGCCGGGGTACCGGCGCGTACGGGCAGCCGGTTCGCGTACATCTGTACGGGCACCTGGTCGCTCGCCGGGATCGAGCTGGACACGCCCGTCCTCACCGAGGAGAGCAGACGCGCGAACTTCACCAATGAGCTGGGTGTCGACGGCACGGTCCGCTTTCTGCGGAACATCATGGGCCTGTGGATCCTCCAGGAATGCCTGCGCGACTGGGAGGCCGAGGGGCTCGGCCACGACCTGGACCGTCTGCTGAGGGGTGCCGCCGTGGCGGTACCCCTGCGGTCGGTGGTCGACGCGGGCGACTCCGCGTTCATCGCGCCGGGCGGAATGCCCGGCCGTATCGCCGAAGCCTGCCGCCGCACGGGCCAGCCGGTGCCGCGCGACGCGGCCGAGACCGTCCGCTGCGTCCTGGACTCGCTCGCGCTGGCCCACCGCAGTGCCGTCGAGGACGCGCAGCGGCTGTCGGGCCGGGAGGTGGATGTGGTGCACATCGTCGGCGGAGGCGCGCACAACGAGCTGCTGTGCCGGCTGACGGCGGACGCGTGCGGGCTGCCGGTGGTGGCCGGGCCGGCCGAGGCGGCGGCGCTGGGCAACGTACTCGTACAGGCGCGAGCGGCCGGCGCGGTGTCCGGTAGCCTCTCAGACATCCGATCTCTGCTTCACAGAACCCAGCCGCTGAGGCAGTATGAGCCGTCGGACGACCGCAACTCGTGGGACCTGGCAGCCGCCCGGATCGCGGGCGGAAAGGAGGCGACATGCGCGTAGCGCTCTTTGTTACGTGTGTGAACGACACGCTGTACCCCGATACGGGGCGGGCGGTCGTGACCCTGCTGGAGCGGCTGGGGGTGGAGGTCGACTTTCCGGCGGCGCAAACCTGCTGCGGGCAGGCACAGTTCAACACCGGCTACCGGCACGAGACGGAGCCGCTGGTACGGCGGTACGCCCGGGCTTTCGAGGGCTACGACTACATCGTTACGCCGTCCGGCTCGTGCGTGGCGATGGTGCGCGACAACTATCCGCGGATCGGAGCGAAGGCGGCGGCGGAAGGACGCGGCGGCTCGCTCACCGCGATCGCGGAGAGCGTGGTCCCCCGGACATATGAGCTGACCGAGTTCCTGGTGGACGTGCTGAAGGTGACGGATGTCGGGGCGTACTTCCCGCACACCGTCACCTATCATCCGACCTGTCACGGACTGCGGATGCTGGGTTTGGGGCGGCGGCCGTTGGAACTTCTCAGCCATGTGAAGGGCCTTGAGCTGGTCGAGCTGCCGGGCGCGGAGGAGTGCTGCGGCTTCGGTGGCACCTTCGCGGTCAAGAACGCCGCCGTATCCGCGGCCATGGGCGCGGACAAGGCCCGGCACATCGGCGAAACCGGCGCCGCCGCGGTGTGCACGGTCGACAACTCCTGTCTGATGCACATCGGCGGCACCCTCACCCGGCTCGGATCGGTGACCCAGCCACTCCATCTCGCCGAGATCCTGGCCGCCACCGAGGAGCACCCCTACCCGCTGGAAGGCGTCCGATGAGCGGCACCTATCTGGGCATGCCCGCCTTCCCCGAGGCGGCGAACAAATCCACGCAGAACACCCGAATGCGTGCCAATCTCACCCATGCCACCCACACCATCCGCGACAAGCGCGCCAAGGCCGTCGCCGAGCTGGAGGACTGGGCGCAGCTGCGGGCGGCCGGTGCCGCCATCAAGGACCGTGCGCTGCGCCACCTGGACCGCTACCTGGAACAGACGGAGGCTGCGGTCGTGGCCGCCGGCGGCCATGTGCACTGGGCGGCGGACGCGGAAGAGGCGAACGCGATCGTCACCGAACTCGTGCGGATGACGGGTGAGACGGAGGTCGTCAAGGTAAAGTCGATGGCCACGCAGGAGATCGGCCTCAACGACGCCCTGGCCGAGGCGGGGATCACCGCGTATGAGACCGACCTGGCCGAGCTGATCGTGCAGCTCGGCGACGACCTGCCCTCCCACATCCTGGTCCCGGCGATCCACCGCAACCGCTCGGAAATCCGGGACATCTTCAATGACGCCATGGGCAAGTGGGGCCGTCCCGCGCCCGAAGGACTGACGGACCGTCCGGCGGAGCTCGCGGATGCGGCGCGGCTGCATCTTCGGGAGAAGTTCCTGCGGGCGAAGGTGGGGATCTCCGGGGCGAACTTCATGGTCGCCGAGACCGGCACGCTGGTGGTCGTGGAATCCGAGGGCAATGGCCGGATGTGCCTGACCCTGCCCGAGACGCTGATCTCCGTCGTCGGCATCGAGAAGATCGTGCCCAGCTGGCAGGACCTGGAGGTGTTCCTGCAGTTGCTGCCCCGCTCGTCCACCGCCGAGCGGATGAACCCGTACACCTCGATGTGGACGGGCACCACGGATGCCGACGGCCCTCAGACCTTCCACCTGGTGCTCATCGACAACGGCCGCACGGACACCCTCGCCGACACCATCGGCCGTCAGGCGCTGCGCTGCATCCGCTGCTCGGCCTGCCTCAACGTCTGCCCGGTCTACGAGCGGGCCGGCGGCCACGCCTACGGCTCCGCCTACCCGGGCCCGATCGGCGCCATCCTCACCCCGCAACTGCGCGGCATCCAGAGCGAGCTGGACGCCTCGCTGCCCTATGCCTCGTCCTTGTGCGGCGCGTGCTACGAGGTGTGCCCGGTCGCGATCGACATCCCGGAAGTCCTGGTCCATCTGCGGGAGCGGGTCGTGGAGGGCGGTGAGGTGACGATCCACGGCAACAGGACGATCATCAAGCCCGCCAAGGGCCATGCCGCCGAACGCGCGGCGATGCGCGCCGCCCGCTGGGCGCTGGACCATCCGGCCGCGCTGCGCACCGGCCAGCGTCTGGCGTCCCGCACCCGCCGCCTGCACCCCAAGCGTCTTCCGGGGCCGGGAAGGGCCTGGTCGGAGACCCGCGACATCCCCACCGTGCCGGCCGAGTCCTTCCGTGACTGGTGGCAGCGCACCCGCGAGGAGAATCCCAAGTGAGCACCCGAGACCAGATCCTGGGCCGGATCCGCCGCGCGCTGGCAGATGTGCCCCGGGGCGAGACCCCCGGTGATGTCCCGGTCGAGCGCGACTATCTACGGGTCCATGGTGCGCGTACGCCTGAGGAGAGCGCCGACCTGCTCGCCGAGAACCTCGCCGACTACCGCGCCATCGTGCACCGCACCACCGCCGCGGAGCTGCCCGCCCGAATCGCCGCGGTGCTGGCCGACCGCAAGGCGCGCACCGTCGTCGTCCCGACCGGCCTGCCCGGGTCATGGCTGTCCGCCGCACCCGAGGTCGGACGGGTCGCGGACTCCCCCGCCCTGACGCCGTACGAGCTGGACGCCGTGGACAGCGTCGTCACCGGCTGCGCGGTCGCGATCGCCGAGACCGGCACCATCGTCCTGGACGCCGGGCCGGACCAGGGCCGCAGGCGGATCACTCTCGTGCCCGACCACCACATCTGCGTCGTCCGGGTGCCGGAGCAGGTGGTGGACTCGGTGCCGCAGTCCCTGGAGCGGCTGGACCCCGCCCGGCCGCTCACCTGGATCTCCGGCCCGTCGGCGACCAGCGACATCGAACTGGACCGGGTGGAGGGGGTACACGGCCCGCGCACCCTGGAGGTTGTCCTCGTCGTCCAAGATCTCTGATGGAGTATCCGGGCGCGCCAGGCTGTCCTGACGGCTGATAGGCATGGACCTGAAGGGGGGGCCCGTCGCATTCCGTCAAGGAGTCCCCCATGCGCATGTCCTGGCGCTTGTCGGCCGTCGCCGCCCTGGCCGCGCTCGTCCCCGCCGTCGCCCTGCCCACCGCCTCCGCGGAGCCGGGTGCTGCCGCGGCGGCGAAACGCACCAGTCCGGCGCCCCTGCGGCTGGCGACGGACGATGGCATCCCGGGCCAGTACCTGGTCACCCTTCAGTCCATTCCCGCTGGGGGCGTCTCGATCTTCGCCGGTAATTTCAAGATCAAGCCGCTGTACGTCTACGGCAGCGCGATGTTCGGCTTCGCCGCACAGCTCACCCAGTCGCAGGTCGCCCTGCTGCGGCAGAGCGCTCTCGTCTCCGAAGTCGAGCAGGACCGGCGCGTCCAGGTCTCCCCCGGCGAGCGGGCAGCGCCGCAGCCGGCGACAGCCGGCCGGGCCTCCGCCACCTCGTGGGGCCTGGAGCGGATCGCCGAGCGCCGGCTGAGCGGCCCCGTCACACAGGTCAAGGCGGACGGTCACTCAGTCACCTCTTACATCATCGACAGCGGCATCGAGTTCTCCCACCCGGAGTTCGGCGGGCGCGCGGTGCTCGGCTCCGACCAGATCCACGACGGACGCAACGGCGTGGACTGCAACGGCCACGGCACTCATGTGGCCGGCACCGTCGGCGGCGCCACCACCGGGGTGGCCAAGAAGACCAAGCTGGTCGCGGTCCGGGTCTTCGACTGCACCGGAGAGAGCGCCAACTCGACCATCATCGCCGGGATCGACTGGGTGACCGCCAACGCCAAGAAGCCGGCCGTCGCCAACCTGTCGCTGGGCGGCCCCTACTCCAACGCCGTGAACACCAGCCTCAACGCCCTGGCAGACAAGGGTGTGTTCCTGGCCGTCGCGGCCGGCAACAGCAATGCCAACTCCTGCCTCACCTCGCCGGCCAGCGCCCGCGGGGCGTTCACCGTGGCCGCCACCGACCAGTTGGACCGCAAGGCGTCCTTCAGCAACTGGGGCAGCTGTGTGGACATCAACGCCCCCGGTGTGGCCATCCACTCCGCCTATCTGGGCGGTGGGTACGCGGACCTGAGCGGCACCTCCATGGCGTCGCCGCACGTCGCGGGCATCGCGGCGCTCTACAAGGACACCTTCGGGGACAAGTCCACCCCGGCCGTGGCGAACTGGCTCCTCAACAACGCGACCCCGGGCATCCCCTCCGACGCGGCGTCCGGCACCCCGAAGGCTTTCGCCTACACCGGCGGGCTCTGATCTCACTTGGCCTCCGCATAGCACGCGACCGCATGGCTCTCCAGCGGGAACGGTACGGGGGTGGGGCCGAAGACCAGGCCGCGGGCTTCCTCCGCGGCCTGGGTCACTGCCTGTTCGACCGCCGGCACCGTCTCGGCGGGGGCGTGGACGACAACCTCGTCGTGCTGGAAGAAGACCAGCCGCGGCGCGCCGTCCAGCCCGGCGAGCCTGCGCCGCAGCGCGGCCAGCAGCGCCAGCGCCCAGTCCGCGGCGCTGGCCTGGATGACGAAGTTACGGGTGAACCTGCCACGGGCCCGGGCGTCCGAGGGATTCTCGCCCTCGGACGCCTCCCAGCCAGGGGATGTACGGCCCAGCCGGGAGCGGACGACTCCGCCTTGTTCGCCGGTGCGGGCGGCCGACTCGACCAGCCCCATCGCGTCCGGGAAACGGCGGCGCAGCACATTGAGCAGCGGGCCCACCTCCCCGCTCGTCTGCCCGTACATCGCGCCGAGCAGGCCGAGCTTGGCGCGCTGCCGGTCACCGTCGAAGGCGGTGCGGGCCATGCCCGCATACAGGTCACCCTCGGCTGCCGCCCTGACCAGGCCCGGGTCGCCGGACAGGGCGGCCAGCACACGGGGTTCCAGCTGTCCCGCGTCGGCGACGACCAGCCGGTGCCCGGGATCGGCGACCACGGCGGAGCGCAGCAGCCGGGGGATCTGCAACGCACCGCCGCCACGGGTCGCCCAGCGGCCGGAGACGACACCGCCGACCACATACTCCGGGCGGAATCTGCCGCCGCGTACCCACTGCTCGCGCCACGCCCAGCCATTGGCCGTGTGGATCCGGGACAGCTCCTTGTAGCGCAGCAGCAGTGCCGCCGCCGGGTGGTTCACCTCGCGCAGCACCCAGGAGCGGGTGGAGGCCAGCTGCACCCCGGCCTGGGCGAAGGCCTGCAGGACCTGGGCGGGCGAGTCGGGGTTGACCGGGCGGCCGAGCGCCTCCTGGACCTGCCTGGCCAGTTCGGCCAGCAGCTTCGGCCGGACGCCGCCGGCCGGGCGGGGTCCGAGCAGGCCGGTGAGCAGCTCGTCGTGGACGGCCGCGCTCCATGGCAGACCGTCGTAACCCATCTCGGCCGCCGCCAAGGAGCCCGCGGACTCCGCCGCGCACAGCAGGCGCATCCGTTCGGGATGGTCCACGAGCGCAATGCGGCGCTGCTGTTCGGCATGGACCGCGACCACCGCCTCCAGCGGATCCGTCTCGGGAGGCAGCCGCTGCCGGTCGGCTGCGAAGAGCACCGGCTGGTCGTCGGCTGAGCCCTCCGACGGGTCGGCGGGCACCGGCAGGCCATGGAGCCGTGCCCAGGCCGCACCGAGCGTCCGGGGCTGACCGTACTGCTCGTCGTGGGCCAGGAGCAGTGCCTCGGTGAGCTTGAGGTCGTGGCAGCGGGCGAGCCTGGCCGGGAGATGGTCGAGCAGCCGGGGGTACAGCTCGTCCGTGGCCGCCCAGACCCAGCGCGGCGGCTGCCGCTGCCCCAGCTCCCGCTCTGCGAGGGCAGCCGCGAGGTCGGCGGCATGCTCGGGCGGCCCTGCGGGACTGCCGTCCTCGGCGAGCGGTCGCAGTCGGCCGCCGGACCCTGCGGGGTCTGCGGCCACGGCAATCAGGGGGCTCGTCGGAACGGTCATGTTCCGACACTAGACGCGACCACTGACAGCCCCGGCGCCTGCTGGGGCGCCTGCGGCGCTCTCCCCTCCCCGCCCCTTCCCTTAGGGGCCGCGCGAATAGGTGGGGTGGAGGAAGGAGCGGGGCGAGGGGCAAGTCTGGCAAGGCGGAGGAGGGAGGCGACGCGGAGCGTCGTCGACCGACGACAACGCCGCCAGGCGCCGCCCATCGGCGCGCGACGCCGCCCCACCTATTCGCGCGGCCTCTTAACCGGGGGCTCCGCCCCCGGACCCGCCCCCTACGCCCTGCGGGCGGGGGGACCCCCCCGGGTCCTTCAAACGCCGGACGGGCTGAACTGTCATGGCGTTGTAGGCAGGCGTGCCGCAGGGCGATAGGGGCACCTCCCATGCCCTTGAGGCTATGGGGGAGGGCGGGCACAACGCCGACCACCGGCCCGCGCATGAACACCGGGGCCCGGGCGGAGCCCTGGTTTCGGGAAGGTGGGGGCACCTCCTGGGGGCACCTCCCGGCCGAAGGCTGGGGGAGGTAGCTGGGGGAAAGTCAGGGGAGAGGCCCGCCGCGGGCGACCCGCAGCCCCCACAGCACCAGCGGCACCTGGAGCGGGAGACGGGCGTACGCGACGGCCCTGAGCGGGGCCGGGCGGCTCCGCCAGTCCACCGCCATCCGGAAGTTCGCGGGAAGGACCGCGGTGAACAGGACCGCGGCAAGGGCGCCGCCCGCCCGGCGGGTGCGGGGCTGGGCGACAGCCGCGGCGACGACCAGCTCCGCCGCGCCGCTGAGGTATGTCCACGTACGCGGGGATCCTGGCAGGACCCGGGGGACGATGGCGTCGAACGGGCGCGGGGCCAGGAAGTGCGCGACCCCGGCGCCGGCGAGCAGACCCGCCAGGAGCCGGGCGGAGCGATCAGGTGCTGGCATGGGGTTCAGACTACGGGCGTGAGCTGGGCGTCGCGGCGTACGAGGGCGGTGTACCGGCCGTCCAGTGCCAGGAGTTCGTCGTGGGTGCCGCGTTCGGCGATCCGGCCGTGGTCGAGGACGACGATCTGGTCGGCGTCGCGGACGGTGGAGAGCCGGTGGGCGATGGTGATGGTCGTACGGCCGGCGGAGAGGGAGTCGATGGCTTCCTGGACGGCGAGTTCGGTGCGGGTGTCGAGGGCGCTGGTGGCTTCGTCGAGGATCAGGACGGGCGGGTCCCGCAGGATGGTGCGGGCGATCGCGAGGCGCTGCTTCTCACCGCCGGAGAAGCGGTAGCCGCGTTCGCCGACGAGCGTGTCGTAGCCGTCGGGGAGGCTGGTGATGTGGTCGTGGATCTGCGCGGCCCTGGCGGCGTCGGCCAGTTCGTCGTCGGTGGCGTCGGGTTTGGCGAAGCGGAGGTTCTCGGCGACGGAGGCGTGGAAGAGGTAGGTCTCCTGGGAGACGACGCCGATGGATTCGGCGAGGGTGTCGAAGGCCAGGTCACGTACGTCGATGCCGTCCAGAGTGACCCGGCCGCCGGTGACGTCGTACAGCCGCGGCACCAGGTAGCTGAGGGTGCTCTTGCCGGAACCGGTGGCGCCTACGACGGCGAGACTGCCGCCGGCCGGGACGGTCAGGTTGATGCTGTCGAGCGTAGGGGCTTTGGAGAGCGGGTCGTACGAGAAGCGCACGTCCTCGAAGCGGACGTCCCCGCGGGCGCGTTCCAGACGGACGGGGTCGGCGCGTTCGGTGATGTCGACGGGCAGGTCGAGGTATTCGAAGATGCGCTGGAAGAGTGCGAGGGAGCTCTGCACCTCCACACCGGTGGAGAGCAGTTGGACCGTGGGCCGGAGCAGGCCCTGCTGGAGCGATACGAAGGCGACGAGGGTGCCGGTGCTGACGGCGGGCCCGCCCGCGTCGAGGGAGATGCCCGCGGCCCAGTAGATGAGGGCGGGCATGGCGGCCATGACGATCCCGATGACGGACATCCGCCAGCGTCCGGCCATGTTGGAGCGGACCTCGAGGTCGACGAGCTGTTCGGACTCCTCGGCGAAGGACGCGGTGAGCGAGTCGGCGCGGCCCATGGTGCGGCCGAGGAGGATGCCGCTGACGGAGAGCGACTCGGTGACGATCGCGGACATCGCGGCCATCTGCTTCTGCCGCTTGGTGGTGATCCTCTTGCGTTCGGCACCGACCTTGCGGCTGATCCACACGAACAGCGGGAGCAGGAGCAGCGAGACGATCGTGAGCCGCCAGTCGAGGGCGAGCATGGCGACGACGGAGGCGATGACGCTGGTGAGGTTGGAGACCAGCGAGGTCGCGGTGGAGGTGACGGTGGCCTGCATGCCGCCGATGTCGTTGGCGATGCGGGACTGCACCTCGCCGGTGCGGGTGCGGGTGAAGAAGGCGAGCGACATCCGTTGCAGTTGGGCGTAGACGGAGGTCCGCAGGTCGTGCATGACGCGCTGGCCGACGGTGGTGGAGATCAGCGTCTGCAGGACGCCGAAGACGCTGTTGAGGACAGCGGTGGCGATCATGCCGAGGGCAAGCAGGCTGAGCAGTCCGGTGCGGCGCTCCGGAAGCGCGGTGTCGAGGATCGCGCGGAGCAGGAACGGCGAGGCGATGGTGACGAGTGAGGCTGCGGCGACCAGCAGTCCTACGAAGGCCAGCCGGCCCCGGTAGGGGCGGAAGAGGCGCAGGACGCGGCGTACGTCAGCGGGGTTGTCGGGGTCCTTGGGCGGTGGCGTCCACCGTGGTTCTCGGGGGTGCATGGGCTCCTTCGGGGGCCTTGAGGGTTGGAGCGACGTAGCAGAGCATAGTTCATTGTTACCTATACTCACAATGAGCTAGATCCTGATAAGGTCGCGGTATGGCCACCGACACCGCCGAGACCACTGGCCGACTCGCCGACCAGCTGCTACGCCTCACCAAACGGCTGCGCAAGGGCCATGTCCGGCGGCTCACGCCGCTTGGGATCACCCCGACGCAGGCGCGTGTGCTGCAGATCCTGGCCCATGCCGAGGCGCACGCCGAGCAGCCGCCCAGGATGGCGGATCTGGCCGAGCGCCTCGATGTGGTGCCGCGCTCGGTCACCACGCTGGTGGACGCCCTGGAGGTCGCGGGCCTGGCCCGCCGCAGTCAGGATCCGGCCAATCGGCGGGTGGTCCGAGTCACCCTCACAGAGGCAGGCCAGGAGGTGCTCGCGCGGCTGTGGCAGGCGCGGCGCGAGGCCGCGGAAGAGCTGCTGGCTCCCCTGTCAGGGGATCAGCGGGAGGCGTTGAGCGCACTCCTGGAGCAACTCGACGTGGCGCGCTGCGGGGTGGACAAGGGCCCGACCTGAGGAAAGCTCAGCCAGACATCATTGGTACCTCACAACCTTCTCACAAATTTCCCCGACGGTAGGTGTTACTGCCAACCGAGGGAGCACGTTGTGGGACACCGGGATATACGGAGAGGGGCGACACGCACGAGGGGGGTGACCGCCGCCGTGGCGGTGGCCGGAATCGTGGGTGTCTGGACCATGGTCGGCGCTCTTGAGAACGCCTCCGAGCCGACGCCCAGCAGCAGCACTGCGAATACCGGGACCAGCTCCAACCTGCAGGCCCCGGCCTCGGCCCCCACCGCCGCAGACTCGGGGTCCAGCGACTCGACCTCGGGGAGCTCCTGATGCGCGCTCTCGCCGCGGCCGACTTCCGCGCCCTCGGCTGCGACGCCCGGCTCGTCGTGACAGATCCCGACCACCTCGAAGCGTGCCGCTGGCTGCTGGAGAAGGACCTCGCGACGATCGACGCCACCTGCAGCCGATTCCGGTCCGACTCCGAACTGGCCTCGCTCGACACCGCCGGGGGCCGGACGACGCCGATCGGGGCGCTGCTCGGCGAGGCGCTGTCGGTCGCGCTGCGCGCCGCCGAGGCGACCGACGGCGATGTCGATCCGACGGTGGGCTCGGCGATGAACGAACTCGGTTACGACCGGGACTTCACGCTGGTGCACCGCGACGGCCGCCCGGTCCGGCTGACGGTGCGGCCGGTGCCCGGCTGGCGCCGGGTCCGGCTCGACCGCGCCGCCGGCACCGTCACCATGCCGCCCGGCACCCGCCTCGACCTCGGCGCGACCGCGAAGGCGTGGGCCGCCGACCGGGCCGCACAGATGCTGGCGGCGGCGTCCGGCTGCGGGGTACTGGTCAGTCTGGGCGGCGATACCGCCGTCGCCGGGAAACCGCCGGAGGGCGGCTGGCGGATCCGGGTGCAGGACATCACCGGACACCCCGACGAACCGGCCACCGGGCCGGACACCACGGTCGCCATCCGCGAGGGCGGGCTCGCCACCTCGGGCACCTCCGCCCGCCGCTGGCGGCGTGGCGGCCAGGAGATGCACCACATCGTCGACCCGCGCACCGGCCGGCCGGTGCGAACCCCCTGGCGCACCGTCACGGTCGCCGCCGCGACCTGCGCGGACGCCAATACCGCCAGCACGGCGGCACTGGTACGCGCAGCGGCCGCGTACAACTGGCTGGAGCGGCTGCGGCTGCCGGCCCGGCTGGTCGCCACGGACGGCTCGGTCGTTCGCACCACCGGCTGGCCGCAGGAGCGGAAAGACAAGGAAGAAGCGGCATGAACGACTCCCCCGTCCTGTGGTACCTCAACCGGGCCACCGGAGTCGTCTGTCTGGTGCTGTTCACCCTCGTCATGCTGCTCGGCATCGCGGTGCGGCTGCGCGGGCGGCTGCCGGGTCTGCCGCGCTTCGGCACGGTCTGGCTGCACCGCGATATCTCGCTGACGGCGGTGGCGTTCCTGGCGGCGCACATCGTGACCGCGGCCGCGGACTCGTACGTCTCGATCGGCCTCACCGATGCGCTGGTGCCCTTTGTCTCCGGCTACCAGCCGCTCTGGACCGGGCTCGGCACCGTGGCGTTCGACCTGATGCTCGCGGTGACGGTCACCAGCCTGGTCCGGGTCCGCCTGGGGCGCCGGATCTGGCGGGCGGTGCACTGGCTCGCGTACGCGTCCTGGCCGGTCGCCGTGGCGCACGGCATCGGGATCGGCACGGACGCCGGAGCCGGCTGGGCGCTCTGGCTGACGATGGGCTGTGTCGCGGCGGTCGCCGTGGCCGTCGGCGTACGTGTCATGAAGGGCGTACGCGACTCGCAGGAGCAGCAGCCCGCCACGATCCTGGCCGCCGCCACCGCCCGGGACCGCGTCCCCGCCGTTTCCGCGCCGGGCGGGTCCGCCCGTACGCCCCGAACAGGAGCCTGACCCCATGCCCGCCATCAGCACGACCCGCACGACGTCATCCCGGCCGGCCGACGCCGCCGCCCCGTTCCGCCTGCTCCCGCCGCCGGGCACCGGTCCCGTCGGCCTGTCGGCACACATTGCCCGGTACGGTGTCCCGCCGTACGGGTCCCCCCAGCACGTCGTCACGGAGGTGCGGGACGCGGGCCTGGCCGGTCACGGCGGTGCGGCCTTCCCCACCCACCGCAAGCTGATCTCGGTCGCCGAGGCCGGGCGGCGCACCGGCCGGACGCCGGTCGCCGTCGCCAACGGGGCCGAGGGCGAGCCCGCCAGCTTCAAGGACAAGACACTGCTGCGCGACGCCCCGCATCTGGTGCTGGACGGCCTGCAACTAGCCGCCGAGGCCGTCGGTGCGGGCGAGGCACATCTCGCCATCGAGGCCGGGACCGGGCTGCGCGCCCCGCTGACGGCGGCCATCGCCAAGCGCGCGGAACACGGTGCCGATCTGCTCCCCGTACGGCTGACCGAGGTCCCCCGGCGGTTCCTGTCCGGCCAGTCGTCGGCGCTCGCCGAGCACCTGTCCGGCCGCCCGGCACTCCCCCGCTACCAACGGCCGCCAGTGCGCGAGCGCGGCGTCGGCCGGGCACCGACCCTGGTGCAGAACGCCGAGACGCTGGCTCATCTGGCCCTGATCGCCCGTTACGGCGCTGCCTGGTTCCGCAGCGCCGGTACGGAGGACGAGCCGGGAAGCATGCTCTGCACCGTCCATGCGGCCGGTCACCGCCCCTGGGTGACCGAGGCGGCGTTCGGTACCCCGCTGCGGCAGTTGGTGCCGTTGGACAGCGGCGTCCAGGCGGTCCTGGTCGGCGGGTATCACGGCATCTGGATCCCCGCCGGGCAGGCTGCGGGGCTGCGGCTCTCGGCGGCCGACCTCGGTTCACCCGGCGCGGGTGTACTGGCCGCGCTCCCCGCCGACCGGTGCGGGCTTGTCGAGACGGCGCGGGTGCTGCGCTATCTGGCCCTGCAGTCCGCGGGACAGTGCGGGCCCTGCCTCAACGGGCTGCCGCGCATCGCGGCGGCCTTCTCCACCCTCGCCGAACGGGGACCCGGTGGCGATGCGGTCCGTGATGACATCGCCCGCTGGGCGGGACTGGTCGAGGGACGTGGGGCCTGCCACCACCCCGACGGCACCGTACGGCTGGTGCGCAGCGCGCTGACCGTCTTCGCCGGCGAGATCGACGAGCACGGCCGCGGCTACTGCCGGGGCGCCGGCGGCGCGCCGCTACTGCCCGTACCGGCAGAGGAGTACTGACGATGGACACGCGAGCCATGGCGACGCAGGCCGCCCCGCGGATCGACATCGACTGGACCGGATGCGTCGGGCACGGCCTCTGCGCCGAGCTGCTGCCGGAGCACATCACCCTCGACGAGTGGGGCTATCCGCTGGCCGACGGCAGACCGCTGCCGCCCCGCACGGTCAAGCGTGCGCGGAAGGCGGCAGCGGCCTGCCCCGTACTGGCGCTGAAGATCGGCTGACGGGCCGGCGCCTCGCGGTGCCCTAGCGGCGTGCTAGCTGCGCCATGTGTCGCTGACCGTCACCTTGCCGCTGGAGGGGACTGTGGCGGTGCGGTTGGACCCGGTTTCCCAGGTCACGTTTCCGCTGCCGTCCTTCTTGATGTACTTGTACTCGAACGCGGTACCGGCGCTCATCGGCACATCGAGTTTCCACACCGGGTAGGCGGCCGAGGAGAGCAGCAGAGCCTTACCGGTGTCCCAGTTGCCGAGGGTGTTGTTGTTGCCGGCGACATAGATGTTCTGGCCCAGGACGGTGGTGGCGTTCACCGCGAAGGACGCCCCCGACGCGGAGGTGCCGGAGCCGCTGCTGTTGCAGGTGGCCCCGGCGTAGAGTGCGACGGCGTCGTTGGAGCCGATGGTGGCGGTGAACTTGCTGTCGGAGCCGACGGTGTAGCTGGTGCCGCTGTGCTGCACATCGCAGTAGGTGCCGGCGGGCAGCGAAGTCGTGAACGTCTGGGTGAGCGAGCTGCTCTCGTGGTTGATCGCGACAAAGCCCTTGCTGCCGCGGCCGAACGCGATCGCGTTGTTGCCGTTGTCCCACCAGTTGGTCACCGAGGTGCCGGAGACGGCGTTGCGGAAGCCCACCATGCCGGCGATCTGCGGCCAGGCGTGCTGGCACTTCCAGCCGTCGCTGTAGCAGGCGTTGACGGTGCCGCCGTTCGGGGGGCCCGAGTCGTTGTCGGAGAACTCGTAGCCGGAGTAGACGTTCGGCGAGCCGTAGGGCCAGGCCAGCATGTAGACGTTGGCGAGGGTGTAGGTGGCGCCGTACTTGTAGTTGAGCGTCGAGCCGTTGCGCTCGGTGTCCCAGTTGTCGACGAAGGTGCGGGCGTTGGCGCTGGGCAGATAGCCCGCGCCCCATGAGGCACCCCAGTTGCTGAGGTACGACAGCTTCTCGCTGTTGAAGATGCGCTTGAGGTCGAACGCGCCCTGGAAGGCGTCCACATCGCCGGTGCCGGTGTACTCGGTGGGCTGGACGGCCTCACCGGAGCCGTAGATGACCTCCTGAGCCCAGAATATGGACGTATTGGTCAGCTTGGCCTTGATGGCGGCGAGGTCGCTCGCGGCGATGTGCTTGGCGGCGTCGATGCGGAAGCCGTCGGTACCGAGCGATATGAGGTTGTTGAGGTAGGCCGCGATGGTGGAGCGGACATAGTCGCTGCCGGTGTTCAGGTCCGCGAGCCCGACGAGTTCGCAGTTCTGGACGTTGTCGCGGTTGGTGTAGTCGGAGATGCTGGTGCGGCAGGAGTGGAAGTCCTGGTCCTGGTAGTACCCCGGGTAGTTGTACTTGGTGTACGAGGTGCCACCGGTCCCGGTGCCGGAGCCGGCTGTCATGTGGTTGATGACGGCGTCGGCGATGACCTTGACTCCGGCGGAGTGGCAGGTGTTCACCATGTTCTGGTAGGCGGTGCTGTCACCGAGCCGTCCGGCGATCTTGTAGCTGACCGGCTGGTACGAGGTCCACCACTGCGAGCCCTGGATGTGTTCCTGGGCCGGGGAGACCTCGACGTATCCGTAACCGGCGGGCCCCAGGGTGTCGGTGCAGGCCTTGGCGACGGAGTCGTATTTCCACTCGAAGAGGGTGGCCGTGACGTCCTTGCTACCGGGTGGCGTCGCCTGCGCCTGCTGCTGCGAGGCGGCCACGAGGCCGGTCGCGGCGAGCAGCGCGGCGAGCACCCCGCGCAGTACACGGGATCTCATGAAGCGGCTCCTTCTGTCGACGGGCACAAAGGTGCCCCGAGGACAGCCACGCGCCGGGCCATCATGGGGAGATGCGGAGTTCCCGCCCGTGGGAGCTCCGGGTAGGAGAGTGGCCCCGTGGGCGGGCACTGCGCAAGAGGCGCGGTGGAAGATATTTCAACGACTTGCGGAAACAGCTTGCTTCGCGGTTTCATTGTCCGGAACGTCAGCTTCCGCGTCCGGCTCCCCCGCCATCACCCGCTTCGCCAGCGGCACATCGAGCGCGCCCTCCAGCGTGATACGACGAAGACGGCCACGCGGTCGCCCAGCAGATTGGTGACGACCCGCATCGGGTCCATGCTCCGGTCGGCGCCCAGCAGCAGCGCGACCGCGCCGGCCGGGATGACACCGAGAGGCTGGACGCGGTGGCGGACAGCGCCAGGAACGCGGAGCCCGGGACACCGGCCATGCCCGCTTCCGCAGAGGCAGCATGCCCAGCCGTGCAACTGTCCCCCGTTGAGCTGCTGGATTGTGGAAGTCGAGGGAACCGCTCACTGGTCTCCCCCGGTATAGCTGAGGAGCCTGCGGCAGACGCGGGCGAGGCTCTGGACGTGATGGGTGGCCGACTGGAGCCCATTGCCAAGGTCGTTTTCTAGCAGCCTCTTGATGGCGTCAAGATCGGTGCGGCGCCGGCTCCACACGACGTCACCACGCCAGAGCGCGTCAACGGACCTTTCGGCCTGAGGCAGCAGCGCCTCGATGTGGGCGCGAAGTTCAGCGTTGAAACGCTCCAGGTCCTCAATGCGCTTTGGCGGTCCGCCGGCCATGGCCTCGTCGATGACCGCGCTGGTGAGGCGCGGGGTGGCCGTCTCGAACTTCGGAAGTGTGGTCATCGGCCGCCACCGTTCTGTCGCTGCGTGCCGGTGGCGGCGTGTGCGACGAGCGCGGCGCGCAGTTCCTCCGGGTTCGTGAGCCGACCGGTGCCGTCCGGCGGGATGGCCCAGTGCTGGCCCGGACCGGCCACGCGGGCAGGGCTGGGCAGCCCAACCCAGCAGTCGGAGCGGTCACGGTCACCGCTGTTCCCGAGACACTGGGTCCCGGGCAGGGACCAGCGGGCGGCGGTCCCGGCAGGTACGAGGACGTAGTAGATGCGCTGACGCGGGTCGTGTGCGACGGGTCCGCTGATGCCCAGCTCATGCAATGCGGCCTGTCCCGCGGTGCTGTCGGTGGTCGCGGGGAGCTCGACGGCGTCCCAGACGTGGCCGGCGGGGAACAGGACGGTCTGTCGCCTGTACCAGCCGGCGTGTGCCTCCGGTGGGTTGGGGTGGGTAGAGGCGAGCCACTCGACCGATCTGGTCGTCGTTGCCGTCATGACGCGCCCGCCAAGTCGCCTTGCCGCGTGCAGGTCAGGAAGGCACCCTGCTCGGCCAGCCAATGCTCCAGCTGCGGATACTCATACTCCGAGACAGCCATCGACCGATAGCGGGTCACAATGCCCGCCGCGCGGCGAACCGTCACCAGTTCCTGTGCCTCACGCCAACCGGGCCTATCGTCGAGAACGTCAGGCAGGTGAGTGTCGGCGAAAGCGGCGGCCACATCCCAGTGGCGGCACTCGGCGTACCGCCGGACCTCGCGGAGGAACGCCTCAACGTAGCTCCAGTGCGTGGTGCGCACGTACAGCACGACGGATACCCGGGCCACGGGGGCAAGTTTCGGTTTTTCCATGGAGACGATGCTGACCTGCATGAATCGCAAGGTGAAGGCGCGATCACAGGCGGTTCCAGAAGTCGATGTGCCCCGACTCCCACGCTGCATGGGAGTCGGGTGAGGTCACCCCCCTGCCGCTTCGCCTTCCAGTAGCCCTTTGATGCGGCCTGACCGCGCTTTGGTTTCCGCCGCGCCATCATCCGCTGATACCCGGCCAGCTTCCCGGCGGCCTTCTTGCCGTGCTGGGCATGGGGCAGGTCGTGGGTGTCGCTGGTGGTGGTCGCGGTCTCCTTCACACCCCAGTCGATCCCGATGCACCGCCCGGTCCCGGGCAGCGGCCAAGCTTCGGTCTTGACAACGAAGGAGGCGTACCAGTGGCCGAGGCTGTCGCGGTAGATCCGCACGCTCGTAGGGTCCGCGGGAAGCTCCCGCGACCACACCACCGTCATGACAATGCCCCCGGCCAGGCATAGACGGCCGTCCCTGAGGCGGAAGCCACGCCGCGTGTAGTTCAGCGTCGGGTTGCTCAGGTCCTTCTTCTTGAACCTCGGCATCCCCGCCCGCCGCCTGACCGGCAGCCGGGCCTTGATGTCTTTCACGGCCTTGGCGCGGGACTTGGCGAAATCCCGGATGATCTGCTGCTGCGGCACGCTGCCGCCCTGCCGCAGCCACTCGTGCTCGGCGCGCCAGCCGGTCAGCTTCTTGTCCAGCCGGGCCGGGCCGCATTCCTCCCCAGCCTTGTGCGCGGCACGGGACTCCGCGACGCACTGGTTCCACACCCAGCGACACCGGTCCCATTCCCCCAGCAGTGCCGCAAGCCCGGTGGACGACACGCGGAGCCGAAAGACATACCGGGCGTGCCCGGTGTCCCCGACTTCTTTCGATGTCGTCATGATGTCATCCTAGCGTCATGATTCGCTTCGCTCTCCGCCTTCCCGACGACCTGCACCAACAACTGACCGATCGCGCACGCACCGACCGGCGGTCCATCAACTCCGAGATCCTGCACTTGCTTGAGGTCGCCCTCAGCACTCCCGCGGCGAACGCCGAATCGCCCGCAGACGATTCGGCCACCTCTGCCCCGCTCCGCAGGAAGCCGGATTCCTCCCCGGCCTGAAGGCCGGGGCATCCTCCGGTCACCAGATGAAGCGTGCGGCGGCGTTGACCGCCAGAGTGCCCGGACGGTTACCGGAGGTTCCGGCTTCCAGATCCGTCCTGTCCCCCATGACGATCACCGGATGCAGGGCCGGCTCCAGGGTCCGCAGCAGGTACTCCATGTCGGCCCTGGACTGGCTGACGCAGGCCGAGGTACCGCTGCCGTGGTCCATGTGGAGCCAGATGCCGCCGCCCTTGGCCTCGCCCTCCGGGCGGGTGGGGTCGTTGGGTGCGGTGCCCCTGACGCGGTTGTAGTCGATGGCGATGACCAGGTCGAAGTCGTGCCAGTGGCTCCTGGCCCAGGAGCGCGGGGCGGTGAAGGAAGCGGACCGGTGGTAGGGGAGCTTGGATCCCGGGTCGGCCAGTACGCCGCCCGCGTCGGAGAGGGTGAAGACACCCACCGGGCTCTTCTTGTCGTCCTCGTGATGGTCGGTGGTCCAGCCGCGCTTGCCGTTGTGGGCCGCCCAGCCGCGCTCACGCCTCCAGGTCGAGCCGTGCTTGGTGTAGAGGACGACGACAGAGTCGGCGGAGGAAGCCCTCTTGCCGTAGACGGCCACAACTTGGCGTGAATTACTCGGTATCCGGCCAATCAGCGCGGCTCCGACGCCGGGGATCTCACGGCTCTCCGAGGCCGGGGAGGCGGAAGAGGCGGCTGCCCCCCGGCCCGTCCTGTCCTCCCCCTCGCCGGAACCGGCTCGGCCGTTCACCGTCGCGGAGCCGCACCCGGCCAGCAGCAGCCCTGCGGCTGTCGCCGCCGTTCGGAGAGTCCCAGTCGTCTTGACCATAACGGCCCCATCTTCGCATTCCCGCAGTACGCGCGAGCGGCCGGCGTTGGCGCGTTCCGTTCGGCAGCGGGAAAAACCGGTTGAATTCGGGGCCTGGCTGACGCGACTCTTGCACGTCGCCTTCCACCCGCCCCCAGCGCTCATTACGGGACGTCATGTCGCTTAGTGCTCTGCCTCACACCGACCCCGGCGTCCCCGATGCCCGGTCCGGTTTCCGTTTCCTGCTCTGGCTGGAGAAATGTCAGATACGCGGGCAGATCACGGCCGCCCTGTGGGGATCGCTCCACATGGCGGCCGTCGCTTCCTTCCCGGCGGCCGTCGGTCTGGCGGTGCAGGCCGTCGTCGACCACTCGGGCGACCGGCTGGCGGCGGCCGGGGGGCTGATGCTGACGCTGGGCGTCCTGACCGCGGTCGGTGACACGATGCTGCACCGCACCTCCGTCACCAACTGGATCACCGCGGCGGCCCGGGTGCAGCTGCTGCTCGCCCGCAAGACCGTCGAGCTGGGCTCGGTGCTGACCCGCCGGGTGGCGGCCGGCGAGGTGGTCGCGGTGAGCACGGGCGACGTCGAGAAGATCGGCTGGTTCGTGGAGTCGCTGGCGCGCTTCACCTCCGCCTCCGTCGCGACCATCGGCGTCGCGGTCGCGCTGGTCGTCTACCAGCCCGCGCTGGGGGTCCTGGTGGCGGTCGCCATCCCGGTGCTCGCGCTCGCCGTGCTGCCGCTGCTGCCGCACGCGACCCGGCGGGCGGACGAGCAGCGGCACAAGGCGGGCAAGGCCACCGAACTGGCCTGCGACACGGTGGCGGGGCTGCGCGTGCTGCGCGGAATCGGCGGCGAGGAGCTGTTCCTGGCCCGCTATCGGCGCGCCTCGCAGGAGGTCCGTACGGCGGCGGTGCGCAGTGCCCGGATGTGGGCGCTGATCAGCGCCGTACAGGTGGCGCTGCCGGGGCTGCTGCTTGTCGGGGTGGCCTGGTACGGGGCACGGCTGGCGCTCGACGGCCGGATCACGGTCGGCGAACTGGTGACGGTCTACGGGTCGGTGGGCTTCCTGATGTTCCCCTTGCGGAACTTCGAGGAGATCGCCATGGCCTATTCCTTCTCCCGGCCCTCGGCCAAGCGCGCGGCACGGGTCCTGTCGCTGGAGCGCGGCGCCGACTCCGTACAGGACAGCGACGACCGCCCGCTGCCGAGCGGGGACCTGTACGACCCGGCGACCGGGCTGCTGGCCCCCGCAGGGCTGCTGACGGCGGTGGTGTGCGGTGACCCGGACGCGGCGGGCCGGCTCGCCGACCGGCTGGGCGGCCACAGCCCCGGGCGGGCCGACGGCGATCCGTCGGTGCTGCTGGGCGGGGCGCCTCTGGACGGGCTGCCGCTGGACGTGGCGCGGACCGCCGTACTCGTACAGGACAAGGACCCGGTGCTGCTGTCCGGAACACTGCACGAGCTGTTGGATGTGTCCTCCTCCGGAAACGTCCCGCCGACGGCGGCGCTGGCCGCGGCCCAGTGCGGGGATGTCCTCGACGCGCTCGCGCAGGCGTCCGTCGATGATTCGGGAGACCCGATGAGGACCCGGATCACCGAGCGCGGGCGGTCGCTGTCCGGCGGGCAGCGGCAGCGGCTGGCGCTGGCCCGCTCGCTGGTCGCGGATCCGCAGGTGCTGGTCCTCGACGAGCCGACGAGCGCCGTGGACTCGCACACCGAGGCGCGGATCGCGCACGGGGTCAAGGCTCTGCGGGACGGCCGCACCACGGTGGTCTTCGCCTCCAGCCCGCTGATCCTGGACCGGGCCGACCGGGTGGTGTTCGTCGACGGCGGTTCGACGGCCGTCGCCGGCACGCACCAGGAACTGCTCCGCACCCACCTCGGCTACCGCGCCGTGGTGACCCGTGAGACCGGATACGAGCTCAAGCCAGTCGAGGAGTCCGCATGATCGGCGTGAAGCCGCCGCAATACGATCCGGCCGCGCCGCAGCAGAGCACCACCCTGCCGGTCGGCTCGCCGGCCACAGTACGTGCCTACATCGGCGAGCTCGCCCGGCGGCACCGCGGCGCGTTCGTGGTACTCGTCACCGTCAACTCGGTCGCGGTCATCGCCTCGATGGTCGGCCCGTATCTGCTGGGCCGGCTGGTGCAGGATCTGTCGGACGGCGTCCGGCAGATCCATCTGGGGCCGGTGGTGGGGCTGTTCCTCGCCGCGCTCGCCGTGCAGGCGGTCTTCACACGGCTGGTACGGCTGCGCGGCGCGATCCTCGGCGAGCGAATGCTGGCCGATCTGCGCGAGGACTTCCTCATACGGTCGGTCGGGCTGCCGCCGGGCGTGCTGGAACGCGCCGGGACCGGCGACCTGCTGTCCCGGATCACCACCGACATCGACCGGCTGGCGAACGCGATGCGCGAGGCGGTGCCGCAGCTGGCGATCGCGGTGGTGTGGGGCGGGCTGCTGCTCGGCGCGATCGCCGTGACCGCGCCGCCGCTGGCCCCCGCGGTGCTGGTGGCGGTGCCGCTACTGGTGGTCGTCTGCCGCTGGTACTTCCGGCGTGCCCCGCAGGCGTACCGCTCCGAGGCCGCCGGATACGCGGCGGTGGCGGCAGTGCTCGCCGAGTCGGTCGACGCCGGGCGCACCATCGAGGCACACCGGCTCGGCGGGCGCCGCGAGGAGCTGTCCCGGACCCGGATCCGCGAGTGGGTGGCGTGGGAGCGCTACACGCTGTGGCTGCGCAGTGTGCTCTTCCCGGCGATCAACCTCACGCACACCCTGATCGTCGGGGCGGTGCTGATGTTCGGCGGGGTGTTCGCGCTGAAGGGCTGGATTTCCGTCGGCGAGCTGACGACCAGCGCGCTGTACGCGCAGATGCTCGTCGACCCGGTCAACCTCATCCTGCGCTGGTACGACGAGCTACAGGTGGCCCAGGTGTCGCTGGCGCGACTGGTCGGCGTCCGCGAGGTCGCGACCGGGGGCTCGGACGAGCAGCTCGTCCCGGACGGCCGCGATGTGCGCGCCGACGGTGTGCGCTTCGGGTACCGGGCGGGCAGCGATGTGCTGCACGGGGTGTCGCTGCGGGTCCGTCCGGGCACCCGGCTGGCGCTCGTCGGCCCCTCCGGCGCCGGCAAGTCGACGCTCGGGCGGCTGCTGGCCGGGATCTACGCGCCCCGGGCCGGCGAGGTCACCCTCGGCGGGGCCGAGCTGGCCAGGATGCCCGCGGAGCGGGTCCGCGAGCATGTGGCGCTGGTCAACCAGGAGCACCACGTATTCGTCGGCACGCTCCGCGACAACCTTCAGCTCGCCAGGACAGGGGCGGACGACACCCAGCTGTGGGACGCCCTGCGAGCGGTCGACGCCGACAGCTGGGCCAGCGCCCTCGGCGACGGGCTCGACACCGAGGTCGGCTCCGGCGGCACCGCGCTCACCCCGGCCCAGGCGCAGCAGATCGCGCTCGCCCGCCTTGTCCTGGCCGACCCGCACACCCTCGTCCTCGACGAGGCCACCTCGCTCCTCGACCCGCGTGCCGCCCGCCATCTGGAGCGGTCCCTCGCGCGGGTGCTCGACGGGCGGACGGTGGTCGCGATCGCCCACCGCCTGCACACCGCACACGACGCGGATGTGATCGCGGTGGTCGAGGACGGCCGGATCAGCGAGTACGGCAGCCACGACCAACTGGTCGCCGCCGATGGCGCGTACGCGGCCCTGTGGCGCTCCTGGCACGGCTAGCACGGGGGTTGGTCCTCCCCCCAGGTATCTCCCCCGGCCTTCGGCCGGGGGAGATACCTGGGGGGAGGGTGGGCACAACACCGGCCACCGCCCCGCACATGCACGCAGGGGCCCGGGGCAGAGCCCCGGTTTCGGGAAGGGCCGGGCTGGGGGAAGGCCGCCGCAGGCGCCCCCGCCGCCAACTCCCCGCCGCCTCAGCCGCCGAACACGCCGAGGGCACCCAACGCGGCCAGCCCGCCGGCGGCGAAGAAGACCGGGGTCAGCACCTTGATCTCGACCCAGCTGCCGGCCCGGAAGCGCATCGGCTTCGGCGGCCCGATCGGGTACCACCGCCTGC
The DNA here is from genome assembly GCF_005047355.1 of Actinacidiphila oryziradicis. Lineage (GTDB taxonomy): Bacteria > Actinomycetota > Actinomycetes > Streptomycetales > Streptomycetaceae > Actinacidiphila > Actinacidiphila oryziradicis. The sequence goes on from NZ_SUMC01000044.1 coordinate 57,409, forward strand.
GCCCTATCGGAATGGGCCAGAGCACCGGGCACCCCGAGACGGTCAGGGCGTCGCCGAGGCAGTGCACGATCGAGCCGAGGACAATCGGCAGCCCTATCCACAGATACTGCTGGCCGGGATGGGTGAACAGCCAGCCCTTGCCGTTCGACGAGTCCAGCGCGTCGGCCAGCATCCAGGCGCCGGTCGCTCCGAGCAGCCAGACCAGCACGTCGCTGGACATCCGGGCCTGCCGCCACAGCAGTCCCTCGACGGCCAGCACGAGGTGGATGAAGAGGATGGCCAGCACTCCCCAGCGGCCGCCGAACCAGGCGATCGCCGAGGCCCCGGTGCCGAGCAGCACGGCCCACACCCAGGTGTGGGTGAGGGTGCGGTGACCCCCGGAACGGCGCGGGTCACCGGCCTTGCGGGTCGCCTTGTAGGTGGCGTAGGAGATCTTGTCGGTGACCTCGCACAGCGTCCGGGATATCGGCCCGAAGGCGCGGGAGATCGTCGCGGCCTTGTGGTCGAGGTCGGGGGCGAGTGCGGCACCCGCGCAGATAAGGGCGCCGACCACGAGCGTCGGCCAGGGCATCGGGTGGTTCAGCGCGGCCGCTGCCGCTCCCACCCCCAGCCATGCCGCTGCTCCGGAGAGTGAGTGCGCCGGTCCCATCATGGTCTTGCCCCGCCCCTTCCGACCCGCCGATAGGCGGGGTTGACGCGTGATCGCGGGCACACCCTACCGTCGAATGATCACCATCCTTGCCGCCGGTTCCGCTCCGGGGCCGTAAGGCAGGCAAGATGGTGGGGTGACCCTCATCGATCAGCTGCCTTCCGAGCCCGACCCAGATGCCCTTTTCGAAGCCTTCGCCAGTTGGACGGAGGACCGGGGCATCACGCTCTACCCCGCTCAGGAGGAGGCGCTGATCGAGGTGGTCTCGGGGGCGAACGTGATCCTTTCGACCCCGACGGGATCGGGAAAGAGCCTGGTCGCGGCAGGTGCGCACTTCGCCGCGCTGGCCCGGGACGAGGTCACCTTCTACACCGCTCCGATCAAGGCGCTGGTCTCGGAGAAGTTCTTCGACCTGTGCAAGATGTTCGGCACCGAGAATGTCGGGATGCTCACCGGCGACGCCTCGGTGAACCCGGACGCGCCCGTCATCTGCTGCACCGCGGAGGTGCTCGCGTCCATCGCGCTCCGGGACGGCAGGAACGCCGATGTCGGCCAGGTCGTCATGGACGAGTTCCACTTCTACGCGGAGCCGGACCGCGGATGGGCCTGGCAGATCCCGCTGCTCGAACTGCCGCAGGCGCAGTTCCTGCTGATGTCCGCGACCCTCGGTGACGTCAGCCGCTTCGAGGCGGACCTGACCCGCCGCACCGGCCGGCCGACCACTGTGGTCCGGTCCGCGACCCGGCCGGTGCCGCTGAGTTACGAGTACCGGCTGACGCCGCTCACCGAGACGCTGACGGAGTTGCTGGAGACCAGGCAGTCGCCGGTCTACATCGTGCACTTCACCCAGGCAGCGGCGGTGGAGCGGGCCCAGGCACTGATGAGCATCAACATGTGCACCCGCGCGGAGAAGGACGCCATCGCGGAACTCATCGGCAACTTCCGTTTCACCACTAAGTTTGGCCGCAATCTTTCGCGTTACGTCCGGCACGGCATCGGCGTGCACCACGCCGGAATGCTGCCGAAGTACCGGCGGCTGGTGGAGAAGCTCGCGCAGGCCGGGCTGCTGAAGGTCATCTGCGGCACCGACACTCTCGGCGTGGGCGTCAACGTGCCGATCCGCACCGTGCTGTTCACTGCCCTGGCGAAGTACGACGGCAACCGGGTGCGGGTGCTGCGGTCGCGTGAGTTCCACCAGATCGCGGGGCGCGCCGGTCGGGCCGGGTTCGACACCTCCGGGCTGGTTGTCGCGCAGGCGCCCGAGCATGTCATCGAGAACGAGAAGGCTCTCGCCAAGGCGGGGGACGACCCGAAGAAGCGTCGCAAGGTGGTCCGTAAGAAGGCCCCCGAGGGGTTCGTCGGCTGGAGCGAGAGCACATTCGACAAGCTGATCGCCTCCGACCCCGAGCCGCTCACCTCGCGGTTCCGGGTCACCCACGCGATGCTGCTGTCGGTCATCGCCCGGCCCGGCAACGCCTTCCACGCGATGCGGCACCTGCTGGAGGACAACCACGAGGACCGCCGTGCGCAGCTGCGGCACATCCGCCGGGCCATCGCCATCTACCGCTCGCTGCTCGCGGGCGGCGTCGTGGAGCGCCTCGACCAACCCGACGAGGAGGGCAGGATCGTCCGGCTGACGGTAGATCTGCAGTCCGACTTCGCGCTCAACCAGCCGCTGTCCACCTTCGCGCTGGCCGCGTTCGAACTCCTCGATCAGGAGTCGCCGTCGTACGCGCTCGACATGGTCTCCGTCGTGGAGTCCACTCTCGACGACCCCCGGCAGATCCTCGCCGCCCAGCAGAACAAGGCACGGGGTGAGGCCGTGGCAGCGATGAAGTCCGACGGCATCGAGTACGAGGAGCGGATGGAGCGGCTGCAGGACATCTCCTACGCCAAGCCCCTGGAGGAGCTCCTCTTCCACGCGTACGGCGTCTACCGCAAGAGCCACCCGTGGGTCGGAGACCATCCGCTCTCCCCCAAGTCAGTCGTCCGCGACATGTACGAACGGGCCATGACCTTCAGCGAGTTCACCTCGCACTACGAGCTCGCCCGCACCGAGGGCATTGTCCTGCGCTACCTCGCCAGTGCCTACAAGGCCCTTGAGCACACCGTCCCGGACGATCTGAAGTCCGAGGACCTCCAGGACCTGATCGCCTGGCTCGGGGAGCTGGTGCGCCAGGTCGACTCCAGCCTGCTGGACGAGTGGGAGCAGCTCGCCAACCCGGAGGTGATGACCGCCGAGGAGGCCCAGGAGCGCGCCGACCAGGTCAAACCGGTCACCGCCAACGCCCGTGCCTTCCGGGTGCTGGTGCGCAACGCCATGTTCCGCCGGGTCGAGCTGGCCGCGCTGGAGAAGTACAGCGAGCTCGCCGAGCTCGACTCCGAAGCCGGCTGGGACGCCAACACCTGGGCCGACGCGATGGACGCCTACTGGGACGAGTACGCGGAGCTGGGCACCGGCCCTGACGCCCGCGGCCCCAAGCTGCTCCAGATCGAGGAGGAGCCGGAGCACGGTCTGTGGAGGGTCCGCCAGGTCTTCGCCGATCCGAACGGCGACCACGACTGGGGCATCTCCGCCGAGATCGACCTGGCGGCCTCCGACGAGGAAGGCCGCGCCGTGGTCCGTCTCACGGATGTGGGCACCCTGTGATAGCACAAATGAAGGAGCACGATCGATGAGCAACCCCGCCGAACGCCTGGTGGACCTGCTGGACCTCGAGAAGATCGAGGAGAACATCTACCGCGGCCAGAGCCCCGACGAACTCCTGCAGCGGGTGTTCGGCGGGCAGGTCGCGGGCCAGGCCCTGGTCGCCGCCGGGCGTACCACCGACGGGCAGCGGCCGGTGCACTCACTGCACGCGTACTTCGTGCGGCCGGGCCGCCCGGGAGTGCCGATCGTGTACCAGGTCGAGCGGATCCGGGACGGGCGGTCGTTCACCACCAGGCGGGTGGTGGCGATACAGCAGGGCCGGACCATCTTCAATCTGACGGCCTCCTTCCATCAGCCGGAACCTGGATTCGAGCACCAATTGCCGATGCCCGCCACGCCCGGTCCGGAGGGCCTGCCGAAACTCGACGACGAGATCCGCGAGCATCTGGGCGAACTCCCTGAACCGCTGGAGCGGATGGCCCGGCGGCAGGCTTTTGATATTCGCTACGCCGAGCCGCTGCGCTGGACTCCCGCCGAGATCGAGACCGCCGAGCCGCGCAGCGCTGTGTGGATGCGCGCGGTCGGCCCGCTCGGCGACGACCCGCTGGTGCACACCTGCGCCGTCACCTACGCCAGCGACATGACGCTGCTGGACGCTGTACGGGTACCGGTGGAGCCCCTGTGGGGGCAGCGCGGCTTCGACATGGCCAGCCTCGACCACGCCATGTGGTTCCACCGCCCCTTCCGGGCCGACGAGTGGTTCCTGTACCAGCAGGAGTCCCCCATCGCGACCGGCGCTCGCGGCCTGGCCCGCGGCCAGATCTACGACCGGGAAGGAAAGCTGCTGGTCTCGGTGATGCAGGAGGGGCTGTTCCGGAAAATCGGCAGCTGACCTGGGCCCTTGCCGACGACCGACGGCCCGCGTCAAGCCGTTCCGCGCGACGCGGACCGGGCCGCGCACGGCCCGTCATCGAGGGAAAAAGCAGGAGCCCGAATCAAATACTCGTTCCCACTGCGTCCCCCTACGTTTCATTGCATCCCACAGCTAGTGTGCCAATAGTGTGCCAGAAAGAGCGTGTGGTCTAGTCCACTTGACCAAATGGACTAGACCACTCACCTCTCAGTGCGCCCCGGGGTCCCGCCCAAGGGCGTCGATGATGCGCTGGACCATCTGCTCCCGCTGGCCGTGGATGCACTTGTAGTAGGTATCCAGCAGGACAGCCACGCTATGGCCCGCCATCTCCGCCACGTCCGCGGCGGGGACACCGGAGTTCAGCCACAACGAGACCGCGGCGTGCCGCAGGTCGTAGGGCCTGCGCGCAAGCGGTGATGCCGCGAGGCCCGGCGGGAAGGCAAGCCCCGCGCTTTGTGCCAGACATCGAGGTAGCGGGTGGAATCCAGCCGCCCTCCGTTAGGACTACGGAACAGACGGCCGCCCTCGGCCGTGCCGAACTCGTCGACGTACGCCCGCAGAATCCGCACCAGCTCCGGCGAGATCGGCACCAACCGCACCTCACCCCGGGCCCGGTGCTTCAGCCCCCGCTGCTCATGCTTGCGCCCGTCGTCCGTCCACGCCGAGCCCGCGCGCGTGCTGACCTCATTCAGGGTAAGCAACCCCGCTCCCTTCGCCGGAAGGTCGCAGTCCTGAAGTCGCAGTTCCACAGCCTCTTCCGGCCGCAGGGCCGCAAAGTACAAGGTGGCGAAGAACGGCATCAACAGGCGTCCTCGCTGGTGCTCCCAGGTTCCGACGTAGGTGACCGCGGTCAGGAGTTCGCGGGCCTGCTGCGGGCTGACGACCACCCGCGGATCCACCTGACGGGTTAGGCGCGGGGCGCGCCAACCGATCTTGTCGATGGGGTTTTGCGGTAGGGCGCCCTTCTCCACCGCGTACTCGAGCGCGTTATGAAGCACAGCTCGGATCCGTTGCGAACTGCTGGGACGCGCGGCCCTTCCGTCCAGGCGCAAACCAATGCACCGCAGAACATGGCGCACAACGTCGAGGTCGTTCAGATCCGATACCGGCCGCGAATGATCAGCGACCCATTCCAAAGCAGCCGCTACGTCGGCGGTCGGCGCTTCACTACGTTCCGCCGGCCGGAAGGCCCAATGCGTCAACGCCCGGCGGATCACCTTCGCGTCCGGCGCCTTCGCGCTTTTCCTGGATTCAACGATCAGCGCCGTTGTTACGCCCGCCAGCGCGGCAGCAGTGTTCTTCCTCGTATTGGCCGCAGCTCCAGGCCATTTCATCTCGGCGTACAAGCGGGCGAATTCGTACCATGTCAACACCTCCGGCTCCGGCTGCATCGACAGGGGAAGGCCCGTCTCGGTGTCGAAGTGCTCACCACGGTTTGCAGCGGCGATCAGATTGCCGCGGAAGAGCTCAGCGTGCGCGGAAGTACGGTAGGAGGCGTAAAAGGGCTTACCGTCGACAGCCCAACGGACCTGATACGGTTTCGGTCGCCCCTTCCGGTTTTGAGTCGTCCAGACTTGCACGTTGGCGATTCGCAATAGTCACACCATCAAGCGCCGAGAGTGATTCGGGCCCGCATCTGCGAACCCGATAGCTGACGAAGAAGAAATCATCCGGTAAGGCCGTCGAGCCACTGCTCGAGGTCGCTGCACCTGATGCGGACCTGACCGTTGGGCAGGCGCGTCGCACGCGGGCCACGCCCTGTTGCACGCCAGCGGTGAAAGCTCGATCGATGAATCTTGCCGCCCAACCGTGCCAGGACTTCGGGGATGGTCAGCAGATCGTCAATAGGTTCGGGCACAGTTCAATTCCCTTTCTTCACGGGTGGTCAGCAGGCGGTGCAATCGAAGGAGCCCAGCGCCCCGTCTCCCGGCAGCGGCAGCTCCTGAGAACAGACCGACCCGACGAACGTTGATCGTCATGCCGGCCTTCCTCCGTCCGCCGCGATTAGGGCGGTCGTCGTCGAGCCGCGCGGGGCCGGCTGCGGCCTCGCCGTGTGAACCAAAAGGGTCGGGGGGTATCGCGGAGTGGCACATGGGGTTCCTCACGCGGCGCAGCGGTGTGGGGCGCTGCACGCCGAAACAGCATCTGAAACGGAACGGAGGTCAGGCTGCTGGGCCTGGATGATGGCCGACGCGGAATTCTCTGCTCCGAGATAGCAGCGGCGTGGATACCGGGCTCGTTCCTCCTCGTTCTTGCCGTCCGGCATCAGGCACCGCATCCGCACGTGGTTCCACCGCCAAGCACAACCGGTGCGGACAAGAACCAGTTTGGGGACGAACGCCGGTTTGGCTAACCGGCGAATTGCCGCTATAACCAGGCACCCCACCACCAACCAGTGGGCAGTCTGCCGTTGACCCTGCGGGGATCTTGATCCGTGCCGCAAGGGACCGGCGGCCTCGGACGGGGTCGTCTTGCGGAGGCTCTCAATCCAGCCAGGAATATCCTCAGGCGCCCGTGACGGTGACACGCCGCAGCTGGTCGTAGCGGGCTTTGCGGGTCGATCGACGCACCCCGGACCGACCGGTTTCTGGCAGTGCACGTTGGCATCGTGATCACCGATGACGGATCAGCCCTGGGCGCGCAGCATGCCGATGGCCCCTAGCCGGAGCCGAACCACAGCCTCCACGACCGGTCGGCGGTTGACCGGACCACAAAGGTTGCGGCGATGACGCGCATGACGATGATTCCTTCGTTGACCTGTAGCTTTTCCGGACCCATTTACGTTGACATGGTCAGGAGCCAGGTATCCAGTCCGTTCCCGCCGTTGCTCGTCTGCCGTAGGCGAACTGGATTTGGAAGCGACTGGCCGCCCGCGCCTGCTGGCATCGTCACGGGCTGCGCGGTCGGCGCAGCCTACAGGGGGAAAGGGGCTATCAAGGCACCGGCGGGACTGTGCACGGTCCCCTCCGAAACAAGCACCGCAGCCTCTACTCTCGCCGCGTTCCCGTGGCCACCAGGGCGAACGACCTTTGCCGAACTGGGATCCAGCTCCGCTCCGGCGTCCAACAGCAACTCATCTACACCTGGTGGCGTATCGGCATCGGCGGGCCGCTTCCGCCGGATCACTGGGCGCTCGCGGGCAGAGACTGGGGGGGCAGCGCGCTTCCCCTCTTGCCTCTCCAGGTGATGGCGTTCCGCGCCAGGATGCGAGCTCTGGTGCCCCCAACCGTCACGCGAGCGGCATCACCCAATCAGAATCAGCAGACGCTCCACGGCTCCCGGAGACCTCCAGTAACGGGAGTGTCAACTTAACGGCTGATCTGGGTTGTCGAGTTCTAGTTGTTGGCGGGGGTCAGGCGTCCTTCGAAGGCGATCTGGAAGGCGTTCAGCGGGGCCTTCCAGCGCATGGTCCACCTCTTGCGGCCCTTGCCGGTCGGGTCGAGGCTCATGAGCGCCATGTAGACGCACTTGAGGGCGGCAGCCTCGTTCGGGAAGTGTCCGCGGGCCCGGACGGCCTTGCGGATGCGGGCGTTGACGCTCTCGATGGCGTTGGTCGAGCAGATGACCTTGCGGATCTCGACGTCGAAGGAGAGGAAGGGCACGAACTCGGCCCAGGCACTCTCCCAGAGGGCAGGGCATAGTGCCCCTCTTCGTGGCATTTCTGAGGAGACGTTGCTTGTCACGCATCCCTTCCATCCCCTGTCGGGGCGCCGGGTGCGGGTGTGCCGGACGGTGCGTCGCTCCGGCGGGCTGGTCTTCATCTGCACTGCCGGTGA
>NZ_SUMC01000045.1 GCF_005047355.1 Actinacidiphila oryziradicis
TCTCCTTCACCTTGTCGTCGAACTGCCGGATATTACCCGGATTCACCCGCACCGCCGCACAACCCGCGTCAATCGCCGCGAACACGTACTTCGGCTGGAAATGAATATCCGCGATCACCGGAATCTGGGACTTCCTGGCGATGACGGCGAGGGCGTCCGCGTCGTCCTGCGAGGGGCAGGCGACCCTTACGATCTGGCAGCCGGAGGCGGTCAGCTCGGCGATCTGCTGGAGCGTGGCGCCGATGTCGGCGGTGACGGTCGTGGTCATCGACTGCACGGAGACCGGTGCGTCGCCACCGACGGCGACGGACCCGACCTGGATCTGGCGACTGTGGCGGCGGTCGGCGAGCTTGATCGGAACGGACGGCATCCCGAGCGAAATCGCGGTCATTGCTTGGCATCCCCAAGGGTGGTCGGCGTGGGCGGGCTCCGGCTACCGAGATTACGGCAACCCGCCCACGTACCTGACACCACTCCGGCGTCGGCCGCCGACCGAGGCGCTCGGGCTTGTCCGGCCGATCTCCGCGGCGTCGGAGACCGGCCGGACCGGCCCTACGTCAGCTTCACCGGATTGACCAGGTCCGCGGCCAGCACCAGCACCGTGAAGCAGATGAAGATGCCAGCGACGACGTAGGCGATCGGCATGAGCTTCGCCACGTCGAAGGGGCCCGGGTCGGGACGCCGGAAGACCTTGGCGATGTTGCGGCGGATCGCCTCCCACAGGGCGCCCGCGATGTGACCGCCGTCCAGCGGCAGCAGCGGGAGCATGTTGAACAGGAAGAGGGAGAGGTTGAAGCCCGCCACGAGGGTGAGCATGAAGGCGATGCGCTGGACGGCCGGGATGTGCAGGGAGACGACCTCGCCGCCGACCCGGGCGGCGCCGACGACGCCCATCGGGGAGTCCTGCTGACGCGGGGCCCCGTTGAAGACCGAGTTCCACAGGGCGGGGACCTTGGAGGGAATGGCGATGATCGACTGGACGCCCTGCTGCATCATGTCGCCCATACGGTTGACCGACTGGGCCAGGTTGAGAGTCACGACGCCGGAGGCGGGGGTGAAACCGAGAAAGCCCGCGGTGACGTACTGGCCGTTGACGTAGCCGCCCTTGCCGTCGGTCTTGGCGACCTTGTTCTCTATCAGGTTGGCGCGCAGGTCCAGGGTCTTGCCGTGCCGTACTACGGTGATGGTGGCCGGCCCGGTGGTGTCCCGGATCTTCTGCTGCAGGACGGACCACTGGCTGTCGTCGACCGGGGTGCCGTTGAAGGCGGTGATGCGGTCGCCCGCCTTGAGACCGGCTGCCTTGGCCGGGGAGGCCTGGGCGTTCTTCTTGCAGGGATTCTTGGCGTTGGCCGCCTGGTCGGCCTGGGAGACGACGCAGTCGGCGACCGAGCTGACGGTGGTCGTGGTCGTGTTCAGGCCAAAGCCCATCAGCACGCCAAGAAAGAGTGCCACCGCCAGGATCAGGTTCATGAACGGCCCGGCGAACATGACGATGACGCGCTTCCAGGGCTTGCGCGTGTAGAACAGCCTGTTCTCGTCGCCGGGCTGGAGCTCCTCGTACGAGGCCGCCCTGGCGTCCTCGATCATCCCGCGCCAGGGCGAGGTGGAGCGGGCTGTGATCCGGCCGTCCTCCCCCGGGGGGAACATCCCGATCATGCGGATGTAGCCGCCGAGCGGGACCGCCTTGATGCCGTACTCGGTCTCGCCCTTGTTACGGGACCAGATCGTCGGGCCGAAACCGACCATGTACTGGGGCACGCGGATCTTGAAGAGCTTGGCGGTGGAGAGGTGTCCTAGCTCGTGCCAGGCGATCGAAATGAGAAGGCCGAAAAAGAAGACGACTATCCCGATGATCGTCATGAGTGCCGTCATACGCTTGCAGCCTCCGTAGTCGCCTGTCCGGTCGTAGTCTGCTGTGCCGCCGCCAGCTCGCGGGCGCGGGCTCGGGCCCACGCCTCCGCTTCCAGAACGTCCTCCACGGTGAGGGAGGTTCCGTCGCGTGGGGTGCCGTGTTCCTTCACCACCTGGGCAACAGTGTCCACGATCCCATTGAACGGCAACCTGCCGTTCAGGAAAGCGTCGACGCACTCCTCGTTCGCCGCGTTGAACACCGCCGGTGCCGTTCCCCCGAGGCTGCCGACCTGGCGTGCCAGCCCGACGGACGGGAAAGCATCGTCGTCGAGCGGGAAGAAAGTCCAGGTCGTGGCCTTGGTCCAGTCGCAGCCGGGCGCGGCGTCGGGCACCCGGTCCGGCCAGCCGAGGCCGAGTGCGATCGGCATCCGCATGTCGGGCGGGCTGGCCTGGGCGAGCGTCGAGCCATCCGTGAATTCCACCATCGAGTGGATATACGACTGCGGATGGACCACAACCTCAATCCGGTCGAAGGGAATGTCGTAGAGAAGGTGTGCCTCGATCACCTCCAGCCCCTTGTTGACGAGGGTGGCGGAATTGATCGTCACAACCGGGCCCATGTCCCACGTGGGGTGCGCCAGCGCCTGATCCGGCGTCACATCGGCCAGCTCTTCCTTCGTACGCCCCCGGAACGGGCCCCCGGAGGCGGTGACGACCAGCTTGCGGACCTCGGCCCGGGTGCCGCCCATCAACGCCTGGAACAGCGCCGAGTGCTCGGAGTCGACGGGCACGATCTGGCCCGGCTTGGCGACCGCCTTCACCAGCGGGCCGCCGACGATCAGCGACTCCTTGTTGGCCAGGATGAGTATCCGGTCAGCCTCCAGCGCGGCGAGGGTCGGCCGCAGGCCGATGGATCCGGTGATCCCGTTGAGGACGGAGTGGCACTCCATCGCGGCCATCCGGGTGGCCGCGTCGGGGCCTGCGAGGATCTCCGGGAGCTCGCCCCCGTTTCCGCCTCCGCGCCCGTACCGCGCGGCCAGCGCCTGACGCAGCGGCTCGACGGCCTGCTCGTCCGCCACCGCGACAGCCCGTACCCCCAGCTGGTGGGCCTGCTCGGCGAGCAGCTCCACACGGCCGCCCGCGGCGGACAGAGCGACCACTCGGAAGCGGTCCGGGTTGCGCAGCACCACATCGATGGCCTGGGTGCCGATCGACCCGGTGGAGCCGAGGATCACGATGTCCCGGGGGCCCTCGGTGGCTGTGGTGGCTGTGGTGGCCGCGGCTTGGGCGGGTAGGCGTAGATGCGGGTCGGCGAGTGAGTCCGTCATCCCCCCATTGTGGCCGGTGTCCCCCGGGCCGCCGACACCAGCTCGGCCCATCGGCCCGATCAGGCCGTCTGCGCCGGGCGGGTGGTCAGGCGCGGGGACCGGCTGTGGGATCTCGTCGACCGCCTCGGCCGGCGCCCGGGAACGCCGAGGCGGCCTTGTCCGTGCTAGCGGCCGCTCGCTAGCATGAGCGCATGGCGAAAGTGCAGCTCAATGTACGCGTGGACGAGGCGCTCGCCGCCAAGCTCAAGGCGGAGGCCAGCAAACACGGCCAGAGCGTGCAGAAATACGTCGAGGAGCTGATAGAGGACGGGATAGGGGGGCCGCGGACGCGGTTCTTCGAGGCCGCCGAGAAGTTCATGGCCGATTTCGGCGCGGACTTCGAGCGCGACTTCGGCCCCGGCGGCGCCCGTTGAAGCTGAACATCGATGAGCGCTGGCTGCTGGAGCTGCAGGAGCGGTACGTCCCCGAAGAGTCCCATCTGGTCGACTTCACGGCACTGGCCGCCGCCATCGCGCGGCATCACACCGCCGGTCCCCGGGTCGGCTACGAGCCCGACGCGGCGTGGGCCGCGGCCTGTCTGGCGCACACCGTCGTCCAGTTGACGCCCATGGCGTCGCGTAATGAGCTGTTCGCGTGTGTCGTCACCTTCTCGTACATGGCGGCTGCGGGTGAGGCGATCCACGCCAAGTACGGCGAGATCAATCAGCTCGTACGGGATGCGCAGAGCGGCGCGGCGAGTGTGTTCGAACTGGCGGACCGGATCCGCACCTGGCGGGTGTGACGATGTGGCGATGACGCCGCCAGGCGCGGTCCGTGGCGCCGCCGGGTGTCAGCGGATGGGGCGGTGGACGTTCTCGGCCTCGGAGGGGCCGGGGGTCGCGTCGGCGATCCAGGGACCTTCCCCGGAGGGGTCGACGATGCCGGCTTCGAGCCAGGTGTAGGTGCCGGCGAGGACACCGTCGACGATGCGGCGGTCGAGGTCGTCGGTGTTGGACCAGAGCCGGGTGAAGAGCTCTTCGACGCGGATCCGGGACTGCCGGCAGAAGGCGTCGGCGAGCTGCTGGGCGGCGCGGCCGTTGTCGCCGGTGCGGCGCAGGTGTTCGGCGCGGACGCAGGCGGCGCTGATGGCGAAGAGCTCGGCGCCAATGTCGACGACGCGGCCGAGGAAGACCTGTTTGGTCTCCATCCGGCCCTGCCAGCGGGCCATCGCCATGAACGTCGCACGGGCGAGCTTACGGGCGCTGCGCTCCGCGTAGCGCAGGTGCGGGGCGAGGTCGCCGAACTCGGCGTAGGAGGTGGGGAGCTGGCCGCGCCCGGCGACGAGCTGGGGGAGCCAGCGGGCGTAGAAGCCGCCCGCCTTGGCGGCGGCCGCGCCCTTGGCCTTGAGGTCCTTCTCGGGGTCGATGAGGTCCCCTGCGACGGACAGGTGGGCGTCGACGGCTTCGCGGGCGATGAGCAGGTGCATGATCTCGGTGGAGCCCTCGAAGATGCGGTTGATGCGCAGGTCGCGCAGCATCTGCTCGGCGGGTACGGCCCGCTCCCCGCGGGCGGCGAGGGACGCGGCGGTCTCGAAGCCCCGGCCGCCGCGGATCTGGACCAGCTCGTCGGCCATGAGCCAGGCCATTTCGGAGCCGTAGAGCTTGGCGAGGGCGGCTTCGATGCGGATGTCGTTGCGGTCCTCGTCGGCCATCTGGGAGGAGAGGTCGAGGATCGCCTCAAGGGCGAAGGTGGTCGCCGCGATGAAGCTGATCTTGCTCCCGACGGCTTCGTGCCTGGCGATGGGCTTGCCCCACTGCTCGCGGGCGGCGGACCATTCGCGGGCGATCTTCAGACACCACTTCCCGGCCCCGGCGCACATGGCCGGGAGGGAGAGCCGGCCGGTGTTCAGGGTGGTGAGGGCGATCTTGAGGCCGCTGCCCTCGGGCCCGATACGGTTCTCGGCGGGGACCCGGACCTGGTGGAAACGGGTGACACCGTTCTCCAGGCCGCGCAGTCCCATGAAGGCGTTGCGGTTCTCGACGGTGATGCCGGGGGAAGCCGCCTCGACGACGAAGGCGGTGATGCCGCCCTTGTGTCCTTCGGACCGGGGGACACGGGCCATGACGACCAGGAGGTCGGCGACGACGCCGTTGGTGGTCCAGAGCTTCACTCCGTCGAGGACGTAGCTGTCGCCGTCGGGGACCGCGCTGGTGGCCAGCCGGGCCGGGTCGGAGCCGACGTCGGGCTCGGTGAGGAGAAAGGCGGTGATGTCGGTGCGGGCGCAGCGGGGAAGGAACTTCTCCTTCTGCTCCGGGGTGCCGAACATCTTCAGCGGCTGCGGCACGCCGATCGACTGATGGGCGGAGAGCAACGCGCCGAGGGCGGGGTTGGCGGAGCCGACCAGGGCGAGCGCCTTGTTGTAGTAGACCTGGGTGAGGCCCAGGCCGCCGTACTTGGTGTCGATCTTCATCCCGAGGGCGCCGAGCTCTTTGAGCCCGTTGATCACCTCGTCGGGGATGCGCGCCTCGCGCTCGATGCGGGCGGAGTCGATCCTCGTCTCGCAGAAGTCACGGAGCTTGGCGAGGAACTCCTCTCCGCGCTGGACATCGTCCGGGGCGGAGATCGGGTACGGGTGGATCAGGTCCAGCCGGAGACGGCCCAGGAACAGTTCCTTGGCGAAGCTGGGCTTGCGCCAGTCCTGTTCCCGGGCGGCCTCGGCGACCTGGCGCGCCTCGTGCTCGGAGACCTTGCGTGCGGTTGGTGCGGACATGGGGGCACCTCCGGTTACCGTCCGGTGCTACTTGTCCGTTGGTACCCGATAACGCGCGGCTCCGCCAGAGCTGGCGCGCGGGCCGGGCGCGGGGCGCTTACGCATGGCGCGGCCGGGGCGCACCGCACATGCGCCCCGGCCGTTGCGGGAGTGGCTCTTGCCGGGATTGGGCCACCCGGGTGACGGCTGCCGGGTGGCGGCTACAGGTCCAGGCCGGTCAGGACGAGGACGCGCTCGTAGGTGTAGTCGTCCATCGCGTACTTCACGCCCTCGCGCCCGACGCCGGAGTCCTTGACGCCGCCGTAGGGCATCTGGTCGGCGCGGTAGGAGGGGGCGTCACCAATGATGACACCACCGACCTCCAGCTCGCGGTGCGCGCGGAAGGCGGTCTGCAGGTCGTGGGTGAAGACTCCGCTCTGCAGGCCGAACCGTGAGTCGTTGACCGCGGCGAAGGCTTCGCCGGTGCCGTTGACCTTCCGGAGGGAGAGGACGGGGCCGAAGACCTCCTCGGTGGCGAGGATCGCGTCCGCGGGGAGCTCGGCGAGCACGGTCGGCGCGTAGGACGCGCCGTCGCGGATGCCCCCGGCAAGGAGCTTGGCGCCCTTGGTGACGGCGTCCTCGACCCAGGACTCGACCCTCCTGGCCGCGTTCTCGTCGACCAGCGGACCGACGTCGGTCGCATCGTCCGACGGGTCGCCTGTGACCTGGGCCGCCACCTTGGCGACGATCTTCTCCGCGAGGCGGTCGTAGACGGCGGCGTCCGCGATGACGCGCTGTACGGAGATGCAGGACTGGCCGCCCTGGTAGTTGGAGAAGGTCGCGATGCGGCTCGCCGCCCACTCCAGGTCGGCCTCCGAGGACCAGTCGGCGAGGACGACGGCCGCGGCATTGCCGCCCAGCTCCAGGGTGGTGTGCTTGCGCGGCACCGAGTCCAGGATCTGGTAGCCGACCTTGTCCGAGCCCGTGAAGGAGACCACCGGCAGGCGCCGGTCCTGCACCAGCGACGGCATCCGGTCGTTCGGGACCGGCAGGACGCTCCAGGCGCCGGCCGGGAGACCTTCGGTCTCGGCAAGGAGCTCGCCGAGCAGCAGCGCGGACAACGGGGTCGCCGGGGCCGGCTTGAGGATGATCGGCGCGCCCACCGCGATCGCCGGGGCGACCTTGTGCGCGACCAGGTTCAGCGGAAAGTTGAACGGCGCGATCCCGAGCACCGGGCCCTTGGTGAAGCGCCGGGTCAGCGCCAGGCGGCCGACGCCACCCGCGTCCGTGTCCAGGCGCTGTGCCTCACCGCTGTTGAAGCGGCGGGCCTCCTCGGCGGCCCAGCGGAAGACGGAGACGGCACGGCCGACCTCGCCCCTGGCCCACTTGAGCGGCTTGCCGTTCTCCGCCGTGATCAGGCGCGCGATCTCCTCGGTGCGCTCGGCGAGGCGCTTCGACACATGGTCCAGCGCCGCGGCCCTGATGTGCGCCGGCGTCGCGGCGAAGGTCTTTTCGGCGGCCTCGGCCGCCACCACCGCCTCTTCCACCTGGGCGGCGGTCGGGATACTCACGCCGGCGACGACGCTGGTGTCCCAGGGGTTCGTGACGTCGAAGTGGTCCTCGCCGGTGGCCTGGTGGCCGGCGAGCCAGAACGGGGTGGCGTTAGCGGTCGTCATGCGAACACCGTAGGCGGGGGCGGTGCCGTTCGGGGTTGTCCGGGGTGGAGTGTGCGGGCTCGCTGCTGGGACGTTTCGGCCTAGGGCCGGTCCGGCCGATCTCCGGGGAGAAAGGAGCGGGCCGCCGAGCCGGGGCGGATGTCCGCAGCGGCCGCCTGCGATCCCAAGGCGCCGAGATGGCCTCGACGGGGGTCACCCTGGAGAGGGCGGATTCGGGCGCCCCCGTCAGGGCATCGTCTTGAGCGCCAGCCACAGCTCCATCCGCACATCGGGGTCATCGAGCGAGCGCCCCAGGATCTCCTCCACCCGGCGCATGCGATAGCGCAGCGTATGCCGGTGCACCCCGAGGTCCGCCGCGGCGGCGTCCCACTGTCCGTGCCGGGACAGCCAGGCACGGAGGGAGGCGACCAGGTCACCGCGCGAGGTGGCGTCGTGGTCGCGCAGCGGCCGCAGCAGGCCGTCGGCGAAGGCGCGCACCGCGTCGTCGGCCAGCAGCGGGACGACTGAACCCGAGCCGACGGCGTCGTGTTCGACCAGGCTCATCCCGCGCCGCCGGGCGACGGCCAGCGCGCGTTCGGCCTGGCCGAAGGCCGTGGCGGCGTCGGGGGCCGCGACGGCGGCGGAGAGGCCGGCGACGAGGGTGTCGTCACCGCTCACGAGGCGTACGCAGGCGCTGAGGGCGGCGCCGTCGGCGGCGGCGAGGACGGTGAGGCGGCCGGCGTCACGGACGGCGAGGACGGGTTCGCCGGTGAGCTCGGGGTCGAAGGCGGCGCCGTGGACGACAAGCACCCGGACGGGGGCGTCGAGGAGGTCGCCGTAGAGCCGGCCGGCGACGGTGCGGGCGTGCTCGTACTCCCCGGCGAGGAGCATGCGCAGCAGGGCGGCGCCGAGGCGCTGTCCGGCGTCCTGGAGAGTGCTGGACTGTTCGAGGGAGAGCGTCAGCAGCGCGACGGCGGCGTGCACGATGTAGCGGGCGGAGGTGTCCAGGCGTGCCTCGGTGCCGACGGCGAGGAAGCCGCGGGGACGGCGGCCGGTGCCGAGAGACTGGAGCTCGACGCGGTCGTCGCCGGCGACGGCGGCGCTGGAGGGGGCTGGGCGGTCGCGCAGCCGGTCGAGCTCGCCGGTGAGGAGGGCGGCGCGGCGGTGGGCCCAGTCGGGGGCGGCGTTGAGGACGGCACCGGAGGCGTCATAGAGGGCGGCCCAGCCGCCCAGGTGGGCGGCGAGGCGGGTGAGGAGGGCGCCGGTGGCGTCAGGGGCGAGGGCGGCGCGGGTGAGGTCGCGCTGGGCCTCGAAGCCCGCGGTGACGGCCTTGTACTGGTCGGCGGCGACGGCGGCGGACACTGCCTTGCTGAG
This sequence comes from Actinacidiphila oryziradicis, assembly GCF_005047355.1. GTDB lineage: Bacteria > Actinomycetota > Actinomycetes > Streptomycetales > Streptomycetaceae > Actinacidiphila > Actinacidiphila oryziradicis. The sequence continues at coordinate 8,937 of NZ_SUMC01000045.1, forward strand.
GGCGATGAAGGGGGTGCGGCGGGGCACGTCGATCAGCGGAAGGCCCCGTTCGGCGGCGGCGGAGACCAGCTCGGGGGGTACGGCGTCGTGGACGACCCCGGTGCCGAAGCCGAGGCCGACGACTCCGGCGTCGGCGAGCCGGTGCACATAGGCGCTGAGCGCCTCGGGCCGGAGGTCGAGCTTGAGGCCGGTGGTGAGCAGCAGCTCCCCGCCCTCCAGGTACGGGGCGGGGTCGTCGAGCTCGCTGGTGTGCACCCATCGCACCGTGGCGTCCAGCCGGTCGGCTCCCGCGAGGACGGTGAGCTTGAGCGCAGGGGTGCGGAGCAACGAAGCGAGGGTGGGCGGCACGGCCTCACCGTACGTCAGGACCGGAGGTCGGCCAGTATCGGCGGGGCGAGCTCGCCGGTGGTGGCGGTGAGGGAGAGGACGGCGTGCCCGGCCGGGACGGCGTGCGCGAGATCCGAGGCGGACCAGCGTTCGCGCTCGACCTTGCGCACGGTGACGGATTCGGTGGTGGCCGCCTCGCCGGTGAAGATCCTCCGCACTCCGCGCCCGAGGCGCCGCAGCAGGCCGCCGGACTGGTCGGGGGTGCGGGTGACGTCGCGGGTCTCGACCCAGGTGGTGCCCCAGGCCTCGGCGAAGCGCTTGCCGTCCCAGGTGGTGACGCCGGAGAAGGCCATGCGGCAGCCGACGGCACCCAGGAGGGCGCTGCGCAGCGTCTCGGGCGCGTCGTCGAGCGTACGCAGCGTGAGTACGGCCCCGGCATTGGCGGAGCGGAGCCGTTGCAGCCCGCGCACTGCCTCGGTGGTGATGGTGTGGGAGGCGTCGTCAAGCACCAGGCAGGCGAACAACGACCGGTCCGCGCGTGTCGTCACTGCGGCGGTGAACTGGGCGAGGACGAGGCGGGCCAGGATCCTGGAGGCTTCGGCGTGACCGCGCTCGGGGAGGTCGATGCGGACCCGGAGGGGGTGTTCGAGGGTGTGCAGGGAGAAGGGACGGGAGCGGCCGGTGACGTCGAAGAAACCTGCGAAGGCGGGCCGGTCGAGGAGTGCGACGCGGTCGGCGAGGAGGGCGCCGATGTCGCCGGGGCGGTCGGCCTGGCGCTGGCGGGCATCGAGCTCGCGGGCCTGGCCGTGGGCACCGGCCGCGTCGAGGGCGTCACGGAGGGCGGCGTAGGCGGTGGGAGCGCCGTCCAGCAGTTCGCGCAGCTCTGTGACGGAGGGGAAGCGGCCGTGGGCGGCGCGGTAGGGGCCGAGGAGCTGGCCGAGGACGGTGGCGGCGCGGCGGGTGTCGTACTCGTGCGACGGGCTGCCGTCCAGGAGTGCCTCGGCCAGCGTCCTGGCGGCCTCGTCGGGGTCGGCGGAGCCGCCGTAGAGGTCGAGGTCGTAGGCGGATTTCGGGTCGCCGAGCGAGATGACGACGTCGAAGGCCGCGTCCGGGCCCAGGTCGGTGCCCGCGGCGCCGACGACGACGACCGCGGCGGTGCCGGAGAGCGCCTGCAGGCACAGGGACTCCACGACCGGCCGCACCAGGCGGCGGGTCTTGCCGGAGCCGGGCGGGCCGACAGCGAGCAGGCCGGTGCCCAGGAGGGTGGGGTCGAGGGCGAGGCCCGCGCCCTGGTACTGGTAGGCGTTGCGCTCGTCGGGCAGCGCCAGGCCGATCCGTACCTGCGAGGTGAGCAGGTCGTGGACGGCGCTGCGCAGTGGCAGATCGCGGGCGCCGGAGGGGTGGCCGCAGGCGGCGGCCCCCTGGCGGAGCACTGCGTCGGTGAAGGCGTCGAGGCGGGCCGGCTGGTGCTGGACGGATTGCCAGGCACGGCGGATGCGGGCGTAGTCGACGTCGTTCATCCGGCCGGTGCGGATCTCGGCGGCGAGCCGGTCGGCGACGGCGGGCTGTCCGGCGGCGCGCAGCTCGGGCCACTCGACGGGGTCGTCCAGCGGCGGGCCGTCCGGAGCGGCGATGGGGCCGGAGCCCGGCGGGGGGTCCTCGACGAGCTTCTTCAGGGGGGCGCCGTAGCGGCGGATGGCCTCGCGCCACCGGCCGAGACGGCCGAAGATCCAGATGAGCGCTGCCGCGATGGCCGCGTACATCCCCCAGTTGAACACCGCGGCCCAGAAGGCGTTGCCTCCGCCGCTGGGCCAGGACGCCGGGACGATCCAGCCGATGATCGCGATGACCGGCAGGTAGCCGTTGTAGATCAGCGACCAGGTGAACACAGCGGCCAGCACGGTGAGAACGACGCCGCCCAGCAGCTTGCGGTCCGGGACCCGGTCCGGATCCTGTGGGGGGCGGGGCTGGTGCCCGTACGCGTAGATGCCCGGCGCGGGGGCGAGGCGGGGCGTCCGCAACCAGGTCTCCAGCGCGGCGCCGGGCGGTCGCAGCGGCATCGGCGGCGGGCCGGAGGGCCTGGGGACCGGGGTGGCGGGGGTCGCCGGCGCGGCCTCTCGTGGCCCGTATGTACCGTCAGTGTCCATTTACCCCTGCCACCTGCCACCCCTTGCCGGCTCCGCACTCAATGTATCGACAAGGCCCGCATCATTGAAGGATCTTGGCACGCGCACTGTCCGCCGCGTCGAATACGGGTTTCCCACTGTGCCCCTTCGTACTGTGCGGCCCGCCGGGGTACGGGCTTAGCCTGCGGGAAAAGACGCCGCCCAGCCGCTGCGCCGCAATGGCCGTACAGAACCGCACAGAAGGAGAACGCCGCCATGGCCGAACTGCCCCAGGAGCGCCGGCTCGTCACCTCGATCCCCGGCCCGAAGTCCCAGGCGCTGCTGGTCCGCAAGACCGCGGCGGTCGCGGCCGGCGTCGGCGTCACCCTTCCGGTGTTCATCGCCCGCGCGGGCGGCGGCGTGGTCGAGGACGTGGACGGGAACCGGCTGATCGACTTCGGTTCCGGTATCGCCGTGACGAGCGTCGGCAACAGCGCCGAGGCCGTCGTGCGCCGCGCGTCCGCGCAGCTCGCCGACTTCACCCACACCTGTTTCATGGTGACCCCGTACGAGGGCTATGTGGAGGTCGCCGAGCAGCTCAACGAGCTGACCCCGGGCGACCACGAGAAGCGTTCCGCGCTTTTCAATTCCGGCGCCGAAGCCGTCGAGAACGCGGTGAAGATCGCCCGCGCGTACACCAAGCGCACGGCGGTGGTGGTCTTCGACCACGGCTACCACGGCCGTACGAACCTGACGATGGCGCTCACCGCGAAGAACATGCCGTATAAGGAGGGTTTCGGGCCCTTCGCCCCCGAGATCTACCGCGTTCCGCTCGCCTACCCCTTCCGCTGGCTGACCGGCGCCGAGAACTGCGCCGAGGAGGCCGCGGCCCAGGCGATCGACCAGATCACCAAGCAGGTCGGCGCGCACAATGTCGCGGCGATCGTGATCGAGCCGATCGCGGGCGAGGGCGGCTTCATCGAGCCGGCCAAGGGCTTTCTTCCGAAGATCGCGGAGTTCGCCCGCCAGAACGGCATCGTCTTCGTCGCGGACGAGATCCAGACCGGCTTCTGCCGCACCGGCCAGTGGTTCGCCTGCGAGGACGAGGGCATCGTCCCGGATCTGATCACCACCGCCAAGGGCATCGCGGGCGGTCTGCCGCTCGCCGCCGTCACCGGCCGCGCCGAGATCATGGACGCGGCCCACTCCGGCGGCCTCGGCGGCACCTACGGCGGGAACCCGGTGGCGTGCGCGGCGGCGCTCGGCGCCATCGAGACCATGCGCGAGCAGGACCTGCCCGGCAAGGCACGGCGGATCGGCGAGATCATGCTGGGCCGGCTGCGCGCGATCCAGGAGAAGTTCGACGTCGTCGGCGAAGTGCGCGGACGCGGCGCGATGATCGCGGTCGAGCTCGTCGAGCCGGGCACCAAGAACCCCAACCCGGCCGCCACCGCGGCCCTCGCCAAGGCCTGCCACGCCGAGGGGCTGGTAGTCCTCACCGCGGGCACCTACGGCAACGTGTTGCGCTTCCTTCCGCCGCTCGTCATCGGCGAGAATCTGCTTACCGAAGGCCTGGACATCATCGAGAGTGCCTTCTCGCGGCTGTAACCGTGCGTAAGGAGTGCTGACCGTGAAGAACGTGTGCGGGCCTAATGGTGACCGGGTGACTACTCTCCCGGAGGCCCCGTCCGTGACGTACGGTATTCAACGTAGGAGGAAACACCCCGTCTGCGGCTCGCCGCGGGCGACACTTTGCCGGTGACTCCCCATTACCGGCACTGCAGTGCCCTCGCGCACAAAAGGGCCGATGCCGCAAGCATCGGTACTCCTCACCGATCGGTCGGCCGTTCGTCCCAAACCCCCCGGGACGGATGGTACCGCGATCGCTTCGGCCGCCCCGGAACTCTCCCCCCTGTTCCGGGGCGGCCGACTTTTCTCTGCGCGGTGCTGCTACTCCCGCTTTTCCTTCTGCTTACGTGGCAGGAGGCCGTACGCGGCCGTCTGCTCGTCCTCGACGAACCGTTGCGCACGGCCATCGCCGGCCGATCCATCCGGCCCGCCGGCTCCCCCCTCGGGCACTTCTTCGCCGATCTGGGCAACGTCGGCGTAGCCCTGCCCGTGCTCGGCGCCGCGCTCGCCTTCGCCGTCCTGCGCGGACGGCTGGCCGGTCAACGGCACTGGTGGCTGCCGCCGCTCGGCTACGCGCTGGCCATGGTGGCGGTACCGCTGATCGTCGACCCGCTCAAGGCCGCCATCGGGCGCGGCGGCCCCGGGTCACTGGCCCTCCCCCCCGGCTACCCGGGGCTCTTCCCCTCCGGGCACGCCGCCACGGCCATGCTGGCGTACGGTGCCGCCGCGCTGCTGGTGCTGCCCTGGGTGCGCTCACGGGCCGCCCGCCGGGCGCTCGGGGGCGCGGTGGTGCTGGGCAATCTGGCGGTGGGGGTGGCGCTGGTGTACTGCGGCTACCACTGGCCGCTGGATGTGGCGGGGAGCTGGTGCTTGTGCGGGGTACTGCTGTCGGCGGCCACATTGGTGACTGGTCGCGCCCGCGGTCGTTGTGCGGCGTGCGGAATGGCCGCGGGCGCCCTCGGGCCCGGCGTTGCGGGCCGGGGGCGGGGGTGGTGTGCTGGAGAGGGGGTCCGAGTCGGGGAGAGGCCGTACGCGCCGCCGACGGCCGGTACGAGCAAGGAGGCGACCCCCATGCCGGTGATGGCCGTGTCCAGATTTGAACGGTTCTTCCGCGTCGCAGCCGAGCTGGACGTGGACAAGAGCGATCTCAAACGCTACAACGACTTCATCAGCGAGAAGCTCTACGATCTGTTGCTGATCGCCGAGGCCACCGCCAAGGCCAACGGCCGTGATGTGCTCGCACCCTGGGACCTGCCGATCAGCAAGGGGCTCCAGGAGAGCATCCACCGGTTCCGGGACATCGACCAGGAGGTCGAGCTGGCGCCGATTCTGCAGCAGCTCGCGACTTATCCCCCGATGGACCGGGCACCCAGCGAGGAGACCGAGGCGCGTTTTCCCGAGATCGTGGGCGGACTCTCCTTGGCACTGGCCCACGCTTTCAAGATCATCGATCCTGGCGTGAAGAACCCCCAGACCAAACACTGGGAGAGGGCCATCGCCATTTTCGACCTACTGCTGTGACTGCTGCAGGCCGCGGACAGGCCCGCACCGGAGCGGATCCGGTGCGGGCCTTCGGCTGGGACCGGCAACGTCAGCTGTTGGTGGGGAATCCGAGGTTGATCCCACCGTGCGACGGGTCGAGCCAGCGCTGGGTGATGGCCTTGCCGCGGGTGAAGAACTTCACGCCGTCCTCGCCGTAGGCGTGCGAGTCGCCGAAGAGCGACGCCTTCCAGCCGCCGAAGGAGTAGTAGGCGACCGGCACCGGGATCGGGACATTGATACCGACCATGCCGACCTCGACCTCGTGCTGGAAGCGCCGCGCGGCGCCGCCGTCGTTGGTGAACAGCGCGGTCCCGTTGCCATACGGGTTGGAGTTGATGAGCTCCAGGCCCTCGTCGTAGGAGGCGACGCGGACGACGGAGAGCACCGGGCCGAAGATCTCGTCGTTGTAGACGGACTGGCCGGGCTTGACATGGTCGAAGAGGGTCGGGCCGAGCCAGAAGCCGTCGGCGGTGCCCTCTCCGGAGACGGGGTGCTTGCGGCCGTCGACAACCAGCTCGGCGCCCTCGGTGACGCCCGCTTCCAGGTACGACGTGACCTTGTCACGGTGGACGCCGGTGACCAGCGGGCCCATCTCGGAGTCGCCGTTGCAGCCGGGACCGACCTTCAGGGTGGCGATGCGCCCCTTGATCTTCTCCACGAGCTCATCGCCGACCGGGTCGACCGCCACCAGTACGGATACGGCCATGCAGCGCTCGCCGGCGGCTCCGAAGCCGGCGTTGACGGCGGCGTCGGCCGCGAGGCCCAGGTCCGCGTCGGGGAGGACGAGCATGTGGTTCTTGGCGCCACCGAGCGCCTGGACGCGCTTGCCGTAACGCGTACCGGTCTCGTAGACGTAGCGGGCGATCGGTGTGGAGCCGACGAAGGAGACGGACTTGATGTCGGGGTGCTCCAGAAGGCGGTCGACGGCGACCTTGTCACCGTGGACGACGTTGAAGACGCCATCGGGAAGACCGGCCTCCTTCCACAGCCCGGCCAGGAAGTTGGCGGCGGACGGGTCCTTCTCGGACGGCTTGAGGACGACCGTGTTGCCCGCCGCGATGGCGATGGGGAAGAACCACATCGGGACCATGGCCGGGAAGTTGAAGGGCGAGATGATGGCGACCGGGCCGAGGGGCTGGCGGATCGAATAGACGTCGATGCCGGTGGAGGCCTGCTCGGTGAAGCCGCCCTTGATGAGCTGGGGGATGCCACAGGCGTACTCGACGACCTCGATGCCGCGGGCGATCTCGCCGAGGGCGTCGGAGTGCACCTTGCCGTGCTCCGAGACCAGGATCGAGGCGAGCTCGTCACGCTTGCCGTTCAGCAGTTCCCGGAAGGCGAAGAGGACCTGGGCGCGCCGGGCCACGGACACATGGCGCCAGTCGCGGAAGGCCGCGGCGGCGGCGCCGACAGCCTGGTCGACCTCGGCGATCGACGCGAAGTCCACCTGGCCGGTCACGGCTCCGGTCGCCGGGTCGTACACGTCGCCCCGACGCTCGGCGGTACCGGCCCATGCCTGGCCGGCGATCCAGTGGGTGATGTGCTTGTCGGTCACGGCGGACCTTCCTCTCATCGTCTGCCGCCAGTCTCGCCGGGGCGCGACGCGCGTCACAAGCACCAACGTGTCGGCCGTAGGCCATATGCCTTTACAGGTCGTCCGGGTCCGCCGTTGCGCGGCCTTCTCCCTGATCCCAGTCCTCAATCGCCGGACGGGCTGGAATTGCCACCACGTTGTGGGCAGGCGTTCCGCAGGGCGAGCGAGTTAGCTGGGGGAGAGTGGGCACACCCCGGCCACCGGCCCGCACACGACCAGGGCTCCAGGGGCGCGGGAGGCGCTAGCTGTCGAAGCCCAGGCCGAGCCGGTCGAGCGTGCGCAGCCACAGATTGCGCCGCCCGGCATTGCGGTCGGCACGGGCCATCGACCAGTCCGTGAGCCGGATGCCCGCCGATGCGAACGGCTCCGGCGGGAACGGCAGGGGCTTGCGCCGCACCATCGCCAGCTCGGTGCGCTCGGTGCGGGCCCCGTCGACGAGGTCCAGCATCACCTCGGCGCCGAACCGGGTGGCGCCGACGCCCAAACCCGTATATCCGGCCGCGTAGCCGACCCGGCCGCCATGGGCGGTGCCGAAGAAGGCCGAGAAGCGGGTGCAGGTGTCAATGACACCGCCCCAGGAGTGGGTGAAGCGGACTCCTTCCAGCTGGGGGAAGCAGCGGAAGAAGTGCTCGGCGAGCTTGAGGTGCGTCGCGGGGCGCTGGTCGTACTCGGCGCGGACCGGGCCGCCGAAGCGGTAGACGGCGTCGTAGCCGCCCCACAGGATCCGGTCGTCGGCGGACAGCCGGAAGTAGTGGAAGTGGTTGGCGGAGTCGGCCAGGCCCTGGCGGTTCTTCCAGCCGATGGCGGCAAGCTGGTCCGGCCCGAGCGGCTCGGTCATCAGCGCGTAGTCGTACACCGGGACCACGTACGGGCGCACCCGCTTGACCAGCGACGGAAAGGCATTGGTCCCCAGCGCGACACGGTGGGCCAGCACCCGGCCGTACGGGGTACGGACGGCCATGCCGGGGCCGGCCGGCGCGAGTGCGGTGGCGGGAGTGTTCTCGTAGATCCTTACACCGAGGCCGGCGCAGGCCCGCTTGAGGCCCCAGGCGAGTTTGGCGGGGTGCAGCATGGCGACGCCGGTGCGGTCGTGGAGACCGGCGAGGAAGGTCGGGGAGTTCACTTCGGCGCGCACGGCGTCCTGGTCGAGGAATTCAGCCCCGCCGGAGGTGGAGCCGATCCGCCGTATTTCCTCGGCGGCATGGCGGAGTTCGTCCACCTGGTGCGGCTCGGTGGCAACGGCGAGTTCACCGGTGCGTTCGAATTCGCAGTCGATGGCATAGCTCGCGACGGCCGCCTCGATCGCGTCGAGATTACGGGCGCCCAGTTCCTCCAGCTTAGGGAGCTCCTGCGGCCAGCGGGCCAGCCCGTTGGCGAAGCCATGGGTGAGGCTGGCCGCGCAGAAGCCGCCGTTGCGGCCGGACGCGGCCCAGCCCACTTCCCGCCCTTCGATCAGGACGACATCGCGCGACGGGTCCCGCTCCTTGGCGGTCAGCGCCGTCCACAGCCCGCTGTAGCCACCGCCGACCACCAGCAGGTCGCAGCGTTCCTCGCCGGTGAGGGCGGGGAGCGGCTGCGGCTTGCCCGGGTCGTCCAGCCAGTACGGGGTCGGCTGCGCCTCGGCGAGCGAACGGGCTGGATCCATGCGATATCACTGCTTTCCGGGAGTTTACGGGCTGGGGCCTTTCGTAAAAGCCCTAGCGTCGCGCGCTTCTGGCGCGGCCGAGCACCTGCGAGAGGGCGATGACGGCCATCGTGCCGATCAGCATCAGCGAACCGATCACATCGATCTGCGCTGGGTAGGCACGCTGCACCGAGCCCCAGATATACATCGGGAAGGTCTCCAGGTTGCCCGCCGTGAAGGCGGTGATGATGTAGTCATCCACGGAGAGTGCGAAGGCCAGCAGCGCCGCGGCGGCGATGCCGGGGGCGACCAGGGGCAGGGTGACCTTTATGAAGGTCTGGGCCGGAGTGGCGTAGAGATCCTGCGCCGCGTGCTCCAGGGTGGGGTCCATGCCCGCCAGCCTGGACTTCACAGTGACCACCACATAGCTGACGCAGAACATGATGTGCGCGATGGTGATGGTCCAGAAGCCCAGCCCGCCGGGGCCGATGGTGTTGAAGAACATCGCCGCCAGGGTCGCGCCCATGACCACCTCGGGGGCGGCCATCGGCAGGAACAGCAGGGCGTTGATGCCGGAGCGGGCCTTGAAACGGTGCCGCACCATGGCGAAGGCGATCATCGTGCCCAGTACGGTCGCCACGATGGTGGCGATGGTGCCGATCTGCAGCGAGAGCCCGATGCTGTGACACATCTGGCTGTTGGCGCAGGGGTTTTTCCACGCGTCCAGCGAGAACTGGTGCCAGACGTAGTCGAACTTGCCCACCGGTTTGTTGAACGACATCCACAGGATGACCGCGTTCGGCAGCAGCATGAAAACGAAGATCACCGCAGTGACGGCCGGCAGGATGTGCTCGCGGATCCAGGCCAGCGGGGAGCGCCGGCGCGCCTCGGGCGCAGCGGCGCCGGTGGCCGAGGGGACGGCGGGGGTGGTCAGGGTGGTCATCAGAACAGGTCCTCCGTCCCGGCCTTGCGGATGTAGCCCATCACCAGGATCAGCGTGCCGACCATCATCACGACCGAGATCGCGGAGCCGACGGGGTAGCCCTGGGTGTTGCGGAGGAACAGATCCTCGATCTTCTGGCCGACGACCCCGGTGTTGGGGTTGCCGAGCAACTGGGCGTTGATGAAGTCGCCGACCGCGGGGATGAACGTCAGCAGGGTGCCGCCGATGACGCCGGGCATGGAGAGCGGCAGGGTGATCCGCCGCCAGGCGGCGAACGGGCTGCAGTACAGGTCCCGTCCGGCCTCGTGCAGCCGGGGGTCGATCTTCTCCAGCGAGGTGTAGAGCGGCAGGATGGTGAAGGGCAGGAAGTTGTAGACCATGCCGCAGACCACGGCGGCGGGGCTGGCCAGCACATGGTCGCCGACGGTCCAGCCGAGCGCGCTGGTGATCTTCAGGATGTGCAGGCTGCCCAGCGCGTGCACCACCGGGCCGTTGTCCGCCAGGATCGTCTTCCAGGCGATGGTGCGGATCAGGAAGCTGGTGAACGAGGGCACGATCACCAGAGCCATCAGCAGGCTCTTCCACCTGCCGCCCCTGAAGGCGATGAAGTACGCGACCGGGTATCCCAATGCCAGGCAGAGCACGGTGCAGAGCACCGAGTAGATCCCGGAGTGCAGGTACTGGGTTCCGTATCCGGTGATCGCCTGCGAGTAGTTGGCCCAGTGCCAGGTCAGCTTGAAGCCGTTGTCGAAGTCGCCCTCCTGCACGGAGGCGGACACCGACGTCAGGATCGGCGCCAGGAAGAAAACGATGAGCCAGAGCAGGCCCGGCAGCAGCAGGATCCATGGCGTCAGGTTGCGGCGGCGCCTGCGCTCCGGCGGGGTGGGAGCCTCCGGCCTCTCCCGGGTCGCGGAGGTCTCCGCGACGCTGGTCATGCGGCGCTCTCCTCGTCGAGCTCGGCGCCCGCCTCGATGTCCTGGCCGCCCTCCAGGCCGAAGCCCTGGCCCGGGTCCCAGTAGACGAGGACCTCGCTGCCGGGGCGCTGGATCTCACGGCCGGTGTTCTGCTCGAAGACCGAGAGTTCCTCGCCTGAGGCCAGTTCGACCAGGTACTGGGTGGAGACGCCGATGAAGGAGGTGTCCACCACCTTGCCGCCGGTCAGGCTGTTGAAGCCGGCCGGCACCTCGTCGGCGGTGCGGGCTATCTGTACCTTCTCCGGGCGCACGCCCAGGATGACCGGTCCGGAAGTGGTACGACAGCGCCCCGCGTCAAGGGTGAGCCGCTGGCCGTGCGCGGCGACGGTGACCACGTCCCCGCTGACACCCTCGACCGTGCCCGGGATCAGGTTGGACCGGCCCAGGAAGTTGGCGACAAAGGTGGTCCGGGGATTCTCGTAGAGCTCGGCGGGCGAGCCCATCTGCTCGATCCGGCCCGCGTTCATCACCGCGATGGTGTCGGCCATGGTCATGGCCTCCTCCTGGTCGTGGGTGACGTGCACGAAGGTCAGGCCGACCTCCAGCTGAATTCGTTTGAGCTCGATCTGCATCTGGCGGCGCAGCTTGAGGTCCAGCGCGCCCAGCGGCTCGTCCAGCAGCAGCACTTGCGGCTGGTTGATCAAGGCGCGGGCGAGCGCGATGCGCTGCTGCTGGCCGCCGGAGAGCTGGTTCGGCTTGCGCTTGGCGAGATGGCCCAGCTCGACCAGGCCGAGCATGTCCCCGACCTGCTTCTTGACGTCTTTGACGCCGCGGCGGCGCAGGCCGAACGCTACGTTCTCGAAGATGTCGAGGTGCGGGAAGAGCGCGTAGTTCTGGAAGACGGTGTTGACCGGCCGGCGGTACGGCTTGCGGTCGGTCACATCGTCGTCGCCGAGGAAGATCTGGCCGGTGGTCGGTTCCTCCAGTCCCGAGACCATGCGCAGGGTGGTGGTCTTGCCACAGCCGGACGCGCCGAGCAGGGCGAAGAAGGATCCCTGGGGGACCGTGAGGTTGAGATCGTCCACGGCGGTGAACGATCCGTAGCGCTTGCTCAGCCGGGCCAGGCGGAGGTCTCCGCCCTCGGTACGGCCGAGCACATCGTTGGAGCTCATCGGGAGTCTTCTCTCATCCTGAGCAGGCGGCCTGGCGCGCCTACTGGCCGGTGACCTGCTGGAAGCGGCCGGTGTAGTCGTTCAGCTGGGCGATGCTGAGGGCCATGAACCCGCGCGCCCTGGCCTGCATCTGCTTGGTCGGCACGATCAGCGGGGACGACGCGGTTTCGGGGTCCAGTTTCTGAAGTGCCTGCACAGCTCCCTGCACCGACGGTATGTAGTCGATCCAGTCGTCGAGGGTGGCGGCGACGTCCGGCTGCAGGTAGTAGTTGAGCAGCTTCTCGGCGTTGGTCTTGTGCCGGGCGAAGTCGGGGATCACGCAGTTGTCGGACCAGGAGAGCATCCCCTCCTTGGGCAGGTAGACGGTGACCAGGTTCGGCTTGCCCAGCTGGGCCACGTCACCGGAGTACGCCATGGTGACCGCGGTGTTGCCCTGCTGGAAGTCGCTGAGGTAGTCGTTGCCGGTGAAGGAGCGGATCTGCCCGGCTTCCTTGGCCCGGCGCACGTACTCCAGCGCCTTGTTGAACTGCGCGTCGGTGAACTTCTCCGGGTCCAGGCCCTGGGCCAGCAGCGCCAGTGCGACGGTGTCCTCCATCTCGCTGAAGAGCGAGACCTTGCCGTGCAGGTCGGACCGGGTGAAGATCTCGGCGAGCGAGGTGACCGGGTGCTTCACCAGCTTGTTGTTGTACGCGATGGTGGTGTAGCCGTAGGCCCAGGGCACGGTGAAGCGGCGTCCGGGGTCGGTCGTGGAGCGCAGTACCTCCGGCAGCAGCCGGGAGTGGTTGGGGATGTTCGACAGATCCAGTTCCTGGATGTAGTCGTAACTCCGGTACTTGGCCACCATGTAGTCGCTGACGACCATGAGGTCGTAGCCGGTGTCGATGCCCTTGACCAGCGACGGGTCGACCTTGGTGTACCAGTCGTTGTTGTCGTTGATCACTTCCAGGTACTCGACCCGGATTCCGGTCTGCTTCTCGAAGGCGTCCAGCGTGGGCCGCTTGTTGGGGTTCTTGTCGTCCACGTCGATGTAGGCCGGCCAGTTGGCGAAGACCACCTGCTTCTCGGTCGCGGAGTGGTCCTTCCCGGCCTGGCCCACCGCCTTGGCACCAGCCGGTACGACGTGGCCCGCCACGCCACAGGCGGACAGGGCTCCGGCAGCGGTCACAGCGAGGCCGCCGGCCGCCGCGCCGCGCAGCAGTGAACGGCGGCTCATGAGAGCGGCGGTGGAACGGGCCCTGGTGCGGTTGGTGTACTGCGCGAGGTCGAATGCGCTCGGTCCGCTCACCGCGTCACCTGTCTCCGAAGATCGTGCGGTGCCAGTCCTTGCGGGCAACCGCCGTGTTGTCGAACATGACGTGCTTGACCTGCGTGTACTCCTCGAAGGAGTACGTGGACATGTCTTTGCCGAAGCCGGACGCCTTGTAGCCGCCGTGCGGCATCTCGCTGATGATCGGGATGTGGTCGTTGACCCAGACGCAGCCGGCCCTGAGCTCGCGGGTGGCGCGGTTGCCCCGGTATACGTCGCGGGTCCACGCGGAGGCGGCGAGGCCGTACGGGGTGTCGTTGGCCAGGGCGAGGCCCTCGTCGTCGGTGTCGAAGGGCAGCACGACCAGGACCGGGCCGAAGATCTCGGACTGGACGATCTCGCTGTCCTGGGCGGCATCCGTCACCAGGGTGGGCAGATAGAACGCCCCGGGCGTGTCGGGGGCTTCGCCGCCGGTGACGATGGTGGCGTAGGAACGGGCGCGCTCGACGAATCCGGCGACCCGGTCGCGCTGGGCGTGCGAGATCAGCGGGCCGAGGTCGGTCTTCGGGTCGAAGGGGTCGCCGACGCGTACGGAGGCGAAGAGGTCGGCGACTCCGGCGACGAAGGCGCCGTAGAGCGGGCGCTGGACGTACGCACGGGTCGCGGCGGTGCAGTCCTGACCGGTGTTGATCAGCGACGCGGCGACGGCGCCGTGGACGGCGGCGGCGAGGTCGGCGTCGTCGAAGACGACGAAGGGCGCCTTGCCGCCGAGTTCGAGGTGCAGGCGTTTGACGGTACGGGTGGCGATCTCGGCGACCCGCTTGCCGACCGCGGTCGAGCCGGTGAACGACGTCATCGCGACGTCCGGGTGGCCGACGAGGTGCTCGCCCGCCTCCTTGCCGGTGCCGGTGACGATGTTGATGACACCGGGCGGAAGGCCCGCCGCGGTGGCGGCCTGGGCGAAGAGCAGGGAGGTCAGCGGGGTCAGCTCGGCGGGCTTCAGGACGATGGTGTTGCCTGCGGCGATGGCCGGGAGGATCTTCCAGGCGGCCATCTGGAGGGGGTAGTTCCAGGGTGCGATCGAGCCGACGACACCGATCGGCTCACGGCGGGTGTACGAAGTGTGGTCGCCGGAGTACTCGGCCGCGGCGTGGCCCTGGAGATGGCGGGCTGCCCCGGCGAAGAAAGCGGTGTTGTCGATGGTGCCCGGCACGTCGAACCCGGTGCTGAGCTTGATGGGCTTGCCGCACTGCAGCGATTCCGCCTGCGCCAGGTCATCGGCGCGGCTGGCGAGGACGCGGGCGAAGTCGTGCAGGGCGTCGGAGCGCTCGCCGGGGGTGGCCCCGGCCCAGCCGGGCAGCGCGTCCTTGGCGGCGGCGACCGCGGCGTCGACCTCGGCTGTGCCGGCCAGCTCGTATTCGTACACCGTGCGGCCGGTGGCCGGGTCGATGACGGAATGCGTACGGCCGGAGGTGCCGGGGCGCAGCTCGCCCGCGATGTACTGCGCCCCCTCGGCGAACCGGTCCGGGGCCCGGAACGCCGGTTCTGTACTGCCGTCCATCGTGGCTCTCCTCGTCTAGGCCCGAGATGTGGCCAAATCCTGGATTGTTGGCTGATCCTGGCAGAGCCATACTGCTCCGACAAGGGATTCCGTTGTTGCCTTTTGGTTACGCGACGGATTCTGTCTGTTGGGTGCGACGATGCCGGTACGCTGCAGCAGGCGGCAACCGACACTCCGCATGCTGGAACACGGAACGCTTTACACACTGCTCGCGCCTGCCCGGGAGGTCACACCTTGTTCCCCACTGTCGCGCTGGTGCTGGAACTCGAGGCGCTGCGGCGCGGGGCCCCGCAGGTCGTCGCGGGCGCGGCGGGGCTGCACCGCCCGGTGCGCTGGGTGCACATCAGCGAGCTGGCCGACATCGCCGGGATGCTGCACGGCGGCGAGCTGGTCCTCACCACCGGCGTCATGCTCCCCTCAGACCGCGACTCGCTGGCCCGCTACATCGACGACCTCGCCGATATCGGCGCCGCCGGGCTCGTCGTCGAGCTGGGGCGGCGTTACGCGGACGCGCTGCCGAGGCCGCTGGTGCGAGCCGCCGAGCGCCGCGGGCTGCCGCTGGTGATGCTGCGCACCGAGGTCCGTTTCGTGGCGGTGACGGAGGCCGTGCACGCGCATGTGGTGGACGCGCAGCTCGCCGAGCTGCGCGTGTCGGAGGCGGTGCACCAGACCTTCAACGAGCTGTCGGTCGAGGGCGCCGAGGCCGACGAGGTGGTCCGGGAAGTGGCCCGGATGGCGGGGGCCCCGGTCGTTCTGGAGAACCTCTCGCACCAGGTGCTGGCTTTCGACCCGGCCGGCCAGGCCCCCGAGGGGCTGCTCGACGGCTGGGAGCGGCGTTCCCGGGGCGTCGCGCCGGCGGGCAGGACCGGGTGCGACCGGCGGACGGGGTGGCTGGTCACCGCGGTGGGCGCGCGCGGGCGCGACTGGGGACGACTGGTGCTGGTGGGCGAGCCCGGCCCGCCGCCCCGGTCCGCGGGCGGCGGGCCGGCGGCCGGCCCAGGCGGTCCGGCGGGGCCGATAGGTCCGTCAGGGCCACCGCACCGGCACACCGTGCTGTTGGAGCGCGGCGCCGCCACGCTCGCCCTGAACCGGCTGCTCGAACGCGACCGGGAGTCACTGGAGCGCCAGACGCACCGCACGCTGCTCTCCGGAATCCTCACGCACGCGCTGACCGTCTCGGACGTGGCGCTGCGCGCCAGGGCTCTGGGGGTGCCGCTGGAGGGGCGGCGGCTGGTCGGCGTGATGCTGCGGCTGCGCGGCGGCCCGCCCTCGGCGGCGCTGGAGGCGCAGTCGCGGCTGCGGGACTTCACCGAGTCGGCGGCACTGGCGGTTCGCGAGCGGGGGCTGACCGCGCTGACCGGCGGACTGGACGACGGCGCGGTCGGCGTCCTGGTATCGCTGGGACCGCCCGACGACGAGCACGCGGCTCTGGAGGGCTTCGCGGCGGCGCTGCACCGGCTGACCGAGCCGGCCGGGGGCGAGCCGGCCGGCGGCGGCCCCGCCTTCGTCATGGCCGCCGGGTCCTCGGTCGGCTCGCTGCGGGACGCCCGCCGTACGCTGCTGGAGGCGGCCCAGGTCGCGGACGCGGCGCTGCACGGCGGCCGGAAGGCGGGAACGTACTACCGGCTGCCGGATGTGCGGCTGCGCGGGCTGCTGCACCTGCTGCGCGACGACGCGCGGCTCCAGACGTACGTCGAGCGCGAGCTCGGCCCGCTGCTGGCGCATGACGCGGAGCACGGCTCGGACCTGGTCAGGATCCTGACGGTGTATCTGGAGCACGGCCGCAACAAGTCGGCGGCGGCCGATGCCGCCCATCTGTCACGGCCGTCCTTCTACGACCGGCTGCACCGCGTGGAGCGGATCCTGGGCGTGGACCTGGACCAGGTCGAATCGTGCCTGTCACTGCACGTGGCACTGCTGGCGCTGGAGGCGGTCCGGCCGTAGGCGCGCCCAAGGACGCGGACTCCGGCCCGGTGGCCTCGGCCGCCCGCCCGCCGTCCGATCCCAGACCGACCGCCTGCCGCGCACGCCGGTGTTCGTACTGTCGCCGCCCCGGTCCGGCTCGACACTGCTGCCCGTCGTCCTCAACAGTCACCGTTCCCGGGCAGTGAGGGAAGGACAAGATCCGGACCGGGGGGATCCAGCCCGGACGTCCGCTGCCCAGCCCGGAAGCGATTCCGGAGGGCCTGAGATCCATCACCCGGGCCTGGGATTATCTTCGCTGACGGATCGCTAGGGGACCGTCACGTCCCAGTACGCGTAGTCGTAGTCGTAGCCCGGGGCTATCTCGATCTCCATGGGGCCGTCGGCGCCCGCCGGGACGACCACGATCACCTCGGTGGTGGCGGTGGCGTTGGCCCTGAGGCCGGGCGGCAGCCCGGCGTCGGTTGAGACGTCCCGGAGCGGCTTCTCGTCGGCCGGGTCCCCGTAGGCGTTCATCTCGCTCGTGTCGAGGTTCGCGGTGGAGGTGCCGGTGTTCTCGACGGTGACGGTGAACCGGACGGCGTTGCCGCCCTTCGTGTACTGGGCCGGTACGTCGGCCGCCCCTACGCCGGAGACGGTGACCCGGAGGCCGTCGCTGTAGGTGACGTCTTCACCCTCGGATATGGGGGAGCCCTGCTCGCCCCGGTCGGGCGTGATGACATTGTCCGAGTTGAACCACCCGCTCGCGATGCCGCCGATGACCAGGGCGATCATCGCCGCGGAGACGGCGACCGCGACGGCGCCGAGGATGACGCCCGCCAGCGCCTGGCCACGGTTGGTGGCCTGACCGCGCTTGACGGTGCGCAGGCCGATGATGCCGAACACAAGCGCCGCGATGCCCAACGGGAGGCCGAGGAAAGCGCCGAAGCAGGCGATGGCGAGGACCGCGCCGATGATGCCGAGTACCAGTGCGGTGACACCGAAGCCGTTGCGCGGTACGGCGCCGGGCGGCCAGCCGCCGTACGGGGGCATGGGGTACCCGGGGTGGGCCGGGTAGCCGGAGTAGCCGCCGTAGCCGGGCGGGCCCGAAGGTGGCGGGAACTGGGGGTACGGGGAGTACGGAGGGAAGAGCCCCGGCGGGCCCGCGGGGCCAGGCGGCGCGGACGGCGGGAACGGCAGCGGGGCCCCTGCGCCCGGAGCCCCTGCAGCCGGAGTCCATGTGAACGGACCTTCGATGACCCCGGCCGAGTCGGCGGGAGCCCAGGCGGCCGGGGGTGCCGCGTCGGCACGAGTCTCGGCGGCCGGGCCGGGCGGCACATCGGCCGGTGGCGCCCATGGGTCGCGGGGCTCGGAACTCTTGGGCTCGTCGGACATCGCTGCCTTCCTGTGGCTACCTCCGGCAATGTTATGGCCTGAATATGACAGGGGATGCGGCCCTCAAAGCCGTCTACGATGAGCCGACGCCCGCCTGCAGGAGGAACCCCCGCATGTCCGACACCGCGACCGCCCTCGACACTTTCATCGCGGGTCTGCCCAAGGCCGAACTGCATGTGCACCACGTCGGATCCGCCTCTCCCCGGATCGTCGCCGAGCTCGCCGCCCGACACCCCGACTCCAAGGTGCCCACCGATCCCGCCGCGCTCGCCGAGTACTTCACCTTCAGCGACTTCCGGCACTTCATCAAGGTCTATCTGTCGGTCGTCGACCTGATCAGGAACGCCGAGGACATCCGGCTGCTGACATACGAGATCGCGCGCGACATGGCCCGGCAGAACATCCGCTACGCCGAACTGACCCTCACCCCGTACAGCTCAGTGATCCGCGGCATCCCCGGCCACGCCTTCATGGAGGCCATCGAGGACGCCCGCAAGGCCGCAGAGGCCGAGCTCGGGGTCATTCTGCGCTGGAGCTTCGACATCCCCGGCGAAGCCGGGCTCCCCGCCGCGGAGGAGACCGCACGGCTCGCCGTGGACCTGCGCCCCGAGGGCCTCGTGAGCTTCGGGCTGGGCGGACCCGAGATCGGCGTGGGGCGGCCGCAGTTCAAGCCGTACTTCGACCGCGCCATCGCCGCCGGACTCCACAGCGTCCCGCACTCGGGCGAGACCACAGGCCCCCAGAGCATCTGGGACGCGCTGACCGAACTGCGCGCCGAGCGCATCGGCCACGGCACCAGCGCCACCCAGGACCCGCGCCTGCTGGAGCATCTCGCCGAGCACCGCATTCCGCTGGAGGTGTGCCCCACCTCCAACATCGCGACACGCGCGGTCGCCACGCTCGACGAGCACCCTGTGAAGGAGATGGTCGCGGCCGGCGTGCTGGTCACCATCAACAGCGACGACCCGCCGATGTTCGGGACCGACCTCAACACCGAGTACGCGGTCGCCGCCCGCCTCCTCGGCCTGGACGAGACCGGGCTCGCCGCGCTGGCCAAGAACGCGGTCGAGGCCTCCTTCCTCGACCCGGCCGGAAAGACCCGGCTCGCCGCCGAGATCGACACCTATACGGCCGGATGGCAGCGCTGACCGTCGCCCACCGCGGCGATCCGTACCTGCACCGGGAGAACACCCTCCCGTCGCTGGCGTCCGCCGTGCGGGCAGGCGCGGACGCCGTGGAGATGGACGTACGGCTGACTTCCGACGGGATCCCGGTGCTGCTCCACGACCCGACGCTCAAGCGGCTGTGGGGGCATGCCGTCGCCGTCGCGGACCTCTCCTGCGAGCGGGTGCGGCAGCTCACCGGTGGCGGCGTCCCGACCCTGGACGAGGCACTGGGCGCGGTGGAGGGTGCTCGCGCCCTGCTCGACCTCACCCTCCCTGAGTCCGCCGACGCCGTCCTGGACTCCGTACGCTCCTGCGGTGCCGGAACCCGCACCTACTACTGCGGCGAGACCACCGCGCTGCTGGCCGTCCGCGACCGCGACCCGGACGCCGAGATCGCCCTGACCTGGAAGAGCTCCACCCCGCCGCCCAGTGCGGTCATCGACGAGGTACGCCCGCGGTGGCTCAACCTCCGCTTCGGGCTGGGCCGCCCGGAGTTGGTCCACTGGGCGCACGAACGCGGGCTCCTCGTCGCCGTCTGGACGGCGGACACGCGCCGTACGATGCGCCGGCTGCACCGCATGGGCGTCGACTCGATCACCACCAACCGCGTCAGCACGCTCCGCAGGCTGCTCGACGGCTGATACGGCTGACGACTCACCGGCCCCTCGTCGGCGCCGGTGGCGTGGCTGGTGCGCGCCGCTACGCTGCGAGCCCGTACGACCCAGATGTACTGCTCCGGGACAGGCGAGGACGGGGGACTCCAACGCGGCGGGGGGCTTTGCCGAGGGCTTCAGTCGAGGCCGAAGTCCTCGGTGGTCAGGGTCAGTGCGACGACCGTGCCAGTCAGGTCGACCGGCTCACCGAAGGCGACGGTCAACTCGCTTTGATACTCGCCGCCCTTGGGATGCGTGTAGACGTGGCAACGGCGGGTGTACCGGTCGGCGACGAGATAAACGGGCACCTCGGCCTCGGCATACACGGCCTTCTTGGGGCCGTAGTCGTTGGGAGCCGTCGACTTGGAGATGACCTCAAGCACGAACTCGATGTCCCGGGGGTCACACTTCCCCTTGGCGTCCGCCTTCGCGCCGGCCTTCAGCGCGGCCAGATCGGGACAGAAGCCGTTCAGGTGGCCGGGGAAGTCAAACCGGACGTCCGAGGTCAGCCGCTTCCGCGCATAGCCGGCCCGTAGCTGCTCATAGACGTCCGTGATGAGGTCCCAGTGGCACTTCCCCTGCGGCGACATGTAGACGGTCCCCTCGACGATCTCAACCTTGTAGCCCTCGGGGACCGGCATTCGCTCCAGCATCTCGAACAGGTCGTCCAAGGTCAGCTCGTCGCTCTCGGCCATCTCGATCCTGTCGGTCAATTCGATGGTCACGGCCGTGCTCCTCCCCGCCACCCTCGGCTGCGCGGCCGCGTGGTCCAACGATACGACCGGGCCCGGGTTACGGCGCCGCTCCACCCGGGCCCGGTCACCTCACGCGTCCAGCGACGTCATCACATGCTTGATCCGCGTGTAGTCCTCGAACCCGTACGCCGACAGGTCCTTGCCGTAGCCGGACTTCTTGAAGCCGCCGTGTGGCATCTCCGCGACCAGCGGAATGTGGGTGTTGATCCACACGCACCCGAAGTCGAGCTTCTTGGACATCCGCATGGCGCGCCCGTGGTTCTTGGTCCACACCGAGGACGCCAGCGCGTACTCGACGCCGTTGGCCCATTCCACCGCCTGGTCCTCGTCGGTGAAGGACTGGACGGTGATGACGGGGCCGAAGACCTCGTTCTGGATGATCTCGTCGTCCTGCTTCAGGCCCGAGACGACGGTGGGGGCGTAGAAGAAGCCCTTCTCGCCGACCCGGTGGCCGCCCGTCTCCACCTTGGCGTGCGAGGGCAGCCGCTCGATGAAGCCGGAAACCTGCTTGAGCTGGTTGGCGTTGTTCAGCGGGCCGAACAGCACATCCTCGTCGTCCGGCTGCCCGGTCTTGGTGTCGGCCGCGGCCTTGGTGAGCGCGGCGACGAACTCGTCGTGGATCGACTCCTGTACGAGGACGCGGGTGGCGGCCGTACAGTCCTGGCCGGCGTTGAAGAAGCCCGCCACCGAGATGTCCCCCACCGCCTTGGGGATGTCGGTGTCGGAGAAGACGACGACCGGGGCCTTGCCGCCCAGCTCCAGATGGACCCGCTTGACGTCCTTCGAAGCGCTCTCGGCGACCTGCATGCCCGCGCGGACCGAGCCGGTGATGGAGGCCATCGCGGGCACCTTGTGCTCCACCATCGCGCGGCCGGTGTCGCGGTCGCCGCAGATGACGTTGAAGACGCCGTCCGGGAGGATGCCGCCGAGGATCTCAGCCAGCAGCACCGTCGACGCCGGGGTGGTGTCCGACGGCTTCAGCACCACGGTGTTGCCCGCGGCGATGGCCGGGGCGAACTTCCAGACCGCCATCATCATGGGGTAGTTCCACGGGGCGACCTGCGCGCACACACCCACCGGCTCACGGCGGACGATCGAGGTCAGGCCCTCCATGTACTCACCGGCCGAGCGGCCCTCCAGGAGCCGGGCGGCGCCGGCGAAGAAGCGGATCTGGTCCACCATCGGCGGGACCTCCTCGCTCGCCGTCAGCCCCAGCGGCTTGCCGGTGTTCTCGCTCTCGACGGCGACCAGTTCGTCGGCCCGCGCCTCGATCGCGTCCGCGATCTTCAACAGCGCCTTCTGACGCTCGCTCGGCGTGGTGTCCCGCCAGGCCGGGAACGCCGCCGCGGCCGCGGCCATCGCCGCGTCCACATCGGCGGCTGCGGACAGCGGCGCGGTGGCGTACACCTCACCGGTGGCCGGGTTGACCACATCAGTGGTCCGGCCGTCGGCGGCGTCGCGGAATTCTCCGTTGATGTAGTTGCGCAGAGTACGGAGCTCGCTCACTGCAACCTCTCCTGTCCTGATGGTCCCGATGGTCCCGATGGTCCTGATGGCACTGCCTCCAGCCTAGTCCCACCGCTGCCGTATTCGACATACGCGAAACCCCGTAACAATGGAATCCGTTATATGCACTGCCAAGAACCACGAATTTCATCGATCGGGGGTTGCGGGACAGCGGACGTCTCATGCACAGTGGTGCCTGTGGCCACCATCGACTCCGTCTCCAAGGCGATCATCGAGCAGTTGCAGGAGGACGGGCGCCGCACCTACGCCGCCATCGGCAAGGCCGTGGGCCTGTCCGAAGCCGCCGTACGGCAGCGCGTCCAGAAGCTGCTCGACCAGGGCGTCATGCAGATCGTCGCAGTCACCGACCCGCTCACCGTGGGGTTCCGGCGCCAGGCAATGGTCGGCATCAATGTCGAGGGCGACATCGATCCGGTCGCCGACGCGCTGGCCGCGATGGACGCCGTCGAGTACGTCGTGGTCACCGCGGGTTCCTTCGATCTCCTCATCGAGATCGTATGCGAGGACGACGACCATCTCCTGGAGATGATCAACAAGCGGATCCGCACGCTGCCCGGCGTGCGGTCCACCGAGAGCTTCGTCTACCTGAAGCTACGGAAGCAGACCTACACCTGGGGAACCAGATAGCCATGAGCGCGGACCTTTCGAAAACCGCGTACGACCACCTGTGGATGCACTTCACCCGCATGTCGTCGTACGAGAACGCCCCTGTGCCGACCATTGTGCGCGGCGAGGGCACGTACATATACGACGACAAGGGCAAGCGGTACATCGACGGCCTCGCGGGACTCTTCGTGGTCAACGCCGGCCACGGTCGCCACGAGCTCGCCGAGGCCGCCTACAAGCAGGCCCAGGAGCTGGCCTTCTTCCCGCTGTGGAGCTACGCCCACCCCAAGGCCGTCGAGCTCGCCGAACGGCTGGCGCACTACGCCCCCGGCGACCTGAACAAGGTCTTCTTCACCACCGGCGGCGGCGAGGCGGTCGAGACCGCCTGGAAGCTCGCCAAGCAGTACTTCAAGCTCCAGGGCAAGCACACCAAGTACAAGGTCATCTCGCGGGCCGTCGCCTACCACGGCACCCCGCAGGGCGCCCTCTCCATCACCGGTCTCCCCGCTCTCAAGGCCCCCTTCGAGCCACTGGTCCCCGGCGCCCGCAAGGTCCCCAACACCAACATCTACCGCGCCCCGCTGTTCGGCGACGACCCGGTCGCCTTCGGCCGCTGGGCCGCCGACCAGATCGAACAGCAGATCCTCTTCGAGGGCCCGGAGACCGTCGCCGCAGTCTTCCTGGAGCCGGTGCAGAACGCCGGCGGCTGCTTCCCGCCGCCCCCCGGCTACTTCCAGCGGGTCCGCGAGATCTGCGACCAGTACGACGTCCTGCTCGTCTCCGACGAGGTCATCTGTGCCTTCGGCCGGCTCGGCACGATGTTCGCCTGCGACAAGTTCGACTACATCCCGGACATGATCACCTGCGCCAAGGGCATGACCTCGGGCTACTCCCCCATCGGCGCCTGCATCATCTCCGACCGCCTCGCCGAGCCGTTCTACAAGGGCGACAACACCTTCCTGCACGGTTACACCTTCGGCGGCCACCCGGTCTCCGCCGCGGTCGGCATCGCCAACCTCGACATCTTCGAGCGCGAGAGCCTCAACCAGCACGTCCTCGACAACGAGGGTGCCTTCTTCGCCACCCTGCAGAAGCTGCACGACCTGCCGATCGTCGGCGACGTCCGCGGCAGCGGCTTCTTCTACGGCATCGAGCTGGTCAAGGACAAGGTCACCAAGGAGACCTTCACCGACGAGGAGACCGAGCGCGTCCTGTACGGCTTCCTCTCGAAGGCGCTCTACGACAACGGCCTCTACTGCCGCGCCGACGACCGCGGCGACCCGGTGGTGCAGCTGGCGCCCCCGCTGATCGCCAACCAGTCGACGTTCGACGACATCGAGCAGATCCTCCGCACCGTCCTCACGGAAGCCTGGACCAAGCTCTGAGCGGAGGCTCCCGCCCGCCCACTCACCCGCACGGGTGGGCGGGCGGGAACACCCCGGCCGAAGGCCGGGCAAAGCGCCGCCGCACGCGTAGCGTGCCACCACAGTGACCCGTCTCCTCCGCATTCGTTCAACCGCGGGGAAGAACGCGACTCGCGGAGGTGCAGGACATGGTGGCCCCACCAGACAACGACGTGCTGTGGGCCCGCGGCCTACGCCACGCGCACCAGGGCTCGCCCGCCCTGACCGGCGTCTCGCTCGCCGCACGCGAAGGCGAGATCCTCGGCGTCCTCGGGCAGCGAGGCGCCGGCAAGACCACGCTTCTGAACTGCCTGTCCGGGCGGCTGGTGCCGGACGAGGGCGAGGTGTGGTTCAACAGCTCCCCGGTGCACACCCTCCCGGCGGCTGTGCGCGGGCGACTGCGCCGTGACCGCTTCGGCTGGATCGGCAGCGGCCCGCAACTGCTTCCCGAGCTCACCGTCCGGGAGAACGCCGCCCTGCCACTCCTCCTGAGCGGCGTACCGCACCGCACCGCCAAGAACGCCGCCCAGGAGTGGCTGGAGCGGCTCGACATCGGTCCGCTCGCCCGCAAGCGCCCCGCCGCGCTGCTGCAGGCCGAGCGTCAGCGCGTCGCCATCGCCCGCGCCCTGGTGAACCTGCCCCAGGTGGTGTTCGCCGATGAGCCCACCGTGCCGCTGCACCGTGCCGACCGCACGCACGTACTGCGTACGCTCACCAGCGCGGCGCGCTCGCACGGGATCACCGTCGTGCTCGCCAGCAATGACCCCGAGGTCGCCTCGCTCGCCGACCGCGTCATCACCCTGGTCGACGGACGGCTGGTCTCCGGCATGCCGTCCCAGGACCGGGAGGGTGCCAGCTCGTGTTCAGCCTCCGTGTAGCCCGCGGCTCACGCCCCACCGTTCTGTTCCGACGGCTCCTGGTGGCGGGCGCCGCGGCCGGCACCGGCTTCCTGCTGCTCGCCATCCTCGGCTACGCGGTGGGGCACCCCGGGGACTCCACCTCCGCCCTGGTCCGGCTCGGCTGGTGCGTCATCCCGTCCGCCGTCACCGTGCACCTTGCGGTCGTCGTCGCCCGTACGGAGCCGAACGGACGGCTGCGCGCAGGACTCGCGGCGGCCGGACTCGGGCAGCGCGGGCTCCCACTGCTCGCCGCCGCGTCCACCGCCCTGAACTGCGTCCTCGGCAGCGCCATCTCCCTCGTGGTCTTTCTGCATCTGCGCGGCGACATCTCCGGCTCGCCCTTCGACGGCGCCGCCGCCGGAGTGCTCGGCGCCGGCCACCCGCTCCCGTTCGCCGCCGCCCTCACCCTGCTCGCCGCGGTGCCGCTGATCGCCGCCACCGCCGCCGCGGTCAGCCTGCGGCCGCGCCAAGCCGCGCCCGTACCCGCCGAGGCGGAGCCGGAGGAGGCCGAGGAAGCGTACGCCGACGGCTCGGGCGCCCCCTCCGCCGTCCGGGCCCCCGCCGGGCTCCCCTGGGGCGCCGCGCTCACCGCCATCGGCCTCACCATCGAGGTCTCGGGCGACGGCCCCACCCACCCCGGCTCCCTCATCCCGCTTCCCGGCGGCCTCGGCGCCGTCGCCCCGGCCGTCCTCGCGGGCTGGGCCCTCACCGCAGTCGGCATGGTCCTGTCCGGCCCCGGCCTCACCCACGCCCTCGGCCGCCTCATCGCCGTCTACCACCCCGGCGCCCTACGGCTGCTCGCCGGCCGTGCGCTCCAGGAAGAGGCCCACCGCGTCGGCCGCCCCCTCGGCGTCCTCTGCACGGTCGCCTCCGCCGCCTACGCCGTCGCCGGCCGCTACGGTCTCGGCCCGCTGACCGGCTTCGCCACCGTCCTTGTCGCCGTCTGCGCCACCGCCACCGCCCTCACCGCCACCCTCGAAGCCAAACTCGCCCGCCGCCACACCACCGCCGCCCTCATCCAGCTCGGCGCCTCAACCGCCTTCCTCCGCAACGCCGCAGCTCTGCGCGCGGCTGTACTGCTCGCCGTCGTAGTGCCGCTCGCCTGGATCGTCGCGAAGCTCGCGGCGCTGCCGCTGGGCATGTAGTGCCGGAGCGCGGACGATTCGACAACGCCGCGAGGTTGCCCCCCGCCGCGCCAGCACCTGGTGTCACAGCGGCGTCGCGGCCCCGGGTCCGTAAGCGCCGGCGCGGCGCTCGCTACACCTCGGACGCTGCCAGCTGGCCGCAGGCCCCGTCGATCTCCTGCCCGCGAGTATCGCGCACCGTAACCGGAACGCCGTGGGCCTCAAGCGCCGCGACGAACGCCCTCTCGTCCTCCGGGCGGGAGGCCGTCCACTTAGAGCCGGGCGTGGGGTTGAGCGGGATCAGATTCACATGCACACGGTGGCTCTTCAGGAGCCGTCCGAGCAGATCGGCCCGCCAGGCCTGGTCGTTGATGTCCTTGATCAGCGCGTACTCGATGGAGATCCGGCGGCCCGACACCTCGGCGTAGTGCCACGCCGCGTCCAGCACCTCCCGCACCTTCCAGCGCGTGTTCACCGGCACCAGCGTGTCACGCAGCTCATCGTCGGGCGCGTGCAGCGACACGGCGAGACGGCATTTGAAACCCTCGTCGGCGAAGCGCAGCATCGCGGGCACCAGCCCCACCGTGGAGACGGTGACGCCACGCTGCGAGAGCCCCAGTCCGTCCGGCTCGGGGTCGGTCAGCCGTCGGATGGCGCCGACCACGCGCCTGTAGTTGGCGAGCGGCTCGCCCATGCCCATAAAGACGATATTGCTGAGCCGCGCCGCGCCGCCGGGGATCTCGCCGTCGCGCAACGACCGCATCCCCGCCACGATCTGGTGGACGATCTCGGCGGTCGACAGATTACGTGTCAGCCCCGCCTGGCCCGTGGCACAGAACGGGCAGTTCATACCGCACCCGGCTTGTGAGCTGATGCACATCGTGACCCGGTCCGGGTACCGCATCAGCACGGACTCGACGAGCGTGCCGTCGAACAGCCGCCAGAGTGTCTTACGGGTCGTGTCGTCATCACAGGAGATGTGCCGCACCACCGACATCAGCTCGGGCAGCAGCTCAGCGGCGAGCTTCTCGCGCGACCCGGCCGGGATATCGGTCCAGGCCGCCGGGTCGTCGGCGTACCGCGCGAAGTAGTGCTGCGAGAGTTGCTTCGCGCGGAACGGCTTCTCCCCCAGCCCCCCCACCGCCTCGCGGCGCTCCGCGGGCGTGAGGTCGGCAAGGTGCCGCGGGGGCTTCTTGGCCCCGCGCGGCGTGACGAAAGTGAGTTCTCCGGGAACAGGCATGGTCGTACCAGTGTCGCAGACCCGCGGACCCCCTCCCGGCGCCAGAGAGGACGGCGGTCGATGCGGGTACGGTCGAGCCATGAGGCTCTCGCCTGCCGAAGCCCGGGAACGCTTCGCGGCCTCGCCGGTCGCCCGCCTGGCCACGGCTGACGCCAGTGGTGTGCCTCATATCGTGCCGGTCACCTTCGCGGCCGACGAGGACGTGCTCTACTTCGCGATCGATCACAAGCCCAAGAGCACGTGGAATCTGCGCCGCCTCCAGAACATCCGCGAGAACCCGAGGGTGGCTGTTCTCGCAGACCGTTACGACGCCGACTGGTCAGCCCTCTGGTGGGCCCGCGCCGATGGCCACGCGGAGATCCTGGACGCCGGGAGCGAATGGTCCAAGGCCGTTCAACTACTGCGCGACAGGTACGAGCAGTACCGTGACCGCCCTCCCGAGGGGCCTGTCGTCAGCGTGATCGTGGAGAAGTGGAGCGGCTGGGCGTTCGCCGGTGAGTGAGACCGGCCGCAGCCTACGCCTTGGGCAGGCGCCGGGTACCGGGACCCTCGGTGCCAAGAGGACTACGGCCCCTGGGCGTACGACCTGCCCCGCGGGCGTCAGCCGGATCCGACGAAGACGACCAACAGCAGCCACACCACGGGGGCGGTGGGCAGCAAGGAGTCCAGGCGGTCCATGATTCCGCCGTGGCCGGGCAGGAGGGTGCCCATGTCCTTGATGCCCAGGTCCCGCTTGATCATGGATTCGCCGAGGTCACCGAGGGTGGCGCTGACCGCGACAGCGAGACCGAGGAGCAGGCCCTGCCACCACTGCCCGTCGTCGATGAGGAAGTGCACCAGCAAGGCACCGGCCGCCATGGCGAAGGTCACGGCGCCGATCAGGCCCTCACGGGTCTTGCCGGGGCTGATACGGGGAGCGAGCTTGTGGGTGCCGAAACGCCAACCGACCGCGTATGCCCCGGTGTCGCTGATCACGGCCAGGATCAGGAAGGTGAAGACGCGCCAGGGGCCGTCATGCGCGGCGAGCATCATCGTCACGAAGGTGGCGAGAAACGGCACATAGAAGACGGCGAAAACGCCTGCGGTGACGTCCCGTAGGTAGTTTTCCGGAGGCTCGGTCATCCGCCACACGAGGACCGCGAGGGCGGTGAACGCCATTGCCACCCAGGCGCCCTCGGCGCCGCGCAGGTATCCGGCGACGACAGTGGCGGCGCCGCCCACCGCCAGCGGCACCAAGGGTGCGTGAATCGCCTTCTTCTCGGCGAATCGCGAAGTGAGCTCCCACAGGCCGACGACAACGGACAGGACCACCACACCGACGAAGGCGGCCTTCCAGATGAAGAGCGAGGCAATGACGACTCCACCGAGCCCGACTCCGACTCCTATGGCGGCGCGCAGATTCCGGCCTGCGTTCTTCTTCGCATGCGCGGGCTCCGGCGGCACGGGGTTCTCCTCGTGGAACTCGGGCCCTGGTTGCATACGCTGAGTCTGCGGTGTCACGTCCGCGCCGTAGGAGGGACCCGCCGAACCGACGGGTCCCTGGTCAGGCGCTCCCCAGGAGCCGGCGCGTGGCGAAGCTCCCCAGGAAGAGTCGTTCACTGAGATTCGCCTCACGATTTCGTTCCGGATCGGCTGGGGCTGCTTGGTCTACTCGGTGAGCTGCCGACGGTGGACCGGGCGGTGGATGTGAATGCCTGTCGCCGCTCAGACCTCGAGCAGCTCGGTTTCCTTGTGCTTGAGGAGTTCGTCGACCTGGCCGACGTACTTGTGCGTGGTGTCGTCGAGCTCCTTCTCCGCGCGGCGCACCTCGTCCTCGCCGGACTCGCCGTCCTTGACAAGCTTGTCGAGCGTCTCCTTGGCCTTGCGGCGGACGCTGCGGATGGAGATCTTCGCGTCCTCGCCCTTGCCCCGGGCGACCTTGATGTACTCGCGGCGGCGCTCCTCCGTCAGCTGCGGGAAGACCACCCGGATGATACGGCCGTCGTTGCTCGGGTTGACGCCGAGATCGGAGTCGCGGATGGCCTGCTCGATGTTGCGGAGCGCGGAGCTGTCGAACGGCGTGATGACGGCCATCCTGGGCTCGGGCACCGCGAAGGAGGCCAGCTGGTTGATGGGCGTGGGCGCACCGTAGTAGTCCGCCACAATCTTGTTGAACATCGCCGGGTGGGCACGGCCGGTGCGGATAGCGGCGAAGTCCTCCTTGGCGACGACTACGGCCTTCTCCATCTTCTCCTCGGCTTCGAGGAGGATCTCTTCAATCACCATGTGCTCCTGGTTTTCAGAAGGCAGAGCCTCGGCCCCTGCGCGCGTCTTACCTGCACGGTGTCCGACCGGGCAGTGTGTTGTCCATCCCCGTGCCGGGCCAGTCAGGCCCGGGTGCCCTGGTCGTTGACCAGCGTGCCGATCTTCTCACCCTTTACGGCCCGGGCGATGTTGCCCTCCGCGAGCAGTTCGAAGACCAGGATCGGCAGCTTGTTGTCCTGGCACAGCGTGATCGCGGTGAGGTCGGCGACCCTGAGGTCACGCGTGATGACGTCCCCGTACTCCAGGGCGTCGAACATGACCGCGTCCGTATTGTGCTTGGGGTCGGAGTCGTAGACCCCGTCGACCCCGTTCTTGCCCATGAGCAGCGCCTTCGCGCCGATCTCCAGGGCGCGCTGGGCGGCGGTGGTGTCGGTGGAGAAGTACGGCATGCCCATGCCGGCCCCAAAGATGACGACTCGGCCCTTCTCCAGGTGCCGTACGGCGCGCAGCGGAAGATACGGCTCGGCGACCTGGCCCATGGTGATGGCGGTCTGCACCCGGGTCTCGATGCCTTCTTTCTCCAGGAAGTCCTGGAGAGCAAGGCAGTTCATGACGGTGCCGAGCATGCCCATGTAGTCGGAGCGGGCCCGGTCCATGCCGCGCATCTGGAGTTCGGCGCCACGGAAGAAGTTGCCGCCACCGATCACGATGGCGATCTCGTAGCCTTCCCGGACGACCGCTGCGATTTCGCGGGCGATGGCGTGCACGACGTCGGGGTCGACGCCGAGTCCCCCTCCTCCGGCGAAAGCCTCGCCGGAAAGCTTCAGCAGATACCGGCGGTGCGCGGTATCCGTGCCGTTGCCGGTCTTCTGGGCCTTGTCGGCGCCCTCACCCATCGAAAGTCTCCTCGTGCATGTACGAAGAAGGCCATTGCCGCGGGTCCGCATGCGTTCCCTGTACGGCAATGGCCTCCTCGTCACAACTGCGGTCGGCCGGTGGGCGGCCGACTGCGTCCGACCCTAGCGGGGTCGTCGGTCATTCGCTGTCCTGAGGTCCTGATGTCCCGGCTGGACGGTCGGAACGGCCGGACCGGTGAGACCGGTCAGACACCGACACGGAAGCGCGCGAAACGCTTCAGCTTCACGCCGGCCTCATCGAGCACCTTCTGGACGGTCTTCTTGCTGTCCTTGGCGAAAGCCTGCTCGAGAACGGCGTTCTCCTTGACGAAGCCCGTCACCCGGCCGTCGACGATACGGGACAGGGCTGCCTCCGGCTTGCCCTCCTCGCGCGCGGTGGCCTCGGCGACGCGGCGCTCGTTCTCGAGTACCTCGGCCGGGATCTCCTCGCGGGAGAGGTAGATCGGGGAGAACGCGGCAATGTGCTGCGCGACGTCCTTGGCGACCTGGGCGTTCTCCTTGTCCAGCTCGACCAGGACTCCGACCTGCGGGGGCAGGTCCGGGCTGGTGCGGTGCAGGTAGGAGGCGACGAAGCCGTCGCCGAACTGCGCGAAGCGGGAGAGCACGATCTTCTCGCCGAGAGTGGCGTTCGCCTCGTCGACGAAGGCCTGGACGGTCTGGCCGTCCTTGATCTCGGAGCCGAGCAGGGCGTCCAGGTCGGCCGGCTTGGTGGTGGCGACGTGGGCGGCGATCGTGTCGGCGACCGCGACGAACTTGTCGCCCTTGGCGACGAAGTCGGTCTCGCAGTTCAGCTCGAGGAGCACACCCTCGGTGTTGCCGTCTGCGATCAGGGCGACAACGGCACCGTTGGAGGCCGAGCGACCCTCACGCTTGGTGACGCCCTTCTGGCCCTTCACACGGAGAATCTCGACGGCCTTGTCCAGGTCGCCTTCGGCCTCCACGAGAGCGTTCTTGCAGTCCATCATCCCGGCGGCGGTGAGCTCGCGGAGCTTCTTGACATCGGCGGCGGTGAAGTTCGCCATGGTCTGTCGGTCTCTTCTCGAAAAGTCGGTGAATCCGGTGGTTCTACGGGTGAACGGCGGGGGCCGGAGCCCCCGCCGTTCACACACGTAGCGGAAGCCTTGCGGCTCAGGCCTGCTCGGCGTCGGCAGCCAGGGCCTCGGCCGGCTCAGCAGCAGCTTCGGCGACGGGAGCCTCAGCCTCGGCGGGGGCCTCAGCGGCCGGAGCCTCAGCAGCGGCGGGGGCCTCGGCAACCGGAGCCTCAGCAGCGGCCTCAGCGGCGGGAGCCTCTGCGGCCTCCTCCGTCTTCGCCTTCTCGCCCTCCAGGAGCTCACGCTCCCAGGCGGCCAGCGGCTCGGCGGCGGCGTCGGCCTTGTCGGCACCGGTGGCGACACCGGAGCGGGAGATGAGGCCCTCGGCGACGGCGTCGGCGATCACACGGGTGAGCAGCGTGACGGAGCGGATCGCGTCGTCGTTACCCGGGATCTTGTAGTCGACCTCGTCGGGGTCGCAGTTGGTGTCGAGGATCGCGACAACCGGGATACGGAGCTTGCGCGCCTCACCGACGGCGATGTGCTCCTTCTTGGTGTCCACGATCCAGACGGCGCTCGGCACCTTCTGCATCTCGCGGATACCACCGAGGGTCTTCTCCAGCTTGTCCTTCTCACGGGAGAGAACCAGGAGCTCCTTCTTGGTGAGGCCGGAGGCGGCCACGTCCTCGAAGTCGATCTCCTCGAGCTCCTTCAGGCGCTGCAGGCGCTTGAAGACGGTGGAGAAGTTGGTGAGCATGCCGCCCAGCCAGCGCTGGTTGACATACGGCATGCCGACGCGGCCCGCCTGCTCGGCGATGGCCTCCTGAGCCTGCTTCTTCGTGCCGACGAACATGATGGAACCGCCGTGGGCGACGGTCTCCTTGACGAACTCGTAGGCGCGGTCGATGTACGACAGCGACTGGAGCAGGTCGATGATGTAGATACCGTTGCGCTCCGTGAAGATGAAGCGCTTCATCTTCGGGTTCCAGCGACGGGTCTGGTGCCCGAAGTGGACGCCGCTTTCCAGCAGCTCCCGCATCGTGACGACGGCCATGGCCGCACTCCTTGATGTTCTCGGTTCCGCGACCGCCGGACGGCTGCCGCGCCTGACGCCCCGACGCGCCGTGCCACAAGGGACCGAGAAGCGCGGCCACCGTACTCGTTAAGGACGGTGGCGGGGCGTGCGAAGTCGACCCGGTGACCCGGATCGCCATGGAAAGTGTACGGGACCGCCCGGGCCCGGAGCGACATCGTTCTCCGGCCGTGGGCGTGGGCGGTGGAGGGGTGGTACGCGGGCGGGCGGAGCAGGGGCCGCCGGTCCGGACGCGGAGTTGTCCGCGGAGTTATCCACAGGCCCGATGCATGATCATCTCACAGGGCCGAATCGCGGGATCGTCTATGCATGACTCCACGCGGCACGACTCCACGCGCGACCCGGCCCTTCGGATCGGCCCGGCCGGGGGACCTCACGGTGCTGGCGGCGGTGGCCGCTGTGGCCGCGGTCCTGGCGCTGCTCGGGCCGCTCGCGGCTCCGGCCTGGCCGGCGGATGGCGGCGCCCGCGCGTGGCCGGTGCCGGGTACCGGTGCCCGGCCGCGGCCGGTCGTCGAGCGCGGGTTCGACCCGCCGCTGTCGCCGTGGGGCGCCGGGCACCGCGGGGTGGACCTGCGAGCGGGGCCCGGCACTCCAGTGCTGGCGGCGGTTGCGGGCAGGGTGGCCTTCGCGGGCCGCGTGGCGGGGCGCGGGGTGCTCGTGATCTCGCTGCGGGGCGGGCTGCGGATCACCTACGAGCCGGTGCGGGCTGCTTCGCCGGTGGGCCAGGAGGTGACGGCCGGCCAAGTGGTCGGAGTGCTGGAGGACGGACCGTCCCACTGCCAGGGCGGCTGCCTGCACTGGGGACTGCGGCGCGGTCCGGTCTATCTGGACCCGCTCTCGCTCTTCCCCGGCTGGATGCTGCGCGGCGGCCCGTCCAGGCTGCTGCCGGTCTGGTCCCTCGACCACCGGCGCCCTCGGGCCGGCCTGGCCCGGGCAGCCGGATGCCTGGGCACCGTGCCGCTACCCGCGCACCCCGCGCAGGGCCATCGCCACCGCTGCCTCGGTGATGGTCCCGGGATGCTCGGCCGCGCCGAGCTCGATACGGCGGACGGCGGCGTCGACAACGCCCTGCAGCAGCATCGCCGTCATCCTGGGCTCGCCGTGTCCCAGGGCGCCCAGCGCCTCCACGACCATGGCGACCAGGCCGCCGTGTGCGGCGCGGATCTTCTCACGGGCGCCGGTGTCCAGCTCGCCGGCGGAGATGGCGACGACCGCACGGTGTCTGCGGTCGCCCACCAGCGCCAGCTGGCTGCGCACATACGCCTCGATCTTGGCCTCCGGGGTATCTGCGGCTTCCATGGCCGCCTCGACCTCGGCCGCCCAGACGGGGAAGTCGACGGCGCACAGCT
Organism: Actinacidiphila oryziradicis; assembly: GCF_005047355.1. Taxonomy (GTDB): domain Bacteria; phylum Actinomycetota; class Actinomycetes; order Streptomycetales; family Streptomycetaceae; genus Actinacidiphila; species Actinacidiphila oryziradicis. The sequence continues at coordinate 42,898 of NZ_SUMC01000045.1, forward strand.
CCTCGACGACGGCCGCGCGTGAGCGGAAGTACTCATACACCGAGGACCGGGCCAGACCGGTGCGCTCGGCCAGCGCCGGGAAGGTCAGCGTTTCCGTACCGCCTTCGGAAAGCAGGGAACGTGCGGCGTCCAGCAGGGCGTCGCGCTGCATCGTCCGGTGCTCGGCCACCGAGGCCGCTCGAATCTTGGGCACGTCAACACTGTAGGCCGTCCGCGGCCGGTCAGGGACGCATCAGGCGGGACCGTCCGTGACCGGCCGGAATCAGTCTGAGAAGCAGTGCGGCCGGGTGCGGTCAGCGGCCGACGTCGGCCAGTTTCGCCCGCAGCTGGAGCACGGACTTGGTATGGATCTGGCTGACCCGGCTCTCGGTGACGCCAAGCACCGATCCGATCTCGGCGAGAGTGAGCCCCTCGTAGTAATAGAGGGTGACCACGGTCTTCTCCCGTTCCGGGAGGGTGTTGACGGCACGGGCGAGCAGCCGGCGCAGCTCGCGGTCCTCGGCGACCTCGACGGGATTGTCCGCGCCGGTGTCCTCCAGGGTGTCCACGAGACTGAGCCGGTCGCCGCTGTCGGTGCCGCCGTGCAGCAGTTCCTCCAGGGCGACGACGTTGGCGAGCGAGAGCTGGCTGAAGACGCTGTGGAGTTCTTCCACACCGATGCCCATCTCGGCGGCGACCTCCGACTCGCTCGGGGTCCGCCGCAATGACGCCTCCAGCGTGGCGTAGGCCCGCTCCACAGCACGGGCCTTCTGCCGGACGGAGCGCGGAATCCAGTCCAGCGCCCGCAGCTCGTCGATCATGGCGCCGCGGATGCGGGTGATCGCGTAGGTCTCGAACTTGATGGCACGCTCGGGGTCGAACTTCTCGATGGCGTCGATCAGCCCGAACACTCCGGAGGAGACGAAGTCGGCCTGCTCGACATTGGCGGGAAGGCCCACGCTGACCCGCCCGGCGACATACTTCACCAGCGGGGAGTAGTGCAGGATCAGCTGCTCCCGCAGCCGTGCGTCCCCCGTGGACTTGTAGCTCCGCCACAGCGCGTCGAGCGTGGTGGGGGCGGCGGCGGTCGGCGCCGCCGTCACGTGGTCGGGCCCGGGGGTGTGCTGGGGCATGCGTCGTCTTGAGCCGTTCTGCCGTGGCGTGGCCAGTGTGTCGAGCGTCGTTGAGCGTAGCGTGACCGAAGCGTCGCTCATTGCTATGACTTCCTTACAGGACCCCAGCAGATACGTTCCGCTGAGCGACCCGCCACAGGGGGGCCGCGAGGGGGTGTGCCGCTCAAGGCTTCCGCAGAATGGCGTGTTCCGTGGACATCCCTCAACCTCGCCATCCGATCGCCCCAGGTCAAGAACCGGCATGTCACCTGATGGTGTGTTGACCGGGTCACCCCGTTCGGGCGGTAGGACCGCCCCGGCGGTTTCCCGCCAACTTCCAGCGTGGCCCCTCGCGTTCCACGAAGCCCAGCGCCTGCAATTCGTAGAGCCTGCCGAGCGTGTCGTCGGCGGGAATCCCGGAGGACCGGGCGATCTGCCCGGGTTCCGCGCCGCCCCTGGCGGGCAGCGCCTCCAGCACCCTCGCGGCGGGCGGCGCCAGCAGATCCCTTGGCAGCACCGGGCCGCGGCGCTCCGGGGCGAGGTCGCCGCCGACCCTCCCGACCAGTTCGATCACCTCGGCCGCGTCGGTGACCAGCTGTGCGCCGCCGCGCAGCAACTCGTGGACGCCCTGGCTCAGCCCGGAGGTGCAGGGGCCCGGCACTCCCATCACGATCCGCCCCAGCTCCTGTGCCCGGCGGGCGGTGATCAGCGAACCGCTGCGGTACTGGGCCTCCACCACGACGGTGCCCCGGGTCAGCGCCGCGATGACCCGGTTGCGCAGCACGAATCTGCTCCGGGTGGGATGCGAACCCGGCGGCAGCTCCCCGGTCACCAGCCCCTGCCCGGCGATCCGAGCGATCAGCTCGGCGTGGCCCGGCGGATAGGGCACATCCACCCCGCAGGCGACCACCCCGACCGTCGCCCCGCCCACCGACAGCGCTCCCCGGTGCACCGCACCGTCCACGCCGTAAGCCGCCCCCGACACCACGATCCACCCCGCCTCAGCCAGCTCCGCACCCAGCCGCGACGCCATGTACGAGCCGTATTCGGTACACGCCCGCGCGCCCACCACGGCCACCGACCGCAGCGCCCAGTACCGTAGCGACGGCCCGCCCCTCACCCACAGCCCGTACGGCCGCTGGTCGCCCAGGTCGTCCAGCTGGGCCGGCCACTCCCCGTCCCCCGGACATACAAACCTCCCGCCCACGGCCTCCACCGCCGCCAGATCCTTCTGCGGGTCCACCCGCTCCGCCCGTAGCCGGTATCCGGCGAGCCGTTGCGCGCTCGCTCCCGGCAGTGCCTCGCCGCCGGCCAGCGCCCGCGCCACTGCTCGCGGCCCGAACTGCGCCACCCATCGCCCGACGATCTCGTCCCCGGGGTCCGCGATCCGGGTGAGCGCGACCCTGGCGAGCCGTTCCGCGTCCGGCGCCGCGGCCCCGCCCCGCCCCTCCCCGGGCCGTTCGTCACAGCCGCTGCCGGCGTAGCCGCCGCGCTCATGGTCGCTGCCCTCCTGGCCGCTGTCCTCCTCGCCCCGTGCCGCGTACCCGGACAGGTCCGGCGCGTACCAGTTCCCGCCCATCAGCGGCCTCCCGTCGCCAGCCCGCGCGGTACCCCGGTGCGCAGCTCGAGGGAGCGCATCATGTCGGCCGCGTCGGGACGGTCCCGGCCCGCCAGGTCGGCGATCGTCCAGGCGACCCGCAGGACCCGGTCGAGGCCACGGGCGGTGAGCAGGCCGCGCTCCATATCCCCCTCGGCGGCCCGGAGGGCATCCGGGGTGACCGGCCAGCGGGTCCGCAGCTCGTGCCCGGGCACGTCGCTGTTGGTGCGCCAGCCGGTGCCCTGATAGCGGGCGGCGGCCCTGTCCCGGGCCTCGCGCACGCGGGCGGCGACCTTCTCCGTGGATTCACCGGTGCGGTGGTGGCCGATCAGGTCGGACCGGCCGACCGGCTCGACCTGGACTCGCAGGTCGACGCGGTCGAGCAGCGGCCCGGAGAGACGGGCCTGGTATCGCCGCACCATGCTGGCGGGGCAGTCGCAGGCGGTGCCGAGGACCGCGAAACGGCCGCAGGGGCAGGGGTTGGCGGCGAGTACGAGAAGGAATTTGGCCGGCAGCCGCATGACCCCGGCCGAGCGGGCGATGACCACGTAGCCGGACTCAAGCGGCTGCCGGAGGGCGTCGAGGACACGTCCGCTGAATTCCGGCGCCTCGTCCGCTTTTCCGCGCGGACACATGTCCGCGTCGCATCCGACCTGCATGGATACGTCGCGGACATGTTCGCGACGGTCCGGACGGGCGATGATCTGTTACGCCGGCGTGGTGGCCGAAGCGGCTGCGGGCGCGGGTGGGCTTGCCCCGTGCGCTGGGGGAAGGAAGGACTTGCTGAACGAGGTGTACCTGGCGGTAGTGCCGCCAGATCGCCGGGTCTCAGATGTTCAGGGTCATCGAGGGAATCGGACGGTTCCTTCGGTTACCTCTGACGACATGTCGCCAAAGGTCACCAACCACCACCACGGTCCTTCCGACGGACGAGCGTTTTCGGCTCAACACGACAAGAGAGACGGTACACAGCTCAGGCCAGTGACCAACCGTGCACAAGCCGGCAGGACCGACCGATGTCGGCACCCGAGCGAGTCACGCCTCTGCGATGACCTCCTCGGCCGCGATGTCAGGCTTCACCTCGCCACCGAGAGCCTCGGCGATCGCTTCGAACTCGACGAGGGCAGCCTGGAGATCTTCCACGATCTCTTGAGCGATGACCTCGGGTGCAAGCATGCTGTCCGCGTCATCTAGCGCCGGATCCCTCAGCCAGGTGATGTCAAGGTTGGCCTTGTCGCGGGCGACGAGGTCCTCATACGTGAAGCGCCTGAAGCGGCCATCCTCCGTCTCCTTCCGCGCCGAGCGGTCGTCCGCCTTGTAAGCCTCGGTGAAGTCGGCCAACCATTCCGGCAACAGCGCCTCCACCGGTGCGGTGTGCGGCAACCTTCTCGGCGCGTATTTCGGCGATGTGGGTCTGCCCACCGACTGGCTCGCCGTAGTCGAAGGTCGGGGTGTCATCAGTGAGCTCGCGGACGACTTCGACACGCGCTTCCACTCGGACGAAGACACCCGCCGTCTCTGGGATGGACCGTCCCGGGAGCGCTACGACCACTGATCGACGGCATTTGGCCTCCGGCTTGGCCAGCCATCGACCTGGTACGTCCTCGGGTCCTGCCCGCCGTGCAATGACGGGCCGTATTTCGCTCGGGTCATTTCACCGGTCTGGGCGGCCATCGCCGTCGACGAAGGTGAGGATGCGCTCGCTCGGCGAGCCTGCTGGAAGCAGATTCGGAAGGAGATGCAGGTCAGCGGCCGCGCCGATGAGCGCTTTCCCGAGAGACTGCTGGGCCTGCGGTTGAAGGCACCGGAAGTCAGCCTCTCCGTTTCGCAGAGAGGCTCGTCCTCCTGCTACAGGATCCCGCATCCACCGCTCGCCGCTGCCAGGCGCGGCAGTGTGTGCAACGAGCGACGCCCCCAGTCACCCTGCCTGGCAGGGCCCACCCCGAAGCAACGCAGCTTTCATGACCACATAAGCTTCACACAGCATCCTGGGACCTCCGCCACTTCTTCACATGCATCAGGAGAACGACTCCGTGTCACATCGGAAACACCTCGGCGCGCTCGGCGTAGCTGTCATGTCCGTGACCGTTGCTGCCTGCAGCGCCCCCAGCTCTACGTCCACGGCAGCAACACCTGCGGCGCCCCACAGTTCGGCAGCTTCCAGCCCCGCGCCCTCCTCCCCGACTCCGCAGGCGGCGCTCCTCACGAAGGCGCAGCTCACGTCCGCTCTGCTGTCGTTGTCTGAGATGCCGGCCGGTTGGTCAACCGACAGCAGCCCGAGCACAGGCGACAAGACGTTCTGCAACTACCGACAGCCGCACAAAGCACAGGTTCAGGTGTCCCGAACCTTCCAGAAGGGTGGCGGCTTGACCGCCACTGTCGCGACGGTGGGTCTTCGGCAGTACGCGAGCGCGAGCGATGCTGCGGAGTCGTTCGCTGCGATGGAGAAGGCACTCCAGTCCTGCCACAAAGAGACCTACCAGGGGTCCGTGCTGAAGTACTCGCCGATGAGCGTGGACAAGCTTGGGGACCGTTCCCTGGGCGTACGCATCGACAGCGACGGCGCGACGCTGCTGCAGCAGTTCACCCTTGACGGACCCACGCTCGTCAACGTTGGCACTGGAGGCCTGGCGGACGCGGAAGCTGAGACGGCCACGAAGCTTCTGCGTGATCAGGTAGACCGGTACGAGGCTGCAGCCCGCCGTTAAGCGGTGACAAGACCCGCTGCCGGAACACGACTGACCGACGTACGCGCGGCCGGCACTGCAGGGCGGTGGCCTGCGGGTATACACGGTACTGCCGACACCCTCTAGGTGAGCTATCCGCACGGAAGGCCACGTCAACAGGCACCGTCCTGCGCGCGGTTGTGATCACGAGTGGAGCAGTCGGACATCTCGCATGTAGCGATCGGTGAACGTCGCCCTGCCGCAACTCCGCCTCCGCCGTCGCGAGGCCCCGGTCAACGTGTACGCGAGGCTCATGCGTCCGGATCCCAGGCCACCCACGACCCTGGCGCGATCGGCCCCGCCGCCGCCTTCCGCCGCGGCTCCTGGCCCGTGCACGACACTCCAGCGACCGCATCGCGGGAACCATCCTGCTCCACCTCACCTCTATCCATCCTCCAATCGCGCCGCCCTCAAGAATCGCAAGCACAAGGAGACCACTTGCTCCGCCTCGGTTACCTCACCAGGAACCCGTCAGCCGACCTTCGCGACACACACTTCGCAGCGGTGGACGTCGAGACCACCGGCTTCAACCCAAGCAGCGACCGCATCGTAGAAATCGGTGTGACCCGAATTACCGGCGGCGGCACAGTTCTGGGTTCCGCGTCCACGCTGGTGAGACCCGAAAGACCTATTCCGCCAGACGCGAGCCGCGTACACGGGATCTACAGCACCGACGTTGCCGACGCCCCGACCTTTGAGGAGGTAACGCCGGACCTACTGCGCCTTCTCGAGCACGCAGTCGTGGTGACCCACAACCTGGTGTTCGACGGGGCGTTCATCACCAACGCGCTAAGGCGTGCGGGCGTATCCGTCCCTGCACTGCCCGCTTTGTGTACCCAGGTCACCGCCCTGAGCCAACTCATGGACACTCGCGTAAAGCTCGCCACTCTCACGACACTGATGCTGCGTCGACGCCTGGGCAAGGCAGCACACAGCGCCGCAGTCGATGCCCGCTGCACAGCAGCGCTCCTTCACCAGTTCCTGAACAACGCCCCCGAACCCCTCGGCTACGTCGGTGACACACCGGAACGGCCCGCCGGTTGGGCTTTCCCGGTCCCGTCATCCTTCAAGCCCGGAATGGACCGGCAACCGAAGTGGCCTGACAGTTGGTGGGAGCAGGGCAACTCGGGTGCAATACCGCGATGGCATGACCACTGGCAAGGGCACGAAACGCCCGCCCAGCAAACATTGGAATGGCGAGAGGCGGCCACCACTGTAGGCATTGAAGTGATCGTACCCGCCGTCGAGGAGCAAAGCCGCCAAGAAGTACTAACCCGCCGCAGCGGACGAGTCCAGTCGATGGGCAAGCTGAGCGACTACGCACCCGAACTGCGAGAACGCATGACTGAGCGGACACTTGCGAAGCTCCGCAACTTCAGCAGGCTCACTCCCCAGCGACAAACCCAGCTCCGTGAGGCATTTGTAGCCCGCCTTGCTGTCAACGGCGGCGACCTCGCTGAAGCCTTCGACAACGTCAAGGACGAGGCAGCCGAACGGGAACTCTGCCCGCGAGACGCAAAAATGCACCGCATCGGCAGCCCGTGCTCCACCCTCAACTGGGCCGACAGCGATCTCTTGGACTACCTACGCGAGCGCCTCGAGGACCAGGAGGCATACCACTCGATGGACGAGGACGCTGCATACCGCTGGAGAGAAGTTCGCCGCATCCCGCACCCGGGAGCCACTGAACTGGGAGACTCCTCGGTCCCGTGGGATCACCACAGAACCGTCATCAAGGCAGCGATTGCAGCGTGCGAAGCACGCATGGCCAGCAACAACGGCGCCGCCAAGTCTGGAAAATGATCGGCCACATGGAAACAAGCAGGGCGGCATGCAGACGTGACCAGACGCCGGCCTCGGTCCAGTCCCGCAGCCGACGCCAGGCCGTGACCCCGGAGCAGCCGACTACCTCCGCGGGAACATCACGCTAGGCAACACCCGGTCAAGCACATACAAGACGCCAGCGAGGGCCACCCGGTCGGGAACACGCAAACGACCCGGGTAACGGCGCCGCCGCTCGGGGATAGGTGGCATCAATGGAGCCACCTGCTCCCACAGATCGTCGGGAACAAGGTGAGCACGCACCCAGGACACCTTGCCGACCAAGATCATCCAGTGCAAGGCCCGAAGCCCACCTGGTTGTGAAACGATCAGTAACAACGGCTGACACAATGAGGTGGCTCGGCGCTGGGAGCGGTTTCTGGGTGGGGAGTTGAGCGTTCGGCTCGGTATGGGGGCGTCGCCGTGGATCGTGTCGGATGAGCTGTGGGACTGTCTGGAGCCGCTGCTGCCGCAGCGTGAGCGCCGCTTCCGGTATCCCGGCCGCAAACCGTTGCCGGACCGGGAGGTGCTGTGCGGGATCCTGTACGTGCTGCACACCGGCATCCAGTGGGAGTACCTCCCGAAGGAGCTGGGCTTCGGCTCGGGCATGACCTGCTGGCGCCGCCTGCGGGACTGGAACGAGGCCGGCGTGTGGCAACGGCTCCATGAGGTCCTGCTGGCTGAACTGAACGCGGCGTCGCGGCTGGACTGGTCCCGCTGCGTGGTCGACTCCTCCCACCTCAGAGCGCTAAAAAGGGGGAGCCACACGGGCCCTTCGCCGGTCGACCGGGGCCGGTCCGGCTCGAAACACCACCTCATCACCGACGAACACGGCACCCCGCTCGCCGTTCCGCTGACCGGCGGCAACCGCAAGACGTCACCCAGCTCCTGCCCTTGCTCGATGCGATCCCGCCGGTCCGCGGCCGGGTCGGGCAACCGCGCCGCAAACCCGACTCGCTTTTCGCCGACCGCGGCTACGACCACGACATCTACCGCGACCAAGTCCGCGAACGCGGCATCGTGCCGGCCATCGCCCGCCGCGGCACGCGGCACGGCACCGGACTGGGCACCCACCGGTGGGGGGCGAGCGCACCTTCGCCTGGCTGCACGGCCTCCGCCGCCTACGCGTCCGCTGGGAACGCAGGACCGACATCCACGAAGCGTTCCTCAAACTCGCCTGCTGCCTCATCACCCACCGACAACTCAGCTCACTCATCAGGAGTTGTAAGGGCGGCGCTAGAGATGACTGGCGCCCACTGTGTTCAACAGACGGTCACGGAGGAGGGTTTCAAAATCATCTGTGGTCCTAACCTTGCGTAGACTTTCGAGCGTCAGGACCACGATTCGGCGCCCCTTAGACTGGTGCATCTCAATGATGTGGTGAGCCGAGGCCAGATCCTTTTCGTCCCCGGTGATCCCGCTGGCTGCAACCAGGACACCAAGTTCGACATATCGCATCTCGAGCTTACCCGAGAAAGCAAGGACGCTCTGACTGTCCACGGGGTTATCCCAGTTCTTGCATTCAACAAGAAAAATGGTCGGATACGTCTTCAGCCAACGTGCCTCACCAATGTTTGCAACGATGATGTCGACCTCGGAGCTCTTGAAGCGATCGACCACCTTACGCCGTACGGATACCCCGGGTAGCAGTTCCAGCAGGTAACAGAAGAGATCCTCAAGCGCATCACCTCGGGCCTTAGCTGTTAGGCCTTTGTCCAAACCGCGATTGATGAACTCCTCGATCGCGGCAACGTCGTAGTCAGTCACGAAGCCACCACCCCGCGGTGCGCGACGGCTGAGGCGAGGACGTCCGGCAGGTTCTGGGCGCTGAGCTGTGCGATCAACTCCCTCAACGAGAGGCGAACGACCGCTGCACCAGTCGCATACCGAGCTGGAAATTCACGGCCCATGACGTCGTGGTAGACCAAGACACCAAGCTGGGCACGGGTAGTCTCCACACGCTCCTGTAGCCGAACCTCGGCCGCAATCAGGCGATCCTCCGTGAGCCTGCCCGCCTTCACCTCTACCAGCATGACAGCGGCTGAATCAGCCGACGGGATAAACGCCAGATCGACATTTGGCGGGGATTCACGAAAACCAGCACCAGCCTCTTGCAACAGCTCAGCGGTGAGCGACTCAACCCCCGGGGGAAAGTCTGGTCCCGATGCGTAGGACAGGTGCTCAAGGCGATGCAGGAACGAGCCCGAGTCGATCCATCGCTCTGGGGCTTGGGATGGCGTAGCAACCGACTGCTTAGCTGCCCGAGTTGCGGATACGAAGGCCCACACATGATCTGCAAGCGCCTCCCTTTCGCCCAGAGGGCAGCGCGCGACCACTGTGCCTGCGATCGGCGAGGGGACGAGCAACGGCGGAGGCACGATGATCAGCGTCGGCAGGCCACGTCCGGCGGACTGGCCAGCGCGCATCATCACGTCCAGGTTGGTGAACCCCGTCGGGCTAGGGTCTACGCGTTCGGCATCGTCAGGGCTCAGGACACAGATGACCAGGTCCGGTTGAGAATCGTCGGCCATCAACATGTCGCCGGCGGCGTTGCCGAGCACCCACGCGTCCGTGATGCCCGCACCCTTGAAGGTGTCGAACAGAATCCTCAGGTCCAACCCACCGGCTGTGACCACAGTGGCATGCATGGATCGAAGGCTACCGCCCACCGAGCCAACGAGCCGCCAGTCCGTAGGAGGAACGTCTTACCGAGTAGGTCCTCTACCGTCGTTCATACACCGCCATGATCCTTTCGTAGGCCGCGCGCAACATCTGGCGGGTTCGCTGATCGTAGATATCAACGCGCGCGAGGTGCCGGCGGTTCGGTGAATACAAGAACTGGTCGTGCCAAGACCGGTCTCGCGTGACGATAACTGCCTCTGCTACGTCCGGAAACTGCTCGGCAGTAATGTCTACGATCCAGCCCTCCCGCTCAATCCATTCGGCGGCACCGTCTATGTCGGCAGCGGCGACGGCAAGGTGTACGCCCTGGACGCCGTCACCGGCACCGAGCGGTGGACCCACACCACCGGCGATGCCGTCGACTCCTCGCCTGCGGTCGTCGGCGGCACTGTCTATGTCGGCAGCAATGACCACATGCTGTACGCCCTGGACGCCGTCACCGGCACCGAGCGGTGGACCTACGCCACCGGCGGCGCCGTCCGCTCCTCGCCCGCGGTCGTCGGCGGCACCGTCTACGTCGGCAGCAACGACAGCACGGTGTTCGCCCTGGACGCCGCCAGCGGCGCCGGTCCGGCCGACTGACAGTGATGATGTGCGTGGTGACGCTGCGGATGGGTCTGGCCGCCGACTGTCAGTGAACACGGAAACCGTCCCGGTCCTTGCCCGGGTACTTCCAGGGCCATAAGTGGCGGCGGGGTCCACCGTCGGCCGATCGGTCCGCAGCGGAGCCGCCGTTTAGTCCGAGGCCGGGGGAGCCGGTCACACGGCGAAGGGCGGCAGCGGAATCGTGGAGGGAGAGATGCCGCCATGCCGAAAGACGCGCCGCTGAACGGCGATGCTCCGACTGAGCCGGCCCCGGTGGGACCGCCGGGTACGCGCGGGGCCGTCGATCGCGTCGTCCGGATACGGAAGAACACACAAGCGACGGCCCCGGAACGGCCCCAGAGGGAATGCAGGTCCGGTGACCTGCTGCGTTCTTAGATGTCGAAGAAACTGGCGTGTGTCCCGAGAAACCGCTTGGGCGACTGGATGGACGCCCGTCTACTCGTCCCCGGCTGGTTCGTAGAGCGGTTCACGGATGGTCTCCTGGAACGCATCTCCCGTCCGGGCGCGGAAGCGCCACGCAACACGGCAGACGTCGACCACCGCCTGGCCGATGTGGTCCACCCTCATGCTGCTCGGCGCGCTGGTGTTGGGTCTGTTCGCCGCTGATGTCTTGCTGCTCGGACAGCGGGTCACCGCGGATGTGGTGGCGGTGAGCCGAGACGACGGTAGTTGCGTCGTGCAGTGGGGCGGAGCCGAGACGGCGCACGTGGACTGCGCCGACGACGTCCGGGCTGGCGACCGGGTCCAGGTGGTCGCCGTTCCCTGGCCTTTCCGGGGTGAGGCGGTCGACCTGCACGTCACTCCGCGCGTGTTCGCTGCGATCGTTCTCGGCCTCGCCGGGCTCGGCCTGCTCGGACGACTGGTTGTCAGCCCGCTCGCTCATGCACAGCGGACGCGCCGGGCCGAAGCCGCGGCTCCGGCGGATCCGCAGCCGGAGGCCGCACAACAGGAGGTGACTACGTCCGACCAGTTGCCCAACGGCCCGGACGACCTCCACTACGGGGCCCTCGCCGCCGCCGCCCGCCGCCTACCAGTTGCCTTTGCTGCACAGAAAGAAGGCGCCCCCTGCTCACGCCCCGCCACGGGGCTCTGCCGTTCTCGCAGAGTGACCGGGACTCGCGCATAGCCCCGCCCGCCAGCGGCGAGCCGCTGGCGCCACATATAATGATCGCATCCACCGTCCGGCGCCGCGGATGCTTCTCCCGTCGCCCACCCTTCGGCCCCGTCCCTGGCGCAGGCAGCAACGGCTCTACCAGCGTCCACTGCCCGTCGGTCAGGTCCGACGGGTAGCCCTCCAGAAACACTGGGTCTCGCCCGTCCTCCCGGGCAGAGAGCACGACACCACCTGCGCCCGCCACCACGGCCTCGACGGCACCGTCATCCGCACCGACCGCGTCGCTGCCCCCGGCCCCAACGGTGCGGACCTGTGGTGGTCCGAAGGAAGCGTTGGAACGGCTCGCCTGAATCGATGGGGGCTTGGTTATTGCAGCCAAGCCTGATGCCTCAGCCCCGCTTCCGGTTGGCCATCAGAATCACGGTACGCACGTCTGGTGGGGACGCCGAGCTGTTGAGCAACCGGCGCTATATCCACCCCGCGGGGGTGATCACTCTCGTCGACGGGTACTTTGACGGCTGGCTTCCGGACGGTGACATTCCCCTTCGGTCGGACGAGCCCAAGTCGCCTTGCTGGCCGGACGCCTGGGTTCGACGCAGTCAGTCCCGCAGCGGGCCTGCACTGTCAGCAGCGCCCGCGTCGGGACTACCCACCCGTCATCAGAGTGGCGGGGTAGTAGCAACTCCCAGTCTCGTTAGCGTGCCGCTTCTTGCCTCTCAGCAGCTCGTCCAGGCTGATGCGCGCGTCGAGCACGCAGAACAGATCCACACCCTCCATCGTGATGAAGCACGTTCTCTGGCTGTAACGTTCCCTGGCTCCCTGGGTGAAGCCGTTGACGCTGATGAACAACCCGAGTGCGTTCTTCCCCTTGTGCCGTACCTTCTCGACGAAGCTCCCGAGATGGTGGACCTCGATGGGTTCCTTCCACCACTTGGCCTCGACGATGTAGTCGTCAGTGTCGTAGGTGATAGCCCCGTCGACCTGCTCAAAGGGGAGCGAATAGGACAACCGCGGCTCCAGGTCAAACAGCCGAAACAGCTGGTTGAGGAACACTTCGAACTCGCGGCCGGCCTTCTGCCGGTTTGCCTCGGACTCCAGGCGCAGGAACTCGCTCTTGAGCACTTGGAGGCGCTCAGCGAAACTGCGGCGGCTTTCCATCGCCGCGCAGTGCGCAGACAGGTCGTCCGTGAAGCGTGCCTGATCGGCGATGAGTCCCCGGTGCCGGTCGACGCAGCTCTTGAGGTTGGCGACAGCGTCCCGCGCGTCGGCCAGGAGCGTGTCGGCATCTTCGTGGCGCCTCAAGGCGGGAAAGCTCGTCATCTCCGACACCTCAACCATGAGGTTGAGTGCCAGGTCGGCATACCTGGACTCGTCGGCATGGAGGCGATCTACGAACTCGTCAGCCGTAGCCCACTTGTATCCATCGAAGTTCAGCTCCAGCAGCAGTTCGGGGTAGCCCTTCGCCCACCGGCGAATGAAGCTCTCCAAGTCCCGCTTGTACCAGAAGATGGACTTCAGGGCCGCCGAGAGCGCGCCGTACGCCGCAGGACTGATCGGCTTCATGGGCATCGGCTCAGTTGCCACGTTCCCCTTGCTTCCACTGATTGTTCGTACTTGCTGGCAGGACTCCGGGGAGGGCGCGGACGATGCAACGGCCCGCGCACCTGCGCGTGATCACTGATGCAGCGCCTGACCGGGTGGAATGCGGCCTCTGGACAACTTGTGCCCGCCGTTGGAAGGATCAATTGGCACTGAAGCCCAATTCTCCGAGCCGCTGGTCAACAAGCCTCAAGATCAGTTCTGTTGCAGCGATTCGGAAGTACTCTCGTCCGCGCACGGGAGTCTCCTCCGCCTCGACGAGGGCGGCCAAGACAGCCGTTTCCAGCTCTGGTGCCGCATCGTCAGGGAGACCGGTGACAGCTCGTACGACCGTACTGAAACCCTGGGTGGCATGGAACCGCAGCCGAGGACGGGTAGCCCCTGAGGTGATGCCGAACTTCACGACTTCACGCTCCGGGTCTTGAACGACGTAGAACGCATCCCAGACCTTGCCCATGCACCAGCGGCAGATACCCTGCCCCTGTTGAACACTGGTTGGCCTCGGCTTCACGCGATGTCCTTCGCGACATGTCACCAAGTGCGGCTCGTCGACCCCTCGCCATACGGGCTCAAGTACCTCCCCGCCGAGTTCCTCCACTCTGGCTTTGAAGTTCTGCCACACCGTTTTTGGGTCAGTCCCCACGCAGATGCGACATAGCCCCGTGCCGACCCGCATGTTGTTCGGCGTGGGCGTGTACTCGTGCCCATTCGCGCAGATCACCCTGTGCGGTGTCGCCTTGCCGAGCCATTCGGGTTCAATGACGCGGCCTCCGACCCGGCCCACGTTCGCCAAGAACTCCCCATACGCCGTCTCTGGGTCGTTGCGCGAGCAGACCCGGCAGATGCCGCCGCCTTCCCGCACGTAGCCCGGCCTGGGATCACAGGCATGTCCGTTCGCGCAGATGACCTGATGCCGCGCGTCCTTGCCAAGCCACTGTGGTTCGACGACGGTCCCGCCCTGGCTCTGCACGTTCATCTTGAACTCAGCCCACGCAGCCTGTGGATTGCTGCCAGCACAGCTCCAACAAATCCCCTGGCCGCGCTGTACAGAGTTGGGTCTCGGTGCTACTTCATGACCTTCCCGGCATCGAATGCGGTGTGGGACCCCGCTGCCCAACCAGCTGTCTTCCCGGACCGTACCGCCGTGCCGATCCACTGTCTCCTTGAACTGACGCCACGCTCGCTCAGACTTCTCGGATAGACGCCCACTCACCTGTGCCCCCGTGCCTGTCGCTGCAACCACCCCGGACGTAGACTCAAGGTACACCTACGGACCCGTAGGTGTCCTGGCATCTACAAAGCCGAAGCGCTAGGCACGTTCGGTGACGCTGTCCCAGATCTGAGCGTTCCACGCCATCCAGGTGGTGGCTCTCGGCTGCTAGGCGGAGGGCGGCGCGTAGCGCGTCGGTGACAGTCTCTGCCGACCGGCCGACACAAGCGGAGGACGGGTATGGCCCTGCGACCACAGCGTCGTGAGGCCGAGGCATGTAGGTAAGCCGGCAACCGAGCAGCACGGGAGTGCAACGCCTGTGGGCAGAGTACCGAGACCTCATCTGTGGCGGCGACCGTGAGGTCACGCCTTCTTCGGCACTGACGGCTTGCCGATAGGGGGCTTCTTCTCACGTGTTTCGACGGATTCTGGCCTCTCGGGCCAGGGTACGTGGACCACTGCGCTAAGGCGCCTCTCCAGGTGCCTTCAGGGCGTCGGCTGACGTCGTCGCGGCAGCGCTCTGACCTTCGCGGCGTCGGCATCCCTGCCGGACAGCGCGGCGTTCTCCAGCGCCAGCTGGTGAAGTGCCGTCGCATAGATCTTCAGACGGTGTTCGAGCTGGCGGCAGTGCTTGCGGAGTTCGGCCAGCTGCTGGTTCAGGTCTTCGTCGTCGGACCTGGAGCGGGCGAGAGCCGCCCGTTTCGCTTCTTCGCGGGTGGCTTCGGCTTGGAACAGGTCCTTGAGGTCGGTGTGCTGGTGGGTGAGGTGCCAGCGTCCGACGCTGGCCTCGATCGCGAGCTGGCTGACGTTCAATCGGCCGTTGGAGCGGTGCGGGGTGCCGGCCAGGAGCCGGTTGATGGCGGCCAGGATGTCACGGCGGACGGGGTCGTCCTCGTCGATTAAATCGAGTGTACCGACCGAAATTCTGGCCGCATTGGCTGTGTGCTTGGAAGAACGCATCGCGTAGATGTCCGCGACGCATGCAATCCCCCTCATGCGTGCTGTCCGTTGTCCATGCGGTCGCAAACACGCGAAATTGCCAGGACTCTTGGGAACTGCGCTCAGATAGATCGTCAAATCGGTAGATCCGCACGGGATCAGCGTGAAGGCTGTGACCTGTGGAGAACTCATCCGGCGGGGCTGTTCCCCCCATCCGTGTTCAGCTGGTCGATCCGTCCCACGAACTGCTGGACGCGGTGATCCAGCTGGGAGACCGCAACAGGGCCACGCTCGGGTTCCTCGCGGGCGCCGCCTTCGAGCAGGCGGCCCACAGCCGCACGCTGCTGGCGGCGACCATCCGCGGAAAGCTTGCCGGATACGCCCTGTTCGCGCTACCTGCCCAGCGCATTCGTCTCGCACATCTGTGCGTCGATGATCGATTCAAGCACCGCGGCATCGCACGCCTCCTCGTCGACAAGATCAGCGAGCTGCACCAAGACCGCTCGGGCATCGGCCTCAAGTGTCGCCGTGACTACGGACTCGAGCCGATGTGGACCGCGCTGGGCTTCGAGCAAACCAACGAGGTGGACGGCCGTGGCGCAGATCGTCATCCACTGGTCGTCTGGTGGCGCGACCACCACCACCCCAACCTCTTCACTGACCTCGAGTCCACGGCCCAGTTCCGAGTCGCGATGGACCTGAACGTCTTCGCGGACCTATACTCCCGCGACCCGCGGTCGGGTCGTGAGGAGACGCAGGGCCTGACCGCCTCATGGATCGAGGACATGGTCGACCTTCTGGTCTTGCCTACCCTGGTTGAAGAGATCGGCAAGCTCAAGGACCCGGCCGAGCGTCGGCGGCAGTTGGCTCTGGCCAGCAACCACGACCGTCTGCATCCGGACCGGGCGGCAGCCGACGTGCTCGTGCGAGAGATGCTGACCAGGGGAAAGACCGAGTTCGGCCTCGATCTGCCTCGCGAGCCGAACGACCTGCTCGACCTTCGGTATGTGGCCGAGGCCTCTGTCAGCGGCGTGGGCTACGTAGTGTCCAGAGACAACTTCCTCACCTCCTCCATCGGGCCGCTGGCCGAGGCCGTCTGCAACGTCCGTGTCCTGCGTCCCAGCGAGATCGTTGTGCACGTCGACGAGCTGATCCGCGCGCAGGCCTATCAGGGCCGCGACCTGCTGGGCACCTCGTTCAGCGACGGTGCCGTTCCGGCCGGGCAGGAGGAGAGACTTGCGGTGTTCCTCGACCAGCCCAGCGGAGAGCGCAAAAGCAGCTTCCACGCCCGTCTGCGCGACTTGGCCAGCAAACCCGCTACGTGGGACCGCCGTTGGATCCTCGACGGTGACGGCCGACCGGCCGCTCTGTACTGCATGCGCCAGCAAGATGGGCAAATGGAGGTTTCCCTGCTGCGCACAGCCGTGAGTCACCCCCTCGCGGGGACTCTCGCACGCCAGCTGCTGTATCTGCTGAAGGGAATGTGCCGCGACCAGGGGATCTCCGTCCTTCGGCTGAGCGATCCCAACCTGTCGAAGGACATCCGCACAGCCGCGGCCGAGGATGGCTTCCAATCGCATCAGGACACCCTCGTCGCCCTTGTAGTCGACGCGTGCGCCGACGCCTCGAGCATCACCGACCTCGCTGCGCAAGCCGGCGCCCTCGTCGGATTCGACACCCCCGAGCTGCCCGCGTCGATGCCTGCGGCCGCCGCCTACGCGGTAGAGCGCGCCTGGTGGCCCGCGAAGATTACCGACGCCGAGCTGCCCAGCTTCCTCGTCCCGATCTGGCCCCTGTTCGCCAGTGACCTGTTCGAGTTCTCCCCCTCCTTGCTGCCGCGCAATGATCGGCTTGGCATCAGCCGCCAACACGTCTACTACCGCGCTGCACGCTCCGCCGGCGAGCGCGTCCCGGCCCGGATCCTGTGGTACGCCAGCAGCGACAAGAACCGCACCGTCCAACAGGTCATCGCCTGCTCCCGGCTCGATGACACCGTCGTCGACCAGGGCAGGGCCTTGCACGCTAGGTTCCAGCACCTCGGCGTGTGGGAGCGACGCCACATCGATAAGGCCGCCAACACGGAGGGCCTTGCCCGCGCCCTACTCTTCTCCGACACCGAGATCTTCCCTCGCCCGATATCGCTCTCTCGGCTGAGGACCCTGGCCGACGAGCACCGTCACTCCTTGCGGCTACAGTCGGTCTCCAAGATCCCGCCGCAACTGTTCAGTGCCCTCTACCGGGAAGGCCATATCGCACGGTGAACGACAATGAACGCGCACTGCTGCTGTCGCTCCACCCCCGCTTCGCCGACTCGATCCTTGACGGCACGAAGACGGTCGAGATCCGCAGGCAGCGCGTCGCGGTTCCCGTCGGCACGCCGGTCATCTTGTATGCCACATCCCCGGTCATGGCACTGGTCGGCACCGCACAGGTCGAACACGTCCAGGTGGCCCGGCCCGCGGAGGTCTGGGCCACCCACACCACCCGCACTGCTCTCAGCCGCGTCGAGTTCGACGACTACACCGACGGTGCCCGTTATGCCTCCGCGGTCGTGCTGCGGAACGTAGAACCTCTCTCACAGCAGGTGCCCTTGTCACACCTGCGCTCGGCAGGCGACTTTCACCCGCCCCAGAGCTATCGCTACCTGTCCATGCAGGACCTGCGCCAGCTAGTCACCGAACACCCGATGGCCCCCACCCTCCTGCGCCGCATCGCGCCCGTGTCTTCGGCATCGATTGCCGCGGTCGCCGATGTCACCCACACGCAGCGCCGCAACCGCGCCAGCACCGCCGCGCCGCAGCCAGTCCCAGCCCGACAGCACACGCGAGTGCGACACGCGTGACCTGCGATCTGTCGGCGGAGGCCCGTATGCTCCTGCGGAGCCCAGCTAGCAAGGCGCGGCGTGACCCACAGCGACCGACTGCGGCGTCAGCGCCCTGAGAACGCAACGCCGCCAACATCACTGCGCCTCGCAGCAGCTACGAAAACAAGCTCCCTCCCCTGACCGGCACCCAGCCAGTAGACCACCGTCCCCTCGCCACACGTCCCGGCTCTACTGGCCGCCGACATGGCGGTGACATGTGCGTGCGGTGAGCTGACGGCACTGCCACGCGCGGTTCACCAGTTCGCCTCCCACACCAGCTGGCTCAGCCAGGTAGTGACGGTAACAGTGCCTCACGCAGTCCGGACCCGCCGCGAGGAACACCTCCGTTGCCTCCACCGCGGTGAGTGCGGGGGCGTCTGGGGGGATTACCGCCGGCGAGGGACATCGTTGCTTGGCAGGAGTGGCGCTGACCGCAATCTGGCTGAAGAGGGCCCTGGAGCGGACGGCGAATTCGGGCTTGGCTACTGGCACACGCAGCGCAGTTGGGTATGTGACGGCAGTTGCGGAAACAGAGTTTCGGGGTGCAAGCTCAGGCTGGGGAGATGTTCAAGGGGATGGGACTGGCCGCCGGGTTGGCCGGTCTCGAATCATGCGGGGGATGACATGGCAGCGCGTACGTCACGGCCTTCGGGGCCGTTCCCGTATCTCGACGACGCAGAAGATCGGGAAAGGTTCGTACAGGCAGGTCTTCTTGACGAGCGATGCACGCTGGATGAGGGAGCGCTCCGTCGGCTTGCGACCGAACTCGTTCACACCGACAGGCTGATCCAGACCGAAGGCAAGGGGAAGAGCGCCCCGGTCACGGGGTTCCGAACTTCGTTCGTGGAGCCGGTGGAGACCGAACACGGCACCTTGTACCAGCTGCGAGCCCGGCAACCCGGGCTGGCAGGTGCGATCAACCAGCTCAACATTCGCTTCACGTTCGACGTGGTCAGGGCCGGCAACCTGCCGATGCCAGTGGTCAGGTCTGCGAACACGGAGACCGGGCAGCCGCTGGCAGTGGTCGACGTCGCGTTCGACAGCGAGTCCGCGCTGCTAAAGCACCTAGAGTTCGTCGAGGGGCGACTGGAGGCTGCGGAAGCTGCACGCCCGTATGACCTGCGCGCAGACCTTGAGGCGGCCGGCCAGTCGGAACGCGCGGTGTACCACATGGTGCGGTACTCAGCTGGCGGAGAGTGCTGGTACGTGCCCGCTGCCACGGCCGGTTCGAACCGGACCCGGCACCGGCATGACCTGTTTGGCCTCGCTCCGGCCGCAGGCATTCTCGGCCTGGGACAGGACGCCCTGGACGGCGAGGCCGGGAGACGGTGGAGGGATCCAGCGGCGTGGCGGGACGCATACACGGCGCGGCTGAACACCTACAACGGCCAGGACCCTGACAGCATCGGTGACGCTGCGGGCAGGGAATGGGCGCGGCGGGCTGCACAGGCGCGGCGGGTGGCAGCGGTGGACACAGCATTCGTTATCGGCTTCGACCCTGCCGGGGCCGCTCACCCGGACTTCGGTGCAGCGCTCGCGGCAACGAACCTTCGAACGCATTTGCGAGGGCCCCTCGAATTCTCTCCGGACAATCAGGCGCTGTCCCACGGACGCTCCCTCGTGGATGCCGCATACGCCGCAGGAGACATCTCCGACGTGCAGCGCGACGTCCTCCTCGGGGCACTTCCTGGGGCGGAGCTTGAGTCCAAGCACCGGGAGATGGTCGCCACGCTGGTGCGGTTCGTCGACGGTTTGATCTACCCGGCCGATGCGGACGGCCAGGCCCGTATCCGGAAAGTCATGGTGGAGCCGGCACCGTCCCGGCTAGGCAAGAAGCATGCCGAAGCCCGGGAACGCGTGAGGGTAGCTCTGCTGACCGCAGCCATCGGGGGCGTCGACCTGCCCGTGCCCGCGATGGACACCCCGACCCCGAAGGAACTGCGGACCGGGCTGACCTTCAGCGGCCGGCCGGTAGCCGACCTCGTCGCAGATTCGTGCGCCGCGGAACCCAGCGAGGCACGGACCCTGGCCCGGAAAGAACTGGCACATCTGGCTGTCCCGGGACTCGTACAGGGACGCGTTCTGCTGGGTTCGTACGGCTCCACGGGCGACCGGCGGACACCGAAGACGAAACTGGATGCGGCCGCGGCAACGGATTCCGGGGTGCGCTTGTTCGTTGAGGCGATCGACATGCTCGACGAGCTGATGGTCGACCGGGCCGACGGCACGGGAGTGGTACGCGAGGGCGCCGACCTGGGGCGGCTGCGCACTGTGAACGCGCATGGGCCGCTTCCAGAGGGGGAGAAGGCAAGCTCGACGTGGTTCACCACGACGTGGCCTGACCCGTCGACGTTGCCGCCGGGCGTCGGCGACGGACTGCCGTCTCAGGCCTCAGCCCAAGAACGCTGGGACGCCGCTGTGCGGGACCTGAGCGGCAAACGAGGACGTGCGAACGAAGGGCTGCGCCTGCTCGTCAAGCACATGCAGACGATGGAGCAGCTCGTCGGGCCCGGTCGCGGCCTGAGCGGCGCTGAACGCGAAGAGTTCAGCGAGGACCTGGACGCGATGGAAGAGCTCGTCGAGGAGGCGGCGCGCCTCCTGCGAAAGCTGAAGGCCAAACCGCCAGTGGGCAGTGGTGACAGGACTTCGGGAACAGCCGATGACTTCACCTTCCCGGAGACGGGGAACAGCGCCTGATGCCTGTACCTGGGCAGCGGCTGCCCGGGCCGCTGATCCGGCGCAGCCACATCCCGCTGATGCGGAAGGCCCTGGGACATCTGGCCCGGCCCGAGGAGCCCCTGTGGTTCCGCATAGACGCAGTAGACGTCACCAGCCCGGGCCTGTACCTGGTCGTCGACGCGGCCGGGCGCATCGTGTGGATGGGTATGGCGGCCGGCGACGAGGGGATCGCCGGCCGCATCACAATGCACCTGCGCGAAGAGTGGAAACGCACCACGTTCGATCGTGTATGGACGTTTCCGGCCTGGGACTCCGTGTCCCGCCAGGAACTTGCTGCTGCTGAAAGCTGGGCTGCCGACGCGCTGGACCTGCGGTCTCAGATGCCTGACCGGACGTGGCCGACGGTGAGGCCGACTCCTTGCCCGCCTTAAGTTGGACGACTCCCCCGAGGTCGTAATGAAGCGCCCGACGCCGGCAAGGTGTGGGGCGGTTCGACCAGTAACCAACACCACTGGACCACCGCCAACAGCCCAGCTCAGCCACCTGAAACGAAACGGGGAGGCTTTAAGGGGATGCCGATCGGCAGCCCCCTCGCTTTGCTTGCCGGACGTCAGAAAGCGACTGACAGCACATCCGCATTGCTGGAGGATGCTGTAATGACTGACAGCAAGCCGCAGGTTCGGTTCGCTACGCTGGGCAGCATCCGGTCGGCACAGCCAGAGTGGGATGCGTACAACGTCGTCCGCGACGGGCACCGCCCCATGCCAAGCATGTATCCCGCGACACGGCGACCCAACTGGTGGGGGTCTGGCACAACGCCGGAGGACCTCAGTCGGCTAGCGAAGCAGAGCGGCATCCCTGTCTCCTGGGTGACTCCTGGACGCGTACTGAGCCTGCTCATGAACTGTGAGGATCACGATGCTCGCCTGGCGGTGCTTGTCGCACATCAGGATTCGGTCCGGGATCTCTGCGGTCAAGTAGCCGCGGAGTGCACGGACGAGTGGCTGGGAGACACACCTGAGATCGTCACGAAGGTGATGGCGGCCTGGGGCGACGGCCACGTGCAGGCAGCAGCCTGCCTGGCGCTGCTGGCGGTGGAGGAACTGGCTTACGACGTGGTGCTCGATTGAGGTCGGGCTGTGCTGGCCTGGCGGGTTGGCTGGTGGTTGATTACCGCATGGCCGCGCGGTCGGAGACCAGGCCGGCGATGGCTTGGTAGGTCTGGTCGAAGTA
>NZ_SUMC01000046.1 GCF_005047355.1 Actinacidiphila oryziradicis
ACCCAAGCTCCCCGAGGCCGCCTGGATCAACAAGCCCGACCAACCCCGACCGGACGAGCAAACAATCCCGACACAGGGATAGAACGATCTACCTGCCTTGATCACGTTGACAGGTTCCGGAACCCAGCCCCTCCACCACCCCTGATCGTCAATCGAACCGGAGGGCCCCATGAGCGCACACCGTCCCGGACAGGTCGTCGTCATCACCGGAGCCAGCGGCGGCATCGGACGCGCGGCCGCGCAGGCCTTCGCCGCCCGCGGAGCAAAGGTCGCCTTGCTCGCCCGCGGCGAGACGGGACTGGCCGGCGCGGCCCACGACGTCGAAGAGGCAGGCGGACAAGCCCTGCAGGTCCCCACCGACATGGCTGACCCCGATCAGGTCGATGCCGCCGCCGCGCGTACCGAGCAGGAATTCGGACCGATCGACGTGTGGGTCAACGTCGCCTTCACCTCCGTGTTCGCCCAGTTCACCGACATCACCGCAGAGGAGTACAAGCGGGTCACCGAGGTCAACTACCTCGGCTACGTCTACGGCACCATGGCCGCCCTCAAACGCATGCAACCCCGCGACAGCGGAACCATCGTGCAGGTCGGCTCCGCCCTGGCCTACCGCGGCATCCCCCTGCAGACCGCCTACTGCGGCTCCAAGCACGCCATCCAGGGCTTCCACGAAGCACTGCGCTGCGAACTGCTCCACAACAAGAGCAACATCCACACCACCATGGTCCAGATGCCCGCCGTCAACACCCCCCAGTTCGACTGGGTCCTGAACAAACTGCCCAAGCCCGCGCAACCCGTCCCGCCCATCTACCAGCCCGAAGTCGCCGCCCGCGCCGTCCTGTACGCGGCCGACCACCCCCACCGCCGCGAGTACTGGGTCGGCGGCAGCACCATGGGCACCCTCATCGCCAACGCCCTCGCCCCAGGACTGCTCGACCGCTACCTGGCCAAGACCGGCTTCGCCTCCCAACAGGACGACCGCCCCTCACCCGAGGACCACCCGACCAACCTGTGGCATCCCGCCGACGGAAAGGACGGGCACGACTACACCGCCCACGGCAGCTTCGACACCCGCTCTACCCACCGCAGCCCGCAACTGTGGGCCTCCCAGCACCACGGCGCCCTCGCCGCCGCAGCCGCAGCCGGGATCCTCACCGCCGCAGCGGTCGCCCTGCGGGCACGCCGATGAACAAGCTGGCCACTGTCCGGGCCGGCTACGGACTGCTCCAACTCTCGCCTCCTGCCCGAGCGTTCACACAGCTGAGGAATGCACCCGGGCGCCGAGTCGTACGGATTCTCGGTGGCCGCCACCTCGCCCAGGCCGCAGTGTGCGCTGCCGAACCTACCGCGGCTGTCATGACCGTCGGCGTCGAAGTCGACCTACTGCACGCGGCCAGCATGCTCGCCCTGGCCGCAACCAGTCGCCGGTACCGCCGAGCCGCACTCACCGACGCCGGCATCTCCATGGCCTTCGCCGCAGCAGGCGGCATCGCCGCCCACAGGAACGCCCCGCACCCACCTGTCGGACAGCGGCACGGTCTAAATCCATAGCTACGTAAAAAGCGTGCATGAATGAGACTCAAACCGCCACAGGGAGGCTGAACGAAACCGCCACCCTGCCCTCCTCCGAGTGCCGGACACGTGCACGAACCACCGCCCTGAGCAGGCAATATACAGAAGCGCTTCCATCACGCGGAAGTCACGTTGCGGCACTATGCCCCCCGTCCGGACGATGTCGGACACACACGCTGCCCACCAGGGACCGGGAGCCAGCCCATGACGAAATTCTCCAGAAACCAGTGGTACATCTGACGCACCTTTCTGACCTGCGCTTCTGCGGGAGCGAACCGGCTGTGACCTGCTAGGACGGGTTGCAGAGGCGATCGGAGGCAATCAGAGGATGTCGCTCTGATTCGACCCCGATTCGACCCGGGTCGCTCAGAGGCAGTCAGAGGCAATCCCCTCTGATGTGGCCCCCGAACGACCCGAGTCGGACGGTGCGGATCTGGGGCTGGTTTCTCTGGCGGCGCTCCGATTTGACTTTGGTCGAGACGTGATGGGGACGTCTGCCTCCACCCGGAGCCAGGCATACGAGAGCCCCCAGGACGGCAATCCTGGAGGCTTCGCCGGGACCGATGGAGGTCGGTCCGGACACCACCGCTGGTTTTAGCGGGCCCGGTGGCGTCCACGTCCTTACGGGACAAACCCCACGATGCCACACGGCACCCACCCAGCACCGCCGCGCCACGAGCCATCTCAACCCACAGCGAAGCAACCCCAGGCAGGCACAGCCGCCCACGCTCCGCTCGGCAGGCTGGGACTGCAGCACCTCCCCCAGGCAGCGGCCGACCTGATTCTGCTCGGCGACCTCACCGGCCGCTACGCCACCGGCGCCTACAGCACCCTCACCCCCGACCGGCGCACCCTGATCCCACGCGAGGACCGGCACGGCGCCGCCGAACACGGGCACCGCGTCACCGCAGCGATCGCCTGCCACCTCGCCCGCGTCGGCGGAACCCTCGACCAGCTCACGCAGCTCCTGATGCACCCGGACCACGAAGGCGGTCGGCACCCGCAGCACATCGCGCTGCGCTCCGGGCACGCCCGAGCCCTGGACTACCTGCACCGCGTGTGGGCCAGCGCCTGCGCAACGGTCAGCGGAACCGTGGCCGTGGAGTCCCGCCACCACGCCCACTCAGACCTGGCCGCCCTGCGCGACCGGATCGAGACCTCGCCCTGGTTCGGTGAACGCGGCCGCACCGCCCTACGGGTCCTCCGGGCGCACCTGACCTTCGCCGAGGCCGCGGGCGGCCGCCAGCACAACGCCAGCGAACGCCAGACCGCCGAGGAAGCCGGGATCTCCCGGCAGACCCTCCGCAACGCCTACGAGACCATCCTCAAACCCGGCGGGTGGCTGCGCCGGCTGCGGGTCGGTCGGGGCACGGAAGGCTCCACCTGGTACCTCGCCGACGGCGCCGCGCACCGCTCTGAGCTGTTGCTGTCTCGTACCCGGACCACCCAGTTCCCCCCCCGACCGGGCCCTTGGGGAGTGGTCCCACCCTGAGACGCCAGTGACGGCCGACATCGATTCCACCGTCATCAGCCACCTCATGGCCCTCGATGCTTTCGCCCACCACGGCCTCGGCAGCTCCGCCCTCATGGTCATCGCGGCCCTGCACGCCCGCCCCGGCCAGACCGTCACCGAACTGATCGCCACCTCATCCGTATCCCGCGCGACCGTCTACCGGGCCCTGCGCCGCCTCGCGGCCCACGGCCTGGTCCAGCACGACGGCGAAGCCTGGGACCTGGCACCCCGCGCGCTGGAAGGCATCGGCAACGGCCACCTCGAAGCCGGTACCGCGCCTGCGGTGCCGCCCGCGCGGGGCTGGGACGACATCGCCCAGCGCTATGGCACTGCGGGCGTCGCAGCGCACCGCACAGCGGTCCACGCCGCCGAACGCGCGGCCTACCGGGCTGCTTTGGAGCGGCGGGCTGAGCATCGCAACGAGGCCCTGGTCATCATGCACGGCGGCCAGCCCGTCCTGGTGCCCGCAACCCGCGCCGATGAAGTCCCGTTGGAGTGGCGAGGCCCCGGCGGAGGAGTCATCGACCCCGCCACCGGCCGCACCGTCGAGGAATGGAAGGTCGCCACTGACGGCCGCCTGATCCTTATCACCTCAGCCGACCAGCGCACCCACGACGAACTGGTCGCCGCCCACGCCCAAGCCGTCACCGAATGGGAATCCGCCGCATGAACCAACCCTCCCCCACCCCGCGCGCCGCCCTCCTGCTCCAACAGGCGCAGACCCTGCGTGCCCGCTACGAAGCAGGGGCCACGGTCGACCAACTCGCAGCCGCCACGGGGCTGTCGCACGGCACCATCATCAACCGGCTGCACGCGGCGAGAACGTGGCCAGCAGCGACCGCACCGCCGCCCTACGTGCCCGGGACCGGCTGCGTCCGCGGGCCGAGAAGGACGGTCTGCCGCCAACCGGCCGGCGCCTGGAGTCGCCCTACGACCTCGAGGCCCGCTACACGCGCCGCGGGCACCGGACCTGGGTCGGCTATCTCGCTCATGCCACCGAGACCTGCGACGAAGGCAGCATCAACGTCATCACGGACGTGGCCACCACCGTCCCCACCGGCGACAGCGTGGCCCTGCCCGGCATCCACACCCGGCTGGGGCGCCGCCGCCTGCTGCCCACCGAGCACCTCGTCGACACCGGCTACACCTCCGTTGCACTCCATGACGCCGCCGCCCGCACCCACCGCGTCACCATGGTCGGCCCGCTCAGGACCAACAACTCCCGGCAGCGCAAGACCGGCGACGGGTTCGCCCGGGAGAACTTCGTCATCGACTTCGAGCGCCGCGAGGTCACCTGCCCCAACGGCCAGGTCAGCGGCAACTGGAACGAGCTTCCGGCGATGGCCCCTTTCACGGTGGTCCGGTTCGACAAGCGGCAGTGCGGGCCGTGCCCCGAAAAGCCCTCGTGCACCTCCGGGGCGGCACGGACCGTGAACTTCCTCCCCCAACACCTCCACGAACTCCAGGCCCGGAACCGCTGCGACCAGCAGGACCCGCAGTGGCAGCGGCTCTACGCCTCACGCTCCGGCATCGAGGGCACCATGAACGAGCTGGTCAACGGCCACCGGATGCGCCGCTGCCGCTACCACGGCGTGTCCAAGGCCCACGTCCAGCGCGTCCTGACCGCGATCGCCGTCAACATCGAACGCCTCAGCACCCAGGAACCGGCAGACTCCACCTACCGCCCCCGCTCACCGACGGCGTTCCAGCAGTACCTCGACGAGAACGACTTACCCCGCCCTCGCTGGTGGCGCCAAGGGCAATGATCAAGAAATCTCAAGATCCCCGACAGAGTCTCTCAAGGACTTCACCCAGCTCTTCAGCACGGTGCATGCACCACCAGCCCTCTGACGCTCCCTGACCGACCTGCCCGAAAGGGCCCGAGACCTGTGGACAAGTGGAAGAGCTGGACAGACCAGCGGCCACCCCACGCCCGAATCCGCAACGCACCCTCGACACGGCCTGCACAACCCCGAAACGATCACACCGGAATCAAGCCGGTGGATCCGGGTTCAGGCCGGGGTCCGGCCTGTGCCCAGAACTCACTTGGGGAGATCCATTGAAGAGCGAGCAAAGCCACGCTCGACCACCAGCGCATGGCCCCCATTCCGCCCGATCGTCAGCCTAGGGTGTCCGGGCTGTCCGGCTTACAGACAGCTGCAACCCCCGCCGCACCACCCCGCACCACCTGACGCGGATAACCGCGGTCAACAGCGGGGAATCGCAACTGACCGCCATCAAGCCTCACCAACGTCCGGCACGTCTTCACCACCACCCCCGGCCAGCCCTGGTGGCCCCTGCCCATACGCCCCGGAGAGCGCGCCTACCAGTTCGACCCCACCACCGGCGCCCCCACCACCGGCAGCGGCCGCCCCTACCCGCACCCCGTACTCCCGCCCGTGATCGCCGCCATTGATAAGGCTCTTTGAAAAAACGGCCAGGCATACTCGTTGCGCCACTTGGTCCGTCGTTCAAAAGTCCGCTCGTCGGCGGCGACGACTGGCGGGGCAGCAGGACATCGGCCTCGGTGCGGAGGGCGGTAACGAGCTCTTCACGTGCCGCGTGAACGAGTCGAACGGCTCTCGGCGACGAGCGTGGATCGGCTGGGTCAGCCGGCGTGGCGGCTCGCGTCAGCCTCATGCTCGGCGGCGGAGCGGGCCGCCGTTGCGACTGCCTGGAGCGCGTCGAGGTGGGCAGCGAGCGCGTCGCCGCCCACAGGAGTCAGCGCAAGCCAGGTTCGGGCCCTGCGGCCGAGGCGACCCTTGCGGACGTCGATGTAGCCAGCTTCTTCGAGCGTCCTGGCGATCTTGCTCAGTGCCGAGTCGGACAGTTCGCATCGGTCGCGTACGAGCGCGAAGTCCGCTTCGATACAGCCGGAGAGGAATGCCAACACAGCCAGCCGGCTCGGATGGTGCAGGAGTTCGTTGAAGCCCGCCTGGGCCAGGCCCCGATCAGCGGGCATGGGCTCCCCCAGCGCCGGGAGGCAGTGACCGGTTGCGCCGCGCGAAGAGGCCCCAGGCCGCTGCGGAGCCAACGACGGCGGGGACCACGATGCACGTGGCGTCACCGCTGCTGACGAGCCGGCACACTGCCCAGGTGGCAAAGCTCAACGCGCCGAGCCCCATCGCCTCACCCACGAGCCGTATGTTGCGAAGGCGTTTGGACAGTGTGTCCTTCACCCCTGTGACCTGGACGCTCATCCGGCGGGCCAACCATGCGATGCACCAGGTGAGCATCGCTCCCGGCAGTGCAGCCAGCGGTACCTCCTGCGTGGCGGCAAGCGCCGCCACGTCCAGGCCGATGAGCAGACCCGCCATCATCGGGAACCAACCCGGAGCCCGCCGCCCCCGCACCCCCGCCCGAACCGACTTCACGTGAGCCAGCGTGTCCGCCGCCTGCGCCGGGGACACCACCGCGCGCTGTGAACCGCCGCTTTGATCACCAAGAGACACGAGACCGCACGACCTTCTCTGCAGCAGAACGATGAGGTTGCCAGCATGGCACACACTTTCCTAGTCGGAAAGTCACATGTTCAGCCCACGGGGAACCGCTGCCCGCAGTTGACGTTGACGGGGAGATCCAGCGAGCAACTGTGGGGTTGTCCCCGAGCAAGGAGTGCCCGTTTTCAACGAGCGCCATCACCATCAAGGCCGAACGGTGCGGCCCCTACCGCGACGCCTTCGGCCTGTGCACCGGCTGCGGACTGCGCGGCCGCGTCCAGCACCGCTGCACAGCCGACGACCCCGACCGCGCCCGCGAGTCCATCCGCGCCCCCCACGCCCCGCCCTGGAAATGGGTGCCCTGCCCGCACAGCTGCGGCCAGGTCGACCAGCCGGAGATCCGCCCCAGCGTCTTGTACGGACTGGTCCCGCAGCTCAGCCCGAACCGCTAGCTCCGTACTTCGCAAATGGCTGAGTCGGGTGGAGTTGCTGGCTGGCCGTGTCCGGTTCGGGGGCGGTCGTGACGGGGTGTGACGAAGTCTCCCCGGTCTCCGCGGCTGCGGACGCTGCGCCCGCGCATGGAATGTGTGGTCACCTACGAAGCCACCTTGGGCTGGAGTGTGGTCGGCATCGCAGTCCTCGCGGCAGCCGCGATCTCTGCCCGGTCGGTGGCCCTGGCCGGGTTCGGCCTGGAATCCCTCATCGAGATCGGCGTCCACCGTGGTGACCTGGGAGCTGTCCGGCACCGGTGAGAACCGCCAGTGCCGCGCGATGCGGCTGAGCGGCGTCGGCCTCGCGCTGCGGGCGCTCTATCTGCTGGTGCAGTCCACCTGGGCGCTGGTCACCGGCTTTCACCCGCACCAGTCCCCGCTAGGCATCGTCTGGACCGTGGTGACTACCGTCGTGATGTTCGTCCTGGCCGCGGCCAACGCCCGCACCGGCACTGTCCTGGTCTGGTAGATCTTTTCGAGGAACCACTGACCATGCCCTCGCGGTCGTGTTGACGGATCGAGCGATGCGATTTTTCAGAAATCGCCGCTGCCAGGTGTGACACTTCCGGGCCCGACAGCGCTGAATAGATGGACGCGTTGCTCAGGCAGCGGCCGTCCTTCGCCCCGGACCCGAACCGTGGGCGAGTTCCTGTCCCGGTCTGGCGTTCCCGTGGGGGGAAACGCCGGTCGGGGCGGGGCCGCATCCTGGTGGGGCACATGACGGCCCCGGTCGTCCGCCTCCCCTGTGGCGGACGACCGGGGCTTCCCGCTCGCAACCTACTGCCCGGCCACCGGTGCGCCCGGCGGTCTGTACGCTGACCGCGTTACTCTCCGTGTGCCTAATGGCCGGGTCCGGGGAAGTTGGGCCTGCGGCCCGTCGAGCTGGCTGATTCGAATCGAGGATGGTACGCGAGTGCTGGTGGCGGGGCGGTACCGGTTGGACGCGGTGATCGGCCGTGGCGGGATGGGGGAGGTCTGGGGTGCCTCGGACGAGGTGCTGGGCCGGCCGGTGGCGGTGAAACTGCTGCTGGGTGGTGGATCCGACGAGGAGGCGACCGCGCGCTTCCGGCTGGAGGCCCAGACGGCAGCGCGTCTGAACGACCCGCACGTGGTGACCGTGTTCGACTTCGGTTCCTGGGACGGCCGCTTCTTCCTGGTGATGGAGCTGGTCGAGGGCAGCAGCCTGGCCCAGGACTTGGCAGCGGGCGCCGGGTTCAGCCCCCAGCGCGTCGCTGGCATCGCCGCCCAGGCAGCCGCCGGCCTGGCCGCGGCCCACGGTCAGGGAGTGGTCCACCGCGACATCAAACCCGGCAACTTGATGCAGGATGCCCTCGGGGCGGTGAAGATAGGCGACTTCGGCATCGCCCGGTTCGTCGACGATGCCTCGGCCGCGCTCACCAGCGCCGGCCAGATCGTGGGCACCAGCCTCTACCTCGCTCCCGAGCGCGCGCTCGGCAAGCCGGCCGGGCCCGGCTCGGACGTCTACTCCCTCGGCTGCGTCCTCTACCAGTTGCTGGCAGGCGAACCCCCCTTCCAGGCGGACACCGCCGCAGCCGTGCTGCACCTGCACGTCGAGGCCCCGCCCCCCTCCGCTTCCCTACGGTGCCCGCAGCTGCCCGGCGCGTTCGAGCAGTACCTGCTCCGGATGCTGGCCAAGCGGCCGGAGGATCGTCCCAGCGCGCAGGAGGTGGCCGACTGGTTCGCCGGCGCGGCCTGGCGCGGCGGCGCGCAGCAGACGTACACCCTGCCGCCAACCAGCGTCCAGCCGTCTGCCGCAAACCTCCGGCGCGGTGCTCCACGGGGGCGGCAGCGCGTCGCCTCCCGGGCGCAGATGAGCGTCCGCATACGGGCTCACCTGCGGCGGCACAAGATGCTGACCACCGTGACCGCCGGGGTCACAGCCTTCGTGGCCGCCGCGCTGCTCAGCGCGGCCTGGTCCTCCGGCGACAGCGGGCCGCAGCACCCCGATGCGGGGCCCTCCCAGACGGCGAGGACCTCCTCCACCAGCCCCGCGTCACCGGCCCCGGCAGCTTCCCCGTCCGGGATCCCGGCCACCGTCCCGGCCCACGCCCAGGGCAAGGGACACGGGGAGGACGGGAAGAAGCACCGCACGGGCTGACGACTCATGAGCTGCATCGATCGACCCTGTGGTTCACGCCTGCCGGTGTTCCGCAGGCACCAGGTGCGATGCACCGGAGCGGGGGGTTGTATGCCAGGCGGCCGAAGCGCGCGAGCGTGCAGCGAGAGCGCGGCTCGGAGAAGAGGGAGGTGAACGGCTCGGATGAGGACGGAATCCTGCCAGGCCAGGGTTCCCGGCCCCGAAGGGACACCCGAGGGTGACCTTCATGCGGGCCTGGGCGCCCGCCGCTTGTGGTGCGCGTCGAGGGCGAGCGGCCGTGGTGACGGAGGGCAACACTCAGGTGCTCCTCGGCGGCCCCGACCAGCTCGTTGTGCTGGAGGACCCGACGGCGGAGGCATTCGCCGTTCCCGGCCTGCCCGGCACCGGGACAATGAGGCGACGGGCTCCGGTCAGCCGTGGCCACGCACATCGGTGGTCGCGCCGACCGCGCCCGGAAACCAGGGCCGCACGATGGAGGCCCGCTTGAGGGTGTGCAGCCCCAGCGTGACGTCCACATCCCGGATGCCGTCGAGCGCCCCCATGGTCCGGGTCAGGAAGGCGTGCAGGTCCTCGTAACGGGCCACGGCCACCTCGGCGCACATGTTGTGTTCGCCGGCGGTGGACGCGAGCAACAGGACGGCCGGGTGGCCGGCTAGTTGCTGGGCGACGACATTCAGCCGCCCCGGATCGACCCGCAGCCACAGGAAAGTGGTCACCGGCAGCCCGAGTGCCTCCGGCTCCACGACAGTACGCAGGCGCAGGGCCCCGCTGCGGAACAGGTTGGTGGCCCGGCGACGGGCGGTGCTCTGCATCACCCCTACCCGCTCGGCCAGTTCGCCCCAGCGAATCCGGCTGTTCTCGGTCAGTGCCAAGGCGAGCCGTTCGTCCACCGCGCTGAGCTCGGGTGCCGGGGACGAGGGCTGGGCCTGGTCCCAGCGGTCCATCCGGCCGGACCGCAGTGCCGCCACAGCCGGGGGGTCCAACAGCTGCGGATTCCAGCCGACGCCGGTCGCGAAGCGGCGCAGCACCACCTCCGAGCTGCTGCCGACCATGCCGTCGACCTGTGGCAACTGGACCATGGTCAGCGTCAACAGGTCCGCGCGGTCGGTGACCACGATCTCTACCAGGCAGTCGGCCGCACCCGAGACAAGCGAGACAAAGCGCACATTCGGCCAGCCGGTGAGGGCGTTGGCCACCTCGGTGGCCTTCCCGGGCAGGCAGCGCACCCGGACGAAGACCGGCACGCCCCGGCCTGTGGCGAGCACATCCAAACTGGCGGAGACGTGTACCTCACCGGTGGACAGGATACGCGCGGCCCGCCGGGAGACGGTCGCGCTGGCCGAGCCAGACCAGGACCGCCTGCTCGCCTGGGCCGGGGGGATGCGTGCCCAGTTGGAGACATCGGCCGACCTGTCGGCGGTGACGAGCTGGCAAGAGGT
Organism: Actinacidiphila oryziradicis; assembly: GCF_005047355.1. Lineage (GTDB taxonomy): Bacteria > Actinomycetota > Actinomycetes > Streptomycetales > Streptomycetaceae > Actinacidiphila > Actinacidiphila oryziradicis. The sequence continues at coordinate 10,575 of NZ_SUMC01000046.1, forward strand.
GAAGACGGCTCCGCGGCAGGCCCTGATGCTCGCCCTCGAGGATCTGGGCAGCATCGGCACCGATCTATCCGGTATCGAGCAACTGTACGCAGCCGGTTTCCGCTCCGCCGGGCTGGCCTACAACACCGGAAACCCCCTCGCAGGCGGCCTCGCCGAGCCGGACGACCCCGGGCTGAGCAAGCTCGGACGCGGAGCGGTGGCGCTGATGAACTCGTGCGGCCGGCCGACCCCGGCGATGTGGTCGCCGTCCGCAGGGACCTGCACGCCCACCCGGAACTCGGCTTCACCGAGATCCGTACCGCCAGCGTGGTGTGCCAGACGCTTGAGGCGCTGGGCTGGCCACTGCGCGGCAGAGCCGAGGTGTTCGACGCCACCGGCATCCCCGGCCTGCCGGAGCCAGCGGTGCTGGAGCAGGCCGTCGCGCGGGCAGCCGCAGAGGGCGTACCGCAGCGACTGCTACAGCGGTTCTCCGGCGGCCGTACCGCTGTCGTCGCCGAACTGGCCGGTGACCGGCCGGGTCCGACGGTGGCCTTCCGGTTCGACATGGACGCGCTGCCGATCACCGAGAGCACAGCGCCTGGACATCTACCGGGCCGGGCCGGCTTCGCCTCCACCCACCCGGGGGTCATGCACGCCTGCGGTCACGACGGACATGTCGCCATCGGCCTGGCGCTGGCCGCCGCCCTCGCCGACCGCTCCTTCCCCGGCACCGTGCGGCTGCTGTTCCAGCCCGCCGAGGAGGGGGTGCGGGGGGCGGAGCCGATGGTGGCGGCGGGCGTGACGACGGGGGTGGACGCCCTGGTGGCGGTGCACCTGAGCTTCGGCCTGCCCAGCGGCGTGCTCGCGGTGTCCACCACCGATTTGCAGGCGACCGCCAAGTACGTGGCCCGGTTCACCGGGCAGGCGGCGCACGCCGCCAAGGCCCCGGACTCCGGACGCAACGCGCTGCTGGCGGCGGCGACCGCCGCGCTCAACCTGCACGCACTGCCGCGGTTCGCCGGTGCCACCACCCGGATCAACGTCGGCCGGTTGGTGGCCGGGACCGCCGCGAACATCGTGCCCGAGCAGGCTGAACTGGTGTACGAGACCCGGGCCGACAACACCGAGGTGCACGAGGAGCTGGATCGGCGGGCGAGGGTGGTGGTGGACAGCGCTGCCGGCATGTACGAGGTACGTACGGAGGTGGTCCGTACCGGCCACGCCGGCGCGGCTGTCACCGACCCGCTGGTCTCCCAGGCGCTGGCCGAGGCAGCCGCCGGGATGGCCGAGGTCCGGCCGGCGCACCCGTTGGGGGCCAGCGACGACGCCTCCCTGCTGATGGAGGCCGTACAGCGGTCCGGCGGTGTGGCCGGGTACGCGATCGCCGGTTCCGACAGCCCGGGACCGCACCACTCGCCTGCCTTCGACCTCGACGAGGCCGTGCTTCCGGTCGTGGTGCGGTGGCTGGAAAGACTCGTCCGTTCCGGCGGACTCGGTACCGGCGGGCTCACCCCCGGCAAAGCAGCGACAGGAGAGACGCGATGAGCGGCACAGCGGCACAGCGGCGCGCCTATACCGTGGTGGGCGGTGGCGCCATCGGTGGCACCATCGCCTTCCACCTGGCCAAGGCCGGTCACCCGGTGCTGGTGGTCGACCAGGACACCGAGCACGTGGGCGCCATCAGTGACCAGGGGCTCGGCATCCGACGGCCGGACGGACGCGTCGAGCGGCAGCCGGTCCGTGCGATCACCCCCGATGGAGCTGACGCACTTCCAGCGACCGGTGGGGGGCTGGGCGCGGTCGTCCTGGCCGTCAAGGCGCAGGCCACCGATCCAGCCGTACGGTGGATCGCGCCCCGGCTGGCCGAGGACGGCTTCGTGGTCAGCCTGCAGAACGGACTGTGCGAGGAACAGATCGCCGCCGAGGTGGGCGAACGCCGCACCGTCACCGCCTTCGTCAACCTCTTCGCCGACCTGGTCGCGCCCGGGCTGATCGCGGACGGCGGAGCCGGTGCCCTGGTCGTCGGTGAACTGGACGGCCGCGTCAGCCCCCGGGTCGAGCGTCTGGTGACCGACCTGCGGGCCTGGGGACCCGCGGTGGCCCACCCCAACGTGGCCGGCCATCTGTGGTCCAAGCAGTCCTACAGCGTGGTGGGCGCTACCAGCGCCCTGGTCGACGTGCCGATCCACGAGACCATCGAGGCGCACCCGGACATGACCGTGGCCCTGGCCCGCGAGGTATATGCCGTCGGCGCCGCCATCGGTGTCCACCCGGAGTCCTTCGACCACTGGGAGGCTGGCGCCTTCGCCGTCGACGCCCACCTGCCGTACACACGGCAGGTGCTGGCGGACTTCTGCGGCTGGCTGCGCACCCAGCCGAAGAACAAGACGGGCATCTGGCGTGACCTGGCGGTCCGCAAGCGTCCCACCGAGGTTCCGGCGATGCTCGCGCCAGTGCTGCGGCTGGCCGACGACCACGGCATCAACTGCCCCGGCATCCGCACCGTCGTTCGTCTGATCGGCGAACTGGAGCGCGGTGAACGGCGGATGGACGAGAGCAACGTGACTGAGGTGGAGCGGGCCGTTTCGGGCCGATGAATCCCCCGCATCAAAACATCACTTGTACGAGGAGAGGCACCATGTCACGTCACGTTCTGGTCACCGGAGCGGCGGGAGGGCTGGGGCAGGCCATCGCGCGGGCTTTCGGCGCCGCCGGTGACCACGTCACCGGGGTGGACGCCCGCGAGCAGCCGCTGCGCGAAGCGCTCGCGGAGATCAGCACCGAGTACGCCGTGCGGACCCAGCCGCTGGTCGCAGACCTGTCGACGCCGGCGGCCGGCGAGCTGGTCGACACCGCCTGGGACACCTTCGGCCCGATCGACGTGCTGGTCAACGCCGCGGGCATCTGGCCGGCCACCCCGCTGCTGGAGATGACATCGCAGATCTGGGACCGGGTGTTGGCCGTCAACACCCGGGCGCCGGTGCTCGCCACGGTCGCGCTGGCGCGGCGTGCGGTACTCGCGGAACGTCCGGCGGTGGTGGTGAACCTCGCGTCGGGCGCGGCCGTCAGGGCCCGGCCCGGAGCGGCGCACTACTCGACATCCAAAGCCGCGCTGGAGATGGCCACCCGTTCCTGCGCCGTCGAGCTGGGTTCCGTCGGCGTCCGGGTCAACGCGGTCTCCCCGGGTTTCGTAGCGGGTAGCAGCCAGGAGGTCAACCCGATCACCGAACATTACGCGGCGGCCGTCTCCACCAACCCGCTGGGCCGCATCGGCCAACCGCCTGACGTAGCGTCAGCGGTGCTGTTCCTGGCGTCCGACCAGGCGAGCTGGATCACCGGTGCGGTGCTGCGGGTGGACGGCGGCTCCTCGGCCGGCAATAGCCAGTTGCCGGTGCACTGGGACGGCACCACCGAGGTCCAGCACGGTGGCTGAGGCGGCCCGGCTGCAGGGTCACCGTGGTCCAGCCGATCGCACCGGCGGCGATGCCGTCCCCGGCACCCGCTGCGCACGTTCGTGCACGTACGGCCAGTTGATGGGTGACTGTCCGTAGCAGGTGAGTGTGACGTGCAAGGGGCATCTGGCGATGTCGATCTCAGAGCCGGGCGCTGAGGAGCGCCTTGGTTTCAGGCCACTCTTGGGCGAGGACGGAGAAGTACGCGGTGTCCCGCCAGGTGCCATCCGGGCGCCGGAAGTGGCGGCGCAGCGCACCCTCGCGGCGCGCGCCGAGGCGGGCGATAGCCGCCTGGGAGCGGTGATTGAGATGGTCCGTCTTCAACTGCACGCGTCCCATGCCCAGTTCTTCGAAGGCGTGGGTGAGCAAGAGCAGCTTCGACTCGGTGTTGACCGCGGTGCGCCAGTGCGCGCGCCCGTACCAGGTCCAGCCGATCTCCAGCCGTTCATTGGCCACGTCGATGTCCATGTACGCAGTCCAGCCGATGGCCCGGCCGCTCGCTCGGTGGATGACCGCGAACGGAACGTATTCCCCCCGCTCGGCGGCTTCCAGCAGCACGCCGAGTTTGGTACCTAGCTCGTCCTGGGTCTGCGGTGCCGGCCCGCCCTGCCACCGCCAGACCTCCTCATCCTGACCGCCCGCCACAAAGAGCTCGCCGAGATGGCTCATGGTCAGCGGGTCCAGACGTACATGGCGGCCGGCGAGCGTCGTGGGTAGCGGTGTCTTGGCAGGCATGGAACGCAAGGTAACCCTTTATTGCACCAATCTCAATCCAATATTGCACTAGTGCATAACCGCCATCCTGACAGGGCGTGGTTGCCAGGCGGCAGGTGGCAGCCGCCTGTCGACAGGTGTCGAACCGGTTGGGTGTCGTCCGCTGATGTCCGCCGCAACTCCCTATTCCGTCAACAGCTGTAGCCGCTGGCGGCCAGTTAGATCCCCATTAACTGTCCGGAAACTTCGGGGCACCTCAACCCCTTCCGCGGGGTCACGCTCGGGCACCCGGTCAGTGCGGGCCGACCACCATCCAGCTCAGGACCGGCGTGCTCTGCAAATAGACGAGCACGCACATGAAGACCACGAAGGCCAGGCTCCAGCCGAACACCCGGCGGAAGAGGATGCCCTCGCGGCCCTCGAAGCCGACGGCGGCCGCGGCGATGGCGAGGTTCTGCGGGGAGATCATCTTGCCGAGCACACCGCCCGAGGAGTTCGCGGCGGCCATCAGCGTGGGCGACAGGCCCGCCTGGTGGGCCGCGGTGATCTGGAGGGCGCCGAACAGCGAGTTGGAGGAGGTGTCAGAGCCGGTGACCGCGACGCCGAGCCAGCCCAGCAGCGGGGAGAACAGGGCGAAGACGCCGCCCGCGCCCGCGACCCACAGGCCCAGGGTGGTGGTCGCGCCGGACTCGTTCATGAGGTAGCCGAGCGCGAGCACCAGCATCACGGTGAGGATCGCGAACTTCAACTGGTCCAGGGTGCGTCCGTAGGCGGCCAGGGCGCGCCGCATGCCGACGCCGAGCAGCACCATGCTGACCAGGCCGGAGATCAGAAGCAGACTGCCCGCCGCAGAAAGGTAGTTGAGTTTGAAGGTGGTGGCGACCGGGTCTCCGGACGCCTTGAGGATGTGCAGGCCGGGCCAGTTGACGATGTGCGTGACGGACTCGATGCCGGTGCCGGTCGTGCCCACCTTGGTCGGGGGCTTGCCGGTGATCGCCGGTACCCGGGTGGCCAGCACGAACACCACGATGATCGCCAGGTAGGGCGCGTACGCCTTGAAGACGTCCAACGGCGAGTCGCGCGGCGCTGGTTCGGGGTCGGACGCGACTCGGGGCAGGACCAGAGAGTCGGTGTTGCCCGCGCCCTCGGAAACTCCCCCGACGGCCGGGGAGCCGGGCTCGCCGCCGTCCCGGCCGGCGCCGATAGCGCCGCCGGTTCCGGCCCCGAGGTCGTCCTCGTCCTCGCTCTCGGTGTACGGCTCCGCGGCGTGCCACACCCGGGTGAGGGCGAGCACCGCGAGCGCGGAGGCGAGGGCGGCGATGATGTCGGCCAGCTGCACGGACCAGAAGTTCGAGGACAGGTACTGGAAGACCGCGAAGACCAGGCCGCACAGCACGGCCGGCTGCCAGGTCTGCCGGAGCCCGCGCCGACCGTCCACGATGAACACCAGAGCCAGCGGCACGAACAGCGCCAGGATCGGGGTCTGCCGTCCGACCATCGCGCCGAGGTCGTCCACCGGCAGGCTGGTCACACCGGCCAGCGTGGTGATGGGCACGGCGATCGCGCCGAAGGCGACGGGCGCGGTGTTGGCGACCAGGGCGACGGTGGCGGCCTTCAGCGGCCGGAAGCCCAGCGCGATCAACATGACCGAACTCATGGCGACAGGCGTGCCGAAACCGGCTAGCGCCTCCATCAGGGCGCCGAAACAGAACGCGATGATGATCGCCTGCACCCGCTGGTCGTCGCTGATGGACGCGAAGGACCTGCGCAGTACGTCGAAATGGCCGGTCTCCACAGTGAGGTTGTAGACCCAGATCGCGTTGATGACGATCCACATGATCGGGAAGAACCCGAACGCGGCGCCCAACAGCCCGCTGTTCAGGGCGTCTCCGACCGGCATCGAGTACACGGTGACGGCCAGCACCAGGCAGACGCCGAGCGAGATCAGCGAGGCGAGCCATGCCGTCATGCGCAGCACGCCGAGCAGCACGAACAGGAAGAGCAGCGGGAGGAAGGCGATGAGGGACGACAACCCCAGGGAGTTTCCTACCGGGTTGTAGTCCTGCTGATAGGTGGCGAGCAACATGGATGCACCCTTTTTCTACGACATCGGAGAGGAGGGGTCCACGCCACGGAGGTCCGCGCCACGGGGGTGCGGCTCCATGGTGGTCTTGGTTGTCGCGGAGGCGACGGTGCCCGGGCCGTCGAGCGCCCACGCGAGCAGCACGGGGACGGCGACGCCGCGGATCGACGCGTCCAGTACCTGCACGGTGTGCGCGACGGGCATCCGCCGGCCCGTATCGGCGAGGGCGGTCGTGACCTGCATCCAGTACCCGGGATTCGCGGTCACCATGACCTCGGCGCCGGTGGCCAGCACGGCCGCGGTCTTGCGCTCGCCGGGTTCGCGTAACTCGACGCCGGGGATGCCGCGCAGCAGCCAGCGCGGCTGGTCCCGTACGCCCTGGGCGTGCGCGAGGTGGCAGGCGTCCTGGTAGGCGACGGCCATGGGGAGCGGGTGGCGCGGCGCCACGGGGCCGAGTTCGTCGAGCAGTTCGGTGATGTCCCTGACCTTCGCGGCCAGCGCCTCGGCGCGGGCCTTCCAGCCGGGCTCGTCGCGCAACTGGTGGCCGTGCTCCTTGAGGTTGGAGCCGCAGCCTGCGGCGTTGACGACGATCGTGTCGACCTCGGCGGCCTCGAAGGTCTCGATGACGCTCTTGGCGAAGCGCAGCGCTTCCGGTTCCCGGCCGCCGTGTGCGGACAGCGCGCCGCAGCAGCTCTCCCGGCGCGGCACGACGACCTCGCAGCCCTCGGCGGCCAACACCCGTACGGTGGCGGCGTTCACGTCGGGGAAGAAGGTGCCCTCCGCGCAACCGGTGAGCAGACCGAAGGTACGACGGCGGGTGCCGGCGGCTGGGGGTCCCCCCGCCGAAGGCAGGGGGAGGGTGCGTTCCGGCAGGCGCTCGACGGGGCCGAGCTTCGGGGTGAGCGATTCCATCGCCTGGAGCAGCCGCGGGAGGCGGCGGAGCAGTCCGCTGCGGGCCAGCAGCCGGCCCATGCCGCTTGCCTGGTAGGCGTGCAGCGGGCCGCGCAGGGCGCGCAGGCGGCGGGGGTATGGGAACAGGCCGTAGACGATGGCGCGCAACAGCCGTTGGGCGCAAGGCCATTCGACCCCGAAGTGTTCCGGCGCGGTGCCGCCGAGGTGGACGATCTCGCCGTCCGGCAGGACGACTTCGGCGCCCGTCACGTGGTTGACGGTGAAGCCGTACTTCAGGCAGTGGGCGCCGCCCGCGTTCTCGGCGACGTTGCCGCCGATGGAGCAGACCTGCTGGGAGGAGGGGTCGGGGGCGTATGCCTGGCCGTACGGCGCGGACAGCCCGGTCCCCGACCCGCGGGCCACGAACGGCACCCCGGCCCCGGCGCACAGCCGTACCGTCTCGACTACGTCGTCCCGGTCCGCGGCGAGCACGACCACCGCGGGCCGTACTCGGAAGGCGGCCAGCCCGTCGCACTCGTACGTCCGCAGCTGGGTGGGATCGGTGAGCACCTTGTCGGCCCCGATCCGGGACCGCAGCAGCTCCGCGACCCCGGCGGCCCTGGTCGCCGGTTCCCCCGCTGCAGCTGCCGTGGTGGCGGGGGCTCTGCTGCGGGACGTACTACGGGACGTGCTGCGGATTCTCACGCGGTTGCTCCCAAGTACGGGCCATGTACGGGCGACTGGATCGTACGTCCGCAGCTGGGTGGGATCGGTGAGCACCTTGTCGGCCCCGATCCGGGACCGCAGCAGCTCCGCGACCCCGGCGGCCCTGGTCGCCGGTTCCCCCGCTGCAGCTGCCGTGGTGGCGGGGGCTCTGCTGCGGGACGTACTACGGGACGTGCTGCGGATTCTCACGCGGTTGCTCCCAAGTACGGGCCATGTACGGGCGACTGGATCGATTCCACGACTCGATAATTGAATACCGAATGATGGAACGATGTGCCGTGAGCATGCCCGTGTCAAGGGTCAGTGCAGCGCCACGTACACCGTGTTGGTCGCCTTCCCGCCCTGGAGCGGATTGTCGAAGTCGACGATGTGGGCGTCCGATTCCGCGAAGACCTCCGTGAGCACGGCGACGAACTGCTCGTCCGGCGGATCGTTCGACCACTGGGCGAAGACGTTGCCGGGGTGCAGGAGTTCGGCGAAAGCGCGCAGCCCCGCAGCCTCGTAGAGCGCCGCGTGGCGCGGGTGCAGTACATGGCGCGGGGAGTGGTCGACGTCCAGCAGGACCGCGTGGAAACGGTGGTCCGGCGCCTGGGGATCCAGGCCGTGGGAGTCGCCGACATCGCGAAGAAGCCTTCCGCTGCCTGGACAGCGGGTGTCCTCGGGCGACGTTCGTGGAGCAGGTGGACGGGCTGACCTACCGGCACGGTCGGCGGACGCTCGGTCTGCGGGCGGTGTTGCAGACCGTGGCGCTGATGCTGGCCGGCCGAGCCGGTGCCCGCCTGACCCGCGCGCTCGCGATAAACACCAGCCGGTCCACACTGCTGCGGCTGATACGGGCTCTCCCGGATCCCGAAGTGAGCACGCCAAGAGTGCTCGGCATTGATGAGTTCGCCCTGCTCAAGGGACATGTCTACGCCACGATCCTAGTGGACATCGAAACCCGTCGCCCGATCGATGTGCTGCCGACCGGACGACGGCAACGGTGGCCGGATGGCTCGCCGAGCATCCTGGCGTCGAGGTCATCTGCCGGGATCGGTCGCCGGCCTTCGCCGAAGCCGGACGCATCGGAGCGCCGGAGGCGGTGCATTGCGCGGACCGCTGGCACATCTGGCACAACCTGGTTGAAGCCGTGGAGAAAGCGGTCGTCCGCCACCGGGCCCTGCTGCGCGAACCGCAGGACGCGGACCAAGCCCGCACCCTCCCTCTCCCCGAGACGGCGAAGCCCATGCCGGCTTCGCCGGCTGGGCCACGCCAGTCCGGCCGGCTCTCCGACCGGGTCCGCGAACAGCACGCGGCCGTCCATGCCCTGATCAGCCAAGGCGTGGGGCTGCGGCCGATCGCCCGCGAACTCGGACTGGCCCGCAACACCGTGCGCCGCCTCGCCCACGCGGCGACCGCCGACGAACTGCTGATAGGACGGTGGACGGGCCGCACCAGCATTCTCGATCCCCACAAGCCCTACCTCCACCAGCGGTGGCAGGAAGGCTGCACCAACGCCGCCCAGCTGTTCCAGGAACTACGCGAACGCGGCTACCAGGGCGGCACGACCGTGGTCAAACGCTACGTCCACCAACTACGCGAAGCCTTTCCCCAGGCAGATCCGCCACGCAGACCTCCGTCGGTGCGCGACGTGACCAGCTGGCTCACCCGCCACCCCGACAACCTCAGCGAGGAGAGGGCACAGCAGCTCAAGGCGATCCTCGCCCGATGCCCCGAACTCGACCAGACCGCCCACCACGTCCGGTCCTTCGCCGAGCTGATGAACAACCGCAACGGACGACAACTCGACCAGTGGATCGCAGACGTCCGCGCCGACGACGTCCCAGCTCTGCACACCTTCACCACCGGGCTGGACCAGGACCTCGACGCTGTCATCGCAGGCTTGAGCATGCGATACAGCTCCGGCGCGGTCGAAGGCCACAATAACAGAATCAAGATGCTCAAGCGGCAAATGTTCGGCCGCGCCGACTTCGACCTGATCCGCAAACGTATCCTCCTCCCCACGTGACGACCGCTCATGATCGCGGTTCCGGTGACGCTCCGTCGCCCTGGCACGGAAAGTGATCCAGAACCAAGATCCGTCGATCGGCTCCGACCTCACGGTGACGATCCACCCAGAGGAGGTTGCCCCATGAGCACGACGACCGAGACGGCGCCGGCCGTGGACCGGGCCGGGCGGCGAGCCTGGCTCGGCCTGGCTGGCTTCGTTCACTTCAAGCGGCAGCGTTTGTCCATCGGTTCGGGCGTCAGTTGGCGGTCAACGGTGGCCTGAATGTTCACGAGAAATGACGTCACTGCATGGGCCGCGCCGTCGTGACAGCTCCTTCAAGCCTCCTCGATGATCGAGCAGATGGTGGAAGGCTCCCCAGGGCAGACGCCCCATCGCCACAGGAGCCTGCCCAAACCGCACAAACCTCACAGTTCAGGACACTAGGTAGCCCAATTTCTGACCGGTCACGGACGCAGCGATGAGTTTGCCCGGCCCGGAGAGTCTCAGCACCGTTATCGCCATCACAGGAGGAACACGTGGCTCAGCTACTGAGAGTCCAGAACTTCAACGTCTCGAGTGACGGAATCGGTGCCGGTGAGGACCAGACCCTCGAGAGGCCATTCGGTCATGTCGAGCCCGAAAGGCTATTCGCCTGGGCCGGCGCCACGGCGAGCTGGCCCATGCGCACCGACCCCGGGGGCAGCCGGGGTCTCGACGACTACCTCACGCGGGACTACGCCCGCAACATCGGCGCCGAAATCATGGGCCGCAACAAGTTCGGTCCCCAGCGCGGGCCCTGGCACAACCACGAGTGGCGCGGCTGGTGGGGTGACAAGCCCCCGTTCCGCACCCCAGTATTCGTCCTGACCCACCACAAGCGTCCTTCTTTCACGCTCTCCGACACCACGTTCCACTTCGTCGACGGCGACCCTGCCACGGTCCTCGAACAGGCCCGGGAGGCGGCGCAGGGCAAAGACGTCCGACTCGGCGGCGGGGCTACCACCATCCGGCAGTTCCTCGACGCCGACCTCGTCGACACCCTGCACGTGGCGGTCTCGCCGGTGAAGCTCGGGTCCGGAGTACGACTCTGGGAGTCCCCCGATGAGCTGCTCGACCGGTTCCACCTGGAGGTCGTTCCCAGCCCGAGCGGGGTGACGCACCACCTGTTCTGGCGAAAGTGACCGGTCCTCAGGGCTGGCCCCGGCCCACTGTTTTGCCTCCCGGGGCTGCCCTGAGGCTGGCCGCCACCCGCGCCCGCGCCGAACAGATGGCGGCGGCGGCCGCGGACGCCGGGTAACGAAGCCGTGCGGCGGGTCGCGGTGTCCTCGCGTCCGCCTCCGCTGGCCTACCGCAGGGAGATATTGAGCTTCTCGCCGACGGTTCGGAAGCCGATCCGGGCATAGATCCTAGCGAACTCGCCCGCATCCAATTGGCCTCAACTCCAGCTCTGCCAGTGCTTGCAGTCAGCGGTGATGGCGCTCTTTGGATTGGGGTCTGACCGTGACGGCTACGGCTGAATGAGGAGCGCGCTAGCAAGTCGCGGCTCCGCAGGCGGGAGTCATCCGCCTCGGTCAGGCCGCCGCGCCGCCGAATCCGATCTCGTTGCCGTCCGGGTCGCGGAAGGTGGCCTTGCGGACGCCGTTGGCGTAGGTCTCGTGCTCGGCCGGCTCCAGACCCCGCTCGGCGATCTGGGAGATGCGGGCGTCGAAGTCGCCGACGAAGAGGGTGTGCATGGCGTGCCCGGCATGCTCGGGCCGCACCTCGATGAACACGTACCGGTGGTCGGCGAGCTCCCATACCGCCTCGGTGTCGTTGGGCAGGAACGACGGCGGAGCGCCGAGGAGTCGCTCGTACCAGGCCGTCGCCGCGGTGTAGTCGCGGACGGGGATCCCCGCGAACAGATCCATAGTCATGAGGTCATGCTATGCACGCTGGCGTCTGAGCAGGGATCCCATGAACATTCGCACGGGGTCTGACCTGCGGCGTATAGGGAGAGAACCAGGCACCGGCTGCGGTTCCCTGAAGCTTGCAGGGAATGCAGGGAACTGCCGACAGGGAACCGGATACAGCCCGCGCCGTAGTCGTCACGGAAGCGCGGTCAGACCCAAAATCGCTGAGTCTCATCAGCGGTGATCTTGGCATGTCCGCTCCCCGCTGGACAAGCGGCTGACGTAGGGGTCCCCGCCGTCGGTGCGCTCCGGCACCGATACACGGCGTCAGGCTCGCTGCCCCCAGCTGTGAGTGGGGTCGTTGCGGGGAGTGCGGTCGGGGAGCCGTGACCACGACGCCGAGATCACCTACGCCACACTCCGCTACTACCTCTACGCACGCGGACTGCGGTCCCCGGACAGCGACTGAACACAACGCCATCCCAATGGCCGGATTCCCTGGCACAAAACACCAGACCGCCCGACCTGCGGTGTGCGCCAGGCCGACCGCCCCACCAAACCTCGTGCCATCCAAAAAGGCCCGCCCAGGTCAAGGCCACCCCACCCGGCCAAGTTCAATGTCCGAGGACAGTCAGAAAAGACCTACAACTGGAGTCGGTTGTCACCTACGAAGCCAGTCAGCAGACCTCAGGCTGCGGGTCCAACACGGTGGCCGACATGATGTCCATGCTGTGCTGGCACAGGCCGCACTGGACGCCGCCTGGCGTGCCCCCGTTGGAGTACAGCTGGGGCACGTCGATGGGCTGGAGGTAGTTCGGGCAGGTCTCGGTTAGGCGCTGCACCACCGCGGCGTAATACGTGGCCGGTGCGAACGTGGTGACGCTCATGATGCGATCAGCATCCAGTCGACTCCTGTAGCGGTCGTATTGGTCCTGGTCACCCACACCGTCAGGCCGGTGGAGGAGATGGAGGTGACACCGACGCCGGTCACAGCGGTGCCGGGGGCGGTCGTACTCGCGGTGGCGAAGCCCCGGATGGTGGCTCCCTGCACGTTCAGGCCGGTGACAACGACACTGGTGGGGGTATTGGCGGCGCTGGGCGTGATGGTGACGCGGCCGGTCACGATGGATCCGGCCGTCAGCACGCCGGCCACGGACGCGCCGGTGTCGACGACCAGGCCGCCGAGCTCGGTGAAGTCCAGGTTCTTCGCGTTGACGTCAATGTGGAGTCCGGAGCCGCGCACTTCCACGTTGGTGAAGCCGCCGCCACCGCCGGACCCGTTGGAGGCGTACGACACGACCCGCGAGGTGCCGTTGGTGTCCTTCGCGGCCTCCCAGAAGGTGTACGCGGTGCCGTCCAGGTTGTCGGTGGCCTCGATCCGGACCCGGCCGCCGTCGACACCCTGGATAGGCGAGTTCAGCCGGAGCGTGGCGGTACCACGGGAGATGTACGGGGCTTCGACGATGGTCTGGGGCTGGAGGTTGCCGCCGCCTAGGTCGACGACGTCGGAGCTGATCTGCCCGGGGGTGACCTCGCTTGCGTGGCCGCTGTAGATGAGCAGGGCGCCGGAAGTTCCGGGGCCGCCGGCTGGGTCCATCACCAGGCGGCGGCCGGACGCCGCGGTGCGGACAACGCCACCGGTGACGGTGGCACCGGTGATCGCGCCGCCGGTGATCGTCTTGCCGGTGATCGCGTCCGCAGCGAGCGCCGTCGCCGTGACCGCGCCGACATCAAGCTTCGCGGCCGTGATCGCGTTCGCGGCGATCACGTCGGCCGTGATGCCCAGGGCTTTGATCTGCGCCGCGGTGATCGACTGGGCGGTGATCTTCGCGGCGTCGAGGGTGCCAGCGGTGATCCTGTCGCCGTTGATCGTGCCGGCGGTCATCTTCGGTGTGGTGATCGCGCCGTCCGCGATCTGCGTACTACCCACGACGGGGCGAACCGCGGCGTTGTCGAACCAGACGAAGCCCGCAGCGGCCTGGAAGGACTCGGCGAGGATGACGGCCTGAGTCGTGTTCGCCGGCGCGATGACCGTGCCCGTGACGCGCTGCCAAGTCGCACCGAGGACAGGCGGGGAGGCCTGCACGACGCCGTAGCCGACGACCGTCCCGGCCGCGTCCTCCCACCGCGCGTACCACTTCACGATCGCGGTGCTCGTGTAGTCCGTGGAGGCCTGGTAGTCGATCGCGACATACAGCTGGTCGCCGGCCAGGCACGGGATGGTGGTGATGACCAGCGACCTGGTGGTGGCCGACCCTGCGGCGGCGGACACCTTGAGCGACTTGCCCGACCCGTTGCCCTTGGTCGAGTCCACCGACCAGGAGGTGGTGGACGCGACGAGCGCCGCGGTGTACGCGCCCTCGAAGGAAGGATCGCTGAGGATGTTGGAGCCGCCGCCGACGGTCAACTTGTCGGCGGTGATGGCCCCGGCCGCGATGGCGGCCGCCGTGACCGCGTTCGCCGCGATCTTGCCAGCGGTCACCGCGTCCGTGGCGATCTTGCCGGCGGTCACCGAGTCCGTGGCCAGGGCCGCCGTGGTGACGGACTCGGCCACGAAGTTCGTGCTGTCCACCAGCCCGGTCTTGAGGACTTCCACCGTGACCACGTCGACCTGCATCACGCCGGTCGCGGACTGCTGCGTGTAGTTCAGCCACAGGTACGGCGTGATGAACCGCACCTGGTCGTGCACCAGGCCCGCGGCGCGGGGGTCGGTGTTGGGGCCCGCGCTGCCGCTCACGCCGGGCGCGGCCCGGCCCTTGAGGTAGCCGGTGTAGACCGTCCACCCGTTCGCGACGGGCTGCGCCTCCAGGACTGCGGCACAGTAATACTGCCCTGTCGGCAAGTTGGCGCCGTCGCGGTTGACCAGCGTGACGCCATCCGCGCCGATGCCCAGAACACCGATGAACACGTTGTCGGCGCCGGCGGCGGGCTGTGCGGTGGCACGGACCCGGACACTCACCCGGTACAGCACGGCCGGGTCGTAGGCAATCAGCGTGGTACCGCGCAGCCGCACCAAACCGGTGGCCTGGCCGACCGTCGGCCCCGAGGGTGCGTCCGTGACGCCCGTCAGGTGGCTCCAGCCGCCGCCCGGGCCGGTGGCCGTCACCTGCCAGGCCGCCGGGTCGCCCATCGCGTCCACAAGGCGCTGGCTGGCGCTGTCGGCAAGCGCACCACCGAGGGTGTTGAGCGTGACCGCACCGCTAGCGATCTTGCCCGTGGACACGGCCGCGTCGTGCAGGTGCTCCTCCAGGACGCCGCCGGCGGCCAGCGCGACGCTGCCCACCGCCCCCGCCTGGATCTTCGCGGCGGTGACCGCGCCGTTGGCGAGAGCCAGGTCGGTGACGATGCCGTCCAGCACGGCCTGCGCGACCACCTGCAGCGGCCCGGCCGGGCCCGCCACGGCCGACGGCCCGGATGCCGCACCGGAGGTGGACACGCACACCAGCCGCACCCACACCGGCCCGCCTGTGGGCACGGTCACGCTGCTGCCAGAGGCGGAGTGGAGCGCGGAGAACAGCGAGCCGCCGCCGGGGAAGTCCGCCGACGCGGAGAAGTAGACCCTGACCGAGGCGAAGTCGGCCGGGGCCTGGCTGCCGTCCGCGAACGTCCCGTTCCAGGACACGCCGACACCGCCGAGGACGGAGGTGACCGTGTGCGCGGACGGCACCGGCGGGGTGGGGCCGTTGACGGCCGCCAGCGCCACCGTGCCGTCCTGCTGCACGCCGATGCTGCCGCGCAACGCGCCGGCGTCGTCGTAGACGGCGATGGCGCCGTTCTCGATCGAGGAGTTCGCCAGGCGGCTGGAGCGCGACAGGTCCCGGACCTGACGCTCCAGGGCGGCGATCCTGCCCGCCAGAAGAGTAAGGGTGTCAGCCAAGGGTTCAGCCTCCGTAGGTGAAGGAGTCGGCGCGCGCCAGGCTCACCGTCATGCGCTCCTGCTGGTCCCCTTGCGCCGGCGTGAGCGACCATCCGGTCACCCGCGCCCCCACTGAAGATGGACCACTGCGCGGTTCGTGCCATGGAACCTTGACCACCTGGTCAGAGCCTTGCTGGGCGGTGTCAGACCCTTGCCGGATGATCTGGCCATGCTGATCGCGACCAACGAGCGTGGCCATGTGGTGAAACGCCCGTCCAAGCCTGCTATCGGGACGATGCTGGCCAACCTTCGACGGGGGAACGCCCACATGGTCCTGGAGCGGGTGGATGAGGAACAACCTGGCAGCTGGTACATCCAGGTCCTGCTCCGCGACAACAACACCTTCCAGCTCGAATACCGGGACGGCGTCGCTGAGCTGCACTATCAGACGCAGACAATCTCCCAGGAGAAGGTCCTCGGGGCGCTGCTCGGTTGGGCCGGGGCAAAGCCAGGCTGGCGAGACGGCTTCATGTGGAACAACATCGCCGCCGAGTTCAGCCCCCAGTGCCGTGATGCCCCGGAGCCGTCCGGCGGCGCGGGGCCATCGACGGGTGCGGAATCGGCCTGACTAGGGTGGTCAAGGTTCGATGGGTGCAGATCTTTTGAGGGTCTGGCCCACCTGCGATTTCGTACGGATCGAGTCCATGCGCCGCTACTGAGCCGTCGCGGCCGACCTTCCCGCCTGTGCCCCGTGGCACCCCGTTCGGCCGCATCGGCGCGGTACGGCCGGGCGTCCCCGCTCCCGGTAGGTTGGGGAGAGGCTCACGGGGCGCGCATGGTGCGGGGTGCGGGGGCTTACGGGTGGTACTTCTCCTCGACCGTCTCGGCACCGCCGGACTGGGGGTTCATGGTGACGCGGACGGTCACGCTGTCGGTCTTGGCAGCCGTCTCCAGCTGGTCCACGGTGCACTTCGAGGTGCCGTAGCCGTCGTTGCCGATGGTCACGCGGCCGTCGGTGTCGGAGCAGATCGCGGCCGCGCCGAGGATCTGAGTGGCGTTGGAGACCAAGAATGCCTGGTCGGTGCCGCCGCTCTGGGGCTTGACGATCAGCTTGCCGGGCGCGAGGTACCCCAGCGTGCCGACGATCGTGCTGTGGTCACCCGCGTTGGCGACGCCGCTCCCCGCGGAGGTGGACACCGGCGGGCAGTGGCCGGTCTGCTCGCCGATGGAGTTGATTTCGGCGTTGGATCTCGGGTCTCCCGCGTAGTTGATCTGGTTGGTGCAGCTCACCCCAGGCTTCGTGGGAGTGCCCGACGGCGTGGCGTTGGCGGAGCCTTGGCTGCTCTTGGCAATGGGTTGGGCGCTGGGCTGTGCGGAACTCGTGGGGACGGACGAACTGGTGGAGGATCCGGCGGCGAAGGTCGCGTCGTTGGGCCCGCACGCGGTCAGTGCCAGCCCCGCGGCGATGAGCACGGCAGTCGACAAGCCCCAACGAGCAGTCCTGGTACGCATGGTGTCCCTCTTTCGCTTTCGACGGTCTCGACCTGGTGGCGATGAGTCCGATCCCGCCCCCGGACGGAAGCAACCACCGGCGGCAGCAACGACTTTGGCATGGACAACAGCCCACGTCAGCGCCTGTTACAACCCCGTGGCGCAACGCCAAACACGTCAGGACAATCGACACCGGAGCATTGCCAACACCTGCGAATGCCGTTGGGTGCAGATCTTTTGAGGGTGTCTTGCACGAGCGTGACCTGCGGGTTTCTTGATTCAGCAGCCCGGCCGTACTGCGCCGATGCGGCCGAACGGGGTGCCACGGGGCACAGGCGGGAAGGTCGGCCGCGACGGCTCAGGGGCGGCGCATGGACTCGATCCGTACGAAATCGCAGGTGGGCCAAACCCTCAAAAGATCTGCACCCAGGTTCGATGGCACGAACCGCGCAGTGGTCCAACTTCAGTGGCAATCGGTCAAGGATCAGTGGCACCGGACAGCCCCGCCTCCCGCCCGGGGGCGACGGGAGACGGGTGTCCCGTCTCCGTTGATCTGGTCCCCGTCTCAGATGATCTGGTCCGATTCGCTCTTCGTCTCAGGTGAAGTGGTCCATGTCGAGCTCGGCTGTCCGGTCTCACCAGACCTGGTGGCGTCTCACTCGTCTCAGGTGGTAGTTGGCCGATTTCGCGGCGCGTGTGGCTGGCCATGCCCGGTTTTCACCTTTCAGGGTGGATTGAGTCTCATCTGATCTGGCTGGTCTCACCGGACCCGTGATGGTCGTTCCATGGACAGGACGCGTGTGCTTTCCGATGAGGCCCTGCTGGAGGTAGCGGGCTTCGAGCAGGTGGATGGGGCTTGATCTCGGCGCCGCCTGCACTGTCGATGCGGAACAGGACGGCCAGTATGGTGATGGAGGGCACGAGTAGGCTGGGCGCGGACAGATCCAGCGAAAGGGTGAATGCATGTCCAGCGCGAATATGTTCAGCGTCTACGGACGAATGACCGCACTGCCTGGACGGCGCGACGAGCTAATCGCCTTGCTCCATGAAGGATTCCGAGCTGGCGGCGATGACGGCGGGTTGCTGACCTACAGCATCAACACGGCACCTGAGGACCCGGACACGATTTGGCTGACGCAGTTGTGGACCGATAAGGAAGCACACGACGCCACCACCCGTTCCGAAGCGGTCGCAACGGTGACACAGCGCCTTCCTCCGCTCCTGGCCAAGCGACCCGAAGGCTCCTACGGCCATGCCGTCTACGTTCACGGCCGAACGACTGCGTGACGAGGAACAAGAGCCGCCGCCGCGAGACAGCGCAAGGAAGCGGACCCTCCGGTCCACTCAAGCTGACGCCCAGTCCCCGAAAATGCCACGTCAAGCGAGAATCGCCCCTTCAGCGTCTCGCCCAAGCTGGCGACACCCAGCTCAGCCCCCTGGCTTCAACCATGATCGATGACACTGCCGACGCCACGCAGGCAGCGGTCCGCCTCCCGACACGTCACCCACGAGACGAATCTCAGTCAGACCTGTCAGTGCCCAGTTCGCAGCGAGTCTTCATGATGTGATCAGTGAGACGGGACATCGGCGGGACCGGGCGGGGGCGAGCGGATCGTCGTACCCAGGCTTCTATGCCTCTGGGTAGGGGAGCATGCGATGGGTCGGATCCTGCTCGGCTCTGATCTCTCGGGGACCTCGTGCGTAAGTGTTGCAAAACTCCACCGGCTCTTTGAACGTGATCGCCGCAAGAGGCTCAGCGCCCGGCATTGGAACGGCCGGGCCAATGATGTAGTGATGAAGAGTCATCTCGGACACCGCCTCGGGCGTTTGCGCAGAGGAGAACGACAGGAGCCCGACCTGCTGGCCCGGTTCCCCTTCGACCGTCCACTCCGCATGCAGTTCCAGCAATCCCGGCTCCGGGCACTGCCATCGCAAGCGGGTGACGCACAGCGCACCGAAGTTGAACCACGCGCTCCAGCCTCGTCCATCGCTGAGAAGCCCCAGTTCAGAGGCTTCCATCACTCCGTAGGAGAACGGGAGGCTGCTCCAGTGCCCCACCAGCATGTCATCCAAGTCCATCCAGGAATCTTCGGGCATCCGGCAGGGGCTTGACCATTTCGCTGGATCGACGTCCTCGGAGGTCGGGTCAGTGCCCTGATCTGCGTCGACCAGATTGTTTGAGACAGGTCGTCACTCATTCGGGGGATGTCCTCGGTTTCTTGGCCGCGGGACTTCACGGGGTACTCCACGCTCGCAGTGCTGGGGAATTCGTTGCAGGTGGGAGGCTCGGGTGGATCAAACCGCGATGCTCTCCTCTGTCGGCGACTGGGTCTCTGGGGTTGAGGTCGGGTTCGTCAGCGCCGACGGTGTCGCGCGTTACGGACCGTTGGGGCGCTGGTGGGGGGAGCCGTTCGAGCAGGCTTCCCCGGTTCGGTCGTTCGTCGGGTTCAAGGGGCAGAAGAACTTCACAGGCGAGTACTGGGCGGCGACGTCCCGGTCCCCGGTGGGCTACGAGTCGTGGGTGGAGCGGGACGCGGCGATGGCGCTGGACTTCGATCCGGTGGTCGTCGCCCTGGCGTCCCAGCCCTTCCGCCTTGCCTGGTCGGACGGGGACCGGGATCGGGAGCACACGCCGGACTACTTCGCGCGGTTGGTGGATGGCACTGGCGTCGTCGTCGATGTGCGCCCGGAGGATCTGGTCGACGAGGCCACCGCGGAGGTGTTCGCGTTCACCGCAAAGGTCTGCGAGGCGGTGGGTTGGCAGTTCCGCCAGGTCGGCGATCTGGACCAGCCCTACCGGGTGAACCTGCGCTGGCTGGCTCGTTACCGCCACCTCCGTTGCCAAAGCGAGCCGGTGGCGGAGCGACTGCGGGAGGTCTTCGCCGAGCCGCTGCCCCTTTTCGCCGGCGCGGAGTTGGTCGGGGACCGGCTGGCGGTGCTGCCGGTGCTCTACCACTTGCTCTGGCGCCACGAACTGGCAGCGGACCTGAGTGCGTCTCCACTGGGTGCCGACACCGTGGTCGGCCTGTCCATCCGGGGCCGGTCGTGACGTCCGCTCGGCCCGGGCGGCTGCGGCTCGGGGACAGGGTCAGGTTCCAGGAGCACATCTATTCGGTGGTCGGTCTGACCGGGATGCGGGTCCGGTTGGTCGACGTGCACGGCGTTGGCATGCTCGTGGACCAGGTCCACCTGCAGTCGGCGCAGGATTTCGCGGTGCTCGGGGCCGGCGATCGGAACGCGTTGGGCTCGGCCGCGCTGCTGGACCACCTTCCGGGGCCGGTGGCGGAGCGCGCCCTGTGGTGGCAGCGGCATCTGGTCGAACTGCTGACCGGGCTGCCGCCGGACGCCCCCGCCGGGGCACGGCTCCGATCTGAGTACAACCCGGCCCTTCACTCGCTGGCGGAGCGCGAGCGGGCCAAGGCAGCCGAGTTGGTCGCGCTGGGCGAGGAGGTGACCGCACGGACCGTGAAGCGCAAGCGCCAGCGCTACGAGGCCGGTGGGATCGCCGCGGTGGTCGACGGCCGGCTGGCACCGCACGCCTCGCTGCTGGGCCGGGCCGACCCGCGGGTGGTGGCGGCGATCCGCCAGGCGATTAGCGAGAGCGTCCTGGCCTCCACCCGCACGATCGAGCACGCGCGCTGGCGGACCGAGCAGATCCTGGCCGCCGGCACGGATGGCGTCCCGGTGGAGATGCCGTCGCGGGCTACGTTCTATCGGATCTTCGAGAAGCTCTCGCACGGGGTCCACGTGACTGGATCGGCCCGCACCCGGCGCTCGCTCGCCGACCAGCCCGAGGGCCCGTTCCGCTACGAGCAGGTCGGGGCCCCCGGCGAGCTGATGCAGATCGACTCCACCCCGCTGGACGCCCTTGTTCGGCTGGACGGGGGCGTCGCGGGCCGGGTCGAGCTCTGCGGCCTGGTCGATGTCGCAACGCGCACCATCGCGGCCGCGGTGTTGCGCCCGACCACCAAGTCGGTGGACGCCTCACTGCTTTTGGCCCGCGCGCTGACCCCTGAGCCGATGCGGCCGGGATGGGCCCAGGCGCTGGCGATGTCGCGTTCGGTGCTTCCGCACCGTCGGCTGCTGTCTCTGGACGAGCGTCTGGAGCATGCGGCGGCCCGCCCAGTGATCATTCCGGAGACCATCGTCTGCGATCGCGGCAAGGCGTTCATTTCGGACAACTTCCGCTCGGCCTGCCGCACCCTGGAGATCAATTTCCAGCCCTGTCACCCGCGATCACCTGCAGAGAAACCGCATATCGAACGCACACTTGAATCGGTGGCCACGCTGTTCTGCCAGTTCCTGCCCGGTTACCTCGGCCGCACCGCCGAGCACCGAGGCCGGGACGTCGAGGACGAGCCGCTGTGGTCGATGCTGGAGCTCCAACAGGTGCCGGGGCACCTCCTCGACCGCCTGGCGCCACCGCTTGTCGTGCAGCGCCCCGTCGTCGGCGAGCTTGGCGGCCAGCGCCAGGCGCAGCGCCTGCCCGCCGTTCTCCACCTGTACGGTCATGCGAGTCCTTCCAGCAGGTAGTCGGCGTGCGCGTCGGCGATCGGCAGGCCAGTGTCCTTCTCAATCCACATCCACTGCCCGGCCGGATTGTTCTCAAGCAGCCACCACGCCCCCGACCGGTCCACAGAGAAGTCCAGAGCGCCGAACGTGAGCCCGTCGTGGTCCAGCATCGCGCGGACACCGGCGGCAACGTCGGCAGGCACCTCGATGGGCGTGTACGACAGGGCCTCGTAGTCGATACGCCAGTCCACGCGAGTGCCCTCGGTGGAGGCGTGGACGGCCGCGCCGAACATGCTCCCGTCGACGACGGTCAGGCGCACATCGTGGGCCTTGTCGATCCACTGCTGGAACAGGTGCGCGGTCAGCGACACCGACTCGTCCAACGTGGCCGGGTCGATGAGGTGCGCGGGGATCATGTGGTTGCGCTGCTCGGGGCCCAGCGGCAGTTCGCCGCCGGTGATGGGCTTGCAGATCACGGGCCCGCCGAGCTCGGCGGCGAACCTGCTCGCCGCCACAGGGTCGTTGGTGACCAAGGTGCGCGGCACCTGCAGCCCGAAACGGTGGGCGAGGGCGAGCTGGCGCGGCTTGTGGGCGGCCGGGCGGTCCCGGTTGGGGTTGTTGATCCAGTGCGCGGGCAGCGCCACCAGCACCTGCAGGAGGGCCTGGTCGGCCTGTGCGGCGGCCCATGAGTGGAACGGCTCGGGGACGGTGTCGGCGATCCCGGCAGGGCCGGGGCGTCTCCAGTAGACGCCCCGGACCTGCTCCAGCCGCACCGTCCGCAGTGCGTCGCCGATCACGCCGGTCCAGCGGCCGTCCCGTACCTGCGCGTCCAGGTGGATGCGCTGCGGGAAGTCGGCCACGTCGAACCGGAACACGGACGCCCGGCGCTCGGTGAGCGCGGAGACCACCATGTCCGCCGTGGGGTCACGGCGCTCGGCCGCGACGAGCACTACGGGTGCGGCGCCCATCAGTACGGGTCCGAGGTGTCGTCGTTGGACGAGTCCCAGTTGGTGTTGGTGCAGGAGGCGGCCATGGCCGTCTCGTGCCAGGGGCGGCCCTCCGGGGTGAGGCTGCCGTCGAGTTTGAAAAGGGGGCGCCGCGAAAGGACAACAGCCGCAGGACGGACAGGCCGAGTGCGACTCGCGTGTCGAGCGGCGTCGGGTCCGTCGGCGACACCGAGCCCGCTTGAAGGCCGCTGAACTGGGGCGTTCCCGAGGCGGGCTGACCAGCAAGATCCATCTGGCGGCAGATCGGCGCTGCCGCCCGCTGGCGTTCGTTCTCACGCCGGGTCAGGCCGGCGACAGCCCGCAGTTCGTCCCGGTCCTGGAGCGGGTCAAGGTGCGCGGACCGGTCGGACGCCCGCGGACCCGGCCGGACGCGGTGGCTGCGGACAAGGCGTACTCGTCTCGGCGCAACCGTCGCTACCTGCGGCGACGTGGAATCAAAGTGGTGATCCCGGAGAAGGCCGACCAGGCCGCGAACCGCAAGAAGCGCGGTAGCGCCGGTGGCCGGCCGGTCTCGCACGACGCGACGCTGTACAAGGACCGCAACACCGTGGAACGGTGCATCAACCGACTGCGGAACTGGCGCGGCATCGCGTTCCGCTTCGACAAGACCCCGGAGAGCTACGAGGCTGGACTGCATCTGTGTGGTGCGATGCTCTGGCTTCGCAGCATGGCACCACATTCATGATCCGGACTCCAGACAGGACCTAGATCTGACCTCAGGGAAGGGTGTGCCCTTCCCCATCGTCGTGCCGCTCTGGGGGCCAACACGGTGACTGACTCCACACCCCTCCCCGGTCTGGACGAAGAGGCCACGTGCCACGGCGGGACGGTCGCTGAGGTCGCCGGGCTGGTCCGCGGGCCGTCGGGGGCTGGTGACGGTCGGCAGCGGTCGCGGGGATTGCTGTACTCCGCCGCTGTACCCCACTTTCGGTCGCTTCCGAGCTATTTGGCCGCTGCTGCTCGGCCCGGGCGCCGGGTCTCGTCCCGCGATGCAGAAAACTTTCCTTACCGAAGTTTTGCCTCTCCTCTACTCGTCCGTCGACCGACATGGTGCGACTCTGACGCAGAGCCAGATTGACGGGGGCAGGAACATGGCGATCGAACTACCTGACGAAGTTGTCTCGTTGCTTCAGTTCATCGGCATCAACTGGCCGAACGTGAATGAAGACACGGTCCGGGAGTTCGCCAGCCACGTCCGCGACTTCGCCTCGAAGGTGGACGAGACCCACCAGGACTCCACCGCCACCATCAAAAGGATGGCGGACGTCTACCAGGGGGCCTCATACGACGCGCTGCTGGCCAAGTGGGGGCAGATGTCCTCCAGCCACATGACCGAACTGGTCACGGCCTGCCACACGGTGGCCACCGCGCTGGATGTCGCGGCGGACGTCATCGTCGGCATGAAAGGCGCGGCGATCGCCGAACTGGTCGCCCTGGCCGTCTCGTTCGTCGCCGACCAGGCTGCCGCCGTCGCCACCCTCGGACTGGCCGAAGCCGCCGAGGCACTGATCGTCGAGGCGGCCAAGAAGTGCGTCAACTTCCTCGAACAGCAACTGGAGCAGCACATCATCGGCGAGGTGATCGAGGCCGCGATCAACCCGCTCGTCGGGATCGTCGGCCGGGCGGTGAGCGGCCTGATGTTCCAGGCCGCCGAGTCGGCCCTCGGTGTGCCGGACGGCGGCGGGGGCGGAGCCGGGACCGGCTTCTCGATCCACCCGGAGGAACTGGAGGCGCGCGCCGAGCTGATGCACAGCCACGCTGAGAAGATCGGCTCCCACGCCGCGGAGTTCCAGGCCAAGGCATCGGCGGTGAGCTTCGCGTGACCAACGGGATCGTCCGGGCGCTGGAGGACGGCGCCGGCAGACTAGCCAAGACCCTGGGCGAGGACGCGGGCAAGGCCGTGAAGGACCTCTACCACGACACGGGCAAACGGCTGAAGCGTGTCGCCTCCAACCACCGCGAGAACGACGCGAAGCACGCGGCTGAACTGGAGCGACTCGCCAAGCGCCCCAGGACCGACGAGACGCCGATATACCACGTCGACGACAAGGGGAACATCACCCGGCTGCGCCACGACTCGGACGCCAAGAAGCCGGACGACAAATACCTCAAGGAAAAGCTCACCGACGAGGACAAGGCGCGGCTCGGTCTCGACGACGCGTCCGTCGGCGCGCCCAAGCGGGGCGAACGGGCCGCCCTCCTGAAGGACAAGTCGGAGGGAATGACCAAGCCGCGGCCGAATACGCCGTCCACCGAGGTCCCCTTCGGCAGCAGCAGCAATGGCCTCGCCCGGGCCACCCAGCTCGCCCGCCACGCGGACAAGAGCTACGGCACCAAGCGCGGCGACGTGTTCAGCAGCAACAATTACGCCGCCGCCCACGTGAAAGGCGCCAACGGCAAGGACGACTTCATACTCGTCGGCCGCAGCCACCGCCCCAACGGAGCGGGCCTCACCGAAACCACCCATTCGGAACGGATGATCGGAACCCCGTTCCTGAGACAGGGAGACGGAGAGCGAATACAGCATCTGTACACGGAACGAGCGCCGTGCAGTAGTCCTCCGAACTGTTCCTCCTGGATGGCGGAGAGACTTCCCCACGTACAGGTGTCGCACACGGTGGAATACGGGAACACCCCTGAATCGAGAGCCGTCGGCAACAAGGCGATGGAGGACTATCTCGACGGGCTGAAGGCCAGTAGATAGACTTCCGGCCAGTCCCGACCACCGACAGGAACAGCGTATGACCAGCCCCTCCGGCCTCACCCGCGAAGCACTTGAGGCCGTGTTCGACCCGGTAGAACTGATCACCGTTCCGGAGGACCGGCTGGGCCCCGTGACGGATTCCGACGCCAAGGAAGTGCTGCATACGCTGGGTTTCCCCGTGTTCCCGAACCCGTGGTTCGGTCTGGCCGCCGAGACCGGAGAACGGCTCAGCACAGTCGGGGAGGAGTTCGACTGGGAACTCGGGGACCGTTACGACGACGTCCCAGCCGGAGCGGACAGGTGGATCCCTCTCGCCACATTTCACTATGACACCATCGTGCTGGACCCGGACAGCGGAAAGATCCACTGCCTCCCCCAGGACGCGGAGATCTACCTGTTCAACAGCAGCCTGCGGCAATTCATCCATTTCCTTTGCATTCTCCAGGCTGAGCGGCCGCATTTCGATGTGGAATGGGATGGCGACGACCCGTTCGACCCGCAGGGCGCGCAGCAACGGGTCGAGGCGGCGATGAGGTCAGTCGACCCCGCCGCGCTGGAGAATCCCGAATCGTGCTGGTTCTACGTGCTGACGTCCATCGTCGACCCCGAATACGACTACTGACGACCACTACAGGCGGGCCGTCCGGCAGACCGTGAGCGCCCGCGCGAGGAGCACCGCCCCGGTGACTGACGACGGAACTCTGCGGATCTTCGGACCGGTCGGCCCCGACGAGCCCGCCGGCGCACCCGCGCACCGCCTCACCGGACTGCGGGTACCGGCCGGTGTCGGCCCGTACTTCACCACCTCCGACCGTGACCCGGTGCCCCTCGGCGAGTACGCCGCCGCGACCGGGCACCGGGTCGCCCGCGAGGAGTGCGCCGACTGGGCACGCCTCGGCGGCGACAACGGCTTCGAGCTGTGCGCCGACGCCGAGGGCACGGTACGGGCGGTGCTGCTCGACTACGACGAGAACGACCGCTTCGTCAACTCCTCCCCCGAGGCCTTCGCCTCGGGCCTTGGGGAGCTGCGCGAGGCCCTGCGCGTCATCCTCGGTACCGACCGGCCGAGTACCGCCACCGCCGCTTTCGACCGGCTGACGGAACGGCTGCGGGCCCTCGATCCGCGGGCGTTCGCGGAGCGGGAGAACTGGTGGCCCCTGGTGCTGGACGACATCCGCGACACCGCGAGCGTCGAGAACTTCGCGGCCTTCGAACACCTCGACCCCGAAGACGGGAAGCGGATCGTCACCCAGGCCGGCGCGATCGCCCAGCACCCCGAGGAACGGCTGTGGACCACGCTGAACGCGGCCGGGGTCGAGCCCGGGCAGGTCCTGCGCGTCCACACTGACCTGCAAGCCTGCTTCATGCCCGGCCACTACTGCTCCCTGTGGCTGGCACAGCTCTTCCCGCACGCCGAGATGACGCACTCCTTCCCCTACGGCGAGACCGCCGACTCCCGCGCCGAGGGCATCCGGCGGCTGCGCGAGGCCACCGACGACCCGGCGGCCGGGGCATGAGCACCGTCAGCCCTCCCGACGCTCCCGGCGGTCCCGACATCGCCGCCTGGCCGCCGCCGGCCGGGCCCGCCGGGACGTATGGCCCGGCCCTGCTCGACTGGGCTGCCGACCCGAACCCGGGCCGTCCGCGAGTCTGCCTGATCCGCGGTGCGCGCGGCAGCGGCAAGAGCGGACTGTTGGCCTGGTTCCTGGCCGGAGCGCCCGCCCACCCCCACACCACCGTCCACGCCGCGGTTCTCGCGGAGGGCCTCTTCACGGACGCGTTCGCCTGGGACCTGGCCCGGCAGCTGGGCTACGGACCGCTGGCGCCGGCCCGGCTGGTGGACCGCCTCGCCGCCGACCAACGGCCGCTGCTGCTGCTTGTCGCGGACCTCCACCGCAGCGGACGCGGCCCCGCCGACCGCCCGCTGGCCCGCCCGCGGAACCTCGTCGAGGACCTGGTCGTCCCGCTCCTGGAACTGCCGCAGACCCGCGCCCTCATCGAAGTCGGCGACTCCGGCCTCCTCGACGGCTGGGCGGGCGCCGGGGCCGCCGAGACCGTCGACCTCGGCGACCCTGCGTTCGCGCCCGGCCCCGGCCCCGCGGCGTACGACGTCCTCACCGCCGGTCTCACCCGAACCCCCGACGGCCGCATCCGCTGGGACGAGGCCACCGGCGACGTCCGCGAACACGCCCTCGACCAGGCACTGCGCGCCCCCGAGCCCGAGCCCGCCGTCCGCGAGCTTCTGACCGATCCCGGGTTCCTGCTGCACGGGTCACCCGTCTCCGTCGCCGCCTGTCTGGCCGACGACCGCATACCGGCTCCGCCGGGCCTGCGGCAGGCCTGGCGGCTGGCGGCCCCCCACCTCGCCGACCCGGAGTTGGCGGACCCCGAGCAGTCCACCGCCGAGCGCGCCGCCCTGCTCCACACCGCCGCGCTGGGATCCAGCCCCACCCTCGCTCGCTACCTGCTGCCCCTCGCCCGCAATCACGTGTACTCGGCCGCTTGGGCCCGGCCGGACACTGCCGTCACCGCCTTGGCCGCGGCGCCCGGCGAACCGGGCGCGCTCGTCGCCGCCGACCCGTTGGGTGACCTCGCCCTGCTCGACGCGGCCACCGGCCAGAGCACGGCCGCCGTCCCCTCGCCGAGCACGGCCCGCCCGAATGGCATGGCCGTACGCCGGGACTGGTCGATGCTCCTGCTGACCGGCACCGGCGCCCTCCTCCCCACCGGCGAGGACCCGGCCGCCCTCCTCGGCCGCATCGCGGTCTATCACGGGCAGGCCGCCCTCAGCCGCCCCGGCCTACGGCCCTCCGCCATCGGCCAGAGCCCCTGCGGGTCGCTTGTGGTCGTCGGCGACGAACAGGGGAACGCCCACGTCTGGCCCCTGGAAGACCTCCCGGCCGCTCCGCTCTCCCGCGCTCTGCACGCGGCTTCGGTCACCGCCGTGACCTGCCTGGCTCTCCCCGATAAAACGCACACGCTGGTGATGAGCGCCGCTATGGACGGCACCGTGCGCCTGTGGGAAACCTCCGCGGACCCCATGCCCGTCCCCGTCGAACAGCGGCCCGCCCTCGTCACCGCCTTGGCCGCCGCCCCGACCGCGCACGGGCCAGTCCTGGCCGTTGCCTGGAACGACGCTGTGCTCCATCTGTGGCATCTCCCCACCGGCCACGTCCGCGCCGTTCCCCTCATCACCCCGTGCTCGGCCCTCGCCCTCACCCCCGACTGCCACCTCGTCGTCGGCGGGACCGAAGGCGCGTACGCGCTGGCACTCGACACCGTGCGGCTCTGGGACTGAACCGGGGGCCACGGCCCGCCACCGCACCGAGCAAGTATTAACTGCCGTACGTGTCGTCCAGGTGCTCCACCGGCTCGTCAGCCGCGGTCGGCCGGCACCCGGACGGCTACTTAGCCCGTCGCCGGGTGCTGGCCCATCCGATCCTAGGGTGCAACCGAGGGACCCAGTGGGCCGCGAATAGGCCGGACTTAAGCGGTGCCGATGACAGTTGCGCCGACTCGGCTACCAGGGCTCCAGGTCGTACCTGCCCGGCTCCGTGCCGGGCGGCATCACGTCATCGGCGCGTGAGTTCAGGGGGACGAGCCTGCCCGTCGCAGGGTCGAGGTGGTAGATGAACGCCTTGGCCCTGTCCGCGAAGGCCGCTGCCGGTCGGCTGATCCAGCACCGTTGTTTCCCGTGGCGTGCCTTCGAATCGGGCAGCATCGGGCACGCGGCCTGTCGCCGGGCCGGAGCAAGTCCTACAGCTTGTCATCGCGTTCCAGGATCAGACTGATCGAGCCGTCTTCGAGGTTGATGCCGCTCTCAAGATGCTCGTGGTAGCCGTCCCGGAGTTCGGGATCGGCGAGACCGACGAGTCGCTCGGCCAGGTCCCGCAGCCCGTCGGCGTTGGCCGCGACAGTGATTTCGGTGGCTGAGCCGGACACCTTGATCCGGGGTTCATTCATGCGGTTACGCTACAGCGGGCCTTCGCACTCCCACCTCAACCCACCACTCACCCCAGCTCCCATCCCGTCTGGTGCTGCACGTATATCGCGTTGTGGGTTCGGGGGCGCCGCCATAAGGTCACCGGCATGTCTCTACGTCTTCGTATGCGTCAAGCACTGCCGGAAGCAATGCGCGCCCGTGACAAGGCCGCGGTGAGTGCCCTGCGCACAACGCTTGCTGCGCTTGACAACGCTGAGGCGGTGCCCGTCGACGAAGCTGAGCTCCGCGGCGTGGCCATTGAGCAGTCGCCGGTAGGTGTCGGCACCACCGAAGCAGCGCGGCGTGAGCTGAGCGAGCGCAGTGTGGTGGATGTCGTGCGCGCCGAGGCCGCCGAGCGACTGGAGGTTGCAGCGCAGTTGACTGCGCCCGCGCACGCTGACCGAGCCGCGCAGCTCCGCGCGGAGGCCGCCGTGCTGCTTCGCTTGCTCGACGGTCCCGGCACCGCATAGGACACGGCGCCGCATCGGCATCCGAAGCGACGCAGGAGCAGAGTCGGGAGAGGCGGGAGGGCGCCTCCCCTGCCGGGGAGGCACCCTGAGTGCCGTGCAGGACCGCTACTGACCGCGGGCCCTCCTGAGACCCAGCAGTAGTGCCGCCGCCGAGACGAGCAGCAGCGCGACGCGGACGTCGATGGCGGCGGAGCCGAGCCGGGTCACCCCGCTGCGCAGCGCCGGCAGTTGGGTGACGCAGAAGACGCCGAGGCATAGCGCCGACACGCCGAACAGCCGGGGCCGGTCGACGTGCCACAGCCAGGACGGCGCCCATCCGGAGAGGATGGAGATGCAGCCCGCGGCGGCCCGCAGCTGGATCACACTGTCCTTCATCGACAGCAGCGCCCTCGCGCCAGGTCAGCTCGGGCCGACCCCGCCCGCACCTGCCCGCCCGGTGGCGACGGGCGGCAGCGGCGTGGCCTGCGCGGGGCTGGTCGGCACCTGGTCCGAGGCAGGCTGGCCCGGCTGGGCGGGAATGAGCGGCACCGTCGGCACCAGATCGGCCTCGGGCAGGCCCAGGTAGTCGCGCACCGCAGCGTTGTCGCCGGTGGCGTCCGCCAGCCGGGCAGCCTGGTCGAACGCCCGGCTTTGGATGCGCTCGATCTCCTCGGCGACCTCGTCAATGGGGTACCCGGCTTCCTGCAGCATCCGCACGCCAGTCTCCAGGGAGAACACGCCCGCTCCGTAGCCCGCGACGACGTCGGCGAGGACGGTGGTGCGGTCGGTGGGGGTGTGTGCGCCCCACACCAGGCGTGCGGGCAGTGACTCGCCGGCGGGCCACACCTGCCCGGCCTGGTGCAGGCGTTGCACCATGCGCAGCAGCAGCTGGTACTTGTGGGCACGGGCCAGGCGCATCGCACCGACCAGGGAGTCCAGCGGGCCCATGCCAGCTGCAGCGCGTACCCGGACGGCACCGACGCGGGGTCGAGGCTACCGAGCCCGGCGGTGGTCAGGCGGGTGTTCGCGGCAAGCCGGGTGAGCATGTGGTCGATGCGCTGCCGCAGTTCGGCGAGCTGCGCCGAGGTGTCCAGGTCGTCCATGCGCCCGCTGTCGGACAGCTGCCACACCGTCCCGGCCTCCACACGCACCGGCAGCGGCTGCCCAGTCTGGCGGTCGATGGGCAGCCGCGCGCCGGCCAGGGCCACGATGGGCGTGCCCGTCGTCGCGGACGCGGAGGCGCTGTCGGTGTCGGTGGCGGCGAGCTCGTCCAGCAGCTGCAGCACCGTGCCCAGCGACGACTTACCCCAGTGCTCCCCGCCGTCGGGGATCGAGTTCGGGACGTGCACGACCGGGATGAAGTCACACATCAGGTCCAGGCGGTCCAGGACCTCCGTCGGAGCGCACCCGGTAGGCGGCCCTGTCCGGGGGCAGCGAGTACAGGTCGTGGGCGGCTCCGACGTCTTCCAGCAGCCATTCGGCATCCGACAGGTAGCACGCCGTGGTCGACGGGTGGCCGGGCGCCCACGGGTAGGTACGCTGCACGCTGCCGGTCACCGCATCCAGGGTGTCGCCGACGGTCAACACCGGGTCGCCCTCGGCGCCGACGACCTGCTCACGGATCGCGCGGCCGTCCTCGGTCACCCCGGGCGCGGTCGCTGCGCCGATCGGCCCCAGCTCGTAGGTGATGCGCCGCAGCCGGGCTTTCAACCCGCGCAGCGGGTCGGCGGGCAGCTCCCACGCGAAGTGCACCCGCGAGGGGTACTCGGAACTGTCCTGCTCGCCCTCGTCCCACTCCGGGAAGTAGAACCCGGGGTCGTAGGTGCGCAGCAGCACCCGCTGCTTGGCCGGTTCCCACGCCAAGGTGAACACGCCGTCGCCGCAGCGCACCGCGCACCGTTCGGCCTGCTGGATCCGCAGCGGCCACAACTCCTTGTCCGCCCACGCGCGCAACCGCTCCTGCAGGTCGGCTGCTTCGGCGGCGCCAGGGGTCGGCTTGTCATTCCCGGCATGGTCAGCGCCGGGCACCACGATGGTCTGCTCAGCACCCAGCAGATACCCCAGGGTGGTGTCGATGAGCTTGGAAGGGTCACCCAACTCGCGGCGTTCCAAGCCGTGGTGGTCGCCGGTGACGGCGGCGAACTGCCCGGCCTGGTTGTTGTCGTACGCCGCGAGGAGCTTGTAGGCGGCCAGGCGCCGCATGTCGGCGGCGGGCACCCACGATCCGGCGAGTTCCGGGAAGGCCCGGAGGTTCGCGGGCCGGTCCGGATCGGCCATGACGGGCTTCTAGTTGAGCCAGCTCGAGGCGTCGATGACCAGCGTGCGCAGACCCACAGCCCCTCCAGGCAGTCGGCCCCACGCCGCCCACCAGGGTACGCCGCCAGGGATGCAGCACTTTGAGCCTCCCCCGCTGCGCGGGAGGGCTGATTAGCTGCCCCGGCCCGAACCCGAGGGCTACTCGGCAGGGAGGGCCTCCCGCATCGCTTTTGCGGTGGCAGTCGGGTCGTAGCCCTCGGGGACGCCTCCGACCAGGATGATGTCGCCCTCGATGTGCCGCGAGCGCAGCGGTGCGATCTCTTGGTATGCGGGTGAGTCCCACCATGCCCGCGCCTCGGCGATCCCGGGGAAGCCGATCACCACGACGTGCCCGGGCCAGCTGCCCTCCTTCACCTCGTGCTGCGTGGCGTGAACGAGGAAGCGGCCGCCGTACGGCTCGAAGGTGGCGGTGATGCGCTCGATGTACTCAGCGATCTCCGGGTGCGGGGCGGCCTCCCGCAGGTGAGCTATGGCGTAGGCAGGCATGGTGTCCTTTCGGTCGGTCAGGTCCGTACGTCGACGATCGTGGCATGCGTGGCTTTGTCCACGAAAACCGGTTCTGGCAGCGAAGGCGAAACGCTGAGTGAGGAGTGTGCGGTGACCAGTTGTCGCTCCCCTTGCTCCCGGACACGGCGAGGCGGGGGTACGAAGCCGCTTGCCGAGCAGGCGGCTTCGATCACGCGCTACGCGCTTGGAAGACCATGAAGGGGGGCAGCCCGGCACGCTGCGGCTGCGCGGCAATGACGCTGGCATCGGGTGTCGGTTCTTCGACGGCTTCGGTGCTGAAGCCGTGCCGCATCAGCGCGGTGAGATAGGTGGATAGCTTTCGGTGCTGGTTTCCCGCCCGACGGGCGCCTTCTGAGTTCGCCGAACGCCAGAAGCCCTCGGTGAGGTAGTCGCCGACGACCCTGCGGACGGTCCCGTTCTCGGTCTCCCTCCAGGTGGCGTGTGGTGCCTCGAAACAGGGATGCGGGATGGTGAAGACCAGGAAGCCTCCGGGGACAAGGACCCTGTGCACAGCCGAGAGTGCGGCATCGAGGTCGGGCACGTTGTTCAGCGAGAGCCCAGCAGTCACCCACTCGACCGAGCCGGTGGCGACCGTGGCGAGTGTGCATCCGTCGTCGACCGAGAAGAACGCCCCGCTCGGCTGGCTCCTCTCGGCATCCCGCGCGTTTTCGATCATCCGCGGCGACGGGTCGATTCCGACCACTGAGGCCCCGCGGGCAGCCACAGCACGGGCGATATCCCCTCTCCGCATCCGAGGTCGAGGACACGCTGACCTGCGAGAAGCTCGGGGACGCGGTCGAGGAGGCTGTCGCGTGCGAAGTCGTGCATGGCAGAGCCGGATAGCAATAGCTCTGCATACCAGTCGGCGATGGTGTCCCAGGATTCAGTCATCAAAGTCCGGACACTACTCGACACCTCCCGAGTCCACCATCGAATTGCAGGCGTTGGCGAGGGCTTCGACGGACACGCCGCCCCGCCTGGTTGTTGTCGTACGCCGCCAGCAGCTTGTACGCGGCCAGGCGCGGCATATCGGCGGCGGGCACCCACCATCCGGCGAGTTCCGGGAAGGCCCGGCTGTTCGCGGGCCGGTCCGGGTCGGCCATCACGGGCTTGTAGTTGAGCCAGCTCCAGGCGTCGATGACCAACGTGCCCAGACGCACAGCCCCTCCAGGCAGTCGGCCCCACGCCGGCCACCAGGGTACGCGGCCAGGGGATACAACCCGGGGGACGTGTGCGACATCACGTGGGTTCCGTCGGTCGGTGATCGCCGCAGTAGGTGATCCGACCAGTGGTTTCGCAGTCACGGATCCACGCTTCGACATGTAGATCACGATGGTTCTTCAGGAATCCTGAAGAACCATCGTGATCAAACAGGCGACCCGTTTCCCGTCGCCGGTTCGTCCTCAGCCGCCGGACGGGCTGACATCACTCTGCGCGGCGACTGAGGACGAACCGAGCACGGACAGCGAGACGACCCGAGCGTCGCGGGGACGCCGGCTCGGGACGTCAAGGGCCACATAGCGGGCGGTGATCTCCGTACTGAGCGTGGCGTCACGGCCCCTGGTCTGCAGCGTTCCGGCCTCCTCGTACGTGAGGCCGTCGGCGCTGAACTCGACCGTCGCCGAGGGGACGTGTCCGCCCGTCCAGGCCACCCGGACCTCGCCCACCAGTAGCTGCGCACCGAGGTCGACCACCATCCGGCCGCCTGCCCCTGGGCTCCAGGAGGTGTGCGGGTCGCCGTCGACAGCTGCCGCCGGGTCCGACATGCCGGAGGGCAGCGGTGCGGTCGGGAAGGTGATCCGCCCGAGAGCGGCGTCGGGTATCGAATGGCTCGGGACGCCGGGCACGGACACCTGCGCCGTGCGGCCGTGGCGGACGCTGACGTGTATGTCGTCGCTGCCCGGCGCTGTGACAACGAGACGGCAGGACGGCCCTGTCAGCTTCAACGTGGCCGCGTCGACGACCTCGGCGCGCAGTCCTGCCGGAACGCGCCCGCCCCTGTCCGCACGCAGCGTGAAGCGGGCCGGCGCCACCACGGCGCGGGCCGCCGCGAGTTCGGCGTCGTAGTCGGTGCCGGTGGCGGTCACCGTCTGCGTCCCCGCATACAACTGGAGACGCCGCGTGTCCTGGGGGACACCGACCGTGGTGGTCACCGCAGCGCCGGACAGATTGAACAGGCTGAGGTGGCCTCCGGCGGTGCTGGAGGCCACGACCGCGTTCCGCGCCTGGGGTGCCCTGTCGGCGGCAGCGGCCTTCAGGACGGACACGTCAGCGCCCACCAGCCCCTCGACCAGTATCGCCTCGGCGGGCCCGTCCGAGAGGACGACCGTGTCCCCGTAGACGGCAAGCGGATTCCGGGCGCCCCGCACGACGAGCCCGGCCCTGCCGTCGACGGAGAGCCAGCCGCCGGTGCTGGTGAGGTCGGCCTGCGGATAACGTGCGAGGTCCGTCCAGGTCACCCCGTCGTCCGAGCCCTGGAGGACGTACGCACGTCCGGCGGCGGCCTCCCAGCGCAGGGTGACCCGGTCGAACTCTTGGGCCTCCCCCAAGTCGACGGCGATCCAGCTGCCTGCCTTGGTACGGTCGGCGACCGAGACGGCCCAGCGAGTGGTGAGATTGCCGTCGACGGCCAGCGGCGCACCCTTGCCCGTGTCAGCGGACGACGCGGTGGCGGTGGCGCCCAGCGCGAGGTCGGCGCCGTCGGCGCCGTCGCGGATCTCGATGGCGTACAGCGAGTAGCCGTATTTCGGGTCGGGGGTGACACCTTGCATCCGCAGCCGCCGGAACGAGCCTCTGGCGAAGGTGATGTCGTCGGTGCGCCCGGTCGCGGGAGGCGTCGGGGTGGCGCTGCCGCTGTCCTTGGCGGCGACGGTGACCGTGCCCTCAGCAGTGGTGTACGTACGGCCGCCGTCCAGGCCCGCGACGCCCGGCATAGTGAAGTTGTGCACTTCGAGATGGCCCTCACCGGACCCGGTGCCACTGGTCGCGTAGACCACGGCGCCGGAGGGGAGGGTGGTGAATCCGGCGAAACCGGTGTCAAGGGTGAAGAGCGAGGCGCTGCCGTCGAAGCCGTCTCTGAGCACGCTGTACGTGTCGACGGAGCGGGCGTTCACCTTGCCCGTGGTGGCAGGTAGGAACATAGGGGTGGCGCCGCTGAGAACGAACAGCCAGTCATCGTGCGCCGGTTGCCAGGCGAACTTCACAAACCCCGGCTTGCTGACGGCCGCCGCCCAGGCCGCCTTCGACTGGTGCGCCACCAAGCCGGGGCCCGTGCCGAAGTCCTTCACACCGCTGGCCCACGCGAACAGTTCCGCGTCGGTGAAGGGGCGTACGGCCTTGCCGTGCGCGGCGCGCCACTCGTGCAGCAGATAGCTGATGGCGATCTCGGCGCGCGCCTCCGGCTCGTACTTGGGCTCACCGGAGAACTTCGTGAGCCGGTTCACCGGCGGGTACGCCTGGTAGGCGTCGAGGCGTTCGGCCAGGGCCGCTTCGGCGCGGGCGGCGGCCCGGTCGCCGAGGACCTGGGCGAGGAAGGCGAGCGGGATGACGTCACGTCCGTACAGATGCTCCCGGTCGTTGACCATCGGCATCAGGGGCTCACCGGCATCACTCATCACGGTGAGCATGGTGTCCCAGAGCAGCCCGGCGTTCGGCTGGGAGGTCAGCACCTCGGGCATCGGACGGCCAGCGGTGATGAAGTGCGCGGCGTTGCGGGCCGACGTGCGCCACAGCTCTTCCTGGTAGTGCGGGCCGAAGGAGTTGTGGTTCTCCACGATGAACGTGTCGTACAGATTCTGCGCGGTGTTGTCGCTGATGGGCACGCCGTCGACGAGGGCCGGGTTGGCGCGGTCGGCGACGGGCAGCCCGGTCTCGTTACGGCTCCACCGGCCGTAGGCGTCGCTCCACGACGGGTACCGCGCGTCGTCAGGGGCCCAGGCGAGACCGGGTGCGAGCGACTGTGCGTAGACGCCCATCTCCTCCAGCTTGGTGTCGCCGACGAACCCGCCGGTCAGGCCGTGCGGTGTCCAGCCGCCGGAGTTGGGGTCGTCGGCCGTGCCGAGCCCCGTGGTGTACGCAGCCTGTTCGCGCACGATGGTGTCGATGTGCGTCCGCGTCTCGTCGTCCAGCTGGTCCCAAAGAAGGCGCGCGGCGAGTACGAAGTAGAGCTGGAAGGTGGTGTCAAAAAAGAGGGTGCGTCCCCACTCCGTGCCGCCGGTGAGGCGGTTCGACGCCGCAAAGTGCTTGATCGTGGCGAGGGTATGGGAGCGGAGGGTCTCCTTGTCGATCCCGGCCCGCTCGGCGTCGTACGTGCCCCGCGTGAGCAGAAGCGCATTGCCGAGGACAACGGCGAAGCCGAAGTCCGTGACGGTGTAGTAGCCCTTGGCCGCGTCCCACTGGGTCTCGGACCAACGGGTGTGGGTGAGCAGGGCCTTGTAGTACGTCTCGGCCACCTCGTTTGGGGCGGCGGCCGGATTCACGCTGCCGGTGGCCGCTGCTGCCGGCGTGACCGAGAGCGAAAGCGGCGCTGCTGTCAACGCCGCAGTGACGCCCGCCAGTTGTACGAATCGACGCCTGCTCAGCTCGGCCGGGTGGTGGTTCACGTGGAACGCCTCCTGAGATCCGCCCCTGACAACGTTGTCTAGGCGTGGCCATTCTGAGTTTATGGAGCCGAATGCGTCAAGAGCCGCGTCAGCGCGCTCATACTGTCGTACGTACACCAGCGCGTGCGAAGAGTGGACGACAGAACGGATCGGCGAAAGTACTGGGCTCCGTGATCGCTGTGGAAGACCGCCCCGTGCAGACTGCCGCGGCCCATTCGGCGGGGCCGTGGCGTCGATGACAAGTTCGGCGCACACGTGGTCGGCGCTCGCCCAGCCGGCCAGGCGGCGTGAGCACAGGTCGATGACCGTCGCCAGGTAGAGCGGCTTCGCGCCGGTGACCGGACGGCGCTGCGCTCGGCCTGCCGGAGCAGCGGCAGCTCCTTGTCGGCCACTCGCGCAGCCGCTCCTGCACTCGGCGGCCTCGGCTGGTCCCGCCGGCGGATCCTCGTCGTCGGCGTCCGCACCAGGCACCACGATGAACTGCCCCGAGCCCAGAAGGTAGCCCAGGTTAGAGGCGTCGCCCAACTCGCCTCGTACCAGGACGTGGTGGTCGTCGGCGACGGCGGCGGCCACGCGGCGAGCAGCTTGTACGCGGCCAGACGCCGCAAGTCGGCGGCAGGCACCCACGATCTGGCGCGTTCCGGGAAGGCCCGGATGTTCGCGGGCCGGTCCGGATCGGCCATGACGGGCTTGTAGTTGAGCCAGCTCCAGGCGTCGATAACCAGCGTGCGCAGACGCACAGCCCCTCCAGGCGTCGAGCCCCGCGCCCGCGCCGACCAGGATACGGCCAGGCCACGCCCCGGGGCGTCTGGGAGCATGGCGGGCATGAGCCTTCCCGAGCCGCCCGCCTCCGCAGGCGCAGGAGTCGCGCCGTGGACGTCGGGGCCCGGCCTGGTGCAGTCGCTGCACCAGGCGCAGCAGCAGCTGGTACTTGTGGGCGCGGGCCAGGCGCATCTCGCCGACCAGGGAGTCCAGCGAGCCGAGCGCCAGCTGCAGCGCGTACCCGGATGGCACGGAGGCGGGGTCGAGGCTGCCGAGCCCGGCGGTGGTCAGGCGGGTGTTCGCGGCGAGCCGGGTGAGCATGTGGTCGATGCGCTGCCGCAGTTCAGCGAGCTGCGCCGAGGTGTCCAGGGCGTCCATGTGCCCGGTGTCGGACAGTTGCCACACCGTCCCGGCCTCGACGCGCACCGGCAGCGGCTGCCCGGTCTGGCGGTCGATGGGCAGCCGGGCGCCGGCGAGGGACACGATCGGCGTGCCGGTCGTCGCCGACGCGGACGCACTGTCGGTGTCGGTGGCGGCGAGCTCGTCCAGCAGCTGCAGCACGGTGCCCAGCGACGACTTGCCCCAGTGCTCGCCGCCGTCGGGGATGGTGTTCGGGACGTGCACGACGGGGATGACGTCGCACATCAGGTCCAGGTGTCCAGGACCTGGCCGTCGGAGCGGACCCGGTAGGCGGCCTTGTCGGCGGGCAGCGAGTACAGGTCGTGGGCCGCGCCGAGGTCTTCCAGCAGCCATTCGGCGTCCGACAGGTAGCAGGTGGTCCGGAACGGGCGGCCGGGCGCCCACGGGTAGGTGCGCTGCACCGTGCCGGTCACCGCATCCCAGGTGTCGCCGACGGTCAGCACCGGGTCGCCGTCAGCGCCGACGACCTGCTCGCGGATCGCGCGGCCGTCCGGAGTGACCCCGGGCGCGGTCGCCGCGCCGATCGGCCCCAGCTCGTACGTGATGCGCCGCAGCCGGGCTTTCAACCCGCGCACCGGGTCGGCGGGCAGCTCCCACGCGAAGTGCACCCGGGCGGGGTATTCGAGCTGTCCTGCTCACCGTCGTCCCACTGAAGTAGAACCCCGGGTCGAAGGTGCGCAGCAGCACCCGCTGCTTGGCCGGTTCCCAGGCCTGGGTGAACACGCCGTCGCCGCAGCGCACCGCGCACCGTTCGGCCTGCTGGATCCGCAGCGGCCACAGCTCCTTCTCCGCCCACGCCCGCAGCCGCTCCTGCAGGTCGGCTGCCTGTGCGGCGCCGGCGGACGGCTTGTCGTTCCCGGCATGGTCGGCGCCGGGCACCACGATGGTCTGCTCCGCACCCAGCAGATAGCCCAGGGTGGTGTCGGTGAGCTTGGAGGCATCGCCCAACTCGCGACGCTCCAGGCCGTGGTGATCGCCGGTGATCGCGGCGAGCTGCCCGGCCTGGTTGTTATAGTACGCGGCCAGCATCTTGTACGCGGCCAGGCGCCGCCGGTCCGGCTCGGGCACCCACGAGGAGCAGATCTCGGGGAAGGCACGGTGGGCGGGGCCGTGCAGGTCGGCCATGGCCGGTTTGTAGTTGATCCACGACCAAGCGTCGATGACCAGTTCGCGCAGCCTCACGGGTGCCCTCCAGACATGCAAGGCCCCGCGCCCGCAGCGACCAGGATACGGCGGGTCGCGCGCCGCAGCGTCCCGCGCGCAGCGGTACTGCGCTCTCCACCCTCATGTTGTTGCAGATCTCTACGAGCTTTGTTCGATACGAAACGTCTCGTCCGCCATGCGCCCCACCAACGTCAACCTCCATCGTCATCGCCACCGGGCCCGCTCACGGTAGCGGCCTTACGACCAGAACGCCCAGGCTTGTCAGCGATCACACAATGGCGGACCGGGGCTGGCTGCACCGCACCCCCGCAGGCCGCTTCACCGCCCCGCCCCGACCGCCCGCCTGACCGAACCTCGCCGGGACAACCCGCCAACAAGGTAAGGATCCAGAACCCCATTTCACCCGTCCCGACGCCCATTTGGCCCATTCGGCATATCGGTCGACCGCGCGGGTAGCAGGAGCAAACAGCGGCAGTCGGCTCCGGCAGAGATGTCCCGTGCTGTTTGTCCGCGCCTTCACCCGCCTATACCTCCGCATGTAGGACCCAGGCGCACTTATGTTCTTCTGGGCGCCCCCGGTACCCGGAGCCTGCTCACCTCCCGCTTCCAGGGCCATCGGCCGCCTGGGCTGGAACGGAGATCCACTCGCGGCGGGCTTGGCAAGCGCTGACACTTGAAGTGGGTCAGCATTTCAGGCGAGGGAGCTATGAGGACCATAGAGGAGACGGTTCAGGTCGCGGTCCCGTTGCGCACCGCCTACAACCAGTGGACGCAGTTCAAGAGCTTCCCTCGGTTCATGGCGTCGGTGAAGAGGGTCGACCAGATCAGACCCGCTATGACCCGCTGGGTGATCGGGTGGGGTCCGCTGAGCTACGAGTTCGAAGTGGAAATCGTGGAGCAGCGCCCCGATGCCTGCGTGGCCTGGCGCAGCCTGGATCGGCGGCCGTGCCATCGGGGGGAGGTGACATTCCGGCCACTGGACTCCGGCCGCACCGCGGTCGCTGTGCGGATGCGATATGAACCGCAGGGTGTGGGGGAACTGGTCGTCGACGCCCTGAGCGTCCCGCGCCGCACGGTACGGGCCGAACTCGCGCACTTCAAAGAGTTCATTGAGGGCCTCGGAGAAGAGGTCGGGGCCTGGCGGGGATCAATCCGCGGCGGCCATGTGCACCCCGCCGAACCAGTACCGCCGAGAAGTCAGGTCCCCACCTGGCCCCATGGCTGAGCCATCTGCCGGATCCCGCTTGACGAGAGGCACGACTGATGCAGAAGCCACCGCGCGAAGAACCGGACGACCGGCTGTCCGTGACGCCGCCCAAGGACTGGGCGACGGGGGTGCCAGCGGTGACGCACGCTGTCACGTATTCCCTGAGCCAGACCTCGGCACGCCGGACGGGTCTGACCCTGCTGACCATGAACCAGGTCGATGGTATCGACTGCCCGGGCTGCGCCTGGGCGGATCCCGCCCCGGGCCACAGGCACATCAATGAATACTGTGAGAATGGCGCCAAGCACATCAATGACGAGGCCACCTCGCGGCGGATCACCGCTGACTTCTTCCGACACCACTCGGTCTCCGAGCTGGGGCAGCGGTCCGACCTCTGGCTGAACCAGCAGGGCCGGCTCACTGCGCCGATGGTGAAACGGCCCGGTTCGGACTACTACGAGCCGATCAGCTGGCACGATGCCCTGGGGCTGCTCTCCGAGGAGTTGAAGTCCCTGGACTCCGCCGACGAAGCAACGTTCTACACTTCGGGCCGGGTCGGCAACGAGGCCGCCTTCGTTCTCCAGCTCTTCGCCAGAGCGTTCGGCACCAACAATCTGCCTGACTGCAGCAACCTTTGCCACGAATCCAGCGGATTCGCGCTGCACCAGACGCTGGGGACGGGCAAGGGCACGGTGAGCCTGGAGGACATCCACCATGCCGACCTGATCTTCGTAGTGGGACAGAACCCCGGATCCAACCACCCGCGGCAGCTCTCCGCACTGGAAGAGGCCAAGCTCAACGGCGCCCGCATCATCGCGGTAAACCCACTGCCCGAAGCCGGCCTGCGGCGGTTCAAGAACCCCCAAAAGCCGCGCGGCGTGATCGGCAATGGGATCCAGATCGCTGACCAATTCCTCCAGATTCGTGTCGGCGGTGATCTCGCATTGTTCCAGGGCCTGAACCGGTTGCTGCTGGAGGCCGAGGAGGCCCGGCCGGGTACGGTGCTCGACCACGAGTTCATCCGATCCAGCACCAGCGGGTTCGAGCAGTTCGCCCAGCACGTCCGTGGAATCCCCTGGGAAAACATCATCGCCGGGACCGGACTGGCCCGCGAGAAGATCGAGAAGGTCCGGGACGAGGTCCTCAGAAGCGAGCGGATCATCGTCTGCTGGGCCATGGGACTGACGCAGCACAAGCATGGAGTTCCCACGATCAGGGAAATCGTGAATTTCCTGCTGCTGCGCGGAAACCTCGGCAGGGCTGGAGCCGGAGCCTGCCCCGTACGCGGCCACAGCAATGTTCAGGGAGACCGCACGATGGGCATCTGGGAGCAGATGCCGGAGTCCTTCCTGGACGCCCTGCAACGCGAATTCGGTTTCGACCCGCCCCGAGCGCACGGACTGGACTCCGTGAACTCGATCAGGGCTATGCGAGAGGGCCGTATCAAGGTCTTTCTGGGTGTCGCGGGCAACTTCGTCCGCGCCGCCCCGGACAGCACCCTCACCGAAGAGGCCATGCGAAAGTGCCGGCTCACGGCGCACATCTCGACCAAGCTCAACCGCTCCCACACCGTCTGCG
This sequence comes from Actinacidiphila oryziradicis, assembly GCF_005047355.1. Taxonomy (GTDB): domain Bacteria; phylum Actinomycetota; class Actinomycetes; order Streptomycetales; family Streptomycetaceae; genus Actinacidiphila; species Actinacidiphila oryziradicis. Next base: position 52,855 of record NZ_SUMC01000046.1, read on the forward strand.
GGGACACCGCACTCATCCTGCCCACTTTGGGGCGGACCGAGCGGGACATCCAGGCAGGGGGCGAGCAGTTCGTCACCGTGGAGGACTCGATGAGCGAGGTCCACACCTCCCGGGGCCGTCTCGAACCGGCCTCCAGGCTGTTGCTCAGTGAAGTCGCCATCCTGAGCCGGCTGGCCCGCCGGACTTTGGACGGAAGAGCGGGCATCCCGTGGGAGCAATTCGAGGCCGACTACGGCGCGATCCGGGCTCGGATAGCCCGCATCATACCGGGATTCCACGACTTCAACCGCCGGGTCGTCCGCCCAGGTGGTATCCAGCTGCCGAACCCGGTGAACGAGGGAGTCTTCCCCACCCCTGTCGGCAAAGCCCTGTTCACCTGTAACAAGTGGGAGATGCTGCACGCCCCCGCGGGGCACTTGCTTCTGCAGACTCTGCGTTCCCATGACCAGTGGAACACCATCCCCTACACAACGAACGACCGCTACCGGGGCATCCATGGAAGCCGACGCGTCGTCCTGGTCAACCCCGCGGACCTGACCGAACTCGGCTTCGCCGAGGGCGACCACGTTGACCTGGTGGGCGTATGGGACGAGGACGTGGAGCGCCGCGCCGAGGACTTCCAGGTAGTCCCGTACCCGAGCGCATCTGGCTGCGCCGCCGCGTACTACCCGGAGACAAATGTCCTGGTGCCGCTGGACAGCGTGGCCGACATCAGCAACCAGCCCACGTCCAAGGGGATCGTGGTCCGACTTGAGCGCACGGGCGCTCGCTCTGAGGCCGCAACGCCATGACAGGCCCTGCACCCCGCCGCCACAACGACCGTCGTCATGGCCACGCGCTGCGGCCAGGCCGATGCCGTTGGTGGTGAGCGACAGTTCGGGGGCCGGGTCCGGGGCGGAGCGGCGGGCGACCAGTGCGGGCAGGCCGCAGCGGAGCAGGTCGTGCGGCATCGGGACCGACCGCGGGCTGTGGGTGCTGCCCGCCCTGGTCAGCTTTCGGGCAGCAGAGGGCACGGCCGGCCGTGTGCAGCCGATTGAGTGATTCCGGTGAGCCACTTGGGGCGGAGCCTCCGCTCGCGCCCGGAAGGGCGGGGCCTGGTTTCCCACATTCTTGCGGCGGGCGTCGGGCCGTGAACGGGCGGGGTGACGCCGGGCGTTTGCGGGATCGATTGTTCTCCGGGGCCGGGTGCCGAGGTGCCGCCGCCGTGGAGGGCGTGTGAGGGGTCCTGCGGATGGGGCCCGGCCGATCCGCGTGGCTGGGATGCCCACAGTTGCGGGCTGCGGTGGGTGGAGCGGTCGTCGAAGCTGCCGTGGACGGTGTAGTCGTGTCCGTCCTTCCCGTCGGCGGGCTGCCACAGGTTGGCGGGATGCTCTTCGGGGAAGGGGCGGTCCGCTTGCTGGGAGGAGAAGCCGGTCCGGGCTGGGTAGCGGTCCGGAGGCCTGGGGCGATGGCGTTGGCGATCAGGGTCCCCATCGTGCTGCCGGCGACCCAGTACTCGCGGCGGTGGGGGTGGTCGGCCGCGTACAGGACGGCGCGGGCGGCGAGTTCGGGCTGGTAGATCGGTGGCACGGGCTAGCTAGGCGGCCTTGGGCAGCTCTCGCTGCCAGCGCAGCAATGTCGCCGGGGTGACGAGGAAGCTACTCCGGCTCTGTCTGTGCAGCACACGCGACAGGGCCGCCAGGAGAACTCGGTCGGCCGGTTCCAGCTTGGGCTGGCCGACTTGGCGTTGGAGCACCGGGAGTGGGTGCCGCAGGACCGGAAGTTCGACGTCCTTCACCGCTCTGCCCAGGAACCTGAGGCACGCCGACGCGAGCGACCTGCGCGTCAGCAGGTAGATCCATGGCCACCACATGGAGCTCGATCCTGCCCCGGCCCACACCCGTCCCGCAGCGAAACTGCGACACCGGCCCGAATCCGGGTTTTCACACGGGACGAGCTGATCGGGCTCCTCTTACGCGGTGGCCCGATCTCTCAGGTGCTCGATTACAGATGGGGCCCTCCGGGTAGGCGAGGGTTCCACCTGCACTCGCACTTGGGAGGGCGAATGAACATGACAGCACCCCAGGGTTGGGCTGGTCCAGGGGCGGCAGCACCGTCACCAGGCCGTCGACCGGCGGGAAGCGGCTGTCGGCAGCGTCTATGAAGAAGGTGAGGAGCGGGTGCGATTCACGCACGGCTGGCTACCTGCGTGCTGAGGAAGTCCAGTAGCGCCGCGTTGAACTGCTCGGGCTGCTCGACACCCGGCAGGTGGCCGGCCCGTTCGATGACGGTCAGCGTGGCGTGCGGGATAAGGCGGTGGATGTCCTCGGCGTTGCTGACCGGGGTGTAGACGTCGTCCACGCCGACCACGATCAACACCGGTGTCTCGACCGCGGCGAGGGTATCGCGGTAGTCGGGGCGTTCGGCCCGCCCCCGCAGGGCGGCAGCGGCGCCCCGCGGGTCGGTGGCGCGCATCATGCCCAGGACGTGTGCCGCCACGTCCGGCAGGGCGGTGACGTTGTACGCGGCGAGCATCTTGTCGATCACCTCGCCCGCGTACCCGTCCATGCCCTCGGCCAGCAACCGATCGGCCAGGCGGTTGCGGAACTCCTTGCCCTCCTCGGTCTCGGCGGGCGCAGACGTGTCGGACAGCACCAGCGCCCGCACCCGCTGCGGGTAGCGGCGCTGGAACTCCATGGTGATCTGGCCCCCCATGGACACCCCGCCGAAGACCGCACGCTCCACGCCCAGGTGGTCGAGGAGGACGGCGATATCGTCCGCGAAGTCAGAGAGGAAGACCTTGCCGGGGGTGACGCTGCTGTCGCCGTAGCCGCGCAGATCCGGGGCGATCACGCGGTATCCGGCCGCCGCCAGCACCTTGGCCACCGGCCCCCACAGAGTGCGGTTGAACGGATGACCATGAACCAGGACGACCGGCAGCCCGTCCGACGGCCCCTGATCGTCGTAGTGCATCGTGGCATCGTTCAACGCTATGTGGCTCATGCCGGACACCCTAACGTCGTGATCAGCGGTGGCTCCCGTTGAGTAATTGTCAGATCCCGGCCGGGGTGAGTAGCCGCGGTAGTAGGCGAGTTCGCCGGTGGTGCGGTTGCGGCGGACCAGCAGCTGGCGGCTGCCGGGGGCGGGGTCAGGCAGGTCGATGGCGGTCCAGTGGGCAGCAGCCGGATACGGCTGGGGGCGTTGGCCTTTATGGGGCCGTTTCCGGGGGTTATCGGCGGCCGCCGAGGCGGTCGTCGTGGATGTGTCCGGCGACCGCGGCGAGCTGTTCGGGGTCGGCGAGTTCGGTGAGTCCGTGGACGGCGGCGTCCATGCGGTCGGGGGAGTCCATGCCGACGACCCAGGTGGCCATCTGCTCTTCGAGGCGCACATGGGTGCCGACGTGGTGGATCAGGCCCTGCTCGTACAGCTGGGCGATGGGTTCGGCCCGCAGGCGTTTGCCGACCTTGGCGGTGACTTCGAGGACTCGGGGCATGAGCTGTCCGGCGGTCGTGCCATCCCGGCGCAGCTGCTCCCACGCTTGGGAGAGGACCTGGCGGGCCATGTCGCCGCCGTAGTTGGACTCCACCACGATCGCGTCGGCCTTGAGGGCGAGGGCGAGACGGCACGCCGTGAGGCCCCAGTCGTTGGCGCCCATGGAAGCCGAACGGTCCTCGAGGACGTACAGGTGGCCGTCGAAGCCGCGAGCAGCGCCGATGATGCCGGTTTCGTCGCCCACTGAGGATTCTCCGCCGGCCGGGTCGACGGCGACGATGACGCGGGCCATGTCGAGACCGCCGAACTCGACGGTGGTGAGCCGGTGGTCGGTGATCCAGGCGCGCTGCCACACGCCGCCCTCGGGGGGACGCGGCTTTTGCTGGTAGAGCGCGGCCCATACGCGTTCGCCGACGCGGCGGCGGGTCGTGGCGTGATGCTCGACGTCGAAGCGTTCGGGCCACAGTGGCTCGCCGGGCTTGCGGCCGAGCGGGTCGTCGTCGGAGTCGGCGAGGGCGGGCAGGTCGATGACGTGCCACTCGTTGGCCTGTGCGTCGGCGAGGATGCGGCCGGCGAGGTCGTCTTCGTTCCAGCGGGTCTGGATGACGCAGATCGCGCCGTCGGGCAGTGAGGCCCGCCGTGACTTGCCGTGACGCGGCGGCATGGTGATCATGACGCGGTCGGCGCGGCCCTCGGCCATGTCGATCCACGCCTGGTCGATGAGGTGGAGGTGCCTCGCCTGCATCTCGCGGCGTTCGGTGAGCACCGCGGCCATCGCACCGGGCGAGGCGTCCATGGCGATGCCGCGCTCGACGCGGGCGAGGTGGGCGCGCAGCTGAGGCGACGCCCGCTCAGCCATGGCGCGGCGCACGGCGGGCGGCTGCGTGCGGTAGTGGGCGAGCAGCGCCGCCTGGCGGTCATTCGGAGCCACGCGCAGCCTCCTCGGTGATGCCGATGAGAGCTTCGAGTTCGTCGAGGGTCGCGGTCGTCAGGTCGCTGCCACTGTCGGCGGGGGTGACGATCTCGGTCTTGGAGGGCTTGTCGAGGCCGTTCATGCGGGCGCGGCGCTCCATGATGCGAAGAGCCCGGTCGATGGCGGGCAGGTCGCCGTCCTTGACGGCCTGGCGGTAGGCGACGAAGAACAGTCGGTCCAGGCGCAGGTTTTCCACCGCCCGCAGCTCGTCGGCCTTCTCGTCCACCTCGGTGGTGCGCTCCTTGAGGGCCAGGCGCACGTCCTTGCAGGCGGCGTTGATGAGCTGGTCGACGGTGGGAGGCTCCAGGTTCTTGTTGTACCGGTCGATGCCGTAGCCCTGGGGGTAGGCGACGCGGTCGGAGTTGACGGCCGGGTCGGCGGCGAGTTTGCGGGCGACAGTGAGCCAGTCCACGCCGGCCAGGCGTAGGTCAATGGCGTCCGCTCGCCGCTGTGCGATGGCGGCCCGCGCGGCCTTGTCGGGGCGTCCCACCGGCGTGGTCCTCTCGCTGCTGCGCGCCCCCACGCCACGAAACATGATGGCACCACAGCCCGGCGACCTCGTGTGGTCGTGACAGCGGCCAGCCCAAATTCCCCACGGACGGCCAGTCGCGGCGTGACGCTCCGTGACGCTGGGAATAGCCGGGTCGTAGGGTGTCGCGGGTGAGAAGACACATCGAGTTCGAACGCCTCCACAATTTCCGGGACCTGGGTGGCTACCGCACCGAGGACGGCCGCACCGTGCGATGGGGATGCCTCTACCGATCCGACTCGCTCGCCAAGCTCCAGGGCGCTGACTGGAATCGCTTCGTCGACCTGGGTGTGCGCACCGTGATCGACCTGCGCTATCCGTGGGAAATAGCGGCGAAAGGCCGGGTGCCCGACAGCGGGGCCATCGCCTACTTCAACCTCAGCGTGGAACACCGCCCGTACGACCAGGCGGAGATCGATCCCGAACTAGACCCCTGGCGCTACCTCGCCGACCGGTACGCGGAGGTCGCTCTCGACGGAGCCAAAGAACTGCGGAAGGCCCTTGAGGTCCTCGCGTCCGAGAGCACCCCGCAAGTCTTCCATTGCGCATCCGGCAAGGACCGCACCGGCTTGCTGGCCAGCCTGATCCTCTCGCTCCTGGGGGTGGCCGAGGACGACATCGTCGCAGACTTCGCGCTCACCGAACTGGCCACCGAGCGGCTGATCGCCGACTGGAAAGCGGCCAACCCAACACGGGCTCTGAAATGGCCCGACTACGGACGAGCGCCGGAAGAGGTCATGCGACTGTTCCTGTCCGACCTCGCTGCCACCTACGGCTCCGTGCACGGCTACGCCGTCAAGCACCTCGGGGTTGACGAGGCCGTGATCTCACAGCTGCGCACGCAACTTCTGAACACCTGAGCAGCACGACGGCGATCAACACTCGGTCACCATCCGCGGCCAGTTGACTCCTCGCCAACTGGCCGCCAATGGGAAATCCCAACTGGCCACCAACATGGTCGCCGGACCGTGGTGGGGGCGGGGTTACAGGAAGCTCAGCTGCTGCGGTGCGTCAGGGTCGGGCGGCGGCAGGTAGCCAGCTGGCGGCGCGTCGGGTGCGCTGCGGTTGGCGCGCAGCCACCACGCGAACTGCCAGTTGCGGCAGGTCCGGTACAGGTACCGCTGGCGGTGCGGCGCATCGGCGGGGATGGAATGCTCGCCCATCCAGTGATGGGGCGGGCGTTGTCGAGCGCCACGTGGAGGCCGGGCACCAGGGCCGGGCCTTCCCACTGGTGGCCTTCGGCGTAGTCGAAGGCCAGGTGTGCGTTGGAGGCCCAGTCCCAGGGGTGGGGCAGGGCGCACAAGTACCAGGCCAGGGGCGGGTTCTCCGCCGGCAGGGTGACCCTCTGGTGGGGTGCCCGGGGGTTGACCGGGGCGCGGTCGGACTGGCCGAAGGTTTCCAGGCAGTGGTTGTCGAGATTGATGTGGCGGACCCCGGCCAGCCACATGATCAGGTATGGTGCGGCGGCTTTGATACCGACCCTCACGGGCGGTTGTGGCATTACGTGCATTCCCCTTTGAATTGGCCGCGCGGGTTAGGCGCGGGCGATATTCCTTTCTTTGACCAATTTTACCAAATTTTCCACGAGTTGCTTATGACGCCCGTGCCGGAAGTCGTTGGGGTAAGGCATGTTGAATTCCTCGTCGAGGGCTTTCTCGTAATCGAGGTCGGAAAGCGGCAGGGGGTTTTTGCACACCGCCCGCAGCGTCGCGTTCGAGCGACCGGCGACCGTCACCTCCCCGAAGTACGCCCCCAGCAGTTCGGCCAGCGACTCGGGGGTGTGGAAGCGAATCCGCATCCACTTGCCCTGCATGAACCGCATGTCCACGTTCTCGTGGTCGAGGAACGACAGCCGGGTGGATTCGCGGCTGGTGGAATGCTGCGACCTCTCAAACGCCTGCTCCGCCAGGAGATTGCGGGTGCCGATGCACACCGTGCCGTCGCCGGCGCACAGCGCATTGACGGCGGTGAGCACCCAGTGCTGGTAGTCCAGCGACGTGGTGGCGTTGATGACGGAGTCAAGCACCACCATGTCGTACAGGCCGTGCGCGGCCAGCCGCTTCTCGATCGTGCGGACCATCGAGACGACGCCCCGGATGTCCACCGCGTACTTGCCCGGGGTGGTGCGGTACGGCTCGTAGTCGTCGATCGAGTAGCCCTCGGGGCGCAGCTTCTTGGCGTAGTCGCCGTGGCCCGCGCCGAAGTCCACCACCCGCATGTCGGGGCGCTCGCGCAGCCGGGGCAGCGCCAGCTTCTCCCACACCTCCGACTTGTAGGCCAGCTTCCCGGCCTTCCGCAGCGAGGTGTACTGCCGCAGCCGCTTGGGCTGAACGATGTGCTGGTTGTAGACCGGCGCCTGGTCCTCCAGGCCGCTCCAGTCGTACACGCCGTACTCGCCAGTGAGGTCAGCGACCAGCTGTGCCGCGTCCAGGGACGTGCAGGTCCACGCGAGGACGTCGAAGTGGTTCTTCGCGGCCACCACCGCGTAGGACGCGCAGCGGAATAACCCGTAGCTTCCCAATTCCGTGCTCGTTGTTGTGATATGAGCGCGATGGAGGAACTGCGGGCGTCGATGGCGGCCAAAGTTCGAGGCGATCTTCCCGCATCTCGACGAGCGGCAGCGGCGCCTGTTGATGGGGGCAGAAGCACGTGCGGTCGGCCATGGCGGGATCCGGCTGGTCGCCCGGGCTGCCGGGGTCCGCGAGGCCACGGTGTCGCTGGGCGTGAGTGAACTGGAGTCCGGTCAGGCCCCGTTGAGACGGGTACGCAGGCCCGGCGGGGGACGCAAGCGAGTCGTCGACCTCGATCCGGGACTGCGCGCCGCGCTGCTGACCCTGGTCGAGCCGGACATGCGCGGCGATCCGATGTCACCCCTGCGCTGGACCACGAAGTCCACCCGCAATCTCGCCGCCGAACTCACCCGCCAGGGCCACCGCGTGTCCGCGGACGTCGTCGGTGATCTGCTGCGCGAAGAAGGCTTCAGCCTGCAGGGCAACGGCAAGACCATAGAGGGCAAACAGCACCCCGACCGGGACGGTCAGTTCCGCCACATCAACGAACAGGCCAAGACGTTCCAGCAGGCCGGGGACCCGGTGATCAGCGTGGACTGCAAGAAGAAGGAACTCGTCGGACCGTACAAGAACGCCGGCCGCCAGTGGCGCCCGAAGGGCGAACCGATGCGGGTCAGCACCCATGACTTCCCGGACAGGGAGCTCGGGAAGGCCGTCCCGTACGGGATCTACGACCTGGCGGCGAACACCGGCTGGGTCAACGTCGGCACCGACCACGACACCGCCGCCTTCGCCGTGGAGTCCATCCGCCGCTGGTGGAACGGCGCCGGCCGCAGCGCCTACCCGCAGGCCGGACGGTTGCTGATCACCGCCGACGCGGGCGGCTCCAACAGCTACCGCACCCGCGCCTGGAAGGCCGAACTCGCGGCCCTGGCAGCGGAGACCGGGCTACCGATCACCGTGTGCCACCTACCACCAGGGACTTCCAAGTGGAATCGAATTGAGCACCGGCTGTTTTGCCACATCACGATGAACTGGCGCGGCCAACCGCTTACCAGCCACGACGTCATCGTCGAGAGCATCACGGCCACCACCACCCGGACCGGGCTGAGTGTGCACGCCGAACTCGACACCGGCCACTACCTCACTGGCCTCACGGTCAGTGACGAGATCATGGACGCCCTGCCCATCTCCCGCGACAGCTTCCACGGCGACTGGAACTACACCCTGGTGCGCCACGAGGCGCCACTTGATACCGGGTAGGGGTGAAAGACCCCTACCTTCGGCCTGTCGCAGTAGGCCGATGAAGCTGAGGGCAGCCGATGCGTGGAGATGCACGCGGAGGTGAGAGCGGCCCTGACAACGACGGGACGCGTCGGTACTTCCAGACGGCGCGGGTCCGGCAAGCAAGACGAGACGCCGTACGAGAGGAACCAGTGTCTGACGCTCCGTAAGAGTTCCACCGGCTCCAATCTGGAGGATATGGGCCGGTTGCAGCGCACGCCATCTCCGGGTGGCGACTCCGAAGCCGAATTTAGGGTGTCGGTGGGGAGGCCACGCTGAATGCCTGCGGCGTAGGCGTGGCGATGCTGTCGGAGTAGAGCTGGGCGGCTCGCCCGTCGACCGGTTGGTGGTGAACGTGGGAAGCGTCCTGGTGTCGCCCTTCCCGTCTGGCACCCAGCCAGACGGAGGGCAAGGCCCGTCGTCGGCTGACGACGCCAGGACGTGGCGGAGGCCCCGTAGTAGTCCGAGCGCGTTAATGGCGCGAACATGGCGAAGGGGGCCAGCAAGTCGGCAGTCGAGGAACTGGAAGACCGGGAGGTCATCGGTGAACACCGACGAACTGGAGCACGCCACGTATGAGGCGGAGCGCCGGGTACTGGAGATCCAGGCCAAGCTGCACCGTTGGGCTCGCGATGATCCTCATCGCAGGTTCGATGACCTGTTCAACCTCTGTGTCGATCCCGCGTTTCTGCTTGTCGCGTGGGATCGGGTGCGGGGTAACAAGGGTGCCAAGACCGCCGGGGTGGACGGCCGCACCGCGGCGTCCATCGCGGAGCGGACGGGCGTTGAGGAATTCCTCGACGCGCTAAGAGACTCGATCAAGGATCGAAGCTTCCGTCCGCTGCCGGTGCGGGAGCGGATGATCCCCAAGACGGGCGGCAAGCTGCGCCGCCTGGGGATCGCGACGATCACCGACCGGGTGGTGCAGGCGTCCTTGAAGCTGGTGCTGGAGCCGATTTTCGAGGCGGAATTCCTCCCGTGCTCCTACGGGTTCCGTCCGAACCGCCGGGCTCACGACGCGGTGGCCGAGGTCCGCCACTTCACGTCCCACGGGTATGAGTGGATCGTGGAAGGTGACATCAAAGCCTGCTTCGACGAGATTTCGCATCCGGCCTTGTTGGACCGGGTGCGGCTTCGGATCGGGGACAAACGCGTTCTTGACCTGGTGAAGGCGTTCCTCAAGGCGGGCATCCTCGGCGAGGATCGCGTGCTGAGAGAAGCCAGTGCTGGAACCCCACAGGGTTCGATCTTGTCGCCGTTGCTCAGCAACGTGGCCTTGTCGGTCCTGGACGAGTACGTCGCCCAGGGTCCGGGAGGACCCGGAAGCAGCAAGCTGGGACGGGAACAACGTCGCCGTCAAGGTCTTCCCAACTACCGTCTATCGCGGTATGCGGACGACTGGTGCCTGATGGTTCACGGCACCGAAGGCGACGCCGAAGCCCTGCGCGAGGAGATCGCAGGAGTCTTGTCCACGATGGGCCTGCGCCTGTCGCCGGAGAAGACCCTGATCACCCGCATCGATGAGGGACTGGACTTCCTCGGGTGGCACATCCAGCGCCACCGCAAGCGAGGAACCAACCGGTACTACGTCTACACCTACCCCTCACGCAAGGCCCTCTCGGCCGTGATGGGCAAGATCAAGACAGCATGCCGGAAGATGGCCACGAACCAGCCGCTTGACACCCTGCTCATCCAGCTCAATCGGATGCTGCCGGGCTGGTGCGCCTACTTCCACCCCGGCGTGTCCAGCGCGACATTCCAATACCTAAGCTCGTACACATGGAGCCAGGTCATGAAATGGCTGCGCCGCAAACACCGCCGGATCACCTGGAAGGACCTCCGCCGCCGCTGCTGCGGGGGTGGTTGGTGGCCAACTGGGGAGGAACGGACGCTATTCGACCCCGGAAAGGTGCGCACCACGCGCTACCGCTACCGGGGCGCGGCCATCCCTTCCCCCTGGCCGGCCACGGCATGAGGACGATCATCGACAGCAAGGCGGGACTTGTGGAGCGCCCGGTGCCATGAGAGTGGCACGCCGGGTGCGGGAAGCGGCCCGAAGAAACGACTCGATCGAAAGACGAGACCGCGCTTCGGGCCGACTTCACCACCCCACCAACGACCAGACCCCGGGCCGGCGGGACGCACTCCAGGCCGAGCCGGACGGGCCGGTCTCCACCAGTGCGCTCTCCCACCCCGCGCTGACCGGCATGAGCCGGCACGAACTGGCCGCCATGACCGACCAGCTGGCCCCCGCCCAAGCCGCCCAGCGCGAGCAGCAGCGCCACACGCGGCGCGGGGCGGAGCGCCGCCGGACCCCGGGGGCGGGCCCCCGCCCCAAGCTCACCGCTGCCGACCGCGTCCTGGCCACCATCCTCTACCTGCGCAAACTCTGCACCCAAGCCGTCCTCGGCGAACTGTTCGCCGTAGACAGAGGAACGGTCACCAGGGCAGTTCAGGAGACCCGCCCACTCCTGGAACAGCACGGATACGCCATCGCACCGTCCACAGCACGGTTCCCCGCACCAGCCGACCTCATCACCTTCCTGGCCAGGACAACCGAAGCACCGATGAAGATCAAACCAGCGTGTTAATCATCTGCGAGGCTGCTTACGACGTCGTGCGCGGTAGCTGAGACCCCGGTCTGAGCATGCAAACGGCCGTGCGAGACGATCATGATTGTGACGTCAAGAGGGGCCCGCACGGCCTTGAGCCATCGTATCTGCACCGGGATCC
>NZ_SUMC01000047.1 GCF_005047355.1 Actinacidiphila oryziradicis
CTGGAGTCGATCAGCTCGGCGAGGTTACCGGACGTGATCCGCTTGCGGGACAGGTCGTCGAGCCAGATCGCGACGCCTTCGTCGGAGAGGCGCTTGAGTGCGTCTGTCATGGGTTCTGCATCTCCTCGTTGGAATGTGTGCGGACGTCAGTGGGTCGTGGCAGCCAGGGACTCGCGGGCGGCGGCGGCAACGGCTTCCGCGCTGAAGCCGAACTCGCGGTAGAGCACCTTCGCGTCAGCCGAGGCCCCGAAGTGCTCCAGCGATACGATCCGGCCGTCCTCGCCGACGAAGCGGTACCAGGTGAGAGCGATGCCGGCTTCGACGGCGACACGTGCCTTCACCTCGCGGGGCAGGACCCTGTCGCGGTAGGCCTGGTCCTGCTCCTCGAACCACTCTACGGACGGCATGGACACCACTCGCGTGGGGATGCCGTCTGCCTGCAGCTGCTGTCGGGCCTCGACGGCGAGTTGGACCTCGGAGCCGGTGCCGATGAGTATCGCCACCACGGTGCCGACGATGTTGACGACCGAGGTCGAGAGGCTGATTAGCAGCGAGCTGGACTGGTCGATGCCGACCGACTGCCACAGGATCGATGAGTAGTAGAAGATCACGTTGATGCCGACGAACTGCTGGAAGACGGCCAGGCCGATCCCGGCCCAGATGATCGGCAGCAGTCCGAAGCGGCCGCCGAACAGCTCACGCATCCGGGGCTTTTCGTCGGACCTGAGCGAGTGCCCGATCTCCGAGACGCGGGCGTTGGCGTCAATGCCAGGTCCTTCGACGTCGCGCAGCACGGTTCGGGCCTGGTCCAGGCGGCCGGTGGCGACCAGGAAGTGCGGGGACTCGGGGATGCGCGAGGTGAGGACGTAGTAGCCGATTGCCGGGAGGACAGCGGCCATCAGCATCCACTGCCATGCGTCCAGGGGGCCGAGCGGGTTCTGGCTCTTGCCGTCGGCGCCCTGGGCGATCGCCCAGTTGACGAGTTGGGAGGCGGTGATGCCGAGCACGATCGCGGCCTGTTGGAAGGATGCCAGGCGGCCGCGGTGGCTGGCGGGGGCGACTTCGGCGATGTAAGTGGGGCCGATCAGCGAGGCGAGGCCGATGGCGATGCCGCCGAAGACCCGCCAGATGCCCAGGTCCCACACGGAGAAGGGCATGGAGGAGCCGAGCGCACTGATCGCGAAGAGCGCGGCGGCGATGTGCATCACGCGCAGCCTGCCGATGCGGTCGGCGAGGCGTCCCGCGATGGCGGCGCCGATGGCGGAGCCGAGCAGCGCGGAGGCGACGATGGTGCCGGTCTCGCCGGATGAGACGTTGAAGTGGTGCTGGATACCGGTGAAGGTCCCCGGGGCAGCCGGGTGGATCGACCTGACCCACCGGCGGTGCTGCGCGAGCAAGGGAGAATCAAGAACATCCCATCCGAGGTCGTCTATTTTCTTCTCTCGTCGGGCGGATCTGCGCCTTACAGCCAGACCGGGATGGCGTCGCTGATGAACCCGGAGATGACCGCACCGCAGGAGACCCGCGTGCGGCTCTATGCCGAGAATGTGGCCGAGCTGCTGCTGAACGGCCTGTCGCTGCCCCGCTGAGCTGATGCCGTAGCCGGGCCGAGGCACCGGCCGCCTCCGGCTGCACCCGTACTACACGCGGTCGGCGCTCCGTACGACCAGCAGAACTACTGCGACGCGATCGCGCCGCTGAAGTACCTGCGCACAGTGCCCGGCACCATCCGCGAGAAAAACCTCGGTTCCCTGGCCAACTGGCCCGACGCCCGGCTCGCCACCTCGCTCTACGAGTGCGGAGTGGGCGTTCTCGGCTCCGGCCGGAGCAGCGCCGCCGCGAACGGCGGGGACCTCGGCGAGCTCCTGACCACCTTCCCCCAGTCCCCTCAGGCCGCGAAGGTGGAACCGGCCGTCAGCTCCATGATCGACAAGGTCGCCAAGGGCCTGAAGGGCGGCGATCCCTGCTCGGCCAATACTCGTCTGCACACCCTCAGCGTCCAGGCCTCGGCCCTGCCCGGGGAGAGGGCGGGCGTGGCCGGCCGCCCTGAGCAAGGACGCCGGCAAAGCCGACAAAGCTGTGCAAGCCGGTACATACGCATGTGGCGTGGACGAGTACAAGGGCGGCCATTTTGATGCGGCGCTCAAGACGATGAACGACTTCGTCGGCACATACAAGCACGACAACAACCGGGCACGCGCCAAGAAGATCGCCATTGCTGCCGAGATAGCCCAGGTCCTGCCCGCCGCCGGCCGGCATCTGCCCTCGACGGCCTCCGGCGGCGGCATATCCGTCAAGGTCAGCAACGACAGCCCCGACGAGGTCGAGATCCTCTGCACGGGCCCCGTCACCGGCAGCTTCACGCCCAAGGCGTGCGGCGGCTGCACGGCATACGCCAACGACCTGGCGGCGCAGGTCAGCGCCTGCAAGGACAGCAGCAGGAACTACCCGCAGAAGACGATCAGCCTGCCCGCAGGCACCCGCGGCCGCTAAGCTCCTCCACCAGCCGACGACCGGAGCCCGGGGCCCCGCGCCGCCTCCGTACGCTCTTGACCACGGGGGAAGGGCTTCTGGGAGACTGCCACAGTGACCCACCCGGACGACGCCAGCAGCAGGATCCTGCTCCGCCGTGGTTTCGCTCTTGAGTACGCCACTCTCGGCTGGAACGTGATCGGCATCGTCGTGCTGGCGGTGGCCGCGCTGTCGGCCCGCTCGGTGGCACTGGCCGGGTTCGGCCTGGACTCACTGATCGAGATCGGCGCCTCGACCGTGGTGCTGTGGGAGCTGTCCGGCACGGGCGAGGACCGCCGGCGCCGGGCGCTGCGCCTGATCGGGAGCGCGTTCACGCTGCTGGCGGCGTATCTGCTGGTGCAGTCCACGGTGGCTCTGGCCACCGGCTATCAGCCGCGTCACTCGATGCTGGGCATGGCCTGGACGGCGGTGACCGCCGTGGTGATGTCCGCCCTCGCGGCAGGCAAGGCCCGTACCGGGGCAGCGCTGGACAACCCTGTCCTGGCAACGGAGGGGCGGGTCACCTTCGTCGACGGACTGCTGGCCACCGCCGTCCTGCTCGGCCTGGCGCTCAACGCGAGCCTGGGCTGGTGGTGGGCCGACCCCGCCGCCGGCTACGTGCTGGTCTACTACGCCGCCCGCGAGGCCCGGCACATCTTCTCCGACGGTCACTGACCGCCCGCCCGCCCGCGACAACACCGCAGGAGGATATTCCACAGCAGGTGGGTTGATCGGGGTCCGTACGATCTGCCGTGCCGGACCCGCACATGAAACCACCTTCCACGCTGATCTCGACCGAGGCCGTCAGGAGGTCGGTGGCGTCAGCCGCGCCAGCAGCAGGGTCAGGTCGTCCGCCGTACCCGCGGTGAGCGGGCTGTCCATGATCCGGCCGCACACGCCGGACAAGCCGTCGTCGGCGTCCTCGGCTTCGTCGATGTCCTTGACTTCGTCCAGCGCCCGGGCCAGACGGGCGATGCCGACGTCGATGTCGGCATCGCGCGACTCGACCAGCCCGTCGCTGTAGAGCAGCAGGAGCGTCGACTCCCGCACCGGTATGTCCACCGGTTCGCCGGTCCAGTCGCCAAGCCCCAGAGGGAGTCCGGCGCTGAGGGCGACGGTCTGGGCGGGGCCGCCGTTCACGCGGATCAGCGGCGGCGGGTGGCCGGCCGAGATCAGGGTGCAGACGCCCCGCCGTAGGTCCCACTCGGCGTAGACGCACGTAGCGAAGGAGGCGCCGGGGGTGTCAGCGGCGAGCGCATCGAGCCCCCGCATCAGCCCCTGGGGGTCGACGTCGAGGCCGGCAAGGGTGCGGGCCGCGGTCCGCAGTTGGATCATGGCGACCGCGGCCTCGGGCCCGTGACCCATCGCGTCGCCCACGATCAGGCCGACGCGGTCATTCGAGCGCCGGAGCACGTCGAACCAGTCGCCGCCCACGAGATCGCCGTCCCCGGCGGGCCGATAGGCATGCGCGACCCGGCAGCCCTCGACTCCGGACGCGGCGCCGGTGGGCAGCAGGCTCGCGCGGATGGCCAGGGCCGTGCGGCGTTCGCGCTCGTAGAGCCGGGCGTTGTCGAGCGCGACGACAGCGCGTGTGGCCAGTGACTCCAGGGCCGCGACGTCGGCGACCGAGAAAGCCGGCTCGCCCTCGCCGCGGGTACAGGCGATGAAGCCCACCGCCGAACCGCGCAGCCGTAGCGGGGCCACCAGGAATGACGTGGAGCGCAGCAGCGCGTCGATCCGGGCGTCGCCGGGGCCCGAACTGGCCAGCCGGTCCGCGGTGTGGGCGTCGACGGCTGCGAGGATCTGCGGCTGGCCGGTGGCCAATGCGCGGGCGTAAGGGGTGTCGCGGGGGAAGACCAGCACCTCCCCTATCGGCAGGACGTCGCTGTACTCCTCGCGCGCGCCCGGTCCCATGCGCAGGGCGAGGCGCCGGGCCTCGATGCGGGGCGGGTCGACGGGCATCCCCGCCGACTCCCCGACCAGCCACCGCTCCAGCACGTAGACCGATGCCGCCCGGCAGAAACCGGGGGTCAGCGCGTGGACTACATGATCACCTGTCGTGCGCAGGTCGAGCACGGATCCTATGGCGTCGCCCGCGGCCGAGGCGGTCAGCCGACGCCGTAATGCGGCCGTGCCGAGGAGCGGTCCGGCTTCCGCGCGGCTTCGCTCCGGCGGGTGCATCGCGTCTTCCAGCACGGCCGCGCCCTTCCTCGACAAGAATCCTGGCATACCGCACCGGTCGTGTACCGGGCACGACGACCACGGAAGATCCTAGGATGCATCGTCAACTGTCATATTCAGAAAGGACGTTGATGTGAACGATCGCACAGGCGTGCCGGAGGGTGTCGATCCCGGCAAGGCGAGTGTCGCCCGCATCTACGACGCCATGCTGGGGGGCGGCCACAATTTCGCCATCGACCGCGAAGCGCTGGCCGCCTTCACCGCGATCGATCCGCAGGTGCGCTCGCTGGCCCGCGCCAACCGTGCCTTCCTGGGCCGGGCGGTGCACTTCCTCGCGGCCCATGGCGTACGGCAGTTCCTCGACCTCGGGTCCGGTATCCCCACCCAGGGCAACGTGCACGAGGTGGCACAGGCCGCCGCGCCCGGCTCGCGCGTGGTCTACGTCGACAACGATCCCGTGGCGGTCGCCCACAGCTCCTCGCTGCTCGCCGACACCCCACTCGCCGCAATCGTCAACGCCGACATCCGCGACCCCGAAGAAGTACTGCGCTCGCCCCAGGTACGGGAACTGCTCGACTTCGACCAGCCGATAGCCGTTCTGATGATCACGATCCTGCACTTCATCACGGACGACGAGGACCCGGCCGCTCTGGTATCGGCCTATCGTGACGCCCTCCCCGCCGGCAGCTGGCTCGCGCTCACCCACGCCACCGACGAGGACCGCCCGAACACCGCGGCCGCCGTCGGCAAGCTCTACCGCTCGAAGGCCACCTCTCCCGTCACCGCCCGCTCGCGCAAGCAGATCCGGGGACTGTTCGACGGCTTCGGCCTGGTCGACCCCGGGCTCGTCTATGTCCCGCTGTGGCGCCCCGATGCCGAGGACGAGATTCCCGACAACCCCTCGGAGTTCTGGGTGTTCGCGGGCGTCGGCCGCAAGGACGGCTGATGCCGGAACGCCGACGGCAGTATGCCGTAGTGCGCCCGGAGGGAGCCGCCTGAAGGAAGGGGCCGGGGAGAGGGGCCGTACGGACCGGCTGACCGCGTCCGGCACCCCCGCCCGGCTCACGGCACAGGCCGCCGGAGGCCAGGAGCCCTGTGGGGGGCCACGGAGAAAGGAACTGGGGCGGACGGCTTGCCGTGTGGGTCAGCCGGCCGCCCGTGCGGTCAGCTCGGTCGTACTCCAGTCGGTGACCGACGCCCTGTCCCAATACAGCCGGCTCGGACCGCGGCGCCTGGCCGACGTTCTGCTGGGCCGCCTCGAAGTCAACGGCGGCGCCCCCGACGACATCGCCCTGGTCGCTGTCCGCCTGTGACCATCTGCACCTCTTCGTCGGCGGGCACGCTTACCGATCTTGTCGGCACGAAGCTGCCATGTGGCCGCGTTGGCGGACCTGGCCCGCGAGAAAGCGATCACGCAAAATGATTGTGTCGCCTTTACGAAGTGAGCAAGAGTGTCCGGTCAATCATCAGAGGGACCAGCCGCACCGGAGTGCGGCAGCCGGGCCGGGCCCGCGAAGAAGCGGATCTGGTCGGCGCACTGGGGGATCTCCTCCTCCAGGACGACCCGGCGGATCTTCCCTGTCTCCCGGCACTCCGCGTCGGCGAACTCCTGGGCTCGCACGACCAGGGCATCGGCCAGTGACAGCAGCGCTTCCTGGCGCTGCGCGCGGGTGGTGGCCGCCCACTCGGGGAACGCCGCCTGTGCCGCGCGCACGGCACGGTCGACCTGCGCCGGGCGTGCGGTCGCGCCCCGTCCCGTCGAAGCTGTCGGTCCAGTTGGCGTCCCAGCCGAGTTCATCGGTGGTGACGGCGGTCGCGTACACGGCGACCAGCACCTCTCCCGGCGCGGGCTGCGGCCGCGCAGCCACCTCGTACACCAGTTGCTCGGGACGGCCCCGGCGATGCTGGGCGGGCTGTCAGCGCCATCGAGGTGTCAGGCCCGTCGGGCGACCGGGGAAGAGGACGCCGTCCTGGTGTCCAGCTGCTCCAAACGGCGCCGGGCGGCCCGTAGGAAGCGGTCGTCGGGACCGGGGACCGCTTGGCGCAGCGCGATCAGGTCGGGGGCGATGCGGCGGAATTCGACGGGGTCGGTGACGCGCTCCCAGCAGTGGTGCGCGTTGTCGACCGCGGTGCCCGCCTCGGGCGTGTCCGGGCCGTGATGGCGCAGCAGGGCGTGGGCGACGGCGATGCACAGTTCTGTGGCCCGTACGTAGTCGTCGGCGCGCCGTGCCAGGTCGGCCCGGATCTCCAGCCAGTGCCGTGTTTCTGGGGAGTCGGGCCCCGCGGTCCGCAGCGCGTGCTCCTCCATGGCGGCCACCATGGCGGCCGCCTCCGTGTGGCGTCCGGCCTGTGCGGCTTGCCAGATCGCCCGGTGCGGATCCGGCAGCGGCTCGGCCACCTGCGCGGGAACCGCCGTCAGAGCGGTGGCGGCGTGCCGGGATACCTGCCCGCCGAGCCCGCTGTGGGCAGCCACGTGTACCGGTGACCGGAGTGCGGCGGCTGGGGCGTCGGGCGTTGCCGGACCCGGGCCCGGACGACGTGCCGGAGCCCGGACCTCTGCTGCGGCCGGTGTCTCGGGGCGAGCCGGGCGGGCGGCGGGGGGCAGCGCACGCGGGCTCAGTGCTCCCGCTGCGGACGCGCCGCTGACCGCCGGGAGCACGCGGCACACCTCGCGCGTGAGCGGGTCGAGATGTTGGCGCGCCTCCTCCGCGAGCCGCCGCATCCGCTGCTCGGTCTCGCGCGAGCCCGCGTCGTACCAGATCACGGGAACCGCCGGATCCATCGGAGCCGAACGTACCGCCCCTATATCCCCGTGGTCCTCCGGCGGACGCATCCACAGCCCGCTCCGGACCACTTCCAGCACCGCGCCCGGCGCGTATTGGTAGATGTACTGGTACACCCCGCGCATGGTCTCCGGAATGCCGGGCAGCGGACGACGGTGGGACACGATCTCGGGCGGCGCCGCCGCCGCTGGTGCCGCACCGCCGCCCTCCGGTCGCGGAACGTGGCCGAATTCCCGCGCGAAGGGGCGCCAACCGGGAGAGCCGTCCTCGCAGATCGTGTACATGTCGGCACTGTGGTCTCCCGCCCGGCCAGTGGGTAGCCCGGTGCACAGCCTCACCGGAACCCGCAGCAGATCAGCCAACTCCTGCCCGAGACCGCCGCTGGCCTCCGGGACTGCCACCGGACCGTACTGGACGAACCGGACCGCGTTCCGGGCGGCGGGCTGGAGCGCGTCCCACAACCGCGCCACCTCCTTCAGCGGCAGGGCGGGCGCGCCCGGGCAGCCGAGTACGATCGTCAGCAGCTCCGCCCGGAACAGCAGGCCGCCGACCAGTCGTTGCCGGTGGTCGTGCGGATCGTCGCCCATGGGCCTGGCCCACACGCCCGCCGGAAGGGCCTCGGCGACCGAGACTTCGCTCGTGTACCAGGGGCCGTTCTCCTCGTCGGGCTCCCAGCGAGGCTTGGGGAATCGCCGGGACTCCCGTCGAGGTGGAACGCCCGGCCGGAAGGTCAGCCAGCCGGCGCCACGGTCCGTGGGCACGAAGAGAACACCGCCCGCGGTGGGCGTCACCGGTCCGTCCGGGGCGAGCAAGGGACGGCGGAGCCGGTCGGCCAGCATCTGCGCGATCGCCGGTGATGTGTTCCCATGCTGCCGCCCGAAGATCAGCCGCAGACCCTCGTTCTGCCGTTTCAGCAGTCGGACCACGGACGTCCACCACTCCGCGGGTGCGTCCAACGGCAGGTCCAGCACCACCACGGTGTGCTCCGGGTCCCGCGCCACACCGCCCGCCAACGCCTGCGCCTGCGGGTCGAGTCTGCCTGCGGGGTAGATGAGCAACGCCTCGCCGACTTCGACGCACGCCAGCGGAGACTGGCCCCCGAAGCGCCGTCTCAGCGCCGGCCCCCCACCGGGCCTCGGAGCAGGCGTCACCGGCTCCCCGGGCTTCACGCTGAACCCTCCCTGCGCATCGGGCCTGGCGACATCGGCCTCGCCACACGCGGGCCGGACTCTGACGGGGCAGGGGGGAATCCCGTGGAGACCAGCACACACCTACCGTATGACATGTCGTAACGTGCTCGGGGCCGGGGGCGGGAGGCGGGTCCGGAAGGACCGCGAAATGTGCCCGTTCGTGCATGATCCGGTGTCCTCGCGCCGCCCGTTCGAGGGCCGGGCCCCGCGTAGTTGGGGAAATGGCAGCGGAGGCCGACCATGACCGTAGCAGGACCGTAGCAGGCGGTGAAAACGCCGCGCCCGTGGGCGTCGGGCCGCACCGGGATCATGCGGCGAGCATGGTGGACCAGAGGGTGTTGACCACCCGGGCCGGGAGGTTCGGATCGTCTTCGCCGGTGCGGACGTACGCCGCGAAGTAGGTGCCCATGCACAGGTCCGCGAAGAGGTCCAAGTCCAGGTCCGTCCGGATTCCGCCACGTGCCTGGACGGCGCGGAGGGTGTCGAGAAGCCGCTTCCGCCGGGGCTTCACCGCGTGCTCGCGCACCAGGTCCAGAAAGCCTGGCGGGTGCTCGGACTCGGCCAGCACATTCCCGATCAGGGTCATCCCGGTCTTGCTGCGTCCACGGGGATTGGCCCGCCGCACCGCCTCGATCACCGCTTCCCGCGCGGACATCGTGTCGAGGTCCATCGGCGGGTATGCGGCCTGTTCGGCGCGGAAGCGGTAGTCGAGCGCGTCCACGACGAGATCGTGTTTCGTCGACCAGCGGCGGTAAACCGTCGGACGGGTGACACCGGCGTCGGCGGCGACGTTGCCGATGGTCATACGGGAGTAGCCCTCGGCGGCAAGTCGCTGGTGCGCCGCGCGAAGGATCGCCTCCTCGATCAGCGGGTCCCGCGGCCTGCCCCGAGGTCTCTCCAGTCGTTCCGTACCCATACATCCCCTCTCATCGGAAAAGACAACAAAGGTAACTTTACTTGACAGTCACGTAACGGGTTACCACTCTGGTAGAAATGGAACAAATGAATAGGAAGGTGTATGAAATGGGCACATCTGTCCTGGACCTCCCGTACGACGTCCCGCCCGACCCCGACGAGTTCATCCGTGCTGCCATGGAGTGGCACTTCAGCCCCGAGACCGGCTCGAGGTTCTGGCTGGAGCGGGCCGGGTCACTCGAATTCGACCCGCGGAAGGACGTCAAGAGCCACGAAGACCTCGCGCTCTTCCCGAACCTCATCAACGAGTTGCGTGACATCCGGATCGAGGACCTCATCCCGCGCGGCTACGGCGCGCACCCCGACGTCATCGGCGTCTACGAAAGCGGCGGCACCACCGGCGCGCCCAAGCGGGTCGTCGTTCTCCGCGACTGGTGGGACCGGACGGGAGCCTGGATGAGCGCCCATGCGGACGCGCACGGACTGCCGCGGAACGTGAACTGGCTGGGTATCACTCCGAGCGGGCCGCACTTCATCGGTGAGATCGTCGCCAAGCAGGCCATCGACCGCGGTGGCATCAAGTTCTCGATCGACATGGACCCGCGGTGGGTCAAGAAACTCATCGCCGCGGGCAAGGCCGGGGAGGCCGAGGCCTACGCCGAGCACCTCCTTGAGCAGGCGGTGTTCCCGTTGCGCACCCAGGACATCGGCATCATCCTGACCACCCCGCCGATGCTGGAACGGATCGCCCGCCGCGACGACCTGGTCGAGCTGATCAATGAGAAGGTGCAGGGGATCATGTGGGGCGGAGCGCACATGGACGGCGACACCCGGTACCTGTACCGGACCGAGGTCTTCCCCGGTGCGCGGCTCTACGGGTTTTACGGAAGCACGATGGTGCTCGGCGGTGCCGCCGAGCGCCTCGGCCTCAGCGACGACGATCCCTGCGTGTTCGACGCATTCTCGCCCTTCATCACTTTCTCCGTCATTGACCCGCAGACCGGCCGCAAGGTCGGCTACGGCGAGCGCGGCCAGGTCGTGATGAACCATGTCAGCAAGAACATGCTGATGCCCAACAACCTGGAGCGCGACCTGGCCACCCGGGTGGCAGCACCGGCGGGCACCGTGGGCGATTCGGTCGCCGACGTCACTCCGGTCGCGCTGTTCGACAACGAAGCCGTCATTGAGGGGGTGTACTGATGAACACCCGCACCCCGATCGCTTTGGACGCGCTGGGCCCGAACGGCCCCTACCGGGCGCGCAACAAGCTGGCCATCCCGGACGTGGCGGGCAAACCGTTCGCCGAGCTGAGCCTGGTGCCGAAGCTGTTCGTCACCCGTGCCATGTCCGCGCTGCGCAAGGCCGAGACCCTGCCGCTGGAGGACCGCCTGGCGGCGCTGGCCAGGGCGGGTGAGCTCTTCGCCACCGGAGAAGTCGACGGCATGTCGGCCGCCGACTACCAGTACAGGGTCAGCCGGATGTCGGGCACGCCGCTGGCCATCGTACGGACGGCCGTCGCCGGCATCGCCGGCATGGCCGCCGGGGCATACCGCAGCCTGCAGGCCGCCCGGCCCGTCGGCGCGGTGAACGACTGGCGCGACCCGAACGCCCGGCAGGGCACAGCGGTGTGGATCCGGCGTGGGGACGTCTTCGCGGTGCACGCGGCAGGCAACCATCCCGGCGTGCACGCACTGTGGCTGGAGGCCCTCGCGGCCGGCTACCGGGTGGCCATCCGCCCGTCCCGGCGGGAACCGCTCACCCCGTACCGGCTGATCTCCGCGCTGCGTGCTTCCGGGTTCGGCGACGACCAGGTGGTACTGCTGCCCACCGACTACGAGGCCGCGGACGAGATCCTGCGCCAGGCCGACCTGGGCATGGTCTACGGCGGGCAGGAGGTCATCGACAAGTACGCCACGGATCCCACGGTGCTGCCGAACGGGCCGGGCCGGTCGAAGATTCTGATCACCGCCGACTCGGACTGGCGTGACTACCTCGACATGATCGTCGACTCGGTCAGCCACGAGGGCGGGACGGCCTGCGTCAACACCACGGCGGTGTTCGTGGAGGGTGATCCGACGCCGGTCGCGGCGGCGATCGCCGAGCGCCTCTCGGCGATCCCGAGCCTGCCGCCGGAAGACGAGAAGGCGGTGCTCACCGCCTACTCCCAGGCGGCCGCGAAGAAGGTCGAGGGCTACCTGCTGGCCAAGGCCGCGGGGACCAGGGCGCACCTGGGCGGCGACGCGGTGGTGGACACGCTGGGCGACGGCAGCGCCGTGCTGCGGCCCGCGGTGCACCAACTGGACAGCCCGCACGCCGAGCAAGCCAACATCGAGCTGGCATTCCCGTGCGTATGGGTGGCACCGTGGACCCGGGAGGCGGGCACTGCTCCGTTCAAGGAGACCCTGGTCCTCACCGCGGTCACCAAGGACGAGCAACTGCTGGACCGGCTGCTCGCCGACCCGACGATCAGGAACCTCTACATCGGCAACCACCCGACGTACTGGATGGCGCCAGGCGTCCCGCACGACGCCTATCTGGGCGAGTTCCTCATGCGCACCAAAGCCGTCATCCGTGACTGACCGGATTCCCGGCGCGCGGAGGACGGGCTGATCCGTGTTCAGTGCTCGTCCGCCCTTCGGCTGCCGGGCCAGTCCAGCAGCAACTGCTCGGCGCGCGGGAGCCGGGCTACGACCAAGTCGTAGGAGTCCTCGATCATCTCGCGGACCAGGCGCTCGGTCAGCGAGCCGTCGAGGGTCACCGTGTTCCAGTGACGCTTGTTGAGATGCCAGCCGCCGGTGATCGACGGATGTGCCGCCCGCAGCCGCAGGGCCAGCTCGGGTTCGCATTTCAGGCTCACACTCAGTGGAGTGGCGTCCAGGGCGCTGAGCGCGAAGATCTTCCCGCAGACCTTGAAGACCGAGGTCTCCGCATTGAACGGGAAGGTCTCGGCAGTTCCGTTCAGCGCGAGGCAGGCGGCTTTGAGCACATCGGGTTTCATGGGATCAGTCTGCCGCGCGCCAGTGACACCACGCTCCGGCCTCGCCCGGGCCACCGGAGGCCCCGACGGTCCCGTCGATTCCCCCGCGCGGGAAGTTCGGCATGCCCGTTGTGCCGCGCGTTTCTCGGTGAGCCCCTGCCCGGTTCGCTTTTGTGGCCGCGTCGTCAGGCGCCGAAGAACTCGACCAACACCGGGGTGAGTACGTCCGGGGCCACGTCGTGCGTCTGGCCGTCGAGCGTCCGGTGCTCGGCCGCGGGAAGCGAATCCGCGGTCGCCTTCGCCGCCTGCTGAAGGCTCTGCGGGCTGGCGCCACCGCCGAGGACCAGTGCCGGAACGGCGATCGTCGACGCCAGGTCGCGCGGCACGCTGCCGTCGCCCAGCACCTCGTCGTCGTAGGCGAGCGTCGGGGCGAGTGCCTCCAACGCGGCCCAGCCCGGTTGTGCCCGAATGCCGGCCACGGCCTCCGCCGGAATGCCGACGTTCGTCATGAACAGCGCCACGGCGTCGCCCCTGCGCCCGGCGTCGAGCAGCTCGCTCAGGCGTTCGGTGTATTCCTTGATCCGGGCGCTGTCTCCGATTTCGGCCATGAACGGTGGCTCATAGAGCGCCAACTTGGTGATCCAGGGGCCGGCTGCCGCGGTCGCCAAGGCGAGAGCCACACCGGAGGAGATGGCGTAGACGTATGCCTCTCCGCCGGCCTGCGCAATGAGGGCCTGCAGGTCCTCGACCTCACGGGCGACCGCGTAAGGCGTGGTGTCCGAGCTCTCACCCCGGCCGCGACGGTCGTACGTGTAGACGCTGAAGTTGTCCTGCAGCAGAGCGGCGAGTGGCTGCATCGGCCCCGCAGCGCGGTAGCACATGGCGCCGTCGACGAGGACGAGTGCCGGCCCGCTGCCAGTGCGCTCGTAGGCGATCGCGGTGCCGTCGGCTGACGTGACTACTGGCATTCCGTGCTCCTTACTCTTGACTCTTGCTGGTGTTCTTGCTCGGCGTCGAGACCGGTCAGGTAGGCGTCGAAGCGGTCGAGGCTGGTGCTGAAGCCGGCCCTCGCCTCGGCGCTCAGGTATGCGGCCGGCACATTGGTCTGATGGGTGACCACCTCGGTGCGCCCGTCGTTCAGGCCGACGAAGGTGATCGTGGTTCGCATGCCGCCTTCGATGTCGCCCTCGATCCACACCAGCCGGTCCGGCCGGCGGACCTCGACGTAGACGGCCCGCATGGTGTACGTGCTGCCGTCGGCATCGCTGACCATGGTGGTCTCGAAAACCCCGCCGGGCCGCAGGTCGATGACGATGTTGCCGACCGGCGTGGTCGTCCCGGCCGGGCCCCAGAAATGGGTGAGGTGCTCCGGCGTGGTCATGGAGTCGAACAGCAACTCGCGCGACGCTCGGTGCACACGCCGATAGGTAAGCTCGCCTGTCGCGGTCATGGTGTCGTCCCCTCGTCGTGGCGCTGCTCGGCATGCAAAGCGGCCAGGTGCTCCTCGAGGCGGTCATGTCGGTCGGCCCAGATCTGCCGGTGACGCCCGATCCAGTCGGCGGCTCCGTCGAGGCGCACCGTTTCCAGAACGCAGGGCCGTGACTGCGCGGTTCGGGTCCGCGAGATGAGGCGGGCGCGCTCGAGCACCTTCAGGTGCTTCGAGACCGCCTGCTGCGTCATCGCGAACGGCTCGGCGAGCTGGTGGGCCGTCGCGTCGCCACTTGCCAGGCGCTCCAGGATCGCGCGCCTGGTGGGATCGGCCAGCGCCGAGAACACCAGGCTCAACTCGTCTTCAACGACTGCCATGCCCTGACCGTACCCACAACCGTGAGTTTGCACAACCAAGAGGTTGTGGATCCCCGCCGACGAGATCGGCGTGGTCAGACCCCCCCGTGGCGTTGACGACGTCGTCGTGCGAGCTGCTGGCGCAGTGCCAGGCTCAATGACTGCCTCCGCAGCACGAGACGCCCTTGACGTAATCGAATGGTGGCGATCTGTAACGTGATTCAAGTCTCACGTGACTCAATTCAAGTTCACATATGCTTGCATCGCTCAGTCAGTTGGCCGGCGCCCTTGGCTAATCAAGTCCCTATACGTCCGTTATGGGCAACAGGGCTACCGGGCAATAAATCGTTGGATCGCACGGGCGGATTGCATCCCAGGAGGCCGAATCGTGCCCATTTCTATATCTACGGCTCTTGCTGACCAGGGAGAAACAGCCGCCGACAAGATTGACAGTCTTCGCAAGCCCGGCCCCTACCTGGTCAGCTCCATGCTGGCCGGCGCGTATATCGGGGTCGCGGTAGTGCTGCTGCTCTCCGTCGCCGGCCCGCTGCTGGCCGCCTCGTCGCCGTGGACAAAGCTGATCGAGGGCCTGGTGTTCGGCGTCGCACTGACCCTGGTCGTGTTTGCCGGCGCCGAATTGTCGACCGGCAACATGATGACCACGGTCCAGGGGGTGATCGCCGGACGCGCCACCATCGGCGGCGCCGTAGCCGTGATCCTCGGGTCATTCGTCGGGAACCTTGTCGGTTCCGTCGTATTTGCGTGGCTGGTACATGCCAGTGGTGTCCTCAGCTCCGGAGCGACCCCGGGCCACGCCGCCCCGGGACTTGCCCTGCTCGCGAGTGTGATCAAAGCCAAAGCGGCCGAGTCCGGCTCGGCGCTGTTCTTCCGCGGGGTCCTGTGCAACTTCCTGGTCTGCCTGGCCGTGTGGATGGCGGCACGGACCAAGTCCGACGGCGCCAAGCTCATGCTGATCTTCTGGTGCCTGCTGGCGTTCGTCGCGTCGGGGTTCGAGCACGTCGTGGCCAATATGACCTACTTCTCGCTTGGCATGTTCGAGCATGTGCCGGGCGCGACCGCGGGCGCGTTCGCCCGGAATCTGCTGCTGGTCGGGTTGGGCAACCTCGTCGGCGGAGGACTGCTCGTCGGCGCCTCCTACGGCTTTGCGGGACGCCGCAGCGCATCACAGACGTCCACCAGCGAGCCTGCCGAACAGGAGCCCGCTGCTGCTGCCATGAGTTCCGCCTGAACAACCCCTCCGCAGGCCGTGCCGCCGGACGATCCGGCGGCACGGCCTGCAGGCTGCGCAAGGCGTCGTCGTCTCGTCAGCCCCCGGGACGTCCGCTGCTGCCGCACCGGGCGCAGCCGTGCGCTACGAGTGGGCAGCCTGACCATCTGCGGGGCACGGCACAGTGAGGATGCGCTGAGCACCGTTGCGCTGTTCCTCGACGCGGTACTGCTGCGCCACCACACGCGGCCCAGCCGATCGTTCGCCGAGGCACTCGCTGCGGCGGCCGATGACCTGCACGATGCACTCCGGCACAACGGCACACCGCTGCTCGATCTGAGCCGGCTTCTTCCCGGCATGGGGAGAGTGTTCGGGCTCTCGCAGTCGCTCGCCTTCGAGGTATTGCCACCGGTGACCGGCCTGCGCTTGGACGGCTGCTCGATGCGGCGCACCGACCAGCTCCACGAGCACGTCGACGGCCGGTCGGCCGCCGCCGTCATGTTCATGGCGCCGCCGACGGAGTCGGTGATGCGCACGGCCGCCTGCGGAGCGATCTGTGCGATGGACGTCTCCAACCGCCGCAGCTAGTCGCGCATCGTCGGACCGACATAGGCGTTGATGGCGGTCACCAGGGTTCGCTCGTACTCGCGATACTGCCGCAGCACGTCCGTCGACGCGCAGACGAACAAGTCGGGCCGTTCGGCCTCGATCAGGTCTCTGAGCTGCTCCTCGTGCCCGACCAGGCGTAGGAGTTGACCAGCGAGATCGCGACTGACTCCACGCCGGACGCATCCAACCACGCCAGCAGCGGCCCGGCGGCCCGGTCGAGGTCCAGCGGGGAGACGATCTCGCCATCGGCGGCCACCCGCTCGTCCACCTCGTAGCGGAGCTGCCGGGGGATCAGCGGCGCGGCTACCACCTGTTGCAGGTCGTACAGGGCCGACCGGCGCTCCCGGGCGATATCCAGGACATCGCCGAAGCCACGGGTCGTGACAAGCGCGGTGGGCGCGCCACGACCCTCGCTCACCGCGTTGAGGGCCAACGTGCTGCCCACCGTGATCTGGTCGACCTGGCCCCACTCCACCCCGTGGGCCCGAGACCAAGGACGCACAGCTCGGTTCGACTCGCCTCGCAGAAAAACTCGTAGCGGGATGAACGGAAGACCCGACGCGGTGGTCGATCACCGCCGCGCTGGAGGGAGCGAGGGCCCCGGATGTTCACCCCGCCCGCGTCGGCGGGGAGGCGCGCTCTTCCAGGCGCAGTGCCAGGACGGGGCAGGCGGCGACGGCACGCCTCGCATGGGGGAGCATCTCCTGCGGGAGGACGGGGTCGCCGATGACGGGGTAGCCCCATTCGTCCAGGTCGATGAGTTCGGGGAGCAGTTCCGCGCACAGGCCCCGGCCGTCGCAGGCGATGCGGTCGATGGCGATGATGTGGGTGCGCGTCCTCAACGCCATCCCTCGCTCTCCGGCCCGGGGGCGTCGGGTACCGGTAGTACGGCCATGAAGCCGGCCGCGGCGCAGGGGCCGCTGTGCAGATGGCGTCGGACGTCGTCGGCGAACGTCTCAAGCGCGGTGGCGGCCAGCCGGGACGCCCCGTCGGGGTGACGGCAGGCGCCGCGGCCGGGGAGCAGCCCGACCCGCTGGCGCAGACGGTTCAGCAGCGCCGGGCCCGGGCGGCCCCAGGCGAGTTCGGCGAAGTCGTCGGCGGCGGCAGGGAGCCCGTACCGGCATGGTCCGCACTGGCGGGCGCTCTGGTCGGCCAGATAGGCGAGCACACGGGCGGTTTCGGCGAGCCCGCACGCGTCGCTCGGGAGGGCGACGAGGACGCCAGCGCCCGGACCTGCCCCCGCGGCGGCGAGATCGGATCTGGCGAAGGGGATCCGGAAGGCCTGGTCGGCGGGGAGCCAGCTGCCGAAGAAGCCGCCGACCAGTACGGCGGACAGCGGACGGACCGCTCCGCCCGCCGAGTTCAGCACCTCACCGATCGGGGTGGCCAGGGGGACTTCGTACACCCCGGGGATCCGGACGGCGCCGGAAAGCGTCACCAGCGTGGTGCCGGGCGCGTCCGCGCGGCCGGTGGTACGGAACCAGGCGGGGCCGTAACGTGCGATGAGTGCGAGATGGGCCAGCGTCTCGACGTTGTCGATGAGGGTGGGGCGCCCGGCCACACCCTTCTCGAACGGCCGGGGCGGGGTGGCGGCCGGGCGGGCCTCGCCGCCGTTCAGCCAGCGGACCAGCGACGTCTCCTCGCTGGAGACGTAGTGGTGCGGCAGCGCGTGGACCTGTACCGGAAGGGGATCGATCCCGCGGTGGTAGCGCTCCTCGGCGGCGGCGTGCAACTCCCGGATCTGGTCCTCCCGGGTGCGGGGCAGGCACAGGTGCACCGCGTCGGCACCGACGGCCGCCGCGGCCAGCGCGGCACCGTCCAGCACGAGGTGCGGGGCGAGGCCGAGCAGGGTCTCGTCCTTCCGGCTCGCGAACTCGCTCTCCATGCCGTTGGCGACGACCACGGGTCGCCCGGAGCCCTCGGCCACCGAGCGCAGCTTGCGGCCGGTGGGGAAAGCGGCGCCCCCTCGGCCGGTCAGCCCGGCCTCCTCCACGGCGCGCACCAGGTGCATAGCGGGGCGGCGGCCTTGGGCGCGGGGCAGCGGCGGTGGCCCGTAGCGGCGCAGGTGCTCGTCCAGGTCCGCCGCGCCGCCGGTGCTGAACCAGCCGTGCAGCAGGCGGCTGTCATAGGGACCGGTGGAGCTGTCGCTGCTGTCGTTGCCTTCGTCGGTGAGCATGGTGTTTGTTTCCGGATTCACTCAATACCTTCTTCCTGGTGCGCGGGCGCGGATGCCGTGGTCCTGGCGGTCCCTGCCGGCGCAGCGCGGTTTGCCCAGCCGGGCTGGAGTGGGCCCGCCGTCAGGAATCCGGCGAGTACGGCGGGGACGGCGCCCGCGGCGACGGCAGCCCAGAGCCGGGCGGCGACGCGGCCGGGGCCCGCTCGGTAGAGCCGCCACCAGATGGCGGCGATGACAAGAGCGAGACAGCCGACGTAGATCACCAGTTGCAGCGTCAGCCGGGTGTCCGAGCCGGTGCCGGCGCCATGGAAGAGCGCGAGCGGCCAGGAGGCGTACGCCAGCCAGTGGACGGCCTTCCAGCGGCGCCGGCCGAGCCGGAGCCGGATCGCGCTGGTGGCCAGGATCGCGAGCATGAGGTCGAACGCGACGGTGCCCAGGCCCAGCCACAGCGGGCGGTAGGAGGCGCCGAACGGCAGCACGGCGTCGTACCAGCTCAGGGTGACATAGGTGTCGGCGATCGCGGTGACGATGTGCAGGGCCAGGAAGGCGAGGGTGAGCAGGGACAGATTGCGGTGCAGGGTGCCGAGTTCGAACCGGGCCATCCGCCGGGGCACGTACTGGCCGCCTGTGGCGATGCCGAGCGCGACGGTGGCGGTGAGCAGCACCAGGGCGACGGTGCCGCCGGCTCTGGTCGCGTACCACAGGGGGCTGGGACCGCTCGCGGCGAGCTGCACCAGGCCGGTCAGGCCGGTGCCGCCGCTCATCGGGGGCCTCCCTCCGCCGGCCAGCCGCCGACGGCGACCACGGTGCCGTCGGTACGGACCAGCCGCGCGGGCAGCCCCCGGTCGGCCAGCCATCCGGGGGCGCGCTCGCCGAGTACGACTGCTGCCGTACTGGCGGTGTTGGCGTCCACGCAGCTGGCAGCGGCGACACTCACGGTGCGCCAGACCGGCAGCGGGATGTCCCCGGTAGCGGGGTCGACGATGTGGTGAAGGGTGCGTCCGGCGCGCCGCCAGGTGCGCGCGGCGGTGCCGGAGGTGGCCAGGCCGCCGCCCAGGACCACCACCGTCGGACCCGGGACCGGATCCGGCGCCGCGTGGTCGTCGGCGATCCCCACGCGCCAGCCACCGGGCGGCACCTCCCCGGCGGCGGACAGGTCGCCGCCCAGGTTCACCAGCACCCCGCACCCGGCCACCCGGGCGGCCCGTCGGGCGGCCCGGTCGGCCGCCAGTGCCTTGGCGGTCGCCCCGAGGTCCAGCGTGGTCCCGGCCGGCAGCCGCAGACGCCGCGTCGCCGGGTCCCATTCGATGGCCTGCCACCGGCTGCTGGGCCGACGGACGGTGGCCGGTCGGAAGTCCTCCGGGCGTACGGAGACGAACGTACGGTCGTAGCCAAGCGCCACCACGGAAGAGCCCACCGTCGGGTCGACCGCGCCATCGGTGAGCTCGGCGGCACGCAGTGCCACCCGCAGCGCCTCGGCGAACAACCGGCCGACCTCGACCGGCGTGCCCGCCGCGGCATTGGCCCGGGACAGTTCCGAATCGGCCCGGAAGCGGCTGCACGCCGCGTCGATCGAGGCAAGCTCTGCCGCCAGGGCGCCGCGGGCGGCCTCCAGGGCGGCCGGGTCCGTGACCAGTAGCACAGCGGTCGTTCCGAGCGCCGGGAAGGCGACGGACCCGACGAGCGGCGCGGGGGCGGTCCGGGGCGCGGTCCTGCGGATGGCCGGGGAAGCCGTCGCGGCCATGGTCACGACGCCCCTGACGTCGTCTGCGGAGCCTGCTGCGTGGGGGTCGGAGGCTGGGCGGGTGCCTGGATGGTGGACCTCGGCTTCGGGGCCGAGGTGGCGGCGGGCTGGGGTGCGGCGGGCTGGGGTGCGGAGGGGGATGCCGCCGCGGCCATCGTCTGGGCGTAGCTGGTGCCGAGGGCCACGGAACCGGCAGCGGCGACCACGGCCACCGCGAGTGTTGTGCGGCTGACTCGCCGCAGCCCTCGGTCACGCCGTCGGACCGCTTCGCCGGGTATTGCGTTTCGCTCTCGGTCACCGTCGGGATGCGGCATACCGGAACTCCTCACCTGTCGAAGACGCGCACCTTGCGCGTCTTGTCACACCAGCGTGCGCAGTGAGTCGTCGGGATCCCGTTCAGGAAATCTTCGGAACCGGCAAAGATCGCCGAATCCGCAGGTCAGCAGCGGTGAAACCGTCACGAACAAGTCGTGAACAATGATCGTCAGGTCGTACGGTCCCCTGCGGCGGCACCCCGCCCATGGTTGCGCCCGTGCTCACGCGGCACCGGCGGCAGTTCGAGGACGGCGGTCAGGCCGCCCCCGGGGGTGTCCTCCAGCCGGACGGCGCCACCGTTCGCGGTGATCAACCGGTGCACGATGGCCAAACCCAGCCCCGCCCCGCCCGGTGACGTGGCGCCGAACCGTCGGAACGCGGACTCCCTCGCCTCGGCGGTCATGCCCGGCCCGTTGTCGGCCACCCTGATCCGGACGGTGTCCTGGGCCGTCGTGCCTTCGATCCGCACCCGGCCTCCGGCCGGGACGGCGTCCAGCGCATTGGCCACCAGGTTGTCGAGCACCTGCTCCACATCACCGTCACCGGCATACGCGCTCAGCCCGGCCCGGCAGGACGCGACGAGAGCCACCTCGCGTTCGGCCGCCACCGGCTCCCAGGCCGCCACCCGCTCGGCGATCAGCTGGTCCAGCCGCACCGCGACCGGGCGGGGTACCGCGTTCTCCGCCCGCGCCACCGCGAGCAGACCGTCCACCAGCCGGGACAGCCGGGCGATCTCCTCCTGCGCCCCCACCAGCTCGGCCGCCACATCCGCCTCGGCATCGGCGGAGAGCAGGTCCAACCGCAGCCGCAGCGCCGCCAGCGGGGTGCGCAGCTGGTGCGATACATCGGCGACCACCGCCCGGTGCCCGTGCACCAGCGCCTGGGTCCGGCCGGCCATGGTGTTGAACGTCGCGGCGAGCCTGCGCACCTCCTGCGGCCCACGGCCGACCGGCGCACGTTCGTCCAGCGCGCCCTCGCCCAGCCGCTGCGCCGCGGCGTCCACCTCGCGCAGCGGACGTCCCACCCAGCGGGCCAGCCCGACCGACAGCAGAACCGCCGCGACGAGCCCCGCCCCGCCGATGACGGCGAGGCCGCCCCACATCGCCGCGAGCCGCCCGTCCAGCGGCCCGGTGGAACGGCTGAGCACCGTCACCCCCACCGGGTGGCCGGTCTCCCCGATCGGCACCGCGACCGTCAGCCGGTCGCCGCTCTGCACGGTGCGCGTCTCCGGGTGGGTCAGTACGGCCTTGATCTGCGGTGTGATGTCGGCACTCGGCGGCATACCGCAGGAGGCCTTGGCGATGGTCCGTCCGGAGGTGTCGTAGACCGCGGCGCAGCTGTTCTGCTGCCGCGACTTGTCGAGAAGACGCAGCATCGCCGCGGTGGGGTGATGATCCGAGAGGTGCTCCTCCGCGGCGGACGCGATCGCAGTGGCGGTCGCCTCCGCGGTCTGCCGGAACGAGGTGCGCTCATGGTGCGTCATCAGCAGCCCCAAGGGGACGACTGCGAGCACCAGCAGTGCGGTGATCAGCGCGAGGACGCTCAGCGCGATACGACGGGTCACCGCGGGCGGGGGTCCAGGTGGAACGCCGGGCTCGCCGGGCGCTCCACCTCGCCGGGCCCCACAGTCTGCGCAGGCACCATGGGCCCCACGGGCTCGACGGTCCGGCCGAGGCGGAAGCCCCGGCCGTAGACCGTCTCCACCAGCCCCGGCACACCCAGCTTCCGGCGCAGCGCCGCCATATGCACATCCAGCACCTTTGTCGGGCCGTACCAGTGGGCGTCCCAGGCACGCTCCAGGATCTCCTGCCGGGTCACCACCCGCCCTGGATCGGTCACCAGGCATTCCAGGATGTCGAACTCCTTGGGCGTCAGCGCGATCGTCCGCTCACCCACGGTCACCTCGCGGGTCCGGGGGTTCACTGCCAGCGGTCCGTGCCGCAGCAGCTCCGGCTCCGACGGCCGGGTGCGGCGCAGCACGGCACGGATCCGGGCCAGGAGCTCGGCCAGACCGAATGGTTTGACCATGTAGTCGTCCGCGCCCTCGTCCAGCGCCGCCACCCGGTCGCCCTCCTCGCCCCGCGACGTCACCACGATGATCGGCATATCCGACCTCCGGCGCAGCGTGCGGCAGACCTCGACCCCGTCGACGTCGGGCAGACCGAGATCGAGCAGTACGACATCAGGCGCAGGGGCCGCCGCGAGAGCCGCGTGCCCGGTGTCCACGCTCTCTGCCAGATAACCGGCCCGGGTCAGCCCCAGCACCAGTGACCTTGCGATCCCCTGATCGTCCTCGACCACCAGCACCCGTAGGGCGTCGGGGTCCGGCTCTGCGTTGGCACTCACCTTCATGCGCCCACTGTAGGTGCGCAAATTAAAAAGAATATAAGAGGCCCCGCCTACTGCCGGGCCCTCTAAGCAATATCGGGTGCAGATTAGAGCAACGTCCGTCTCGTGGCAGGGGCCGGGCCGACGCCCGCGTGGGCCCGGCCCGGCCCGGATCACGGACGCGGTGCGAAGTGGACGAGCACCCGGCCGGCGTTGGTCACGTCGGTCTCCACGTGGTCGTACAACTTCCTGATGTGTTTCTGGCCGAGGAACGCGAGCACGCGTTTCTTGAGCTGGCCCGTTCCCTTACCGGGAATGATCTCCACAACGGGTTCGCCCGCACGGATCGCCTGGAAGATGGTCTGCCGCAGAGACAACTCGATGTCCCGGTTGTTCCGGTAGATCGGGTGCAGATCCAGGGTCAGCATCGCAAGCCTCCTGTTGGGGTCGGCCTCCCGCGAAGTCACGGATACGCCGCCGCGAGTGGTCCGAGTGTGCCATCTCGTACTCAGGCGTGGACAGACACGCTCCGTTCGGTTTCCGCTCGCGGAGTGGGGCACCGCTATGGACGCCGGGCAGGCCGACAGAGCCGCGAAAGGGGGTCACCCTTGTGGAGATACGGGTGTCAGGATGCCTTCGCCTCGTACACCACCTTGCTGTCCTGGGTGCTCTTGACTGCCAGTGCCTTCTCGACCAGCCGGGTCAGCGTCGTGCGGACCCGGTTCGTGGTCGGGTTGTCCACTGCCGCCTCATAGAGGTGCTCGGCGATGCCGCGGGCCGTCTGCGCGCCGCCGAGCTCCCTCAGGGCCGCCAGGACCCGGTCGGAAGAGAGGGGTTCGCTGGACGGTGTGTGCTCCGTGTCAGGGCTTGTGCCCTCCTCGGGGGGAGCGTCCGCCGGCTGTGCCGCTTCCGGGAGCGTCACCTCGGGGCGGTTCGGCTCTTCGCCGGTGGCCGGTCGGCCTGCTGTCGTCTCGTAGTAGACCGTGCGGCCTTGCCTGGCACGGTTGGCCGCGGACCTGCTCACCAGGCCCTCGAGCGCGGCGCGAGCCTGGCCGGCGTCGACCGGTCGCCCCGGTGTCGATGCACCCTCGGCGACCTCCGCTGCCGTCCTGGGGCCGGTCTGCTGCCGGAGGTAGTCGTCAACCACGTCGATCAGCGTGGGCGACTTGCCCGTGCTGTCGGTGCCACTCTCGCTTTCCTGCTTTCCGGAGGGAGCGGGCTTGCCGCGCCGGGCCCGGGCAGGCTTCTCCGCGGCTCCGCCGTGCTTCGCCGCGGGCTTCGTGTCCGGCGTGTCATCAGCGACCGGGCTGCTCACTTCGGAGTCGTGAACGGGCAGCGGCGCGCCGGGCAAGTCCTGTTCGGGCTGCCCCGGTGCGGTCTTGGTGCTGATTGCCGCTTGGAGGTTCAGCAGCAGCTCGCGGTCTCGTTCGAGGACCGTGAGTTGTTCCTGGAGTTCAGCTACTCGGGCGGTGACCAGTTGGTGATCCTCCGAGTTGCTCTGCAGATCGGCAGCGAGTTTCTCCTTGTACCGAGTCTGCAAACTCTCGCTGTGCGGAAGGGGATCTGACACCAGGACCACTCGCTTTCTGTGCTCTGTCATGCCGATTTGTGCTCGTGCTGTGTTGGTGATGATAACGAAGTCGTGGCCACAACTGCACAGCTCTGCGGACGGGCTTGACCGTAGGGCTCCGGGCCTGCATGGCCTGGGCCGACGCCGACCCGGTGCGGCACCTCCTCGAGTGGGCGTGGATGTCGGCCAGGAACGGCGGCCTGCGTCACCCGCACGAGAGGGGCCGCGCGGCTGCTCAGTCGGCTTCCGGCGCCTGGAGTAGGTCGCGGACCTCTTCGGCGGTGGTCTCCTGGAGCTCTTCTGCCAGGAGCAGCCAACGGGTGATGCCGACCGATTCGAGGAAGGGCAGATCGTGGCCGGCGATCAGGAGTGCGCCCTGGTAGGAGTCGAGAGCGCTCGTCAACTGCCGCACGCTGGCCATATCGAGATTATTGGTCGGCTCGTCCAGCATCAGCAACTGCGGGGCCGGAGCGGCGAGCATCGTCGCTGCGAGGGCGGCCCGGAAGCGTTCTCCGCCCGAGAGGGTGCCGGCCAACTGTTCGGCGCGTGCCCCCTTGAACAGGAAGCGCGCGAGCTGGGAGCGGATGTGGTTGTCGGTGACCCGGGGGGCCAGGCGGGCCACGTTCGCCGCGACGCTCAGCTCCTCGTCCAGCACATCCAGGCGCTGCGGAAGGAACCGCAGTGGCACGAACGTCCTGGCCTGGCCGGACAGCGGCGCGAGTTCCCCGGTGAGGGTGCGCAGCAGCGTGGTCTTACCGGCTCCGTTGCGCCCGACCAGCGCGATGCGTTCGGGACCGTGTACATGGAGATTGCCGTCGTGCAGCTTGCCGAACCGCAGGTGCAACTCGTGCAGGCTCAGGACGGTGCGGCCTGCGGGCACGGCGGTATGGGGAAGGCCGACACGGATCTCGGCGTCGTCGCGGATCGCGTCCGCGGCCTCCTCGAGTTGCTCGCGCGCGTCATCGAGACCGATTCGGGCGAGGTCCTGGCCGAACGGGACAACCCGCGGGACTCCTTCGCGGGACACGTCCTCGAAACCCCGTGGGACGAACTGCAGTTGGCTTACTTCGCCGGATACGCGATGTGGACGTATCTGACCGAGCCCTTCTCGTTCACCATGCCCGGCTTCGAGACCGAGGAGGTGACGCCCTGGGAGGAGGACGGCCAGACCTGGCGGCGGCTGAAGGTGACGTTCCCCGACGACATCGCGACCCACTCCAAGGAGCAGACCTTCTACATCGGCAGCGACGGTCTCATCAAGCGGCACGACTACGACGCCGAGGTTGTCGCGGGCGGCCCGGCCGCGCACTACCCCTCGGAGTACCGGGAGTTCGACGGGATCATGATCCCGACCAAGCGACGGGTCTACCCCCTCGCCGAGGACGGAACGGCCAACCGGGATCTGCTGCTCGTCAGCATCGACCTCGACGGGATCACGCTCGAGTGATGTGCGGTGCCACCATGAAGCCCCAGGCCGCCTGCAGCCGGGGGCTTCGTCGTCGAAACCGTAGAACCATAGAACCGCAGAAAGCACAGCAAGGCGTCAGGCAAGCAGTGTGCCGAACACCGTGTCGAAGAAAATGTCGTAGGAGTCTTCCGAATGGTCGGACCGGGCGGAGATGAGCGTCCCCTCCCAGGCGTTCAGAATGAACCGGGCGAGCGTCTTCGCGTCTGTGGCCGCCGCCACCTGGCCCGACTCCTGCGCCTGGGCGATCGGAGCCGCGAGCGCCTGCGCCCAGCCCTCCAGGCTGAGCCGTACCGCCTCGCGGATCATGTCGCTGTGGTCGGCCATCTCCGCGCCGAAGCCGCCGACGAGGCAGCCACGGGCGAAGCCCCGGCTAATGTTCTCCTCGCGGAGGAACTCGAAGTGCTGCCGCAGCCGCAGCAGCGGATCGGTGGACGCCTCGGTGAGCTCCCCGAGCCGGATGCTCTCGCCGTATCGCTCCAGGGCCACCACGGCCAGCGCTTCCTTGCTCTCGAAGTGGTTGTAGAACGAACCCTTCGGGACACCTGCGCTATTGGTGATGTCTTTGACACCCGCCGCGTTGAACCCGTACGTATGGAACTGCTCGACCGCCGCTTCGACGATCTCCTCGCGCATGCTCTTTCTGCCCACCGGGAGTACCCCCTCGCAGCAATATGACCAATCATCTTCAACAAGACCTTGCCACGCACCGTCCTGCGCCTCAGGGGCCGAGATCGCCGGGGGATGAAGCCCCCCGCGGCCGGCGCGGCCGCGGGGGGTGACCGTGATCAGATCCGAACGGCGCGGATCCTGACGCGGGGAGCGCCCTGGTGCGCGGGTGGCGCACCAGGGCGTCCGGGTCAGGTGCCGAAGACCTGGAACTCCCACAGCGAGTACCCGTATTGGGTGGCCCGTGCGGTGCCGTACATGCGCACGTAGCGGCCGGATCCGGATACCGGCAGCGTCTGGGTGCCACCGGTACCGCTGGTGGTGGAGTAGACGGTGGTCCAGGTCGAACCGTCCGCCGAGGTCTGGATCTGGAACGCGGTGCCGTAGGCGGCCTCCCAGTTGAGCACCACCTGGCTGATCGTGTGGCTGGCGCCCAGGTCGACCTGGAGCCACTGCGGGTCGGAGAATCCGCTCGACCACCGGGTGCCGGTGTTGCCGTCGACCGCGTTCGGCGCGGCGAAGCTGGTGCTCTCCGCGGACGAGGCGGTCGCCGTCTTGCCCTGCGACAGCAGAGTGCTGCTGCCGCTGCCACCGGACGTCGGTGAGCCGTAGAGCGCCAATTCGTAGAGTGAATCGCCCCATTGTGAGGCTCTGCTTGTCGCGTACACCCGGACATAACGCCCGGAGCCGGACAGTGCGGTGTCCTGGAGGTCGGCTGGGCTGTTGTTGTTCGAGTAGATGGTGGTCCATGTCGTGCCGTCGTTGGACGTCTGTATCTGATAGGCCGATGCGGCCGACGCCTCCCAGGTCAAGGTCGCGTGCGTGAAGTTGTAGGACTGGCCGAGGTCGACCTGGAGCCACTGCGGGTCGGAGAATCCGCTCGACCAGCGGGTGGTGATGTTGCCGTCGGTCGCGCTGGACGCCGGGAAGGCGGTGCTCTCCACCGACGAGGCCGTGGTGGGCTTGCCCTGGGCGATGTTGGTACCTGAGGTGCCGGCCGGGGCCTTGTTGTACACGGCGACGTAGTCGATGTTCATCTGGCCGCCGGAGACGGTGCTGGCGTTGGGGCCGCCGCCGAACGCGGCGGGGAACGCGCCGCCTATGGCCAGGTCGAAGATGGGGAAGAAGCTGTGGTCGACCGCGTTGGCCCACGTGGTCGCGTCCATCTGGCTGGAGTTGACGGTGAAGTAGTTGGCGCCGTCGAGGTACCAGCGGATCTGCTCGGGCGAGGTCGACCTGTCGACCTCCACCGCGTAGGTGTGGTAGCCGGTCTGGCACCCACTGCAGGCGCGCTCGCCGCTGCCGAGTCCGGTGGACTCGTTGCACGCGCCGCCCGGGCTGACGCCGCAGTGCAGCGTGCCGAAGAGCGAACTGCGACCGTTGATGTCCTCCATCATGTCGATCTCGCCGGAGCCCGGCCAAGGGACGCCGATGCGCAGCGGCGAGCCCAGCATCCAGAACGCCGGCCAGTACCCGGCTCCGTTCGCCGTGGTGACATTCGGCTGCTGGATGGAGGCCTGTATCCGCACCACTCCGCCGGGCTGGGCGCCGAAGCCGTCGGCCTGCGTCTCGACCCGGCCGGAGGTCCAGCCGGTGTTCGGGTCGGTACCCGAGTGCAGGGCCTTGAGCACCAGGTGGCCGCTGCCGTCCTGGTACACGTTGTTGGTGCTGGTGGTCGTTGTCTCGATCTCGCCGGTGCCGAAGCTGCTGCCGGCGCCGGCGTCGTAGCGCCAAGTCGTGGTGTCCAGGGCGGAATTGGCCGCGCCGTTGAAGTCGTCGCTCCAGGTGCTGGTGAAGCCTGTCGGCGACGCCGGCACGGCGGCCGGTTGCGCTGCGGCGGCAGGCTGCGCCGCGGCGACCCCGGCCCGGGAAACGGCCGGCGGGGCGGAAGCGGTGGCGGTGGCCGAAGGTGAGCCGGCCAACGTGACCGCCGCGATGGCGGTGAGGGCCAGCAGGCCGACCGAGAGCCGTCCATTCGGTTGACGGTGCGGTAGTCGGAAGCGCTTGCCTCTGATCGACATGCGTACTCCTTCTCCTAGTGGGGGGAGGGCGACCGCATCTGGCCGGGAAACGGTGTGCCCTTGACAGGGGAGAGCTGAGAGAGCGCTCTCTGGAGGATCTTCCTCGCTTGGAGCGCTGTCAAGAGAACGGCAACGTTTACGTAACTCTCACAGGCTCGGCAGGACTTGGGAGCCGATCGTGCGCCGGGTCGGCGGTTGGGCCTCGTCCCTGGTGGCCGGGCAGAGGGCGGTCAGCGGCGGCACAGCGGCCTCTTCTCCACGATCACGCGGCAGGTCTCGGTGAGCCGCTCCACCCGGCCTCCGGGTACGGCGGCAGCGCACTTCGGGACGGTGCCGGGGGCCGGCTCAGTGGTCCAGTAGCGCTTCCCGGCCGTGGTCGCGGTAGGCGGCGAGCAGGGCGGCGAGGTCGTCGGCGGTGAGTGGCTGGTACGCGGCCCCGCGCCGCCCGGCGTCCGGCGGCGACCGCCACACCGGGTCGGCGCAGCGGAACCCCTCCCGGCGCAGCCGGGCCCGGTGCACCTTGTTCGTCGCCGTGACCGGCATGGATGTCACGATCCGGACGAACCGGGGCGCTATCTTCGCACCCAGATCCGGCTGTCCGGCCAGGAACGCGGCGAAGGCGTCCGGGTCGAAACCGGCGCCCTCGCGCAGAGCGAGCGCGGCCATCACCTGGTCGCCGGAGGCGGGGTCGGGGACGGCTTGCA
This sequence comes from Actinacidiphila oryziradicis, assembly GCF_005047355.1. GTDB lineage: Bacteria > Actinomycetota > Actinomycetes > Streptomycetales > Streptomycetaceae > Actinacidiphila > Actinacidiphila oryziradicis. The sequence continues at coordinate 29,172 of NZ_SUMC01000047.1, forward strand.
CGGCCGCCGCCACGGCGTCCGGGAAGCGGGCCAGGATCTCCTCGACGACCGCTGCCGCCAGGTTCTCGCCGTCCACCCGCAGCCGGTCCTCGGCGCGCCCGGCGAAGTGGAACCAGCCGTCCTGGTCGCGGAAGAACAGGTCGCCGGTCCAGAACCAGCCACGCCGGTTGCGCTCGGTGTCGGCGGCCTGGTTCTTCCAGTAGCCCTCGAACGGGTTCGGGGCGCGGTTGGCCAGTTCGCGTATTGCCTCGTCGCCGTTCACCAGCCGGCCGGTCCCGTCCAGCCAGCCGCGCGGCAGTTCCTCGCCGGTGCTGCGGTTGACCACCGCCAGGTCGGTACCGGGGGCGCCGCGGCCGGCGGCGCCGAGCGGTGCGTCCGCAGGGCGCTGGAGCGCGGCGCCGCCCTCGGAGGAGCCGTACCCCTCGGTCAGCGGCACCCCGAAGCGCTTGGCGAACCGGGCCGCGTCCACCGGGCCCGCCCCGGTGCCGAAGCCGTGCCGGAGGGAGTGGTCCCCGTCCCCGGGGTGTTCGGGGGCGGCCAGTAGGTACTGGACCGCGCGGCCGACATACGTGAAGCACGTGGCCCCGTACGCCCGTACGTCGGGCAGAAAGCCCGACGCGGAGAACGTCCGGCTCAGCGCCACCGCCGCGCCGAGCGCGTGAACCGGAGAGCGCTCAAAGTACGATCAGCCAATGGCTGACATAACCGAAACCACCCCTGGCTGGCTCGCTCCCGACGAACTCGAACTGACGCGCGCACGGATGCCGATCCTGTACGTCGACGCTGTGCCAGTGCGGGTCGACGACAGCGGGGAAGTCACACACATCGGACTTCTTCTGCGTATCGGGCCGGACGGCAAGGTCAGCCGCGCCCTCGTCTCCGGCCGGGTGCTGCACCATGAGCGGGTCCGCGACGCGCTCCTGCGCCATCTGGAGAAGGATCTCGGCCCGGTGGCGCTGCCCCGGGTCCCGGCCTCTCCGCAGCCCTTCACCATCGCCGAGTACTTCCCGACACAAGGGATCACGCCCTACCACGACCCCCGCCAGCACGCGGTGTCCCTCGCCTACATCGTCCCGGTGGCGGGCGACTGCCGCCCCCGGCAGGACGCTCTCGACCTGGTCTGGTTCAGCCCGCAGGAGGCCTCATCGCCGCTGGTACAGCAGGAGATGCCGGGCGGCCAGGGGGTACTCCTCAAGCAGGCCCTCGCGCATGTCGGTTGCCTGTCCTGACCGCGGGGCGGCTCCTTCGCCGGCGCCGAAGGAGCCGAAGAACAAGACTGCGAGACAGACGCGTGCCGCCCCGACGGCCACCGGCAACGATACTGACGTCATCCGGCCCTTCCCGTGCCGATACATCGCCACAGCGGTGCGACGGGGCTTCGGCGGCGGACGGGCGGTGGCGGCGTGGTGGCCACGGCGCCTGTTCGCGTCGGGCACGCCGTCCGCGGCCGCGTCGAGAGCGGATCGGCGTGCCCCATCCCGCACGAGTGGAGGCGGTGACGGGGGTTTCTTCCGCGATGGACCCGTGCGACACAAGCACGAAGATCAAACCAGATCCGAGGCCATGTGCACCGTCAGACCGAGATCACGCGAATCCTCGGCTGACGATCTGCGTCAGGTCACCGCCCCCCGATGCCGCCACCCGTTTCGACTGCCCGCCGGTCCGCGCGACGTAGGCCGTGGCCAGGCCGAGCAGCCCGTTGACCGAAGCGTCACCCGGATCACGCAGCACCGCGCAGTCCAGCCCTGCCGTGTCGACCCGCAAGGCAGTCGTCGAGATCTCCGGCCACGGCGAACGTGTCGATGATCGTGTCGCCGACGAGTTCCCGCGCGGGCTGCCCCGTCAACCAACCGGTGCGGAAACGAGCGCATATCTCGGCGTCAAGACCCGCCACCCGCGTAATGTCATGGTCGCCATGCACACCAAGGTAAAAGGCAAGCGGATGCCGCACGGACTCGCGGGCTTGTACACGGTCGTTCTTACACGCGGCGAGGACGTGGGCCGTGACGTCCAAGGGCTGCTTGATCTGTTCCCTCGACGCGATCGTTGACCACCGCGATGATCGACTCGGAGAACTCCTGCATCTGTTCCAGAGTCTGCGGGACGTCGTTCGCGGCGAAAAGCAATGCCGAAAGTGTGGTGGCGCCCGCGTCGGCGTAGCGCTGCACCTGCTCGAGCACGTCGTCGGGCGAACCGATCAGGTTGCGTTCGGTCAAGTCGGCTTGGCGGCTGTTCAATGTCGACTCGGACAGCGAGCGCATGTGGGTGAAGATCTGGGACTCCTCGAATGTTTTCAGCGCCTCTTCGCGGGTGCGTCCCAGTGCCACGGCCAGTTGCGGTGCAACGTCGAAGTCCGCGGGAAGTGCCCGACCGGATTGCTCGGCGCCTGCCCTGATCTCGGCCACACCGCCAGATATTTCCGAAGGCGTGAGACAGGCGGGGAGCCACCCGTTCCCGAACCGCGCGGCCCGTTCCTTCGATCCGCCGGCACTGGCTGCGGAGTTTGTTCGGTCGTCAGTAGCCTCGCCGAACGTTGTCCGCGGCCGCCTCGTTGCGCCTTCGGGCTCGCCGTTGCCGTTCGGCCGCCAGTTCACTCAACGCGTCATTGACGGCGCCGAGCACGGTCGCCACCGCGTCGTCGGCCACGCTCGGGAAGTCTCCAGTTCGCTTGTCGCGGATCCCGAGAGCCGCCACAAGGGCGGCGAGGACGGGCTCATCCGATGTCCAGCGGTTTGCCGCCGAGCGGCGAGCGGGCGAATCGACCAGCACTGTCCGACTGGTCCGGAAGAACATCCAGCGGCGGTGTCGTTGCCGAGTGAGCTGCCCTTCCGCCTCAAGGGCGGTCAGATAGGCCGCGGACAGGCCACGGCCTCTGCGCCACAGCCAGTCGCCGACGGACTCGTACGGCGCCTGTCGGGCAAGCGCCGCCGCCTCATCCAACAGGCGATCAGTTATAGCTCGCCGGTAGCCCGGCACGATGTGATCGCCGTCCAGGGTGATGGCTTCGGCATCGAGGAGGTCGATTGCCTCGGCTCCCGCGAGCGCCAGCGACAGATCGCCTCGCTCCACAGGGCGACTGGACGTCATGTCCATGGCAATGATCAACAGGTCCCGCGGTGTGGTCATGAATGGCTCCACGTCAGGGGTAGTAATCAGCCTGCCTCGGCGATTGTCGCTCGCGGAGACCACGCCCGTCAGTGAGGGACACGGCATTCCCGGGGCTGAACCTGTTGGGGAGCGAGGCGATGAGGGCTTTGCCGATCACGGTGACCAGGTCGGGTACGGGGCGCGGCCGGGTTCAGGCACGGTGGAATTCTCCGATTCATGGCTCGCCCGAGCCCCGGGTGATCAGTCGGGTCGGCACGGTCATGGACCCCGAAGTGGTCACCAAGCTGCTCGGCCGCCGCAGCCGCCGTGAACCCCTCTCCCGGCCCCCGGTGCGCAACGCCCGGTCGGCCGCGTCGGCGGTGTCGGCGGTGGTTCCCGTGACCAGTGGTTCGGGCAGCCACGGCCCGACATAGGTCTCGCGGCGGCGGCTGATGCTGTCCCGCCGGGCGAGCGCGTGGTTCACCGCTATCCGCACCACATAGGCGCGCGGGTTGTCGATCTTCGCCATCGACGAGCGGCGGACTCGCTCGGAAGATGGGAGGCATCCGCCGCCTGCGGTGACAGTACACAATGGGCACCGGTGCGGTTATCACCTGGGCCGCACCCACATGTCAGTCCGATTTTCCCCTGAGCGCGGAGGCGCTGTTGATAACACCGATCACACCGTCTTTGGCGGCCGGATCCAAGGTGGCGGCTATCCCCAGGTCGAGGACGCAGACGACCTGCGCCATGCCTGTTTTCGAGCGGCACAGGCCTCGATGCCCACGGCGCGCCGGCCGTCAATCGGACGAGCACGACAGCCCCACACCGATCGGGGTGGGAGCCGCCGTGCGTCGCCGGGATCAGCCGGTGACGCTGTCCGAACCGTCCTCGAGGTGGCCGGTGTAGCGGCGCGACCAGGAGGAGTCACCGTTCACCGTCACGGACAGGTCGTACCAGCCTTTGCTCTTGGCCAGTGGGTCTATCGTGTGCGTCGTGTGGCCGTGCGCGGGGACGTGGTAGCTGATCGCGCGGTCCTTGATGTAGTGGTTCGACACGACCGTGAAGGTCACGGCCTTGCTGCTGGTGTTGGTCAACTTCAGCGCGAGCCTGGGCTTGGAGCTGTAGCCGTCAACGTAGTACTCCGCCTCCACCTGCGCCGTCTTGCCGGAGGCGCCGACATCACCGGTGAAGTGCCGCAGGAAACGGTTCGGTCCGACGACGGTGATGTCGTACGCGGTATCGCCGGCGGCCGCGCCGACCTGGGCCGTCCCGGCGACGGTCTTGTTGGAGAGCGTGTATGAGGGGTCGACCGTGTATTGCCCCGGGAACTTCGCGGGGTAGTCGGTCAGCGACGGCGTATTCGCGAGGTTGTTGTAGACCGAGAAGTGGCTCGCCTTGCCCACGTGCGGACCGTTGTTGCTCAACGCCAGGTTCGCCGTGACTGACCCGCTGCTGTCGGTCGTGAAGCCGACGAGGTTCGCGTTCGGCTGGTACGGCAGCGGCCGCGCCTGCTTCGTGCCCGATTCCTGCTCCGGCAGCGCGTTCGTCGTGACCGGCGGGGTGTAGCCGGTTTTCGGCTCGCCGATGGGAGTGAGGCCCGGCAGCCTCGGCAGGCCGAAGACCGGCGACTTGAAGTCGAAGGCATTGGTGAGGTCACCGCAGACCCGGCGGCGCCAGTCGCTGATGTTCCGGCAGATCGCGGGCTTGCCGAGCGCGCCGGTCCACTTCTCCATGAACTGAATGACCGAGGTGTGGTCGGAGACCTCCGAGGTGACCCAGCCGCCGCGCGTCCACGGCGAGACCAGCAGCATGGGCACCCTGAAGCCCAACCCGACCGGAGCCGGCTGTGTGAACCCGTACTTGGACAGATCGGTGCCGGCGACGAACTCGTCTGTCTCCCCCGGCGCGGGCACCGGCGGCGGCACGTGGTCGAACTGGCCGTCGTTCTCGTCGAAGTTGATGATCACCAGCGTCGAGTTGAAGACGTCCGGGTCCGCGTTGAGCGCCTTGAGTACCTCGTTCACGTAGTAGGCGCCGTCGGTCGGGGCGCCGTCCGGGTGCTCGGAGAACTGCTGGTTCGTGACCAGCCAGGTAACCTGCGGCAACGTGCCGGCCAGCACGTCCTTCTTGACCGCCAGGGCCAGGTTGTCGGCGTTGCCGGTCTGGTAGTCGTTCGGCTCCGGCACGATCGCGACGCCGTTGTCGTAGAACACGTTACCGGGTGCGGGGGTGCCGCCCTGCTCGGGGTCGTACTGGGCGAAAGTCTTGAAGTACTCCAGGGCGTTGTCGCCGTAGTTGTCGGTGCCCTGGTAGACCTTCCAGCTGATCCCGGCCTTCTGCAGCGTCTCGGCGTAGGACTCCCACAGCAGGTTCTTGCCGAGTTCGTCGCCACCGCTGTAGGCGGTGTAGCTGCTGTACTTGTTCTGCGCGTCGATCGTGCCGCCCCAGTGGTAGGTGCGGTTCGGGCCGGTCGCGCTGAGTACCGAGCAGTGGTACGCGTCGCCGATCGTGTACTCGTCGGCCAGGGCGTAGTGGAACGGCAGGTCCGCCCGGTCCAGGTAACCCAGGGTGGTCGGGCCACCCTTGCTGGAGTACCAGGCGTTCATCAGTCCGCCGTACCACGCCTCGTGCTGGGTCTCCCAGCTGTGGTCGGTCCCACCGTAGTTCTGCGCCCCGGCCTCCGAGCTGGGCGGCTGGTGCCCGGCAGGGTAGGCCGAGACGGGCGCGTCGCTCAGGCGCCACGGGTACTGCGTCCCGGTGATCGGCTGGCCGGGCTTCGAGGTGGGCTGCTCGAAGACCGACAGGCCACCGGGCAGGGTGATCGCGGAGCGATCGGCGAAGCCGCGGACCCCGCGCAGCGAACCGTAGTAGTGGTCGAAGCTGCGGTTCTCCTGCATCAGGATCACGACCCGCTTTATGTCGCGGATATCGCCGTGCAGCTTCGGCTTCGGGGTCGACGCGGCCTCAGCCACCGGAGCGGCCACGCCGATCGCCGCAGCACCGGTGATCGCAGCGGCCGCACCGAGGAAGCTTCTGCGGGACAGTTCTGACATGGATCAACACCTCCGGGAGGGTTTGGGGGTGTCGAGAAACCTATTGATCGTTTCGGGCGTGTCGGCGAAGAGAGCATTAACAACAGCAGAAATGATCACATTTCTCGGCGCCGGTTCGTCACAGGACCAGAACCGTTCCCGGGGTGGCCGAAGCGGCGCTGACCAGGTAGGCAAGGTCGCTGGCCCGGGTGCGTGGACGGGGCAGGCTGGTGGCTCCGTGGGTTATCCCGACGGGCGGCTCAGGCAGGGCGCGCAGCCCTCGGGGGCAGGGCGAGCAGCTGCGGCGGGAGATCCTGGCCGCGGTCAACGGCCTGCTGATGGAGTGGGCAGTGTCGACAAACTGACCATCCGGGCGGTTGCCAAAGAGGTCGGGGTCGCGGCTCCGAGCATCTATCTGCACTTCGAGGACAAGGCCGAGCTGGTACGGGCGGCCCTGTCGGACAAGTACGACGACCTCGTCGCCAGGATGGCCGCTGCGGATGACGCCGCCGACGGTGCTGATCCCCGGGAGCCGCTGCGGGCGCAGGCGCAGGCCTACTGCCGGTTCGCTCTGGACAATCCCGGCCACTACCGGCTCATGTTCGAGGTGCGCCAGCCGAGGGTCGAGGCCTCGAGGATCAGCGGGCATCTCGCGCGCCACGTCTCGGCCAGCGTTCGTGCCGGGTTCCCGAGGTGCCAGGAGTCCGGGTATGTGCTGTCCCTGCCGGTCGCGGCACATGACAGGCCGGGGATCGAGGTGCTCCAGGCCATCATCGACGGCACGCTGCCGGGCCCGCCCATCGCCCGTCTCATGAGCTTCGACCTCATTTCCGTCACGGCGGGCTCCGCGGTCTTCGAACTGACCCCGGACGAGTACCACTACAACCCGATCGGCTCGGTCCACGGAGGTGTCTACGCCACGCTCCTCGACTCGGCCGCGGGCTGCGCCGTCCACTCGTTGCTCCCAGCGGGCGTCCGCTACACCAGCTTGGACCTGACCGTGAAGTTCCTCCGCCCGGTCACCACCGACACCGGGCAACTCCTGTCCACCGGCACTGTCACCCACCTGGGCAAGCGCACCGCCCTGACCGAAGCCAAACTCACCGACAAGGACGGCCGGCTGCTCGCCACCGCCATCAGCAGCTGCCTGATCATCCGCGATTGACGGCATCCATGTCCTGACCGCGCTGCAGAACGGCGACCTCCTGACTTCACCGCGGTGCGGGCGGATAGCGAAGAGCACAGCCCTACGGAACCAGGCCCCGTCCTCATCGCTGAGCTGCAGGACGGCACGGCAGTGCTCGGGCCTACCTGGTGCGTCGCCTGCGTGAAGCGGGCATCCCCTGCGCCTGTCGTGCTGACCTGGATGGCTCCAGCGGCGGAACGGCCAGGAAATCGTAACGTCGGAGCGTGTCGCCGGCACCGTCAACACCCAGCCGGTCGTCATCAGGCGCTGCCTGGGGCAGCTTCGTAACGGCCGGCGAACGTGCCTCTCTGACCGGCTTCTGTGGTGACTGTGGGCGGCGTTAGAGCGTTTCGCGGTGCTGCAGAGATCAAATCCGGGTGCGGCGGATAATATGAAATTATCAATAGCTATTCGTAAATACGCTATATGTGCGCCGTGTTTCGCCTCTTGGCGCTCCACTGAACGGTTGACACTGTGTCTAGAGTCTTGTCTTAAGAACCATCCTGATGGGTTACTTCCTGTGTCCGCTTCGGCGGGCGTACGAATCCTCGACGGACGCGAGGAAGCCCCGGTCCGGCGGCAGCTGACGCCGGAGCGGCAGTGTTCCTCGATAGCCCCGTGCGATGCAGGCGGCCGCAGACCGCCAATCAGCACCAGCGCAAGGCCATCGAGATACCACCTGGCCAGTGGACACGAGAGCTGGCTCGCATCCACCCGGGACGTACTCCGGTCGGAGCATTCCCATCACTGCTCGGCAATGTACCGCATTCCGAGCGAGGAGGAATCCCATGCCCATCAGTCCGAACCAAGGATCCAGCGGCGGCGGCACACTCGTCACCGTCACCGGCACAAATCTGAGCGGCACCTCGGCGGTGCGCTTCGGCACCAAGGTCGCCACTGCCGTCACCGTCGTCTCGCCCACGCAGGTCACCGCCATCTCCCCCTCTGGCAACGGGGCAGTCGGCGTCACCCTGACCACTCCGGGAGGGACGAGCAACCCCGTTCCGTTCTATTACGTCGGGGCGCCGTTCAAGCAGACCCTCAGTCCGGCCTCCGGGTCTACTGCGGGCGGCCAGACCGTCACCATCAACGGTACGGGTCTCTCCACCGCCAGCAGCGTCGCTTTCGGCGCCAACACCGCGGTGCCGACGGTGGTGTCCGACGGTCAGATCACCGTCGCCACACCGGCAGGCACCGCCGGCTCGGTGGGAGTCAGCGTCACCACAGCGGGCGGCACCAACAACGGGCTCGCGTACACCTACGTCGCCGTCCCGACGGTGACGACGGTCGTCCCCGCAGAGGGACCGACCTCAGGCGGCACGACGGTGACCGTGTCCGGCACCGGCCTCACCAGCACCACCGCGGTCACCTTCGGCGGCAACCCGGCGCCCTTCACCGTGATCTCCGACACCGCGGTGTCGGCCGTCACCCCTGCCGGGACCGCCGGCGCCGTCGACGTCGTCGTGAGCAACGACGCCGGCAGCGCGACTGCCGTGGGCGCGTTCACGTACACCGCAGGTCCCGGCATCTGACCGCGCCCTCCAAGCGCGGCCACCCCCGGGAACGATCCGACCGGGAGCGGACGCGGTAACTCTGCAGAGCGCCACGTCCGCCTCCCAAGGCCCCCGGCTCAGAATTCTTCTGGGCCGGGGGCCCTTGGCCCGCCTGACCAGTCACGACGATCGGACGTTGACCAGGGCAGACTTCCGGGGACGCCGGAGCCCGTACCAGGGCAGCGAGCAAGATCCAATGAACCCTCTCCGGCCGTCCCGGGCCGGTTGACACCCTACGGAGGCACCGTGGAAAACAATGACCTCGCGGTGGGAGCAGTCCGGCCAATCGCCGTCGCCGCCGTCCCCGCTCTCAGCTCGGTCGTACCCAACACCGGTCCTGCGGCAGGCCAGAGCACCGTCACGCTGAACGGCACCGGTTTCACCGGAGCCACCGTGGTCACCTTCGGCACCAACGCTGCCCTCTCCTACACGGTCAACTCGGCGACGACGATCACCGCGATGACCCCGCCCGGCACGGGCGCCGTCCCCGTCACCGTCAAAACCCCCGGCGGGACCAGTAACTCGATCACCTACACCTATGCGGCGACACCGGCCCTCACCGCCATCTCGCCCGGGCAGGGCCCGGTTTCCGGCGGTACCACCGTCACCCTCACCGGCAGCGGCCTCACCGGGGCCACGGCGGTTACTTTCGGCAGCACGGCCGCCACCACCTATACCGTCAATTCCTCGACGCAGATCACCGCCGTCGCGCCAGCCGGCACAGGTGCTGTGCCCGTCACCGTCACCACACTCGGCGGTACCACCGGCCCCGTTTACTTCTTCTACGTGAGCGCACCCTCCCTCATTACCGTCTCGCCCAGCCAGGGCCCGGTTTCCGGCGGTACCACCGTCACCCTCACCGGTACCGGCCTCACCGGGGCCACGGCGGTTACTTTCGGCAGCACGGCCGCCACCACCTATACCGTCAATTCCCCTACGCAGATCACGGCCCTCGCGCCCGTCGGCACGGGGTCCGTCGCCCTCACCGTCACCGCCCCGGGTGGCACCAGCAACCCGGTCGTGTACACGTATGTGACGGCACCGGTCCTCACCGTCCTCACCCCCGCCCAGGGACCCACCAGCGCCGGAGCCGGCGTCACCCTCACCGGCAGCGCCCTGACCACCACGACCGCCGTCCTCTTCGGCGGCACCCCCGCCGCATTCACCGTGCTGTCCGACACCACCATCGCCGCACTCGCCCCGGCCGCCTCGGCGGGCGCCGTCCCCGTCAACGTCACCACACTCGGCGGCACCAGCAACTCCCTCACCTACACGCGTGTAGCGCCTCCCACGGTGTAGGGCCCGTCCGGCCGCTACGGCTGGTATGCCTCCCCGGCTACCGCTGAGAGGTGCCCCCACCTCCCCCCTCCACGCAGACCGGCCGGACAGGCCCCGGCCGCATGCCGCGGACACGGATCGTGAAGGGGGTGGTCCGTCACTGCCGCGCGGCGTCCCTTGCTACGGCACTGCACCGGGAACAGCACCGGGAACCGGTCAGCATTCCTCCCCGCTCCGGCCAGCGTGATTCCCGCAAAGGCCATGGGGTACTGAGACCGAATTACCGCCTTCGGGCCGGAAATAACGCCCCCGCCCATTCGGGGGACACCCTGACCCAAGTGGGTTGGTCGCGCCGACAGCTCCCTGGAATGCGCGAGCCCGCAGCGTAGGGTAATGCTCCCCGACCAGTTACGGCGAACCTCGCCCAACAGCTGATCAAGGAGTCGAATCAGTGAGACGTTGGCAAGAACGGAAAGCTTGGGGAATGGCTATTCCCGCGGCTATGGCCGCAGTGGTGGCCGTTGCTTCACCGGCAGCGGCAGCGCAGTCGGGGACCACGGTCCAAGCAACGCCCCAGACAGCGGCCATCGGGCAATCAGTCGGTCTGACCGCGACGGTGACTTGCGCGGAAGACCCCAGCGGCGGCCTCGGCATGACGTTCTTCGACGGCGGGGACATCTTGGCCACCGTGCCCGTCGGGGCTGACGGGGGAGCGGCATACACGGCCAGCTTCGCCTCCGCCGGCGGTCACACGATCACGGCTGCATACAACGGTAACGACAACTGCAGCGCTTCGAACGGCTCGACCACGGTCGAGGTCTCGGTACTCCCCACACTTCCGTGCCTTCTTCTCTGCGGCAGCGGTGGCGTGGTCGATTACAACGTCGGCGACGTCCACAACGGACCCACTACTAATAAACTAGTGTTTCGCCATTCACACAGGTGAGAAGCCTGATTTGGAGTCTACTGGGTTGACGCACCGTCATGCTACGGTGATTCCTCCGCCGGGTGCGGCAGTTCGGCGTTGGTAGCGGCAGCGGTGGGCGAGGGCCTGATGTCGCGTGCGCCAGCGAGACCGGCTCAGCGCACGGGAGAGTGCGCAGGAGCCTTCGGACTTCCGCCACGGTAAAGGACGCGAGGCCGGACTCACCGTTTCTCCGGCCACCCTCCCCGTGGGCTCGCCAGCGGGCGTACCACTTGGGCAGGCAGCGTCGGGAGGTCCCGGCTTCGACGGCGACGTGCGTGATCGGCCGCCCGGCGTCGATGCGCAGGCACAGGCGCAGCCGTCCCTCCGGGGTCAGCGGAGCGTTGGGGTGCCCGGCCATGATCCCCCCGTACTGGCTGGACATGCCGGACCGGGCTATCCCGGGGCCTTCACGGCCGCTGCCGTGCTGCACCATGCGCATCTCATGTCACCGTCAACCCACTCGGTGACAGTCCATGGTGAACGGGTGCCACTGACAACGACCGGTTCGCGCTGGTCAGTCCTCGGGATCCAGTAGGAGCCGTGCAGGGAGTGCAGTTTGGTGTCACATGATCTGACAAGTGCTGTTGCTGCGCCGACGAGCTTGGCGATCTTGCGGTCATGGCTGTGCTGGCGTACTGCTTGGGATCGGTTGTTGAGGGCCTGAGCCGGATGTGGCCAGTTCACGGTCATCCACGGGCGCGGGATGCTGGCGGCGGGGCAGTAGCAGCGGGCTGGTGAGGATGAGCAGTCCCGCGACCGTGAGAGCGGTGCGTGGGCTGGTGACGTCGGCGAGCAGCCCGCCGAGCGCGGTGAAGATGGCGATGGACGCCTGCTGGCCGATTGACCAGGCCGACAGGGTGCGGGCGACGAGATGCTTGGGGGTGTGTTCGAGCCGGTAGGTGGCGAGCACCGGGGTGTACAGGCTCATGTTGATGATGATCGCCAGCTCGACAGCTATCACGGTGACGAGGCCGACGACGCCGGGACGGACGAAGGCCAGGCCGATCAGCCAGATGGCGCGCAGGGTGCCGACGGTCCGGAAGACCCCGTGCTGGCCGTAGCGGGCCACGACGCGGCGGGCTAGCCGGGAGCCGATGAGTCCGCCGACGCAGGGGGCGGCGAAGGCGAGGCCGTACTGCCAGGGTGGGAACCCGAGCTGGCGAAGTAGGAGCACGGCCAGCAGCGGCTCGGTGGCCATGATCAGACCGGCGACGAGCATGTTGTTGAGGTAGAGCGGCCGCAAACCGGGATCGCCCAGGATGTGTCGCCAGCCGTCAAGCAATGCGCCCGCCCGGACCGGGCTTTTGTCGGTTGTTTGCGGCGCTTCTTCTCGGCCGTGAATCGCGGTGATGCCCAGCGCAGAGAACAGGTAGCTGAGCGCGTCGGCCACCACGGTGGTGACCGGCCCGAACAGCCCGATCGCCACCCCGCCCAGCGGTGGCCCGACCGCGATGGAGCTCCAGTTCGTGGACTCGAACCGCGCGTTGGCCACGAGCAGGTCATCCGGCCGGACGAGGGCCTTGAGGTAGGCGCCGCTGGCCGCGTTGAAGGCGATCTTGGCTGCGGCGACCACGGCCGAGATCACGAGCAGCTGGACGAAACTGAGCCGGCCGAAGGCGTAGGCGACCGGGATCGTCGCCATGACCGCAAGCCGGGTCAGGTCCATCGCGATCATGACCGGGCGCTTGCGCCGAAACTCCACCCACGGCGCGAGTGGCACCGCGATCAGCGCGCCCACCGCAGGCCCCACCGCGGACAGCGCGGACACTTCAGCGGGGCTGGCATGCAACGCCAGCACGGCGATCAGCGGGAATGCCCCGAACCCCAGCCCGGATCCATAGGCGCTCACCGCATATGCCGCCCACAGCCAGCCGAACTGCCGCCCCAGGGATCGTCTCGCCACCAAGCTCCGCACCTTCCTTTCGCATGACACAACTCGCCGTTGGATCGCTACGAATCAAATCAATACTGGCGAGGGGGATCAAACAACCGACCCGGCGGCGAGCCACAACCCTTTGTTGTCCTAGTAGAGTCACGTGCGTGGACCTCGACGCCGTGCGCACCTTCGTCGCCGCTGCGGACGCTGGCCAGTTCCAGCAAGCCGCCGCTGCGCTGTCGATCACCCAGCAGGCCGTCTCCAAGCGCATCGCCGTGCTGGAGAAAGACCTGGATGTGCGCCTGTTCACCCGCACCGCCCGCGGCGCCCAGCTCACCATCGACGGCCAGGCATTCCTGCCCCACGCCCGTGAACTTCTCCGGGTAGCAGAGCGGGCTGACGCGTCCGTCCGTCCTGGCCGGCGCGCTCTACGCGTCGATGTCGTCAACCGGCGGATCGCGCCAGCGGGGCTTCTCCAGGACTTCTACCGCATGCATCCCGAGATCGAATTGGATGTCGTGACCCTGGACGCCGATGTCGATGGCGCGATCGCTGCTGTCGAAGCTGGGACGATCGACGCCACCTTCCACGGCGTTCCCGCGCAGCAGCATCTGCCCGAGGCGATCAAGGCTGCCCGCGTGATCGACGAGCCGCACCAACTCCTCGTCGGACCCCGCCACCCGCTCGCCAACGCCCGCGCCGTCACGCCCGGGCAACTCGCCGGACACCGAATCTGGATGCCCGGCCTGGACGCCCGCGGCGAGGTGGCCGCCTACTACGACGAACTCGCCACCACCTTCGGCGTCACGATCGACGTGGTTGGACCCGTCTTCGGGAACGAGGCACTGCTGGCTGAGATCGCCGACTCCTCAGACCTGGCGACCCTGGTCGGCGAAGGCTCGCGGTATCTGTGGCCGGACAGCTATGACCTGCGGCGCATACCGATACATGACCCGACACCGGTCTACCCGATGTCACTGATCTGGCGCGACGACAACCCCCATCCCGCGCTCATCGAACTTCGCAGCTACCTCGACTCCAGACGAACAGACTCACCCGATACCAACGTCTGGATACCGAAATGGGAACAACGGGCCCCTCTCTGACAGTCTCGACTGAGACGCCCGCCTTATCGGGTTAGTCTGGATGGGCGAGACAGGAGGCGGGGGGTGGGTAACGGGCGGCCCGCGCCCTCATGGAGTCGGCCCTCTGGTAGCGGGATGCGTTCGGTCAGGCCTTCAGGGGCGCGCGCTTGAGCCGCGCGGCGACCGTCTGCAGAAGCTGATCGGAGAGCTCGGGGTCGGCAACCGCCCGCGACATCAGCAGCGCGCCGACCATCGCACTCAGCGTGAGCATGGCGTCGGCCTGCACTTCATCGGAGTCGTCGCCGTCCGCCGTCTCGCTGATGAGTTCCAGAAGCTTCGCACCTGCTTTTCGTACGCCTCCTTCATCTCGGCTTCGCCGCGCCCTGCCGCGGCGCCGAGCGTCACCACTGCGCAGCCCGTTCCAGGAGCATCACGGTGGCGGGCGCTGAGGTAGGAGTCGATCAGCCCCGTGCGGGGCTCCTCGCGGTTCCGACGAGCGGCCTCCGCCATCTTGGGCTCCCCGTCGACCAGGGCGAGGGCCGCAGCTTGATTCATCAGGTCGTCGCGCGAGGCAAAGTGCTTGTAGAACCCGCCGTGGGTCAGACCGGCCTCGTTCATCAGCTCCGCGACGCCCGGGCGGTCCCGGTCGCAGTCGACATCACCGACCACGAATCCGTGCGCGCGGCAGCCGACCAAGCCCAGGACGTGACGCTCCTCATCAACAACGCCGGTTTGTCGACCCAGGCCGACGTGCTCACGGCGGACTTGGATTCATTCCGGTTGGAGTTCGAGACGCACGTTCTCGGCACCCTCGCCATGAGCAGGGCCTTCGCCCCCGTTCTGGGGCGCAACGGCGGCGGCGCAGTAGTCAATGTTCTGTCCGTGCTGTCCTGGATATCGATCACGGCCAGCGCCGGATATGCCGCGGCCAAGGCTGCTGAATGGTCAGTGACCAACGCATTGAGGGTGGCCCTCGCAGAACAGGGCACGCAAGTCACAGCCCTGCACGTCAGTTACCTCGAGACGGAGCTGGCCGCGAAGGTGACCGCTCCGAAGTCCGATCCCGCCGCGGTGGCCCGCGCGACCCTCGACGGTGTCGAGGCCGGACTGCACGAGGTCCTCGCCGACGACTTCAGCAAGCAAGTCCAGGCAGCCCTGGCCGTCGGCCCAGAGGCGCTGTATCCGCAACTAGCCGGCCGACCGGCGCTGATCTGAACTTCGCCGTCTTGCGGCTCCTCGTCCATCACCCCGGCCGGCACGCGCGGAACCGGACTCCTCTCTGCCTCCGGATCTCCAGCGGTGGGCCCGTAACCGGCCCCGCGGCACCACCGACCCCTCCTGACCGGGCCCGCAACAGCAGCACGCGAAGCGCCGCGCCGCAGCACGGTCAAAGTCCGCGCCGAACTCGCCGATGACGGGTTCGGCAACAACCGTTGCACCAACCTGGCTACGTAGGTGAGAACGAAGAGCGCTTGTAGCCGAGCGTGGAGAGCATCTGTTCGTCGCTGTTCCGCGACCCACCGTCCGAGCGGGTAGGCGCCGACCGAAAACACAGCAGCAACCGGGATTCTTTCTCGCCGTCTTCGGGCTCTGTGCCGATATGCAGGGACGGCTGCGCGACGTCCTTCTGCGGCTCCTGTGGAAGCGGCTGCTGGAGGCGAGGATCGAGGTGGGTGCCCGGCAATGGGACCCGACCTGACCCGAGTTGGCCGAGGTGCAGCGGCAAAGCCTCGACGACTTGGGGGAGTTCCTGCTCGGCCCGGTCCGCTCGGCCCGGCAAGCGGGCCGCGTCGGCTGCCCCCGGCCGGACGACCTCGTCGTGCACGCGATCATCGTCCTGGTCCGCAGACGCCAGGAGGAACTGGCCTCAGCCGCGGCCAGACCTCTCCCACGGCCCGGTCACGGCGGCGGCAAGCCCTTCTCTCCGGGCTCAGACGGGCGTGCTGTCGGCCGGGTCCGGTGCAAGCGGTAGGCACACCTGGAACCAGGTGTCGCCGGGGCAGGAGTCCACCCGGATGTCGCCGTGGTGCTTGTTGACGACGATGCGG
This sequence comes from Actinacidiphila oryziradicis, assembly GCF_005047355.1. Classification (GTDB taxonomy): domain Bacteria; phylum Actinomycetota; class Actinomycetes; order Streptomycetales; family Streptomycetaceae; genus Actinacidiphila; species Actinacidiphila oryziradicis. The sequence goes on from NZ_SUMC01000047.1 coordinate 45,287, forward strand.
TAGGAGATGTCCAGGCCGAGGCCGGTGCCCTCACCGACCGGCTTGGTGGTGAAGAAGGGCTCGAAGATGCGCGGCCGGATCTCCGGGGGGATGCCCGGTCCCGTGTCGCCCACCTCGACCAGCAGCCGGTCGCCGTCGCGCCGGGTGCGCAGCGTGAGGGTGCCGGTCGTGCCCATGGCGTCCACGGCGTTGCGGATCAGGTTGGTCCACACCTGGTTGAGTTCCGCGCCGTGCGCGGCGACCGGCGGCAGGGTGCGGTCGTACTCCTTGACCATGGTGATCCCGGTCGGGATCTTGGCCCGCAGCATGGTCAGGGTCGCGTCGAGCAGCGCGTGGATGTCGACTGTCTGCTGCGGTGCCCGGTCGAGCTGGGAGTACTGTCCGGCCGCGTTGACCAGACCGGAAATGCGCGAGACGGAGTCATCGATCTCCGCCATGAGGAGTTCGGTGTCGATGCCGTAGGTGAGCCAGCGCACTGCCGAGGCCAGGTTCTCCTCGCCGACCGCGACGGTGACCGAGTCCAGCCACGTCACATCGACACCGCCCGCCACCAGGGTCGGGGCGAGATCCCAGCCGCCCTCGACGCCGTGCTCGTCGAGCCAGTCGCTGAGCACGTCCTCGGCGTCCGAGGCGGCCAGCGCGGTCAGCGGCTCCGCGGTCGCGGCGAGCTTCACAGCCGCTTCCTGCAGATCCACCAGCTCGTGGAGCCGACGGCCGTCCAGCCTGCCGTCGGCGATCATCGCCAGCTTCTGCCGCATCCCCGCGACCCGGTCCCGCAGCGCCGAGGTGGCCCGTACGGCGGCAGCCGCGGGATTGTTCAGCTCATGGGTGAGGCCGGCGGACAGCGCGCCCAGGGCCACCAGCCGCTCCCGTTCGCCCACGATCGTATTGCTCAGCCGGGTACCGAAGAACAGTCCCTCCAGCAGATGCAGCGCCATCGGGAACCAGGTACGCAGCGCGGTGGCGAACTCGTCGGCCGGGAGCACGAAGAAGTCGGCGTCGGTGACCGCCCGCATGCTGTTGATGTAGACCTGATCGACCCGGTCGCCGAGGTAGGCCTGAGTCGCTCCGCCGTACACACCGCGTTGGTCGGTGCGGGACACCTCGATGTCGTCCCCGTGCAGGCGGCGGCTGAGCGCCACCGCGCCGCCCAGCAGGACGAAGAAGCAGGAGGCCGCCTCGCCCTCGCCGTAGACCAGGCTTCCGCCGGCTCGCTGCTCCACCCGGCCCCGGTCCGCCAGCCAGTCCAGCTGGTCGTCGGTGAGGGACTCGAACAGGAAGAGGGACCGCAGCTGTGCCGGGGCCAGCCGGTCCTGGCCGCTCACTGTGTCTCCAGGTACTGGTGCGCCAGCGAGACGGCCATCGCTCCGTCGCCGACGGCGGACGCGACCCGCTTGACCGAGGAGGCACGCACATCTCCGGCGGCGAAGACACCGGGGACACTGCTTTCGAGATGGTACGGATCCCGCGCGAGCGGCCATCCCGGCGGCCGCTGTCCGTCGGCCAGAAGATCGGGGCCGGTGAGGACGAAGCCGTGCGAGTCCCGGGCGACCACGCCGTCCAGCCAGTCGGTGCGGGGTTGCGCGCCGATGAAGATGAACAGCCACGAGGCGTCCACGGTCTGGGTGGTTCCCTGCCGGGTGTCGCGCAGCGTCAGACGCTCCAGGTGTCCGTCGCCCTTCCCGCCCGCCACTTCGGTCCACGGGTGAACCTGGATGTTGTCGATGGTGCTGATCTGGTTGATCAGATAGCTCGACATCGAGTGCCTCAGGTCCTCGCCGCGGATCAGCACCTTCACATGCCGGGCGTAGCGTGAGAAGTACACGGCCGCCTGGCCGGCGGAGTTGGCACCGCCCACGATGTAGATGTCCTCGCCCGAGCAGCTGGGCGCCTCGCTCCGCGCCGAACCGTAGAAGACGCCGCAGCCGGTCAGTTCGTCCAGGCCCGGGGCCTCCAGTCGGCGGTAGGAGACCCCGGTGGCCAGGACCACGGTGTGGGCGGTGATCGATGTGCCGTCGCCGAACCGCAGTACCCGTCCCGACCCGGCCGCCTCCAGCGCGACGACCTCCCGGGTGCTGAGGATCTCCGCCCCGAACTTCAGCGCCTGGCGGCGGGCCCGGTCGGTCAGCTGTGCGCCGGACACGCCGTCGGGAAAGCCGAGGTAGTTTTCGATACGGCTGCTCTGTCCCGCCTGTCCGCCGGTCGCCTGCCGCTCCACCAGGACGGTTCGCAGCCCCTCGGACGCGCCGTATACGGCGGCACCGAGGCCGGCCGGGCCGCCGCCGACCACCACCAGGTCGTAGAGCTCAGCGGTGGGCGCGGTGCTCAGCCCGACCTGTGCGGCGAGTTCCGGCTCTGTCGGCCGGACCAGCGTGGTGCCGTCGGCGGTGACCACCAGCGGCACCTGCGTGGCGGTCAGCCCGGCGGCGGCCAGTAGCCGGCCGCCCTCGGGCTCATCGGCCAGCAGCCACCGATAGGGCACCAGGTTGCGGGTGAGGAAGTCCCGCACGGCGAACGACGGAGCCGACCAGCGGTGCCCGACCACGCGGATGTCGGACGCGGTCGGGTCGGGGGTCGCCAGCCACACTTCCAGCAGACCGTCGAGAACCGGGTACAGGTTCTCCTCCGGCGGGCTCCAGGGCTTGAGCAGATAGTGGTCGAGGTCGACGACGTTGATCGCGTCGATCGCCGCACTGGTGTCGGCATACGCGGTCAGCAGCACCCGCCGGGCGAGCGGGAAGAGGTCCATCGCGGCCTCCAGGAACTCGATCCCGTTCATCTTCGGCATCCGGTAGTCCGCGAGCAGCACGGCCAACTGCCCACCGCGCAACTTGATCTCCCGAAGGGCCTCCAGTGCCTCGTCCCCGCCGGACGCGCGCACCACTCGGTAACGGTCCCCGTAACGGCGTCTGAGGTCGCGGGCGACCGCGCGAGAGACGGCCGGATCGTCATCGACGGTCAAAATCGTCGGGTTGGCCATGCTGCTCACCGTCCCCAAGAAATCGGCACAGCACACTCACGCGCTGCCGTGCTGCCGGCCGCTCTCAGCCGGACGGCGCCCGCCGTCACACCATCTGCTGGTCGATGAAGCACCAGCGCCATTCCTCACCCGGCTCGAACGATCGGATCACTGGATGGCCCACCTCGGCGAAGTGGCCGCCGGCGTGCCGACCGGGCGAGTCGTCGCAGCACCCGACGTGCCCGCATGCCAGACAGAGCCGAAGATGCACCCATCGCCCGCCGCCGGCCAGGCACTCCTCACAGCCGTCGGGGGTGCGGGCCAGGGCGGGCTCACCGGCCGGGACATGTTCACACTCATCACTCATCGTGGCTCTCTCGGTCCGGTTCCGTCACGACAGGTATCCCTCCACCTGGCTGGAGGGGCGGACATGGGCCTCGGTTGCGTCCTGACCCGCCTGCGCCTTGGCACGGCGCTGCCGCAGCAGGTCCCAGCACTGGTCCAGTTCGCGCTCCAGGGTCGTGAGCCGCTGGTGTTCCGTCCCGGCGTCGATCCGGCCGGCGGCCAACAGCTCCCGTAGCGTCTTCTCATCATCGATCATGGAGTTGATCCGGTGCAGGATCTGCTCTTCGGCGCCGCCGCTCTGTTCCTGTGCCATAGGGCACCTCCCGGCTGGGCGCAGCCCGTGGCCGGACCGCATCTGTGTTGCCATCGTGTCTGCGCTGTGACACTCCCAGGCTCGCACACTTGGGGAAACCAAGCCGGGTTTTGACCGCAGCCCAACGGCCAAAGCCGACTGCTGACGCCCGGGTTGGTCACCGTCCGTGGCTGCCGACCGTCAGGAGGTGTCGGCGCGCCGCCCGCCGCGGCCGGTCGCTCCCGCGCCAAGCTCCGCGTCTTCCGAGTGCTGGATTCCGCATTCCGTGGGTATATGGCCTGGTGGCGGGTGGTTCGGTTGTGGTTCGTCGGCTGTCGCGCGCTGCGGGTGTCAACGATCGCGGACGAGTTGGGCCGCGGGCGGAAGACGGTGCGTCGTTGGAGTTCGTGGTGGCGATGGCCACGACCAGCGGGGCGAGAGCGGCACGTCCTGACGTGCAGCGATGCTTTCCAAATCGCGCTCCGTATGCACCGGGAATCATGATTGCCAAGGACGTGTCGACGGTGGCTCGGCCTCCCGCCGGCGGGCGGCGTGGGCGTACCACGGGGGACCGGGCCATCGACGCACGCGTCCACTGCGACCGCCGAGCTTGCCCGGGCTGCCGCGGCTTGCTCACCGGCCGCGGGCAGCCGCATGCGTGTCAGTCATGGCCGGGGCCGGAGAGCGGGTCATGAGGGCGAGCGGACCGGGAACCATCCGGCCGGTGCGGACATGAACGCAGTGTGGAAGACAGCAACAACACCGACCGCGAGCTCTGGGAGCGGGGCCGTTCCGGCGACCAGGCCGCCTTCGGTACGCTCTTCGATCGCCACGCGGACACGGTCTACAACCATCTCCGGCGGCGCCTGCAGTCATCGGCCGACGCCGAGGACCTCACCTCGGCGGTGTTCCTGCACGCCTGGCGGCGCCGGCACGAGGTGGTGCTGGACCGCGACTCCGTGCTGCCCTGGCTACTGGCCGTGGCCAACCACACGGCAGCCAATCAGCGGCGTGCGCTCGGCCGCTACCGGGCCGCCCTCGGCCGGCTGGCCCCGGAGCCCGACGTCGCCGACCACGCCCAGGCCGTCGCCGAACGGGTGGACGACGCCGCCGACCTCGCACGGCTGCGGAAGGCGGTCGCGCGGCTGCCTGCCCACGAGCGCGACGTGATCGAACTCTGCGTCTGGACCGGCCTGGACCAGCAAGCCGCCGCCGTCTCGCTCGGCATCGCCGTGGGCACCGTCAAGTCACGGCTGGCCCGCGCCCGCCAACGCCTCGGCCATGCTCTGACGGCCCGCCACCCATCCGCCGACCTGCCCGATCTGGGGGCCTCGTGATGCACGGACTGCCGCACCGGCCCGCCGACCGGCCGCTGCCCGACAAGGACCGCCGCCACGCGGAACTGCTCGCCCTGATCAGGGACGAGCAGGACGACGACGCCCTCGACCACCAGCCCCTCACCCGCAGTCTCGACCTCATCGGAGCCACCATGTCCGACCTCCGCCCGTCCAGTTCCCTGGACTACGTGACCACGGCCCCGGCCGCCGACGATCGCGCGCTCCTGATCCGCAGCCTGCGCCGCTGGGTGCCGTTCGCCGCGGCGGCCGCCGTGATCGCGGCCGGCGCGGTCGGTGGTGGCCTCGCCCTGCACGGATCCAACCGCCCCACGGGGCCGGCCGCCGCCGCTCCGGCGGTGGTAACCCGGTCTGCCGACAGCCTCCCGGTGCTGAACGGTATCCCGGCCGCCAAGGCCAAGAACGAGCTGACCGCCTGCCTGAAGGCCGGTGAGACGGGGAAGCTGGACTCCGGCAGCTGGCTGGGCCACCCCAAGCTCACCGAAGCAGCCTCGGACTACCGCGTGGTGATCGCCGTCCCGCACCTCTACCGGGCGATGGAGGACGGGCTGGCCACCTGGTACATCGGCAAGGGCAGCCGCAGCGGAGAGGTCGTCAGCTGCTCGGTCCCGGACGACGCGGCCAACCCCAACGGCCGCGAGGCCTGGCTCTCCCCGATCACCGCCATCACGACTCCCGTCACCCTGGAGTACAACACCGGCGGCGTCGGCAGTCCGACTCTGGACGGCAAGGGCAAGTCCGTCTACAGCGCCACCGTCATGGGTCACTACACGAACGGCGTTGCCCGCGTAACCGTCCAGTACAGCGGCCAGAAGGCGCACAACGCCCAGATGTCCAACGGCGTCTGGTTCTCCTCCGACGTGATCCCCCAGCCCAGCGGCACCGATAACAGCAGCCCCGTCGTCCGCGCCTACGACGCCAATGGCAAGCTGCTCCACACTACGAAGTCGGCGACCGCGTCGCGCTGACCCCCACCACCGATGGCCGTGCCCGGCGCGCACTCAACGCTCCCGGGGCACGGCCATCGGCCAAACCGCCCCGGGCGGACCGGGCGCTCCACCTTGACATGCTCGCCTGACCGGGGGGACGCACCACCGTCCCGGACCCGGTAGCGCCGCCCGCCCCGGACCTTGCAGGGACATCTCCGAGGTGAGTCAGGAACATGCGACCGGGTTGTTGCAGTCAAATCTCACCGCGTGCGCAGACGGCACAAAACCTGGTGTGCTCCGTGCAGTGCCTCTCCCCGGGTTTCCCTTTTCCGCGACCGCCAACTCCTGCCGGCAGTCGGTGGCTGAGACGAAGGTTGCGAAGATGTGTGCCTTCTTGTCCGTCGCATGGCCCCTCGGCGTGCGCCGTCCACGCCCGGCCGTGCAGGAACGCCCGGAACCTCCGGCCTGAGCGTGGTCCTCGAACGGGTGGTAGCCGTACACGTCGCGGATCTCCCACGCGTGCTCGTACGCCGTCTTCAACCGCTCGGTGTACTCCTTGACGCAGGAGACGTCCTCGATCTCCGGCTGCGCGGCCAGGTGCTCCGCCACCGGCCACGGCACGGCCAGTGGGTCCTCCGAGAACAGCCCGATGTAGCGGACCGTACACATCTGGAGGGCGAAGCCGAGCCGGTTGTGGTCACCACGCCGCTTCGCGATCAGCTTCCGGTCCTCATCGTCGAGGAAGAAGAACCGCTCCAGCTCGGGCCTCGTCGGCTCCTCGGTGAACTTCCCGTAGGCCTTGGCCTGCTCAGCAGTCAGAAATTCCACCGGCATGCGGCGGACGGTAGCCACCCTCCGCCAGTGATCGAGGATCTTCCGCAGAACCCCGGCACCAGGCCGATCGCCTGTGCTAGGGCCTGTCCGGCGGATCTTGCCGGACAGGCCCCTGGTCCCGAGGAGGGCTCAGCGCTTGAGCGTGAAGGTGAAGTCGCCGGAGAGCTTGCCGCTCAGCCGGCTGCCGAAACGAGTTTCCCCTCCGTGATCAGTCTCTCGACCTCGGCCCGCGAAAGACCGCAACCTTCAGCGATCAGTCGCACCGGCCGGACAGGGATCCGCGCCGCAAAGCGGACCGAGACGTCGATCACCTCGCGGTCCAGGTGATCCGATCCGCCGGTGTCGAGGCGCCAGGCGTTGTCCCAGTCGAGGGCGATGCGATTACGGCGCCGCACGACCGGATCCTGGAGCAGCTCAGCTGCCAGGCCAGGGTCGTTGTCATGCAGCCGGTCCAGCAGCTCAGGTCGTACGGAGCGCACATTCATCCGCTCCAGGACCGTGAGCTTTGCAGTTTCCCCGCAAGCGGTACAGAGCGCGAGGAGCCAGGCGTCGATGAGCTTGTGGTTTGCGTTGACGCGAAATTTACCGCTTGCCCGGAAGCGCTCGGACGCGCACGCGTGGCAACGGTGGAGAACGAGCGGCAGGCAGGTGGGCACGACCACCCAGTTTTTGAGCACAGAAGTACACCGGTTTCAGTGAGAAGTCCGCAGCAAAAAGGAGCGCGGCGCACATGTGCGACGCGCGACGATTCAGCGCTCGGGAGGTCTCACAGGGTGTACAACGGCACGTCCTTGACTAGACGGCTTGGTTCGGCAGCACGGTAATGGCGCACAGCGGCGCTGTTCCACTGGTTTTCGAGCGCCTCACCGCCAGGTTCTGTCCGGCGGATCACGGACGAAGCCAGAGCCAGATCGCGGCGACGGTGACGTGCCGTGGAAGCCCGCTTGTCGTACCTCGTGGCCACGGCCCGGAAGTTCTTGAGCCTGTTGATCGTCCGCTCGACCTCGCTCCTACGCTTGTGGATCGTCTTGTCGAAGCCGGCGGGCCGACCGCCTTTGCTGCCCCGGCGCTTGCGGTTGGCCCGCTGGTCCTTCGGCTCGGGGATGGTGTGTTTGATGTGGCGTCTGCGCAGGTAGCGGCGGTTGCGGCGGGAGCTGTACGCCTTGTCGCCGCCGAGGTGATCGGGGCGGGTGCGAGGATGCCCGCCGCCCGGGCGGGCGACGCGGATGCCTTCCATGACTGGAATGAGATGCGGTGCGTCGCCCCACTGCCCTGGTGTGATCACGAATGACAGCGGGCGGCGCCTACCTTCACCGGCCAGATGGATCGTGCAGGTCGGTCCGCCCCGGGAGCGTCCGAGTCCCTCGTCGGGGCGGTGCTGTCGGGGCGTGTGTCTTCTTCCCGGCACTCGCGGCGGTTTCTTGCGCGCTCCGGCGGCGTGTTGGTGGGCGCGACAGGAGGTGGAATCCACGCTCGCCATGGACCAGTCGATGCGGCCTGCCGCGTCGGCGCCGGCTTGGACGGCCCGCAGGATCTTGTCCCACGTGCCGTTCGCCGACCAGCGTCTGAGTCGTTCGTAGACGGTCTTCCACTTGCCGAAACGTGCAGGCAGATCCCGCCAGGGCACTCCGGTCCGCTCCCGGAAGAGGATCCCGTCGATCACCCTGCGGTGGCTCTTCCGTGGCGCCAACGGCTGTACCGCTGGTCCCCATGGCCGATCTCGTAGAAGCCGGGTGTGGAGGCGGCCGACCACGGCCGCCTGCGCGTCGGCCGCCGGGAGCCCGGTGCGTCGTCGGGCGTGCCATGGTGGCGCCCGCGATGCTGTCGGTCTCGATGGCCGGGGTGGCGGTGGCGCCGTCGGCGGCGAAGTACTCGTCCACGATCTGCCGGTTGCGCATCTGGGGCGACAGCAGGCACAGCGGCAGCGCGGCCGCCTGCGCCCAACTGGCCGTCGGCGCCGTGGCCAGCGGTCCGGTGACGGGGGTGAGCAGCATGTAGCGCTCCTCGTACAGCGGGGAATCTGCGCACGTGCCGCAGCGTGTCGTCGTCCAGGTACGTCATCGCCACGTCGAGTTCGAACTCCGCGAGCCGTTTGGTGATGTCCTGTGAGGACAGCGATTCGAGGCTGACCCGGGCCTGCGGGTGTTTCTCGCAGAACGGCGTGGTCAGCAGAGAGGCGGCGGTCAGCGCGGTGGGGATCGCGCCGAGCCGCAATGTCCCCGTCAGGCCGCCGCGCATCGCCGACAGTTCCTGGCGCAGCGCGTCCCGCTCGGCCAGGATCCGGTGCGCCCAGGCCAGCACCCGCTCGCCTTCCGGAGTCAGGCCTTCGAAGCGGCGGCCGCGCCGCACGATCGGCACATCGAGTTCGTGCTCCAGCTTGCGGATCGCCGCGGACAGTGACGGCTGCGAGACGTAGCAGGCGGCCGCCGCCCGCGCGAAGTGCCGTTCCCGGGCGAGGGCGACCAGGTATTCCAACTGGCGAAGCAGCATGGCTCACCCTGACCCACCGAACCGGCCACAGTCCACACCCCGGGACAGGTCATGTCGTATGTGCGAGCGGGACGGGAGTGACCGCACCCGTCAGCGGTCGCGGGGTTCACGTCAGTGACGTGTAGTGGCCGTCCACATGGATGGCGGTGATCGCGCTGATGTGCCGGGCGCCGCAACGGTCCTGGGGGAGCACGAGTTGCGGGCCGGCCCGGTCCAGCGGGGTGTCGTCGATACGGGTGGCGAGCAGGACGGGCGCGCGACCGAAGTCCGGATCGGTCTCGCCCCAGGACAGCACCGCGTGGTGGCCGTCCGCACCGGTGACGGCGATCAGGAAACGCAGGCGGTCCTTGCGGCGGGCCGGGTCGAAGCCGGGCCCGGCGGCGTACAGCACGTCGTGCAGCAGCGGGCCTTCGAAGTAGTGGTGCTGGACGCCGCTGGTCGCGCACTCGAAGCTGACCCGAGCCCGATGCTGCGGCCAGGCATACAGGTCACGCACGCTGAGCCGGGCAGGGCGAGCAAGGTCACCAGCCAGGACGACCACGGCGAACGGCCCGGGAGCAGGCTCGCCGGAGGAAACAGGCGAGACGGGTACAGGCCAACTGCTCACGGGCTTCCACCTCCGCGGAACGCCGGCGTCGGGCGCCGACCCTGCCGTCATGCCCACTCGTTGCCGACAATAATCCGCACAGGCAAGCCAGAAACAAGATTCCTTGGGCATGTGCGGCACTGATAGCCACTCATCCATCGCAGAAGCAACCCCGGTCACATGACGCGGGTACAGAGGCGGCATACCTGCCCCGCGGCACGGGACGACAGTCCAGGATGGGTCGCACCTGCTGCCGGCCGTCATCAAATCGTTGGGCTTATGCAATGGGAAGTGCTGCAGTGTGCTTGCGGACGCGGCTCTATGATCGTCGTATGCACATGTACCGGATCGGTGAGGCCGCGGCCTTGATGGGGGTCAGCGCCGACACCCTGCGGCGCTGGGTCGACAGCGGTCGGCTGCAGGCGGACCGCGACGACCAGGGGCGCCGGATCATCCCCGGCCCGAACCTGGCCGCGTTCGCCCGTGAGCTGGGCCGTGAGGAGAAGGCCAGCTCCGGGTCCTCGGCCCGCAACCGCTTCGCCGGGATCGTCACCGAGGTGATCCTGGGGGATGTGTCGGCGCAGGTGGAGATCCAGGCCGGGCCGTTCCGGGTGGTGTCGCTGATCAGCCGGGAGTCCGCCGAGGAGCTGAAGCTGGAGCCCGGCGTTCCGGCGGTTGCCGTGATCAAGTCGACCAACGTGGTCGTGGAAAGACCGTGAACCCGCGCGATTGTGTGCGGCAGAGAGGGAGAGACCCTGTGACGATCCGTTTCGCGCGCAGCCGGACCCTGCAGTTGGCCGTCGGGGGCACTGCGGTGCTGCTTGCAGTCAGCGCCTGTTCCTCCTCGTCCTCGGACAGGTCCTCCAGCTCTCCCAGCACGTCGGCGTCCTCGGCGTCCTCGGTGTCGAAGATCTCCGGGACGGTGACGGTGTTCGCCGCGGCCTCGTTGAAGGAGGGCTTCACCGCCCTGGGCAAGGAGTTCGAGGCCGCCCACCCGGGTACCAACGTGACGTTCAACTTCGGCGGCAGTGACGTCCTGGCGGCGAGCATCACCTCTGGTGCCCCGGCCGATGTCTTCGCCGCCGCGAGTCCCAAGACGATGAAGACCGTCACCGACGCCAAGGACGCCACGGGCACGCCGGTCACCTTCGCGCGCAACCAACTGGAGATCGCCACTCCGCCGGGCAACCCGAAGAAGATCGCCTCCCTGAAGGACCTCACCAAGTCCGGCCTGAAGGTCGCGCTGTGCGCGAAGACGGTGCCCTGCGGCGCCGCCGCGCAGAACGCGCTGACCGCGAGCAATCTCAAGCTCACCCCGGTCTCGTACGAGGCCGACGTGAAGTCGGCGCTGACGAAGGTGGAGCTGAAGGAGGTGGACGCCTCCGTGGTCTACAAGACCGACGTGAAGGCGGCCGGCGGGAAGGTCGACGGGGTGGAGTTCCCCGAGTCCGCCAAGGTCATCAACAACTACCCGATCGTGCTGCTCAAGGACGCGCCCGATGCCACGGCCGCCAAGGCGTTCATCGCCCTGGTGGAATCCGCCGAAGGCACCAAGGTCCTCACGACGGCGGGCTTCCTCAACCCGTGACCCCCTCTCCCGCGCCCGACGCCCCGGTCGAGACCCTTACCGGCCACAGGCCGTGGCGTCGGCACGTACGGGGCCGGAGCCGGGTACGAGCGCAGGCGCCCCTGGCGTTGCTGGTGCCCGCCCTGGTCGGCCTCGTCTTTCTCGTACTGCCGCTGGCGGCGCTGCTGGTGCGGGCCCCGTGGCGCACGCTGCCGAGCCAGCTCTCCAGTGCCGGTGTGTGGCAGGCGCTGCGGCTGTCCCTGGTCACCGCCACCGCCGCGACCGCCGTGGTGCTGGTGCTGGGTGTGCCATTGGCCTGGCTGCTGGCCCGCACCAGCTTCCCCGGCCGCCGGTTCGTACGGGCGCTGGTGACTCTGCCGCTGGTGCTTCCTCCGGTGGTCGGCGGCGTGGCGTTGCTGCTGGCGCTGGGCCGCAACGGCGTCGTCGGGCGCTGGCTGGACTCCGACTTCGGGATCACCCTGCCGTTCACCACGGCCGGGGTGGTCGTGGCTGAGGCCTTCGTTGCCATGCCGTTCCTGGTCATCAGTGTCGAGGGCACCCTGCGGGCCGCCGACTCCCGGTACGAGGAGGCCGCCGCGACACTCGGAGCCTCCCGCTTCACCGCCTTCCGGCGCGTCACGCTGCCGTTGATCGCGCCGGGGGTCGCGGCCGGCGCCGTGCTGGCCTGGGCGCGGGCGCTGGGCGAGTTCGGCGCCACCATCACCTTCGCCGGCAACTTCCCCGGCCGCACGCAGACGATGCCGCTTGCCGTCTATCTCGCCCTCCAGGACGATCCGGCCGCCGCCATCGCCCTCAGCCTCGTCCTGCTCGCCGTATCCATCGCCGTCCTGGCCGGACTGCGCGACCGCTGGATGGCCGCCCCATGAACTCCCCGCCCGCCCAGACCGGCAAGACGACCCCGGTGGAAGCCGAGGCGACAGGCACGGGCCTGGACGCCCACCTCGTGGTGGAGCGCGACGCCTTCTGCCTCGACCTGCGCCTGGCCGCCGCTCCCGGCGACGTCCTCGCCCTGCTCGGTCCCAACGGCGCCGGCAAGACCACCGCCCTGCGCGCCCTGGCCGGCCTCACCCCGCTCACCGACGGCTATCTGCGGCTGGACGACCGGACCCTGGAAGACCCCACCCAGCGACTGAACACCCCGCCTGAGGCCCGCCCGACCGGCGTCGTCTTCCAGGACTACTTGCTCTTCCCGCACCTTTCCGCCCTGGAGAATGTCGCCTTCGGCCCCCGCTGCCACGGCACGCCGAAAGCCGAGGCCCGCGCCCAGGCCGCCGACTGGCTCCAGCGGCTCGGCCTTGCCGACCATGCCACGACCAAGCCCCGCAGGCTCTCCGGCGGCCAGGCCCAACGCGTCGCCCTCGCCCGCGCCCTGGCCACCCACCCCCGCCTGCTGCTCCTCGATGAGCCGCTGGCCGCTCTGGACGCCCGCACCCGCCTCGACGTACGGGCCGAACTCCGTCGCCACCTCGCCGCCTTCGAGGCCGTCGCGGTCCTGGTCACCCACGACCCGCTGGACGCCATGGTGCTCGCCGACCGCCTCGTCGTCATCGAGCACGGCCGGATCGTCCAGGAGGGCACTCCGGCCGACATCGCCCGCCGTCCCCGCACCGACTACATCGCCCGTCTGGTCGGCCTCAACCTCTACCAGGGCCACGCCGACGGCCACACCGTCCGCCTCGACAACGGCCCGGCCATCACCACCACGGAAGAGCTGGCCGGACCGGTCTTCGTCGCGTTCCCGCCCAGCGCCGTCACCCTCCACCGCGACCGGCCCGACTCCAGCGCCCGCAACATCTGGCGCGGCGGGATCGCCGGCCTGGAATCCCACGGTGACCAGATCCGCATCGACGTCAGCGGTGAACTGCCGCTGACCGCAGACCTGACCACTGTGGCCGTCGCCGAACTCGGCCTTGCCCCCGGCGCCACCGTCTGGGCCACTGTCAAGGCCGCACAGACCCATGCCTACCCCGCCTGAACCAGGCCTGCGCGCGCCGCGGTCACCGCTTCGAGGGCCCCGCCGCGCGACACCGGGTGCGTCGACGTGCCGGGCGGGCCGCAGACCGAGACCTTCCTGAGCAAGGACCTCCCGTACGCCCTGAAGTCCGTCCACCGGGTCGGCCACGACGCCGGCGCCTGGGGCGTGATGGACTACTCCTCCGGCGGCAACCGCGCCCTCCAGCTGACGATGCGCAACCCCCGCGTCTACACCGCCGGCTCGAGCACCTGCCCGCACTCCACGTCTCGGTGCTGGTCATCAACCGCCAGCACGGCGAGCGGGGTTACGCGCGGACCATGGCCTTCAGCAAGGCTGTCAGGGCGCCCATGCGGGTCGTGTCGATACTGCCGCAGAACGGCAGCCACAACTTCCCGACCCGGGTGCGGGAGATGCCCGCCGCCCTGAAGCGGATGAACCAGCAGCTCACTTTCCCCCAGGACGTGGTGCCGCGGCGCCACTACAAGAAGACGACGCTCGCCGCACCCCACTGCGCAAGGCGGGCCACGGCACTCTGCGCGCCTCCGGCTCCGAGCCCGCGGCGACGGCCGGCCCGCGCGAGTGACGCGGCCGCGCTACCGCTTCGGTACGTGGATGTCCGTGCTGCTCAGCGTCTGCGGCCGGTCCGTGAACACCCGCAGCCGGACCCGCAGGCGGGCCCGGTGCGGGACGGGGAAGGGTCCGGCGCCCGGGACGAGTACGTAGTGCGCCGACTGGTGCGGGCGCAGCACGGCAGGGCCGCTGCGCACCGTCCAGTAGCCGGAGGCGCTCTCGCTCGTGCTGGTCGCGAAGTGGGGAGCGAGAGCGGTGCCGCCGGTATTGGTCGCCCGCACGGTGAGCGACGTGATGCCGGTGCCGTCCGCCCGCACTCCGCCGACCGCCAGCCGGATCGGCGGCCCGCTGCCGGCCGCGACCGCCACGCACGCGACGGCGGGCAGCAGCACCGCCGCCGCCAGCGCCGCGCTCACCGCCGGCCGCCGCGGGAACGGCAGCCGTGGCTGCCACGCGGACTCGAAGGCCGTGACGGGCGCGGTGGCGGCGGCCGCGACCCACAGCGGCGTCATCATCAGGTAATAGCCGTCCTGTGACCGCGTGGCCAGGTAGAAAGCGCACCACGGCAGCACCGTGGCCGCCGCGCCCAACCGCCTGACGAAGAGCACGAACACCCCCAGCAGCCCGGCGGCCAGCAGCATGCTCCCGTACGAGTAGAAGTCCAGCCGGTCACTGCCGTCTCTGAAGTAGTACGAGATGCCCATGATGCCCTGCCCGTGCAGGATCCCGTGCTGCGTGAACGGCAGCGCCAGCCCCCTGAGCCAGGCCCCTGGGCTCTGCGCGATGAAGTACGCGTTGGCGGCGAGCGCGACGACCACCGTGATCCCGGTGAAGCGCGCGACGACGGCGAGCGCGGCCCGCGCCGGCAGTTCGCCGCGCCGTACCGCGTACAGGCCGGCCAGCAGGAACGGCGCCAGGAACCACGGCAGTTGCTGCGTCGCGCAGGCCGCCCCGAGACAGCACGCGCGTACGATGTCCGCGCGGCTGAGCCGTCCCCCGGTACCGATGCGGGGCCAGCGGACCACCACGGGAATGAGCAGCACCAGCGCCGGGATCGCCGGATAGCCCATCGCGGCGTACCCCTTCAGCATCGGGAAACCCAGGCAGACCGCCGTGGCCGCCGACCGCCACGGCGCGGGCAGCAGCACCCACAGCGCGACCGCGCCGAGGACCAGCAGGGCGGTCGGCACCAGCGTGACGGCCTTCGCGCCGATGAGCGCGTAAACGGGCGCGTTCAGCAGGACCGCCAGCGGCGGATACGCGAACGAGTAGTCGGCGCCCCCGGACATCGTCTTCGTCACCCCGACGTGGCTGTGCTCGAAGACCCACGGCCACTCCTGGCCGTACACCAGATGCCCGTGCACCAGCTCGTGCGTGGCCTGCGTCATCAGCACGGTCTCGTCGTTCGGCGCGTGGCTGAGGGCGTACGAACACAGCGCCAGGACGATGCCGAGCAGCAGCGCCCCCGCGTCGACCCGGGTCAGCGCGGTGCGGGTGCGCATGGTCAGCGCCAGGATGCCCAGGATCAGGATGCCCGCGTAAGCGAGCGTGATGACCCCGCCGACCGCCGGCCGTACCGCCATCGCCGTCGACCAGTCACCGCGCGTACCGATGAACAGGCTGATGACGGCGAGCAGCGTGATCCCACGATGCAGCGCCGCCGGGGTGGCCGGCGTCGCCGCCGGTTCCTGACGGACGGATGCGCCGGCAGAGATGTCGGATGTGTTGTGCATGCGGGGGTGCACCTCGGGGGGCGAGTGGTGATCAGACCAGGCTGATCTTGTAGTAGAAGCTGGCCATCTTATCGGGGTGGTGTACGAGTTCTCGGACGCGAAACCCATGGCGAGGCGGCAGGCGGCAGGCGGCGGTGCCGCTGCTGGTGTCCGGGATCTGAATGGCGAGGCCCTCGGGCTCGCGGTAGTAGAGGCTCTGGCCCGCTTTGGTGAGCTGGCGGTCGCTGACGGATCCCGTGTTCCAGTCGATTCTGGTGATATACGTGTTTCCGTCGGGATTGGTGGGGGTGGTGCTGGCGGCGGGACTGTACGAATACGCATCCCGTCGAGCATGTACAGGTGTGAGCCGTGGTCGGACAGCTCACCCGCTCAGGAGCGCACGAGCCGGCCCGCGAGGTAGGGCGCGGTGGCGCTGCCCTTGGCTTTGGCGACCCCGGTGGGAGGGCCTGTGGCGACCACCCGGCCGCCCGCGTCTCCGCCGCCCGGGCCCAGGTCGTGGCAGGCCGGGCACGGCGCGTAGGTCCAGGGCAGGAACAACAGTTCGACCGCGACGAACCCTTCACCCTGGCAGGTCGCACCGCCCCTCCGGCACGTTGAAGGAGAACCGCCCGGCCGTGTACCCGCGCCCCGGACATGTACGACGTGGTCAGGCGCGTGGTTCTTCACGACTCCTCCTTACCCGAGAGCCCATGGCCGGACCGGTAGACCGGTAGACCGGTGTCGAGTGCCGGGGAGCACGACGTGCAGTCCGCGCTGAGGGCGGCGTCAGCCCTGGCGTGCTGGGGGCTCGATCCCACCCGCCCGTGAGCGAACAGCGGGATGGCACCTGGGCAAGAGCAGGCCGCCACCGTCATCGAGGCTATGAGCCACGGGCTGGTCGCCCATACGGTCGTCGCCGACAACCGCGGCGGCTGATCTTCGTATCCATCTGGAGTCCCACCAGGTGCCGTGGGCCGACTTCGCGTGCCAGCCCTGCGGAAACACCAGAGGCCGCTCCCAGCTCTGCTGAGAACAGCCTCTGGCCTGTTGACACCGTCGGGACGACAGGATTTGAACCTGCGACCCCTTGACCCCGAGGTGGTCCTGGAGGCGTGCAGGGCGGAATTCCAGCCACGCCGGTGGCGCAGGAACCTCGACTCGCTGTGCGTGAGATGGCAGGGTGTGCGGGCATGGAGCAGCGAGCTGTGTCTCGGGGCAGA